>CANNCA010000002.1 GCA_947503005.1 uncultured Flavobacteriaceae bacterium | reverse complement strand
GTTCCAATAATAAAAACCGATGTAAGTAATATTTTTCTTTTTATCATTTCGGTTGATTCTTGGAGGTTGCAGGTAACTTGTTATATGACAACAAAAAGTGTCTTTATCCCGAATAAGACAGGTGATAAGAGAACAATTCGATGTCGTTTTCAATTGAAGGTTTATACTTCTTTTAGCGCTAAATGTAGGAATTTGGTGAATAATTAAAAAACAGAAAACCTCACATCAGGGCTTTAGTTATGAACAGGTTTGTAGGGGTGAGCTGATTACTGGTTTTTGGCCTACATGAAAGTAGGGCCAAGGGGAGGTGTCGTTCATTTATAAGCTCGTGGGAGACAGGAAGGGTAAATGGTTACTCGTTTTTTTAACTAATCAGCAAACCCAAATTTTTTGATGAGGACAAAAGTTAGTAGGAGTCCCATCATTGAAGCTGCTACATCATAGGGGTCATATACGTTATTGCCCCCTAAATTATGAAACTTATACTCTTGAGAGATTACATACACCCCGGCAAGACCCACCGCTAGCAGATAAATGGTCGTGTCTTTTATAAGCTTTGTTTTCTCAAAATAGGGCCTGAATTGCAGTAGTAATCCTGTCAAAATCAGAACGCCGAAAACCGCTTCAATTAAATTTGGAATTGAAAATACCACGATTTGGAAAAACGTGGGTAGTTCGTTTTCTACGACCCAAGGTCTGAGGTAGAATTTATTGAGCATAAAAATTGCAAAGGCAATTCCGAACAAATACCGCACATAGTTCTTGATCTTTATTTGTTTCATTTTCCCATTAGGGTTCCAAATTGCTACGAACCGGTTTTTTTCTGATTATAGTTTTAATGCCTAATACAATGAGAACTATAATCAAAACAACAAAAAAAACACTTGTTGAAATACTTTTTACAAGCGAAAAAGAACTCGTTGTTTTTACGGCAGCTGCTGACAAGTCCGGATAGCTGTTCAACAGGTTGATGATTCCGAAATTCTCTGCGTAATCTGCTATGCCTGCCAGTATCGGTAGTAAGCACAAATAGGTGAACGGCGTTTTGAGTTTGTCTATTTTTTTAAGGAAATAGGCCAAAAGCAAACCGTACGATACCGCAAAAAGAAATGGATAAATCATATCTACCGGTATTTGATTGGTCAGATAGGTGTTACGGCCTTCTTCACCGAGTGCACTGAATAGTTCGCTTACATAATTCAAGTCGTAACCTGTTGGGAGCATATCTAACAGGTTCATTCCGTTCGAGAAATTCATGGTACGGGGAATGGTAACGGCCAGCATAAAGGCGTACACAAGATTGGTCAGTATAAAAAGGGCCAACACCTTTTTTCCGGATCCGTGCTTTTCTATGAATTGGGTGAATTTTTTCATGTTGCGAATTTAGCCAAGGCTTTTCACATGAGACTCTTAGAGTTGTGAATTGTTACAACGCTATCCAAATTGAAGCATTTCAAACGTTTGTTGTACGTGCTTAGGATTTAGTTTTTGCAACCGCTATCATCAAAGCTTCTTTTAAACTTTCTGTATTGCCAAAAGAATCAGGGTTGAATCTATTGTTGTTGCTTAGAATGATAATGGTTTTGTTGTTGTCAAGCATTCGGATCAAAACGGAGTTTGCGCCTAAAATGCCGCCCCGTCTTTCCATAATTCTGGGCTGTGCTTCTGAAAAAGGGTAGTTGTACGTCCACACACTATAGCCTGAATAGTTATATTCGGGGTAGGAGGTGTACATCAATACTTTGCTCTTTTCAGAAAGTAATTGGTTGCCGTACAACGCTTGGTCCAATTTCAACAAATCTTCAGCAGTGGCATACATACAGCCCGCTGCATTGTAGTTCTCAATAAAAAATAAAGGGTCTTGTTGCCTGTTACCTCCGGCATCATAGGAGAAAGTATAAGCGAAATTTTCGGGGTATGCATCCTTTTTCAAAAACCCTGAGTTTTCCATGTTGAGCGGTTCTAGAATGCGATGGGTGATGGCTTGCTCCCAAGACTTTTTATCATATTCCGCGATGAGCAATCCCAACAGAACATAATCGATATTCGCATAATTGAAAGAACCCAAGCGACTACCCTTTTGGGCTAAGGTCTCGGATACAAAGGCTACAGGGGTTTTTGGTTGGCTAAAAATTGCGTCGTTTTCATTCGGCAAACCTGAAATGTGCAACAACAAATGGTGTACGGTAATTTTTTTTGAATTGGGTATATCGTATTGCGGTAAGAGCGTTTCAAGATTATCCGTTAATTGAAATTTACCCTCTTCAATGAGTTGCAGGGTCGCTATTGCCGTAAACAACTTCGTAATCGATGCAATGGAAAAATGAGAGGCATTGGTTACCGGATTGCTCCTTTCAAGGTTCGTAAAACCAAAAGATTTATGATACGTAATTTGTCCCTTATCTGCTATTAAAATGGTGCCTTCAAATAAGTCGGCCGTCACCGATTTTTGAACAATACTGTCTATGCGATTGGAAGCTGGTTGTGCGTTGGCATAAAATAGACTTAGTACCAAAAAGGGGAGAAGTATTCGATTCATTTTTTTCGTGTTTAGCCGAGGTTCAGTATTATAGAGTCTTAGAATTGCGAACCGTTACAATTTTATTCGAAATTTTTGTATTTCTATAGTATTAAGGGGAGGAATCTCTTTGTTACTTCAAACTAAAGGGCCAAAGCCAAGGCTTTAGTTCACTACCGCGATCGATTCCAACAACAGTTGAAACTCCTGTGGTTTTTTGTTGCCAATTAAAAAGCGGAGTTCTTCCAAAGCCGTATGATTGAAATTGGGAAGCTCTAGTCGTCTCCCACGAAAACTGGGGTACAGCTCAGCCAAGGGTATTTCAATAGTTTGCCACTCGCCCGAGGTTTCAAACTCGGTCGTATAGCTGTAGTATTCTTTGCGGTCATGCTTTACCCGAAATTGATAGGGTTTGCCATCGCCTTTTAGCCGAATGCGAATCTTGCTTTCGGGGCTAACTTTCAAGGTTTCCATGTCATAGCGCACGGAGGAGAAACCGCCATTATTTTCCAAGGACACCGAACCGGAAAATTGGGCGTAGTCTTCGTCGGTCAACATAAACGAACCGGAAGACCGTCCGCCCATGACCACATCATCTACCACTTGCCAGTTTTCGGTTGTTTTCGTTTCGGTAAAATCTACGATGGTTTGTGCATTCATAGTGGTTGTGAATAGGAGGAGGGTTAAAAAGAGAGTTATATTATGGTTCATGTTTTACAAAGGTATGTCTTGCTTAACCAATTTATGAAAAAGGTGGCTACCATAGTAATCATCGTTATTCCGATTGAACTAGTTCTAGTACTTTTTCAATAGCATCATCGCCATCTTCTAGGTCTTCTAAAAGATAGTTGTAAAAGTCCTTTGATTTTATCGGGTACGCCAATTGTACATCAGGGGTAAGACCTACTTCCTCGTAACTGACACCTTCCACCGATTCGTAAATCATATTCGACAAGCCATACTTCCAGCCATTGGGGAGCTTTTTTCTCAAAATATCGGAAAACACGCCTTCGGTTGTTGATCCAATGATTTTCGCATTTGGAATTTCTCGTGCTCCCAAGACCAATAATTCCGCAGCGCTTGCCGTTTCATGACTGGTGAGGACAAACAACTTGCCCTTAAACGTTTTTTCCGCTGGCGTGAGGGTCATCAATTGTTTTTCTGTAAAGTCCTCGCCCAAGCGTACCTTTTTCGTGCAGATATCCGTTTCTTCATTCACAAAGTGATTTAAGATTTCAACGGAGGCGTCATCAAAACCACCGCCGTTAAAGCGCAAATCAATGATACAGGCTTTTGCATTTTTGAGGGTGCTTACAATCGAATCCATCATAAAACGGGTGCCTTCCGCCACATCATCGTGGTAATTGTCCGCCTTGTTAAGACGGTCCCACCATTCCTCCCAAAATTCGTCTTTGGGCAAACTATCCGCAATCGGGTAGTGCGCCCAACTGATCATATTGGTGGTCTGAATGTAGGCAACATCCTCATTTACCATGCCCCATTTAAGCTCACCTTGATTGAAGGCATTCACTTTTTTCAGGTGCTTTTCAATCACCCGATTTTTAACTTTTTTATCCAATCCATCAGGAATATCTCCATCGTTCTCCGTATTGGTATTGGCTTGTTGTTTTTCATAGGCCTCTTCCAATGCATCAGGTACGTCAATAGAGATATGTCCGTCATTGATTTCTCCCAGCATTTTTTCGAAGAGTAGAAATAGCTCCAGCGGTTCGGTATCGGCCTTTACCTGTGGTGCATAGGTCTCGTACGTTTTGTTCCAATCGATGTTCCGCTCCTTGAAATAGCAGTATTGCTCATTAAAGGTATTCCACAATACTTCAAAATTATACTTGGGGTCATTGGCTAAACTATCGTTGACCTTTTTTTCGAAATCCGTATCACTTCTAAAAAGCTTAAAAATCTTGACACCGTCTTTGATAAGAATCGTATCGTTTGATAAAGTATCAACTTGGTAATATTTGAAAAAATCCTCGATGGAATTATCGGACATTCGCACATTGCCTACAGTAGATGTATGATAACTTTCTACAATGCTGTCGCCTATGACTCTGCCCCTTCCGAAGCCGAGGTATTCCCAATTCCCATTGAGATCAACGATTTCTTTTTTGATCGGTTCTTTTGGCTCGGTTTGACACGAATTGATCACTATGGCAACGAAAAATAGGAAAATGGATTTGGTCATAGACTTTTGGTTTCTTGTAGGGCGCTCTTTTTTCAGAATATATTCGGCTAAATATAAACATTCGAGCTACGCATTCCTAACCCCTCATTCTAGCGCCGAAGTATGCTAGTTGAAAGCTTTTAAATATAGAATGGGCAGCGCGTTGGTATGGTTTCTGTCAACTTCTTAAAAATTAAGCATAAAAGAACAAGCACTTACCAACTTTCCAATTGTTTTCATACTTTTAAGAGATAGCTAATTTAAATTACCAACCGTATGAAAATGACCAGAATTTTAGTAATGGCGAGTTGCGTGCTTTTCTTTACTGCATCGACTGTTGCCCAAAAGAAAAAATCCAACAAACAAATTGAAAAATTAAAAACCGAAGTGGCAGCGATCGTTCAGGCGAATCATAAGCAATCGCAGGTGATGGTAGACAAAGTCTTCAGTTTTGCCGAACTTGGTTTTCAAGAATTCGAATCTTCGAAATACCTCACGGGAATCTTGGAAGAAAACGGGTTTAGCATTGAGAATTCCATTTCAGGTATTCCCACCGCATGGTTCGCCAAATGGAGCAATGGGGAAGGTCCCGTAATCGCCATTGGCAGTGATGTAGATTGTATTCCGAAGGCGTCGCAGCATCCGGGCGTGGCGTATCACAAGCCGATGGTTGAAGGAGCACCTGGGCACGGAGAAGGACATAATTCGGGAATTCCCATGAATATCACAGCAGTTTTGGCCGTCAAGCAAATCATGGAGCGGGAGAATATCGGTGGTACCCTATTGGTATGGCCCGGCATCGCCGAAGAGCTACTCGGTTCCAAAGCTTGGTACGTACGTGATGGACTTTTCGATAAGATCGACATGTGCATCTTTACGCATGTGAGCAGTAACCTTGGCGTATCCTACGGACCGACCAGGGGTACAGGATTGATTTCGGTAGAGTATATGTTCGAAGGAGAAGCGGCACATTCGGCCGGTGCCCCATGGCGGGGTAGGAGTGCACTCGATGCCGCCGAACTCATGAATATCGGCTGGAACTACAAAAGAGAACATTTGCACCCTTTAAAGCGTTCTCATTCCATCTTTACGGATGCGGGAGACCAACCGAATGTGGTACCCTCAAAAGCGGCCATTTGGTTCTATTTCAGGGACATTAAATACAAAGGCATTATGGAAATGTACGCCGAAGCGAATGATATGGCCAAAGGTGCCGCCTTGATGACCGGAACAAAAATGACCTCACGTATTTTAGGGGCGGCATGGCCCAGACATTTTAACAAAGTCATTGCAGAAACCATGTACGAAAACATCAAAAAAGTGGGACTCCCCAAATGGTCCGCGGAAGATCAGGCGTTGGCAAAAGCGGTTCAGATTGAGGTGAATTCTGATAAGGTGGAAGGCTTGGCTACGGAGTTGATGAAGTTAGGCTTGCCACAAGTAGAGCCTATTAGCGGTGGTTCTGACGATATCGGAGATATTTCTTGGAAGATCCCGACCGTTACGATGCGTTTTCCTTCCAACATTCCTGGACTCCAAGGGCATCATTGGAGTAACGCGATTGCCATGGCGACACCCATTGCGCATAAAGGTGTAACTGCAGGGGCAAAAGCGGAAGCTATGACGATTTTAGATTTCCTCTTAAAACCACAACTTCTAAAGGACGCTTGGACTTATTTCAATGATGTACAAAGCAAGGATGATAAATACGAACCCATGATTTCAGCGGATGATTTACCACCCGTTTACCTGAATGCTGACAAGCAAGGACAGTTTCGCGCCGAGCTTGAAAAACTTTATTATGACGAAACAAAGTATGATTCGTACTTGGAGCAGTTGGGGGTGGAGTATCCTACTTTGAAGGCAAAGGAATAGTTGTTTTTGAGCTCCCCTCCTCAGACGAGGAGGGGAATGAATTCCGTTTGCGGAAGAAAGGGGTGGTTGACCCTCAAACTAGCTCACATAGAATAGTTTTGGATTATGGCTTGGGCTTTCAGACCCCTCCGTCTTCTAACTTTGTTAGAATCCACCTCCCCTCGTCTGAGGGGAGGAGCTTTTAATGTTTATTGCATAGGGAAATTACCTCTTCTCCAACAACGCCATATAAAATCCATCGAACCCACTTTTAGAGGCGTAGATTTTCTTTTCTTTCACCAACGTAAAATCTTTGCCTTCTTCGGAAGCTAAGAATGATTTTACTTGGTCATTATTTTCTTGCGGAAGTATAGAGCAAGTAGCATACACCATCCTTCCACCTGATTTTACGATCTTACTATAGGAGCGAATGATTTCGTGTTGGGTTTTTGTGATTTTTTCTAAGAATTCCGGTTGCATTTTCCATTTGGAATCTGGATTTCTTCTTAATACGCCCAGGCCCGTACAAGGGGCATCAATAAGCACGCGGTCCGCCGTTCCGTATAATTTCTTAAATACTTTCGTGGAGGTGATTTCTCGTGTTTCAATGTTGTGGGCGCCATTTCTTCGAGCGCGACGTTTGAGTTCTTTCAATTTGCTGCCATAGATATCCATGGCAATTAGTTGGCCTTTATTTTCCATCAAGGCTGCTAGGTGAAGCGATTTTCCACCAGCTCCAGCGCAGGTATCGACAACACGCTGACCGGGTTTAACATCAAGCATTTCGGCTACTAGCTGCGAAGAGGCATCTTGGACTTCGAAATAGCCTTTTTTAAAGGCTTCGGTTTGAAATACATTGGCACGTTCCGGTAATCGTAGTGCTGACGCATAACCTTTGATCGGTTCTACATCAATACCTTCTTCCAATAGCGCTTTCCGAAGTTTCTCTTTAGTTGTTTTTATCGTATTTGTTCTAAGTATTACTTCTGCAGGTTGGTTAAGCTTTGCCAGCTCTTCTGTCCACAGTTTATCACCCAAGGCCTTTTCACCTAATTCATCAATCCAGTCGGGTACAGATTCTCTAAACTTTCTGATTTTGGAAAGTTCATCGAACTTCCCTTTGATACGTCTTTCCGGAGTGGGTTCGATTTGTTTCCAGTCGGGTAACTCGATTCCTTTTAGAACGGCCCAAACGGCCCACATGCGGAACAGGTCTTGTCTTCTAAAGGGAGCACGAACATCGGCAATCTCTGTATAGAGCCTTTTGTAACGTACCATTTCATAAATGGTTTCCGCAATAAATCCGCGGTCGCGTGAACCCCAACGCTTATCAATTTTCAAAACTTTCTGTACTACCTTATCCGCATATTCTCCTTCATTGAAGATTAAATCCAATCCGTCGATTACGGCAAATACCAAGTTTCTATGCAGTTTCATCTGTTCTGTAATTCAGAAAATTAAGGCTGCAAAGGTATGGTATTCATTAGTAATCCTTTTACATTTGATAAATTTTATACCATGCGCTATTTCTGTTTTTTGGTACTGTTTATAGGGATGTTTTCTTGCTCTGAGCGAAAACAACGTTCGCCTTTTTCATCTATAGCGATTGAAACTATTTATGAGGATACGCTTAGTATCCGGGCCATAGAAATCATCGGAAACAGTTTGACCTTTGCTGCAAACAAAGGAACTTTTGGCACAGTGGATTTAAGTACGGGAAAAGTTCGTGCCAACATCGAAAAATACCATACCAGCATACCAGAATTCAGGGCGGTTGCACATACATCCACCGATTTTTTTATGCTTTCCGTTGGTAGTCCAGCGTTACTCTATAAAACCGGTGAGAACGGAAAAATGGAATTGGTCTATATGGAGGAGGGAGAAGGGGTTTTCTATGACGCCATGACTTTTTGGAACGATAAAGAAGGTATTGCCGTAGGGGACACTGTGGAGGGATGCCTTTCTATAATTGTTACTAGGGATGGCGGTCGTGATTGGGAAAAGATTCCCTGTGATGTGTTACCGGAACCCATTGCCGGTGAAGGGGCATTTGCAGCAAGCAATACGAACATCAAAACCATTGGAGATAAAACGTGGATCGCCACAACCAAACGAATCTTATATTCCCCTGATAAAGGACATACATGGGAGGCTTTTGAAACCCCGATTTTAAACAAGGAGGAAGCACAAGGTATCTATTCCATCGATTTCTGGACAGAATACTTAGGAATAGCTATCGGTGGTGATTACACGAATCCTGAAGGGAATGTGGCCAATAAGGCCATTACCATTGATGGTGGAAAATCATGGACACTTATTGCCGATGGTCAAGAACCAGCATACAAAAGTTGCGTGCAGTTCGTACCCAATTCCGCAGGTAAAGGGATTATTGCCGTAGGTTTTACAGGAATATCATATAGTAGTGATATCGGTAAAACTTGGAAGCAACTTTCAGATGAATCGTTCTATACTATTCGATTTCTGAATGATTCTATAGCTTACGCAGCGGGCAAGAATCGTATTTCTAAATTAACTTTTAAATAAACGAGATTATCACATCGAGCGGAGTCGAGATGTGTTTTGGAACACCGTTCTCGACTCCGCTCGAACTGACAGATTTCATTTAAACATTTACTACTACGTAGCCACGGCCTTTTTTCTTATACCAAATACCTTTGTATTTGTATACTTTTCTTCCATTTCGCAGCTTGACTACCTTGTTGCCTCTAGGTAAGTGTCTCACTTGAATACCTATTGGAGCAGCACAAACCACAAACTTTCTGCCTTGTGGCCGGTACCAAACTCCGTCGGCAAAATGGTAGTTTACCCTATTGTGAAGAATAACTTTTGGCTTATAGACCTTAGTAACTATTGTACCATGTTTTGGATATACTTTGACCACTTTACGTTGTCCGGTAGCCAAAGACAGACCACCAAACATCAGCAACACAACTAAAACAATCTTTAAATTTTTCATAGCTTAACTATTTATGGGTTATATCTTTTTGACTATCAATACGAGTTAGGGTTTAATAGAAAAAGAGGCTAGAAAGCCTCTTTTTTGTGTAGTTCGTCGAATTTAGCAGCTTAGCGGAACCCACCGCCGCCCCTGCGCTGACGATATTGTTTTATCAACTGTCGTTTGAATTCTTCTTCAGACCGCAAGAGCAACAATGTTTTCTTTGCGGATATCACTTTTGTAATTTTTTCAATAAAGGCTTTATCCAATTCTTCCTGTTCTTCTTCATACTTAAGATATTGCTTTAATAAATCAGTAGCCTCTTTTTCAGAGAGATTTTCGGACTCCTTTATCTTGTTGCGAACTTGGCTTCGTTCTTTTTGTCGCAAAGCTTCTCTTTTTTCTTGGTACTCATTGTAAATGGGCCAAAATGCTTGTGCTTCCTGACTGTTCAAATCTAAGCGTTCTGTAAAAAACGCGACTTTTAACGCTTTGATTTTATCTCGATCCGGTCGCTGCCCGAAAGAAAGGGTACAGGCCAACAAGAAACCCGAAAGTAGTAGTGTTTTTAGGTTATTCATCATCAAGGTTTAATGCTTCGTAATCTTCAATGTTTTCGTTTAAGTAGTCCAACACTTGATTTTCTTCAAAGCGGTTTTCTAATATATCGTTTATTTCAAGTTCATGTACAGGAATTACCTCGCCAATTTCATACATGCTTAATCCGAATTCATTATTTTCAAAATAAGCGTCTATATCTGAATTTGCCAAGTCTTCAAAAGTGGGTTCATCGACCGAATTCCACTGTAAACCAAAAATCACCAAAAAGACAGCTGCAATAGACGCGGCCGCATAATAGAATTTCCGATATGGCTTCAGTGTAACAACCTTAGTTTCTTCGGCAGTTAGTTTTTTCGTGATAGACTCTTGCAGCGTTTCGAAATAATTCTCGGGCACAACAAAACCGTCTTCCTTGGGAATACTGGACGGTTCCTTAGAAATTCGTTCCATCAGCCTATCATTAAAACCCTCGAAGTAATCTTCGGGTGTTTTAAACGGTTTATTTTTATTGAACTCTTTCATCATTTTATTTGACTATCAATCTCTTAAAAGGTTTAACCTGATATGATCAGATATTTCAATATCATTTTTTTCTCCCGCCCATTCGTATAAAGTTGACACTTTCTTTAATTTTCCTTTAAAATAACTTCCAACTTCTTAACCGCCAAATGGTATGAGGCTTTTAGACCACCAACTGAGGTTTCCAAAATATCCGAGATCTCTTCGTATTTCAACTCTTGAAAATACTTCATATTAAATACCAATTTTTGTTTCTCGGGTAATGTGGCTATTGCCTTTTGCAATTTCAACTGAATTTCATCGCCTTCAAAGTAGACGTCTGCTTCTAAATTGCCCAAGAGTTGATTTTGCAGCTCGGAATCACTTATGCCTTGTTTTTTCGACTTTTTCTTTAAAAAACTCAAGGCTTCATTGGTTGCAATACGATACATCCAAGAATATAATTTGCTGTCTCCTTTGAACCCAGCTATATTTCTATACACTTTGATAAACGTGTTTTGCAGAACGTCATCAGCATCATCGTGATTCAAGACAATGCTACGAATATGCCAATAGAGCCTTTGTTTATAGGTATTGACCAACACTTCGAACGCTTGGGATTGCGTGCGTTGATTCTTCAATTGGTCTACTAAATCGGCTTCAGCTATCAATAGTTTTGGTTTGAATTCTAAACTTTGACTATAAAGTTACGGAAAGGTTTAGTTAGAATGTTAAAATGACACTGGCTCCCCTCCTCAGACGAGGAGGGGAATGAATCCGCCATCGGGCGGAGAAAGGGGTGGTTGACCCGCAAACCTGCTCAAGGAATGATGGTACGGATTCTTGGATAATGGCATGGACTTTCAGACCCCTCCGTTTTTTAACTACGTTAGAATCCACCTTCCCTCTTCTGAGGGGAGGAGTTTAAATTTTATGTGTTATTTAACCCAAAGATTGCATCTCCACCAACTTCTTGTAAGCTCCGTTTTTTACTAGAAGTTCATCATGAGAACCTTGTTCAACGATTTCCCCTTTTTGCAATACAACTATGGTATTGGCTTTCTGAATAGTAGATAGTCGATGCGCAATTACGATCGAAGTTCTATTCAACATCATTTTTTCAAGGGCGTCTTGCACTAAGCGCTCGCTTTCGGTATCTAGAGCAGAAGTAGCTTCATCCAAGATCATTATCGGAGGGTTTTTCAAAACAGCTCTAGCAATCGATAAACGTTGTTTTTGGCCACCGCTTAATTTGTTACCGCTATCTCCTATATTAGTGTTATAACCGTCCGGTAATTCCGAAATGAAATCATGGGCGTTGGCAATTTTAGCAGCCTCGATAATTTCATCGTCCGTTGCGTTTTCTTTTCCTAGTCCAATATTATTTTTTACGGAATCATTGAATAAAATGGAATCTTGGGTTACCAATCCCATCAAATTCCGAAGGGATTTTTTTGTCATAGTTTTTATGTCAACACCATCAATCGTCATTTGCCCCTCGTTGACATCGTAAAAGCGCGTCACCAAATTGGCAATGGTACTTTTGCCACTACCGGATTGCCCAACAAGGGCAACGGAATGGCCCTTTGGTACTTCCAAATTAAAGTTGCGAAGTACGTATTCATCCTCATATTTAAAGGAAACTTGATTTAGTGAAATTCCTTGTTCAAAAGTATTTTTATCAATTGGATGTTCGATTTCACCAATTGGATTTTCAGTTTCCAGAATTTCTAAAACCCGCTCGGCTGCTGCATTTCCCTTTTTAACTCCGTAAGAAGCTTTGCTAATTGATTTCGCAGGTGTCAAAATATTATAGGCCAATCCCATATAGGCGATAAAAGAAGAGGCATCCAAGGTTTTGTCTACCAACACCATTTTTCCCCCGAACCAAAGTAATACTCCGATTACCAGAATGCCTAGGAATTCTCCGGTTGGCGCCGCAAGATTTTGGCGGTTCAATAATTTGTTCGAAAAATCAAAGAATCGCTGTGTGGAGTTACTAAAAGTTTTATAAAAACGGGATTCGGAATTAAAGGCTTTTATCACCCTCAGTCCGCCCAAGGTCTCTTCAACAATTGACAAGAATTGCCCTTGTTCTTTTTGAACATTATCGGACTGTCTTTTAAGCGATTTTCCAATTAAAGAAATGATCCATCCTGCTATCGGAATAAAAATAAACACGAAAAGTGTCAATTTTGTACTGATTCCGAACATGATGATAAGTGTGAAAAGTATCGTAAGGGGTTCACGTACAATGAGTTCCAAAACCGATAAAAAAGAATGTTGAATTTCAAGCACATCGGAAGTAATTCTCGCAATTACATCCCCTTTTCTTTTTTCTGAATAATACGAAATAGGCAAATCTACTATCTTGTGGTACAACTTATTGCGAATATCCTTCAATACCCCATTCCGCAAAAACGTAATAAAATACATCGCCAAATAGTTGAAAAGGTTCTTGAAGAGAAAAAGAAACAATACCAACCCTATCACCAAGACCAGACCTTTCATGTCATCGTCGCCCGAGTATGCTGTAACCCTGAAGTTGATATAATCTTGCAAGTAATCTTTTAAATGCCGTATTCCAGTGTAGGTAGGTTCTTTTAAAACCTTGTTTTCAGGTTTAAATAGGACATCGAGCATCGGAATCAGTGCCGCAAAAGAAAGTGCACTAAAAAGCGCATAAAGAATGTTGAAGAATATGTTCAAATAGCCATAACGACTGTAAGGTTTCGCAAAGCGAAGAATTTTTTTGAAATATTCCATTAACCCAATTTGAGTTCGCTCAAGATTCTGTCGATTTTGACTTTGAGTTCGGCATTCACTTTGTGAAAATCTTCTGCCTTCTCCAATTTAGCGTTGGTACTGATATAGAATTTCACCTTAGGTTCCGTGCCACTGGGCCGTGCGGCTACTCGGGTACCATCTTCGGTTTCATATATGAGCACGTTCGCTTTAGGAAGGTCAATGTGCTTTTCTTCTCCGGTGATTACATTTTTGGCCGTTGAAGTGTTGTAATCCTCGATCCATTTTACCTTTGAACCGGCTACCGATTCAACGGGATTATCCTTAAAATCTTTAAGCATTTGCTTGATTTCCTCAGCACCACTGATTCCTTTTTTCGTGAGGGAGACCAAATGTTCTTTATAAAATCCGTAATCCACGTAACATTGAATTAGATCTTTGTAAAAAGAACTTCCGTTAGCTTTTGCCTGTGCCGCGATTTCACAGGCGAGTAGGGTAGACGTCACCGCATCTTTATCCCGTACAAAATCTCCGACCATATACCCGAAACTTTCTTCGCCGCCACCAACGAATTTTGATTGGGGGAAATCTTTTATCATTTTACCGATCCATTTGAATCCGGTAAGTGCTGTTTTGAATTCTACCCCATAGGCTTTTGCCATAGCTTCCATCATCGGGGTGGAAACGATTGTTGTTGCGATAAACTCGTTGCCTTGAAATCCTTTATCTTTTTGTTTTTCCAATAGAAATTTGGTCATCAAGATCATCGCCTGATTTCCATTTACGATTTCTATTTTTCCGTCTAGATTACGCACGGCGATACCTAAACGGTCGCTATCGGGATCTGTGCCAACGACCATATCGGCACCGATTTCCTCAGCTTTGGCTACGGCCATCGACAAAGCTTCCGGTTCTTCTGGGTTTGGAGATTTCACCGTGGGGAAGGCTCCATCCGGTTGGGCTTGTTCTTCAATAACGGTAACATTTTTATACCCAGCACGCTTTAACACTTCCGGAATGGCTGTAATCGAGGTGCCATGCAACGAGGTGAAAACGATTTTAAAATCATCTTTGCCATCAGCGTTGAAGTTCCCATTTTTTACGGATTCTGTAAAAAAAGCTTCATCGACTTCTTTATCGACAAGTTCGATCAGGCTCTCATCTGCGGCAAAATTAATATCCTCAAAAGAAAGGGAATTGATTTCAGCGATGATCTCACCATCCTGTGGAGGTACGATTTGTCCGCCATCGGTCCAATAAACCTTATATCCATTATATTCGGGTGGGTTGTGCGATGCAGTAAGTACAATACCGGCATGGCACTTTAAATGTCGCACTGCGAAAGATAACTCCGGAGTAGTTCTTAGCTCTGAAAAGAGAAAAACTTTGATTCCGTTTGCCGAGAAGACTTCTGCAACGGTTCGTGCTAGGGTATCACTATTGTGACGGCAATCGTAGGCGATAACTACTTTGATTTCTTCGTTTTGATATGTTTTTTTGAGGTAATTGCTCAGTCCTTGTGTACTTTTTCCTAACGTATATTTATTGATACGGTTAGTGCCAACCCCCATCATACCGCGCATACCACCGGTACCGAATTCCATATCCTTATAAAAACGGTCTTGCAGTTCTTCCGGGTCGGTATCAATGAGTTTCTGGACTTCCGATTTTACATCGGTATCGAAAAAATCGGTCAACCAGCTTTTGGCGGTTTTAAGAATGGTATCCATATATACTGTTTTAGAAATTAAATTTACGAAGAATAATGTTCTTCGATTGGCGAAGTTTCAGTCTTTTCGGCAATGGTATAACGTTTTTCGTTTTGACGTGAGCGTATCAGGATTTCACCTAAGAATCCGGCTAAGAATAGTTGTGAACCAATAATCATAGCCGTCAATGAAATAAAGAATTGTGGACGGTCAGTTATTAGTCTTCCTGTAGGATGGATAAAAAGTTTGTCGATACCTAGATAAATGGCAAAACCGAAGCCGATGATGAACATGACTACTCCTAAGGCCCCGAAAAGATGCATAGGTTGTTTTCCAAATTTAGAGACGAACCAAATGGTAATCAAATCTAGAAATCCGTTTATGAATCGTTCCATACCAAATTTAGTTTTACCGTATTTACGAGCTTGATGTTGTACAATTTTTTCGCCTATGTTAGAAAACCCTGCATTTTTTGCCAAAACGGGAATGTAACGGTGCATTTCGCCGTGTACTTCTATAGTTTTTACAACTTCTTTTTTATAAGCTTTGAGACCGCAATTGAAATCATGTAATCGCACACCCGATGTCTTGCGAGCCGCCCAATTGAATAATTTGGAGGGCATATTTTTAAAGATAACGGAATCATATCGTTTCTTTTTCCAGCCAGAAACAAGCTCAAGCCCATCATCGGTGATCATGTTGTACAATGCTGGAATTTCCTCCGGATTATCTTGCAAATCGGCATCCATGGTAATGATAACATCGCCTTTAGTAGCCTTAAAGCCTGCGTGAAGTGCTTGAGATTTACCGAAATTACGCAGGAACCGTATTCCTTTTACAGCAGAATTTTCATTGGAAAGTTTTGAAATGATATCCCAAGAACTGTCCGTGCTGCCATCATCGATAAAAAGAATTTCGTATGAAAAATGATTGGATTGCATTACAGATACAATCCAATCATGAAGTTCTTTCAAAGACTCTTCTTCATTAAGTAAAGGAATTACTATAGATAACTGCATTGAATACTTATGATAATCATATCAAAAGTACGATTTTGAAGTTAAAAAGCGTTTTTTTGTTTTTTCATTATTAAGCCCGTAATGAGACCCACGACGGTAGCAAAAAGCGCAGAAATTAGCATGAAAACCGCCATGATTACCCAAAAGAACTTTTGTTGCATCTCCATTCCTTGATCCAATTGTTCAGAAGTTAGTTCAGGATTTTGTTCCATTGCTTTTTGTTTTCCTATCTGCATGCTGTTGGCCATAAAATCTGGCTCAATGATGTTGGAAAAAATAAGAAACCAAAGAATACCGATTATAAAGCTGATAACGGCTACACCGGGAGCGATTTTAACGGCTTGAACAACAGATAAATATCCTTCATTGGCCTTTTTGAATTGCATTATCGCAAATACCACGAAAACGGCTAATATACCGAACTGAACCGCCTGAATGCCAATTCCTTGTTCGTACTGCATATCCATCATGTACAGCATGACAGAAAATACTATTCCGGTTAGGCCCGCTAGACCGCCAAAAATTAATGCATACTTGCCAGTTTTAGGTTGATTTTCTTCCATTTTAAATGTTTTTAGTGGTTTTCTTTCAGTTAGTTGTTTTGAAAGCTTTTTTGTTACAGTTTGAAGTTACAAATTTTATACTTCTTTTTTCTTGATTTAGATTGTAGGTTTGTTATAAATCATTAAATTTGCAGCCTGAAAATAAGCGCCTGTCGGAATGGGTGCGAGAAATTTATCACGATGAAAAAAGGTATACACCCAGAGAATTATAGATTGGTAGCGTTCAAAGACATGTCTAATGACGAAGTGTTTTTGACCAAATCTACGGCCGAAACCAAAGAGACTTTAGAAGTTGATGGCGTTGAGTATCCGTTGGTGAAATTGGAAATTTCAAGAACTTCACATCCTTTCTATACTGGTAAGGCCAAATTCTTGGATACTGCGGGTCGAATTGATAAATTCAAAAACAAGTACGATAAATTCAAGAAGAAAGCTGCTCCAGTGGCTGAAGAAGCTCTTAAAGCTGAGGAAGCCCCTAAAGTTGAAGCCGAGGCCAGCAAGGAAGAAGAATAAGACGTATCTCACAGATAAAATATACCATACGCCTCTGATACTTAGTATCGGAGGCGTTTTTTGTTAATTTTGCTCAAAATCAAATTTGATGAACTATATCCTTTTTGACGGTACCGTTAGAGATGCTTTATTACCATTTACGTTCACACGGCCCGTAGCCGATATTCGTGTAGGCATTTTGACCATTCGAGAAAAATGGGAAAAATACTTGGGCAATACTACCACTACAATTACTGAAGATTACCTGTCGGAGAAGTATCCTATGGTCGAAATGCCTGAGAACGTTCTCATTAATGCGTCTTTTCTACCCAATAAGGAATTGGTTGCCCAAGTCCAAAATTTGAATGAAAACGAAGCCATTTTTCACAAAGGGGAAATCGTAGCTTTTTACTCCAAGGAGACACAAAAAGAAGTGGATTTCGATACGTACACTTCCATCGAATTTGATGGAGAAGTGCTACGGATTGAAAATACATGGGATATTTTTTCTAAAAACGGCGAAGCGTTACAAGCTGATTTTGATTTTATTACTGCGGGACGTAAAAGCGCCCCGATTTCCAAAACCAATAACCTGATTAATGGTGATAATATTTTTTTAGAGGATGGCGCTAGTGTTGAGTTCAGTATTTTGAATGCTACCGACGGCCCTATCTATATTGGAAGAAACGCCCAAGTTTGGGAGGGAAGTCTAATTCGAGGGGCTTTTGCCCTGTGCGATAATGCAGTGGTCAAAATGGGTGGAAAAATGTATGGAGCAACGACGGTTGGCCCGCATTCCAAGGTATGCGGTGAAGTCAGCAACGCTGTGATTTTTGGCTATTCGAGTAAAGGCCATGAGGGCTATCTGGGCAACGCAGTTTTGGGGGAATGGTGCAACATAGGTGCGGATTCAAACAATTCAAATTTGAAAAACAATTATGCCAAAGTACGCATCTGGAATTATGATACGGAAAGCTTTGACCAAACAGGCTTACAATTTTGCGGGCTCATGATGGGCGATCATAGCAAAACGGCTATCAATACCATGTTCAATACCGGTACGGTAATCGGTGTGAATTGTAATATCTACGTACCTGGATTTCCTAGGAACTTTGTGCCCAGCTTCAGTTGGGGCGGCGCATCCGGTTTTACCGAATATTTACCAAAGCGGGCGTTTGAAGCTGCAAAAGTTATGATGGCCAGAAGGGGAGTGGAGTTCAATGATGTAGAAGCTAGAATTTTGGAGCATGTTTTTGAGGTTACTAAAAAGTGGAGAAACTATTAAAAAGCTATATGCTAGAGAGTTACAGTTCAGTTTACATTATATTTGCACTTCAAAAATCTTAATGATTAATGAAAAAGAAAGTAGCATTCTACACCTTAGGCTGTAAGTTGAACTTCTCCGAGACTTCTACCATAGCCCGTGGATTTGTTGAAGAAGGTTTTGATCGTGTTGAATTTTCCGATCATGCTGATATGTATGTCATCAATACCTGCTCGGTTACCGAGAATGCGGACAAACGTTTTAAGACCATCGTAAAACAGGCACAGAAAGTAAATCCTGAGGCCTTTGTGGCAGCTATTGGTTGCTATGCACAACTGAAGCCGGAGGAATTAGCCGCCGTAGATGGTGTTGACTTGGTTTTAGGAGCGACTGAAAAATTCAAGATTACCGATTATATTAATGAGTTGACCAAAAATGACCATGGAGAAGTGCATTCCTGTGAAATTGAGGATGCTGATTTTTATGTGGGCAGTTATGCGATTGGTGACAGAACAAGAGCTTTTTTGAAGGTTCAAGACGGTTGTGATTATAAATGTACCTATTGTACCATTCCGTTGGCTAGAGGAATTTCCCGAAGCGATAGCTTAGATAACGTCTTGAAGAATGCAGCTGAAATATCGGCACAAGGAATCAAGGAAATTGTTTTGACAGGCGTGAACATTGGTGATTACGGTAAGGGAGAATTCGGAAATAAAAAGCACGAACATACTTTTTTAGATTTGGTCAAAGCGTTAGATGAGGTAGAAGGTATTCATCGTCTACGAATATCCTCTATAGAACCTAATCTTTTAAAAAATGAGACCATCGATTTCGTTTCAAAAAGCAATTCTTTCGTACCTCATTTTCATATACCGCTGCAAAGTGGTTCCGATGAAATTTTAAAATCAATGCGAAGGCGTTATCTGAGCGATATCTATATCGACAGGGTCAAAAGAATTAAGGCAACCATGCCTCACGCTTGTATAGGAGTAGATGTTATCGTCGGTTTTCCAGGGGAAACAGATGCCCATTTTTTAGAAACCTATCACTTTCTGAATGAACTGGATATTTCATATCTGCACGTTTTTACATATTCTGAACGTGATAATACACCTGCAGCTGCAATGGAAGGCGTAGTGCCTAAAAATGTTAGAAGCAAAAGAAGTAAAATGCTTCGGGGACTTTCCGTAAAAAAAAGAAGAGCTTTTTACGAAAGCCAAATGGATTCAGTGAGAACGGTTTTATTCGAAGGAGAGAACAAAGAGGGTTATATTCATGGATTTACGGAGAACTACGTGAAGGTAAAGGCTCCCTGGAATCCTGAATTAGTAAATACACTCCATCAGGTCACTTTGACCAATATTGATAGTGATGGTTTGGTCAGGTTCGAATTCATCAAAAACATGGTTGGAGTATAAGCAAATTAATCTAGGGGTAATTACAAACAAAAAATCCCACCATTGGTGGGATTTTCAATATTATCGTACAAAGCATTAGATTCTAATGCCTACGGGCAACATTTCTTTGTACTGTCTGTTTTTTCGTAAAAAACCTGCTATTTGAGGGCTAGTTGGAACCACTCTTTGATTTTGATCTTGGATGTGGTGCAGAACCGATTTAATAAAATCTTCTCTAAAACCTTCCTTCGTAATAGCTTCGGGGATAACAAGCTTGGTTAAAAAAACCTTGCGTTCTTGCGATGAATATTCAATCTTAGCTAAATGTCCGTCGACACTAGTTTCAAATTGGCGCAAGAAACTGTTGTCCTTAATTTCTACTTCATTCATATAGTTTGATTTTAATGTTGGTTCAAGACAAAAAAATTACGGGTTTCTCGCTCCGTAATTTTGCATACTTTTACTATAGTTACTAAAGTGTAGGCACTTTTTCCCTAAGCAGTTCACAAAATTAGTCAAAAAAATGCGAATTTCCTAAAAAATCAAGCGCGAAAGCCTTTATGACAGACCATAAAATACATGTCTATTTAATGCCGGGAATGGCGGCAAACCCATCCATCTTTAGACATATACAGCTTCCTGAGAGTAATTTCGAACAGCATTTGTTAGAATGGTTCGTACCGGAAAAAAATATGAGTTTTTCTGAATATGCCCTTGAAATGAGCAAGAAGATTTCGCATGAAAACCCTGTGCTATTGGGAGTTTCTTTCGGTGGTATGTTGGTGCAAGAAATGGCGAAGTACGTTTCGGCAAAGAAAGTAATTGTAGTTTCCAGCGTCAAACATGAATCTGAGCTTCCCAAAAGAATGTTGTTTGCGAAGTATACCAAAATTCATAAATTATTACCAACCGGCATTATAAATAATGTAGAGCTTTTGGCGAAATATGCATTTGGTGAAACTGTAACAAAGCGTTTGGCGCTTTATGAAGAGTACCTTTCTCTTAGGGATAAATACTATATTGATTGGTCCATCGATCAAATCGTGAATTGGAAACAAAGTTACTGCCCCGATTGTATGGTGCATATTCATGGCGAAAAGGACAATGTTTTTCCAATAGGAAATATTAAGGATTGTATCCCCGTAAAAAACGGAACCCATACCATGATAATTCACCGTGCAAAGTGGTTTAATGAGCACCTGCCCACAATTATTTTGCAATAAATGAGTTGTATGTATACCTTTGAATCATACCAAATAAACCCAAAAATTAAGATTGAACGATGAAGATTTTAAAGAATTTATTGATGGGCATTGGAATATTAGTTGTTATCAGCAGTCTAGTATTCGCCGTGCAACAGAAGAAGGAGCTGATTCAGCTTAAAGAGGAGGTAGCCGAAAAAAACGTAGCTGATGGTTATCAAATATCAGCTATCGATATTCCGGAAGATTTGAACTTTGCAGGTGAAATGGTGCCCCAAGAAGACCCTGAGATCATGGAGCGTGTCGACCGTGAGTTTTTGGTAAATACGTATTGGCAGTCGAATGCCTTATTACTGATGAAAAGGGCGCATAAGTATTTTCCGGTGATCGAACCAATTTTGGCGAAAAATGGAATCCCTGATGATTTCAAATATTTGGCGGTTGCCGAAAGTGGCCTCGACAATGTAGTGTCGCATGCAGGAGCTACCGGGTTCTGGCAGATTATGAAGGCTACCGGAAAACAATACGGTCTCGAAATAAATAGCAACGTAGATGAGCGTTACCATTTAGAAAAATCAACGGAAGTGGCCTGTAGGTATTTGAAGAAGTACAAGAATAAATATGGTAATTGGACGTTGGCCGCAGCTGCTTATAATACTGGAACAGGTTCTGTTGACAAATACCTTAGAATTCAAAAGGTAGATGACTACTACGATTTATTACTAGGTCAAGAGACGGGTCGATATGTATTTCGGATTATGGCCATAAAAGAAATTTTGAGCAACCCTGAAAAATACGGATTTGAGATAAAAAAGGAAGATCTTTATTCTGCCGTACCCACTTTCAAAGTTGAAATAGATAAACCTGTAACCGATTTTGCAGACTTTGCCAAAGAATATGAAATCAACTACAAGGTTCTAAAACGTCACAACCCCTGGTTGCGTGAAGCACATTTGAATAATACCTCTGGTAAGAAGTATGTGATTGAAATTCCGAACAAGGGATATTACAAATAAAGAAAGTCCCAAAATGCAAATTCCAAATTCCAATCAACGAATGATTTGGAATTTGGAATTTTTTTATTGGTATTTGAAGCTAGCTAAATCTTCTTCATTTGCTGTTGCATCATTTTAATCTGCTCGGTCAGCATATTGTTCTTGTCCAATTTTTTTGCCTCCGATAATAACTTGGTCGCCTCCCTTTTTCGTCTTTTTTGCATCGCAATACCTGCAAGACTCAATTTGGCCATGGCTACATCGTAATCCATTGTTAAACCTAACTTAAGGGCCTTTTTAAAATACTTTTCGGCTTGGGTCAAATTGGTCTGCGAGAAAATAATACCGTGTAAGTAATTATAATAGCCTTGCTGCTTTGTGGTCAATGCCGCTTCAGGATTGTTGATCTTATTCAACCATTTTTGGGTGCCAATAAGGTCTTGTTTTCTCATCCGAAGGAACGCGAGTAAGATAATCTCGTTCCTGAAATAAAGGAATATGAATATCAAGGATAAAAGAATCAGGAAAATTCCATTGCCAATATTCCCTTCATAAAATTGGTATCCCGCGTAAGCGATGATAAGTCCTGCAATAATCAGCTTAAAAATTTTATTGAACATTTTTTGTCTTATTCTATTAGTTCGTAGGTGATGGTAGATGTGATCGTTGTGGGTATTTCTTGGTCCCCTAATTGAGTCATCTTAGAGATACCAGAAGCCTCGCTAACTACGGTCATCAATTCGATGAAACCGTTTTTGCGATTTGCGGTAATCTCAGTATTTTGTTCACCGTTTAACTTCATTGCGGTTCCAGGGTCCTCCACATTCATGGTAATGGAAGCTTTTCCTGAAATAACGATATGCTCATCTTCCAACGAATTCAATGTCCATGTATTTTTAGCACTTAACTTACCATTATAGGTATTTTCCCATGTATCGCTAACGGCCACTTCTTGACTATCGTAGATAAAGGTCATTTGCTCATAGCTATTCGAAAGTGCTTCGGACCCGAATTCTTTTTCCAACGATTTTTTCATCATTTTTTTTGAAAAATCATCCTCAAGTCCGGAGGAGTTGGCCATTCGGCTAACAAGACTATCGCCACCAACGACTTCTAAAATATCCCCGGTAGGGGATATTACCATTTCGACAGGTTGCTCTAAAAGACTGTTGAAAATCTTTGATTGCATATCGTCTTCAGAAACCTCTTTTGCACGTACATTCATTAATTCGCCCTGGATGCTTGAGGTCATCATCAAATTCAAATCCTTGAATTGCATGGCTACCCTGAAGTTGCCATCATATTCTCCTTTTACAATAAATTCTAAAACACCATCAAGCGAATTGGTCAGAACATGTGCTGCACCCTCCAGTTCTTGAGTGATGATTTGCTCCGCACTTTGCTTTACGGTGAAAGTATCCCCGGTGTTCAAGTTATACTTTAGAACGGATTGCCCCCATGCCGTAACCGAACAAAAGACAAGAATAAGTAATGTGATGGTTTGTTTCATAAAGCTATTTCTTAGCCTGAAATCGGATTCTGGCAAAAATACTAAAATCCTGTTGGAGGGGAATGGACAACTCTTAAAAATATTTTTTCATTTGCATTTGGCAAAGAAAAAACTCTTCGTATATTTGCGCCCAGATTTTGCGGACGGAATCGCAACAATCGAACAAAGAAAAGGATTCAAAAATGCCCGGACAAAAAAGAACATATCAGCCATCAAAGCGCAAGAGAAGGAACAAACATGGTTTTAGAGAGCGCATGGCTTCTGTAAATGGCAGAAAGGTACTTGCCAGAAGAAGAGCAAAGGGAAGAAAAAAATTATCTGTATCATCTGAGACGAGACACAAAAAATAAATGATTCCATATTTTTAAAATATTGAAGGTGTTACTTTTTTAAAGTAGCACCTTTTTTTTATGCCTTAATTATACTTAAATAACAAATATTCATCTACAAAGCACTTTGAGAACATGCCAAAAAGAGAAGAAATAAAATCCGTTTTGATTATTGGTTCGGGTCCAATTATTATAGGTCAGGCCTGTGAATTCGATTATGCCGGTTCACAATCGTTACGATCGTTGAGCGAAGATGGAATTGAAACAATTCTGATAAATAGCAATCCTGCTACGATTATGACCGACCCGTCAATGGCCGATCACATTTACCTAAAACCATTGACAACCAAATCGATAGTGGAGATTTTGAAAGAACACCCGCAAATTGATGCAGTACTTCCTACCATGGGAGGTCAAACGGCTCTGAACCTTTGTATTGAGGCTGACGAAAAAGGCATTTGGGATGATTTCGGTGTAGCCATGATAGGTGTGGATATCGCTGCGATCAATATTACCGAAGACCGCGAAAAGTTTCGTGAATTGATGGGTGAAATAGGAGTTGGCATGGCTCCTCAAGCAACAGCGACTTCTTTTTTGAAAGGAAAGGAAATTGCTCAAGAATTTGGTTTTCCTTTAGTAATTAGAGCCTCGTACACCTTAGGTGGTGCAGGCGCTTCTATTGTTTACAAACCAGAAGATTTTGACGAACTACTAAGCCGTGGGCTGGAAATTTCGCCCATTCATGAAGTAATGATCGATAAGGCGATGATGGGCTGGAAAGAATTCGAATTGGAATTACTTCGGGACAAGAACGACAACGTAGTTATTATATGTGCCATTGAGAACATGGATCCCATGGGAATACATACGGGAGATTCCATTACAGTGGCACCAGCAATGACCCTTTCGGATAAGACGTATCAGAAAATGCGTGATATGGCCATTCACATGATGCGCAGTATCGGAGACTTTGAAGGTGGTTGTAATGTTCAATTTGCGGTAAGCCCTGACGAAAAGGAGGATATTATTGCTATTGAGATTAATCCGAGAGTATCGCGATCATCGGCCTTGGCTTCTAAAGCAACTGGTTATCCGATTGCCAAAGTGGCTACTAAGTTGGCTATTGGTTATACGTTGGATGAATTAGAAAATCAGATTACAAAATCAACATCGGCACTTTTTGAACCCACTTTAGATTATGTGATCGTGAAAATTCCAAGATGGAATTTTGACAAATTTGAAGGATCGGACAGAACATTAGGTCTACAAATGAAAGCGGTAGGTGAGGTGATGGGTATTGGCCGTTCTTTTCAGGAGGCCTTGCACAAAGCAACCCAATCCTTGGAAATCAAAAGAAACGGTCTGGGAGCGGACGGAAAAGGTTATAAGGATTACGAACAGATCATCAGCAAATTGACCATCCCCAGTTGGGATAGGGTTTTTGTGATTTACGATGCCATTCAGATGGGGATTCCACTGAGTAGAATCCATGATATTACCAAAATAGACATGTGGTTCTTGAAACAGTATGAAGAACTATATCAATTGGAAAAGGAAATTTCGAAGTATACGATTGCTTCACTCTCTAAAGAATTGTTGTTAGAAGCCAAGCAAAAAGGCTTTGCCGATCGCCAAATAGCACATATGTTGGATTGTTATGAAAGTGAGGTGTACAACAAGCGAACGGAGTTGGACATCAACCGAGTATATAAATTGGTGGATACTTGTGCGGCGGAATTCAAAGCGATGACACCATATTATTACTCCACTTTCGAGGCTGAGGTTGAAACGGCTGAGGGAGAACGTTATGTGGCAAATGACAGTATTGTTACCGATAGAAAGAAAATCGTAGTACTAGGTTCTGGTCCGAATAGAATAGGGCAGGGTATCGAGTTCGATTACTGTTGCGTTCATGGCGTATTGGCGGCAGCGGAATGTGGTTACGAAACGATTATGATCAATTGCAATCCTGAAACCGTTTCCACCGATTTTGATACGGCGGATAAACTCTATTTCGAACCTGTTTTTTGGGAGCATATCTACGATATCATCCGACATGAAAAGCCGGAAGGCGTAATTGTTCAGTTAGGTGGACAAACAGCATTAAAACTAGCGGAGAAATTATCGAAGTATGGTATAAAAATAATAGGCACCAGTTTCGAATCACTTGATTTGGCTGAAGATCGTGGTAGTTTCTCCGAATTGCTGAAAGAGAATAACATTCCCTTCCCAGAGTTTGGAGTTGCTGAAACAGCGGACGAAGCATTAGCGCTAGCCGATAAGTTGGATTTTCCCCTTTTGGTCAGACCTTCTTATGTTTTGGGAGGTCAGGGAATGAAAATTGTCATCAACAAAGAAGAACTGGAAGAACATGTAGTGGATTTGCTACGAAAGATTCCTAACAATAAATTGTTGTTGGATCACTATCTAGATGGTGCCATTGAGGCTGAAGCCGATGCGATTTGCGATGGTAAAGATGTATACATCATCGGAATCATGGAACATATCGAACCCTGTGGTATCCATTCAGGAGACTCGAATGCGACGCTTCCACCATTTAATCTGGGGGAATTCGTGATGCAACAAATAAAAGATCATACCAAGAAAATCGCTTTGGCTTTGAACACGGTCGGCTTGATCAATATCCAGTTTGCAATAAAAGACGATATGGTGTATATCATTGAAGCAAACCCTAGGGCATCGAGAACGGTACCGTTTATTGCGAAGGCTTATAAAGAACCTTATGTGAATTATGCGACAAAGGTGATGTTGGGCGAGAAAAAGGTGAAGGATTTTGAATTTAATCCACAATTGGAAGGCTACGCCATCAAACAACCCGTCTTCTCCTTCAATAAGTTTCCCAACGTGAACAAAAACTTGGGCCCTGAAATGAAAAGTACAGGTGAAAGCATCCTATTCATTGATAGTTTGAAAGATGATGAGTTCTATAACCTGTATGCACGAAGAAAGATGTACCTCTCGAAATAAGGACTTTAAAACACCAAATTACAAATCCTAAAATCTAATAATATAATTGGATTTTGGGATTTTTCTGTTTTGTTGTCAAAGTTTATTTGCTTATTTCAATCGATTTTTTTGCCCACTTAACGAGTTCGTCTTGGTTTTCAAGGATTTCTATTGGAATCGAATAATAAGGCATACGACTATGTTTCGTTGCTCCTTTTTCTTCAAAATCCGCTTTGGTCGAATCATTCACTTTCAAGAGGCTTTGGCCTTTTGAATCAATGATGCCAAACATTTTGCCATCATGGAAAATACCATGACCTCCGAACATTTTCTTGGTTGTAATTCCTTCAATTGAACTTAGTTTTGCCTTCATTAATTCGGCTGAAAGTTCGGATTCCTTTCCCATTTTATCTCCTTTTATTCCCATGGTGATTTTTGTTTTTTTGTTAGAACTGAGTATGGTATTTTACAGGGAACTGCTCTGGAATTTCATCATCTAATTCTCCTAGATTTTGCCTTAAGTCAATCTCAATGCCCCTAGCAATTGTTGAAATAGGAACATCATTGGCCGTACCTTCAAAAGGGTTTTCACCTGTTCGTCCAATTCTTTCCATGGTATGGAATATCCAAGCTACGATGATATAAAAAGGAATACAGAACCAAACGAACAAGTCTCCGATAATTGGATGTTGTTCTTTAAAGCTATTCCCGATTTCGGCAAACTGTGGTACGAGGGCCAGTGGAAGTAGCAATACGAAAATCCACATGAAGAAGTGATTTAAGGTAGCAAAATGTCTAGGATACGGAAAGTTCTTAATGCGTTCACTTTTACCTTGAAGTGTAAACAGTTCTTGCAGTATGGCTTCCAATTCCAAAAAAGAAAATTCCCAAATAATACCCTGTTCTTTCAATTTTCTTAAATGATGCGACTGTTGATAAAGTAAAGCGGTCTGTTTGTTATTCTTACCTAGAACATCTTTCAAATCGGCTTCAGAAACATATGGTTTTAAGTCGTCTTCAAGATTCGCGTCAAATTCTGGAGGATGAATACCCCAATCTTTATCCGTCCCTTTTTTTAGCACAGTTTCCCAAGGTTTACGCGCTCGCATAGCATGCCTAAGCGCGGTCATCCATGCGATATGACGGTAGGTGATTGTTTTGACTTCAGCCTGCAATTGAGCTTTCGTCAATGGTGTTTTTGAGTGCTCGTTGGTAATCATATCTTGCAAAAACATTCCAAAGGTTCGAGAGGTGTTGACCACACCGCCCCAGATTTTACGGGCTTCCCAAATTCTACCATAAGCGGAGTTATTTTGAAATCCGATCACAAATGCCACCGCAGTACCGATCAAGGCCAACGGCGTCCAAGGCACCTTGAACCATGATAAATCGAGAAAGTAATAGGCAGCTACAGAAATCGTGATGATGACAAAAAATAACAAAGTTTCATAACGCGTCCACCAAGCCATTTGCCTAGCGCTATATATTTTTTTGGTATACATATTTAGATTTTAGCAACTAAAGATATGCATATCTTACTTTGGATTCAATATGGAATCAATTTGTGTTGGAGTGTACGTATTGTATGTTTTACTGAGTGGACCAAAACCTTTTATATAAACAAACAAGGTGCTCTAGCTTATACCTGTTGTTATGTGCCGTAGTTTTTCTACAATGGCTCCAGTTGGCCTGTTTCGATATTCAATACTTCAAGTCCCTTAATTATTTCAAGTCTTTCTTTTCCACTTATAAAGGATAGTGAGTTATTTTTAGTTCGACTTTCTCTAAATTTACTTTGCTTAAATGCTTTGGCTATTGACAATTCTTTTACTTTTTCATTTAACAAATCCTTTCTAACAAAATAAGCATTGTTTCCAGCAAGATTACAGCAAACAAGGGTATATCCTTTTTTTACTGCTAAATCATCGAGTGCTGGTAATGAAGCTCCAAAAAATAGATTACTAAAATGTGCTTTTCTTCTATCAAAACTCTTGTCATAGGGAACTGTAATTTTTCTGTCATTTCCAAAAACAGCGTTATATTCCATAATTAGTATTGATGGATTGAGTCTGGACAAATCAATTTCATTTAATATGTGGTAATCATTACCGTCAAGGTCTATGTGTAGTAGTCCAATGTTAGAAAAGCCTGTACTTTGTAGCAATTCATTTATATTATCTTTATCAATCCAAACCGATTTCTGAGTTAAACAGTATTTCCAATACCAGTCTCTATTTACAAGACTGTTCATGTGTTCAGGTGAACCATCCATAACAAATCCAGACCAATTGTTGTTCATCATTAAGAACCGGGTGTTTGATTCCATATAATCTTCTACACCGAATTCTATGAAAATCTCATTCTTGATTTCAATGTTTTTAATCAAATATTGAATAATTCCATCATCCCCCCACTGACTGAATATCTTAAACTCATAATCATTAATATTATTCGAGTTTATTGAATACTGTTGTTTAGACATGTTTGAACCAATTGCCAATAAAACGGATTCATCTGCTTGCGAATTAAATTTAACCAATAAATGGGCAATCTTTTTAAGTGCTTTCTTTATCATAATTTTTCTTCCTTTAAGTTAATTTGAATCGCACAACAATAGGATTTAGTAATTAACTGCATTTCATTCAAAAAATCTAAAAATCTTGTTTAAAAGTCCGAATAATAGTTAATCAGTTTTTTTAACATTCGTTGAATGTTCTTTAGCTTACGTCTCCCATTCCGTATGAAAAACCCCATCACGATCTAAGCGTTCATAGGTATGTGAACCAAAATAATCTCGCTGAGCCTGAATCAGATTTAATGGTAATCTCGAAGAAGTATAGGCATCAAAATAGGTCAGCGAATTTGAAAGTCCTGGAACGGGAATTCCATTTTTTGCCGCATAAGAAACCAGCGTACGTGCAGCGTTTACAGTACTTTGTACTTTTTCAACGAAAGTTGGTGCAAGCAATAAATTAGGCAAATATGTATCGGTCTTAAATGCTTCGCTAATATCAGCTAGTAGTCCTGCCCGTATGATGCAGCCAGCACGCCATATTTTGGCAATTTCTGCGATGTCCAAATCATAACCGTATTCTTTTGAGGCATCCGAAAGCTGATGAAGGCCTTGAGCATATGTGATGATAAAAGAAAAGTACAGTGCTTCTTCGGCCAGTGTTTCCAAAGGCAGTTTTTCAAAAGGCAGTACAGAAGGGCGATCATATAATTTGTCGGCTTGAATGCGTTCTTCCTTCAAGGCTGAGATTTCGCGCATGCTTACCGCAATATCAATCGAAGGTACCGGAATACCCAAATCCATTGCATTTTGGCTCGTCCATTTTCCGGTTCCTTTTTGCTTTGCTTTGTCCAATATTTTGTCTACCAAATGGCCGTCGCCCATATCGTCCTTCTTGGCGAAAATTTCAGAGGTTATCTGCACTAAAAAGGACTGTAGTCTACCTTCGTTCCAAGTTTTATAAGTCTGATGTAATTCTTCATTGCTGAAATCACCTCCTTTTTTGAGCAGATCATAAATTTCCGAAGTCAATTGCATGAGTCCGTACTCGATGCCGTTATGAACCATCTTAACATAGTTTCCAGCAGATTTTGGACCTAAGTAGGCGACACAAGGTTCTCCTTTATATTTAGCGGCTACCGCTTCGAAAATCGGTTTCACGTGTTGATAGGCTGACTTATTTCCGCCTGGCATGATACTCGGGCCCAAACGGGCACCTTTGGCACCACCTGACACCCCTGCTCCAAAAAAATGTATACCCTTCTCAGCCAATTCTGCCTCACGACGATCGGTGTCAGTGAAAAAAGAATTCCCTCCATCGATAATAATATCGTCCTTATCCAAAAGGGGAAGCAATCCCTCAATGACAGCATCGACTATTTTTCCTGCAGGTACCAACAACATTATTTTACGGGGAGTGGAGAGGGCATCTACAAATGTTTTAGCATCAGTAGTAGCATTTACCTTGTCAGTATTACCACCTTCTTTAATGAGAGCATCTACTTTTTCAGAATCCAAATCGTTACCATAGGCGGAATATCCTTTATCTGCGACATTTAAAATAAAATTGCGCCCCATGACCCCTAAACCCACTAATCCAAAATCGTATGTTCCCTTCATTTATAAATTTATTTATGGTCATTCCTGCAAATGCGGGAATCTCTCTTGTTTTAAGAAGTTACATGTAAAAACTAATATAACCCTATACTTTCAAAAATAAATCAAAATATTTGGTTTCAATCGTTCTTGGGCTTGGAAACTCCCTTAGGTTGGTTATATTTAAAATCTAAGATTTACCTAGTGCTATGAACAAGACTGAAAATCAAATGCTAATTATTTTTGGGGCCTCGGGGGATTTAACCGCTAGAAAGTTAATACCGGGCCTATTTAACCTTTTTAAAGGAGGGCACCTTCCTGAAAACTTTTTAGTGTTAGGGGTGAGTCGGAGTGATATGTCCGACGACGCGTTTCGGAAAAAAGTGGTGTTGAAAAGTGATTATTTGAAAAAACTGGAAGAAGAGGAAGAAGATTTTGGTCCGTTAAACGATTTTGCCGAAAAGATTTTTTATGAAGACTTAGGCTCTGATTATGATGTTAACTATGAGTGCTTGGGCGAAAGGATTAGCGAATTGAATTCGAAATACCAGACGGATAACAATTATATTTTTTATTTATCAACGCCACCGAGCCTATTTGAAGCAATTGCAAAAAATCTAGCAGATCAAGGCCTCAATAATGAGTCAAAAGGCTGCAAGCGTTTGATTGTTGAAAAACCATTTGGTTATGATTTGGATACTGCAAAGGCCTTGAATAAGGGGTTGCAACAGTATTTTAAGGAATCGCAGATTTACCGAATAGATCATTACCTTGGTAAAGAAACTGTTCAAAATTTATTGGTAACCCGCTTTGCTAACAGTATTTTCGAACCTTTATGGAATCGTAATTATATTCATCATGTTGAGATTACCAATGCAGAGAGTGGCGGTGTTGGTTCTCGTGGCGGCTATTATGATGGGTCGGGAGCTTTGCGTGATATGTTTCAAAACCACTTACTACAAATAGTATCATTTATTGTAATGGAACCACCAATAGATGCCAATGCCGAAGAGATTCGAAATGAAAAAGTCAAGGCGCTGCGTTCGCTTCGAATTATGACGGATAAAAAAGTGCTTCATGAACACACCATTAGGGCCCAATATGTCAGTTCAAAAATTGAAGGTGAAACGGTAAAAGGGTATCGTGAGGAAGAAGGGGTAGATGCCAACTCTACTACGGAAACGTATGCGGCTATTAAATTTTTTGTTGACAACTGGCGCTGGAAAGATGTACCCTTTTATGTCAGGACCGCAAAGCGTATGCCTACCAAAGTTACTGAAGTAGTAATTCATTTCAAATCGCCCCATCATCAAATTTTCAAGGATTCTGGCATGTTCAACAAAGACAATAAGTTGATTATTCGCATTCAGCCTGATGAAGGAATTTTAATAAAGTTCGGAGTAAAGGTACCGGGGCAAGGTTTTAAAGTAGAGCGGGCGAATTTAGATTTTTACTATTCAGGACTAACAGAGACACACGTCATGGAGGCTTATGAGCGTTTATTGCTGGATGCTATGCAAGGGGATGCAACGCTGTATGCACGTGCCGATGAGGTGGAAGCAGCTTGGGAGTTCGTAAATCCTATTTTAGACTATTGGAAAAATTCTGAAGCAAAAGTGTATGGGTATTCCGCTGGTGTTTGGGGTCCTGAAAATGCCGATGAATTAATTGAAGGCTATGGTATGTGGCGCAACCCTGGACCTAATTTGGCCGATGATCCCGGGTTTTGTGTAATTTGTTGATGGAGGTTTAGTAAGGGTCTCAAATGTGGTTCAACATAATGATTATTAAGATTACAATCGAAGGCTAGTAACTTCAGTGTCCGAAACCCTTCGACCGTATAAAGGTGGGATTGTTAAAAAGTTATGGAAAGAAGTTAATTAAACATGAAACTAAAGAAATTCAAGACAAAACAGGAGGTAGCATTATACTTTTCACGTTACTTGGCAATTTTAATAGCAAACAGAGATATAGCTCATATAGCCTTATCCGGCGGTAGTACCCCTAAAATTGTGTTTGATGAACTTGCCACTAACTTTCAGGAAGATATTGATTGGAGCAATGTGCATTTGTATTGGGGAGATGAACGCTGTGTACCGCCTGAAGATGATGATAGCAACTATAAAATGACGGTGACGCATCTGATTTCTAAAATCGATATTCCCGAGGAAAACATCCATAGAATAAAGGGCGAGAATAATCCGGAGTATGAAGCAAAGCGTTATGCTGAACTATTGGACGAGCGTTTACCAAAAGCAGGCGGTATTCCGCAATTTGATTTAGTTATTTTGGGAATGGGAGACGATGGGCATACTGCATCAATCTTTCCACATGAAATTGAACTTTGGAATTCAGAAAAGTATTGCGAAGTGGCAGTTCACCCTGATTCAGGACAAAAGCGCATTACCCTGACTGGAGGGATTATTAATAATGCGGACACTGTGGTGTTTTTAGTGACAGGAAGTAATAAAACTGAAAAGTTCAACGAAATAAAAAATCAAATGGGAAATTACAAGAGTTATCCTGCGAGTTTGGTAAATCCCGAATCGGGAAGATTATTATGGTTTTTAGACGAAGCCGCTGCAGGCATTACTTTAAATCAATCTTGACGTTCTCAGCGTCAAGCGATTTTATATTATCCGTTGCTTTAAAGTTATTTTCATCGAATTTGTTGTCTCGTTTAAAGGCGGCCTCCTTTCTGAATTTACTTCTAGCAAATCTCCGGATTCCTTGCTCGTCCTGAACCAAAAGTCCGGGTACTTCAGCGCTATTTCCCATATCATCTTTTGCAACCATGGTGAAATAGGAAGAGTTGCAATGCCTTTTCTTTCCTGACGTAATATCTTGAGATTCCACTCTAACCCCTACCACCATTGAGGTTCTACCTGTATAATTAATTGAGGCCTTCAAGGTGAGCAGTTCACCTACTTCGACCGGACTTCGAAAATCGACACGGTTTACCGACGCCGTAACACAATACTTTTGTGAGTGTTTTGAGGCACAGGCAAAAGCAATTTGGTCCATTAAACTTAATATGTGCCCACCGTGAATTTTACCCCCAAAGTTGGAATGGGAGGGAAGCATCAATTCAGTAATTGAAAGTCTGGATTCACGAGCGGTCTTAAATTTTTCCATTTTAAAGGTTTACTTCCTAAAATGAGGTGATTCTTCTTGCTCCACTTTGGTTATGAAGTACTTGGTATCACCTAGCCATAAAAATGTAGCGTAGCGTTCTACGTAAGTAAGTTTCACGTACTGCCCCTGATATTCCTGTAACTTTTGGATAACCTCTTCGTCTCGGGTCAATACCGAGAATTGAAAGATTTGTGCACCGGAAACACCTTGGCTTATTTCTCCTTCCCAAGTTTTGAAAACTACTCCCTTATTACTTATTTTGATTAGCTCACCTGAGCGCACACCTTTACTATAGGGTACAAAATAAACGAACGCATATATGATGGCAAAAATGGTGACAATGCCCAACAGGGTTACAACTAAGGCTTTCTTCATAATTCTAGTTTTGGCTCCCCGTAACCAGTTTCATCTTCTAACAGGTCATCTTCTTGAGCTCGTTTCAAAATGGGTTCCGGAATTGATTTTTTGGCCTTAGCACCCATTTTTTTCAGTTTTTCTATGCTTACGATAATGTTGCCTCGTCCGTCAACCAATTTGTTCATTGCACCTTTGTACTCATCTTTTGCATCATCCATCTTTTTACCCACTTTGGTCAGATCAGAAACAAAGCCCTCGAATTTATCATATAGAGCGCCCGCTTGACGTGCGATTTCGATGGCATTTCGCTGTTGTTTTTCATTGTTCCACATACTGTCGATTGTGCGCAATGTGGCTAGTAAGGTAGACGGTGTAACAATAACTATGTTTTGTTCGAACGCTTTATTATATATGGCGTTGTCATTATTTATTGCGATGGCAAATGCTGGTTCAATAGGAACGAAAAGCAATACAAAATCAGGACTCTCCATTTCGTACAGATCCTCATATTTTTTGGCGGATAGTTGGTCAACATGTTTACGAAGGGAGCTAATATGGTCTTTCAGGAATTTTTCTTTCGCTACATCATCTTCGGCATTGACAAAGCGTTCATAATCGGTCAAGGAAACTTTTGAATCGACTATCATTTTCTTTCCATCTGGAAGATTGATTATCACATCCGGAAGTACTCTAGAACCATCCTCTAATGTGAAACTTTGCTGCACCACATACTCTCGGTCTTTCTCAAGTCCTGATTTTTCTAGAACACGCTCCAAGACCAATTCGCCCCAATTTCCTTGCATCTTACTGTCTCCTTTCAGTGCTTTAGTAAGGTTTTCTGCCTCTTGGGTAATTTTCAGATTTTGGGTTTGAAGGTTCAACAATTGTTCTTTTAGCGCCGAGTGTATGCTTATATTCTCTTTTTGACTTTCCTCAACCTTTTTTTCGAACAGTTGGATTTTTTCATTTAAGGGCGTCAGAATATTTTTGATGTTTTTTTCGTTTCGTTCCGTGAATTTCAGGCTTTTCTCCTCGAGGATTTTATTCGCGAGGTTTTCAAATTCCTTAGTGAATTTTTCCTGTAGCTTTTCAACCTCTTCTTTTTGTTCTCTATTTTTTAAATGGAGGTTTTCCATATCAGCCTCATAGCGAACGAGCTGATTTCCAAGATGTTCTTTTTCTTGTTGTAAGTGTACTTTATGTTCCTCGGCATCACTTAGTCGTCCTTCAAGAACGGTAAGGCTATTTCGAAGTTGTTGCTCTCTTTCTTCTAGTGTACTATGACTCGATTGGGTCTTGAGTTTTTGGATATAGTTACCCAAGAAATAACCTATGGCAAGGCAAACCAATCCGATTATTAAATAAATAAGGTAAACGTTCATCGAAAAAATCTAAGAAGTAAATATACGAGTTTGGCCTCAAATTTTTCCGACAAGACCTTTCAAATTAACTATTGATTTGAAAAGTTCTGGTTTCTGCATTGAATGTAACCATATTCGATGGAAACAAATTATCAAAAACTCCTTCTTCAATAAGTTGTTGGGGCGTTCCAAAGGAATGGCCGTTCGTATTCATAACCAACATTTTATGACATAATTGAATTGACAATTCAATTTCATGACTGGTGAATAAAATTGTCTTTTGAGTTTCTTTGGTAATTCGCTGCAATAATTTCAATATTTGAACTTTATGGTGCAGGTCTAAATGTGTAGTAGGCTCATCTAATAGAATGATTTCGGTATCCTGCGCCAATGCCCTAGCAATCATGACCCGTTGCAATTGGCCATCGCTTAATTCGAAACACTTTTTATGGGTTATGTCTTCTAAGGTCACCATTTCAATGATCTCTTTCACTTTCACAATATCCGCCGCTTTCAATGTACCCAACCAATTGGTATAGGGCTGGCGACCAAGGGCGATCGTTTCAAAAACGGTCATATTTTTTGATACTATCGGCTCTGTTAGTACCAAACTAATTAATTTGGCCAGATCAATGTCCCTAAAGTCATTTAAGGGTTTCCCTTTGATTTGTATGGTGCCTGCGAGCGAAGGTTGAATTTTAGCCAGGGTTCGCAACAAGGTAGATTTTCCGATGCCATTACTACCTACTATAGCGGATAGTTCGCCCTTCTGCAACGAAAACCCGATATCGCGGGCAACGCATATTTTTTTCTTTCTGGATGTATACCCTATTGAAAGTTCATTTGCGTTGATAGTGCTATTTGCGTCCGTCTTCAAAATACCATTTTTCGTTTTCGTACCAACAACCAGATTACAACGGGTGCTCCAAAAATGCTTGTGATAGCATTTATCGGTAAAACCTTTGCTGAACCCGGTAGTTGTGCCAAGATATCGCATAAAAGCATCAAAATGGCACCACAAATTAAGACAGCTGGCACCAAAATTTTGTGATTGGAAGTATCAAAAACCTGACGGGCCAAATGCGGTACGGCCAAACCAACGAATGCAATAGGACCGGCAAAGGCGGTAATGCTTCCGGCAAGTAATCCTGTTGCCAAAATGATACTATACCGTGATTTTTTTATGTTAATTCCCATACTCTGCGCGTAATGCTCCCCAAGAAGTAAGGTGTTCAAAGGTTTTATTGCTACAATACTTAAAATCGTTCCAAGAAGAATAATTAAGAATAGTAATGTCAGTTGTTGCCAAGTCAAGTTGCCGAGACTCCCAAAAGACCAAAAGACAAATTGCTGAAGTCGTTCGGAATCTGAAAAATAAGAAAGTACACTAACAATAGCGGAAGTTATGCTGCCGAACATTAGACCTATAATCAAAAGTGCCATGGTATCCTTTATTTTTGATGCGACGGTTACCACAACTACCAATACCAGAAAACTTCCTAAACTTGCAACAAGTGCCATCGATAAACTATTGACAAATTCCCAAGCTAACAGTCCGGAAAATAGAGAAGCACCCATTAATAAGAGAGCGACACCCAGACTGGCTCCCGAACTAATACCCAAAACGAAAGGTCCTGCCAAAGGGTTTCTAAACAATGTTTGCATTAAGAGCCCACTAAGTGCCAATCCACCGCCAACTAGTATAGCGGTTAGGCCTTTAGGTATTCTATAATTCCAAATGATATAGTACCAAGCTTCTGTTTGTGTTGGTATTCCAAGAAGGGCGTTAAAAGTATCTTTTAAGGGAATCAACACTGAACCAAGACTTATATTTACTATAAAACAAATACACAGCACCGCGAATAGTAGTAGAAATGGTATACGATATGTTTTTCTTAGATCCAAGCTAATCCAAAGGTTTAAAGAAATAAGGTTGATATTCAGGTAATAATTCCGGATGTAAAATACGAATCAGGTCTTTCAATACAATGTCAGGTCGTTGAGGAGCCAATTCGAAATACAATAGTCCATCTGTAGCTCCCTTGGTTTTGGCAAAGGTGAACACATTTTTGTTCTTGAAAGCATTAAATTGTTTGTAATGCAAACTTTCCTTTTCTAAACTGTTGTAAGATGTGAATTGTGCAGGACCGATCCAAAAGTCACTGTGTTGCCCTGCTTCGAGAACCGCTTCCCAATTTAGGGAAAGACTTCCCGTTTCGGGGGTGGTTTCCCAAATATATTCTGCATTAGCATCTTTTAGGAACTGGGCGGCCCAACTTTTCCCGCCAGGGCAATACCAAACATCTTTGTACAGAGCACCACTAATTACACTAGGTTTTGTATTGGCCGTTTCTGCCAACGACTTGGCCGCTAAGTACGATTTTTCAATGCTGGAAAAAATAGAATCTGCAGCTATCTCTTTTTTAAAGAAGGGAGCGAAAAATTTTATCCATTCGGCTTTTCCAAGGGGAGTTTCCTCTGTCCAATCCCCGTTGTACACAACGGGAATATTCGAATGTTGAATGGTTTCATAAATTTTATTTTGATTGTCAACACCAAAGCCTACAACCAAATCTGGAGCGAGTTCGATCACCATTTCGGTATTTAACGATTCATTATGGCCTAATTCTTGGATAGCACCTGATTCAATACGCTTTCGGGTTTTTGCAGAGGAGATGTATTGTGTATCAGGGAATCCTATTAATTTATCGGATGCACCCAAAGCTTCTAAAGCTGGAATATGTGTTGTCGAGGTGACTACGATGCGTTCAACCGGTATGGTGATGATAGCATCATAAGCATCTTTGTCAAAAGTTACTTTAGCCAAGATATCGCGGGGAACAAGCGCATAGGTAAATGTTGATTCCGCATTTGGCCAAGGCGAAGTGATTTCTATAGTAGTAATTCCAGGTTGGAATTTCTTTATAATAAAACCTTTGGCATACTTGATGGTAGGTTGTTCAGAAATTTCGGTTATAGGTATACTTGGTTTTTTTTCTCCAAAGCAGGAAAAGAGGAGGATGGTCAAGCAAGCAAGTAAGAATTTTTTCAAGAAGCAAAATTTAAAGATGTTCAAAAGTAGTATTATTTGATCTTTTAGGGTAAACATTAAACAAAATGTCTATTTTCGTCTTGAATTTTGGTTCTCATTGTTTTTGAACGATGCGATTAAAAGGGAATCCGGTTAAAATCCGGAACTGTTCCCGCAACTGTAAGTTTATGCCATCCCGAGGATTCGGGAGTTTTGGCACTTTTTTTAAGATGCTTTTTTCTTCATAGCCACTGCCTTTGCGAATCAGGTGGGAAGGCAAAATAGCATTAAACAAGTCAGGAGACCTGCCTTATTCAAACAAACTATGTTGAACTTTCGGGATAAAGGTTTACGTGTGTGCAGACATGTTATTCGCTCGATTTGAGATTTAAACAATGAAGAAAGGCCTTTTCGGTATTTGTGCTTCCATTTTGGTTTGTACAGAAATTGCGGCGCAGCAACAAAATGACTCCATTAACATTCAAGAATTAGATGAAGTAGTGGTCAGTGATTCTCGTTTTGCCTTAAAGCGCGAGAATTCTGGCAAAACCGTCATTAAGATTAGTGCGAAAGAAATTGAACGAAACCAAGGTAGAACTTTACCCGAAATCATAAACACTAAAAGTGGTATTGAGGTGAACGGAAGTCGCAGTTATGCAGGACAAAATGTTTCCGTTTTTGCAAGGGGGGGGAACAATCGGCAGGTTTTAGTGATTATTGATGGTATACAGGTCTCCGACCCTTCTAATGTCAATGCGGAGTATGACCTTCGACTTTTGAATTTATCACAGGTGAACAGTGTCGAGGTAATCAAAGGAGGTGCGAGTACACTATATGGTAATGCAGCTGCAACCGCGGTAATCAATATTACCACAAAAAAAGCAACAGTAGATGGGGTGTCCATGGAAGTCTCTTCCAGTTTAGGTACTAATCAGGCGCAAAATGAACAAGATTATAATATTTCGGATTTCTCCAATTCCTTTTTAATGCAAGGAAAAGTTAATAAGTTTTCTATTTTGGCTTCGGGCAGTCATCAATACACCGATGGCCTTTCCGCTGCAATAGGAGCCGAGTCGGATGCATTATCGAGAATTGATGGAAACGTCAAATTGAGATATCGTTTTTCAAACCGGTATAGTATTTCCGCAGCTGCTTTTTACAATAAGCTCAAGAGTGATTTTGATAATGGTTTTCCTGTTGAAGATGCCAATTTTAGCTTTCGTAGCGAACAATCCCGATTTAGTTTAACTTCTTCCTATGAATACGATAACGGGAGTCTTCAATTCAACGGAGCTGTCAATCAAATCTCAAGAAGTTTTAAATCTAGTTTTCCCTCTGCTTTTGATTCACGGTCCATTGTAGCGGATATTTTCAATAAATTCACTTTTGATGAAAAGTTGTATACCATTTTAGGAGTAAATTTCATCGATTCTAAAACCCTTTTTACTGAACAACAAAATAGCACAAGTATTGATCCGTATGTAAATGCTGTTTTCGTAAGTGATTTCGGGTTGAACATCAATACAGGTGCCCGTTGGAACAATCATAGTGAATATGGAGGTAATTTGATATACAATCTAAATCCGTCATATCGTATCAAAATGAATGGTGGTTATATTAAATTCATGGGTTCTTATGCTACCTCTTTTATAGCACCTAATTTATCACAGTTGTTCGGTCCGTTTGGGCCTAATCCGAATTTACAGCCTGAGAAGAATAAAACGCTCGAAGGGGGAATTGAATACAGCCCGTCCGATAAGTTTCGTATTAGTGCTTTATATTTTAACAGGAGTGAGGAAAACCGCATTCAATTCGTTACCATTGACCCGAACACCTTCGAAAGTCAGTACCGAAATTCTGATATCGGTGCTAATTTTAAAGGTATTGAAGTAGAGTTTCAGGCCAAGCCTATGGCGAACTTAACTGCTAGTGCCAATTATACCTATACCGATGCGGAAGAGGGTCTGGCACTGCGTATTCCCAAGCAAAAAATAAATGGATCAATTGGCTATGGATTTGAAAACAGCACCTACTTATCACTGGCCTACCAGTATGTTTCCGAACGTTCGGATACTGATTTCGCCACTTTTTCAGCAGTTGATTTAGAACCTTTTGGTCTTGTTAACTTATATGCAAAACATGATTTCAATGAAAAATTGAGTCTATTTTTCTCAATAGACAACTTATTTAATAAGGAATATTTTGAGGTTTTGAACTTTACCACAAGAGGAAGGAATATGCGCTTAGGGATTTCGTTAAAACTTTAAGGCTGAATTTGGAAAACAAAAAAGGCCCGGGTTGTCCGGGCCTTTTTTGTTCGTACTTGCTGATTTATTTTTCGTTGAGTACACTATTCATGTACATGTTATCCCGAGTAGGAGTAAACATTTCTGAACCTATGAATACGTCAATGGGCATCTGAACCGTAAAATCACGTTTACTTGATTGACCTGTGATTTGTTCAATGGCTTTTGCCAATAGGGGTTCGGTCAAGTCTCCAAATACACCAAGATTTGTCAAATCTTCTTTTAAAGGGATGTCAGGCATAAGTCCGGCAGTATAATCCGAAAAACCATCCGCATTCTCATTTCTACCCGTCAAAGGTTGTAGTGCCCAGTCATTGTTTTTGTTGATTTTATCAACCCTTGTCGGAGTATATAGGTAATTATGGTCTCGGTCATCAACTAAGGTTACTGAGAATTCGTTTTTTCCTCTGGTCACGTCTCCAATATGAACTACATCCATATAAGGGTCCAGACCATTGATAAGCAATTCACTAGCTGAGGCAGAACCTTTTGTCGCCAAAACGTATACTTTATTCAAACCAAGGCTATTAATACCGGTGCCGGCAGGCGTCTTACTTTTAAAGAACCGTCTTACATCAGAGCCTCTATCCGCTATGGCCTGTAATTGTTTCTCATTCCATTTCGCCTTTAAGAACAAATCATTGACATTCGTACTATGAATCATACTTGCTAAAAGAACAGTTGTATTCACAGAACCTCCGGGGTTATACCTTAAATCCAGGATCAAATCGGTAACTCCGGCCGATTTAAATCGACCGAACACCGCATTGAGGTCCTCATCATATTCGTCAAGAAACTGATGGAAAACCAAATAACCAATTATTTTTCCTTGAATTTCAAAGGTCTTTTCTAAGAAAATAGGGTCTTCTTGAAGTCCTTCTTGTTTTGTCAAGGTAATCTCTTCCCCATTCGTGGTGACCTCTTCATTTTCAAAACTGGCCATATTCAGTGTGTAGCTGTCTCCACTCAGTAATTCTGTGTAGTTATCCAAGGTGAGCATTTGACCATTAATACCTGTAAATAAATCTCCTCGATCAATATCTTTTGTGCTTGCATCAGAACCTGCTATCACATACCGTACGTAACCAAAAAGGTCATTGGTGCCAATTGGGTTGATCAAGGCGAATTTAAGTCCGTTACTTTTAGTGATTCCTGATAAAGACTGGGTCAGTACCCTATAGTCTTCATTAGATCGGCTAAACCGATCATCAGCGAATTTTAATTGATTATTAAAAAAATCAGCTGGATTCTCTTCGGAAAGCAAAAATTGGGTATACGCTTCGGAGCCTTCAGCAGTAACAGGAAATTTATCATCCGCCAAATTGGGTACTTCGGCTTGCCAAAAATACCAGTAGTTCATGGCCTTCCACATAAAGTCTTGGACACCTACGCCTGCACTGGGATCTGGGTCAACGCTTCTCGGTATGGTTATTTCATCATCTTTGCTACAAGAAATGGTTGCAAAAAGGAAAAGGATTATACCAATTTTAAAATATTTCATTTGAGCGATTTTATATCGAATTCGGTCAACTAGATAACAACTAAATGCTATGATTCCCTACTTTATTTTATATCAGCTTACAAATAAGAAATCAAAGTAATCACTGTTAGCGGTCATCATAGGGTATAGCAAGAATTTAATTTTCTTATTTAATAACCGATTTAAACTTGTTTCTTAGGGTATTGGGAACATCTTTGAAATTCAATTGACCGCCACCAGCTCGGTGCAGGGAAGAACTGGATATCAAATTAATTGGGAATTTTGCCGTAAAGTCCTTTTTGCTTGAAATACCCTCTATTTCCTGTATGGCCCTAGCTAGCATTCGTTCTGATGGATTTCCTAATTCGCCCAATTCATCAATATCTTCATCTAGTGGAATATTTGGATCTAGTCCATCTGAATAATCGCCAAAACCTTCTGAATTTTCTGTTTGACTTGCAATCGGCTGAATAGCCCATTGGTTATTCGGATTGATTTCATTTTCGCGTTCTTCATCATAAAAATACCCTCCATCAGGATCATCAACAAATGTAAAAGACCCTTGATTCTTGCCTACGGTAGTTGAACCTATATGTACGACTTCTAAATAGGGTCGTAATCCATTTATAAGTAATTCACTAGCGGAGGCTGAATTGCCGGTTGCAATGACATATATTTTAGGTAAGTCTAAACTGTTCAATGGAATCTGACTGTTTCCATCAAAAGTACCCGTATCTGCTACAAAATTGGTTTTAAAGCCACCTGCTACTTCCCATGCCTCTTCCAATTTCGCATTAAATCTTCGATTATAGAACACTTTCTCAGTATCCGGCTGGTGTATAAGGCTTCCTAAAATTTGTGTGATATAACCGAACCCTCCGGGATTATATCTTAAATCTAAGACAAGTTCGGAAACCCCCGCTGATTTAAATTCCCCAAATACTTCGTTTAAAGGCTCACCGGAGTTTCCTGCAAATTGATTAAACATGAGATAGCCAACCTTTCGGCCACCAACATCCAACACTTTATTTACATGAATAGGATCCTCAACAAGACCAGCTTGCTTGGTTAACATCACCTCTTTTCCATTAGGTGTAATCGTATTGTTCACGATATCGGCCATTCCTAAAGTATAACTATCGTTGTCAAAAAGTAAATCTAGATTGTTGTCGCTTTCAGAATTATAGAATAATTGTGTTCCGTTCACCGTCACGAATACATCACCTCTTTGAATATCTTTGTTGGAAGCATCCGAATTTTTGACTACATACCGAACATAGCCAAAAACATCATTGTTATCACCGAAAAGGGAAAGCCCAAATTCTAAACCATTACTTTTCGAGACACCGGAAAAGCCCTGGGTCAATTCTTTGTAATCGTCACTTAAAAAACTAAAACGGTCTGCTGAGAATACAAGTTTATTAAAAAAGAAATCTTCAGGATTCTCTTCAGAGGCAAGCAACTCAACATATTCTTCTAATGTAAAAAGGTTCTCATCAAGATTTGGGACGTTGTTTACATAAAAATAATACAAATTCATAGCCTGCCACATAAAATCTTGGACAGGGTAATCGGCTCTTGATTTGGTTTCATCGATTGGATCATCCATATTATCCACATCAACAACCGAATCATCATTCTTTTTACAACTTACTGCTACCATTCCCATAGCAAGGAATAGCAAGAAATACTTTTTCATGTGCTTCATTTTCAATTTTTTTAGTTCACTAATACTACAACAAGCCAATAATCAAAAACCCTTCCAAGAAAACGCTTAAAGGGTATTCTTTAACTTTGGAGTCATTTGACTATTTAAGTAGTTTAGTTAATAGTTGCCCAATTTACTTACAGCAAGCGGAATAAAAAATTTTTTGTAACAAAAATCGTTGTACTTCGTCTTGCTTGTATAAACCTCTTAATATGGGTTTTAAATCAACAACCAACGAATGCGGCAGTCAGAATTTTTAAATGTAGTGATGCCTTTTAAAGATAAGCTCTATCGAATGGCAAAAAGGTTGCTTGTTTCGACGGAAGAGGCTGAGGATGCCACACAGGAAATTTTGATAAAATTATGGACGAAGAACGAGTCGTTTGCCAAATATAAAAGTGTAGAGGCATTTGCCATGACGATGACGAAAAATTTTTGTTTGGATCGCTTAAAATCAAAACAGGCAGGAAATTTAAAGCTGGTACACAGTAATTACAATGAGACGGGAAGCGGATTGCAGAAACAAGTAGAAGCAAAGGATAGTGTCGATTGGGTTCAAAAAATTTTGGAAGAGCTACCGGAGCAACAAAAAATGGTATTGCAGTTACGAGATGTGGAGGAATATGATTATGACGAAATCAGTGAAATGTTAGACATGCAACCTACAGCAGTGCGGGTTGCCCTATCAAGAGCAAGAAAAACAGTAAGAGAAAAATTAGTTCAAAAACATAATTATGGAATTGGATAACATAGAAAAATTATTGGAAAAGTATTTTGAGGCGACTGCTACGGTTGCCGAAGAAGAAACACTTAAGCAGTATTTCGCTCAAGAAAGTGTGGCGACTCATCTTGAACAGTATGCCCCTATGTTTCAATATTTCTCCAATGCCAAAGAAGAACGGTATACCAAGCAATTATCGTTAGCGCAACGTAGCTCTTCGTCAAGGAGAAATATTTATAAATGGATTTCCGCTGCAGCCGTGCTGGTTTTGATGTTTGGCATCTATTTTGGTAGTAGTCTTAAAAAAGATGAGAATGCATTAGTACTGGAAGATCATTATACCCAAGAAGAAATAGCCTCGGCACAAGAAGCATTTAAACTTTTAGCATTGAATTTTAATAAAGGAGCCGAACAAATAGGGTATTTGGGTGAATTTGAAAAAACTACCAATAAATTTTTAGTAAAAGAATAATTGCATAAAAGAGAACCCACTGCAGGTCAAACGACCAAAACTTAATAATGAATTAAAAAATAAATTTTAAAAGATGAAAAAGCAAATCATATTTCTAGCCCTTATGCTAGTACCTGTATTAACCTACTGTCAAGACATTTTTGAAAAATATGAGGATAGTGGAGAGGTAACCTACATCGCAATGCAGCCGAAGATGTTTCAAATGCTAGCGAAAATGAGCGTTAGCGCCGATGATCCCGATGCAAAAGATTTCTTTTCACTAGTAAATTCGATTACGAGTTTCAAGGTGATAACCACGGAGAGTAATGGAGTGTCAAAAGATATTACCAGTTGGGTAAGCACACGTTTGAAAAGTTCTTCATTTGAAGAGTTGATGCGTGTTAAAGATGGCGACTCAAATGTCAAGTTCTATGTCAAAGAAGGAAAAGACGACGACCATATACAAGAGCTTTTGATGTTCGTTACAGGATTAAAGAACCGAGAAGAATTGAAAGATATCGATATGAATGGTAGAAAGATTGAAACAGTACTCTTGTCTTTGACCGGCGATAACATTCCGTTGCGTCAAATAGCAAAGCTTACTGATAAAATGGATTTACCTGGAGGAGATCAGTTAAAGAAAGCTGGTGACAAGCAGTAAGCTTTAGTTCACTTTACGTCAAGAAAAGAAAATAGTTAGTATTCATCAATCATTTAATTTAATCAAATCTGAAGCTACTTGGGTATTTCGCCCAAGTAACTTCAGAACTTAAAAACACAGTCATGAAAAAAATCAAATTAGTTTTAGCAGTAGCATTGTTGCCTCTCGTAGGCTTCTCACAGTCGATGTTCGATAAGTATGAAGACATGGACAATGTAGGCACCGTTGTGGTCAACAAGTCAATGATCAAGCTTTTAGGAACAATTGGCGAAATGTCCGATGACCCCGAGGCCAAAGAGTTTATGGAGGCTGCTGAGGGACTTCATGGTATCAAAGTCTTCATAACGGAAGATAAAGGTATCTCTACCGAAATGGCATCCACAGTTAAAAAATACTTGAAGTCCTCCTCTTTGGAAGAGTTAATGCGCGTCAAAGACAAAGATGTCAATGTGAAGTTCTACATTAGGAATGGTAAAAAGAAAGACCATGTTAGTGAATTGTTGATGTTCGTATCCGGAATGAAGAATATCGATGTAGATGTTAACGGAAGAAAATTCGAAACGGTTTTGGTTTCGATGACCGGTGATATCGACTTGAATAAAATCGGCTCGATTACCAATAAAATGAATCTGCCTGATGATTTAAAAAAAGCAGAAAAGGGAGAGTAAACACAAAATAATTTAGTGGTAGGCAGATACGATAAGCAGTATTAATGTAAATTACAGGTCTTATGTTTCTGCCAACTGCTGCTTTAAGTAAAATCTATAAAAATGAAAAAAATATATCCAGTATTCACGGTTTTCTTCTTGATGGTATTGACCGGCTGTTCTTCAACCCAAAGTCTTCAGGAGTATTATGTGGATAGTTCTGAGAATCCTAATTTTCTATCGTTTGATGTGCCTGCCAGTATTTTAAATTTAGAAGAAACAAATTTGACTCCGACACAAAAAGAAGCTGTTGAATCACTTCGAAAGCTCAATGTTCTGGCCTTTAAAAAAAGTGATAAGAACGGTGCTGAATACGAAGTGGAGAAGACCAAGGTGAAGGCGATTCTAGGCAATTCCGACTATACCGAGCTAATGAAAATGAACACGGGGTATGGTAAGGCTACAGTTAAATTCCTAGGTGAAGATGATGCCATTGATGAGGTAATTATTTATGGAAATAGTGATGACAAAGGATTTGCACTGATACGTGTTCTAGGTGATGATATGAATCCGGCACACCTTGCCCAGTTATTGCAGGCGATACAAAAATCTGATTTTAAAGGAGAAGGGTTAGAAAAACTTGGTGAACTTTTCAAGAGTTAACTTCTTTTCCAAAACGATAGTTTAATTCCCGCTTAGAAATATCTAAGTGGGTTTTTTGTTTTAAGGAATTAGAATGTTCCAATAAGGAATGGTGGAGTATCCCTTAATTTTTCAAGTTCTAATTCATATATTCGTCTCACTATAAACATTAACTAAATTTCCCTCATTATGGAAGAAACACAATTATGGATTGACAAAGGAATTCAATTCGCGGTAGATTATGGGCCAAAGGTCATTGGCGCAATTTTAATTTACATTATCGGATCATGGGTTATTAAAAAACTAACCAACGTCTTGCGAAAGGTGATGATGAAGAAAGATTACGACGAATCTTTGCAAAAGTTTCTGGTTAACCTGGTAAGTTGGGCACTAAAGATTTTCCTAATCATAACAGTTATTTCAACATTAGGTGTTGAGACAACAAGTTTGGCCGCTGTAATAGCTGCCGCAGGTTTGGCTATTGGCCTTGCCTTACAAGGGTCCCTAGCCAATTTTGCTGGCGGAGTGCTTCTTATTATTTTCAAACCGTATAAAATTGGAGATTTAATAGAAGCTCAGGGCGCTCTTGGAGTGGTAAAGGAAATTGAAATATTCACCACAAAATTAGTTACTCCCGATAATAAGTTGGCCATCGTACCCAACGGAGCTATGGCTAATGGTAACATAATTAACTATACTGCTGAGGGAAAAATGCGTGTCGATACGGTTGCCGGAGTTGGTTATGAATCTGACCTGAAGAAAACCAAGGCGGTTTTACTAGAAATGCTTAAAGCTAACCCTAAAGTATTGCAAGATCCTGCACCTTCCGTAAACATTATGGAATTAGCCGATAGTTCAGTAAATCTGGCTGTTCGCCCTTATTGTAAGCCTGAAGATTATTGGGATGTTTACTTCGCAACTATTGAAGGAACAAAAGAAGCATTGGATAAAGCGGGAATCGAAATTCCTTATCCACACGAAGTACAAATTAATAAATAGTAAACAATTTCTGCTATTATGAAAAGACCACATTTTAGTGGTCTTTTTTCTTTTTTACAAGAATGCTAAAAACAGCGCAAGCAATCAAGACATAGCTGGAGTATTGAAGGGTTTTACCAGTGATGAAATCGAAAAACTCCCAGTGTAATATTCTTAGCAACTTTCCGATTAAGAAAAGAATAACTGCTATAACCACCAATACTTGCCACAGCTTCACCCTAGATGCCGGTATAGTTACTTGGTGTTATTTGTTTCAATTCTGTTTTGATTGCATTGGTTACCTCTAAAGTATCGATGAAATCGGCAATGGAAGCTTGATTTATTTTTGCATTGGTTCGCGTCAATCCCTTTAAAGCTTCATAAGGGTTTGAGTACCCTTCACGTCGTAAAATTGTTTGAATCGCTTCTGCAACAACCGCCCAATTATTCTCAAGGTCTTGTTCAAATTTTTCTTTATTCAATAATAGTTTGCCGAGTCCTTTCATGGTAGACTGAAAAGCTATCATTGTATGTGCAAAAGGCACTCCAACATTTCTTAGAACAGTGCTATCGGTCAAATCACGCTGAAGTCTCGAAACGGGTAGTTTTGCAGAAAGATGTTCAAAAAGGGCATTTGCAATGCCTAGGTTTCCTTCCGAGTTCTCAAAATCGATAGGGTTGACCTTATGAGGCATAGCGGAAGACCCTACTTCGCCGGCCTTGATTTTTTGCTTGAAATAATCCATGGAGACATAGGTCCAAAAATCCCTGTTTAAATCGATGATAATGGTATTGATCCTTTTTAAAGTATCGAACAAGGCGGCCATATGGTCGTAATGCTCGATTTGTGTGGTGGGAAAGGAGTGGTGCAATCCCAATTTTTCTTGAACGAATTTTTGTCCAAAGGCCTTCCAGTCTATATTTGGATAGGCTACTTTATGTGCGTTGTAGTTGCCCGTAGCACCGCCAAATTTAGCGGCACTTGGTATATCGTTCAATAAATTGAACTGCTCCTTTAAACGTTCTGTAAATACATCGATTTCTTTGCCCAATCGGGTTGGAGAAGCCGGTTGCCCATGGGTCCTTGCCAACATGGGTATGGCCGCCCATTCTTCGGCTAATTCTTTTGTTTTTTCCACCACTGCGAAATATTGGGGCACATATACCTCGTTCATTGCATCTTTTATGGATAGTGGAATCGCAGTATTGTTGATGTCCTGAGAGGTCAAGCCAAAGTGAATGAACTCTTTAAAAGCAGAAAAACCTAGCGTATCAAAAGCCTTTTTGATGAAATATTCTACAGCCTTGACATCATGATTGGTAGTCTTTTCGATGTTTTTAATTTCCTGAGCATCGCCAGCATCAAAATTCTTGTAGACCCCGCGTAATACCTCAAATTTTGAATTGTCAAAAGCCTCCAATTGCGGTAACGGAATTTCACAAAGTGCAATGAAATACTCTATCTCGACATGTACTCTGTATTTGATAAGGGCTTCCTCCGAAAAATAAGGAGCAAGGTTTTCAACTTTATTACGGTAGCGACCGTCAATAGGGGAGATAGCTTTTAAAGAATTCAATGACATGAGTACGAATTTTGGACTGATTTTCGGCAAAAGGCAAAGATAACGATTAGAAAAGAAGTTAAACTATAACTCTTCACGGCAAGTTTTAAAAAGTTATGAGATTTGCACCTTAGATCAGCTATCTTAATTTGGCAAGAGTATGCCTTGCTCTTGCTTTATAAGCCGCACTACCGGCAGCATAGTTTTGCTCTAGTACCATTTTCAGTTCAGGGTGTATCCAGTCGTATTTTTTACCTAATAAGAGTAAACTGGTCATGGAATATGCCTGGGCGGCGACCTTATGTTCCCCGATAAGCCAATCAAAACTGGCGGTCGTTATATTTTCTAGATGGTCTTCATTCAACAACTCTTTTGTTTTGTTCGGAGTTTTATGAAAATAGCTCTTGATGAGGTATTCACAGATTTTTGCTACGGGGCGTACAGAAGAATCCAAATGTACTTTACCAATATTGGTGGTGAACACATCAAGATAGGGTAAAATATACGATAAGTTTTTTGTGGCGGTAAACTCTAATACCCAACAGGCTTTTGAAGAAATTGAATTATCAAAGTCAAATGCAATTTCCAGAAGTGGTGCTACCATTTGAGGGTTTTTGGAGACAAGTAGGGCCATTTCCATTCGTTTTTCCCTTGAGTGGTTCACATAGTCCAAAGCTTGGTACAATTGGTCTTTGGTCATAAATAATGTATTTTAGTAACGCCTTAAATTGAAATTATGAAATTACTAAAAAAAATAGCCCTGCTGCTTTTGGTAGTATTCGTGGGTATGCAATTTTATCGACCCGATAAAAACCAAGCTCAGGGAGACCATACCGCTGAATTTTTAACCGAGACCAATCCTCCATCAGAGGTAAAAGCCATTTTGCAGCAAACGTGCTACGACTGTCATAGCAATAATACCGAATACCCTTGGTACAATAATATTGCACCGGTTTCTTATTGGTTATCAGACCATGTTACGGACGGAAAAAAGCATTTGAATTTTTCTGTTTGGAATACCTATGAACTTAAGAAAAAGGATCATAAGCTAGAAGAATTGATAGAGGAAGTCGAAGAGGGCGAAATGCCATTGAAGGAATATACTTGGACGCATGTAAGCGCCAGTCTTACTGAAGAACAACGCAATGCTATAGTGGACTGGGCAAAACAAACTAGGGCATTGTATCAATTAAATCTGCGACAAGAGTAGGTATTCCATTGGCAGCGGTATTTTGAATGATGGTTAAGTTTCCATATTCCGAATCGAAGACATTTGGCCTCGGGTCCACAAAATAGATTGGGGTGCCAGGAGCTATAAAATTGATAAGCCCAGCAGCTGGATAAACTTGCATCGACGTACCGATAATGATAAGTATATCGGCCAACTCTGTAATTTCAACCGCCCTTTCGAGCATAGGTACTTGTTCTCCGAACCATACGATATCAGGTCGTAGTTGATGCCCGTTTTCGCATAAATCACCCAAACTCAGGTCCGTTGTCCATGGAATACTATTTTTTTCATCCGCGACGCTCCTTACTTTCAACAACTCACCATGTAGATGCAAAACTTTTGAGCTTCCAGCGCGTTCATGCAAATCGTCTACATTTTGGGTAATTACTGCAACATCAAAATACGTTTCCAACCTCACTAAAGCTTTATGGGCCGCATTAGGTTTCACCTCGAACAATTGCCTTCTTCTTTGGTTATAGAACTCCAATACTAGTTCGGGGTTTTTGGCAAATCCTTGTGGTGATGCTACTTCCATCACGTCATGTCCTTCCCAAAGTCCACCTGCATCACGAAAAGTTTTGATTCCGCTTTCTGCGCTGACTCCTGCACCTGTCAAAACAACAATTTTTTGCTTCATTCTATAAAAGTATAGTTTTATTATATTCGGATTGTGATTGACGTGCAACTTCTGGAATATTTGGAGGATTTCATTTCCGAAGAACGAAAACAACGTTTTTTGGAAGTCTTGGAAGACCGTACCAAATTTATTACGGTTGCTATTGAAGACGTTTTCCAGATGCATAATACCAGTGCCGTTATCAGAAGTTGTGAGATTTTCGGAATACAGGAAGCCCATGTCGTCGAAAAACGTTTCGGACATACATTAGATAAAGAAATAGCCATGGGAGCGGAAAAATGGGTAGATGTATACAGGTATAAAAACACTGAATCTTGTATAAGTAATTTGAGGGAAAAGGGATATAAAATCATTGCGACCACCCCGCATATCGATAATTGCCTATTGAACGATTTTCAAGTGAATGAAAAGATTGCATTGTTCTTTGGAACGGAGAAAGAAGGACTAAGTGAGAAAGTATTGGAACAGGCCGATTCTTTTCTTAAAATACCGATGGTCGGTTTTACCGAAAGCTTTAATATTTCAGTATCCGCGGCCATAATACTTCAGAATTTAACAAGTAAACTTAAGAAAACAGATCTTGATTGGAGTTTGACCAAATCCGAAAAGTTGGCAAAACAACTGGATTGGACTAAAAAAAGTATTAAAAGTATCGATGCTATTTTAACACGTTATGCTCAGCTAAAATAGTTTTTTTTACTACATTTAAAACAACAACCAATTAATTGATAAACAAATGCTTACAGTACTCTACATCATCGTGGGGCTTGCTGCTTTAGTTCTGCTATTGCATCTAATAGGCCCAAAGAATTACAATGTTTTTAGAACAGTTGAAATTTCAAGGCCCAAGAACGAGGTCTTTACCTATTTAAAATCTTTAAAAAATATGGACGACTGGTCGCCTTGGGCCAAGAAAGACCCGAACATGGAAAAGAAGTTCACAGGAACCGATGGGGAAGTAGGTGCCGTTAGTTATTGGAACGGTAACAAAGATGTTGGTGAAGGTGAGCAGGAAATCAAGAAAATTATTGAGGGTGAACGAATAGAGTCGGAATTACGTTTTTTAAAACCCTTTAAGTCTACATCTGATTGTTACATGGATGTCGAAGAAATGTCAAATGGAAATACCCAGGTAAAATGGGGTTTTTCAGGGACCAACAAATTCCCAATGACAATTATGTCGCTTTTTAAGAGTATGGACAGTATGGTCGGTCCTGATTTTGAGGAAGGTATGGCCAGCTTGAAAACAACCTTGGAAAAGTAAATTGTTCACTTTAATTTTTCAAAATGGTAGGATGGTTTGAAATTCCAGTGGCCGATATGGACCGTGCCAAGAAGTTTTACGATGCTGTTTTTGATATTTCCATTTCCCTACATGAATTTGGGGTGCTAAAGATGGGTTGGTTTCCACATGATCCTGAAAAGAAAGGAGCTACAGGGTCTTTGGTGCAACATGAAATGTACCGTCCCAGTGCCACTGATGGTGTTCTGGTTTATTTTTCATGCAAAGATCTAAACGTTGAACTGAGTAGGGTAGAGGATGCAGGAGGTGCAGTCTTGCAGCCAAAAACACAAATAGGAGAAGGCCATGGTTTTATGGCACTCATAACAGATTCTGAGAAAAATCGAATTGCATTGCATTCTCAAGCCTAAATCTAGAAGCTATTGGGCCAACTCCAATAAGGCGATGTCATTATCATTTTCAAGAATGACCTTTCCCTTGTTTACAACTACCTCTGTTTCTGAGTAGGTGTCGTAGAGTTTGGTGCCATCACCAAAAAAACCTTTAACCCAAAGGGATTTTTTCCCTTTTGGTAAATCCAAGCCAATAACGACTTTATCCTTAATGTCTCCTTTATTGTAGGTTCTACTGAAAACATAAGGTTTCTTGCCAAGTCGTTTGTGCTTTCCTGCCCCAACTGCAGGGTGGTTATTTCTAAATTGACCCAATTTTTTCCAATGCGAAAGTAATTTTTGGGTGGTCTCTAAACTATCAATATCATCCCAATTCATGTAAGAACGCAGTGTTGCATCACCCACCGAACCTTCAATGGTCAAATCACGGGCACTTTCATCTCCATAATAAATCTGTGATACTCCAGGAGTCAAAAGTAATACGTTTGCGGTTCGAACTGGCTGTTCGCGTTCTTTATCGAAGGGTTCTGCGTCATCATGTGAGGTCAAATAATTGACTACACTCTTTCCACTTAATTTGCTGTTCAACAGTTTGTTGTACTTTCTGAAAATGGTCTCGTAGTCGTTTTTTGCATCCTGCTTCAATTCGAAGTTGATGAGGCTATTGAAACCATGGTTATAATAATCAACTTTTTTATCGCCGAAATCAAATTCCCTTCCCCCCGAAATCCCATAGTTGTAAACTTCTCCCATCATATAAAAGGGATTATCATCAAGTACTTCGGTGACATTTTTCTTTTTCCAACTATCAAACGAATAAGATGCTTGCTCGTATAGTTCTGCCCAAGATTTTTCATCTGCATGCTTCACCGTATCTACACGGTAACCGTCAATACCAAAATCTCCAACATAGTCGGTAAGCCATTTTATGATATACGCACGAGGGCTTCGAGAATAGCCAGTACGTTCAAAAAATAGTTCTAGTTCATCGAGTTCTTGACGTAATCTGCCTTCGGCTTTCCATTTGGCAAGTAATGCATCAGGTAATTTTACCGCTGCATCTGATTCCGTTAGGATATCGGGCAGATTCTTGACTAGGGTACAGCTCGTTGTATTCTCGTATGTTGTAAATTCACAAACTGGTTCTTCACGCACCCATTCCGCTGGCCAAACAGGATCTTTGGGGGTAGCTGGACCGGTATGATTTAGAACAACGTCCATCAAAATTCGGATTCCTTTCGAGTGTGCTGTTACGATAAGTTCCTCTAAGTCATCCATTGTTCCGAAATTGGGGTCTAATGCCGTCCAATCTTTGGTCCAATAGCCATGGTAGCCATAAGTGTTTCCTGTAGTTTCATCAGTATCGCCATGTATTTGTTCTACCACTGGAGTAAACCAAATCGCGTTGACACCCAAATCCGTAAAATAGCCTTCATTGATTTTTTCAGTTATGCCTTTCATGTCACCACCCATAAAACCTCTTAAAACACCAGTTTCATTGGTTCGTCCAAAGTTTACATCATTGGAAGTGTCTCCGTTATGGAAGCGATCAGTTAGCAAGAAGTAAATATTGGCACCTTCCCAAACGAATGGTATATGAGATTCTTCCTCCTCAAAAATTTCAGCAATTACGGCTTGCTCTGGTATAGCTTCCTTTTTAACTTGTTTGCATGCGATAAATAAGAATACTAAAGTAAAGGCAATAAGCAGTTTTTGCATCTGAAACTATTTTTTCTAAAGCTATAAAATGATGGTGTAACTTGAAAATTTATTTCAGTTTGTACTTGCATGGGCCATATAGGGTATTAACCAGTCGGATGATTTCGTGCAGTTCTTTAAAAAGTGTCTTGCAATTACTTCAAATCAATTCGTAGCGTGGTGTTATTTCCCATTTTTACCACGATTTAGCACCTTGAAATCTTCATAACAACCACTTATTGCATCAAGGATTTGAAGATCGTTGGCGGTTTTGATAAAGGACTTGGAGTAACTGCAGTTATTGAGAATATCCTCGATATCCACTTTTTCCAATTGTAGTAATTCTGTCAGTGTTTCGCGGTCGAATTTAGAAGCCAATAAATTTCGGATTTCATCATCTTCTTTCACTTGTCGTAACTTTCGCATCTGATTTGGCTTTTTGCCAAAGAGATTCCTTAACAAATCTGCGGGATTCAGAATGGCTCCTAAAACTTTCGTAACCGCACTTGGACTTTTATTCCCAGCTTCATAACTAACTCCAAGTCCAGAAATACTATATTGATAAGCGCTATTTACCGGTAGATTTTTTACATCTATTTCCAAATATCCTGTAAGTTGGTAAGGTCTTACTATGACTTCTTCAAGGGCATAGGCCAATTCAGTCAATGATATTTTAGTGTCCTCGAACTTGAACATATCATTGGTCACCCTAATTTTTTGGGATTTAAACCCGAGAAAGGAAAAGTAAAGGGTGTCGTTTACGGTTGCAGTTATTGAGAATTCACCTTTCTCATTGGTAATAGTACCAATTACCTGATTGAGGTTGACCACATGAACACTTTCCATAGGAAAGCCTGTCTGGGCATTTACTACCAGGGCATTAAACTCTTTATTCTGATTTTCGGTCTCTTCATTTTGAGAGAAGCCCCAAAAACCGACCAGCAAAAAAATGAATATGAATTTTCTCATCAAGCAATTAAAAGTACTAAACAAAACAAAAAAATACGCTGAAGCATATCTTTTAATACAGAATTAACTAAAAGAAATCGCTTTGTCGACGTTTGCTTCTTCTTTTACCCGAGTTTTCACTTTTTGAAAAGCTCCGCTCTCTGCGTTTGCTTTTGTCACGGCTGCCTTTGCTTCGATCTCTTCCACCGCCTCCACCGCTGCGTTTTCTGTCTCTTCGGCCTCCGCCTCCCCCGGGGTTTTTGGAAACTTCAACGTTGACGAATCTTCCGTCTACTTTAAGATCTGTAAAAGTTGAGAGAATTTTATCCGTAACGGCCGCATCGGTATTAAAGAAAGAAAAACTATCTTTTACATCTACCTTGAACAAATCATCTTGACTAAGGCCTACGGTATCTCGAATAAAATCTTTTAAAGACATCCAATCGTAACCATCTTTCTCGCCCACGTTGATAAAATAACGCACGGATCCTGAAGAAGGTGCATCCCCTCGATTGCTGTAATCTCGGTCGCCACTTCGATTTCTTGAATCGGAAGAAGTATTCAAATCTTTTGATTTGTTGTAATAGTTAAAGAATCGTGTGAACTCTACAGATACTATTTTCTTTATCAATTCTTCGCGATCAATACCTTGAAGCACATCATTAATGGCCGGAAGGTAATGCTCAACATCTTCATTGATTTTGGTATCCTTAATTTTATTGGCTAAATGGTAGAGCTGAATCTCACAGATTTCCATTCCAGTAGGGATTGTTTTGGGAATAAATTTTTGTTGGATCTTATTCTCGATAGATTTTATCTTACGAAGTTCACTCCGAGTAACGATAACCATCGAAATTCCAGATTTTCCAGCACGACCGGTACGACCACTACGGTGTGTATAGGTCTCTATTTCATCGGGAAGTTGATAATTAATTACGTGCGTAATATCATCCACATCGATACCACGGGCTGCCACGTCAGTCGCAACCAGCATTTGAATTTGCTTTTTACGAAAGGAGTTCATTACCAAATCGCGTTGGTTCTGACTCAAATCACCATGTAACGCTCCCGCATTGTAACCATCTTCAATCAGTTTTTCGGCAACCTTTTGTGTATCGCGTTTTGTTCTACAGAAAATTACCGAAAAAATATCTGGATTTGTATCCGCCAATCTTTTTAAGGCCGGGTAGCGATCTCTTCCGCCAACCACATAGTACTCATGCTGAACGGTTGATGTACCCGCGTTCTTTGTCCCCACTGTAATTTCCTGAGGGCTGTGCATGAATTTTTTCGCGATTATGGCAACTTCTTTGGGCATGGTAGCCGAGAACAACCAAGTAGATTTTTCATTTGGCGTATTCGAAAGAATATCCTTGATATCTTCAAAAAAGCCCATGTTCAACATTTCATCGGCCTCGTCGAGTATACAGTAATCAATTTTTGAAATATCGACCAAACGTCTACTGATCATATCTTTCATACGACCTGGTGTTGCAACGATAATCTGTGCACCACGTTTGATTTGGCGAGCCTGTTCCGTAATACTTGCACCACCGTAAATGGCAACGGTATTGATATTTCTTTCGTATTTTGAGTATGCCTGTATTTCTTTGGTAATCTGCAGACAAAGTTCACGGGTTGGGGAGAGTATAAGCCCCTGCGTGGTTCTGCTATTACTATCTATTTTCTGGATAAGTGGAAAACCAAAGGCGGCGGTTTTTCCCGTGCCGGTTTGAGCTAAGGCGACCAAATCGGTTTCAGTCTCTAATAAAATGGGGATTGCTTTTTCCTGTACTTCAGATGGGGTTTCGAATCCCATGTCGGCGACAGCATCCAATAGGGACTTTTGCAGCCCCAGTGCTTCAAATTTATTCATAATAAGTGTTACGTTAATCGCAAATATGTCTGTTGCATAGAGCGATTATCGACATAACCTATTAGACTCGGCGCAACACATGCTATACCAGCGGCGTTAATTAAAGCGGCAAAGATACCTTAAATTTATTTGGTAGAATTCTGATGGAGATATGTCACTAGTTTTTGAATGGCTTTTCCTCTGTGGCTGATTAGGTTTTTTACTTTTAGAGGCAGCTCTGCAAATGTTTTTTGATAGCCTTCAGGTTGAAAAATGGGGTCGTATCCAAAACCTTGTTCTCCACTTTTTGATGTTGTTATTTTTCCTTCGACAAAACCTTCGAAATAAATGGTTTCTCGATCAATATTCAACGCAATACTGGTTTGGAATCGTGCAGAACGGTTCTCTACTCCTTTTAGTTCGGATAATAATTTATTCATGTTATCTTGTGCGTTCTTTTGTTCCCCGGCGTAGCGTGCCGAATATACTCCGGGCGCTCCGTTTAGAGCGTCTACAATGAGGCCGGTATCATCGGCAAAACAATTCAGCCCATACGTTCGGGTTACGTAGTCCGCCTTGATTTTGGCATTGCCTTTCAAAGTTTCCGCTGTTTCTGGTATTTCATCGTGACATCCAATGTCCGTCAACGATACAAGTTCTATATGCGATGGGAGCAGCGCTTTAACTTCATTGAACTTGTTTTGGTTGTGGGTTGCGAATACTAATTTCATCGTAGGTTCTTTTAGCGAGTTGCTATTACAACGCGGTCAAAAGTAGTAAATTTGATGGCTGAAATTATTCTTATTATGAAATTGAAAGTACCTCCCGTTGTTGTTTTTTTAGTGTTCGGAGTGTTGATGTACGCTTTGGCACATTTTCTTCCTGTGGGTTATTTCGATTTTTTCGGAAGAACCTATTTGATGTATGGCTTGTTCGCTATTGCCACGATTGTTGGTTTTATTTCATTGGTGCAGTTTTTCAGGTCTAAGACAACTGTGGACCCTACAAATCCCGCCAAGGCTTCCAAATTGGTTACGATAGGGTTGTATCAATATTCACGAAACCCAATGTATTTGGCTTTACTATTATTGCTTTTGGTTTGGGGATTGTACTTAGTAAACGCTTTCAATGTCTTGATTGCGGCAGGTTTCGTGATGTACATGAACCGTTTTCAGATTATTCCCGAAGAAAAAATTCTTTTGAACTTGTTCGGTAAGGAGTATACGCAGTATTGCACTTTGGTGAGAAGATGGTTCTAAAGTAGCGACTGCTTTATACCTGTTGTTGCTAGGCGCTTTGCCGAACTAAAAACGTTTAGCGAAATATCTAATTATAAGCGAATTCACTTATAATGACATAACATTAGCTATTTAGCTTATATTTGATAATTATTAGCTATTTAGCTTATATTTTTATATATTAGCGTTTTAGCTTATATTATGACAGCGATACTAACAGGTGATATTATTAATTCGGAAGGCCATGAAGGTTCTCCATGGATAGATTTACTCAAAGCTCAATTCTCAAAATGGGGCAAAACACCATCAGATTGGGAGATTTACAGAGGTGATGAGTTTCAGCTTAAAATAAATCCCAAAAGGGTGCTGTGGGCTGCTATACAACTAAAGGCGATTATTAAATCAATTAAAGGTTTGGATATTCGCATGGCGATAGGTCTAGGTACAGAAAGTTTCAGCAGCGACAGTGTCAGTGAATCCAATGGAACGGCATACCAACGTTCTGGCCGAACGTTCGAAACCCTGAAGGAGGAAAAAGTGAACCTCGCCATCACAACAGGGAATGAAGAAACCGAAAGAACTCTCAATTTAATGTTGAAACTGGCGTTGAACTTTATGGACGAATGGTCCCCCGTATCCGCTGAAATCGTTGCTATAGCACTGGAAAACCCGAATCGGTCGCAGCAAGAAATTGCCGATATGTTGAGCATACAACAATCTGCAGTGAGCCAAAGACAGAAAAGGGCAAGACTAGATTTGGTCTTTGAACTTTTAGATTACTACGAACACACGTTAAACGAATAAAGCCATGACCCTCGTTTTTATAAAGCTACTGCTGGCACATCTGATAGGCGACTTTTTGTTGCAGCCCAATAAATGGGTATTGCATAAGGAAAAGAAGAAAGTAGCCTCAAAATACCTATACATTCATGTGTTACTCCACTTTGCAGTCACTATGCTGTTGTTATGGGACTTGAGTTATTGGAAAATGGTTGTGCTCATAACGGTTTCGCACTATATCATAGATTTAGCGAAACTCTACTCGAACGCACTGTTTGAAAACAGGAGTATTCCATTTTTTATCGATCAGGCGCTACATATAGCAGTGCTTTATTGTTGTGCCTTCTACGGGAACTTTTGGCAACACACTTTGGATATGTTAGAACGACTGGATTGGGGTTTGCTAACAGCTTTCGTTTTTGTTAGCTTTCCTGCAGGAATCGTTATGACCAAATTGCTTGAAAAAATGTCCGACAAGTTGGAAATGGACCACAAATCATTACCAAATGCGGGAAAGTATATCGGTATCATCGAGCGTATTTTTATACTGATTTTCATTATTTTAGGCCGTTGGGAAGCGATTGGATTACTTATCACAGCTAAATCTGTCTTTAGATTTAATGATCTTAAAGAGAGCAATAGCCGAAAGTTGACAGAATACATTTTAATCGGCACCTTGCTGAGTTTTGGAATCGCCATAATTACCGGACTAGTATATACCAAATTGTAAATCAAATCAATATGCAAAAAATAATCATATGCCTGGCCGCACTTGTTGCCTTCTCTTGCGCAGAAAAAAAGAAGGTAACAACACCTGAGAGCTCTAAAATAGAAATTGGGGAGCGATGGTCGGAAGAAAAAGCATGGGACTGGTATAATGAACAGCCTTGGTTGGTAGGCGCGAACTTCAATCCTAGTAGTGCCATAAATCAATTGGAATTTTGGCAGGCAGAAACTTTTGACCTTGAAACCATAGATAGAGAATTAAAATGGTCTTCTGATTTAGGTATGAACCTTCACCGTGTTTACTTGCATAATTTGTTATGGGAACAAGATTCGGTAGGTTTCTTAAACCGATTGGATGAATATCTGAAGATTTCCGATTCTCATGGAATTAAGACCATGTTCGTACTGCTGGATGATGTATGGCATCCGATTCCTAAATTGGGTAAGCAACCCAATCCGATGCCGCACATTCATAATTCAGGTTGGGTACAGGCACCAGGAGCCGAAATATTGGGCGATACCACTAGACATAAAGAATTGAAGGGCTATATAAAAGGGGTGTTGAAACGTTTTGCAGAAGATGATCGCGTCTTGGTTTGGGACGTTTATAACGAACCGGATAATGTAGCGGGCCAGCCCGGCAGAAAAGAACTCGAACTGAAAGACAAGCAAAAATATTCGTTGGCATTATTGAAGAAAGTGATGCATTGGTCGCGCGAAGTCAATCCCTCACAACCTTTGACAAGTGGCATATGGCGAGGCGAAGTTTCAAATTGGGGTACTTTGGATAGTTTACCTGATGTTGACCGTTATATGATTGAAAACTCCGATGTGATATCTTTTCATGCTTACAACAATGATATGGATGTAGTCAAACAAAAAATTCAGGAACTCAAAAAATACGGTCGCCCTTTGCTATGCACAGAATATATGGCCCGGACCAATGGTAATTTCTTTGAAAATATGCTTCCTATCTTAAAAGAAAACAAAATAGCGGCTATCAATTGGGGCTTTGTGAGTGGAAAGAGTAATACCATATATCCATGGAAAAGTTGGGATTCCACTTTTACGGCCGAACCGAAAGTTTGGTTTCATGATATTCTTCGAAAAGACGGTACTCCCTTTCGTCAAGAAGAGGTTGACTTGATAAAGGAAATGACTGCGGTAGAATAACGTTATGCGAAGTTTACTATTTCTCTCGATTCTCTTTTTAGGATATCAGCTGTTCGGTCAAGAAACCAAATATTTCAAGTCTTTTGATGATACTAAAATTGCCTATTCCGATGAGGGAAAAGGTAAACCAGTTTTGTTAATCCATGGGTTTTTAAATACTCGAAAGAATTGGGATAAATCGGAATTGAAAAAGAATCTATTGGCCAAAGGCTATCGTGTAATCGTTCCCGATTTACGTGGCAACGGTGATTCGGACAAACCGCAAGAAGATGAAGCCTACGCCCAAGATTCAGAAGTGTTGGATCTGATGTTTTTAATGGTAGAGCTAAAAATCAGCAAATACTACGCTGTTGGATATTCGAGGGGTAGTATTTTACTAGCACGTTTGATGACAAAAGACAGGCGTTTGAAAAAAGCTGTTTTAGGAGGTATGGGAATCGATTTTACCAACCCAACATGGAAACGTAGAATTCTTTTCAGGGATGCCTTCAATGGTAAGATAACCGAAGAAACTAAAGGTGCTGTAGATTATGCAAAGTCAATAAACGCCAACTTCAAATCACTATATCTTCAGCAGAAATACCAGCCTGTAACATCTAAAAAACAATTGGCACAGATTAAAATCAAAGTTTTGGTTGTTGCGGGAGACGAAGATTTGGATAATGGAAGTCCTGATGATTTACAGAAGACGATCCCAAAAAGTAGATTGAAAATTGTTAAAGGTAATCATAACAACACCTACAAATCTTCTGAATTTTCTAAATCAATGCTTTCGTTCCTATAACTGGGCTCTGCCATTTCACTAGAAAATTCACTTTGTTACATTTGGGTCAAATCGACCAAAATTCTGAATAACTTTTAATAACATTGCCAATGGCTCGACAGAATTAATCTTTAATTTTGGAGCTTAATTAATTTTTGTTCCCGTGGGCAGGGAATTCCACAATTATGGTAAAAGAAGGAAGAAAATACGTATTCGATTTTGATAGTACCCTAACTAGGGTAGAGGCCTTAGATGTTTTAGCGGAAATGACTTTACAAGGCAAATCGAATCGTGAAGAAATAATAGAGGAGATTCAGAAAATAACCAATTTGGGCATTGATGGTGATATCTCATTTACTGAATCACTTGAAAGACGCATCAAATTATTGAACGCAAACAAGAGTGATTTAGAAGGATTGGTAGCCGAATTACGTCAAAAGATTTCAAAATCCATCGAATCGAATAAGGAATTCTTTGAGAGATTTTCAGATGATATTTATGTGATTTCCTGCGGATTTAAAGAATTCATTGACCCCATTGTGAAGGAGTATAATATTCCCTCAGACAGGGTGTATGCGAATACCTTCGAGTTTGATGAGGATGGGAAAATAATCGGTTTTGACGAAACAAACCCGCTATCTCAGCATAATGGTAAGATAGAATGTTTAAAGCAAATGGATTTGGATGGTGAAGTTCAGGTCATCGGTGATGGCTATAGTGATTATGTAATGCGGGAGGCTGGTATAGCTGATAAATTCTTTGCCTATACCGAAAACGTTCACAGAGATAAAGCTGCCAACAATGCAGATCACGTCACTCCGAATTTAGATGAATTTCTCTTTGTCAATGATTTGCCCAGAAACATATCCTATCCTAAGAACAGAATAAAGATTCTGTTATTGGAAAACGTTCACCCTGATGCCTTTGAGAATCTTTCTGAAGACGGTTTTTCGGTAGAATTGATAAAGCATAGTTTGCCAGAAGAGGAATTGATAGAGAAAATAAAGGGAGTTCATGTTCTAGGTATTCGTTCTAAAACCCAGGTAACTAAAAATGTTTTGGAGGCCGCGGATAAACTGTTAGTTGTCGGCGCGTTCTGTATTGGTACAACTCAAATCGACTTAGCGAACTGTCGTAAAAATGGAGTTGTGGTATTCAATGCTCCGTATAGTAATACGCGTTCTGTTGTAGAACTGGCAATTGGGGAAATTATCATGTTGATGCGAAGTATTTTTCCAAGAAGTACGGAAATCCATAATGGGCAATGGCAAAAAACTGCAGAGGGTTCACGTGAAGTGCGAGGCAAAAACCTTGGTATAGTAGGATACGGTAATATCGGAAAGCAATTGTCTGTATTAGCGGAGTCACTTGGTATGCGTGTTTATTATTACGACGTCGATGACAAACTTGCACTTGGCAACGCTATTAAATGCAGTACGTTAGAGGATTTGTTGAATGTTTCCGATGTGGTTACTTTACATATTGACGATAACAAGGCCAACAAAAACTTTATTGGTGAACGAGAAATCGACCAAATGAAGAACGGCGCCATTTTTGTCAATCTTGCACGAGGTTTTGTAGTAGACATTAAGGCACTCTCAGAAGCTTTGAAATCCGGAAAACTAGCTGGTGCCGCAATTGATGTCTACCCTGAGGAGCCTAGAAGCAACGGGGAATTTTTTACTGAACTTCAAGGGTTGAACAATGTCATATTAACTCCACATATTGGAGGAAGCACTGAAGAAGCGCAGCGCGATATCGCTGATTTTGTACCGAACAAAATCATGGATTATATCAATTCAGGCAATACGGTCGATGCGGTGAACTTCCCGAATATTAGATTGCCGAAACAGAACAAGGCGCATCGTTTTTTGCACATTCACAAGAACGTACCTGGTATTATGGCTAAAATCAATGAAGTACTTGCCAAGTACGATATGAACATCTTAGGTCAATACCTTTCTACGGATAGTGATGTAGGTTATGTTATCACTGATTTGGACAAGGAATACAACAAAGACGTTATTAAGGCTTTGAAGAAAATCGAGAATACGATTAAGTTTAGGGTGTTATATTAAGTACGAGACACAAAGTTCGAAATACGAGGTGCCATTATTTGAATCGAACTCCTTGTGGGGTTGCTCCAAGGCTGTTTACCTTTCTCCGAAACATGTAAAATACTTCTAACTTCGTACCTCGAACTCCGCACTTTTATTTATGATGATAAGGCTCGTTCTTCAAAATCGTAAAAGCTCGATAAATCTGCTCTACAACAAACAACCGCACCATCTGATGTGAAAAAGTCATTTTTGAAAGACTAATTTTTCCTTGAGCTTTTTGATAAACGGAATTACTAAATCCGTACGGGCCGCCTATTACGAAAACCAATTGCTTAATGCCCGAATTCATTTTCTTTTGGAGGTATTTCGAGAAATCCATGGAGGAATATTGCTTTCCGTTTTCATCAAACAGTACTAAGACATCTGTTGAATTTAGCTTTTTTAGGATGAGTTCACCTTCTTTGTCTTTCTGCTGGGCCTCCGATAGGTTTTTAGAATTTTTAATATCAGGAATAATATCCAAATCAAATTTTACATAATGTTTTAACCGATTTTCGAATTCACCGATTAATTGCAGTAAAGCTTTGCTGTCGGTTTTCCCGATAGCGATAAGTTTAATCGTCATGTTTTAAAGTTAGTAGAATTTCTTTGTTGTGATTTACCATAAGTTATGGCTCATTTCATAATTTAGCGAAAAGCAAATCCCCTTCAATGATTTCAAAAGTACAATTCCAAAAAGAGATTGATTATATTATTGCCAATGCAATTCGTGAAGATGTCGGTGATGGTGATCATAGCTCGCTTTCCTGTATCCCGAAAAACGCGACTGGGAAAGCGAAGTTGTTGGTAAAAGACGAAGGCGTTATCGCCGGAATTTCTTTTGCACAACAGGTTTTTTCATATGTTGATGATTCCTTGGAAGTGGAAGTTATGATTCCAGAAGGATCAAAGGTAAAATATGGTGATATCGTCTTCTATGTGTACGGAAACTCGCAGAGCATCTTAAAGGCAGAGCGTTTGGTTTTGAACGCCATGCAGCGTATGAGTGCCATAGCAACCAAAACGAAATCGTTCGTTAATTTGCTGGAAGGTACCAATACCAAAATACTGGATACCAGAAAAACCACTCCCGGAATTCGGGCTTTGGAAAAATGGGCCGTAAAAATAGGTGGTGGCGAAAACCACAGATTTGCCTTATATGATATGATTATGCTAAAGGATAACCATATTGATTTTGCGGGAGGAATTACCAAGGCAATTCAAAAGACACAACAGTACCTTCAAGATACGAAGAGGGATTTAAAGATTATCGTCGAGGCACGTAATTTGGATGAAATCAAGGAAATATTAAAGTGCGATGGGGTTTATCGTATACTTATTGATAATTTCAATTATGAAGATACACGAAAGGCCGTAGCTCTAATTGGCGACAACTGTCTCACGGAATCGTCTGGTGGGATCAATGAAAATACAATTCGAAACTATGCCGAATGCGGTGTCGATTATATTTCATCTGGAGCCTTAACACATTCAGTATATAATATGGATTTGAGCTTAAAAGCCGTTTAAATGTCCAAAGAAATTGAGGAGAGACTTGATAAGATTCCTGTCATAAATTGGCTCGTTCGATTATTGAAAAATATTCGTTTACCGGGTTTTGAAGGTCTTTCTATCTACGATTTGATTGAAATGTATATTCGGGGCATTGTACAGGGTGCGCTGTCGACAAGAGCAAGTTCCATTGCCTTTAGCTTATTTCTGGCCCTTTTTCCACTTTTGATTTTTATGTTGACCTTGGTGCCGTTCCTAATTTCCTTTTTAAGTCTTCAAAATACCGGGTTCGATGAAAACTTTCCAGCGTTTCTTGAATCGTTCTTACCCACGGCCACAGGTGATTATTTCGAACAGATTTACCAACAGATTAAAGATCAAAAACGACCCGGACTCTTATCATCTACTTTTGTCCTTTCAATTTTCTTAATGGCCAACGGAGTGAACGCAATTTTTGGTGGTTTTGAAACTTCGTATCACGTGAACCTTACAAGAAACTTTTTCAAGCAATATGCATATGCACTAATGGTGGGCTTAATTCTTTCTATCTTAATCATCATCGGCTTTGTGGCATTTGTGTATTTTGAGGTTTATGTTTTGACCTATTTGAGCGAATTCGCCGCTCGGCAAGGCGGCTATATTATGGGTGAAGACGATATTCTCGGGGTACAGATCGCGAAATTTTTGTTTTTTATTATTTTATCCTACTTGACCACTGCGACATTATACTACTTTGGTACGGCAGAAGGAAAGCACGCTAGATTCTTTTCGGCCGGTGCTTTTATGACGACATTACTATTCTTGCTAACGTCCTATCTGTTTGGGGTCTATGTGGAAAAATTCGCGCGTTATAACGAATTGTATGGCGCTTTGGGGGGATTATTGATATTAATGGTCTACATCTGGTTAAATTCGAATATATTGCTGCTTGGGTTCGAATTGAATGCCTCGCTGAATTGGCTCAGAAAAAATTATAATAAGAATGCGAAGAAAGATTAAAATAGCAGTGCTTTTATGTGTCGGTGGAATGTTGATTGGAAATGCCCAAAGTGTTTTCGGTAAATGGAAAACCATAGATGATAGAACTGGCAACCCAAAAGGTGTCATCGAGATTTACAAGAAAGACGGTTTGATGTATGGTAAAATTTTAGAGGTAGTCGAAGAAGGAAAAGAAGATGCCCTTTGTATCAAATGTGAAGGCGATTTAAAGGATACGCCTGTGGTTGGAATGACTATAATCAAGGAAGGCAAAAAAAATTCAGATGATGAATGGAAAGGAAAATTTCTTTTCGACCCAGAACAGGCGATGACTTTTCGATTTAAAATATGGCTGAATCCTGAAGACCCTGATGAACTTAAGGTGCGTGGGTATTTGGCCTTTCTCTATAGAACCCAAACCTGGGTGCGCTACGAAGGATAGGAGGGGTGAAACTATGCAAAACTTCATCAATGTAATTTTACCAATTCCTTTAGAGAAGTTATTTACGTATCGTGTAACTCAAGATGAAGCTGATTTTCTGCTTCCGGGCATGCGGGTTGCTGTTCCTTTCGGTAAATCTAAAATATACACGGCATTGGTCAATGAAGTGCATACCACTCCGCCAGAAGTATACGAAGCAAAAGATATTCATCAAGTTTTAAGTGAACACCCCTTAGTAAATACAATCCAATTGAAACATTGGCAATGGATAGCCAATTACTATATGTGCACTATTGGCGAAGTTTTCAGGACTGCCGTTCCCAGTGCTTTTCTCTTGGAAAGTGAAACTCTGATTCTCAAGAACGATAGGGCAGAAGTCGATGAAATGAGTTTGAAGGACGATGAGTTTTTAGTGTTTGAAGCCTTGCAACACCAGTCTTCTTTAAAAGTTCATGAGGTGAGCGCAATTGTCGAACGTAAGAACGTACTTCCCATTTTAAATCGCTTAATTGAAAAAAACGTCATTCTTTTAAAGGAGGAACTCTATGAACAGTACAAGCCCAAACTGGTCCGTTACCTAAGATTAGGGAGTGCTCATACTTCCGAAGCGGGTTTGGAGAAATTACTGGAATCGCTCACCAGGGCTCCGAAACAAAGTCAAGTAGTATTGTCCTTATTTCAACTCCAGGCTGTCCGTAAAAAGCCTATAAAAGTTACCGACTTGGAACAGACAAGCGGAAGTTCCAAAGCGGTGATAAAATCTTTAGTTGATAAAGCAATTCTTGAAGAGTATTTTATCCAAACAGATCGTGTGAATTATGATGGGGAAGATGGGGAATATGATTTAAAGTCATTGAACGAATATCAAGAAAAAGCTTTAGATGATATTAAACAAAATTTTAAAAATCAGAAAGTTACCTTACTTAAAGGAGTCACATCATCAGGAAAAACAGAGGTCTATGTAAAGCTTCTGGAAGAATGTATTTTAGAAGGAAAGCAAGGACTCTATTTACTTCCTGAAATTGCTCTTACGACGCAACTGATAGCACGATTACAAGATTATTTCGGTTCAAAAGTTTCGGTCTATCATTCTAAATACAGTATTCAGGAGCGGGTAGAAGTTTGGAATAATGTGTTGGATAAAAAACCAAAAGCCCAAATTGTGATTGGAGCGCGTTCCGCCATGTTTTTACCTTTTTCCAGTTTGGGTTTGATAATCGTTGATGAAGAGCATGAAGGGTCGTTCAAACAGTTCGATCCTGCACCAAGATACCATGCGCGTGATGCCGCAATTGTTTTGGCAAATCTGCATGGCGCTAATATTCTGTTAGGTTCCGCAACACCAAGTATCGAGAGCTTTTATAATGCAAAAAAAGAAAAGTATGGTTTTGCAGAAATAACGAGGCGTTATGGTAACGTGGTGATGCCAGATATTGAGTTGGTCGATATCAAAGAACAAAATAGAAAGAAAAGGATGAAAGGTCATTTTTCGGAACGTCTATTGGAAGAAATTACCGAGACCCTGGATGCTGGTGAGCAAGTGATTCTCTTTCAAAACAGGCGAGGTTACGCTCCCATTTTGGAATGTACTACCTGTGGTCACTCGCCGCAATGCCCGAATTGTGACGTGAGCTTGACCTATCATCAGTACAAAAAACAACTCCGTTGTCATTACTGTAGTCATAATATAGCATTGCAAGAAAGCTGTCAAGCATGCGGAAGTCAAACTTTGGATACCAAAGGTTTTGGTACCGAACAAGTGGAACAGGAGCTGCATACCCTTTTTCCGAAAGCAAAAGTAGGTCGTATGGATTTAGATACAACTAGGGGCAAATATGGTTATGAAAAAATCATCACGGCTTTCGAGCAGCAAGAATTAGATATTCTTGTAGGGACCCAAATGTTGACAAAAGGGCTGGATTTTAGAAATGTGAATTTGGTAGGTATCATGAATGCTGATTCGTTATTGAATTTTCCAGATTATCGGGCACATGAACGAAGCTTTCAATTATTGACTCAAGTTTCTGGCAGGGCTGGGCGTACGAAGAAAAGAGGAAAGGTCATTATTCAGACTTACAATCCGTATCATCAGATATTAAAGCAAGTTTCGACGAATGATTATGATGAAATGTTCAAAGAACAACTGTATGAAAGGGAGCAGTACAAATACCCCCCTGTCAACCGGATTATCAAGATTACATTCAAACACAAGGAATACAACAAATTGAACGATGCGGCGGATTGGTTTGCGAAAGGCCTTCGAAACGTTTTTGGTGGTAGTGTATTAGGTCCTGAATATCCTCCCGTGGCAAGAATAAGAAATCAATACTTAAAGCATGTCATCGTAAAAATCAACCATGAGCAATCGTTGGTAAAGACAAAGAACAGCATCCGAAGAATCGAGAAATCCTTCAATGCGATTTCATTTTACCGAAGTGTTCGGGTGATTTATAATGTGGATCACATTTAGATATAGTGCGTATGTTTGGCAATGTGTCTTCCTCAACATTCTGTGATATTTGTTGAGTCTTTCACTTAACGAATACAGAGAAGATTTAAAACAAAAAACACCTCTTTACGAGGTGTTTTTTAGATTTTATCCCTATACACTGTTGGTAAGGGAGAAAATGTATGTTAGACGTTACTTAGCGCTTCGGCCAATTCGGTCTTTTTGTTTCGGCTTAGCGGAATTGATCTTCCACTAACTTCAACATTCTTACTATTGAATTTTTCAACTTTCTCCAAGTTCACAATGTAAGATTTGTGAATTCTAAGGAACTTCTCTTCCGGCAATTGCTTTTCGAAAGATTTCATTGTTGATAAAATAACGATATTGGCTTCATCGGTAACTAATTTGATGTAGTCGCCAAGGGCTTCTATCCACTTGATATCGTTTAAGATAACCTTTCTTTTCTTTAGGTTACTCTTAACGAAGATATGTTCTTCGTCTTCATGCACCCGGTGCATTTGCTCATACTTGGCTACTGCACGACGTACTGAGGCATCAAAACGAGCCATGGTAATTGGCTTGTGCAAATAGTCAGTTACATCGTAATCAAAAGCCTTAAGGGCATAATCGGGTTTTCCGGTAATCAAAATCACCTGAGGGCTGTTCTCCAAGGACTCGAGTAGGTCAAATCCGTTGATGATAGGCATTTCAACATCTAAAAAGATTAAATCGATTTCGTTGTTCTTAATACCATTTTTCGCCTCGATCGCGTTGCTGTATTCGGCCACCATAGCTAAATTCGGATGATTGTTGACTAACTTGGCAACTGCCATCCGCTGCATAGATGAATCGTCTACGATAATACTTCGTAATTTCATAAATGGGTTGATTTGTGGGGTTAAATCATCGACAAATTACTTAAAAAACCCGTTTAACTACAACAAAAGTTGTAAACATTGCAAGGTTTTCTGTGTAAAAGGTTGATGACATAGGTTTGAGATTTGGGTTTAGGTTAAGCTTAATTTTTATGATTCATTCCATATATAACGAAGATTTTTCCGTTTTCTTGTGGGGGCAGGTAAATATTATTATTTTTGCACTCCTTTTAAACAAATATAAATATGAACCATTACGAAACTGTTTTCATTTTGAATCCCGTGCTTTCTGACACTCAGATAGCGGAAACAGTTAAGAAATTTGAAGATTTCTTAATTAAGAATGGCGCCAAAATGGTCGCTAAAGAAAATTGGGGGCTAAAGAAATTAGCCTATGCCATACAACACAAGAAAAGTGGTTTTTACCATTTGTTCGAATTTACCGCGCCTGGAGAAATTCTTACTCCTTATGAGCAGGAGTTTTCAAGAGATGAGCGTATTATGCGTTTTCTTACGGTAAAACTTGACAAACATGCAATTGCATGGGCAGAGAAAAGAAGAACAAGGTTAAAAACAGCTAAAGCGTAATTATTATGGCATCTATTGAACAACAAGCTAAAGGTAAAAAAGATGGGGAAATCAGATATCTGACCCCGCTGAACATTGAAACCAATACAAAAAAGAAGTATTGCCGATTCAAGAAAAACGGAATAAAGTACATCGATTATAAAGATGCTGACTTTTTGATGATGTTGGTAAACGACCAAGGTAAATTGTTGCCAAGAAGACTTACCGGTACCTCTTTGAAGTATCAAAGAAAAGTGGCTCAAGCTGTAAAGCGTGCGCGTCACATTGCCCTAATGCCTTATGTTGGTGATTTACTAAAATAAAAGAAAACGAACGATGGAATTAATATTAAAAGAAGACGTTCAGAACCTAGGGTTCAAAGACGATTTGGTAAACGTTAAGAATGGTTACGGTAGAAACTTCCTTATACCTCAGGGTTTGGCGACTATTGCTACCCCCTCGGCTAAGAAGGTTTTGGCTGAAAACCTAAAGCAAAGAGCACATAAAGAGAAGAAAATTGTCGACGCAGCGAATAAAACTGCGGAGGCCTTGAAATCCCTAGAATTGAAAATTGCCGCTAAAACTGGTGCTGGTGATAAATTGTTCGGTTCAATATCAAATATTGATCTTGCTGCGGCTTTAGAGAAACAAGGCCATGAAATTGACAAAAAATTTATCAGTATCAATGGTGGTACGGTGAAAAGAACAGGTTCTTGTAACGCTCAGATTCGTTTGCATAGAGAAGTTGTTGTTGATTTTCCGTTTGAAGTTGTTGCCGAGGCAAAATAATTCTTCAATTGCAATATAGATTATCAAAGAGCTATGCCCGCATAGCTCTTTTTTTATGATAAATAATAAAGATAAATGAAGTACGCAAGACTTACCAAAGAACAGTTGGAAGAACTGCATGAGGAGTTCATCACCTTTTTAGCCACCCAATCGATTACTGGCGAGGAGTGGAAAACCTTAAAAAACGAGAAACCCAAAGTTGCGGAAGATGAAATCGATGTATTTAGCGATTTGATTTGGGAAGGTGTTTTAAACAAAGTTCAATATCTAGAAAATATTTCTGCCCAGCATATGCATCTGTTTTACTGCGCTGAAAAGGAAATGAAATTATTTTCTGTAAAAGTCATGAATCCAGATATTGATTTGACCACAGAAATCGGTTTTAATTGGTTCAAGAAAAATTGGCAATCTGATTTTGTAGAATACTTGACGGCTGCTAAAGCCTACACCGAAGATAAGAACTTAGATATCTTCATGTTGATACAACAAGGAGCGGTAATTACCAGAGGAAGCCTATACCAATGGTTCGAATCAATGATGGATGCCCCCTAATTCAATAGCCCATTGAAATCACCCATCAAACATTTATATTTGTAGGATAATTACACCAAATGGCCCAAAAACCTTCTATTCCAAAAGGAACCCGTGATTTCTCACCTTCTGAAGTTGCCAAGCGCAATTATATTTTCGATATTATTAAAGAGCAATTTGAGGTTTTTGGCTTCCAACCGATAGAGACACCTTCGTTTGAAAACTCAGAAACTTTGATGGGAAAATATGGGGATGAAGGAGATCGTCTGATTTTTAAGATTTTGAATTCAGGTGATTTTATTAGCAAAGTCGATGATGTTACCTATAGTTCGAAAAAATCAAATTCTATACTTCCGAAGATTTCAGAAAAGGCATTGCGATATGATTTGACCGTTCCTTTTGCCAGATATGTTGTCATGCATCAAAATGAAATCGATTTCCCTTTCAAACGGTATCAAATACAACCCGTTTGGAGGGCTGACAGACCGCAAAAAGGTCGTTTTAGGGAATTTTACCAATGCGATGCGGATGTAGTTGGTTCCGATTCGCTTCTACAAGAAGTGGAATTGATTCAGCTCTATGATGCTGTGTTCAATGATTTAAAGTTGGAGGGGATAAATATAAAATTGAATAACCGTAAGATATTAGCTGGCATCGCCGAGGTTATTGGAGCCAAACATTTATTGGTTGATTTTACGGTCTCCCTAGATAAACTGGACAAGATTGGCGAAGAAGGTGTTCGAAAAGAGATGCTTAAAAAAGGTATTTCAGAACACTCCATAGAAAAATTAACTCCCTTATTTCATTTAACTGGAGGAAGTTTGGTGCAATTGGAAAGCTTAAAACTTTTATTGAGTGACTCCGAAGAAGGCACAAAGGGTGTTGAAGAGTTGATGTACATTGTGAGAACATTAAAAAAAATAGGCTTGAAATCGGCAAAGGTATCCGTGGATGTTACACTCGCACGTGGTCTCAATTATTATACGGGGGCCATTTTGGAAGTGGCGGCACCTGAAGGTGTCGATATGAGTTCGATTGGTGGAGGCGGGCGCTACGATGACCTCACGGGAATTTTCGGAATGAAGGGAACTAGTGGAGTTGGTATTTCATTCGGACTAGACCGTATATATCTAGTATTAGAAGAACTAAAACTTTTTCCTGATACCATAGACCAATCCCTGCAAGTTTTATGCGTGAATTTTGGGGATGATGAGGCGATAGCCGCCTTACAATTGGTGACCTTGTTTCGAAATGCCGGAGTTAAAGCTGATCTTTATCCTTCGCCTGTCAAAATGCAAAAGCAGATGAAGTACGCCCATAATAGAAATGTACCGTATGTGGTTTTAATTGGGGCGCAAGAATTGATAGAAGGCACCTTTGTAGTGAAGGACATGAATAATGGCAATCAAATAACATATCAACTACATAATCCAAATACATTTTTAGAGTCGCTCTAACTGCATTTTTACTGATTTTATTATTTTGACATAATAGTCCATTTCATGAGGAACATACTTTTTTAGGTTTGCCATGCCCCAGGTTTCCTCTGAAAATTGAAGTATGGAAATCAATTTCAATTCTTTTACTTCATCTTCCTGTTTAATCAGTTTTTCAAAAGGAACTTTAAGTTTACACAAAAAAGTGTGATGAAATTCACAATCGATGAGTTCTTCGGAATGTTTTTGAACAGATTTAAAAACTCCAATTTTCTCTAAATCTTCTTCAACAATATTCAACCCAATTTCTTCTCTAACTTCTCGGATTGCGCCAGTTTCTATTTCTTCTCCGGCCCCAATGTGTCCTGCAACAGAAACATCCCAAAGTAGGGGATGGGTATCCTTGTTTTTCCCTCGTTGCTGTAAAAGAATTTTCCCGTTAGGCGTATACAACCATATATGAACAGTAGCATGAAACCATCCTTTTTCATGGGCTTTTGACTTCAGAACGGTTTTACCCGTAAAATTCCCGTTAGAATCTAAAATATCAATTAATTCGTCCATAGTATAGAAAAAAGCCTCCCAAGGGGAGGCTCGAATGTTTAGTCAAAATAGCTGAATGTTTCTCCAACTTTTATATTGAGTACCGTTTCGTATATCAATCGTATAACGTTTTCAACATCATCTTGATGAACGGTCTCCACCGTGGTATGCATATATCGTAATGGTAATGAAATCAATGCTGAGGCCACACCGCCATTACTGTATGCAAAGGCGTCAGTATCAGTTCCGGTGGATCTTGAAGCCGCCATACGCTGAAAAGGAATCTTCTTAGCCTCGGCCGTTTCAATGATTCGCTCTCGCAACTTGTTTTGAACTGCTGGAGCATACGATATCACAGGTCCGGCACCTATTTCAGTATGGCCTTGAACCTTTTTCTCGATCATCGGAGTAGTCGTGTCATGACAAACATCGGTAATGATGGCAACGTTGGGTTTTATAGTCTGGGTAATCATTTCGGCCCCTCGCAAACCAATCTCTTCTTGGACTGAGTTGGTGATATATAATCCGAACGGCAATTTTTTCTTGTTCTCATGAAGAAGTCGGGCAACTTCGGCTATCATGAACCCACCAGCGCGGTTATCGATGGCCCGGCAAACAAATTTGTCTTTGTTCAAGATTTTGAACTCATCGGGATATGTAATGACACAGCCTACATGAACACCCATTTTTTCGACTTCATCTTTGTCTTTAGCACCTATATCAATACATATGTTGTCCAATTTGGGGGGTACTTCCTTGGCGCCTTTATCTCTTGTATGAATCGCCGGCCAACCGAATACTCCCTCGACAATACCGTTTTTGGTATGGATATTTACCCATTTAGAAGGTGCAATTTGATGGTCGCTCCCACCATTTCTAATGACATAAAGCAAACCGTTGTCAGAGATATAATTGACATACCAAGAAATCTCGTCAGAATGCCCTTCAATCACTACTTTGTACTCCGCGTCAGGGTTTATGACACCTACTGCTGAACCGTAAGTATCTGTAATAAACGTGTCTACGTAAGGTTTTAGGTAATCCATCCAGATTTTTTGGCCTTCCCATTCGTAACCTGTAGGTGCTGCATTGTTCAAGTATTTTTCAAAAAATTCTAAAGACTTTTTGGTAATTATTTTCTTCTTTGCCATGTATTACTGATTTGTCAACGAAGTTAACAATATTCACTTTTAATTAATACTAAGAGGTATTATTTATCGTTAATTTTGGCAAGGCTTTTGCTTTTATGGATTCGATGAAAAATAGCATCCCTTTTATTTTATTACTCACTATTTCTTTTTTCGGTTTCTCGCAGATTGAAGACCAACCGTTGGACTCTGTAACTGAAAAGCTGATAATGGTTGAGGGGGATTCTGTCTTCAAATCTTCCATAGCGCTGGAGGAAGTATATTTATTTGGGAAGCTGAAGTTCCCAGACTACAAATCTAAACTTCGGTACTACATCCTCAGAAGAAAGACTTTGAAAGTCTATCCCTATGCTAAGCTGGCCGCTGAGCGTTTAGTTGAGTTGAATGATAGCATTGTTAAAATAAAGCGTAAATCGAAGCGTAAGAAGTATACCAAGAAAATTCAAAAATATATAGAGGAAGAATTCTCTGAAGAGCTCAAAAAATTAACACGTACCGAAGGTCAAATTTTGGTAAAACTCATTCATAGACAGACGGGTTCCACCGCATTTTCCTTAGTGAAAGAACTACGTAGTGGCTGGCGTGCTTTTTGGTACAGTACCACGGCCAAAATGTTTAGTATAAGTTTGAAAGAAGAATTTAACCCTAGAGAAGTTCACGAAGATTATCTTATCGAAGATATTCTACAGCGAGCCTTTGCGGCGGAACGCCTAGAAAGACAGGCAACTGTGCTTGATTATGATTATGCGGCGTTGAACAATAAGTGGGGTAATGTCGATAAGAAGAACCAAAAGTAATGTTCTATTTCTTCTTGTTGAAAAGGGCATCCATAAAAAGTTTTATGCTATAGAACCCTAGGCCAATCGCCAAAATCGCTAATACAAACCCGATGATAAGTACAGGCAAGAACCATTGATGTTCCTCATTTTTAAAGGCTTGGTATAGTACCACAGGTGCTGTAAACATCAATGCTATGGTATAGGCTATAAACTTCAACCCTTTAGCCAATAATTTTTTGTCTGTGTGCATTATACATGTTCTAAGCGATATAAAAGTAGGTATTAAAAGATATTAATATCAAGTTCTCTATTTGAAAAGTGATATATTGTGTAGCGTTATTTATTCAAGAATTATACTCGTTTGATAAGTTTCGCAGACCGCAAAGTATCCCAAGGCAAAATTATTCGAATCTTCTACATTGTCAAATGAATTAATATTGTCAATGTTAGTGATATTGATAATATTACCTCTAACCGTTGCCGCAGGAGTTTGAAACGGACCCTGATCACCACCAGCCTGTACAATTAATTGATTCATGTAATTGTAGAATGGTTCGTCAACCCCTAGCAATGCTACGTCTACTTTTCTGCCTTCTCCATCTTCAATAAAATAAGAGAAGCTAAACGACTGACCTTGGTAGAACTCGTCCTCAGTCACCAAATAATCACCTCTACCGAAATCGAAAAGATAAAAGTTGTTTATTTCCCCATCGTCGGTAAAAGAAATTTTAATTTCCTTATCATTTTCTGAGAATAGACTATTGTCTCCTTGCTCAATAGCATCAATTCTAGATGAACGTGCATAGCTGGTTAATGCTAAATAACGCTGGCCCTGATGTTCAATAGCAAGTTGTAGTTCACCTTCCGTGAAAAATTTGGTATTTTTCTCACCTTCGTAAACTCCAGGTGCTACTTCTGTCATAATAATTGACGGTACATCAAGGGCAGATGTAGGTACATAGTCAGGATTATTAACCACGATTTGATCTAAACTTGTAGGTTCGACTTCTGAGAAAAACGAACTGGTTGTACCCGCCTTTACTGTTATTTTGGTAGTTTCCATACCTGTGTCAACTCTAACGAGCGCGTCAATGGCCAATCTTGGGGGAGAAATAGGTGTGTCTACTTCAATGACATCCTCGCAAGAAAAAGTGAGGCTTGCAAGGAGTAGTAAAAAAAGTAATTTTTTCAAATCAAACATCATTATATACTATTTATTGAATGGTGATGGTACTTTTAAATTCCTGTACTATGGCAAAATAACCTACTGGGAAATCATTCGGGCGTCCAGCGTTGTCCACAATGTTTATATTGTCTAAACCGGTGATGTCAAAAACATTGCCCCGTACCGTTGCGACCGGAGTTTGAAATGGACCTTGTGGAGCCTCACTTTGTGTAATGAGCTCATCCATATAATTATAAAATGTTCGGTCGGCTCCTAGAATACTTACCGTAACCTCCTGTCCGGGTTCTAAGTTTTTATCGTAAAAGTAAGAGAACTGGAATTCTTGGCCGTTGTAGAAAGTGTCTTCCGATACCAGATATTCATCAAAATCAAAATCGAAAACATAAAAGTTTTGAATTTCTGGATCATCCTTAAAGGTGACAATTAGCTCAGTTTCATCTTCGTCGAAAAGTGTTTCCGTTCCTTGAGATAAGCTTAGTACCGGTGTCGAAGGTACGTATCTTGTTTGTGCCGCGTATTTTCTGCCTTTATGCACTAAAATAAGCGTAAAAAGGACATCATTATCCTGTAGTACAGCGCTAGTACTGATTCTCTCCTCTGTTGAGAAATAAGGATTAGGGATGTAAATACCTGAACCTGTGTCAACATCTATTAGGCTTGAGACTCCTGTTCCAAGACCTAGCCCGTCATCTCTGGTTACTTCTACTATAATATCGATACTTTCAAGGGAAGTGACCGGTATTTCTTCAAAAAAGTTATTCGTTTCAGTGACCTTGACCTTTACCCCAAGAAATTCTTGGGTAGTATCTACGCGTATCAACGCATCGACAATCAAACGGGTTTTGCCCGTCGGAACATCGACATCGATAACATCTTCGCAACAGGTAATACCGGCAACGAGGATCAATACAATGAAATACCAATATTTCATATTCTAAAACTTAAAATTATAAGTTACCGCTGGCACAATTCCAAAAATTGAAGTCCGCACTGCTTCATTGACTCCGGTATCTTGATCTCGTCTGAAATTTATGGAGGCAGCATTTCTGCGGTTATAAACATTATAGATACTGAAAACCCATTCCCCTTTTACTTTTCTAGTCTTGTTTTTTCGAGGTGTTAACGTTGCTGCAAGATCTATTCTATGATAATCGGGTAGGCGTTCTTGATTTCTAAGTCCGTAATATGGTACGGCTAGCCCTTGAAATTCAAATTGTCCTACAGGGTAGTTGGTAGGTTGACCAGTTTGATATATAAAATTCGTATTGAAACTCCATTTGTCATTTAATTCATAGGAGCCATATAGGGAAATGTCATGGGTCTTGTCATAAGGGGTGTTGTACCATTCACCAAAATTGATACCTGTCTCCAGGTTAGACCGACCATTATCCACATTGGAAATTCGACCTGGCGTTCTTTGTTCTGATTTTGAAAGCGTATAGGCCAACCAGCCTTGAAATTTACCTTCGTTCTTTCTGAGCAATAGCTCTAGGCCATACGCTCGGGCCTCACCATTTAAGATTACGGTTTCAATAGCATCATTCGCGATTAGATTCGCACCATCGATATAGTCAATTCGGTTTTGAATATCCTTGTAAAAAACTTCTGTTTCCAAGGAGTATCGTCCTTCATCAAAATTCCTGAAAAAGCCCAGGGCATATTGATCCAAAAGTTGTGGCTCTACAAAAGGCCCGCTGGGCGTCCAAACATCCAATGGAGTGGGGGAGCTTGTATTGGATAGAAGGTGTAAGTACTGCGCAAGTCGTGTATAACTGGCCTTGACCGAACTATTATCGTTGATGGTGTAGGCTAAAGACACACGGGGTTCAAAATTGCTAAAGGTCGCCAGACTTCCTGATCGTCCAGGTTCGCTTATGCCAATTGGGTCTGCTTCTTGATAAATCAACAAGAAAGGATCAAAAACTACAGGATTGTCATTTTCATATACATTGATTTTATCTTGACCTAGGCGGATAAAATTGCTAAAACGAAGACCATAACCCAAACTCAAGTTTTCAGTAATATCATGCTCAACATCAATGTAAGCAGCAAATTCGTTGGCATATTTTTTAGTCAGTCGTTCTTCGATAATTCCTGATTCGGAATTACTGGGTTCTATTTCGCCAGGGTTGAAACTGTAGTAGATATTATTCAGTCCGTAATTGATTTGTAACTTATCATTGATATAATGTTTCAAGTCATATTTAACATTGAAGTTCTGAATACCAGAATTCCAATTAAATCCAACAAAATCAAGTTTGAGTCCGTAATAATAATCGGAATAGATTAGCGAAAGATTTGAAAAGAGTTTATCTGAAAAAAGATGGTTCCATCTAAAATTACCTACGGAGTTGCCATAGGTATTTACAAAACTATCGCTAATTCCAAAAACATCCCGGCCAAAGTATCCAGATAGATAAATACTGTTTTTGTCATTGATATTGTAGTTCAATTTTGTGTTCAGGTCGTAAAAATATGCGGTATTATCCTGATCAAATAGAGGAAGAAAAAGATGGGCGTAGGAACCCCTGCCACCTATCAAGAATGCTGCTTTGTCTTTGACTATGGGCCCTTCTACAAGCAAACGACTTGCTACGGCTCCAATACCTCCATTGACTTTAAGCTGTTTGCTATTGCCCTCTTTCTGAAAAATATCAAGTACGGATGATACACGACCGCCATATCGAGCTGGAATACCACCCTTATATAGTTTGATATCTTTGATGGCATCCGGATTGAATACCGAAAAGAAGCCAAAAAGATGGGAAGAATTAAAGATAATGGCCTCATCTAACAAAATCAGATTTTGGTCTACAGCGCCGCCTCTAACGTTAAATCCTGAGGCTCCTTCACCTGCATTAGTTACTCCAGGAAGTAATAAAATTGATTTGATAACATCGGCCTCGCCAAGAATTACCGGTATTTTCTTTATGGTTTCTATAGACATGGTATTCACGCTCATTTGTGGCTTTCGAATATCCATGCGTTCTACATTTTCCGTAACTACAACCTCTTCAAGCTGTTCGGCAGCCTCAGTCATTTGAATGTTTAGTTTCAAGCTTCTATCCAAGGTAATCGACTGAACAACATCTTTAAAGCCCAAATAGCTTATTTGAAGGCGGTAATCTCCTTCGGGCAGCGTTAATGAGTAAAAGCCATATTCATTGGTCACAACTCCGGTTTTCAACTCAGGAACGGCTATGGTTACCCCTATAAGGGTTTCGTTACTAGCAGCTTCCGAAATGGTTCCACTAATCGTGAATTTTTGTTGGGAAAAACCAAAGATTGAAAAGAAAAATAAAAGGATGAGGAACGTTTGGTAACGGTGGTTCATTGAAGCGATTTTTTATAAAAATAATGAGAAAAAAGGCATTTGACAGTAGGTTAACATTTATTTAAATGAATAAGGCCTCTCCCAAAGGGAAGAGGCCTTAAAACTATCCTTTAGAACGTTATGAATTTAAATTTCCTTTAAAATTGAGTTAAAGGTTTCACTTGGGCGCATGGCCTTCGCGACCAATTCTTGAATGGGTTTGTAATAACCTCCAATTTCTTGGGGAACACCTTGGGCTTCAATCAATTCGTTTGCAATCTCGGATTCCTTCGAATTCATGTCATTGTAAACCTTGGTAAAGATTTTTTTCAATTCCACATCGGAATTTTGTTCAGAAAGAGCTTCCGCCCAGTAAAGCGCAAGATAAAAATGACTTCCTCGGGTATCCAATTCTTTTACTTTTCTTGAGGGTGAGCGGTCATTATCTAAAAACTTTTCGGTAGCGGTATCCAACGCATCTCCTAATACTATTGCTTTATTATTGTCGTATTTGTCACCGTAGAATTCCAGAGAAACCCCAAGCGCCAAGAATTCACCAAGGGAATCCCATCTAAGGTGGCCTTCCTCCAAAAATTGTTCTACATGCTTGGGCGCAGAACCTCCAGCACCTGTTTCAAAAAGACCGCCACCGTTCATCAACGGGACTATCGAAAGCATTTTCGCACTAGTTCCTACTTCAAGTATGGGGAAGAGGTCGGTCAAATAATCTCGTAACACGTTTCCAGAAACGGATATGGTGTCTTTTCCATCTTTGATTCGTTCCAGCGTAAATAATGTTGCATCAATAGGGGAGAGGATTCTGATATCTAAACCAGAAGTGTTATGATTTGGTAAATAGGTATTTACTTTTTTAATTAACTCAGCATCATGGGCACGGTTCTGGTCCAACCAGAACACGGCAGGCGTCTGAGACGCTTTCGCTCTAGAAACTGCTAATTTGACCCAATCTTGAATCGGGGCATCCTTTACTTGGCACATGCGCCAAATATCACCAGATTCAACTTCGTGCTCTAAAATAGTGGCACCCGAATTGTTATCGATTACTTTGACGATTCCCCTCTCTGAAATTTCGAAGGTTTTATCATGAGAGCCATATTCTTCTGCCTTTTGGGCCATCAGCCCCACATTGGGCACAGTACCCATTGTAGTAGGGTCAAAAGCACCGTTCTTTTTACAAAAATCAATAGTAGCGGAATAGATTCCAGCATAACTACTATCGGGAATAACAGCTTTCGTGTCTTGTGGTTTACCGTCTGCATTCCACATCTGTCCAGAATTACGAATCATGGCGGGCATTGATGCATCGATGATAATATCGCTAGGTACATGAAGATTGGTAATGCCCTTATCGGAATTTACCATGGCCAAATCTGGACCATTATCCAATGCTGCTTTTATATCTGTACTAATTTCCGTTTTTTTATCAAATGGTAGTTCTTCCAACTTGTTCAATAAACTATCTAGCCCATTGTTGGAGTTGATTCCCAATGCTTCAAAAGTTTCGGCATGTTTTTGAAAAACGTGCCGAAAAAAGACTTCCATCGCATGACCAAAGATGATGGGGTCTGAAACCTTCATCATGGTGGCCTTCATATGTAATGAAAAAAGAACATCTTTCGCTTTTGCATCAGCAACTTGTTCCTCCAGAAAGTTTACCAAGGCTTTTTTGCTCATGACCGTGGCATCGATTATTTCACCTTTCATCAAGGCAACTTTTTCTTTTAAAATTGATTTTGAGCCGTCGACTTTTTCCAATTCTATTCTAATGTCTGTATCGTAAGAAATTGTGACCGACTTTTCATTGGATTTAAAATCGCCATGGCCCATTGTCGCCACATGGGTTTTTGAATTGGCACTCCAAGCACCCATTGAATGTGGGTTCTTTTTCGCATAGTTCTTGATAGCCCTTGGAGCACGACGGTCTGAATTACCCTCCCTAAGAACTGGGTTTACCGCACTACCTTTGATTTTATCGTAACGAGACTTGACTTCTTTTTCTTCGTCATTTGAAGGTTCATCGGGGTAGGAAGGAAGTTTGTAACCCTTTTTTTGTAACTCTTCGATTGCTTCTTTTAATTGTGGAATTGATGCACTTATATTCGGAAGCTTTATGATATTGGCATCTGGATTTTTCGCCATTGCCCCCAACTCCTCCAAATCATTGGAAATGCGTTGATTCTCCTCCAAATAATCAGGAAATGTTGCGATAATTCTTCCTGCAAGTGAAATGTCTTTAGTTTCGATAGTAATGCCTGATGTTTTTGTAAAGGCCTTCACGATAGGTAAAAAAGACTGGGTTGCTAAGGCTGGCGCCTCGTCGGTTTTGGTATATAAAATCTTCGGCATCTGAACTTTTAGTTTTGTTTAAAGCGGAGCAAATATACGATTTTATAGCAGTGAAAGCAGGGCGAAGAAAGAATTGATCGTACCTTATTGTTCTTGAAACTAATCTGTAAAAAAACAAAACCCATATCATTGTACAAGTACATTGACATGGGTTTTTAGAAAAAGTTTACAAACTTTTTGTTTCGTTTTGCAACGGAACGGCAACCATTGATTGCATTTGCGTCACTTTTTCAACGTTTGAATCACAGTATAGTTCTTAATTATCAAACCAAGCAACTATGGCGTGTTTCTTTTCGTTGTCTTAATCTACTTTTCTATTCGTATATGACCTAAGCCATATAGTGAATGAAATGTATATCCATAAAAACTTTTGAAAAGCGACAGCCTTTCAATTTTTTACTCACTGTTCCGGAAAAAATCAAATGACGAAGCATAAAATTAAAACCTTCAAAGTTGAACAACAATATAAAGAACGTAAACTCTATAACCGCTCTCTAGATAGTCTATCAAGATTTTTCCTTCAAACGATGTTTAAATATAGAATTAAATTCGGAGAGAAGAAATTTTGTAACAAATTAAAAATCAACACACTATGAACATCTGTTATCAACAATTGTTCATAAAAAAACCGTTCCTTAATGTTAGGTAAGGAACGGTTTTTGATAAGGATAAAGTATCCGATTTTATTTTCGAACCTCTTTGATTCTCGCTTTTTTACCGGTAAGTTCTCTGAAGTAGAATATACGTGATCTACGAACTTTACCTTTCTTATTTACTTCTACTTTTTGAAGTGCAGGCATATTTACAGGAAATATACGTTCAACACCAATAGTACCTGACATTTTTCGAATGGTAAATGTCTCTGTCGCGCCACTACCTCTTCTTTGCAATACAACTCCTTTGAAAAACTGGGTACGTGTCTTTTCACCTTCCTTAATTTCATAGTACACCGTAATGGTGTCACCGGATGAAAATTTTGGAAATTCTTTTTTAGAAACAAACTCGTTTTCTACGAAGTTTATTAATGAATCCATTTTGTTTAATTTAGGATTACGTTTCGACCAACATTCACGATTTTCGTCAGAGGTTGATTTAACAGAGTGCAAAAATAGGTTATATCTTAAAACCCACAAGGGAATTAGCGTAATTTTTTAAGGTTGTATTTACTGAAGTGCGACAGCTATAAAAGGTCAGGTCTAAGTTTTTCGGTTCTTTTTTGGGCTTGTTCCTCGCGCCATTGTTCGATTTTGGGAAAGTTCCCACTCAACAGCACGTCGGGTACCTTCATGCCCTTGTATTCAGCTGGTCTTGTGTACACTGGTGGTGCCAATAAATTATCTTGAAAAGTATCGGTAAGCGCTGATGTTTCGTTGTTCAGTACACCGGGAATCAGGCGTATAACCGCATCACATAATATTGCTGCCCCAAGTTCACCTCCTGAAAGCACATAATCACCAACCGAAATTTCTTTTGTGATTAATGCTTCCCTGACCCGTTGGTCTACTCCCTTGTAATGTCCACAGAGAATAATAACATTATCCAATAATGAAAGGCTGTTGGCCATTTTTTGGTTAAGCGTTTCTCCATCGGGGGTCATATAAATGACTTCGTCATAGTCACGTTCTGCTTTCAAAGAGGTAATACACTTGTCAATAGGTTCAATCATTAAGACCATTCCCGCACCACCACCAAATTGGTAATCATCCACCTGGTTGTAACTCTTATCGGTATAGTCCCTTAGGTTATGAAAATGAACTTCTACCAGTCCTTTTTCGATAGACCTTTTAAGGATGGATGCCTCGAACGGACTTTTCAATAGTTCTGGAAGCACTGTGATGATATCGATTCGCATGTACAGGGATTTCTTTAAGCGGTTAATCGCATGTCCAAAAATAATGAAAACAAGCTGTATCTTTTTTCCAACCTAACTTTTCATAGAGTTGCTGGGCAGGGTTATCGATTGCCGTTTCAAGAGCAAGCCCTTTGTATCCCATAGTCTTGCAGAATTCTTTGCTCTTGTTCAATAAGGCCTCTCCAATTCTTTTCCCACGATGGTCTTTACGAACGTACAAATCGTTCAGTATGAAAAGCGGTTGTAGGGAAACAGAGGAGTAGGAAGTATACAGCTGCGTAAACCCGATTGATTCATCTTCTTCATATGCTAGAAAGATGATTGATTCGTTTTTCGAAATTCTTTCCTCTAGAAATTTTGTGGATGCCGCAATGTCGGTAGGTTGTTCATAGAACATCCGATATTCGTCTAACAATAGTGCGATTTGGGGAATATGTTCAAAACCCGCTCTGATAATTTTTGTCATGACTGAAGCTAAAAAAAGCTCCGAACGGAGCTTTTATTTATTTGGCTTTTTTATACTTATTGATTTCGTCTTGCAGTTGCCTGCTAATTTTCTGCTCACGTTCCAAAGCCCTTCTTCGGTGATCTTCGTACTCTTCTTCAACTTCCGACAACGAAGTTTTTGCCTCCTGAGTCAGTATGTTGCTTCGTCGGAATTTATAGATAAAGAAAAGCAAAAGTCCGAGAAGTCCCGCAATTATAGTCCATAAAATGGTATTATAGGTGACTTTTGAAACCAACATTCCCAAAAACGACATGCTGTCTTTCTCTTCAGTTACACCTGCCAGATTTTTTGTAGTTTCCTCCAATTTCTTGTTAAGGTCCGCAATAGTGGTTTCGTGGCCGGCTATAGTAGTTTTTAATTCACTTTCTTTTTGAGCATATACCTTAAGGGTGTCCAGAACATTTTGACGCAATTTATCTAAAGAAAGAATACGTACGACCTCATATCTTTTTCCTTCAGACCGATAATTACCTGATTTTTTGTAAATGAACTCGAACTGACTGGTTATTGGACCTTTGTCGAGTGATAGCTCTTGAGATTCTTCTTCCTGTGCATTGGCAAAATGTAGGTTCAAAGCCAAGGCCGAAAGTGCCAACAGTAATATTCTAAAACTTTTCATATGTAAGTTTTGTCTTTAAAAAATGATTTAGAGGGGACTAAAGTAATTCAATATTGTCAATTAAGAAAAAAAAACGCTTAGATCATTAGTTCATCTAAACCAACAAGATTGTGTAAATGCTTGGGGCATATTTTCTTATTTGGCTAATAGTAGGTAAAACGCCTTACCTTGGCTATATATTTTGCCAGACGAATTACCTGATGCGAATAGCCATATTCATTGTCATACCAAATATACAAAACAATATTCTTTCCATTATCCGATACAATGGTCGCTTTACTATCGTAAATCGATGGAGCAGAAGTGCCCACAATATCAGAGGATACCATTTCTTTACTCAATGAGTATTTTATTTGCTCTACCAGATCACCTTCCAGTGCATATTTCTTTAAGATAGTATTGATACTACTTAAAGAGGTTTTGTTTTTGATTTCAAGGTTTAAAATTGCGAGGGAACCATTTGGCACCGGCACCCGAATAGCATTGGAAGTCAATTTACCATCCAACATTGGTAATGCTTTGGCCACCGCAGCGCCAGCTCCAGTTTCGGTGATTACCATATTTAAGGCAGCAGCTCTTCCTCTTCTGTACTTGGCGTGCATATTATCTACCAAGTTCTGATCATTGGTATAGGCGTGAATAGTTTCCAAATGTCCTTTCTTAATACCAAGCGAATCTTCGACCACCTTAAGGATGGGGGTTATCGCGTTTGTAGTGCAAGAAGCAGCGGAGAAGATTTTCACTTCGTCAGGATTGTAGTCCTTATGGTTGACACCATGCACGATATTGGGGATTTCTTTTCCAGGAGCGGTCAGAAGTACTCGAGATACTCCTTTTGAACCCAAGTGACGCTCCAATTCCTTTTTGGTTCTAAAAGCCCCTGAGTTGTCAATAACAAGCGCATCCTTAATGCCATATTTTGTGTAATCAATGTTCTCGGGTACATCGGTATTGATTACATGTACCGTAGTGCCATTGATAATTAAAGCGTTCTTTTTGGAATCGACCTCTACCGTACCCATGAACTTACCATGAACTGAATCTGTTCGTAGTAGGTTCGCTCTTTTTTCAAGAATGTCGGCGTCAGCCTTCCCTCGGGTAACAATGGCCCGAAGCCTCAGTTGATTTCCTTTTCCTGTTTTCGCCATTAACTCGCGCGCTAGCAAACGTCCGATGCGACCAAAACCATATAATACAACATCTTTAGGTACGATGTCTTCAACATTGCTAGCGCCCTTTAGTTTATTGATGACAAAGGCTTTTACATCATTGAAATTTGCATCATCGGAGTGATATTCATAAGTGAGTTTGCCAATATCCAGCTTTGAAGGTGGTAGCTTAATGTCATTGATCGCTCGCAAGATTTCAACCGAATCAAATATAGAAATGGGCTTTTGAACAAATTCTCCAGCATATTCATGAAGATGAATAATATCACTCACATTTCTATCGATAATCTGATTTTTGAAAAGTACTACTTCAATGGCTTTGTCGTACCAGAGATCGCTTGTAATCTTGATAAATTCAGTGGTAGCTTTTCTTCTATCGGCCTGAAAGGCCAGTTCTTTTTCGTAAGATTTTATGGCACTCATTGGAATATATTGGTTGTTGTTTTACGTTACAAAAATAACAGTTTCAAACGTTATCGTTAGGTTTTTTAAATAATAAAAAACGCCCCTAATTGGGGCGTTTGAATTTATAGTATTATCATCTACTGAAAGATGAGGCGTTCGCGTTCTCCATCTTTATTTAACATCGTAATGCTAGTTTTACCATATCTTGAAATCTTACTGAAAACAGCTCTGGCCTCTTCAATATCATTGATTTCTTCGTCATCAACTGACAACAATACTTTTCCGTCAAGACCATAACCCCTATAGGTTTCCGGTACACTAACAATTTTCACCCCTTTTTTGGTTTTGAAGACTTTCTTGTCTTTCTCGGAAAGGTTTTTGACCTCTAGGCCGAGTTGCGGAATAATGGTGGTTTGTCTTTTCTTTAAAACAACCGGTACGGTCAATTCTTCACCATCACGCTCAAAAGTTATCTCCACTTTGTCATCAGGCCTCTTGGTAGCAAGGTAGCCGCTTAAATCAGGAAACTTTTTAACTTTAATATCGTCCACTTTTTTGATAATATCACCTTCTCTTAAATCTGCTGCTTCGGCACCCATACCTTCTTCTACTTTGGAGACGTAGACCCCTTCAATCTCATTTAGGCCTTTTTCCATTGCCAAAGGAGTTTTGGTATTTAAATATTGAATACCTAGAAGTCCCTTTTGTACATTTCCATACTCCATAATATCTTCAACAACTTTTTTTGCGATATTACTTGGTACCGCAAAAGAATAGCCTACATACGATCCGGTTTGGGAAGAAATCGCAGTATTGATACCTACAAGATCTCCATTTGTATTTACCAAAGCCCCGCCACTATTACCTGGATTTACAGCTGCATCGGTTTGAATGAAGGATTGATTTCTGCCCAAATCCCGTGCTTTTGCACTTACGATTCCCGCAGTAACCGTCGAGGTAAGGTTGAAAGGATTTCCCACGGCCAATACCCATTCTCCAATTTTGGTATTATCTGAATCGCCAAAGGCCAAATAAGGAAGTTTGCTATCAGGCTCTATTTTGATCAACGCAATGTCAGTATTAGGATCAGTACCTATCACTTCTGCAATATATTTCTTATTATTGTTCAAAGTAACCTGAAGTTCGTCTGATTTGTCGATTACGTGATTGTTGGTTACAATATAGCCTTCCGAAGAAATAATGACACCTGACCCGGTTCCCAATTGCGCTCTTTGACTATTCCCTCCAGAACCATAGAAAAAATCGAAAATACTGGAAGCTTGTCTCCCTTTCACTACACTGGTAACATTGACGACTGCATTCACGGTATTTTCAGCTGCTAAGGTGAAATCCACCTCATTGATTCCAGAAGCCCTTGGAGAGGTAGGAGTTAGACTTGTATTGAACACCACTGGTTCATCTTGACTTGTAACTAAGGCATAATTGGTATCTTCAAAAAAGAGTTTGTATGCTCCCAGTGTGACAGCACCTGCAAAGATGGCTACTAAGAATAAACTTCCAATTCGTTTCATATAACTTTCATTTTTATTTTTTCGATTTTTATCAACGTAAAATTATTCATTTTAACACATCCATTTTTATGTTTAACGTCTTTTTAACTGCCAAAAAACGGTTAAAATAATCCTATCTTTGTTATCCATTTGAGCACCATGAAACTCACATTCTACAAATATCAGGGTACGGGCAACGATTTTGTGATTATCGATAATCGTTTTCAAATTTTCCCCAAAAATGATACCAAATTGGTGGCAAAACTTTGCGACCGCAAATTTGGCATAGGATCAGACGGACTTATCTTATTAGAAAATGACGAATCGTCAGATTTTAAGATGGTATACTACAATTCAGATGGAAATATAGGATCAATGTGCGGAAATGGGGGAAGATGTATTGTGGCATTCGCACAATTCTTAGGCATAATAAAAGACGAAGTCACTTTTAATGCTATTGATGGGTTGCACCGTGCAACCCTTGACGATGGAATTGTGAGTCTTCAAATGCTGGATGTATCGCAGATTAAGATAAAACCTAATGCAATCTTTTTGGATACCGGCTCACCACATCATGTGCAGTTGGTCGATAATATAAAGGATTTTCAGGTGAAAAAAGAAGGAGCGAAACTCCGTTATGGATTATATGGAGAAAAGGGAAGTAACATAAATTTTGTAGAGCAGTTGGGCGATTACAAATTTTCGGTCCGTACATATGAAAGAGGGGTAGAAGATGAAACTTTATCCTGTGGTACTGGCGTTACAGCGGTGGCCATTGCCATGCATAAAACGGGTAAAACCGCAAGCGATAAAGTCACAATTGAAGCCGTAGGGGGTGTATTAGAGGTGAAGTTCGATCATAATGGAAGATATACCAAAGTGTTTCTTATCGGGCCTGCAGAGCAAGTATTTAAAGGTGAAATCGAATGCTAAACTTACAAGGAGAACATATTGACCTTAGGGCAATTGAACCGGAAGATCTAGAATTTCTGTATCAACTTGAAAATGACACAGATATATGGGAAATAAGCGGTACAACTGCACCGTATTCAAAAGCTGTACTAAAACTATATCTAGAAAACGCACATCGAGATATTTATGATGTGAAACAACTCAGGTTATGTATCTGCCAGAAGGCCGGTAAAGTAATCGGTTTGATAGATCTTTTTGATTTCGACCCTAAAAACCATCGCGCAGGGTTGGGTATTATCGTTTTGGATGCTGACAATAGGAATAAAGGTGTCGGTACCGAAGCCATTTCATTGGTATGTGATTATTCTTTTTCCACTTTACAATTGAAACAACTTTACGCCAACATCTTGGAGGACAATAAATCAAGCATTCATTTGTTTGAAAAATTAGGATTTCAATTAGTCGGTCGAAAAAAGGATTGGATTTATTCCAATGGATGTTATAAAAACGAACTATTGTATCAAAAGATTAAAAGCTAATGTACATTAAGAAAATTTTACTGTTTGTAGTTATTGCCGGTTTGGTCGGTGGTGGATTGTTCGCTTATAAAGTTTATAATGCCATTTTTGCCCCAAATACCAGTTTCAACAATAAAGAGGCTTTTGTTTACATTGCTTCCAATTCCACTTTTGAGGATGTAAAGGATGCATTAAACCCGCTTCTCAACAATTTGGAAACTTTCGAGCAAATTGCGGATCGTAAAGGATATACTTCTAATATAAGGGGAGGGAAGTATGCCATTAAAAAGGGAATGAACAATAATGAAATCATCAATACATTACGTAGCAGAAACCTTCCTATAAAAGTGGCTTTTAACAATCAAGAAAGACTACATGATCTCGCCGGAAGAATCGCAAATCAGATCGAGGCCGACAGCCTCTCATTGCTAAATGCCTTTCAGGATGATAATTTTTTAAGTACCAATGGATTCAATGACGATACCAAATTAGCTATGTACCTGCCCAATAGTTATGAGTTTTTCTGGAACACTTCCGCTGAAAAGTTTCGGGACAGAATGCTCACAGAGTACAAAAAATTTTGGAACGGGTCCCGTATAGAAAAAGCCAATACACTTAATTTGACACCAAATGAGGTAACTGCCCTTGCATCAATCGTACACAAAGAAACTGCTAAAGTTGATGAGCGGCCGCGTGTGGCTGGACTCTACCTTAATAGAGTGCGAAAAAAAATGTTTTTACAGGCTGACCCTACGGTGATTTATGCCATTAAGAAGCATACGGGCAATTATGATACGGTCATAAAAAGAGTGCTTTATAAAGATTTGGAAATAGATTCTCCCTATAATACTTATAAGCGTACTGGCATACCCCCTGGTCCCATAACAATGCCTGATATTTCGGCTATCGACGGTGTGCTGAATGCCGAAAAGCATGATTATCTCTATATGGTGGCTGATGTGGAGAACTTCGGCTACCATAAATTTGCCAAGTCTTTGGCTCAGCACAACCAAAATAAGGTGCAATACATCCGATGGATAAACCAGCAAAACATTAGTAGGTAGCCCATTTGTCCAAATTTTAGAGCATCTTAACCAAAAACTGGCTTTTTTAACAAAATCTTCAAAAAGGGGTACAAAATCAGGACTATCTTTGTTTGTTGTGAAATTTAAGCAAGCCCCAAATATGCTGTAAGTCTTAAGAAAACAAATGTATGAGAAAGTGGATGCGTTTTTCGAGTCCCCTGATCATTACCTTTATTTTATTGAGTTTCGCATTTAAGCCTGCAGAGGTTAGAGTGCCTGAAGCCCTTAGAGTAACAGAACCTACTGAAGTCTTATTCCCCCAGAATAAGATCGAAAAACAGCCAAATGCTGTCTTTTCAATTGCTATTGTTACACCGCCTTTTTTAGGGAGTTCCTTTATTGGATTTAGAGAGGCTTTGGCCTTTAAAGAATCACAAGGTAATTACTTTACCACCAATACCCTTGGGTATCTGGGTAAGTATCAATTTGGAATTGGAACTCTGCAATTGATGGGTGTTTACAATGCCACTCGTTTTTTGAACGATCCAGTTTTACAGGAACAGGTTTTTCAAACTAACGTTGCGCGTAACAAATGGATTCTGAGAAAGGATATCAATCGTTTTGTTGGAAAGCGAATCGGTGGTGTTGAGATTACGGAATCTGGAATGCTTGCAGCGGCACATTTGGCTGGGCCAGGAAATGTAAAAAAATACTTGAGAACCTATGGTGAGCACAATGTTGCCGATAATTACGGTACGAACATTACCCATTATATGAAGAAATTTTCGGGTTATGATGTATCTCATGTAACACCTAAAAGGAATCCCAAAGTATCAAAATAGTGTTCCCCATAGGGAAATGATTATGAAAATGGCTTAAACCCTGGCGAGAACCAGGGTTTATTTTTTAACCCTGTATGATAAAAATCGCCGGTCTTTTGTGAAGTTGTGGAAGCCCTTTTTTCCAGTCGGCAACCGTTTTAGTAGCGATATATTCGGTGTTTAACGTGATATCGCATGCGATGCAAAGACGCGTATTCGGCGAAAGCGACTTGAGCATGTCCGCCAATAATCTATCATTTCTGTAAGGTGTTTCAATACAAAGTTGCGATTGACTTAAATCAACAGAAAGTTTTTCCATTTTTTTGATGGACTTTTTACGTTCTGCAGAATCAATGGGCAAATAGCCGTTAAATGCAAAATTCTGCCCGTTGAAGCCACTGGCCATTAACGCCAATATTATAGAGGAAGGTCCAACCAAGGGAATCACCTGAATATTCTTTTCATGAGCAATTTTGACAACTTGTGCACCAGGATCTGCAATTCCAGGGCAGCCCGCTTCCGAAAGAACACCCACATCATGACCTTCAAGGCAAGGTTCTAAGAATCCGGCTAGAGATTCCGCCTCAGTATACTTGTTTAAGGTCACTAACCGCAAACTTGGTTGTGGCTTTCTAGGGCTTATTTTTTTTATAAATCGTCTTGCTGTTTTTTCATTTTCAACAATATAATAATCAATGTCTTCAATGGCTCTTTTTATTGAAATGGGTAAAACTTCCAAAGGCTCGTTATCACCAAGAGTTGATGGAATTAGAAAAAGTTTTCCTTTAGACTTCATGGTTTCGGACATTAATTAAATGGTATTTCTTTCTAGCTTTTCTGCAATTGCGTCGCAGGCTTTGTCGATCATTTGAAAAACCTTTTCGAATCCATTTTCAGAATCGTAATAGGGATCGGGCACCTCAATTTCACTTGACCCTATTTCGCTCAACAAGAGCCTTATTTTTGAAAGATCAGTTGAATTTCTTGATTGGGCAATCACATTTTCATAATTGCTTTTATCCATCACATAGATAATGTCAAATTCGTCGAAATCATGTACCGAGAATTTTCTACAACGTTGTGAGCTGATATCGAGTCCGTACTTTCGTGCCACGGCGATACTTCTTGGGTCTGGTTGGTTTCCTATATGCCAACCACCCGTACCGGCCGAATCGACACTTATACGTTCTGAGTTGACTTTGCTTTGAAGGATACCCTCTGCCAATGGTGACCTACAGATATTTCCAAGGCAAACCATTAAGACTTTGAGCTTCATAGGAATCTTAGGAAAACTTTTTGGTCAAATCATCGATATACTTACGAAACTGTTTGTCAGTTTCTGCCAAGTTATCAACGGTTTTACAGGCATGTAAAACAGTAGCATGGTCTCTTTTTCCAATTTGAGAACCGATACTCGCTAATGATGCCTTAGTGAATTTCTTGGCAAAGAACATCGCCAACTGCCGTGCTTGAACAATGTGACGCTTTCTAGTTTTTGACTGTAGGGTAGCTACATCCATTTCGAAGTAATCTGAAACCACTTTTTGAATGTAATCTATGGATACCTCACGTTTGGTATTCTTCACAAATTTTTCTACAACGCTTTGCGCAAGTTCCAGGGTTACTTCTTTCTTGTTGAATGAAGATTGTGCGATTAGAGAAATGATAGCTCCTTCCAATTCGCGAATATTGGTTTTGATGTGTTTGGCAACGTACTCCACAATATCATCGGGCATTTCAACACCGTCGCGATAGAGCTTGTTTTTCAATATGGATATACGTGTTTCGTAATCGGGATTCTGCAATTCTGCGGATAGACCCCATTTGAACCGTGACAACAATCGCTGCTCAATATCTTGCATATCGACCGGTGCCTTATCGGAAGTCAGAATGACCTGTTTTCCATTTTGGTGCAAGTGATTGAAAATATGGAAGAAGACATCTTGTGTACCCGATTTTCCAGAAAGAAATTGTACGTCATCAATGATGAGAACATCAATCAATTGATAGAAATGAATAAAATCGTTTCTTGTGTTTTTCTTAACTGATTCGATATACTGTTGTGTGAACTTTTCTGCAGAAATATAAAGTACCGTTCTTTCAGGATACTTGTCTTTAATTTCAACTCCTATAGCGTGTGCTAAATGTGTTTTTCCTAAACCAACACCACCAAAAACCAAAAGTGGATTAAAAGAGGTGCCTCCAGGTTTGTTGGCAACTGCCATACCTGCGGAACGCGCTAAACGGTTTGAGTCGCCTTCTAAAAAGTTATCGAAGTTATAGTTCGGATTTAGTTGCGATTCAATTTTTATATTTCGAATTCCCGGAATCACAAAAGGATTTCTTAACTCAGGGTTTTTCGATTTAATGGGCACGTCCATTTCTTGTGGTGTCATCGTGCTGCGATTAGCGCTCGGAATTTTCTCCGTAAACGGTTCACGATTGCCGTAAGTGTTTTCCATTCGAATGATATAGACCAATTTTGCGGTCTCACCCAACTCTTTGGTCAACGCAACTTTTAAAAGTTTTACGTAATGTTCTTCTAGCCATTCGTAGAAAAATTTACTGGGCACTTGAATACTCAATGCATTCTCAGATAATTTTACAGGTTTGATGGGCTCAAACCATGTTTTGAATGCCTGCGGTTGGATATTATCTTTGATAAAGGCCAAACAATTGTTCCATACGGAATTAGCAGTAACACCCATTCTAAAATTTCTGTTATTTTGTTGGTTAGTTTTTAAGTATTGTAGGTCGGAAATTGGACCGGAGCAAGCCTGACTTCCTAGGTGGGACAAATATGTGAACAAATTATCTAAAAAAAAAATCAAACAGGGTTGAATTTCCCCTTTTTTTTTCTCATGTTCACCATCCGCTTTTCGGCATCCTTTAAATGTATCATTTTTACATGATAAATCATGAAATTTAACGAAATTTCTTTTCGAGTTCGCTACAGTGAAACTGACCAAATGGGCGTAGTATACCATGGCAACTATGCGCAATACTTTGAAATGGGTAGGGTAGAATGGTTACGACAGTTGGGAACTTCGTACAAAGAGATGGAAAAGGACGGTATCATGCTGCCTGTGATTTCATTGCACGTTGAATTCAAAAAATCAGCAGTTTATGATGATTTGATAACGGTAAGAACTATTCTTAAAAAGACGCCTTCGGTTCGCATTGAATTCGACTTCGAAATAAGAAATGAAGCAGGCGATATCTTGGTACTTGCGAACACGGTACTGGTATTTATGGATATGGATAAAAAGCGTCCTGTAAAATGTCCGGATTACTTGCTTGAAAAAATTGCTGCTCTCTGAAGTTGGTTCCATCTGTCACGAAACCAATTTTTTTATCGAAATACCATATAATTCGTTGAATAGCGTTTCAGTTGCCATTTCCTCGTTCTTTCGCACTGAGATGATCAGCCTACACGAGATTTCTAACTGCTGAGAAACAATTTGAAGTTGTTTTTGTTTTATGATTCGCATCACACTATCCATTATCGGATATTCAAATGATAGTTCAAAATTCACCATTTGGGTTTTTTCAACAATTTTTGTTGTCTCCAAGGCCATTTGTGCCGCCGTACGGTAGGCACTTATCAATCCCCCGACACCCAATTTGGTTCCGCCAAAAACACGTGCGACCGCCAGTAAAATATTAGTTACTTTAAAAGACTGTATTTGTCCATAAATGGGCAATCCAGCAGAATTATTGGGTTCACCATCATCGTTGGCTCGATATCGCAACTTTTCAATCCCAAGTTGCCAGGCATAACAAACATGGCCTGCGGTATGATGCTTTTTTCTTAAAGACTCTATTATAGGTTTTACTTCATCCTCGCTTTGAATAGGAAAAGCATAGCCGAAGAATTTACTTTTCTTATCCTTATAAAGAATTGCCGCAGAGGGTTTTGAGATGGTTTTATAGGTATCTTTTGAATCATCCATTGGACCTGGCTACTAGAATAATACTGATTACAGCTAGTGCGATTCCTCCCCAGTTTTTCGTGCTTAATTTCTCTTTGAATAAGAGAATGCCCAAGAGCGTGGAGAACATCACAATGGCTACGTTGTTTATAGTGAATACCGAGGCACTGTTGAGGCTATCGTTTTGTAGTGCTCGTAACAAAAAATAGATAGAGAAATAGTTTGGCACCCCCAATGCAATACCTCCCAAAATATTTTTGTAGTTGATTTTCAACGGATTTCTTAAACTATTAATTAAAAGATAAGTGATACCTATGACGGCGGCAGAGGCAAAAATCGTCGCGGAGAACAACGGCAGTTCTTGACTTGCAATGAACTCTTTTTGAAAAAAGGCCAAACTAATGTCAATGACCCCCGAACCGGTAAATACGAAAAACGGTAGCAATAGGGATCCAATTTTAAATTTGGTGGTTCTTTCTTTGATAGAGGCAAAATAAACCGCCCCGAGAGCTAAAAGAATTCCGATGATTTTAAGAGGGCCGAGCACTTCCTTATAGTATAACACCCCAAAAAGCACGGGCAACGCCAAGGACATTTTAGTGGCTACCGAGGCTACTGAAACTCCAAGTCGCTGTGAAGTTGCTGCCATTAAGTTGAATACGATTATAAAAAGTAATCCGAGGGCGAAAGTGCCCCAGAACCATGGCTTTTCAGGAATGTCTATAATAGTTATGTCATTTTTATAAAATAGTAAGCCAACCACACAAGCCACAAAATAGTTGGCGATGATGGCATAAAAGGTTTCTACTTTGTATACAGAGAATAGTTTGAAAATAACGAAGATCAAACTGGAACAAAGAACACTTAAGGCAAGATCCAACATCTTACAACCTGTCTTTTAACTGGATAACATCATCGGTACCAACTCGTAGGTTCCAAGAAGTGATGCCCAATTTTTCAGCGGCTAGGGTATTTTCTTCGGTGTCGTCAATAAAAAAAGTCTCCTCAGCCACTAATCCGTTCTTATCCAAAACGAACTCATAGATTTCTGCGTCAGGTTTTCTGAGGTTGATTTCGTGGGATAGATAGAATTGCTCGAAAGAGTTTTTAAATCGAAGAAACTTGTCAGCACCCATTTTTTCTTCCACATGGGGAATATGAAGCGCATTGGTATTGCTCAACAGAAAGAGGCGGTAGTTTTTCTCTCGGGAAAAGTTTTCTATGAATTCTAAGCGATAATCGGGAAAATCTAGCAACATCGAATTCCAAATATGAATGATTTCTTCTGAAGAGGCTTGGGGATAAATTGTCGCCAACTGCGTAACGAAATCCTCGGATGTAGTATGCCCTACTTCGTAAGATTTGTTCAAGGCAAGTATTTCAGGGCTCAGTTCTGGGCTTCCTCCGAATTTCTCGATTTCACGAAAAATAACTTCTTTATCCAAATTGATAAAGACATCCCCAAAATCAAAAATGATATTTTTTATCATGGCCTGTAAATTTTTAGGAGGTCACCTTCAATTTCTTTAGTCGAAATGATTTCTCCTTTTAAATAGGGTGCTTTTAGACCCTTTTGAAACCTTGTATTTCCCATAAAAACTCTTGCCTCATCCCACAATTGCGCATCAATGAAAGTCTGCAGCGTTCTGGTACCGCCTTCAATAATAACACTGGTACAATTATTTTTGAAAAGAACATTAACTATTTGCTCGGCCAAATCACGTGAAAAGTCTAAAACTTCGTAGAAAACGCCATCTTTATGTTTTGAAGCTTCTTCAAGTCCTGTGAGAACAAAGGTAGGTATGCTTCCATCCAGAGCATGAAAATCGTGTGGTATTTTCAAATCTTTATCGATGACTATCCGAAGTGGATGTTCTCCTTTCCATTTGCGAACGTCCAATCTCGGATTGTCAGATAAAACAGTATTGGTTCCAACCAAAATTGCATTTTCTTCAGCCCGCCATTGATGTACCAGTTGCCGTGAACGGGAATTCGTTATCCAAAAAGGCTCGGGATTTTCGCTACGCTGCTCATTGTCAGGTGCTATAAAACCATCCAAAGTTTCTGCCCATTTTAAAATTATATAAGGCCGCTTCTTCTCATGAAAAGATAAAAATCGCTTGTGAAGCTCACGGCATTCAGATTCCAAAACCCCGACAACAATCTCGCATCCGGCATCTTTTAAGCGCGCTATACCTTTTCCGGCCACTTTTTCATGCGGATCTAATATCCCTACGACTACTTTCGGAATTTGACTTATAATAATTAAATCCACACACGGAGGTGTTTTTCCAAAATGGGAACATGGTTCAAGGGTAACATATAGGGTAGCTTCCTTTAAAAGTGATTTCTCGCGTACTGATGCAATGGCGTTGACCTCGGCATGAGGCCCGCCATATGGACTTGTAAAACCTTCGCCGATAATTTTTTCATCGTGAACGATTACCGCTCCTACCATAGGGTTTGGGGCCGTAGTGCCCAATCCGTTTTGAGCAATATCAATACATCTTGAAATATATTTTTCATGTATCTTCACGCTGTAAAAATAGAACTTTCCCAACCAACACCCCATAGGTTTAGTGCAACTACGTGAAATCAAAAAAATATTCCATAAAGAGCTTGACGAAAGCTACCCAAAAGAAGAAGTCGACAGCTTTTTTTACTTGCTCATTGAACATTATTTGAAATTGGAAAGATTTGTACTCGCGCTTCAACCAAATTTGGTAATTACCAAAGAAGAAGAGCAACCCTTGTTCGAAGCCCTGAGCAGGTTACGATTGCAACATCCGATACAGCATATTATAGGGAAGGCCTTTTTTATGGATATGGAATTTATCGTAAATGAGAACGTTTTGATTCCCAGACCGGAGACTGAAGAATTAGTATACTGGATTTTAGATGATTGTCAGGTCGCGCGCAGTCGAGACCTAAAGGTTTTGGATATTGGTACGGGTAGCGGTTGTATTGCGATATCCTTGGCGAAACAGCTCGAAAACGCTACCATTTATGCGCTTGATATATCTGCTGATGCTTTAGAAGTGGCGAAAGAAAATGCCGTTTTGAATGCGGTCAAAGTCAACTTTATCCAAGCCGATATTTTCAATTTCGAAAATGAACTAAAATTTGATCTTATTGTTTCGAATCCACCCTATGTACGGGAGTTTGAAAAAAATGAAATGCATAAGAACGTCTTAAACTATGAACCTAAGGAAGCACTTTTCGTTTCGGATGACTCTCCCCTTGTATTTTACAAGGCCATAACTCAATTCGCGGCGCAACATTTAAATTCGAACGGTAAACTATTTTTCGAAATCAATCAATACTTAGGAAAAGAGACCCAACAACTTTTGCAAGAGCATAATTTTTCAGAAATTGAACTCCGAAAAGACATGTTCGGGAATGATCGAATGTTGAAAGCGATTTTTGTTGATATCCTCTCTTGAGAGTGGTGGCGCTATCGGGCTGTGTTTAAAACATCGGATCAAAGGAAATAATACTGATTTTAAGTAAGTAAATAACGGATAGCGTTACAATGAAAAGCGTAGTAGTGTTTTGCGGAAGTAGCAAAGGTAGAAATCCCGAATATGTGAAACAAGGGTATTCCTTAGGTAAAACCCTAGCTCAACGAGAAATCACACTAGTTTATGGCGGTGCGAAAATAGGTGTTATGGGGGCGGTTGCAGAGGGAGCTTTGAAGTTCGACGGAAAAGCAATCGGTGTCATTCCTGAATTCCTAAAATTGCGGGAAGTCTTCCATACGGGCCTAACAGAGCTCATTGTGACCAAAAACATGCACCAGCGTAAACTTAAAATGCACGAGCTATCGGAGGGCATTATCATGTTGGCAGGTGGCTACGGGACTCTTGAGGAATTTTTTGAAATGCTGACTTGGGGCCAATTGGGCCTACACCAATATCCCATTGGAATTTTGAATACGAACGGCTTTTATGACGGACTTTTGAATATGCTAAAAACTATGGTTAGTCAAGGCTTCGTCAAACAAGAAAACTATGATATGATTTTGGTAGATGATACTATAGAGGGGTTATTGGTACAGATGAAAAAATATGACCCGCCACTGGTACCCAAATGGATTAAAAAAGAACAGCTTTAATGGATGTAAAACAAAGAATAGACCAACTGCGTAAAAGTCTCCGTGAGCACAACCATAAGTATTACGTGCTTGACAATCCGACCATATCGGATTATGAATTTGATATGCAGCTAAAGGAATTGCAAGAGCTGGAAGAAAAACATCCTGAATTTTATGACCCCACTTCACCCACGTTACGGGTAGGGGGTATGGTAACCAAGAACTTTGTAACCGTTGCGCACGACCAACGTATGTATTCTTTGGACAATTCCTATTCCAAAGAGGACCTCCAAGATTGGGAAAAACGAATTCAACGTGGGTTGGGTGATGCCGAAGTTGAGTTCACTTGCGAGTTGAAATATGACGGGGCATCCATAAGCCTGACTTATGAAGAGGGAAAGCTAGTTAGAGCACTTACCCGAGGCGATGGTTTTCAGGGTGACGATGTAACTACAAATATTAAGACCATCAAATCGGTACCATTACAATTGAAAGGGGACTATCCTCCGAAATTCGATATACGTGGAGAAATAGTTTTGCCATTTGAAGGTTTTGCCCAAATGAACGCCGAACGTATTGAAAATGGGGAAGAACCTTATATGAACCCCAGAAATACTGCTTCAGGAAGCTTGAAATTACAAGATAGTGCCGCTGTTGCCCAGCGCCCTTTGGATTGTCTCTTGTACGGAATCGTAGGCCAGAATACTGGCATCGAAACGCAATGGCAGATGCTCGAAAAAGCTAGGGAGTGGGGTTTTAAAGTGCCTACGGTGGCCAAATTATGTAAAACCACCGAAGAGGTCATGCAGTTTGTGGACTATTGGGATGTGCATCGCCACGATCTTCCTTATGAGACGGATGGTGTCGTTATCAAAGTGAACAGCCTTCAACAACAGGATGAATTGGGCCATACCTCAAAATCTCCTCGCTGGGCCATGGCTTACAAATTCAAGGCCGAGCAGGTCTCTACTTTGCTGAAAGAAATTACGTATCAAGTGGGCCGTACAGGGGCGATTACTCCTGTGGCCAATTTGGAGCCTGTTTTTTTGGCAGGTACCACCGTAAAAAGAGCCTCACTTCATAATGCAGATCAAATTGCAAAGTTTGATATTCGGGAAGGTGATACCGTTTTTGTAGAAAAGGGAGGGGAAATTATCCCTAAGATTATCGGTGTTGATTTCAGTAAGCGACCTAAAGATTCCGAACCCACAAAGTATATAGATCATTGTCCCGAATGCAATACTCCATTAGTCCGCACTGAAGGTGATGCGAAACATTACTGTATTAATGAAATGGGTTGTCCTCCACAGATTATTGGGAGAATTGAACATTTTGTTTCGCGTAAGGCAATGGATATAGATGGCTTAGGGAAAGGAATTATTGAAATTTTATATTATAATAATCAGATTAAAAATTATTCTGATTTATATTTTTTAGAATACTATAGTATTCTAGGACTTGAAAGGTGGTTAGACAATGAAAATGCTGGATTGAAGTATGGTGGTCAATTGCAGGTGGATTTAAAAAAAGCGATTTATGGATTAAGTTACAAATGGGGTAATTTAACACTCTCAGAAGCCACTTCACTAAGTAAAAATATCAGCTCTATTAGGGATGTTTTAGATTTGAATTTAAATAACTTAAGAGGAAAAATTCAGGTTAAAAAAATTTCTAAGTTTTGTGATATTTTAAAAGATAGTTGGGATATGATTAATGAAGACGCCTACAAATCTTTGGAAAACTATGTTTCATTTAACCTTTTAATCGATTTAAAATACCCAGTTACTCATTCGGATGATTTCTTTTTTAATGAGGGAATGAAAAGCTTAAACTTTATAGATGAAGCATTGGGTTTGGACTTTATAACTGTAGATTCAGATTTTGAAAACTTTATAACCCGTGTTTCTGATAGAAATAAAATTAGTATTCAAGATAAGACAGCGAAAAATTTGTTGAAATCCATTGAGAAATCTAAAGATAGGGGATTTGACAAAGTGTTATTTGCGCTTGGTATAAGGGATGTAGGGGAGGTAGGAGCAAAAAAATTGGCTGTGCATTATAAAAATATTGATGGTTTAATAAATGCATCATATGAGAATTTGACCTCTATTAGAGATATTGGAGAATCTGTTGCAAGAAATATTTTAGACTTTTTCTCTAATAATAGAAATATTGAAATAGTTAATAGTTTAAGAAGTGCTGGATTAAAATTTGAAATCGAATTAAACGAAAATGATTCAAACAAGTTAAAGGGCCTAAGTTTTGTCATCTCAGGGAAATTTTCTATTGAAAGGAACATTTTAAAAAAAATGGTGGAAGATAACGGAGGCAATCTAAGTTCTTCGATATCTTCCAAAACAAGTTATGTTTTGGCTGGCGATAGTATGGGCCCTAGTAAAAAAACCAAAGCCGAAAATTTAGGAATAAAAATCATTTCCGAAAACGATTTTATTGAAATGATTAGATAGCTTTTGGCTAAATGTTTCTTATAAATTCGTTTTCAGATAGAATTTCTATTTCAGACCCTAATGCAATGTATTTAATAGCCTTCTCCTGTTTAGAGCTCATTCCATCTTCCCCAACAACTCTATAATCTTGCTGACCAACAATTAGATAATCTGTAGATTTTGCAATACCACTCTTATTGATTCCACCAATATCAGCAATGGTTTGTTTCGCTTGAACTCTCGTCATGGAGGATAAAGCTCCAGTAAAGACAATACTTCTTCCATAAAAAATACTTTCTTTATTATGTTTGGATGGATCACCTATGATTTTTTCAATATCTCTTGACCTATAGGCTCTTTTTGTTTCTGAGGGCTTATAGCCACCTAGGAATAGCTTTCCTACATTTGTCTTAAGTTTATCTGGAAAGTCTTCTTTAGATTTTACACCGCTTTTTTCAAAAGCTTTTAACGCAAGTTCTGCTGTTGCTCTGCTATCATCCTCAGCTCTATGATGATTTAATTTTATGTTATTATAATTGCACAAGGTTTTTAAGTCGTAAGCAGGAAGACCTTTCCAAACTTTTTTAGAGAAAATATAACTGCAGGAATATTCTAGATTTGGAAATGGCAAATTATAGGCTTCAAGGGTTCTCCTCAAAACACTAAAATCAAACCCAGCATTATGTGCGATTAAAAATTTATTTTCAATCAATGGTTTTAACTCACTCCATAACTCAATGAATTCCGGTTTGTTTGCGACATGTTCGGGCTTTATGCCGTGAATTAGAGTATTGAAATAATCAAACTCCTCATAAAAAGGCTTTATCAACCAAGATTTACTATTAACAATTTCAAAATTTTCTACAAATGTTAGTCCGATTTCACATGGACTATCTCTTTGGGCTGTAGCAGTTTCGAAATCAATTGTAATGAAATTCATTTGTGAAATAAGAATGTAGTTGAATTATTATTAGAAAAATATCGAATATAAAGAATAAGAAAATCCTTTCAAAAAATGCAGAGTTCTTATTTTAATTTTCGATGTATTTGAGAAACCCAACCTAAGACAATGGGGGCAAGGTGGGTTCTTCAGTTTCCTCAAAAACTTCCTATTTGGTTGCTGGTGATAAAATGGGGCCGAGCAAGCGGACGAAGGCAGAATCCTTAAGGGTGCAAATTATTTCGGAGGATGATTTTTTAGGGATGGTGGAATAAAAATGTTAAAGCCTACCACGAAGTAGAAAATCATGGCGATATATGAATTGTTTTCACCAATTTTCAATGCGATTATAGTCCAAATCTGTAACCTCAAGATTGAGCCAGTTGAAGTCACCCTCCTTTAATTTCCATGTTACCTTGCATTTATTAGGAATTCTGATTCCCTCGAAGGACTTATAATCGGTGGCTTCTATAAACCATGTTTCTAATTCTGCCTTTGGTCCGCCTCCAAAATAGCGTAGGGTCTCAAAGGATACGAAGTCGCCTTCTTCTGAAAAAGTAAATATACCAGAAACCTTCTTACCAGTAAGTGTCAATGTCGCTTTAGCAACGTTTATACCAAGGACCTCCCAAGAAATATAATTCTCAGTCGCCATGCTCGGGAACCAACACATTTCGGCAAGATATCGTTGCATACTGCCTGAATCGATTTTTTCGTTGTTTCCTTCATTGACAACGGGAAATAACGATAGCAGTTTTATCAACATTTCGCCTTTGCCATTTTTAAGCTTGTCCCTTCCGTCCATATAGATTAAAGGCATCACGTTGACCTTGGTACTCCATAGAAAGGCTGGGTCTGGAATATTGAAGTATTGTTCTGCAGTGAACAGCATCCAATTTCCATTCAGCTTAGTCTTCATTTCTCCTTTTTGTTTTAGGCGGACGGTGGTAATTCTTGGCCTTGAGCTGATACCTGAAGTTTCAATCCACTTTTGAATAATAGGAGGAAGGTCCTCGATAGATTTATTAGCGCCACTTTTTACTTCCTTATGTACCTGTGTTTCAAATATTTCCGAAACTTCGGCCTGAACCCTATTTTTAAATTGAAAATGTCCGTAAGAAGTTATACTAGCTATTAAGATTATGATGTTTGCTAGAGTCCCGAATTTGGCATCTTTCCAAAAGAAAATAATCAATAGCTGCGATATGACGACCGCAATTAAAGCTGCGATGGGCCAAAACTCTTTTCCAAGTATATACGCAATTGCAGCAAACAGAAACAAAATTGTTGTAAGCGACCAAAGCAGGCCTACAGGTTTCGATATTTGATGTGTTAGTTGGTCGAATTTGGCCAACTGAAAAGCTGTGATAAACCCCATGGTGTGTATAAGTCCGTGTAGAAGCAAGAGTAGGGTAAAGGTAATTTTCATAACACCGTTTTTATTGAAATAAAAGTAGGATATGCAAGTTTTCGAAGAAATGATGTTTATCATATAGATGCGATACTAGATGACCTTGGTCATTGTACTTGAATTACTATCATACTAACTTTAATTTCAAAGCAACTTAAAATGAAATTCATAGCATATGCCAGCGATCTTTCCGATCTAGAGGTTACCACCTTACGATATGCCTATAAATTAGCTGATGGCCTCAACTGTAAGTTGATTGTACTGCACGTTTATTCGGTTCCGCCAGTCACTGTATCCACGATACGAGCACCTAGTCAGATAAAACAGCGGTTGCAGGCCGAAAAAGTGGACTTAGTAATGAATTATTGCACAAAGTATTTGAACGATGATTGGGTGCGCACCAATGTCGAAATAAAAGTTCAAGAGCATACTTCGATTAGCGAAGGGGTTCTACTGCAGGTTTCGAAAATCAATCCTGATTTACTTGTTGTTGGCATGAAGGATGAACACACCCAACGTGGTCTATTTTCTGGTAGTATTGCCAAGGCACTAATAGCGAATGTCTTGTGCCCTCTCATTGTCATACCGAATACGAAACGCTTCAGAAAAATAAAGACCATTGTCTACGCAACAGATTTTGAGAAAGAGGACATTTTTGCCATCAAAAAGTTGGTGGCCATTGCAAAACCATTCAGTGCGAAAATTAGGGTAGTACACATTCCTACGGTAGAAGAATTTGTGAGTCAAGAACAATTGGAATGGTTCAAGAAAATGGTCGGGCAAAAAGTGAATTACCCAAACGTGCAATTTCATACATTTTTGGCAGACACGATATACAATGGCCTGCGGGTTTTTATCGATTCACATAAGGCTGATGTGTTGGTCATGCTAGAACGCGAAAACAAAGATTCATTCTTCAAAAAACTTTTTCATAAAGATTTGGTCAAAAAGATGGAATCGCATGTTTCGATACCACTCTTAAGTATTAATAAAAGAATAGTGTGATGTTGACATAAAGAAAGGGGATAGACTTTGATGAAGGTCTATCCCCTTTGATATGTGATAAGCTTTCTGCTAGTGCAGATCTTTAGGTACCGACCAGCGGATTCTTTTGCTATCCTTTTGATTAGAAAGGAATGTTAGCCTTCTAGATTCCATTGGTGATTGATTGATGAAAGTTCTCATGATTTTTGTTTTATTGATTGATGTGTTGTTACAAATCGTGATTAGCGATTAAAGTTCCGGTATTGTGCCCATTGTGCTCTTTTGCTGTTGCTAAAAGCTGAAAAGTACTGTCCCGTTTTCGATTCTGTTGCTGTTTTTGTGATTGATGCTTTCATGTTTTCTATATTTTAAATTGTTATTGTTGTTTAAACCGTGATTAGCGATTGAAATTTCTGTACTGCGCCCATTGTGCTCTTTTGCTATTGCTAAAGGTTGAGAAGTACTGTCCTGTTTTTGATTCTGTTGCCGTTCTGCTGTTAGATGCTTTCATGATATTTTGTTTTTAAAATTGTTTAATTGTTTAATGATGGTACAAATATGCTTCGGTTTGTTTTGGAGCGGAAATTGTTGTTACCCAATTGTAGTTTTTAGAGATTCAATTGTGAGTTTTCAGCTCCAAACAATTCTTAGCGATTAAAATTTCTGTACTGTGCCCATTGCGCTCTTTTGCTATTGCTAAAGGTTGAGAAGTACTGTCCTGTTTTTGATTCTGTTGCCGTTCTGCTTTTAGATGCTTTCATAATTTCTAAGTTTTTATGTTGTTAAATTGTTGTTTTAAAATTGTACTACATCTACTAGACGACACAAGTTTTATTTTGTTACAGTACTATGCATAAAAAGGTACTATATTATGTAATATTTAACATTTGGAAATTTTCGAAATAAATAGGCAGGGTTTATAAAATGCTGAAATATAGATTCTTATGTTTAATAAGTTCCTTACGTTATTTCAAAATAAAGACCGCTATTTTATTAAGTAGAACTAGTATTGAAGTATTTCGCTTCAATAAGTTTCTGTGAACGCGGGATGTTCTTCCGTGGTAAACGGTTGCTTGCAATTATGTTTCGCCAGGAGTAGAGGAAGAATTTTTTTTTAAGAGGGAATTGAGTTTCCTTAGCTCTTTAATATGTCTATAAATTGAATCAATAAAAATAGATGTATTTGTAAAAATGAATTAGGATTATACGGTTCATCCTAAAATCCGCCCATCTTCCATCTCAATAATTCGATCCGTACGGTTGGCAAAATCTTCATCATGGGTGACTACCAACAATGACAATCCTTCTTCTTCCTTTAAACGTTTGAAAATACTGAATACGTTTTCAGAGTTATGACTATCGAGATTCCCTGTAGGTTCATCGCCCATTAAAATGGTCGGGTTATTTATCAAAGCCCTTGCAATAGCTACTCGCTGCTTTTCTCCTCCTGAAATACGAGAAGCGCGCTGTTTGGCCAAATTATCAATATGCAACATTCTCAGCTTTTCCATACCATCATGTTCGATTTCTTCATGTGATTTTTCAGCCAGTTTTTTGGCCGGTAGCATTACGTTTTCCAACACACTGAATTCCGATAACAAGTAGTGGAACTGGAATACGAACCCGATATTTTTATTGCGAATTCGTGATAGTTCTTGGTGAGGTTTTCCGGTAACAAGTTCATTGTTAAGGTACAGTTCACCAGTATAATCGGTATCCATTGTAGAAAGAATATAGAGCAACGTAGACTTACCCGAACCCGATTTTCCCATGATGGAAGCAAATTCACCTTCTTCTATCCCAAAAGAAATATCCTTTAGCACATGAAAGTCCTTCGGCTTATGAAAATGTTTATTGATATTTTTTGTTTCTAAGACTAGGTTCATGGTTCAGATTAAGTACCGCGAATGATACGGACAGGGTCAATTTTCCTTGCTTTGTTGGAAGGTAAATAGCCTGCAATGAAAGTTGATATGATGGCAAAAACGATTCCGATGATATAATAGCCTATTTGATAGTTAACGGGGTAGGTAGTGATAGTTGGTAAGGCCTCGGTTTCAAAAGGCGCACTATCAATTAGTACAGAAAGTCCAAAGCCGATTAGTAGACCTAATATTCCACCAACAACTCCTATAATCATCGCTTGACTCATAAATATAAGCTGAACATCATAACCGGAAAACCCTGTTGCCTTTAAAATGGCAATGTCTTTCATCTTTTCATAGATCAACATGTTCAAGATGTTATAAATACCAAAACCGGCAACAATTAAAAGGGTAATGGAAACCGCATAGGTTATAAGGTTTCTAATATTTGAACCCGTTTCAAATTGTGCATTCGCTTCGTTGATATCGGTGGCCTTAACATCGAATTGTTGTTGCAGTTGTTTGGCCATCGGTACTGCTTCGTCAATATTCAATAGCTTGACGTTTATATCGGTAATATAGTTTTGCGCTTCGCCCAGAATACGCTGGGCCGTCTTTAGGTTTACGAAACTTTGTATATTATCTATTTCCGCGATACCACTTTGATAAATACCTACGATTTTCAAAGGAAAGATACTGCCGGAAACGGTGCTGATTTGAACGCGATCACCCACTGATAGCGACATTTTTTTTGCCAACCCTGCACCCAGTAGAATACCATTTTCATTATTACGTAGCGCTTCTGGGGTGCCATTTATGATGTTATCTTGAATGTTTGAAAGTCGGGCTTCTTCCATAATATCCACACCGATCAAACTACCGCCCAACTCAATGGAACCTGAGAGGTAAAAAATCTGTGCCCGAAGTTGGGGTGTAGCTCCTTTCACATTGGCATCCTTTTTCAGATAATTTAAAATGGGCAATGCATTATGGATTTTCTGTTGACTCAATTTCGGTTTGACAGAGTGAACTACATTGAACGTATTCTCAAATTCGGTGTATCGTGATATGGGTTGTATTTCGGAAGGTTCTATTTCATTGTAAATATGAATATGGGGAGTCTGGTTCAGTACCAAATCGTCTAACATTTGATTAAGGCCCGTCATAAAACTCACAAGTGTAATATAGGCCCCAATTCCAAAAGTGACCCCAAGAGCCGCTGTGACAGTACTTTTCATCTTGGTCAAGAGATGGGTCTTGGCGATATTTAGAATTACCTTCCAGTTGGTCATTCTTCTGGTTTTATGATGGATGTATTTTCGTCAATACCCTCTAAAATTTCGACACGGTCGAGATTTTGAAGTCCTATTTTGACCGCTACAGGTCCGTCTTCGGTCTCCACTTTTGTACCGTCAATGAGATAGGCTTTGGGAATTACCAGTGCATCTTCTTTTTGGGCGACGATGATATTCCCTTCCCCAGCTAAACCGGGATATAACTGTTCTGGGGGATTCTTAAAAATGGCCTCCACGGTAAATGTCTGCGAACGTTCCTCTTTTCGTGGGTAGATTTTACTGATTTCAGCCTCAAAAACTTCTTGACCATAGGCATCCAGAGTAATCAAGGTTTTTTGACCTTCACGAAGTTTTACGATGTCAACTTCGTCAACCAGCATCTCGATGATAAAATCATCTGCGCTTCCGACGGAAGCCAAAGGTTCCATGGTGGTAACAATTTCCCCCGGATTTTTAAAAAGTGCATAAACTTTTCCATCGATTTTGCTCTCGACAGTAAAGTCCTTTGTCGCTATTAGGGCCGTTTCATAATTGTTTCTTGCTTGCTGTAACTGGGTAGAAAGTTCATTTTTGGTACGTTCAAAACGGCTTTTGAGCAACCTTAGATTATTCTGCGAAAGTTCATACGCCAATCTTCGATTTTCGAACTGCACCTTGGACCCGATGTTTTGCTCCCATAATTTCTTTTGACGAAAATAATTGCTAGAATCATTTTTGAAAGATAAAGTCGCTGCTTGTATTTCATCTTCCAATGAACCCAAAAGAGTAGAACTACCACTGTAGTTTTCCTTGGCCAAATTCAGATTTAATCGAGCATTGTCTGTATTTAGTTTTGGAGCGTTGTTGATGATTTGAAGTAGGGGAGTTCCTTTTTTCACGATATCGCCTTCTTCTACCAGATTATTATCCAAAATACCCGCAACGGCAGCATAAACTTGGTAGAGACTATCCGGTTGTACGGTTACCGAAGAGTATACCGATTCTACTAACGAAGTTCTTTCTGGAAAGATTTTATCTTGTTTTTCTCCACAAGATAGGATCAACAAAAGGATTGGAACATATTTCTTCAGTATCATGAACGATCTTAGTTTTAACTCCATTTAAATTTAATAATAATCCAACTAGTAGGGGAGCGATTCAATAATCATTTCAAAGTACTCTCTTAACAGGCTTTTTAACTATGACAATTGTCATTTTGTAAATAATGTGATTCGGTTACCTTAGATTTTAGACCATCCTTTATAATATGAGTATTGGCAGAAAAAAGCGAGTTTTTGTTGGAATACTATCCTTTTTGGCTGTGCTTTGGATAATCCTCACCTTGTTGGCCCAAAGAAAGGGTGGTGAAGCAATGCATCTGGTCGGACTACCTTCCAATCCACAAAAAGCGCTTGTCGTTTATAATCCTGATTTATTTTATAATCTCGATGAACAGGTTTGTAACGCTTTCGCAAAGGGGCTTTCGGAGTTTGGTTGGCAAGCCACCGTTGCTACAGTTTCCGCCGCAGAGGATTTTAAGGATGTACCGTACGATTTATTTGTATTCTGTGCCAATACTTACAATTGGGCGCCTGATATTCCCACAAAGAATTATATCGATAATCATTCTGGTTTAAGTGGGAACAACGTTGTTGCCATTACCTTGGGAAGCGGTTCTACCGAAAGGGCACAACGAATTCTCGAAACTTTGCTAGAGAAAAGAGGAGCGAAACTTATCGAATCTAAGGCCTATTGGTTAATGCGCCCAAATGATGAGTCGCGGACTGATGAGTCTAATGTCGCGGTTGCTGTAGAAGTAGCTCAAACTTTAGGGGGCTTGGTAGCTGAAAAAATGGCCTTAGTAAATGAGTAATCCTTTAGTACCAACATTATGATATTAGTCATATTTAATGGAAAAGGAGCTGCTTACCTTTATTGAATAAAATTTTAAAACATAAACCTTATGACCTCGAACATACAATATGTACAGATGCCAGTCAGCGAATCAATGAATACGATGGTGGAGCAAAAATTGAAAAAACTTCAAAAAAAGTACGATGATATTATTAATGCAGATGTCTTTTTTAAGCAAGAAAAGGACCCAAAAGGTAAAGGTAAAATTTGCGAAATAAGATTGAGCTTACCCGGACCGAGAATATTCGCAAAAAGTGATTCTGATAATTTTGAAAAATCATTGTCGGAAACTGTTCATGATATTGAGGGGCAACTTCGTAAACGGAAAACTATTTTACATAAACACAAATAAGTAACTATTGAAACCCGAAGAATGAAAAAAATATTGGTTCCTATAGATTTTTCCGAGCATTCTGAATATGCTTTAGAAGTGGCCGCTAGCTTAGCTAAACAAACGCAATCCGAAATCGTCGTGCTGCATATGATGGGACTATCAGAAGCAGTTTTCACCAAAGATGACTCCCAGGAATTCATGGAAGCCCAGTTCTATATGAAACTGGCCAAGAAGCGTTTTACGGACTTTTTAGACAAGCCCTATTTAAAAGGAATCAAAGTTTCAGAAACAGTTCAGAACTATAAGATATTTTCTGAGATTAATAATGTCGCAAAAGAGCAAAATATTGATTTGATCGTCATGGGCTCTCACGGTGCCGGAGGATTGAGCGAAATTTTCGTAGGATCAAATACCGAAAAAGTAGTGCGTTCTGCAGAAGTACCTGTTTTGGTCATCAAGAATAGGATTGCCGATTTTCAAATGAAAAAGGTGGTTTTTGGGTTTGACTTCAGAATTGAAAGCCTACCCGCATATCAAAAAGCGATTTCGTTCTTGGCTAGATTCAATGTAGAGACCCATGTAGTTTATATTAATCGAACAGGTATCAATTTTATGAGTTCTAGTGAGATACAAGAACAGATCAATACGTTCTTAAGGGTTGCCCATCATAACGATGTGCCAAGCCATGTTCATGCACATCAACGTGCTGATTATAACATAGAAAGCGGTATTTACAACTACGCGAAAGAAATACACGCAGATACCATTGCCGTAGCTACGCATGGTCGAAGTGGCTTGGCTCATTTCTTTAAAGGAAGTATCGGTGAAGACCTTGCGAACCATGCTTCGCTTCCGGTGATTACTTTTAAGTTTTAACGAAAGCGCTGACTATACCGTACAACCACCACCATCTTTCTTGATACCTAATTTCATAAGTATAGTCTCCAACAAACACCATTTTGTAAATGCTGATTGTATCAAATTAACGCCTATAAATACGGTAAACCACAACCAGTTGATATGAACTAACACGGCCAAAACCACGCTTAATAAAATAAATGTTCCAACGATAACCCTAAAATATGTATTTAGCATTTTAATTTTTTTTAATGATTAAATCGATTTTTCAATGGGAACCACAATCGCTTTTATCGGATTGTTGGTTTCCAAACTTTTATTGAATTCTTTGATCAGTCCGAAAAGGACATCAATTTTTTCTTCATCGGTAAAAGAGAAGAACAAACTAGACTCTACGCCGCTTTTTTGACTAGGAAACCAGCTCGAGGTACGAATCATCGAGGTCTGATTTTTGTATCCATCAATATCGGAGCCGCTAAAACTTTCAATATTCGCTTCTTTAAAGAGTCGCAAAATTTCTTTTTCGAATTGTTCAACGACCGTTACGATTAGTAGTTTCATGATTAATCATTTATAATGTCATTCCCGCGGAGGCGGGAATCTATTTAATATTTGTTCTAATTGTTATTCACGCGACATCTTATTCAGAAATATCCGAAGTCCGCTCCGCAGTTTCCATTTCAACTTCAGGATAATTTTTACGTTCGATCATATAGTAAACCAAGGGAACCACCAAGAGCGTCAATACTGTTGAAACTATGGTACCGCCCATTAAAGAAATAGCCAAGCCTTGAAAAATAGGATCGAAAAGTATTACGAATGCCCCGATTACTACCGTACCGGCCGTTAATAAAATTGGGGTGGTACGTACCGCACCAGCTTCAATTGCCGCCTGTTTTATAGGTACGCCTTCTGCTAATCGTAGATTGATAAAATCAATAAGCAATACCGAGTTTCGCACCATAATACCCGCTAAAGCAATCATACCAATAAAAGAAGTTGCTGTAAAAAAGGCGCCCATGATCCAATGCCCTAAAACAATTCCTATTAATGATAAGGGTATAGCTACCATCATTACTACTGGAGCTTTAAAGTTCTGAAACCATCCTACAATTAAAATGTAAATCAATATGATGGCTCCTAAAAAGGCAATTCCTAAATCGCGGAAAACCTCTAACGTAATTTGCCATTCGCCGTCCCATTTAACGGTATAATCATCTTCAAAATCAGGCTGGCCTAAGTACATCTCATTAATTTCATATCCCTTTGGTAAAGCAATCTCTTTTAGCTTCTCTTCCATACCTAAAATAGCATATGCCGGACTCTCTAATTCCCCTGCCATATCGGCCAATACATAAACAACACGTTTTTGATTTTTACGATAAATGCTTTTGGCGCTTATGGTTTCTTTAATGTCAACTAAATCTGCAATGGACACCATGCCACCCGTTTTAGAGGCAACTTTCAATTGTGAAATATCGGTAATGGTCGATTTTTCCTTTTCATCTAGTGCCAAAACCAGCCCTACTTGATTGCTCGCATCTTCATCATACAAGTTGGTTATCGCCCTGTTTGACAGTGCCATATTCATGGTATAGGCGATCTGTTGCGGAGCAACTCCGTAGAGCATTGCCTTTTCCTTATCAATTTCGAACTGATATTCGGTCTGGTCGGCTTCTACCATCCAATCAATATCTACCACATCGTCTGTATTCTTCAAGATATCTTGAATACTATTGGCGATTTTTATTTGCTCCTCGTAATCTGGGCCATAAACTTCTGCAACAATAGTAGACAATACCGGAGGCCCTGGTGGCACCTCAACCAGTTTCACATTCGCATTGTATTTGGCGGCTATCTTTTGTATTTCTGGTCGCAATAATTTTGCGATACCATGACTCTGAATAGACCGCTCGCCTTTATCAACAAGATTCACTTGAATATCCGCCATATTGCTACCGCCACGTAAATCATAGTGACGTACCAAACCGTTGAAAGTAATAGGGGCAGAGGTACCAATATAATTTTGATAGTTGACCACTTCTGGTCGTGTTGACAAGTACTGGGCGATTTCTTGTGCAACTACGCCCGTGCGTTCAAGTGTTGTGCCCTCAGGCATATCAATGACCACTTGAAACTCGTTTTTGTTATCAAAAGGCAACATTTTTACCGCTACCGATTTTGTAAAAAACAAAACCATGGATCCCATTAATAATAAAAAAGTTAATCCTAAAAACAACCAGCGTTTCCCTTTGTTTTCAATAAGTGGTCGTTCAAATTTGTTATAAATCTTATAAATAAAAGTTTCTTCTAAAGGCGTTTGCTTCTTCGCTACTTTTCCTTTTTTGTCTTTTTCCCGTAAGAATATAAATCCTAAGTAAGGGGTTATAGTTAAGGCTACGAACAAAGACAAGATCATCGCTATAGATGCACCAATAGGCATTGGCGCCATATATGGCCCCATAAGTCCTGATACAAAGGCCATAGGTAAAACCGATGCTATCACGGTAAAGGTTGCCAGTATAGTTGGGTTACCCACCTCATTGATCGCGTATAAGGCAGCTTGCTTAAAGGGCAAGCGTTTCATCTTAAAATGCCGATGCATGTTCTCCGCAATAATAATGGAGTCATCTACCACTATACCTGTAACAAAAACCAAAGCAAAAAGTGTAATTCTGTTCAGCGTATAGTCGAGCATGTAATAACTCAACAGGGTCAACGCAAACGTAATCGGAACGGATAAGAACACCACCAATCCACCGCGCCAACCCATCGCCAACATTACAACTAAGGTTACGGCAAAGATGGACCCTATAAGGTGCAGCAGTAATTCCGATACTTTATGAGATGCCGTTTCACCATAGTTTCTGGTAATTTCAACATGAACATCATCAGGTATCAAAGTAGCACGTAAATGTTCGACTTTGTCGATGACTATATCTGCAATTTTCATCGCATCGGAACCTTTTCTTTTTGCAACAGAAATAGTAACCGCTGGATATTCTGATTTGTAATCGGCTACTTTATCACTGGCCTGACCAAAGCCTAAAGAAACATAGCTCTGAGGTATTTCCGGACCATCGATGATACTGGCAATTTGTTTCAAATAAATGGGTTGGTTCTGTTGAACACCCACCACAAGGTTTTCTACATCGGTGACCGACGCCAAAAATTTACCCGTATTGACTAAAAATTCGGTGTCGTTTTTATCGAAACTACCTGAGCTTAACTGTGCGTTGTTCGCTTTGATCATTTCAGAGACCTTCAAAAAATCTAGTCCGCTAGCCGCTAGTTTGTCTTTATCCAATACCACACGTAGTTGTCGGTTTTGATTCCCGATTTTATGGGTAACAGCCACATCATTGACTTTCTTGATTTCGCTTTCTAGCTCTTGTGCCATTTGGCTAAGTTGATACCCATCGTAGTTTTCACTCCAAAGCGTTAGACCCAGCATGGGCACATCATCAATAGCACGGGTCTTTACAAGAGGAAATGTTACGCCCTCCGGCATAATGTCCATATGCTTATTGATCTCGTTGTACAGCTTTACGAACGAACGTTCGATATCTTCGCCCACATAAAATTGCACGATGACCATACCCTGTTCCTTCATTGAAGTCGAATACACGTATTCAACGCCTTTGATGTTAGAGATAAGTTTCTCTAAAGGTTTAGTAACCCGACTTTCTACCTCGGTCGGACTTGCTCCAGGGTATCCTATAAAGATATCGGCCATGGGCACGTCAATTTGTGGTTCCTCTTCCCTAGGTATCAAAAATGAACTGTAAACTCCAATGACCATAAAGACGATCATTAACAATACTGTTAACTTGCTGCCTATGAACATCTTGGCGATTTTACCTGCTAAACCTTCTTTCATCTGATAGTTGTTATTTTTTTGGGCGTTCGGGCGGGCTTTCCGCTTTTACTCCTCGTTCTTTTGAGCAAAAAAGCTCAAAAGCACTGTGGGGTAACCGCTGCAATCCCTAACGCAAAATCCGTTTATTGAATGGAGATTTTCGCTCCGTTGTATAATTTACCTTCTGCCGAAACGATGTACTGTTCATCTGCCGAAAGGCCCGAAAGCACTTCTGTTTTATCTCCAAAGGTTCTTCCCAATCGCAACCAACGCAGCAAAGCGGTATTGCTTTGACTCACGGTGTACACCCCTGTTAGTTGTCCTTTTTCGACAAGTGCTTCCGTAGGAATCATAATTGCTGCTTTGGTGGTCGATTTCCGTTCCACCGGAAACTGTACGGTAGCATACATCCCTGAAAGTATATTGGCATCGGTTTTATCCAAAATCACTTTGACCATGTACTGTCCTCCCGTATTCTTCGATGAGGTACTTACTTCTGTGACTTTTCCTTTTATTGATTCATCCAACGATTTTAGAATCACATCAACTTCGGTTTCTGCTTTTATACCTGATATTTCTGATTCAGGTACCATAGCCAATACTTGATATTTTCCAGGTGCCTCTACTTCTAACAAGGGCATTCCTGGGTTTGCCATGTCACCTGCGTTGATAAATTTGTTGGTAACCACTCCGTTAAAGGGCGCACGTATATTTGCGTACGACAGTTGGGCATTGACCTCGTTCTTCATCTGTTTGGCGGCCTCCAATCGAGCTTTTGAAATGTTGTAATTGGCGGTAATATCGTCCAACTCTTTTTGCGATGCACTGTTCTCTTGAAATAAGGCTGTATATCGATTGTAGTCTTTTTCGGCGTTGTTAAATGCAGCAGTAGCTTCTGTAATGCCAGCATTAACTTGCGCCAATTTGGCGGACACATCTGCATTGTTGATGCTCAGCAGGAGTTGTCCGTTTTTAACCTTTTCGCCCACCTGTACATAGATTTTATCTACATACCCCATCATACGGGTGCTAATATTAGCGCTTTTCACTGCTTCAGTTTTACCGCTTGTTGATAGAAACGGATTATCATTATTTTCTGTAACTGCACTGACATTAACGGCCACCGCGGGGGAATTATCGGTAACCGTTTTCTTGTTAGCTTCGCCACAACTGTTCAATACTAATGTTAACATTAGAAGCGCTGCGGGTATGTAATTATATTTTTTCATGGTTATGATTGTATTAGGTACTACGTACAAAGAATTTTGTTTTATTTCGTTAAAAATTGCACGTAAGCCAGTGCATAATTGTGTTGATATATAGTGCTATAGTATTCCAGTTGCTTTTGCGCGAATTGCGTTTCGGACATCAACAGGTCGGTTGTTTTTTCGAGTCCCTGTTGAAATCTGTTGGTTTGTATGCGCAATGCTTCTTCCGATTGTTCGAGGGAGAGGGCCGTAAGCTCCAAGTTGTTTTTCGCATCTTGGAGCATACGTTTCGCCCTGTTCAGCTCTACCTGACTTTGAGCTTTATATTGTTCCAATTCTAATTTTGATTTTTCAAATTCAGCCTTGCTTTTCTGGGCTTTTCCAAAGCGTTTGCTGCCTTCTAGAATGTTCCATTGTAATTGAGCACCGAACAAGTAACCGTCAGCATCTCCTTGAAAGATTTCATCATCGTGAAGTTCATAGGTTCCGAAAGCGTTCAAACGAGGTAAGAAACTCATCTTATCGGCCATGTGGATTTGTTGATAGGCTTTGCTCGCCGATGACATGGCTTGAATATCAGCTCTGTTTTCAGAAAGATCCGCTACTGATAAATCGCCGGCTATTATTGTTAAGGAATCCGATGGTCGTAGTATTGCGTAACTGGTATCGTTCATCAAAACGGATAAGAAATTGGAAGCATTTCGAACATTGCTTTTTGCGTACTGTAATTGATTTTCGATTTCCGTAACACGCACTTCCACTGCCAAAATATCAGACTTTTGAAGGTAGCCTTGCTTAAAACTATTGTTGGCGATTCGCTTGTTCTCTAGAGCAGCTACTTTCGTCTTTTCTAAAACTTCTACGGTTTTATAGGCCAATTGAAGTTCCATATAGGCTTTATCAATTTCAAGGTCAATAAATTGTTCGGTGCGTTCAGATTGTAGTTCGGTAGCGTTCCATTTTGCTTTTGCCGCCTTTCGCTGATAGATGCCATCCAAATTAAAAATCGGTTGTTGTACTTCGATCCGCGTGGCGTAATCTTCAATCTGTCTGGGATTGTTCAATAAGGTAGGGTCAAAATCCCCAGGAGTCAAGATGGACTGGTTCAATTTAGAACCAAAAGCCATTAACGGATTTGTGGTGGCAATCCCCGTATGCGAAATACCCACATTGGGCAATAAAACAGCATTTGTCTGTCTATAATCGCCTTGTGCCGCCAAAACATCTTGGGCCGATATTTTAAGGGCATTATTATTTTCTTTCACTTTGGCAGCCACTTCGGCCTTCGTGATCAATACTGTTTCTTGCGCTTGAACGGTAAGTAATCCCACGAAAAGCAATATGAATGAAAGGTTGTATTTCATCTCTGTTTTATTATTTGGAGCAAAATTAGAGGTGCAATAAAGCCTGTGCAGTAACTAATGTTACCAACTTACGGTCACATGGAATTTAGAGAGGTGGAATTAGCGATTCAGAATATATAAAGTCAATAAATACGGAGGTTTTGTGTAACAAATGTTACACAAATGGGTATTTCAAAGACAAATCTAAAATGTATGATAATAGTCATAAAAATGCCAAGTAAGAGTCTCTATTTTTGACCTCGAATAAGAACTGAAATACAACTAAAACTTTATAGTATGGAAGTATTGGAAGACCTCCGCACCAGAGTTTATCGCTTTGGTAATAAAACTGCTGATGGAAACAGCAAGATGAAGAACCTCCTCGGGGGAAAAGGGGCTAATCTGGCAGAAATGAGTGCTATCGGCATTCCGGTGCCTCCCGGGTTTACGATTACCACTGAAGCCTGCACGGAATATAATGAACTGGGCGAAGAAGCGGTGTTGGCATTGATCAAAGAGGATGTTGAAAAAGCGGTCGAAAATATAGAAAATATCATGGGAACCACCTATGGGGAAATAGAAAACCCATTGTTGATCTCAGTGCGTTCAGGAGCAAGGGTATCGATGCCCGGAATGATGGATACCGTACTGAATCTTGGATTAAATGACCAAGTGGTCAAAGGTTTGGCGGCCAAAACAGGTAACGACCGTTTCGCGTGGGATTCGTACCGTCGTTTTATACAAATGTACGGCGGGGTTGTTTTGGGCATGAAACCGGAATCAAAAGATGATATTGATCCTTTCGAGGAAATTATGGAACACCTCAAGGAAAAAAGGGAAATAGAACTCGATACTCAATTTACGGTTCAAGACCTTAAAGACCTTGTTTATGACTTTAAAGATGTAGTCAAAAAGCGAACGGGACATGATTTTCCTAGCGACCCTTGGCAACAGCTTTGGGGAGCTGTAATCGCCGTTTTCAACAGTTGGAACGGAGATCGAGCCAAATACTATAGAAATATGAACGGATACCCCGCCGATTGGGGAACCGCGGTCAACGTACAGGCCATGGTGTATGGTAATATGGGCGAAAATTCAGGCACAGGTGTCTGTTTTACTAGGGATGCCGGTACGGGCGAAAACGTTTTTAACGGCGAATATTTAATCAATGCCCAAGGTGAAGATGTGGTGGCCGGTGTTCGCACTCCCCAACAAATCACCAAATTGGGTTCACAGCGATGGGCAGAACTGGCAAAGGTCGAAGAAGCTGATCGGGCTGAAAACTATCCTTCGTTAGAAGAATTGATGCCGTCAATTTATAAAGAGTTATTTGAATATCAGAATAAACTAGAGCATCATTACCGCGATATGCAAGATATGGAGTTTACCATTCAAGATGGCAAACTTTGGATTTTGCAGACCCGAAACGGTAAACGTACCGGAGCGGCAATGGTTAAAATTGCAATGGATTTGCTTCATCAGGGATTGATTGACGACAAAGAGGCATTACTTCGTATAGAACCCAATAAATTGGATGAATTGTTACATCCGGTTTTCGACCCGAAAGCCATTAAAAAGGCGCATATTATTGCGCAGGGTTTACCAGCTTCTCCAGGCGCTGCAACAGGTCAAATCGTATTCTTTGCCGATGAGGCCAAAAAGTATAGGAATACCATCTTGACGCGAATCGAAACCTCCCCCGAAGATTTGGAGGGCATGAACTTGGCTAAAGGGATATTGACTGCAAGAGGCGGTATGACTTCCCACGCTGCAGTAGTTGCAAGGGGAATGGGTAAATGTTGTATTTCTGGTGCGGGTGCCTTGAAAATAGATTACAAAAACCGCACCTTGACGGTTGTTGACAAAGAGTACCACGAAGGAGACTGGATTTCATTGAACGGATCCACAGGAAATATCATTGAGGGAAAAGTGGCCACCATCGAACCCACTTTAAGCGGCGAATTTGCCGAACTGATGAAATTGACCGATACCTACACCACAATGAACGTTCGAACAAACGCTGACACTCCAAAGGATGCCAAGGCCGCTCGGAATTTTGGGGCGAAAGGTATTGGTTTGACCCGTACCGAACATATGTTCTTTGAAGTAGACCGTATTAAAGCCATGCGAGAAATGATCCTCGCGGATACGGTCAAAGGTCGAAAACATGCTTTGGAAGAATTGCTACCCATGCAACGCGAAGATTTTGAAGGAATTTTTGAGGCAATGGATGGGCTTCCAGTTACCATACGCCTACTAGACCCACCTTTACATGAATTCGTACCGCATCAATTGGCCACACAAAAAGAATTAGCCGACGATATGCACATCTCACTTTCAGCCGTAAAAAATAAGGTGGCGGAACTTCATGAGTTCAACCCCATGTTGGGGCATCGCGGTTGTCGATTGGGAAATACATATCCCGAGATTACTGAGATGCAGACTCGGGCCATTTTGGAAGCGGCCTTGAATTTGAAAGCGAAAGGCATCGTTTCTAAACCTGAAATTATGGTTCCGCTGGTTGGCACCATGAACGAATTTATCGAACAGGAAACCATAATAAGAGCAACCGCAAACAAAGTATTCGAAGAATATGAGGATACCATCGACTATTTGGTCGGCACTATGATGGAAATTCCTCGAGCTACTTTAATGGCCGATAAAATTGCCAAATATGCGGATTTCTTTTCCTTTGGAACAAACGACTTGACCCAGTTGGCCTTTGGATATTCCCGTGATGATGCGGGTAAGTTTTTACCCATTTATTTGGAAAAAGGAATTCTTACCGTGGATCCTTTTGAAGTCTTGGATCAAGAAGGGGTAGGGCAATTGATTCAAATGGGAACTGAGCGTGGCAGAAGCACCAAACCCGATCTAAAAGTTGGTATCTGCGGCGAACATGGTGGTGAACCCAGTTCTGTGGAGTTCTGCTATCAAATGGGAATGAACTATGTGAGCTGTTCTCCTTTTAGAGTTCCTATTGCAAGGGTGGCAGCTGCGCAGGCTGCGATAAAAGCTTCGAAAGAGTAAGTCAGAGTTGTCATTCAAAGCATACAGAAACAATTCGTTCATCTTTAACCCAAAGTTGAACGGATTGTTTTTTTATTCTAATTAAGTTTACTTTCCATATAAAATTCTTTCTATGTTATTAAACGCTGAAAAACAATAAATTATGTAACAATTGTTACCAAGTTTATGGAGTTGTTATGACTTTTGTCATCTTTTTTAGCTAGGCGTAATGGTAAATTTATAGTGTTAAAATAAGTAACTATAAAAGCTGAAAAATGAAGAATCTGGTCATATTAGGTGCAGGCACCTCAGGTACTATGATGGCAAACCATCTGGTTTCAAAACTTCCAAAGAAAGAATGGCAAATCACAATCGTTGACCAATACAAAACCCATTACTACCAACCTGGGTTTTTATTTCTTCCCTTTGATATTTATACCACAAAACAGGTCAAGAAGAACGGTAAAAAGTTCATTCCGAAAGCGGTAGACTATATTCAAGAAAAGATTGAATTGATCCTTCCTGAAGATAATACCATAATACTTGAATCTGGTAAAAATGTACCTTATGATATATTAATCATTGCCACAGGCACAAAAATAGCCCCTGATGAAATTGAGGGCATGGATGGTCCGGAATGGTACAAAAGCATATTTGATTTCTATACCTATGAAGGAGCAAAAGCCTTACGTGATAAACTGAGGGAATGGAAAGGTGGTAAATTGGTGGTGCACATTTCAGAAATGCCCATCAAGTGCCCTGTAGCACCTTTGGAATTTGCCTTCTTGGCCGATTCATATTTTAAGCACAAAGGCATGCGCGATAAAGTGGATATCACTTTTGTTACACCCCTCGGAGGAGCATTTACAAAACCAAAAGCAACGAAGGCCCTTCACTACCTTTTGGAGGAAAAGGGCATAAAGGAGGTAACCGATTTTGCTATCGAGCGTGTCGACTATGAGAATAAAAAGATAATCGATTATGCCGATACCGAAGTGGAATATGATTTACTGGTTACCGTTCCGACCAATATGGGCGATGCTCTCATAGAACGTTCAGGCATGGGCGACGATTTGAATTACGTGCCAACGAACAAGGCTACGCTTCAGAGCCTTGATCATCAAAATATTTTTGCCATTGGTGACGCAACAAACCTTCCCGCATCTAAAGCAGGTTCGGTGGCACATTTTGAAGCGGAAATTTTGACGGACAATATTCTACGATTTATTAAAGGAGAAGAATTAAAAGAGGAATTCGATGGCCATGCCAACTGTTTTATCGAAACAGGAAACGGCAAGGCGTTGTTGATCGACTTTAATTATACCCACGAACCCGTTGAAGGTACGTTTCCTTTTCCTGGTGTCGGACCTTTGAACTTGTTAAAGGAAAGTAGAACCAATCATATGGGCAAGATGGCCTTTAGATGGGTGTACTGGAACATGTTGATCAAGGGAATACATATTCCATTTGTATCGGCGACTATGAGTACCAAAGGCAAACATTTGGAAGAGGTAGAATAATATAATAACCTAAAATTTATAATAATGAGAAAGATAATATCACAAACCGAAATTGAAGTAAACGAAGAAGGTTATCTAACCAACTTCTCACAATGGACCGAAGAAATTTGCGAGTGTATCGCAGATGAACAAGGTATATGCATGACCGAAAGACACTGGGAAGTTATCAAGTACATCCAAGAGAAACACAACAATGACGAACCGTTATCCATAAGGGGAATCAAAAAAAGTGGAGTAATCGATATCAAAGAATTCTATAGCCTTTTTCCTGGTGGCCCATTAAAAAAAGCCACTATGATTGCTGGAATTCCAAAACCAAAAAGTTGTATTTAAGTAAACCTGTCTCGGTAACAATGAAAGTGACTTGGATTTGTTCACGGGTCATACAACGCATTAACAATAGCACATAGAAGACAATTTAAAACCAAATATCATGGGAAAGACCAAAGTACGTAAGATGCTGTTCATACTTTCAAAAGCAACGATTGAAAACGTATACGCTGCGTTTATTATGGCCAATGGCGCACGAATGGAAGGTATTGAGTCCGAAATATTCTTTACTTTTTTCGGATTAGAGGCCATTCAAAAGAAAAAACTGGAGCATTTGCACGTAGCTACTGTAGGTAACCCTGCTATGCACATTCCCACTATGTTAGGCGGATTACCGGGCGTAGAGGCACTCGCCACTAAAATGATGAAAAAGGAAATGGAAAAATTAGATATGCCGCCAGTAGGCGAATTTCTGGAAATTCTCTCCGATTCGGGCTGTAGACTTTGGGCCTGTAAGCTCGCTGTAGATATGTTCCATTTAAAAGAAGAAGATTTAATCGATGAGATAGAGGGCATCTTGACAATTGGCGATTTCTACAACAGGGCCGATGAAGAAGGTACACAGTTACTTTTCATATAGTTTTTCGTAAACACTGAATTAGTGAAAAAGGCACCTCGTAAAATCGAGGTGCCTTTCAATAAACAACCAACAAAACCGGATATGGAACCGGTTTACTTTTAACTGGATTTCAAGATGATATTGAAAACAATCCACACATGAAAACCATGATTTCCAAATTTCTCTTTTCGTAAAATTCTAAATATTGAAGTTTACACACAGCAACTTTTGTTACAGAGGAATCTTTTTAGGTAGGATATAATACGGATTAATCTCAACCAATATCCTGCTTTTTTTGACCGGTTTAAATTATTCAATCTTTTGGGTTTGCTTGTGCCGAGTTCAAATTATCAACATGCAGCATGTAGGTTTCGATGGTTTTCAGTTCTTCATCGGAAATGTTTTTGAGAAATCCATCGATATTGGCTTGCATAATGGCCACTTGGGTTGCGGCAGTGTCTACTATCGGTTTGGCCTCGCCCTTTAAAAAAGCCACTATATCCCCATTCTTTTCTTTATAAACAGTCATTATCTCTTTGACTGAGGGGCCTATTTTTTTCTCGCTAACATCATGACAGGTAATGCATGTTTTTTCTGAAAATAAGCGATTTCCCAGAAAAATCTGGGAATCTATGCTCAATTCCCCTCTTTCAGGTATGGCTTTTTCAGATTTTTCGATAGGTTTTTGGCTTCTATTACAGCTGCATACTACCAACAGCACTATAAAAAATGAAAATAAACGCATTTCGTTTGGTGTTCAGAGACTGTTTTTATCTATTATCATTACCTCTAAAGGAATAGGGCATTTACTACTGGTATAGCAACTACGGTTCAAATATTATAGATCTATAATTTTTAAATGGAAACGGTTCAACTGTAACTTTCCCATATTTTCCAACTTTTTAAGTAATCTCGATACTACAACACGAGACGTATGTAATTCGTAAGCAATTTCTTGGTGGGTGCTTTTAATGGTCGTACTTCCTGTTACTCTGGCTTTATCTTTCAAGTATTTAAGTAGGCGTTCATCCATTTTCAAAAAGGCGATACTGTCCACAGTCTCCATCATTTCATTGAGGCGGTTTTGGTAGCTCTGTAGAATGAAGTCGCGCCAGCTTGGATATTTGGCCATCCATTCTTCCATTTTTCCAATGGGAATCATGATCAACTTGGCATCGGTTTCTGCAACGGCCCTGATTTCACTTTTTTTATGCCCGACGCAACAACTCAAGGTCATGGCGCAAGTGTCTCCATTCTCCAAAAAATAGAGCAATAGTTCGTCGCCGTTCTTGTCTTCCCTTAAAATCTTGATTACTCCTGAAACCAACAGCGGCATATTTTTGATATAATCACCGATTTCCATCAACTTGAACCCTTCTGGAATGTCTTTATAGGTCGCTACTTGATTGATTTCGTTCAGTAGGGCATCTTCAAAAATATGGCCGTAATTGTCTTTAAGTTCCTGAATCATTTTAAGGTTTTGTTCCTAGTTTTCATTTCGTCGTTAAAAGTAGTCGAGGAAGGAGTCGATAAAAATGACAAAAGTCATTTTCAATTCACAGTGTATTTCAAATGTATGCTACATAGACCAAAGGAAGTGTAACTATAGTTATCTAAGGATTCATCAATTAAAAATGGGAGCTTAAGACTCCCATTTTCAAAAAACACATCATCAATCAAAACTATACTTCTTTGCCTTTCATCATCTTGTTCCAATACAGGTAGGGGAGTCCGTATTTTTTTAGCATCCATAATCTCCAATGTTCTTTTGAACTATCAGAGATGAACATCTGTTTTAGTTTGGGGTCGGGAATAAAATTGTTCTTATAGTCGAATTCCGCTAATACCATTTTTCCATAGTCTGTAACAAGTGGGCAAGAAGAATAGCCATTATAAGCTTTTGTACCCATTTTATGTTGTGATATAAGTAGGTTGATATTATCGACTACAATCGGCACTTGTTTGCGGATTGCCGCACCAGTTTTTGCTGTTGGTAAAGCAGCTACATCGCCTAAGCTAAATATGTTGGCGTATTCGGTATGTTGCATGGTTTGATGATCAACGCTGACCCAACCCGCGTCATTGACCAACGAAGATTCTCTAACGAACTTAGGAGCCACCGATGGGGGAGCGGTATGCAACATATCATAGTGAATACCGTATCGGTCACCATCCTTTGTAACTTTTACATCTTTATAGTTGTACTGGAAAGTTTCGTCCAGCTTCAGTTCGCTGTTTTCATCACCGGTAATGACAACGCAGCCGCCTGCATTGATTTCCTTGCCCATTTCATACCAGGCGATTTGCTTCTCGCCATCTATGGCAACGAGTTTATGGTGAAACCTTAGATTGATATCTTTTCTATCGACAACTTCCATTAGGGTTTTTGCAATTTCTTTGACACCGAATATGACCGTACCGCCCGTAGCAAATACCACATCGGTCTTTTTTCGGATGCCACTTTTTTTAAAATGACTTTCGGCCAGGTACATAATTTTCTGCGGGGCACCACCACATTTTATAGGTGTTGTAGGTTGGGTAAAAAGTGCAGTACCGCCTTTGAATTTTTTTATTACCTCCCAAGTATGCTTAGGATTGGTATAGTTGCTGCAGACAACACCCTTGTCAATTACATCTCCGAGTCCGGGGACCAAGCTATAATCATATGTGAGTCCCGGTGCGACCACCAAATAATCATAAGATATATCGCCGCTCGATTTTGTTGAAACAGTATTGTTTTCAGGATCGAATCCTGTGGCAAAATCTTTGATCCAATTCACATTTTTAGGCATTACCGAGGCCATAGGTCGCGCCGTTTTTTCATAGTCGTAGGTGCCTGCACCAACCAACGTCCATGCTGGCTGATAGTAATGCGTTTCGGCGGGTTCTATGAGGCCGATATCCAATGTTTTGTTTTTGTTCAACAATTGACCGGCAACCATAATTCCGGCTGTACCTCCGCCAATGATGAGAACCTGATGATGTGATTTCATTTTTAGGGTCGTTTAATGTTTATTCTTAAAAATAATATGTCTTTTGTTAGAATGCTGTAACTTTTGTTACACAAGATTGTGGATGTTTTAAAAAGAGACGGCAATTATTTGGATAAAATAAAATCCGCAGCCATTTGTGTGTGCAAATCTGTTGTCGCCAGTAATGGCATATCGACATCTTTTTGATCAATAAGCATAGGTAATTCTGTACATCCAAGAATGATACCCTCTGCTCCCTTATTTTTCAAGAATTGCATTTGTTCGATAAAGAAATCTTTGGCTTGATCGTTAAACTGACCCTGGGTCAGTTCTTTGGAAATATAATCATGGCATTTGTCAAGGTATTGCTCATCAGGAATACTAGTCTCTATGCTGTAATTGTCCAAAAGCTGCGATTGAATAAAACCTTTGGTCAGGGTTGGCCGATTACCAAGTAGCCCTAATTTGTTCAATCCTAATTTTGAGGCTTCCTTTCCTATAGCATCAGCGATATGAAAGATGGGAATGCCTATTTTTGGTTGCACGAAATCGTACGCCATGTGTGGCGTGTTGGCGCAGATCACAATGGCTTCTGCTCCCGCCTGCTCCAATTTTTGCGATACTTCAAGGTATTTGGCATTGATTTTATCCGAATCTTGTTCCCGCATTATTTCGATATTGATACTATGGATGATCAAAGGCGGATTGGCCTGGGTACCGATTTTTTGCCCAACTAATTTGTTTATCAATCGATAATAAACGATGGTGGAATGCCAAGATGTGCCACCGATCATTCCTAAGGTTTTCATGTCTTGTTTTTGTTTTGCTCCCCTCCTCATTTGAGGAGGGAAGGATCCGCCTTTGGCGGAGACGAGGTTATTAAGCCAAGGTCTCGATCCTGAACCACGGACTAATTCTCGCTAAGCAAAACCCCGCTCAGAGAACTTTTTTATAAAATGGTAATTCCGCTTCACGAAGGAACCACCCTTTTCTTCCGCAAGCGGAATTCATTCCCCTCCTTGAAAAAGGAGTGGAGCTTTTATTGTCTACTTCTTCTCATCAAAATTCACAACCCATATGCCGCGAACCTCATTTGCATCATAATCAATTGCTTGATCAGCGGGATAAAGGCTTTTCAGCGTTGCCAATGTCTCGGGCATAACTTGCTCGTTTGGTCTGCCATGGCATTGCAAACACATTGTGTTTGTGGTTATCGGATAGTAAAAATCTACCTCACCATTCTCTCTTTTCACTATGGGTTTTGGCTCTTTTCCCGAGGCTATCAATTTTTTATAATAGGAAATATAACCTAACTCCTCATCATTGGCCTTGTTATCTGGATTTCGGGGTTTATCGGATACTCTTTTAATTACGGCATTGTTCATGACCGATATGCTATCGGTCAAGGCTAACGCTTTTATATTGCAAAACTCGATAGCCCCAAGTGTTCCTTTTTCTCCAATAGCTTTTATGAGTTGCTGCCCCAAAGCTTTTTGTGTAGCCTGTGCATAGGCTAATCCTTTCTGTGCATTGGTTTCTTGAATTTCTTTGGACACTAAATTCCTGTTCATCCATAGTCCTTTGCCACCTTCACCTTGAATTGCCTTATCATACCATTTTGGTCGCTCAATATCATTCTCGTAGATATATTCCGCAATTTGCGCAAGGGCTTCGTCAGGGTATGGAATATAGGGCATGCTTCCAAATTCAAAGAGGGCTTCCGGCATTTTCGATTCTGTCTCAGGATCGTTGACCCATTTGATAAGGTCTTGTGTAAATTGCTCTTTAGATGTATTCTCGTCGATATAGTATGTTTTGACAGCAACCAATGGCGGCGCGATCATGCTCTCTTGAGACGCCTCCGGGTCGTGACAGATGTAACATTCCGTCTCCATTATTTTTTTTCCGGGATGCGACTGCACTGCTTCCGCAAGCTCTTGTAGGGTAGTAGATTCAACTGCGTTATAGTCGGATTTTTTATCATCCTTACAGCTAACAAAGATTAAGACCAGTACAATTAGAAAAGTGTTTTTCATCTGTTAATTTTTAGGTGTTTATTGTCGATCATATATAATTCGCTAATTACAATTCGAATAGTATCGATTTTTGAGATTGCCAATTTCATGATTTCGATATTTTACCTGTTGCACAGCTTACGAATGAAATAGCCTTTGCCGCCAAGGAATTCTTACTGTCTATGGATGGATATCCTAATGCTCTTAATTTGTCTTTGACTACCAATGCATCATTGATGTTCTTATATGCAAAAGATACCATCGCCGATTCCACATCGACCAGTACATCTGTAATATTTTCAACTTCAGATATTTTGGAAGAGATGGTTTTAGCACAGCCTCCACATTTAAGATTTTGTACAATAACTGAGGTTTTCATGGTTGTAGCGTTTTAATTGTCAAACTTTTCATCTTAGTTTAAAAGAACAATTTTTGTCATTCAATTTTTGTTATGTCCATCTCAAAATCGCAAAGCCAATTTTTTTCGAATTATATACTTCCGTTGGCTTCCATCTGCCAACTAAACTCAAATACTCAAGGCCAACGCATATATCCACCTTTCAAATCATAAATCTGCGAAAAGCCTATATCCACTAATCTTCTGGCTGCTTTCTGACTACGTGCACCAGACCTACAATACAAATAAACCGGTTTCGATTTATCCATTTTCTCGAAAGCCGCTGCAAAATTGCTTGGGTTATAAAAATCGATGTTGATGGCGTTTCTGATATGTCCGTTACGGAATTCGTTCGCGGTGCGCACATCTACCAATTGTACCTTTTTACCAGTTACTGCCTCTGCGTAAGTGTCTCTATCCAGTATGGCGATTTTATCTAACGTTTCGTTTTTTGCTCCGAAAAGAGCGCTTAAAAATGACATAGTATTTGTTTTATAAAATAGGTTTTTGGTCAAGGAAACGGCCAAGCTTGAATAAGTGGCCGTTCCCTTTAAAAACCAACCAAATTATTTTCAATTAGAGTTCAATTCTTTTTTGGCCAAATAGAAGTCCACCAATTCAATGGAATCGTCTTTTAGCCTTGTATTCATCTCATCCAACGTTTTTGGAGGCGGCACAATAACTTTATCGCCTTTTTTCCAATCCAAAGGCATGGCGACCTTGTATTTGTCAGAAGTCTGTAGTGCTTCCAATGCACGAAGTATTTCATCCATATTTCGGCCTACGTTCAACGGATAGTACATGATCAATCTTATCTTCTTGGCCGGGTCGATAAAGAATACCGCGCGAACGGCGGCAGTTTCACTCTCGTTCGGCTGCAACATTCCGTATAGTTTCGAAACTTTCATATCAATATCCGCAATAATCGGAAAGTCGAAATATACACCCGTTTTTTCCCTAACGTTGCTGACCCAGCCCAAATGGGCATGTACGCTATCGATACTCAGGCCCAACAACTCTGTATTCAAGGCATCGAACTCTTTTTTACGTGTAGCAAAACCACTCATTTCTGTGGTGCAAACAGGCGTAAAATCTGCCGGATGTGAGAACATGACCAGCCATTTATCTTTGGCAAAATCCGATAATTTTAGTTGCCCTTTCGTAGTTACCACCTCAAAATTGGGAGCTTGGTCGCCAATTCGGGGCATTGTCGTTGTTTTTATTTCTGTTTCCATTTTTAAACATTTTTATTGTCTTCCCCACGAAGGTGGGAATCTGTTTCTGTCATTGTGAGGCACGAAGCAATCTGTTGAATATTATACATCTAGTGTTCCTAAAAGGCAGTTTGCCACGTCGCTTTAAGCCTTGTTACCTACTTCAATCTATTAGAAGCTCCTCGCAAAGACAATTAACCTATTGTTTTTAGTCTAAGGTCTAGTATCTAAAGTCTAATGTCTTTTTCAAAGCATCGTAGTAGGACAAACATATTCTGATTTTTTGATGTTGGTTTTTTTCATTTCGTCAAATCCACCATCAACATCCACAAAATCGTTCCAACCTCTTTGTTTTAATATGGATGCTGCTACCATACTTCGGTACCCTCCTGCACAATGCAGCACAAAAGGTTTGTCCTTTGGAAATTGCGCCAAGTGCTTGTTGATTTCGTTCAGTGGTACATTTAAAGCACCGACAACATGTTCTGAATCGAATTCACTTTTCTTGCGCACATCGATGACCAAAGGTTTTTCTGAATTATATGCTGCTTCGAATTCCTTCGGATTTATACGTTCTATCGTCTCAAAATCCTTTCCGGATTTTTTCCAACTACCGAATCCACCTTCCAAATAACCGATGGTGTTGTCGTAGCCTACGCGAGATAATCTTGTAATGGTTTCTTCCTGTTTATTAGGATAGGTGATCAAAAGTATTTCCTGTTTCACATCAGGAATCATTTCGCCTACCCATTGCGCAAAACTTCCGTCAAGCCCTATATTAATGCTGTTGGGAACAAATCCTTTTGCGAAATCCTTCGCATCCCTTGTATCTAACATTAATGCTCCTGTCTCGTTTGCCGCGGCCTCGAAAGCTTCTACTGATAATGGAGTTTTAGCGCGATCCATAACCGTATCCAAACTATCGTACCCCTTAATGTTCATTAGAACGTTTTGTGGGAAATACCCTGGGGGAGTGGTCAATCCCGTCAACAATTCTTTGATAAATTCTTCTTTGGTCATATCTGGACGTAAGGCGTAGTTCGTTTCTTTTTGATGACCTAAAGTATCCGTAGTTTCCTTGCTCATCATCTTGCCACAAGCGGATCCTGCGCCATGATTTGGATACACAATTAAATCATCGCTCAAAGGCATAATTTTATTCCGTAAAGAATCGTACAGATGTCCCGCCAATTTTTCTTCGGTCAAATCCGCAATAACATGTTGCGCTAAATCAGGTCTTCCTACATCGCCAATAAATAAAGTGTCTCCTGTGATAATGCCATGCTCTTTTCCATTCTCATCGATTAAAAGATAAGTGGTGCTTTCCATGGTATGGCCTGGCGTGTGAATGACTTTTACCTTATAGTCGCCAACGTTAAAAATTTGACCGTCTTCAGCGGTCAACGCATCATAACCCGGTTTGGCTGTTGGACCAAAAACAATTTGTGCACCCGTTTTCTTTTTTAGATCTAAATGTCCGCTGACAAAATCTGCATGAAAGTGGGTTTCAAAAACATATTTGATTTTCGCATTGTCTTTATGCGCCCTATCAATGTAAGGCTGTACTTCGCGAAGTGGATCAAAAATGGCCGCTTCACCATTGTTTTCTAAATAGTATGCCGCATGTGCCAAGCATCCGGTATAAATCTGTTCTATTTTCATCTTATGCTGTTTTAAAGGTTATCGACATAAAATTACAATGTGTTGAAAATTTGCGCGGTAACATTGGTTACAAAGGTCTTTTTTTAAGATTTTACAGACAATGATATTTGTCAGTGAACTTTCAACCTAGCTCCTTCCACAAAATATAAACCGCCATGGCGACCACGAACCATCCGAAGCCCTTTTTCAATTTACTTCCTTCGATGAACTTGTTCAACCATACCCCAATGAAAATACCAATGACCGAAAGTGCGGTGAATCGTAACAGGAATGCCCATTCAATATCCAGATTTTGTACATCGCCCAAAAACCCGATCAATGATTTAACGGCGATAATGAGTAAGGAGGTGGCGACGGCTTTTTTCATGGGGAGTTTAGCGAGCATGACCAAAGCGGGAATGATCAAAAATCCGCCTCCTGCACCAACGATACCTGTCAAAACCCCAACGACAAGTCCTTCTAAAATAATCATGGGGTAGTTGTACTGTATTTCGGCCGTATCGTCATCGCAGTTCTTGCAACTTCCCCAAATCATTGAATAGGAGGCCAACAACATAATCAGTGCGAAGAAGACCATGATACCGATATCCTTTGTTACCAAAAACCCACCGATTGTAAAAAGTTCATCGGGTAGGGCAGGCACCAAATATTTTCTGGTGACATATACTGCGATAAAGGCCGGAATGGAAAATACAATGGCCGTTTTGAAATCTACCAATCCTTTTTTGATATTCTTTAGAGCGCCAACCAAAGAAGAAACTCCCACCACAAATAAGGAATAAGCGGTAGCAACAACTGGATTTACTGCCAACAAATAAACAAGAACGGGAACAGTGAGAATAGAACCGCCGCCACCGATAAGGCCGAGAACGATTCCGATAATAAGGGCACCAAGGTATCCTAGCAGTTGAGTGATTTCCATGTAATATTACTTAGGAAACCAAAGGTAAAGCAGCCCAAAAGTATAGGGCGTAACTTAAGTTACGATCGGCGCTACATGTGGCTTAGGTCAATAATAATTTTAATTTGCCCAAAAGAACGAGTTCAGACTTGTTGGTTCCAGCAAATGAATTAGCAATGGCATTGGCGGTGTCCAAAACCAAAATTTTGATAAAGGGAGTGAATTTTTTTTCGTGGTCTTTGTAGAATTCCTGAAATTCGTCAAAAGTTTCGTCTGCATCTTTTTCATACTCTAAATGCCAGTCGAATACCGTTTCTATTTGAAAAGCGGCATCTTCGCCATATTCATCTTCTACTTCATCCACATCAAGCCAGTATTTTCTGATAAAACTTCTCAACTTATCAATTTCCCTTGTGTGAACGCTTTTGTCGGCCATGGCTACGGCATAGAAAAGCTTTCCTAGATTTTGATAGAGTTCGCATGCTACTTTTTCAGAATATCGCATCACAAAATATTTTAGTGAACAAGTAGTTGTTGTTCGTTATGCATTGTTCGTGTCTCTTGATGTGGGTCTTGGCAATTACATTTCATCACTGGAAAACCGATACTCAATAGTTCGCGTTTGACTCTTTCTAGCGCAAAAACACTATTGTATAAGAAGGATATCGTTCTACTTTCCGTATCGATATCTAATATTCGGATATCCAAAATCCGACTTAAATTGCGAATAATGGTTTGTTTGCAATTATCTGCAGTGAGGTTCTTGATTTGGGCCGTTGCTCTCATAGTATTTGTAATTTGGGTTAATAGACCTATAAAATTATAATAGATTGAAGTAAAACAAAATGACTTTCGTCATACTGCTTGATTTTTATTTCGATTTCTTTTGCACTACATTCGATTACTATGGAAAAAGAACTTGTACTTGGAATCGATATAGGTGGTACATATACCAAATTGGGACTCGTGACCCGTGAAGGAAAAATTTTAGCAACAGGAAAATTTCCAACGGAGGCAAAAAATACTTTTGACACTTTTACAATACAATTGAAAAGGGAAATAGGGTCGTTACAAGCAACATTGAAATCAGAACAGCATATTTTAGCAATTGGTGTGGGTGCGCCTAATGCAAATGGGTATTCCGGCAATATGGAACATGCTGTGAATTTTAGATGGGGCGATGAGGTGCCTTTGGTAGCCACGATCAAGAAAATCTTGGATCTGCCTATTTCCCTTGCGAACGATGCCAACGCTTCTGCCGTGGGCGAACTGGAATTCGGTTTGGGAAAGGGAATGAAACATTTTGTTGTCTTGACTTTAGGGACGGGTTTGGGCAGCGGAATCATTTCTAACGGTGAATTGCTCATTGGCCAAAACGGAATGGCAGGTGAGTTAGGTCACGTCAACGTGGTTCCAAACGGAAGACAGTGCAATTGCGGTTTAAAAGGCTGTCTGGAAACCTATGTTTCAGTTACGGGTATGCGACGTACGATCTTTGAGAATATCGCTGACATGAACGCAGATTCCGAACTCCGCAGTATTAGTTTTGATGACATGACGGGGGAAATCATTTCAGAAGCCGCCATCAAGGGAGATTTGATTGCACTAAAAGCTTTCGAAGAAACCGCAGAATTCTTGGGCACTCAAATGGCCGATACTGCGGCACATTTAGATCCCGAAGCCTTTATACTCTTAGGTGGATTGAGTAAAGCAGGTGACATTCTTCTTAATCCTGTGAAAGCGTCAATGAAACGAAATCTTTTTCATGCCTATAAAGGCAAGGTGAAGGTTTTCATGGCCGATAAGCCAGGTAGTCATTCTATTCTAGGAGCCGCAGCTTTGGGCTGGCGTTTACTCTAGTTCATAAAACGAATACCAATCAAATCTATCAACCAATGAGTTACGATACGTATTATAAGACGGAAAAATTATTCGGGGAACCTTATCCGGAGTTGATGGACTTTTTTGCGAATTATCATGCGAAAGGAAAGGTTTTGGATTTAGGCTGTGGACAGGGGAGAGATGCTCTTGCAATAGCAAAATTGGGTTATGAGGTTCTAGGAATCGATAGCTCCAAAGTTGGAATCCAGCAGATGCTAACTGCTGCTGAAAAAGAACGACTTAAGGTAAAGGGTCAAGTTTCCGATATTTACAAATTCGATAATTTTCAAAATTTTGATTTTGTCTTGTTCGACAGTATGTTTCATTTTCAAAAAAGGGATAAAGAGAAAGAAACCGCACTCATTAAAAGAACCATAAAAAATATTAGAACCGGATGTATAGTAATATTTTGCGTTCAAGACACTGCTTACAAAATAAAGGTTCTTAATAGCACCATTGACTTTGAAAACAAGCTAGAAAGATTGGTTGACAAAAAGTTCAAGTACATTTATAAGGACAATCAGAATGACCACGATTCAATGACCAATTACAGAATGGTCATTGTACGAAAGTAGTTTGCTGAAGTCTTCATGTTATAGAATTGTTATTTCTCCAATAATTGCACCAGCTGCTCATCATCCAGAACTCGTTCGGTCACCTCGAACAACTGCTTTCTATTTTTACGCACGGCCTTGGTGAAAATGGTGATGTCATCTTCCAACTCTTGATGTACATCACGGAATATTCCTGAATCGTTTTTGAATGGTTCGTCAATTAGGCTGGCCAAATGTGAGAGGTGTTCTTCAATTCTTTTAATCAAATCATCACAAGCTTTCGAATCCGCTAAAATTGCGGTGCCTACTTTTTGTACATCTTTTAGATTCCCCTTTTTGGTAATCCAAATAAAGTATTTGTCGATTAAATGGTGCATGAATTTAAGGTCGTCTTTATAAAACAACAAATCAGATTTCCAATGGTTGGTCAAGACGTACAGTTCTTGCCAATCGGTTTCTTGAATGAAATTGGCCTTGGGCCTTGCTCGTAAATCGCTCATGGTTTTCTGTTTTAATTAAAACTCTAAAATTAAAAGTTAGGTGCTAGCCCTGAAATGATTTTTGTCAGTTTTCAATTCAACATCTCCATCTATCTTTGACCAAAACATTATGATATGAAAACTACAAATGCAATAGGGTTAGAATCTAAAAAAGCTGAACTATTGGCTCAGAAACTGAACGTTCTTTTGGCGAATTATTCCATTTTCTATCAAAATACAAGAGGTTATCATTGGAACATTAAAGGAGAAAAGTTTTTTGAACTGCATTTGAAATTCGAAGAACTTTACAACGATCTTTTGCTAAAAATCGACGAGGTTGCCGAACGCATTCTCACCTTGGGCCATACACCTGAACACGGGTATTCGCATTATTTTAAACTTGCCTCGATTCAAGAGAGTGGAAAAATCTCAGATGGTCTAGTTGCCGTTGAACAAATTTTAGAGGCGTTCAAAGCCGTAATTACCATGCAGCGTGAAATTCTGGATCTTTCTGATGATGCCAATGACGAAGGCACTAACGCACTTATGAGCGATTACATTCGGTTTCAAGAAAAACAGGTATGGATGTATTCTTCCTTTTTGAAGAAATAAGCAAGATAAAAACTGATGTGTTCTAAAAATGTCTAAACTAGTCTTGGGTTAGTCACTTATTCATACAATCCCAATCGATTCTGTAGGCGTGTCATTTCGTTTTGCATTTCTTCCAAACGGTTCAAAAGTTGAGTAATTACTTCTATACCTTCGAGGTTGATATCGAGTTCTGAATGTAAACGCAAAATCTTTTCGGCTTTTGGAAGTTCTGCTATCGGAATGTACAAAGCATCTTTTCGCTCAATGATTTCCACGAGGCCATAATCTTTAAATTCAATAATTAAGGCCTGAGAAATACGATGGCTCTTGCAAAAATCAGTTACTGTAATAAAATCTGTAAGGTCCATAGTTTATTTTTTTAGCGATGCCAGTTGTTTGAACAGCTCTTTTTCTTGGGCAGATAATTTTGTCGGGGTCTTTACATTATAGGTAATGAACAGATCTCCGAATTTGCCTTCCTTTTTATAAACAGGAAAACCTTTACCTTTTAATTTTACCGTTGAACCGTTTTGTGTCTCGGGTTTTACTTTAAGTTTTGCCATTCCATCAAATGTGTTGATCGTTAGCTCACCACCAAGAATGGCCGTATATAAATCCAAGTCTATGTTTTTGTAGAGGTTGTTTCCATCGCGTTTAAAGTCGGTATTGTTCTCTATTGAAAAAGTGATATAAAGGTCTCCTTTCGGGCCACCGTTTCTTCCAGGACCACCATGACCTGCGATTTTTATCGTCTGCCCGTTTTCGATTCCTGCCGGAATTGTGATACGGATATTCTTTCCATTTACGGTCAACGTCTGTTTTTGGGTAGTGTAGGCATCGCGTAGTTGCAGGCGAAGTTCGGCATTAAAATCCTGTCCTCGGAATTTTACTTGACGTCCTCCACCGGAAAATCCGCCTCCACCGAACATAGATTCGAAGAAATCCGAAAAATCGCCTCCCCCGAAATCCTGTCCTTCAAAACCTCCAGCATATTGTCGTGAACTTCTTCGTTGACCTTGTGCCTTTCTTGCTTTTTCAAATTCTTCGCCATGTTGCCAATCTTTACCGTACTGTTCGCCGTATTGGTCGTATTTCTTCCTTTTTTCGGGGTCGCTCAATACTTCGTTGGCTTCGTTTACTTCTTTGAATTTCTGCTCGGCCGTTTTATCGTTCGGGTTGACATCGGGGTGATATTTTCGTGCCAATTTCCTATAGGCCGATTTGATTTCCTTGGAGGTGGCACTTTTTGAAATCCCCAGTATTTTGTAGTAATCTATATATTCCATTGATTTATGTTCCGAATTTGTTATAAAATTAAACATATTAAAAATCATTAAAAATGATAATTCTCATTCCCTTACAAGCAGCTCTAATCAATACAGGTAAATGATAGGAACCAATACTTCGATTATATTTTTAATGAAGCTATTTTTATTAATAGTCTAAAGCGCTAACTTTAAGCCATGCATGTATTCGAAAAGAATAGTAATATTTTCAATTTACTTTCTGATGCCGTTTCAGAGGGAATACTGGTAATAAACCGTGATAAGATCATTGTGGCTACCAATTCAAGAACAGATGAGATGTTCGGTTATGAAAAAAATGAACTGAAAGGAAGTTTATTAAATATTTTAATACCCAAATCTTATCATGCGGAACATGAAAATCATATTAACAAATATTATAAAAGGAAAGGTAGGCGTAGAATGGCACAAGGGCGAAACCTATTCGGCGTGCGAAAAACCGGCGAAGAATTTCCACTAGAAGTTGGTCTAAACCCTTTTACACTATATGATAACACTTATGTTATGGCCTTGATTTTGGACGTAACAGACAGAAGACTGAAAGAGCAGGAAATAAGCCACTTGGCTCAAATACTTGATGAATCACTCAATGAGATATACGTGTTTGATGCCCAGACTTTACGATTTACCAATGTGAATTACGGGGCGCAAAAAAACACAGGGTACTCAATGGCAGAATTTAAAGAACTTACACCTTTAGATTTAAAACCCGAAATTACCGCCACTGAGTTTAGAAAGCTCTTAGAGCCAATAGCGAATAAAAATGGGAAAAAAGTTAAATTCGATACCATTCATAGGCGAAAGGATGGAACAACCTACCCAGTGGAAGTGCACATGCAATCTTCAATCAAAGGCAAAGAGAACATGGTGGTTGCCATAATCTTGGATATCACAGAAAGATTAGATTATACCCAAAAACTCGAAATAAAAGTGGAGGAGCGAACTAAGCAGTTGAAAAATGCTCTTGTCAAAGAGAGGGATCTCAACGAGCTCAAAACCAAATTCCTTTCATTGGTCTCGCATGAGTTCAAAACACCTTTAAGTGGTATTCTAACTTCTGCGACCTTGGTCGGAAAATATACCGATGCCGGTCAACAAGAAAAAAGGGATAAGCATCTAAACACCATTAAAGGAGAAGTGCGTCATTTGAACAATATTCTGAATGATTTTCTTTCGATTGAACGCTTGGAAACAGGAAAAGAGATTTATAGGTTAACCGAGTTTTCATTGAGCAAAGTTGTAAACGAGGTCATTTACAATGCGAACATGATACTCAAAAGTGGTCAGAAAATTGACTATCCTCAAAATATTGATGACGTCAGCATCTACCAAGACGAGAAGATAGTTACGTTGGCCTTGACCAATATTTTGTACAATGCCCTGAAATATTCTCCTGAGGATACTGAAATCGAATTAAAGGTTGATCTTTACGCGGATAAAGTAGTGTTTCATGTCATCGATCAGGGCATAGGTATTCCTCATGATGACCAAAAGCATATATTTGAACGTTATTACCGGGCAGAAAACGTGTTGCTGACTCAAGGAACGGGAATCGGTCTTAACATTGTCAAAGGGCACTTAGAGAATTTGGGCGGAGCAATTCGTTTTAAAAGTGAAGAAAATAAGGGGAGTACATTTACTGTTGAGTTTCCCTTGAAAAATACAGTTAAAAAAAAGCGTGATCAAAAAAGTACATAATGAAGAAAGTATTGTTAATTGAAGATGATACCGTACTACGTGAGAATACGGCCGAACTTTTAGAATTATCAGGCTATGAAGTACTTACCGCGCCCAACGGAAAGAAAGGTATAGTCAAAGCGTTGGAATTTTTACCGGATATTATTGTCTGTGATATCATGATGCCCGAATTGGACGGTTATGGGGTTCTTGAAGAACTTGGCCGCCACGTAACAACAAAATTTATTCCTTTTATCTATTTGTCCGCGAAAACCGAACGAAAAGATATTCGTAGGGGAATGGAATTGGGCGCTGATGATTATCTAACAAAACCTTTTGAAGAAGAAGAATTGATCGGAGCTATTGAAAGTCGCTTGGCCCGTGTTGCTATATTGAACGATGCAACAGTAAGTGGACATCCGGCAGAAGGTAATGTCACCTTTGGTCCCCGTACGATTCATCAATTGAAGAACTTTATTGACGATAATGGTCGCGATTACAAACTAGGGCAAGGAGAATCAGTGTATAACGAAGGTGGAAATGCCAATCAGGTTTTTCTCATTTTAAAAGGAATCGTCAAAACACACAAATTAGATGAATACGGCAAAGAGCTCATTACCGGAATCTATAAAGCCGACGATTTCTTCGGATTTTCGAGTTTTACCCAAAATCTACCCTATGACGAGTCGGCTACCGCGATGGAAGATGTCGAACTTGTCGCTATAGGTAAGGAGGAGTTGAGGCAAGTTCTTGAAGAAAACCATCAATTGGTATTAGAATTGCTGCATTTGCTTTCAGAAGACCTAGCTGAGACGAAATCGCAATTGTTAGAAATGGCCTATGGTTCTGTACGTAAAAAAACAGCAAGTACCATTTTAAAATTTGCTGAGAAACTTCAAGCGGACCCTCAAGGTAGACTGCACATTCTGCGTAGTGATTTAGCCAGCGTAGCGGGTATGGCGACAGAAACCCTTATTCGTACTTTGTCCAGTTTTAAGAAAGAGGGCTTAATACAAATCGAAGATCGAAATATTCAGATTATGGATATGGATAAGTTAAGTAGGGTGCATTGAATAAAATTCTAGTCCTCACTCTGTAGTAGTCACTTTTGCATATTTATAAAAAACAAACTCGGCTAAAGCTTTAGATTTTCCTCAATAGTCGCACACCTGACCAATATCATTTCTAGATTCTTTTACACTCTCTACTTTTAGTTGCAGAAAACTAATACCAGACCGTTATGCAACAGATTTTAGTTCCCACCGACTTTTCCGATAATGCGTTCAATGCCCTAAAATATGGCTTAGAGCTTTTAAAAAAATCGAAATGCACTTTTCACTTAATGCATATCGACCCAATTCCACCATACTCCGGTGCAGGTTCCGCGGTGCGTTCTGCATCCCGAAATTTTGAGGATTATGTGCTTGAGGAAAGTAGAAAAGATTTGAAGAAATTAATGGCAGAAATCGAAAAGTTGCCACTAAACACCAAACACACATTTGTGACCGTGGCCATACACGATTTTTTTGTGGATGCCATTAAAAGGGAATCGGAGAATAGAAAAATAGACCTGATCATCATGGGAACCAAAGGAGCTTCAGGTTTGAAAAAAGCAACCATAGGTAGTAACACAGGCGATGTGATGACAAAAATCAAATGTCCTTTATTGGCAGTGCCCGAAGATGCCAAGTACAGGCCTTTACGTGAAATCGCCTTTCCGACCGATTATCACACGGGATATAATAGCAATGTACTGGACAGCTTGATTTCCATAGTACAACAACATCATGCTGCCTTGCGCATACTTCATATTTCAAAGAAAGGGGAGGAACTAAATGCATTACAAAAAGATAACAAGAGTTTCTTACACGATTATCTAAAGGATGTAGAACACAGTTTTCATTCCCTGACGGGAAAAAAATTGGAAACCGCCGTACAATGTTTTACCGAAAGTAGGGATGTTGATATGATTGCAATGGTAGCCAAAAACCTCAATTTCTTTCAGCGTATCTTGTTTAGACCCGCAGTAGAGGAAATCAGTTACCATACTGAAGTTCCTTTTTTGGTGCTTCACGAGTAATACAGGTATACTTAGAATAAGACCTCAAAATCGTACTGACGATGCCCAGACCTAAAACAAAAGACGAACTCTTAGCACTTGGCCAAAAGAATTTCAACAAGTTGAACGATTTGGTCGATTCATATTCAAAAGATGAATTGAACAAGGAATTCCCCAAGGGATATCTCAACAGAAACATAAGGGATGTACTGGCACACCTTCACCATTGGCATCTCATGGTGTTAGATTGGTATGCTATGGATTTACAGGGAAAAATGCCAGACATGCCGGCAAATGGCTATACATGGAAAACGCTGCCTGATTTGAATAGAGAAATCTGGAGGAAGTATAGCGATGTTGAATTAAAAGAAGTGCGAATGCTCTTGAGAACGTCTTTTGACAAAGTGCAAAAAATAATTATTGGCCATACCAACGATGAACTTTTCGAAAAAAAACGTTATAAATGGACGGGCACTACCTCACTGGCCGCTTACCTTATTTCGGCAACTTCCAGCCACTATGATTGGGCTTATAAATTGATTAACAAGTGTACTAAGTAAAGTTGACCAATTGTTAGATGTGCGATCTTATGGTACCAACTATGTCATTTTTTTGTAAAACCCCTGATTGCCGCCAAACTTGTTTTCCGTCTTTGAACAATAGCATTGTTGGAACGCCACGTACTTGATACTTGGCGGCCAATGGTTGATTTTTGTCCACATCTATTTTGATGATTTTCACGTCATCGCCCAATTCGTCTTTTACTTGTTTCAATATTGGAGCCAACATTTTGCAAGGCCCACACCAATCGGCAAAGAAGTCTACTAAAACGGGAGTTTTTGAATCGATGATTTTTTGAAAACTACTTTTCATACCCTTTTATTATTACTACAAATTTATTGAATTATGAAAAAGGGCCAACTGACCAATGTCATAGTTTTTCCTCAGATAGGCACTTATTTTTGAGTATATAATTAATCGTAATAATAATGCGTAAAGTTGTCATACCAACGGATTTTTCAAAAAACGCTTTTAATGCATTGAAATACGCATGTCAAGTTTTTAAGTATGAAAGAAGTGAATTTTATATAGTTCATGCCTATGCCGATGAAGTATATGCTGAAGACACGGTTTTAGAACCGCATTTTTTTGAACAAGTAAAGGCAACAGTGCTGAAAAATTCAGAATCCCATTTAAAGCAAGTTTTAGATGATTTAAATGAATATTCGCCAAACCCCAGACATGAGTACAAAACCCTTTCCGCTTTTGGGTCATTAACTGACGAAGTGAACGACCTCGTTAGTAAAGAGAATATGGATATCGTGGTAATGGGCACGAAAGGAAAAACAAACGATAGAAAACTTTCCTTTGGCAGCAACACACTTGCAGTTATGAAATACGTTGATTGTCCAGTACTTGCTATTCCGGAAGGGTATGCATACGAAGCCCCACGTGAACTTTTGTTTCCTACTAACTATCAAGTTCCTTATCGTCGGCGTGAGTTGAAATTACTTTGTAATATAACGGGTTCGTTTCGGTCTACAATACATTTTTTGTATATCGATCCATTGAAAAGTCTACCTGCAAGACAACGAGATAACCAAGAATTTCTAAAAAGTGAACTGAAAAAGGCAAAATTGCTTTTTGAAACATCCCCGGAAAAAGATAAGACCAAAGCGATTATGAATTATATCGCCAAAAATGATATTGACATGCTGGTCATGGTCAACTCACGGCATTCCCACTTGGAATACATGCTATATCAGTCGACACTTGACAAAATTGGGCTGCATATCAAGATTCCTTTTTTGGTATTGCAAAATTTGGCACGATAAAAAGGTTCAATCTTCAACGTTCAAGTTTGACCTACTTTGAACGTTGAAAACTAAATTATTCGAAACTCAAAAAATTAGAACATGAAACGAATTGTACTACCCACCGATTTTTCCGATAATGCCTACAATGCTATTCTTTATGCGGTAAAATTGTTTAAAGAACAAGAATGTACTTTTTATTTACTGAATACGTATACACCAGCCATTTATCAAGCCGAATATGTGATACATAGCCCAGGATTGATAGGTTTGGGAGATGTATATGCTGAAAGTTCAATTTCTCGGCTCGAAAAGTTAAAGGCGAAAATCGAAAAAGAATTCAAAAACCCGAGGCATACGTTCATGATTCATAGCGCCTTCAGTTTACTGGTTGATGAAGTTTTAGATACGGTAAAGAAGGAAAAGGCCGACTTGGTCATTATGGGCACTCAAGGTGCTACAGGTGCGAAGGAAATTTTCTTGGGAAGTCATACGGTTCACGTCATCAAAAAAGCTACTTGTCCTGTAATTGCTGTACCTTCTGAATTCGAATATGAAAAACCGAAAGAAATTCTATTCCCGACCGATTTTGAAGTAGATTATAGCGAAGAACAATTGCGGCAATTGCTTGATATTGCGAAGAACCATATTTCTAGTATAGAGGTAATGCACGTTTCCACTGGTTACGAACTAACAGAGGCACAAGAAAAGAATAAACAGAAGTTAGATAAATTATTGTCGAATACGGCCCATTTATTTCATGATCTGCCCAATCAAACGGTCATTGACGGTATCAACAGTTTTCAGATGAAAAAACGTATGAACTTTTTAGTAATGATACAGAACAAACATACCTTTTTGGAACGATTGTTCATCGAGCCTGTGATTAAGAAGGTTGGCTTTCATATTAATATTCCATTTATGGTAATTCCCTAAAGGGGCAGAAAGATGAAATAACTTAGAACAATATGGTCAGAGTAAGCATGAAAATAGAAGTGTTTTTCTAAAATTAATAAATACAGTTTGTTATAGAACGGTAACAAAAAAGAATAAGCTTTGCCGCAAATAGCAGGCTTGAAACAAAACTAAAATGCAACATATACTAGTTCCTACCGATTTTTCTAATAATGCCTATTGTGCACTATTTTATGCAACTCAAATACAAAAAGGCACTCCAAGTAAATTTTATTTGCTGAACGTTTACAACGCCTTTACACCTTTAAAAGTACCTGTCCCTGGCAAGCCTACCGTAGAACAGTTGGGTGTAGAATCGGAAGAGGGGTTACAGCACGAATTTCATCGTATTAAATTGGATCATCCGGATCCTGATCATTCGTTCCAGACTATTTCGAGACACGGGGAGCTTGTTGCCATTGTATCGGACCTTGTCGAAGAGTTAGAAATAGACTTGGTCGTTATAGGTAACAAAGGGCGTTCAGAGTTAGAAGCTATCTTCTTTGGTAGTAATGCGCTTCATATTATAGGTAAAATCAAGAAATGCCCTATCTTGACCATACCCAAGGAACTGGATTTTAAGCCGCCAAAAAGTATCGCCTTTGTAACGGATTATAGTAGACCTTATGATGCCGGCTTGTTGCATCCATTGGTAACTATGGCTAACCGGTACGGGGCAAAAATACGCGTGATGCATATCAATGAATCGAAAGAACTGTCAAGAGCCCAAGACATTAACCTTGGTATATTAATGGAATATTTAAAACCTTACAATTGTACGGCTCATTGGATGCCTCTTTATAAAAGCAAGGCTACTGCCATCAATGACTTTTTAAAGGAATTGGATGTAGATATGTTGGCTATGGTCAATTACCAACACACTCTAATTCAAGAATTGACTCATGAACCGGTTATTAAACGAATGGCATTTAATCCTGATATTCCGTTTTTGGTAATTCCAGACGGCGACTGATCTTCGTCATACCAAAATTTCCTTTTACGATTTAATTTAGTGCCGTAACCTAAATATTGATGAGTTATGGACAAGAGAGTTTTATTACCTACTGATTTTTCTAAGAACGCATTGAACGCCATTCGTTACGCGTTGGAACTGTACGCAAATCAAACTTGCGATTTTTACTTCTTGAATGCCTATCAGGTCAGTGGCTACTCCATTGATAACCTAAGCGTTCCCGAGCCTGGAGAAATAGCTTATGAAGCTGCCAAGAAAAAGTCTGAAGAAGGTTTTATCAAATTGATGGATATTCTCGAACTTCATAATAATAACCCTAAGCACGTTTATCATACTATATCAACTTTTAACTCGCTTCTTTACGGTATTAAAGACGTAATAGCCAAAAAAGATATTGACATTGTAGTAATGGGCACCAAAGGTATGACCGGAGCAGAAAGTGTCATCTTCGGTACAAATGCTGTGGAAATTATGGAAAAAGTGACCGAATGCCCAGTTATGGCGATTCCTGAAAATGTTCGTTTCTCCAAACCGAAGGAAATCGTTTTTCCAACAGATTATAAGACGACATTCAAGCGAAAAGAACTTAATTATTTATTGGAAATCGCTTTGCACCATAAAGCCGCTATTTGCGTTCTTCACATTATCAAAGAGGTTGATTTGAGTAGGACTCAAAAGGCTAACAAAGAACTCTTGGAAGCTATCTTGGAAGGAACAGAGCATAGCTATCACAATTTGTCAGACCTAAAGGTGCAATCGGGTATTAGTGCGTTTATTGAAAGTCGAGATAGTGATATGATCGCTTTTGTTAACAAAAAGCACACGTTATTCGGTAGTTTGTTTTCGAGGCCTTTAGTCAAGGAAATGGGCTATCATTCGAAGATTCCCGTATTAACGCTTCATGATATTTCTTAAAACTGGCGATATGAAAAATGTTGGGATTTGGATAGATTCAAAAAAAGCAATCATTGTTTTTCTAAAGGATGATAAGGAGACTTTTAAAATAGTTCATTCTGAAGTGGAAGATTATCGCCCCTCGGGTGGCTCTGGAACACGATTAAAAGGAGGTCCACAAGACGTAGTTCAAGATAGTAAATACCTTGAGCGCCAAAAACATCAGTTTAAATCATATTTCAAGGAGTTGGCAGGTGTTATTAAAGGTGCAGATGCCATTGCACTTTTCGGCCCGGCAGATACCGCTGAAAAGTTTAAAAAAGAATTGAATGTGAACTACAAATCTTTAGCGGCGAAAGTCAAGGCCGTTGCTAAAGCGGACAGCATGACCGACAATCAGATAAAGGCCATGGTGAAAGACTTTTTTCAAACTTCAAAATAAGTGCAAGAACTAACCCAATTTCTTGAGCAACCATGGGTTGTCAAGATAATGCGATTGCTACTCTGGCTTTTCATTATTTTGATTTCCGTCGGTTTTCTACGCAAACTTATTAAAAGAAGAATCGATGATGTTACGGTGCGATATAAAGCCCAAAAAGGCATTGAAATAGTTGGCTATATACTTATCATACTTCTGTTCCTAATTTCGTTTACTGCTGATAGTGTTAAAGATTACACCATCATTATTGGCTTATTTACAGCGGGGATCACCTTTACACTCCAAGAACTTATACTGAGCATTGCCGGCTCATTCTATATTTTCTTTGTTAGGGTCTATAAACCTGGAGACCGTATTGAAATAAATGGGATAAAAGGTGATGTAATTGACATCGATAGTATTTATACCACCATCATGGAAATGGGGGAGTGGGTAAGTAGCGACAATTACTCAGGTAGGATTGTCAAAATCAGTAATGCTTTTGTTTTTAAAGGTCCCATTAAGAATTATTCTATGGATTTTCCCTTTGTTTGGGATGAACTGAATATTCTAATAACGTTTGAATCTGATGTAGCACTCGCCAAAGAGTTGGTATTGAATACTGCCAACGACCAATTGGCTAATTATGCGAGGCTGTCCAAGGCAAAATGGGAAGAAATGGTTGAACGCTATTATATTGAGAATGCGACTATCGATCCAACAATTGCCGTACGTTTGACCGATAACTGGATTGAATTGAACCTAAGATATATAACCGACTACAAACGAAGACGGGCAACAAAACATGAACTCTTTACAGCTGTAGAAAAGTCAATTTCACAAACGAATGGGAAAGTAGGCCTGGCCTCGGCAACTTTACAACTTTTAAAAATACCAGAAATCGATGTCAACCTCAAAAAGTGAGAATAGCGAACAAATCGACTTTGAGATTATAAAGTCAACAGGAGAGAAATCTCGTTTTTCCATCGAAAAATTGAGGCGTTCGCTCAAACATAGCGGTGCAGATGATAAATTAATCGGCCAAATTGTCGATAAAGTTCGCGATGAGCTCTATCAAGGTATTTCGACCAAAGAAATCTATAATCGAGCGTTTGCGCTTTTGAAGAAAAGCAAGTCGGTTTTTGCATCAAAGTATAAATTGAAAAAAGCAATCTATGAACTAGGCCCCACTGGCTTTCCTTTCGAGAAATTCATTTCGGCCATTTTTCAGTATTCCGGTTATCAGACTGAAGTAGGTAAAATTATGCCCGGCAAATGTGTCTCGCATGAAATAGATGTTTTTGCGAAAAAAAACGGAAGCGTAAATATTATAGAATGTAAATTTCATGGCGAAGAAGGGCGAAACTGCAACGTGAAAGTGCCCTTATATATTCATGCAAGACATCAAGATGTGAAATGGCACTGGGATGAAAACAACACGCATTCGGAAAAGTTCGAAAACGGATGGGTTGCGACCAACACCAGGTTCACTAAAGATGCCATGACCTTCGGTAAATGTGTAGGTTTAAATCTACTAAGTTGGGATTATCCGAAAGGTGACGGATTGAAAGACCGCATCGACCGCCTCGGTCTATACCCCATCACCGTTTTACATTTATTGAGTAACCGGGAAAAGAATTTTTTATTGAGTCGAGATATTGTGCTATGCAGACAGTTGGTAAAGGATAAGTTTTTCCTAGATCATTTGGGCATATCCGAAAATCGAAAAGAAAGAATTTTGAGAGAGGTACTACAGTTGTGTGAAGGATAGGCTAGCGTGACAATTCTAGTTTGCTGGCATGAAATAAGTACTTTTCCATTTTAAACGTGAATACCAATGCTTTTTCAATGAACCAAATAAAAATCCATTTTTTAGGGGCGGCAGGTACGGTAACCGGTTCAAAGTTTTACCTCGAAACTCCTGAACAAAATATCATGATCGATTGTGGAATGTTCCAAGGACTGAAAGACCTTCGAGAGCTCAATTGGCAATCCTTACCTATAAATGTTTCCAAAGTTGATGTTGTCTTGTTAACCCATGGACATTTAGATCACACGGGTTATCTCCCCAGATTATTACGTGAAGGATTTAAAGGTGTTATCATCGGTACGGAGCCAACCTTGGCCATAACCTCTATTATCTTACGGGATAGTGGTAAAATTCATGAAGAAGATGCTGAGAAGGCCAATGCTGAGGGTTATAGCAAACATAAACCGGCACTTCCCTTTTACACGGTAGAGGATGCCGAAAAAACCCTTTCACATTTCAGATATGAAAAAAGGGATCAATGGATAAGCCTCTCCGAAAACATAAAGTTCAAGTTTCGATACAATGGCCATATCATTGGTGCTACCTTCATCGAACTAGAAATCTATGGCAAAGTGTTTGTTTTTTCAGGAGATGTTGGTAGGCAAGAAGATTATTTGTTATTCCCACCGGAACGTCCAGAATGGGCGGACTATCTCTTTGTTGAAAGTACCTATGGTAACAAATTGCATCCTGAAGAAGATGTGGAAGAACTGTTAGTGTCCCTCATTAAAAAAACCATTCAACAAAGAGGAAACCTGATTATCCCATCTTTCGCAGTGGAGCGACTTCAGTCTTTAATGTACGCGCTTTGGTCGCTTTACAAGAAGAACAGAATTCCCAATATTCCCTTGTTTATCGATAGTCCTATGGGTAATAATGTACTGTCGGTTTTTGAAGACTACCCGACTTGGCATAAACTTCCGTTGGAAGAATGTCGTGCAATGTGCAATCATTTCAATATTATAACATCATACAAAGACACTTGGAAAACCATTGACGATACAAGGCCAAAAGTTGTAATAGCCGGTAGTGGAATGGTCACAGGCGGCCGTGTTCTGACCTATTTGAAACAATTGATAGATAGCACTAGCACTACCGTTTTATTGGTCGGATATATGGCAGAGGGTACTCGTGGAAGACAATTGTTAGATGGTGCCAATGAACTAAAGTTTTTTGGTAAATATTATCCTGTAAAGGCAAAAGTTGAACATTTGGAAAGCTTGTCGGCCCATGCGGACCAATACGAACTTCTACAGTGGTTGGGCGGAATTAAAAATTATCCTGAGAACGTATTTTTAATACATGGCGAGCCAACTGCATTAGATTCGTTTCGGGTCAAGTTGGAAACTACGTTTGGATGGCAGGTTAAAGTGCCGCACCTTCATGAAGTAATTTCCTTGGTGATCGGTTCTTAACTGACCCAAGTCATTGTTAGTAATTTCAAATACGGCTAGTTTTAGGTAAAAGATATGCTAACATGAATACAAAGGTCGGTCATTTAAAAGGTGTACAAAAAAAGAAAAAGGAAGAACTACACAATGACTGTAGGTACTGGCAATCGACTTTATGTTTTATCAACGACGAGATTGTTTTTATAAAACGTTTGTTAAGCTCATATATCTTCGAACCAAACACACCCAATCTTTTTGAGCGGTTACAAGATTACCAAGAGCGAATACGTAGCGTAGAACAAAAGAGAGCTCAAGTTCTTGATAACATTACCTCGCACGATAATAGTTTAGGTGGCATATTGGAATGTGCCGATGACGCTTGTTTCGATGGGTTTGAACATAAACACGAGGTATTAAAATCTACCGTAGTGACCTTCAATGAAGAATTTAAACTTCTAAAGAGCGAGATTTTCAACTATGCTGGTGGAATTCTTAAAAAACGAAAGGAATGATGGTCAGTATGGTTCACAAAACTTCCTGAGCTGACGAATATCATTCCAAACCAAGTCAAGTACTTCTATTTTTGGAATAGGAATTAAATGATATTCAACCTATAAATCTAGTTTAAGCCAAAAAGAAAAATAGAGATAGTGTAGTCTAAATACGTACGGTCAACGATTAGTGGAGTCGCGTTCGTTTGCCGTATGTTTTAAATAAAATTCTTATGCAAGCTAAAAAGTTAAAATACGGATATGTAGAATGGTTAAGTGCCCAAGAAATGCACGAGGACACATTAAGATGGATGTCAGAGCTGAACTTTACAAGGGATGAACAGCTATTCTTGAACAACTTGATCAAGTCATATACATTAGAGTTAACCGACGCCAAGATATTTGAAGAAAGTAAAAAACTGATAAACGGAATTCTGCATGCTGAAAAGGACATTGTAGTTTTGATGAAAAGGGTTCAGGCCCATGAAAATCAATTGGAGATAATGGTTAACGATGTGGACGAACTGAAGATGGAAAAAGCCTATCTGGAAACCCACTGGGAACTGTTGAACGAAACGGAAAAGTATTTAGTCGATTACAGAACGCTGAAAAAAAATCTCTTTGAATTAGTTTCCAAGGTCATGAAGGCTCAAAAGCAGAAAAGACTCTTGAATTAATCAATAAAACGTAAAATTCTAAAAATGAAAAAGCGAATCGCAATACTAGTACTACTTTTGGCGGGTTGTTCATCTGTAGAACTGGTCGAAAATTGGAAAAACCCTGATATTGTATTGTTCGATGCCTACAAAGTTTTAATCGTCGGAATGACCCAAAATATGGACGCTAGAGATGATTTTGAGAGCAAACTACACAAAGAGTTTAAAAAACGGGGAGTTGAATCAATGCGTAGTATCGATCTTTTTGATGTAAGCTTTACAAATTCCCAAAAGACAGAAGATGAATTAGATGCCGTAGAGCAATCGTTATTGGACAAAGACTTCGATGCGATTCTCTTTACTAAAGTAATCGGATATGAAGACAGAGAGGTTTTCAGAAAGAAGATGGCAGATTGGACAAACTATAATGATTCTTTTCATGATGATTATATGAGCCACCAACCCATCTATTATGATGAGAGCTATTATGACAAGTTTACGATATACCATGCGGAAACCTCTCTGTACTGCATCTGTGTGGGTAAAGAACGCGAACTGATATGGCGGGGCAGCATCGATATTACGGACCCACAAGATATCAGTAAATCGGTTGATGATTATGTAAAATTAGTAGTACTGGCAATGGAGGAACAAGATTTGATTTTCCGTAAAGAAAAGAAGAATGAAGTTACTGGTTTATAGTGCAAAGGCTTTCGAAATTCCTTTTTTAAATAGGGCGAATAAAAAGAATTTCCCCGTTTCTTTTACCAAAGATGCCCTTGATTCGCAAACAGCTATCCAAGCGGTTGGTTTTAAAGCGATTTCTATATTTTCCGGAGATGATGCCTCCCATATGATACTCGAAAAACTCTGGGCTTTGGGGGTGCGTTATATCACTATACGTTCGGCCGGTCATAACAACATCCACATAAAGTCTGCCAAACGGTTAGGCTTCAAAGTGGCGAATGTTCCAGACTATTCTCCCCACGCCATTGCAGAGCATGCCGTTGCGCTATTACAAGCTTTTAATAGAAAAATAGTTCTCGCAGATGAAAGAGTACATCGTTTCAATTTTTTGCAAGAAGGTTTGATGGGTTTTGATTTACATGGTAAAACCGTAGGTATCATTGGTACAGGTCGGATAGGTAGTATTATGGTCAAAATCATGCACGGTTTTGGATGTCGTATTTTGGCAAACGATCTTGAGCCCGATGAAGATCTAGTAGAACTATGCGATGTTACTTACGTTAGTCTGAGGGAGCTATGCAATCAATCGGATATTGTAAGTATTCACATACCTTTAAGTTACGAAAATCATCAATTTATCAACAAGGAGAAATTGGGATGGATGAAGAAGAAAGTAATTTTGGTCAATACCGCAAGAGGTGCAGTAGTTGATACCAAAGCACTACTGAAAGCGCTTGAAGCAAAGGAGATTGGAGGCTATTGCACCGATGTGTATGAAAAAGAAAAAGGAGTCTTTTTTAAGGATAATTCTAAAACTGGCATCAAAGATGAAAAATTGAAGAAATTACTTTCCCTACCGAACGTACTGCTTACTCCACACCAAGCATTTATAACAAAAAAAGCTTTGAGAAATATTGCTAAGGCAACTTTTGAAAACATTTATGGTTGGGCCGAAATGGGGGAATGTAAAAACGAGTTGGGTTATGAAACCCTGATGTCATAAAACCGGACTGAATACTTTGGCAAAACCTTCTTTTAATCGATCAGACCAAGGTCTTTCTTGATGCATTTCATAAGTTAATAACGGACTTTTGGCACTATCCCGTAAAAAATCCATCTTTAAATCTTTCGTAAATTCACTATCATATACCACAGCATTCACTTCATAATTCTGTTCGAAACTGCGCACATCAATATTGGCGGTGCCAACCGAAGCAATTACATCATCTGAAATCATAATTTTGCTATGTAGGAACCCCTCAGGAAAAAGATGAATCTTCACACCGGATTTTAAAAGGGACTCAAAATAAGACCGTACGCTCCAATTAACAAGTTTGCTATCGTTGTTTTCTGAAACGAGCAAACGAACATCGATTCCGCTCAAGGCCGCAGTTTCCAAGGCCGTCATGATCGCATACCCCGGTATCACATAAGGGTTAGTAATATAAACGTAGTTTTCCGCTTCGTTTATGATAGAAAAATACAATTGTTCGATTGCGGGAAAATCATCATCGGGCCCGTTGGCTACAATTTGGACTATCGATTTTTCATTACTTATTTCAAGCTGTTGGGGTTCAATTAACGAATCAATTTTTTCGTTACTGACCAATAGCCAATCATGCGCAAAAACTTGATTTAAATCTCGGACTGCCGGGCCTTCAATTTTAAGATGCATATCATGCCATTTACCCAAATTTGGGTCTCCTTTCAGGTATTTGTCTGAAATATTTATACCACCAGTAAAACCAACGTTACCATCAATAACAATTATCTTCCGATGGTTTCTATAATTCAATGATGCAAGAAAACGTCCAAATTTGAAAGGGAGAAAGGAATAGACCTCAACCCCAACGGATTTTAATTTCTTTAAATAAGTTCTGCTCAAGGAAAAACTTCCTACTCCATCATAAATCAAACGAATCTTAACTCCCTCGATTACCTTCTTTTTAAAAAGCTGCAAAAGCCGATTGGCCAATTCTCCTTCTTCAAAAATGTAATACTGTAAATGAATATAGTCAGAAGCATTTTCCAAAGCATTAAAAATACTTTCAAAAGTTGTTTTACCGTCCTTTAAGTAGCAAATGTTGTTATGGGAAGTAGGAGCAAAGTGGCTATTTTTTTCAATTAACCGAATTATTTTTTCAAACCTTTTTAAATTACCGGGTGTCTCTCTATCGATAGTCATAGAATTCTTGGAGTCAAGATGCCTGATTTGTTTTAACAATTTGTTTTTCCTACGATTTCGGCCAACCATAAGGTATAAGAGAATACCACCTACGGGAATGGTAAAAATTGCTAGTAGCCATGCTAGGGTTTTTGAGGGTCTAACACCGTTGATTAGAAGACTAATAATGATTCCTACCGCGACGATTACATATAAAATCAAAAGTGATATATAGAACATTTTTTAAGATTATATGTCTATTATGAGATGAAGACATAATTGCTAAAATATGCGTTTTAAGCATAAATTAAAATGATGGGAATCATATGTTACATTGTACAAAGATGTAATAGAAATGAATTATGTTGAAATATAAGTTCATTCGCACAATAGTTGCGTTTTGTGAAGTTCATCTACGCATTATTCCGCAATTTTTATGATTTACAAACTCGGAAAAAGAATAGTGAAATTATTGCATGAGCTATTTTTTGCCAACGGTTTCGTGTATGGTTTCGTAGCAATCAACGCTTATATAGCAAATGGAGTGAAATCGTTGTTCATAAGCTAGGAAATTCCCAAAAGGAATTTCAGAACAATGAACTATACAGTTTGTTGTATGCCAGCTTTTCTATTTAGGTTAATTCCAAGGATTATATGAGCCAAAATTCCAAATATGGTCTTCAATATCCTTACATGTATAGCCTCGACCACCATACCCTTGATCCTTAATTTCTAAAAGTATTTTTGCACCCCTGGCAACAGCATGTTCATAATGTTCATCAATTTTTTCGACAATTATATAAGGTGCTTGAGTATTCATTCCGTTCAAACTGTTGGGTGCTTTTACCAATTTGCCATATTCATTGTTGTTTTCGGAACTTAACATAATCATCGAATTTCCATATGTCAGTTGAGCATGTGTAATTGTATTTTCCTCTCCTTGGACTACAAGGTGCCTTTCAAATCCGAATACTGAACATAACCATTCGATGGCTGTTTTTGCATTTTTATATTGAATTGTCGGGATAATACATGCTTTATTTGCGGTCATGGTTTTATGGATTATTAGTCATAAAGTTACCAAAAATGTTTGTTTTTTTGACTGGATTGATGCTAGTAGGTTCGGTTTATTCAGCTTGCGCATAACGGCTGAGCTAAGGTTCGTTGCTGTGATTCGTCCGAAGGACAATCCAGCCGAACCTAAAGATAGTTTTTTGTGCTTGATTTCCGTTTAGGAAATTGGCGCGCAATGAATTTTGGCCTTTGTTGGCAACAGTTTTTTTATCTCTTCAATTAAGATGCTCCTTTTGGCCATTTCCATGCAGTCCAAATGATGGTAATCGTTATTATAGCCTCTATAAAGGCATACATCAAGTAAAAGCTATACCAAATTGAAATCGAGGTGCTACCTACAAGTATTACAATAAGAGTCAACAAAACCCCAAAGACGATATTAAGAATCCTGTTTACTTTCGGTCTCAATAATATAGAAAGTACAATCATTATTGCAGCATAGCAATTAATATCGATGCTACTAACAAAAGAGTTGGACTTTCCAATTTGGCTTTAACATTTATCAGATTTTCAACTTTTCCAGGAACATATAATTCAAAGTAATCTCCATAAATGTAGAATGCCATTAACGAAGTCCAAAGGGCAGAAAGTTTTAGTTTGATATTAATTTTCGGATTCTCCAACATCTGTATTGTCTTTAATTTTTGATACAGCATGATTGTCGCCAACTTATGTATAATGGACATATGTCCATTATATACTATATGTTTTTTCAAATCTAAAGGCTTTTTGATCGAACTAAATGTAGAAGTAGCCACATAGATATATTTCTGTTGTTTTGCTCGAACCATTGCCCAATAGTACTTGTATTTGTCTTAAGTTTACCCTAACTTCCAATAGGTGAGTGGCAAAACTATGCCGTTACATTTGAGGGGTCACCCTTACTTTAATCCCCCTTTTTTCTGCGGCCTTTGTTACTATTGCCGCAATGCTCTGTCCAGAATGTTGCCTTCCAAATTGACCTTGTACAACATAGTTTTTTTGGCTTCCGCTTTTTGAAATAAAACCTTAAGTTAACCAATATTGTAAAGGATTTAGGTTCTGACCCAAACATCTTTACGCATTTTTTGGAAAAACCAAAAAAGGGGGGTATCCGTTCGTTGATGAAAATGTGTTTTTAAAAAAGTACGAAAATGGAAACGATAAATTTGTATTGGTCACCGGCAAGATTAAATGGAAAAGTGATTTCCAAAACTTTACAATCATTTGCCATTAAAATGTGTTTAAAACATAATAACTGTGGAAAGAATTCAATTTTGTTGTATCTATGTTGTACCTGAGAAAAGAAAAAGGGACTTGAATTTTTGAAGTCCCTTTATTTACTAGTAGCGAGAGGGGGACTTGAACCCCCGACCTCAGGGTTATGAATCCTGCGCTCTAACCGCCTGAGCTACCTCGCCGTGTTTACCTGCTTACCGTGTTTACGCACTTTTAAGCGGCTGCAAATATAAAATTTAATTTCGGCTCCATCAACATTCGCCAATCAAAAAATTATTCTGACACTTTTATTTTTTAATCTTATTTAAATATATATATTGCTTCTCATAAACCTAACAATAGAATGAGCGATAAAACTAAATTCGAACTTGAGTTCGTAATACAATCCTCCCCGCAGATGCTGTACCAATATCTGGCAACGCCTTCCGGCCTGTCTGAATGGTTTGCTGATGATGTGAATTCAAGGGGTGAGAAGTTTAGTTTTATTTGGGACGGGTCTGAGGAAGAGGCCAAGATGCTAAAAAGGAAAAGCGACGAGTTCATAAAATTTGCATGGGAAGAAAGTGAAGACGATTCTTATTTTGAAATGAAAATCATCGTAGATGAAATTACCAAAGATGTATCACTATTTATTACTGACTTTGCCGAAGAAGATGAGGTAGAAGAAGCCAAAATGCTATGGGCAAACCAAGTTAGTGATCTCAAACAAGTTTTAGGATCAAAATAAAACTATCGACAATACGTATATTTGGCCTTGAAATTTTCAAGGCCTTTTTTATGCCCAGTTTTTCTATGATACTTTACTTAAATGCTTACTTGCATGATAAATTATAACGGAAAGTTACTTCCTGCGTCTTCCGATTTTTTAAATCACGAAAATCGAGGACTCCGTTACGGAGATTCGCTTTTTGAAACCTTGCGTGTGGTTGATGGTAAAATAATTTTTTGGGAAGATCATTATTTGCGGTTGATGGCTTCAATGCGTATTTTGAGAATGATCATTCCCATGGAGTTTACGATGGAATTTTTGCACGAACAAATAGCAATGACCGTTCAGGCTAATGCTTATTCAGGTGCCTCGCGAGTACGTTTCACGGTGTTTAGAAGCAATGGCGGTTTGTATTTGCCCGAGACCAACGAAATATCATATTGTATTGAATGCTCGGTTTTGGATTCTCCCTTCTATAGTTTTACCGAGGGCCCTTATGAAATTGAGTTGTTCAAAGATTTTTATGTTCATAATGATCTGACCTCGACCCTTAAGACCAACAATAGAATCATTAACGTTGTGGGAAGTATCTATGCTGAAGAGAACGGTTATCAAAACTGTCTACTTTTAAATACCGATAAAATGGTTACGGAAGCCTTGAACGGAAATATTTTCATGGTGAAAGACCAAATCATCAGCACTCCACTCTTGGAGGATGGCTGCCTAAATGGCATCATTCGGAAAAAGGTGATCCAGATACTTCAAAAAATCGAAGGTTTTACGCTAAAAGAAAGGTCTATTTCACCTTTTGATCTTCAAAAGGCCGATGAGCTGTTTATTACGAATTCCATTGTAGGAGTTCGTCCCGTACTGAAGTATAGAAAAAAAGAATATAAATCTGAAGTTGGCATGACTATGTTAGGCAAGCTCAATGCAATGACAAGGTTGTCGTAACCTAATTCAAACTAGGGTTCTCAGGAGCATTGGACCACAATAGATAATCACCACCCAACTCAAGCATTTTCTCTTTCCAAATTGCAGTAGTTGATTTTTCAATGATTTCACTTTGGTACTCGTTCTTCACCACAATCCATGACTTTGAAGATAGTTCTTCATCCAACTGTAGTGATGCCCAACCAGAATAGCCTAGAAAGAAGCGAATATCGGCTGCGGAGATTTCTTTTGAATTGATGAGATCAATAATGTTCTCAAAATCACCTCCCCAAAAAATACCATCGGAAATTTCGATGCTGTTTTTTATGAGATGGGGAACTTTGTGTATAAAATATAAATTGTCTTGTTCCACAGGGCCTCCATTGTATACTCGAAAAGGGACAAAGATTTCCGTAACCAAATCATTGATATTATAAGCTAAAGGTTTATTGAGAATGAAGCCCACTGAGCCTTCTTCATTGTGTTCGGCAATAAGTACGACAGACCTGTTGAAAGAAACATCACCGGTCAAGGCAGGTTCTGCAATTAACAATTTTCCTTTTTTTGGTTTTAACTCAACCATATTAGCATTGCTTGGTCTCTCTAAAATAAGATAATTCCTATAATCCACAAATACTTAAAATTAAAATAGTGAAATTTAAGGTCAAGGCTGCTCATTATTTGATCATGACACATGATAAAAGGTGTAATTAAGCCATTTTTGGTATTCAAACTATGGGTTAGCATTATGGAAATTGAATTAGCTTGAGTTATGTGAGATATAAGTAAAGAAAAAGAGACAAATGTTTAAACATTTGTCTCTTTTTTCTATAATCGGTCCCAAAATAACCTCACGTAACCATATTTATATTTTTTTGCGCTTTCTTTTCATCTCTCATATACTTGAGCCGCTTATTCAAAACATAGGTAGACCATAATAAAACAAGTCCTAAGAGGGCAATAGCACCATTACCTTGCCAGCTAACGATATGCGCCAATACGGCCAAAGATAGATTCATAAAGAAACCTGAATACGCCCAGTTTATTAGCCAACCTCCTCTATTTGAAACGATAATCATAAGACCTATTGCCTGAAGAATTGCTAAAGGCAGAGCGAGATGATCTGGATAGCCCAGTACGGCAAAGTCATTAATCACTTCTGAGTAATGAAAAATAGTTCTGTAAATGGAGCTCAAAATGATAATTGAAAATAGGCCTAAAAAAATGTAATAGGATACTCTTTTAGATTCCATAATATTAATTTTGTAGGTTAATTTATATATAACACAAAATGTAAGTAAAATATTACAAAATTAATTAGTATTCGATGAAATGCATCGCATTTAGTTACTTCCAAAGACAAAAAAACACCGCAAAAGCGGTGTTTAATCTATATTTTAAAACGAATTTCTAGTTTACTGCTTTGCCTAAATCAGCACCTGCCTTAAACTTAACTACGTTTTTAGCTGCAATTTGGATAGTTTTTCCAGTTGATGGATTTCTACCTTCTCTTGCGTTTCTTCTAGATACAGACCAAGATCCGAAACCTACTAGAGATACACGACCTCCTTTTTTAAGAGCACCTTCAACATTTCCCAAGAAAGACTCTAAAGACTTCTTTGCTGCTGCCTTTGTGATACCAGCGTCAGCTGCCATTGCGTCGATTAATTCTGTTTTGTTCATAATGTGATTAAATTAATTGTTGTTAAAATAATTTTAAACGTCTAACAAATTTATACCGATTTGCGTTGAACGCAAGTAAAATCGGGGTAAATCCCCGTTTTTGTTGATAACTCAGGGTGTTTGTTGATAAAGTAGGGTGTTTTTTACCTTTCTCGCAGCCCAATGAAAATGGGACTTCAGCTAAAAAAAGCATTTTTCTCCAATTTCAGACCGTTTAATACGGCACTAGTCTTCATCCTTCGTTTGCCGGGAAGTTGTATTTCCAGAAGATTGATAAGCCCATTTTTGACAGCTACTTTCAATTCTTTTTTATCGAACACTAAGGTTCCAACTTTAAGATTATGTTCTTGTTGCTCCTTGGTTGCTTCATAGATTTTGATGAAAATTTCCTCATTACCATTGGTCAAAGTACTCCATGAAGCTGGGTACGGACTTAGTCCTCTGATAAGATTATAGATTTCATCAATCGATTTTGACCAATTGATCTCACAGGTTTCCTTATGTATTTTATGGGCTGATTTTAAATCATTAGCATCTGCTTGTTTAGTAGTGGTTACAGTTCCATTTTCTATTTGCCTTACGGTTTTAAGGACTAGACCTGCACCCAATTCCATTAATTTGTCGTGTAAGGTGCCTGCAGTATCATCATCGGAGATGGGCGTACTTTCTTGTAAGATGATCTCACCGGTATCGATTTTGTCATCTATGAAGAAGGTAGTTGCACCTGTTTCAGTTTCACCGTTGATAATTGCCCAATTGATAGGAGCAGCACCTCGATAATCGGGTAGGAGCGATGCGTGTAGGTTAAAAGTGCCATATTCAGGCATAGCCCAAACGGTTTTTGGCAACATTCGGAAAGCTACTACAATTTGTAGATTGGCATCTAGGTTTTTCAGTGTAGCCAAAAATTCTTCATTTTTTAGGTTGGTAGGTTGTAAGACTGTCAAACCTTTTTCAATGGCATATTTTTTAACTGCTGATTGTTGCAGCTTTCGACCTCGACCAGCAGGCCTATCGGGAGCCGTAATTACTCCTACGATATTTTTTCCACTTGTTACAAGTTGAGCTAAGGTCGCTACGGCAAAATCCGGAGTGCCCATAAATACAATTCTAAGGTCCCTCATTCTGTTATTAATTCATATTCGTTCAGTGTATTGATTTTAATTTTTCCATCCTCTAATAACTCCTGAAGAGAGGCTAGTATAGCATCTTCATGGTATTGTAATTTTTCAATGATTTCCCTTGAAGTGTTATTTTTCTTTTTTAGTATTTCAAGCACAGCTGCGGTAATGGTAGTATTTGGTCGATGCTCTACCTGGGTATTCAAACAACAATCACAAATTCCACAAGCACCCGTAGCAGTTTCACCAAAATATTTTAAAAGTTTTTTATTTCTACAAATCGTATCGTTTTTGACATAATTAAGCATGTGATTTAGCTTATCGACCTTCAACGTATGACGTTCCCTTACTTTTTTTGCAAAAACATTAATGGTACTGTCATCTTCCCGTGGTACTAAAAAAGTAATTTCAATGTCGTTATGCTGTGCAGTGTAGTCTATGATTTCATCTTTTTGAAGCTGCTCCAATACCTTTACTACAATGAACTCCTTGTTTTCAGACTTTTTTGCGATGAGCTGCGTATTGATCTTAGTGTCAAAATCAAAAATACCCCCATAAGTTCTTAGAATTGTTTGGGCCACTCCAACCAGATTTCGATTCTTTTCAAAATATGAAAACAACTGCTCTTTGGAAGCCAAAAAGCGCACCGTCGATTTTTTAGAAAATGATTCGCTAAGTGCGATGACCGAATTCTGATCTAAAATCTGGAGTGCATTGTAGGTCAACATGGGGTTCAACTCATAAATCGAACAAAAGTTATTGAAATTAAATTGAAAACTTTTATCTTTTCCTTCCCCAAAGGGAATTTGGAAGTAGCTGTTCAATTTTCCATATACTTTTTTCAAATAGGCAGTATCGGGTAAAACACTTAAGAACTGTTTTTTCGCTCGATCAATATCAGATGGGTGGACAATTAAAACCGCTTGTGCCTCATTTCCATCTCTTCCTGCTCTACCTGCTTCTTGAAAGTAGTTTTCCAAACAATCTGGAATTTGGAAGTGTACTACCAGTTCAACATCAGGCTTGTCGATACCCATACCGAAAGCATTGGTAGCGACCATAACCTTAACCTTGTCGTTCATCCACAATTGCAATCGTTCTGATTTCTCTTTTTTTGAGATGCCACCGTGGAAATAACTGGCACTGCATCCATTAGAATTAAGGAACAGTGCTATTTCTTGTGACAATCTTCTCGTACGCACATAAACAATAGCACTTTTTTCAACCTTGGAGCATGATAATTTTAGCCGGTATCTTTTGTCTTCTTCCCAAAATACTTTAAAGGCAATGTTATTTCTCGAAAATGAATCGGTGACGATCAAAGGGTCAATGAACTTTAGACTGTCCGTGATGTCTTTGGCTACCTGTTTGGTGGCCGTCGCAGTTAATGCAATTACAGGTGTTTCCGGTAAAAGTCCTCTCAATTTGGAACACTCTAAATAAGCAGGTCTAAAATCATGGCCCCATTGTGAAATACAGTGGGCTTCGTCAACCGCAATAAGATTGACGTTCATTTGTTGAATTCGCAGTTGCACTATTTCTTGTTGAAGACGCTCGGGCGAGAGGTAAAGAAATTTATAATTTCCGAAAATACAATTGTCGAGTAGATTGCTGACTTCTTCGATCGGTATTCCACCGGTAAGAGCGATTGCCTTGATTCCTCTTTTTCTAAGGCCATCTACCTGATCTTGTATCAATGAAATTAAGGGCGATATTACAACGCATATACCTTCCTTGATCAAAGCGGGAATTTGAAAACAAATTGATTTACCACCACCCGTGGGCAAAAGGGCTAAAACATCTTGCTGGTTCAATACGGCATTGATGATATTTTCTTGGGATCCCTTGAAATCGGTATATCCCCAATAGTGCTTTAAGACTTCTTTCGGATTTTTGGTCACGAGATTCGCTTTAAATGGTCAAGAATGAAGTCTACCCTTTTTTCTATCTCCATTTTTGGAACGTTTTGAACATCATAACCAAAACGGGTATAACAATTGAACAAGCATTCATGTACTAATATGCTTTCCTCGAAATTTTCCAACCGCTCGTTATCCGAAACGTGTATTTCTTTCCACGGCGGCATCATAAATATGGTGTCGTAACGATAATCTTCGCTTGATTTCACGTATGTGTTGTCGTACTTTTGGCCAAAGCAATCCATGTAAGCCAGAACATCGGGTATTCCACGATCAAAAAACACCTTTTCCTCCAAAGTATCATAGACTGATTTATATTGAGCAATTCGGGCGTCCAAAATACGCTTGTTGAATGCTGACGGGTCTTCAACCGAAACTATAGGATTGGTCTTGAACACCGTTTCACCTTCTTCGGCTTTTTTTTCCAAAGTCATCAAACGTATCACTTCATGAAGACAGGTATGACCCTGTTCTTCCAAAAGTTTTATAACGGAAGTTTTACCTGTGCTGGGGCCTCCGGTAATCACTATTTTTTTTGTGCTCAATCGATATGGTTTCTCCTAACAAAAGTAATCAAACCCATAGGATAATAAAATCGAGATGAACCACTATCTTTGCCAAAATTTGGTGTTATGGATGCTGAAAAATCAAAAGAATTTTATAGCAGGTTGAAGTTGCAGTTGGTCGAAAATACTGATTGGCCGGCGGACTATCTTTATAAATTCATTGTACTGACCGATGAAGTCAAAATCAAGCAGATTGAAGTAATATTCGACAATACTGGTGCGGTCATCGAGTCAAAAAAATCAAAAAAAGGAAAGTATACCAGTCTTTCCGTAACGGTGCATTTAGAAGGACCTGATGCGGTCATCGAAAAATACAAGCAAGTAAGTACCGTTGAAGGGGTTATATCTTTATAAAATAGCTATTCTTGCATAATTTTGCTAATTTGCGAACGTTATAAGAATACTTCCTTATACTTTTTATTTACGAAAAACATTTCAATTTGAATTTAGTAGAAAATTTAGAATACAACACGGAGCGTGAGCACCTTATCATTCCTGAATACGGGCGTCATTTCCAAAAGATGGTAAACTATGCGGTTTCCATCGAAGATAGAGAAGAAAGAAATAAAGTTGCCAAGGCCATTATTAGTGTAATGGGCAACATTCAGCCCCATTTAAGGGATGTTCCCGATTTTCAACATAAACTTTGGGATCAACTGTTTATCATGTCCGATTTTAAGTTGGATGTTGATTCTCCTTTTCCGATAACTTCCAAGGAAGTATTACAACAACGACCAGAGCCATTGCCTTATCCTCAAAACCATCCGAAATACCGTTTTTACGGAAACAATATCAAGCGTATGATCGATGTTGCCGTAAAATGGGAAAAAGGTGATCTGCGTGACGGGTTGGAATATGCCATTGCAAATCATATGAAAAAGTGCTATCTCAATTGGAACAAGGACACCGTTGACGATAAAGCCATATTCAAGCACTTATACGAATTGAGCGATGGACAAATCAACCTGAATACGGAAGACGAAAGTTTGACGGATAGCGGTCAATTCTTGAAAAACCGTGTTGCCAAAAATCCTCGGAGTAGCAGCTCGGGCAAAAAACAAAGAAATAATAATCGCGGTAAGAAGCGATACTAAAATGCTCCAGCTTACATGGGAACATTCAAAATAGAAGGAGGCCACCAGCTTTCAGGTGAAATTACGCCCCAAGGTGCCAAAAACGAAGCACTTCAAATACTCTGCGCAGTACTACTGACTCCAGAAAAAGTTACGATCAATAACATTCCTGATATTGTTGATGTCAACAAACTTATCGCCCTGTTGAAAGATTTGGGTGTAAAAGTTGAAAAGCTTGGTAAGGGTAGTTATTCCTTTCAGGCAGATCAGGTCAATTTGGACTATTTGCAATCGGCTCAATTCAAGAAAGATGGCAGTGGACTCCGAGGATCGATCATGTTGGTCGGACCTTTACTATCACGTTTTGGAAAAGGATACATTCCGAAACCCGGCGGTGATAAAATAGGCCGTCGTCGTCTGGATACCCATTTTGAAGGTTTTATCAAACTAGGCGCAAAATTCCGATATAATCGTGAAGAATACTTTTATGGTGTAGAGGCCGATAAATTGAAGGGCACTTACATGTTGTTGGATGAAGCTTCTGTAACCGGTACGGCCAATATTGTCATGGCAGCAGTGCTTGCCGAGGGTGAAACGACGATTTACAACGCAGCTTGCGAACCTTATTTGCAACAGTTATGTAAAATGCTGAATCGCATGGGAGCCAAAATCTCAGGTGTTGGTTCGAATCTTTTGACTATAGATGGAGTAAAGGAATTGGGCGGCACGGAACATACAATGTTGCCCGACATGATTGAAATAGGCAGTTGGATCGGACTCGCAGCAATGACCCGGAGTGAACTGACCATAAAAGAGGTGAGTTGGGATGATTTGGGTCAGATTCCTGCCGTGTTCCAAAAATTGGGTATTCAACTGGAGCGTCGTGGAGATGATATTTATGTACCCGCGCATAAAGATGGTTACGAAATTCAGAATTATATAGATGGTTCTATTTTGACCATTGCAGATGCCCCATGGCCGGGTATGACTCCTGATTTGTTGAGTATCATTCTTGTAATGGCAACACAGGCCAGGGGAGAAGTAGTCATTCACCAAAAAATGTTCGAGAGTCGCTTGTTCTTTGTAGATAAGCTTTTAGATATGGGCGCGAAAGTCATTTTATGCGACCCGCACCGTGCGACCGTTATTGGTCACGATTTCAAATCGACCTTAAAGGCGACCACCATGACCTCTCCCGATATTCGTGCTGGTATTTCGTTGCTGATTGCTGCGCTTTCTGCAAAAGGGACTTCCATTATTCATAACATCGAACAGATCGATCGTGGCTATGAGGATATCGATACACGCTTAAGGGCAATCGGGGCTAAGATAGAAAGGGTTTAACAAGTTCGTGTATGGCTTGTTGCGGAAAATCAGTATGATTTTCCGATTAAGGAAACAAGATGGCACGTTGCGCAAGAATTTCCGCCTTTGAACACCGAAGCCTCAGCGTAGGTGTGGAAATTCACAAGCAGTGAGCTATATACGTTGTTGGCATACGTTTTATTCATTTGCTTTATATTCAATTCCGTTTTTAAAAACCGATAATACATTTCGAATATTTTGAATTTTCTCTAATGGATTTTCGGAAAGTACAACTAGGTTCGCAACTTTACCCTCTGAAATCGAACCGTACATATCCTCAATTCCAATTACTTTGGCGTTATTCAATGTTGCTGCTTTAATAGCATCGATGTTCTTTAAACCACATTCCGTTAGCAATTCGATTTCGTCTTGAACCCATTTCACATCTTGATTAAAATCAGTTCCCACTGCTATAACTACTCCATTTTTATAAGCTGCTTTTGTGATTCTCTTTGCCCAGTCGTCCATTGCTGCAACATCCATTTTATTGGCAGCACTAGAAAGATGTTGAGTTGGATTTTTATTTTTGGCTTTTTCTTTCGGTTTAGGTTTTTGCGGACGAAATTTTAAATTCCAAGCTAAAAGAGTTGGTTCGAAAATTATACTATTGGATTTCATTTTTTGAAATAGCTTAATAAATTCCGAATCTAAAGAGTTGGTGTTTTTAAAGTCTTGAAGTGGAATAAAATTTCTAATCGCTTCACCAAAGGAATCAGGCATTTCACTTTCTTTTTCGAAAATCATTCCGATACTATGAGATAAAACGTCCACTTTGGCATTCACTGCATCGGAAGGTTTACTCGGAAAAATACTAGAATGACTCCACATTTTAAGTCCATTTTCATGGGCGATTTCACTAATTTTAGTCAATAATTTTGGACTTATATTAGAATACACTTTTAAACCAGTGACCCCAGCTTCTTTAGCATCAAGTACGATTTTTTCTATATCAGATGTGTCTTCTATGAGTCGCATCCAAGGTGCAGTGCCAGGTTCATATCCCAAATTAGCAAACTTGGTTCTTGGGTCTTTTAAAAATTTTGAACCAAAAACATTAGCGGAATAATAAATGTCAGGTCCTAATAAAGTATTTTGTTTGATTTCATTATTTAATGATTGGTATACTCTAGCGTCTCCGCCCATATCCCGAACTGAAGTTATCCCTGAATAAAACAGTTGTGTTAAAATTTCTTTACGATTTTTTGGTCTAAAAAGATGAACATGTGAGTCAATAAGGCCTGGAATCACATAATTTCCTTTTAAATCAATCTTATTTGCAATTCCTTTTAAATCTACTGAATCACTGGGCCTTATCGAGAGAATTTTGTCTTTTTCAATTATGATTGTCATACTCTCTAATTGTTGAGAATTTTCAACATCAATTATTGTAACGTTGGATAATGCAATAGAATTCCTAGAAATTTCTTGAGAGTTGATTTGGCAAGTAAAAATCAAACAAAAAACCAATACTAATACTATTCTTGTTCTTTTCATTGCTCTGGGTTTTTAAATGTATGCCAACGGTTCGGCTTAGGTTCGTTGCTTTTGATTCGTCCGAAGGACAATCCAACCGAACCTAAAGATAGCTTTTTGCAGGTGATTTCCGTTTAGGAAATCCGCAAGCAATGAATTTTAGACTTTTTTTCCGCCACAACTTTATTCAGTACTATATTTTTTCAGTTGATAGTATGAAAAAAGTCCAATAACTAATTCCGCGATTATTCCGAAAATATAACCGCCCGTTGGAATTCCATCCGTAACCATACTTATTGCTCGTCCAAATGCCAGAGTCAGCATGAACAATATATTCAATTGGGTAGCCTTTTTCCAATATTCAGGTTTCCATACTCCCAATAGCCATACGAGTGAAATTCCTAAATACAAGCACATTATAGCTTTCAACATATTTGAAAGGTCAGTTGTTTGCACTTTAATGTCCAGGTGTTCAGGTAAAATTGATGGTGAGCCGTAAATTAGTCCAGTTGGAATTACAATTGCCGCCGAAACGAGAAGGTGTAAATTCTTAAAAATCCAATTTATTGTATCCTTCATATTTTTTAATCCCCAATTCAGATTATTTTTTCAGCTTGCAGATAACAATTGGCTAAACGTACCAGGGTACGTTTAGCCCTTTTTTATTCGTATGACGGATTACCCTTTTTCAACAATTTCCCCATTTGGGTATTTCGCAAATCGTCCTTTTTTCCGATCATGTACATGATCTGCATGCGGCCAAGGCCAACCACCGAACTGGGTAAGACCGTAATCTTTCATGGTCGCACGAATTTCCTCTTGGGTATTCATAACAAAAGGGCCATGCTGTACTACCGGTTCTCCAATGGGTTTTCCCTGCAGTAAAATAAAATGTGCCGATTCAGTACTTGTTCTGATGCTAATATCCTCAGCGGGATTTAAGCGAGCCCCGTGATTCAATATCATTTTTTCACCGGAAATCTCGATTTCCGAACCTTCGTAGAAATATAGGTTTCTTGAGACCGGAGTCTTTGCCTTTGGTAGTGTGTACGTACTGTTGGCTTTGGTATGAATGTTCCAAATGGCAACCTCATTCTCGGATGCTGCAGCCCAAGAATTAGGGGCAGGAGAGGGCGCTTCCGTGCCTTTATAATTTCCAGCTATAACTTTGATTCGCGTGTCGTCGTCTTGCACGATAGGAATATCTTCATGCCATAACATCTTAAAATGCGGATCTACAAATTTGGAGGTGCTCGGTAGGTTCAACCAAATTTGAAACAACTCCAACGGATTTTCCTTGTCCGTATAAAGTAACGGAAACATTTCAGAATGCTGTACGCCCCGGCCTGCGGTCATCCATTGTACGTCACCTTCACCAAATCGCCCCGCAGCGCCCAATGAATCAGAATGGTCACAATAGCCTTTGTTGACAATGGTAATGGTCTCAAAACCACGATGCGGGTGGTACGGAAAGCCAGGAATCGTTTGCCCGTGGTACATACGCCAACCGTCTTTAAGGACAAAATCGTTACCTAGATTTCTGCCTTCTAAGCTTGCCGCAGGCCCCATTTGCTCATTTCCTTTCGGATAATGGTCTAAATGGTATACACTGAACAAAAAAGGATCCTCGGTTTGCCACGGAAATCCCAATGGGTAAATTGATTTGATGGTATTGCTCATTGTCGTCTTCTAGTTGATTTAGTGATAGGTTTGGAACTTGAAACCAATGTACTTAAAAAATATCAACAATTGTTTTGTGATAGTATTCCTTTAACAATCAAATATTGTGCGAGAGCGTAAGTGCTCATAATTAAGAAACTGGACCAAGGTATCTCTTGCTTAAACATATGTACTGCAAGTATGCTATCTGAAATCACAAAAAAGACCGCGCCAATAAAAACAAAGAAAAAACTCTTTCTATTTACTTTTTGGATGCGCCTCAAAGCGGAAATCCCCATGAACATAATTCCTAGAACGTAAAGGATTACCGGATAAGTCAAGGCACCCAAACCGGATTTTAGGTATAAAAATAATGCTGTTCCGTAACTAATAAGAGCTAACGCAATTATATGGATGCTCCAGCTCGGTTTTTTGTTCCACTTTTTTAGAAAGACGAAACCATAAGCTAAGTGTGCCAATAAAAAAGAAACCAAACCTAAAATGAAATATAGGTTGGATATGGAATCAAAAAGCAAGAAAACATCTCCTAAGAAGGAAAGAATCAAAGCCGCTAAAGTCAGAAAATATGTTGATTTGTCAAGGTGCTTTCCCGAATACCCAAAATATATCAATAAAGAGAGAAGAATTAAAGGTTTAGTAAGAATTCGATATTGGGCAAAACTCGAATTTGCTACCAAAATATCTAAAACAACCAATCCCCCGAAAATGTATTTAAAATTCGATAGGCCTATATGCATAATAAACTTTCCCTGTTTCCAGTAGTAGTGAAAATTATCCCTTGAACTGTATTGAATTATGTGTGCCGTCGCAATAGGGTTTATTCTTGGAAGCTCCGCATCTGCAAAAAGCGGTTGTGCGTGTTTTCTTTTCTGAGGTACTATCCACTCCTGTAACTTCCAAATCACCGTGAACTAATAAAGGTCCATTGGCCATTACTTGTACTTTGGTCTCAAAACTGGTTGTATTCGCGTTTGATTCTCCCTTCATTTCATAGGTCAATGCACCAGAAGGACATTTAGCAATTTGTGATTTCAACGTTTCTATACTGGCATTTTCTGCTTTTATCCAAGGCTTTTCATTGGGGTCGTAAACTTCTGGAAGTGTTTTGACACAGATTTTTGCGTGAATGCATAATTGAGGCTTCCAGACCACGGTTAAATCTCCATTTTGATATTTCTTGACAATTTCTCGTTCAGCCATAGTTAACCGATATTAATTCCTTTTAAAACTAATTTTTTCCATTCTGGATGTTTCTTGATATACCCCGCTACGAAGGGACACATGGGTATTAAGGTCAAATCTTTTTCGTCAATATCCTCCAACGCCATTTTGATGATTTGTGATCCATACCCTTTTCCCTCCAGTGATTTGGGTACTTCCGTATGCGTCAAATAGATTTTGTCTTGTGCCCTGATATATTCAATGCGCACGAGCCCGCCTTCTACCTGCATTTCATACTGCTTCGCCTTTTCGTTATCAAGGAGTTTCATAAGGTCAAATTTTTAATTTCCAGAAACGGGAATGGGTGGTGGTCCATCGATCATGGGCTTGTATACCTCGTCGCCTTTTCGCATTTTGAATTCCTCTTTGACCTCATTTACCAATTTTGGATTTTCGAATAAATCTACTGCGGTCATGCTTAATGCTTTAGATGCATAGACCATCCCTTTATGCCCGATGGACATTCCACCGCAAGCTACCACAGCCCAAGAATGCCATGGTGTATCCTTAGGGGCTACGGTTACGCTCAAATTGATATTTGGAACGGTCCAACTTACGTCGCCCACATCGGTAGAACCTCCTCCTGGAGTATCCAAAGTTTCGCGCAAGGGCTTAATGGAAGCATCCATACCCACTTCGGGTTTTTTCGTCGCTCTTTGTATGGCTTTTCCGAAAGCTTCTTCTTCGGCAGTATAGGAAATCGGTCCCAATAGTTCAAGATTCTTTTGCAGAATGGCACCACCGGAACGGTTTACTAGTACCTCATAAATGCCCGAAACTAATTTAATTTTGTAATCTACATTAGCCATGATGGCGGCCCCTTCTGCCATTGCCTTTACCCGTTCATAGGTGGGTAACATTTTAGCTCGTTTCGGATCACGAACACGAACCCATAATTTGGCATAATCAGGTACCACATTGACTACCTGACCACCATCTTGAATATGGTAATGAATACGAGACGATGGCAAAATATGCTCTCGGTAATAATTTATACCTGTTGTATATAGTTCAAGCGCATCCGATGCAGAACGCCCGTTCCATGGATCCATAGATGCATGGGCCGCTTGACCTTCGAATTCCACTATGAAATCAATTAGCGATAAACCACTTTGAACATCGGCTTCAATGTCAGCACTGGGATGCCAACTTAGGTTGACGTCGACCTCGTTCCACAGACCGGCTTCGACCATCCATACTTTGGCAAAGAATTTTTCTTCTGCCGGGGTTCCTAAGAATTTAATGGTTCCATTGATTTTTCCTGCTTCCATCAGCTCTTTGATGGCGATTGCCGCCCCCAAACTTGATGTGCCGAACATGTTATGTCCGCAACCGTGTCCTGCAGCCCCTTCTTCATAGGGTTCTTTTTCGGGTTGTGCTTTTTGGGAAATACCCGGTAGGGCGTCAAATTCACCCAAAATACTGATTACGGGCTTTCCGGAACCGTAGGTCGCAGTGAAGGCGGTAGGGATATCAGCCACACCACGTGTAACGGCCATTCCGTTTTTCTCGGCGTAACTGGCCAATATTTCTGACGATTCCGATTCTTCAAAGGCAATTTCCGCAGCCGCCCAAATTGAATCGCTGATTTTTATAAGTTCGGCCTTATGTTTTTCTACGGATTCAATCACTGCTTTTTTGTTCTTTGACATTTTTTGCGCTGATATTGAGAAGGTCAATAGTAACAGTACGGGAAGTAAACATTTTTTCATTCTAAGGTGATTTTAAGGTTGTTCTTTTGTCCCAATACCAATCGGGAAAGAATCTGTTTGTATTGAATTAGCTATTGTATTTAATTTTCATGCGGTTATAACCGGTTTTGATAAGTTCGGTAAGAACATCTAAATCAACATCCGAAAGTCTGTTGATATACAGACAGGACTTCCCTGTTTTATGTTTGCCTAATTTTTCCAGTAACTCGGGATATCTTTGATGACCCGTATTATAAATGGCCAAATTCTGTTTTCTCGGGGAAAATCCTGCCATCAGCATATCTCCTTCCCGTCCCGTATCGTATTTATAATGATAACTTCCAAAACCTATAAGTGAGTTGCCCCAGAGTACTGGCGGGTGCCCGGTGATTTTTTGAAGAAGTTCCAGTAAAATGTAGCTGTCATTACGGCGAGTTTTGTTCTCCACAGCATCAATGAACTCCTGAACGGAAAGAGAAGTGGGTCTGGTTATATTATCGGACATGATGGTCGAACTTACAGTGTCCTAAATATAGTGAACTCGTTTAAACTTTTTAGACAATTGAATAAGTTTAAACGAGTTCAACAAAATGGGTTTAGGCTACCGCTTCCTTATAGACTTTTAGACAGCGTTCTCGGGCCATTTTGTGGTCGACCATTTTTGGAGGATAAGTCAGTTCTTGTAAATCAGGAACCCATTTCGTAATGTATTCCTTTTGCTTATCGAATTTGTCGATTTGGGTCATTGGGTTGAAGATACGGAAGTAAGGTGCTGCATCAACACCGCTACCAGCGGCCCATTGCCAATTGCCTACGTTGGCGCTCATATCATAATCTAACAATTTTTCTGCAAAGTAGGCTTCACCCCAGCGCCAGTCAATCAACAAATGTTTGCATAAAAAGCTGGCGACCAACATGCGCACCCGATTGTGCATATAACCAGTTTCATTCAGTTGACGCATACCCGCATCGACCAAAGCGTAACCTGTTTGACCTTTTTTCCATTTTTCAAATTCAGCTTCGTTGTTACGCCATTCAATACGGTCGTATTTGGGTCTAAACGAGTCTTTAGCCGTATGTGGAAAATGCCATAGAATCTGCATAAAGAATTCACGCCATATCAATTCACTCCAGAAAACTTCGTTTTCTTCGGCAATGGCTTTTTTCATCATTTTACGTACTGAAACTGTTCCGAACCGTAGATGTGGTCCTAATCTTGAGGTACCGTTTTCTTTGGCAGGAAAATTTCGGGTCTTTTCGTAGTTTTCGATAAGCGTAGGGGTAACCGTATAGTCGGGGACTTCGATATTCGATTTTTTAAAACCCATATCGGAAAGGGACACAGTGGGAAGTCTTGAATTTTGATAAAGATTTTCTAAAAACTGACTCGTATAATGTATGTGGAGATGCTTTTCAGGGTTGAACTTCGATTTCCATTTATTTTTATAAGGCGTATATACGACATAGGGATCGCCATCATCCTTGACCACTTCGCTTTTTTCAAAAATTACTTGGTCTTTATATGTTAGTAATTCGACACCTTCTTCTTTAAGTAAGTCTTTGATTTCGGTATCTCGTTGTTTCGCGTAAGGTTCATAGTCATGATTTGTATGCACAACTTGAATCTCATAATCCTTTAGTAAATTCTTAAAAATTGTTTTAGGAGTACCATAAAATAGGGCTAGGGAACTTTTCTGATTTTCTTGAAGTTCGCTTCTCATTTTTTGCAAGGTTGCGAAAATAAAACTCACCCGAGCATCCTCTTCAGGCAGCTTGTCCAGTATTTCTGAATCAAAAATAAAAATTGGCAGCACGGGATAATCGCCTTTTAAAGCTTCAAGAAATCCTACGTTGTCATCTAGGCGCAAGTCGCGTCGAAACCAGAAAATTGATACTTTTTTACTCATATTCAATTGATGTTCAAGGTCGACATTCCTCCGTCGACGCCAACAATTTGGCCTGTCATCCAAGTACTGTTGTCACTCAATAAAAATACAGCAATGTTTGCAATATCGGAAGCTTCGCCAACACGTTTCAGAGGGTGACGTTCCGACATCATTTCGCGTTTACGATCATTACTTAAAAGACGGGTGGCCAAAGGAGTATCTACCAAAGAAGGTGCAACGACATTCACTCTGATCTTTGGGGCATATTCAGCAGCCATGGATTTCGCAAAACCTTCGATGGCTCCCTTAGCGGCAGCAACACTTGTGTGAAATGGCATTCCAATACCAACGGCTACCGTACTAAAGAAAACCATACTAGATCCTTCGGCCATTTTAGGGATGATTTGCTTGACCACATTGACCAAACTGAAGAAATTAAGTTGCATATCTTCATTAAAGGTTTCCAAGCTCATCATTTTAAAAGGTTTCAAGTTGATGCTCCCCGGACAATATGCAAATGCATGAATTTCTTCGGGTAAGTCCGTAAGGTCTAAATCATCGGTTAAAGCATCGAAAACAATATGTTTTACATTGACATCTTCTAAACCTTCGTTCGAACGTGAAGCTATGGTCACCTGGTTTTCTTTACTTAATATTTTGGCCATTTCCAAGCCGATACCATGGGAACCTCCTATCAAGAGTATATTTTTTGACATAATTTTAAACAGATTTTAGTTCTAAATAATTTGGCTTGCCTTCAACTTTTCCAAAAAGCTCGACAAGCTTTTCTTCCCTGTAGGCAAATATTTTTTTTAATTGCTTTTTTACGAGAATAGGATGAGCTAGCTGTCCTAAAATACCAAATGGAATTTTGTAGTCAATAATATCTTCCATTTCAACTCCGCCTTCAACTTGTTTGATAAAATGTTTGTGATGCCATAATGTATAAGGACCAAAACGCTGCTCATCCACAAAATATTCACCCTCCTTCACATGCGTGATTTCCGTTACCCATTTAGTTGAATAGAAAGGAAAAGGAGATACCTTATACTGTATGATTTGACCTGAAAACATAGGTCTGTCAGCCCCTGAAAGTATGTTGAAACCCATATGGTCAGGTGTGATTACCTTGAGATTTGTAGGACTCGAAAGAAAGTCCCAAGCTTCTTTTTGGGTAATGGGTAAAACTTGTTTTGAATGCAGTTGGTACAATTTCATTTCAGAAGTTTCGACAAATATAAAATTGTTTTTGTTTAATAAGAACAGATAATAGTTAAACAATTAATAAATATCTTCAGAACAAACCGTTGAAGTATGAACCAGAGCCTGAGCTTAGGCCGTTCATCGGATATTTTTAACGAATCATATCTATTTTCGTAATTTTCAGCGTTGTATAAGTAATGTGGACTAAAACACTTCTCGGTTTAATTTTTTTGCTTCATACTTTTGTGTTTTCCCAAGAGGATACAAGGGAATTGGGGAACCTGCCCAATGCCGTTTCCGAAACTTCGGGATTGCTATTTCATAACGGCAAGTTGATTACTCATAACGATTCGGGGAATACTCCGCAATTGTTTGAAATTGATACCGTAAACTTGCAAATCACTAGGACAATTACGGTTTCCAATGTGGAAAATGTGGATTGGGAAGATTTGGCTCAAGATGCTGACTACATATATGTTGGTGATTTCGGAAATAATACAGGCACCCGTACTGACCTTGCAATTCATCGTATCAGCAAACTAGACTTTGAGAACTCGGATACTGTTCAAGCAGAGCATCTATCTTTTAGTTATGAAGACCAAACCGACTTTAGCGATACCGGAATTAGTGATTGGGATGCGGAGGCCTTTTTTGTTTTGGGCAACCAATTGATCATTCTGACCAAGCAATGGATAAGCAATGGTACGGTAGCCTATTCTATTCCAAAAACACCGGGTACGCATGTGGCAAGTCGACTTGAAGCTTTTGACTCCGAGGGTTTGATTACTGGAGCAACATATAACTCACTTTCCGACGTACTTTTTCTAGTAGGTTATTCTTCTTTCCTAGGTTCCTTCACAATTCGAGTTGATGAGCCTACAAGTGCTTCTATTTTTAATGGAGTTCCCGAACGAATTGAATTTGGAGGAGGTCTTGCACAAACGGAAGGTATTACGTATGTTGATGTGAATACCTATTTAGTTTCCTCTGAATATTTTACCAATTCCAATCCTACAATTACATTGGAGGCCAAATTATTTTCATTTAACACGATGGATATGTTGGAACCTGAAGAACCGGAAGAACCAGAAGAGCCGGAAGAACCCGAGGAGCCTGAAGAGCCAGAGGAACCCCTAGAAGAAGAAATGCCAAATCTTGAATCGCAGGAACAGAATCTCATCGTATTCAGAACTTTTGGTTCGGAGGTATTGGAGTATGAACTGAATACCGACCGGGCTGTTTTTGGTAGAGCTATATTCGATACTACCGGAAGACGTATGGAATATCTATTGGCCGAGGAAATTGAAGGAACGACCATAGATCTCTCCTCATTCGGTAGTTCTGTCTATTATCTGACCTTTTATCTTGACAACGGGGTATTGGCCAAAGCCTTCGCCAAATAGCTTATTTCCAGTACCATTTTATTTAAGAATTCCTTAACAAATCAAGCAAGGGTTTATATCTAGTTTTGTCAAAACATTAAACACATTTGAAATGAAAAGATTTAAACTATTAGTATTGGCAGTGTTTGCTACTGTTGCTTTACAAGCACAGATCAATACACCTGCACCAAGTCCTGCGTCAAAATTGATGCAAACAGTGGGACTAACTGATGTTACCGTGGATTATTCAAGACCATCCATGAGAGGGCGAACAATTTTTGGAGGTTTGGTTCCCTACGGAAAGTTATGGAGAACTGGAGCCAACGGTTACACCTTGGTTAGTTTTAGCAATGATGTAAAAATTGGAGGTAGCGATGTCAAAGCCGGTACCTATTCTATTTTTACTAAACCCGGAGCCGAATCTTGGGAGGTATTCTTCTATACAGATACACAAGGTGGAGGAACTCCAAGAGATTGGGATGATAATAAAGTTGTCGCGAAAGTAAGCGCACCTGTCATCACAATGCCTATGGAAATGGCCGTGGAAACGTTCACGATTACAATTGATGATTTGAAATCGAATTCGGCAAACCTCGGATTGCTGTGGGAGAACGTTTATGTAGCGGTTCCTTTTGAAGTACCTACAGATGCAGCCGTTGAGGAAGATATCAAGAAAGCTTTAGGAGGCCCATCTGCGGGAGATTATTATGCTGCAGCGACATATTATTCCGCTGAAGGCAAAGACATCAATAAAGCAAAAGAGTGGATGGACAAAGCTATGGCAATGACCGAAAAACCTGCTTTTTGGCAGTTACGCCAACAATCATTAATTCAAGCAAAAGCAGGAGATAAAAAAGCGGCCATCGAAACTGCTAAAAAATCGCTGGCTGCAGCTAAAGAAGCTGGTAACGATGACTATGTCAAAATGAATACAGATTCATTGAAAGAGTGGGGAGCAATGTAAACTCCTTTGAATAATAAAATGAAAGCCCGCCTTATTGGTGGGCTTTTTTAGTTTATACTATATTTGGAGAAACCACAAAACAAACCCGATGTTGAAGAAAATCACCTTCATTGCCTTAGTCTTCATTATAGTAAGTTCTTGTAATATGGATGGCAAAGCTGACCGGCCTACCTATGCTGCTGAGAAATGGATTGATCCAGAGTGGGAAAACCCTGAGATATTTCAAATCAATAGAGAGGAGCCGACGGCCTCTTTTTATAGGTACAGAAGTGAAGAAAATGCCTTGAAAAATTCAAGTTGGGAGAACTCTACTTTATACCAGTCTTTGAATGGTACATGGGATTTCTATTTTGCAAAAAACCCGGAGCAACGCCCCACCGATTTTTATTACGAAGGATTTGACACTGGTGGTTGGGACAAAATTGAAGTCCCGTCCAATTGGGAAATTGAAGGCTTTGGCATCCCTTTTTATACCAATGTTATTTATATGTTTCCTCCAAATCCTCCCTTTATTCCCCATGAAATGAACAATGTTGGTAGCTATCAACGCGAGTTTGAAATTTCACCGGATTGGGAAGAAAAAGATATCTTCTTACATTTTGAAGGGGTGAGCGGTGCCATGTACGTATGGGTTAACGAAGTGATGGTAGGATACAATGAAGGAAGTAAAACGCCGGCTGCCTTTAATATTACGGATCATGTGAATATTGGGAAGAATATTATTTCAGTTCAAGTTTTACGATGGTCTGATGCCAGTTATCTTGAGGATCAAGATTTCTGGAGACTTAGTGGTATTGAACGCGACGTATATCTTTATGCAACGAACAAGACTACTATTAAAGATTTTACCGTAAAATCTGATTTGGAGAATAATTACCAAGACGGCCTATTTAATTTAGACGTGGAAATCGGAAACGTTGAAGCCGCTGAAAATGGAATGCAATTGCATATGCGGCTTCTCGATGGAAGCACAGATATTTTGAGTGAAACAAAAAAAATAGCCGCTACCAATGGTAGTAGTCTGATTAACTTTAACCATAAAATTCCAAAAGTTAAAACCTGGAATGCAGAAAAGCCTCATTTGTACAGTCTTGTATTAAGCCTGCAAAATTCTGAAGGTAGAACTCTTGAGGCGACCAGTGTTAAAACTGGATTCCGAAAAGTAGAAATCAAGAACAATCAGTTTTTGGTCAATGGAAAAGCAGTGATGATCAAGGGTGCTAACCTTCATGATCATGATGACAAGAAAGGTCATGTGGTAACTGATGCACTCACTTTGAAAGATATGCAGGTCATGAAACAAAATAATCTCAACGCTATACGGGCCAGCCATTATCCGAAAAATCCTCATTTCTATCGAATGTGTGACGAGTTCGGTTTCTATGTTGTTGACGAAGCCAATATCGAAATTCACGGAATGGGTGCCACCAATCAGGGTTTAGATGGTAATGAGGATGCTATTGCAGTTCACCCTGCATATTTACCACAATGGAAAGAAATGCATTTAGATCGTACAAAACGCATGTTCGAGCGTGATAAAAACTTTACGTCCATTGTCACTTGGTCTTTGGGTAATGAAGCCGGTAACGGGGATAACTTTTTGGCCACTTATGATTGGTTGAAATCACATGATGATACTCGACCGGTACAATACGAGGGTGCTATCGCTTATGAGAATACCGATATTCATGCACCCATGTATATGCGTATTCCTGAAATGATAGCTTATGCCGAAAACAATCCGAAGCGCCCCTTAATTCAGTGTGAATATGCGCATGCCATGGGTAACAGCGTCGGTAATCTTCAAGATTATTGGGATGTTATGGAAAAATATGATGTACTCCAAGGTGGATTTATCTGGGATTGGGTGGACCAAGGTTTATTGGCTGAAAATGAGAAAGGGGAGGAGTATTGGGCGTATGGAGGAGATTTGGGAGGAAAGGAATTTCAGAACGATGCAAACTTCTGCTTGAACGGATTAGTAAATCCTGATCGTACAGCGCATCCCTCATTGTACGAGGTTAAAAAGGTATACCAATATATCAAGTTCAAGGCACAAGATTTAAGTTCAGGTAAGATTACCATTTCCAACGGATACGACTTCACCAATTTGAATGAATTTGATTTTAGCTGGAAGTTGTTTGAAGAGGGAAAAGAGGTGGCTCAGGGAAGTATCCCATCCTTAGAATTGAAACCTTACCAATCAAAGAGCATAGCAATTTCTTATCCTGATTTGGAAGATCCTGAGAAGGAATATTTCTTGAATGTATATGCCAATACGAAGAACGATTCCCCGCTTGTTCCAAAGAATCATTTGGTAGCTTATGAGCAATTTCAATTACAGCGATTTCAACCTGATGTTTTCATGCCCACTGTTGAAGGTGAAGGTATCACAGTAACCGCCGAGGCTAACATTATTTCAGTTTCAGGTGTTGGTTTTGATGTCAAGTTCGACAAAATAACTGGTCAACTGACTTCGCTGGATTACGGTAACGGAAACATATTGTTGAACGGTATCACGACCAATTTTTGGCGCGCAACAATTGATAATGACTTTGGGTACAACATGCCAAAACTTCTGGCACCGTGGAGGAAAGCTACTACAACTCAAAAACTGAATAGTGTTACTATTTCTTCTGGCTCTGAAAATGGTCCCATTGATGTATTAAAATTGGCCGAAAACCCTTTCAATGCTGAGGATGGAAAATTGATTATCACGGCAAATTTTGACCTTCCTTCAGTAGATGGACAAGTAACAATTCTTTATGAGATAAACGATAAAGGTGAAATACGGGTGACAAACAGTCTTTCTGACCTTGGCGAAGAAACTCCGATTTTACCTCGATTTGGTAATAATTTTGTCATACTGGACGAGTATCAGCAAGTGGAATGGTATGGGCGAGGTCCTCATGAGAATTATTGGGATCGTAAGACTTCCGCTTTGGTAGGGAATTATTTGGCTAATGTTTCTGAGCTATATTATCCATACATCAGACCTCAAGAAAATGGCAACCGAACGGATATTCGTAAAGTCCGATTCACCAACAAAGTGGGTAAGGGGATTGAGATTTTTGCACCGGAACTTTTTAGTTTTAGCGCACATCACCAATACAACAGTGATTTTGACCCAGGAGATACAAAACAACAGCGGCATACGTTCGATATCATCAAACGTGATTTGGTGAATATCAATATTGATTACAAGCAAATGGGTGTGGGAGGCGACAATAGTTGGGGCAATCTACCACTAGAAAAGTATCAAATCAAGCCGGGAAATTTAAGCTATAGTTATGTGATACGGCCCATCCGCTGATTCGGTTGAACATTGATTCAAATAGTCAATTGTTTACCGCCCATCCTGCAATTTCCATAACATCATCAGGTATGTCAAGTTCAGGTCTTGCGGTATTTAAAGACTGCACATCTCCGTTGAAAAGGGCAAGTGCAGCTTTGCTTTTATTACCTTTTGTTTCTTTAAGGCTGGATAATAATGACTCCAATGAACCATTTCCAAGTTTTTTCGCTGCTAATAGACCAAATAGATGATTGAAAGTGTTTGCATCACTAGTACTTTCAGTTTTAGATACTATACCTTCCAAAAGCTTATTTTGTTGGTCAGATTCATTCATATTACCCATCGCTACAGCAGTTAGATAGTCCTGAGCTCTTTCATCGGGATGATAAGGTTTGCCGACGCCGATGTTCTCGGGCCATTTTTTACTTTCTTTTAATACATCCAGAGCTTTTTGGTTTTTGTTTTTCTTTAAATGTGAAAGAGCAACGGCTAAGTGCGCCCTTTCATAAATTTCCCTACTCTCACTGGCATGTTCAAAAGGTAGTACCTGAATTTTCTTTAATACGGCGATTACCTTTTCAAAACCACCTGTATTCAATAAGCTTTTGGCATGGATTAAGCCAATATTATAGTTTTTGGCAAATTTTCTGTACGCCTTGGTACTTACCTTTAGGGCTTCTAGCGGCTTATCATTTGCTAAATACAGTTGAATGTATTCCTCCGATATTTTCCAATCTGATGGATTTAATGCGTAGGCTTTCTGATAGTCTTTTTCCTCATTTTCAAAGTTAGTTCCAGCGATAACCTTTGCCCTAAAGCGATAGAAAATATCTGAATCAGGTTGATCGGCACATTCTTCCAAAAGTTGTAATGCTTCTTTCTTTTTGCCAACGACCATATAGTTTTGTGCCAAATAATATTTTAGTTTCCAACTCGGGTCTTGCTGCATTGCCCATTGTAAAACGGGAATCATCTCTCTACGGTAAGGAAAAACGAGATTTACTTTGGCCTTTAGAGCTTCTTTTAATAGCCGCTGACTTTCAGTAGAATCACGATCTTTTTGAAGATATGCCGCCCATAATCCGTTTTTTACAGATTTTTTGCCTTCCAATAGGGTCACTAGAGCTTCAGTGGTGTAACCAAGTTCATGATATCGTAAGGCCATTGCTAGAGTCGTTTCTTGGGGAAATTCATTTTGAATTTCAGGTAGGTCTTGGATATTTACATTTCCCATGTTATCTAAACGGATGATTTCTTGTCTTGCAATAAAGTTCAAAGGGTCGCTATTTAATATTCCTTCTGCATACTTCATTTGTGCATTGACATCGCCTTCACTCTTTGCTGAAAAAAGCAGAACTTCCCTAGCATTAATGTTGTTCAGATTGTAGGTCAGCGCTTTGGCCGCATTGATTTTTGCACGATGGTAATCTTTATCCTTTAGATGAATTTCAGCCATTTGCCCGTAAGATACGGAGCGGTATTTCATATCACGAGCAGCCCAGCCAAAAGACTCTAGGGCATTCAAATGATCGCTAAGCATTCGATAGGTGATTCCAGCTAGGTAGTTAGCTTTGGAATTATAGGTATCCATTTTCAAAACTGTATTTATCAACCCCAAAGCTTTTTCATAGTTTGTTCTTCGATACTCCAATTCCGCTAAACCCAAAAGACCTGAACGATGCGAAGGATCTGTAGCTATCAGTTCTGTAAGTTTTTCGTGCGATAGTTCATATTCTCGATATTCCAAGGCCTCCAGCCCTGCTTGATATAATTCTTCGGATTTAGAGACCTTAAGATTCTGATCCGGATGAAATGGTCTTTTGATATGTTTTGCTTCCCAATTATTTGAATATTCAACTTCGGTACCTAAAATGGCAATTTCGATTTTATCTGTTGGTTTAATGGGAAGTTGGGTCGAAAAAACTCCCATAGGTTTTAAGTTCAATTTTTCAGAAAAAGTGACGACATCATTTAGCTTAATCTGTAATTCTTGATTTAGGTTTTGTAAGGCATTAACACCAACGTAAATTGAGCCGTTCTCAACTTCTACGTTGAGAACTGCATGCTTAGAAGCGTCTACCATACCACCGATTTCCTTGAACGGAAACCAGATTTCTGACCAAGAATCCATTACATAAGGATCGAAACCTACTTGACTTATAGGATTCGTAGCTCCTGGAAAGTATTGGTCAAATAGCCTTCCAGCCTGAAACTCAATGTACTGACCATCCGAATCGGTCAGTAGGTCTTCCCAAATACCACCAGATCGTGACAAGGACCATAACCATAATTTTTGCCCTGGCATTTCTTCATAAGGAGACCATTGACCGTAACCAAAATCCTTATCGTGGTAGTACCCTCCAAAAAAATCATTGTATTCACCAACTATGTGGTATGACTTTGCAGGACCAAAATCATTGTTTTTATAAAGCGCCAAGTTCCTACCTTTTTCATCAATTGGCCATTGGTGTGCATCGCCATTATGCTCTACATATTTATTGCCAGGGATAAAAAACTCCAGGTCGTTAGTTGCAACAGCCGCCGCGGTCATCCAATTATAGTATGATTCTGTCAAAGGTGAGGCGTTATACCATGAGGCATTTGTTTCGAAATATGCTTTGTCTTTTTCCAATCGTATTTCTACGGTCCATTTTGTATTTGATGGAAGGTCGGTATTCCCAACAATGCAGCTTACACTACCGTCAGGGTTTGATCGCGTATAATAGTCTACAGGGGTGGCAGTAGAAGGATGATGCCCAATAATTCCGAAATTAAATTCTATACCTCCGGAAGTCCAAGGGCCTCGCATGGCTATATTTCTGAATTTGATGACTTCATTTTTATATAGGAACTCTTCTCCTGTCGTTTTTTCTATGGCACCCCAGACTTTACCGCCAATTTCAGGTAGTACCCATAATTTGATATACTCATTTTCTAGTGTAACAACCTTCCAGTTTTTTTTAATTGGGGAATGAGAGTACCCTTCAAACTTGAAGTAAGGTGGAATTTTTGGGTTTTCTGCAACAATGGGAACAGGGTTTGGCGTATGAAACGGGTAGGTGTCAAGAGACATGGTTTCTTCAATTATACTGGCCGAAGATTGACCTAAAACATTGTAGATACTTAGGGAAAGCAAAATACCGATAAGCCTTATTTTGGTCATAATTTAGTTTGTTTGGTTCGCGTTAATGCTATAAACGTCGACAAGGGCGTTATTTTTTGCAAAAAGTATAAGCTGACCATTTTGAGCAGTCTTTACGATTTCAATGGCTCTAACTTCTCCACTTAGGTTCAGTCCGCTGATGATATTAACTGTAGGTTGAAACCCACCTTTTCCATCACCTAAAAGTAGATTGCCTTTATTGGCGTCATATCTGCCATACTTTACGCGTGTACCAAAGAAATTCCCTCCTAAGACCGCATCTAAATTTCCATCGCCATTAAAGTCTTGAGCAACTGCACCGAATATGGGCGAAAATTGTACAGGAACGGGTAGGGGTGTAAGTCTAATTCTACCGCCGCCCAGATTTTCCATATAACTACTTGCAAAATTATTCGCTTTGAGAATGGTTACCTCAGATAGTTCTGTAGCGGTAAAAATGTCAGTAATTTTTTGATCGGAATATTCTGAATAACTGTTGTATTTGGTTTTAAGTCCACTCAGTTGACCTAGCAAATCATCTTTAGAAAATACAGGATAACTTTCGCCTAAAACATAAGAACACATAATAGGATCTAGTGATCCGTTACCGTCAAAATCTTTGACGTACAGTTCAACAGGTTCATTTTTTGAAGCTTTTAATTGCGAGTTCAAACCGAAATTACCTAATATGTAATCCGTATCACCATCATTATCAAAATCCCCAGGTGTAATAACGTTCCACCACCCATTTGAATCTAATGTTCCACTTTCTTGGGTCACTTCTTTTAAAACTCCATCAACATTTTTGAACATTCGGATTGCCATCCATTCGCCCACTAAGATTAAATCATCTTTTGTGTCCCCATCAAAATCTGTCCACAAGGCATCAGTAACCATTCCAGGGCTCAATAGTGCTTCATTTACTTCTGAGGTGAAATCCGTAAACCGACCCTTGCCGTCATTTTGCAAAACATAGCTTCGAGGAGCTTTTGGGTACATTCCTGGCACTAGGCGTCCTCCAATAAACAAGTCCATATCACCGTCATCATCATAATCTGTTGCAGTTGCACATGAACCGCTAATAAGCATTTCCGGTAATACTCTTTCACTTTTTGAGAAATTACCTTTTCCATTGTTGATATATAGTCGGTCTTGAAGTTCAGGGGAATTTATCTCAAAGTCTGCGCCTCCACTAACTACATAGAGGTCCATATCACTGTCGCCATCGGCATCAAAAAATAGTGCGTCCACATCCTCATATACTGCCTCCTTCTGAAACAAAGACATGTTGGATTGAACAAATTCACCTGTGGCTTTCTGAACAAGAAGGCTTCCCGAACTACCTTTGGCGCCACCAATGAACAAATCCTCCAAACCATCATTGTTGATATCAGCCTTTGCTATTTTAGGACCTAGGGTTGATATTTTATGTGGTAAAAGTTGTTCTCGTTTGAAGTCAACAAAACTATTCTCACGGTGTATAAATGGAATAGTGGAGTCTTGTGTAATAGCTGTAAAATAGGTAAGATTAGTGTTTAAGGTTTTTTTCTTTTGGTCAACTGCGTTTTTTTGTTCCAAGACTAGGGTCTTGTTCAGTTTTACATTGTTCAGGGTCTGTTCCTTTGCATCTGGCCATTTAACCGTTATATTGGCGACGGAATCTGTCTTGCCCAGTCCGAATAGCAAAGGATAATCAACAGAAGACTGATAGCCTCTTGTGGGCATACATTCTTGCATTATTATTTTTTCACCAATCTGAACGATTACTTTTGCGCCGATACCGAAGGTATTTGCACCTTTACCCTTTAAGCTTATTTTGAGATAATTATTTTGAACTAAAGCTTCACTGTTGTTTCTGTAAATGAAGGCCTCTTGTTCAATATTGTTCACGACCAAATCTAAATCTCCATCATTGTCCAAATCCGCGTATGCGGCCCCATTGGATAGGGATTCTTGATTTAATCCCCAGTCCATGTTTCTTTTGGTAAAGGTTAAGTCACCATTATTCTCATAGGCGTAGTTTTCAACCACGGTTGAAGGTATTTCCTCAAGAAGTTCCATGATGGCAGTTTGCTTGCCGGTTTTGTTTTCTTTTAACTTAGCCTGTACGGCATAGTTAATAAAGTCCATATTGGTATAATCACGTTTATAACCATTAGTAATGAAAACATCTTTGTGACCATCGTTGTTGAAATCAGCAAAAAGCGAGGCCCAGCTCCAATCTGTATTTGAAATACCTGAAAACTGCCCGATTTCGGAAAAAGATTGCCCTTGATTATTGAGATGCAGCATATTGCGCATAGTCTGATTGTAAAAACCGGAGTTAACCAGCAATTGGTATTTATCATAATTATCGGGACCTGAGATCATTTTTTGCCTCTGGATTCCTTCTGGTAACATATCTAAGGTCATAATGTCGGTAAAACCGTCATTGTTGATATCTGCAATATCAGATCCCATTGAAAAAAGAGAGGTATGTCCGATATATTTTTCTAGTCTTTCGGAGAAAGTGCCGTCTTGATTATTGATGTACAAATAATCTTGTTCATTGTAGTCATTTGAAATGTAGATATCCGGCCAATCATCATTGTTTAAGTCTGAGACGGCAACTCCAAGACCAAAACCAAGGACATTGGAGATTAAGCCAGCCTCTTTGCTTACCTCTTTATACCTACCATTGTCATTGCGGTAAAGTTTATCTGTATACGCATCATTTTTACGATTTTTAAGAGAGGCCGTTATTTGACCAAAACCAGCGTATTCCTGTGTAGAGTGATTCAAAACATACAAATCTAGATCGCCGTCTTTGTCGTAGTCAAAAAAGGCACTTTGAGTTGAATATCCTGAATCAGCGATACCGAATTCATCAGCCTTTTCAGTAAATGTTACTTGCCCTGAGCTTGCGGAAGGGCCATTATTAATAAAAAGTAGATTTTTTCGTTTTGAGGGGTTGTTTGCAGCGGACCTACATACGTAAATATCAAGAAAGCCGTCTGCATTCACATCCGCCATGGTGGTTCCAGTATTCCAAAGGCCTTCGGCAAAAACACCGGCTTCTTCGGCAATCTCCTTAAATTTGAAATTTCCTTTATTTAGGTATAGACGACTTCCAACCATGTTTCCTGTAAAATAAAGGTCGGATAAGCCATCATTATTAATATCACCTATGGATACGCCGCCACCATTATAGAGATAACCATATTCTAGAACATTAAATTCTTTTGTTTCCTTTAAGGTGTTTTTGAATTTGATACCCGTATGACTGGATGGAAGTAGGGAAAATAATTTGGACTTGTCATCTTTTTTACATGAAAGGACGACAAGCAATAAAATAAAAGCAGATACTTTTAAGGTAATAGGTTTCATATAAGCATTTCGCTTTATTATCAAAACTAATGGTTGTAGCAAAAGTAAAAAGCACCAATAAGAAAGAATTGGTGCTTTTTATCTACATTGAAAAATGAGGTTATTTCTTATCCCACCACAATTTGGTGTTGTTTTTGTCTGCTCCTCCTAATTCAGTACCACCAATTGCGGCCTGCACTGCCTCACCATTGGTGTCAAATTCACTTTGAACATAAACCATTCTACGCATGATTTCGTCTACAGCAACATCAGGATTTTCCGATTGTACTCTTGCATATTGTTTAGGATATCCTGTTCTTCTCAATTCAGCCCATGCTTCCCATCCATTAGGATAAATCGCCAACCATTTTTGGGTCATTATTTGCTCGAATTGCGTCTCAGGATCTGCTGCAAAGGCTACTGGAATATCTGTCACGGGCATTGCACCTGGTTCAAAGGCCACCGGAACGGACGTACTTGCAATATATCCATCGATTGCTGCGGCATCAGCCCCTGTCTTTTCGGTCATTGAAGCTCGTATACCATCTTCATAAAGGCTCTGAGCGCTGCCACCCATAGACCATCCTTGAAGTGCACCTTCCGCTCTTAAAAAGTACATTTCTGCAGCGTTCATGATTTCAATTGGCGGGTTAGTACCACCTTTGGCGACATCAATGAATTTTGTAGCCAAATCAGAGTGCCCAGCATTCTTACTTGTTTCTAAATCTACTTTGGTTTGTCCATTTAACAAACCTTCATATGGACTACCATCTCCATCTGAATCACCATCAGCGGCCGGAGCAAAATATTCGGGCATACGGGGATCTCCATACCCTTCCAAAATACTTTCCATAGTGGCACTCATTCTAAATTCTCCCCAATCAGTAATAGTTTCGAGAGGGTTTCTATTTATATCGTCAACTGAAACATATGCATTTTGAGAATTGTCAGTCATAACTCCAGCAGAAACAGCCTTTTCCGCTTCAGTTTGAGCTTTACCTGGATCTGCATATCGAATCCGCATTGCTAATCGCAGTCGTAGGCTGTTGGCAAAAGTTTGCCAGCTGGCGGCATTCCCACCGTAAACCCTGTCACTACCAGCATATGAAGATCCTCCCCCACTTAATTGAGATACCGCCTCATCTAGTGTAGTGAAAAAATCGTCATAAATAGCTTGCTGAGAATCATATGGCACAGATAACTCTCCATTTCCAAAAGCAGAATAGGGTATAGGTCCCCAATAATCGGTAATACGATGGTAAGCATGTACTCTAAGAATTTTGGCCATGGCATTACCAACTTGATTTCCATTGGCTTCAGAAAGGTCTTCTACTAATTTAATCTGTGGAGCCGCTTGACCGTAAAACGAACCCCAAGCCAAATCAGCCCATCTTCCTACTTGTACATATCGATCGGAGTCAAATCCTGCAGCGGTAGTGGCATAATATTGAGCCCAAATATCAGAGAATAAATTTTGAGAAATTTGAAATCGCCAATGTAATCCGTTCACAGATACATATTGCGCTTGAGCATAGGCTTGACCCTGTAAAACTTGACTTTCTTCCAAAGCTCCAATATCAAGTGCTAAGGGATCCGTGTTCAATTCGTCGAAATTTTCAGTACAGCCTGAGAAGACCCCTACCATGGCTATTCCGAGGCCAAATTTAATTAATACTTTTTTCATAATTTTTTCTTTAAAGTTACAATTTTTTTTAGAATCCAAATTTCACATTCAATCCTAAACTTCTGGTAGTAGGTGGAGCAAAAGATTCAAAACCATCTGCATTAGTTGCAGTGCCAGTTACCACTTCAGGGTCGATAGATGCGTTATTTTTAAAGAAAAATAAATTTCTTCCGACAAGAGATAATTTTATAGCTCTGAACGGACCATTACCCAAAATTGAGCTAGGAAGGCTATAGCCCAAAGTCATCTCTCTCATTCTAATATTCGACGCATCTTCTACGAAAGCTTCACCAACCGGGGAGTTCCGACCACCAACCTTAGCCCAAAACTGTTCTGCATTCACTTGAATGTTATTCGCACTGCCATCGGCCTGTACTACATTTAACTCAGGAAAGATATTTGTACCGAAAACAAGAGAGCCATCACGTCCTGCAACTGTACTTTGAAGAGCTCCATCCGAAGCTAAAATCGCATTTGTGAAGGAACCTACCTCACCACCTTGGCGAATATCGATTAGGAATCCAAAATTCCAATTTTTATAAGTGAAGTTATTACTCATACCCCCCAACCAATCTGGATTGAAATTTGCAACCAATACGTCTTGACCGGATGTAATTTCTGGAGTACCATCAGCAGCTACCAATACACGCCCTTGATCATCCCTTGCAAAACCTCTGGAATATACATTACCCCATTCATCACCTACATTCAATTCAAACCTCCTAAAGAAGTCTCCACCAAAGCTCAATGTTTCTAGACCTTCAGCTAAAGATAGTACTTCACTATTGTTCTTTGCATAATTAAAGGTCAGGTTCCAGCTAAAGTCAGCAGTATTTACAGGAGTAGCAGTTAATATGATTTCTACGCCATTATTTTGGATATCCGCACCATTTATAAATCTAGTCGCAACACCAGAACCTTGAGGAACTTGTTGACCAAAAAGTTGATCAATACTATTTGTTTTATAGTATGTGAAATCTAGACCAAGTCGATTTTCTAAGAAACGGGCATCGAATCCAAATTCTAATGATTTCGTACGTTCTGGTTTTAAATCAGGATTTGGTAGTTGAGTTCCTAATTGTATAAACCCACCAGCTTGCAAACTAGCAATTCTGGTTAAATTAAATGGCGCCGTGTCATTTCCTACCTCCGCATAGGAACCTCTAAGTTTCAAATAGGATAAAAAATCTGGCATTGTAGTCAGGTCAGAAACCACAGCACTTAAACCAGCTGAATAATAGTCAAACCTTCTATTTTCAGGAGGTAAAGTTGAACTCCAATCACTACGATATGTTAGATCTAAAAAGACAGCGTCTTTTAGAGCGACTTGCCCAAATGCGTATAAAGAATTAACTTCTCTACGATTTAAATCTTGACTTGCTGTTAAATTCTGCGAATTACTGATCGCAAAAATATTCGCAGCATTCAACCCTCCTGCATTGGTTCTTACGAACTTGTCATTCGCTTGACGGTTGTTACCACCCACATTTAAATTAAAGGCAAGGTTATCATTGAGTTGCTTATCATAACTCAATAGAAAGTCAGTATTCCATTCAAGATCACTTGCGTTTCTAGTAACATAATTACCGTTGTCCGCAATTATATAGGAATCATTGAATAATCTGTCTTCTCGACTTTCACTACTTTGATCAACAGCCGTTCGCACCAAAAGACTAAGGTTGTCGGCAAAATTGTACTTTAAAGACATATACCCGATGATTCGATTGGTAACAATTTCCTTCAAGTTCTTATTGATAGTCCAGTATGGGTTAGCACCACCGTTATCGCCAGGCTTCCAATAATTCTGGCGAACATTTCCACCCGCATCACGATATTGATATTCTTCAGCATCAACCGTTCGGATATTTCTAGGTAAACGATATGCGTGTCTCCATGGGTTACTGAAAGACTCACCCGTGTCTAGTAGGTTATTAAGGTCAGACCTTATATAATTCACTTTTGTGCTTAAGACTAATTTATTATCAATTAGATTGTTATCAATCTTCAAACTCACATTGTGTCGTTTTAAATCGTTATCTGGTACGATTCCGTTTCGCAATTCATGTGTATATCCAAAAAAGGTTTGCATTTTTTCAGATCCAGAACGTATTGAAATGTTATTTGCAAGGTTGAATCCCGTTTGCATAAAATCGTTTACGTTGTCAGCTTGAGGACTGAAATTGTAGCTCGTCGGTGTCTGTGGCTGCCATCCGGCAACCGATGAACCATTTAGTGCTGGACCCCAAGAACCAGTTGACGCCGGATTGTACACTCCGCCACTTCCTTGCCCGAACTGATTTTGGTAATCGAATAGGATATTGCCTTGTTGAGCGGCAATTGTAGAACTAATGTCTACGGTCATTCTTCCCGAAGTACCAGTTTTTGTGGTTATAATAATAGCTCCATTATTTGCTCTAGCACCATAAAGAGCTGCGGCATTCGCTCCTTTAAGAACATTTATCGAAGCAACATCATCTGGACTAATATCAGAAATATCCCCTCCCAGTGGAACGCCATCTACAATGTATAACACCTGACTACTACCAGCAATAGATCGATTCCCTCGAAGTACGACTTTTGAAGAACCACTAACACCATTACCTGATGTTTGAATAGATAGGCCCGCTACTTTACCTTGTAAACTGTTTACTAGGTTCTGTTGAGGCCGCGCCTCATCGATTCCATCTGGGTCAACTCCTTGTGTAGCATAGGTCAGCGACTTTTTCTGTCTTTTCACACCTAGTGCGGTTACAACCACCTCATCAAGTTGACTGGCATCTTCTATCATAGATACATTGATCGTATTAGATGAGCCCACTGTAATATTTTGACTTGACATTCCTAAATAAGAAAAAGTCAAGACATTACCTTCATCCGCACTAATGGTATAATTTCCATCAAAATCGGTTTGTGTTCCGTTAGTGGTGCCCTGCACCAAAACGTTTACACCAGGTAGTGGTGAACCATCGGATGCATCAGTAACAGTTCCCGATACAGTTTTAGTTTGCGCGAGCAAAGGGTATGTCCCTAAAACCAGCACTAAGAATAAGAGCAGTTTTTTCATCATAATTAGGTTTTTTGATAATGTGAGTTAGTTCAACATCTAGTTAATATGATATGAAATTAACGTTTTTTTATAATTACGCAAGAGAATCAATACTAAATATGTGTTCGAGCACATTGTTTTAACCTTTTATGCACGAAAACGTTGTAGCGATTTAAAAACAGAAATGCATCAGGTATCTAGAACTAATCCCTATAATACATCACATTTTCCGCAGTAATAATATCTATCGGAAGTAAATTTTGTAAAGGAAGCTGTTTTCCGAAAAGAAAATGCTCTGCCAAATTGACAACACCGAGGTAAGCCTGTCTTTTTGGTTTCTGGTGAATTAAAAAGTCTATCTTACCTGATTCAAGATGATTAATGTTCTCTCTGAGGAGGTCATAGCCAACGATCGAAATATCCCTATCTAGATTTTTGAGAGCCTCAACTAAGAGATAGGCTTTGGAGTTGGTCACGAAAACTGCGCTTATTTTTGGGTTTTTTTTAAAAAAATCAAAGATATCTAGTTTAAAATCAATTTGCTCAGACTTGTCTTCATTCAGGCTATAAGTGATTATTGAATGTGAAATGCCTTTCTTGTCTTCGAAATATTCTTTAAATCCGTTTTCTTTTTGTCTCATGTGTGCCTCCTCATTGATATGAAGAATGGCAATTGTCTGCTTTTGGCGTTGCATTTTGTCCATTAAACTTGCTGCAACACGGCCACTTTTGTGCAAATCTTGCCCAATGAAATTTTTATTATTTAATACATCTATATAATTGTTAAACAGTGCAACTAAAACATTTCGTTTTTGACAATTCTCGAATACCTCCAAAGATTCTTTGTGAAACACCGGAGCCATCAACAGGACGTCAGGGCTAGATTGAATCGCCTCATGTGATTTCTCTATGAATGATGCACGGTCTTTCGGGTGGTAGAAAAATTTTTTAACAACTACTCCGAACGGACTAAATTCCTTAATCGCATCTTTTATGCCTTCATGCGCCGGAATCCAATATGGGTCTTCTTTTGGGTCTGGCAACAAAACGAAGATTTTATATACTTTACTGTTCTTAAGGCTTCTTGCAATTGGATTTGGGCGATAGTCAATCTCCTTAAGTACTGCCTTAATTTTTTCATTGGCTTTTTCCGACACTCTACCGCGGCCATGAAGCACTCGGTCTACCGTTCCTTTTGATACGCCAGCGAGTTTAGCAATGTCTTTTATCGTATACTTTTTATCCACTCTAAGTGTTATTGGCCTGAGGGTTAGGCAAAAGTGTTTAACTAATCAGCCCTAAATATAGGTAAATCTTAATTATTTGTTAAGGGAAACTAATTGCTAAAAATAGCAGGATCAAACTTAAATGAGTTATGAGGTCTTAATGGGAGGGTTCTTTAAAAGCCTGTCGAAGCCTTCAAAAATCAATGAGATAACTATGACCAGCGCAGCTCCTATAAAGTTTAACCATAAATAACCAAGTTTTTCTTCGCCTGAAGGATGAATGTGAATTAAATAATAATAAATTACGCAGACCAAGGCTTGAGTCAATAGTGCCGAGAAGAAAACTGCATTACCTTTTACAAATTTAAAAAAGAAGGCCAGCAGAAAAATACCTAAAACGTTACCATAAAAAATACTCCCTATAATGTTAACCAATTGAATTAGATTATCGAACAGGCTTGCAGTACAAGCAATTACTATTGCGAGAACGCCCCAAATAAGAGTAAATAGCTTTGATGCATTTACATTATGCTTTTCAGATGTCACACTTTTTTTGTTGCGTTTATATAAATCTAGCGCACTTATGGTTCCCAAAGCATTCAGTTCGGAAGCCGTGGACGACATTGCGGCCGATAATATTACCGCAAGTAACAAGCCGATAAGACCTTTGGGTAAGTTGTTCAAGATAAAATGGATGAAAACGTAGTCCTTATCGTTTGTCTCTGTGCTTTCATCGGCCTGTTTTATCAAAGCTTTGGCCGCAGCTCGATTCGTACTATCCCTTTTGTTCAAATTGACAATCTGAGCTTTCGCATCTTCGATTGCCGAGAATTCTTTTAATTCCAATGCAACAGAAAACTTATTTTGGGCTATTGTTTTTTGAGTCTCTAATTCAATATGACCTTCCTGTAAAAGGCTATAGTCTTTTGCATAGGGAGAATCCATAACGACCTTGGTGGCCGATGGATTAAAATTTAATGGTGAAGGATTGTACTGATAGAAAACAAAAACCATTACCCCGACTAATAGAATGAAAAATTGCATTGGTATTTTAAAAATCCCATTGAAAACAAGCCCTAGTTGGCTTTCCCGTAATGACTTCCCGGAAAGGTAACGCTGAACCTGACTTTGATCGGTGCCAAAATAGGCCATTGCTAAAAAGAATCCACCGGTGATACCGCTCCAAAAGGTATATCTACTTTTGGCATCAAAATCAAAATTCAAAATCTCCAGTTTGTCACTTGCGCCTGCTATTTTCATCGCCTTACTGAAAGTGATATCCGCAGGTAAATAGCCTAATATGAAAAAGAAAGTAATAAACATGCCGGCCATGATGATAAACATCTGTTGTTTTTGGGTAACACTTACCGCCTTTGTTCCACCTGAAACAGTGTAAATGATGACCAAAGTGCCTATAATAATGTTGAGTGTACGCAAATCCCACCCAAGAACGGCAGACAAAATAATTGAAGGGGCATAAATTGTTATACCGGCCGCTAAACCGCGTTGAATCAAAAAGAGTATAGCTGCGAGTGACCTTGTTTTTAAATCGAATCTATTTTCCAGGAATTCATAGGCCGTGTATACCTTAAGTCTGTGGTAAATAGGGACAAAAACCAAGCAAATGACAATCATGGCAAGCGGCAGTCCGAAATAAAACTGAACAAAACCCATTCCGTCATGGAAAGCTTGGCCTGGTGTAGATAGAAAGGTAATGGCACTTGCTTGAGTGGCCATTACGGATAATCCTATCGTCCACCATTTGGCGTTATTACCCCCACGCACATAATCTTGCACATTTTTGCTGCCACGGGTTTTCCAAACACCGTAAACGACTATGAATAAAAGTGTTCCTGAAAGTATGATCCAGTCGAGTGTACCCATATCAAGTAAACGAGGCCATTATGTATGAGAAGAGTAAAACGTAAAGTATATTCAGAATCAACACTAGGGAATACTCTTTTTTCCAAGTTATTTTGTCCTCCATTTTTAGCCTTTTACATCTATTGGGTTTTCTACTTTTTCCTTGCCTAAAGACAGCATGTTCGCGAAGAGTTTATAGGCGCCCGATACACCTGCAGGTAGTTCTCTAAAGAAGCTCAAACCAGTGTAAATATAGTTGCCTTTTCCGTAAGGGGCGACCAAAAGACTTCCTTTTTTGGAAGATTCTCCTTTATCGCTCATGGACAAAATTGGTGTGAATTCAGAACTCCATTCATTCGGAAAGTAAAGCCCTCGCTCTTGTACCCAGCCTTCAAAGTCTTTTTCTTCGATAGCGTTTGGGAAATTGACCAAAGCATGTTTTTTGGCTATTATGGAAACTTCCGAATTTTCATCGGTAACCCGATCGCGCGAAAGTTTCAAAGGATAGGGGGAAATATTTTCAAATTGTTTGTCCCACCTTCCTGCAGTATTGTATTGAACAATAAGATTACCACCATCTTTTACATAGTCTAACAAATAACGTTGTTTGAATTTTAGTTCTTCCACTACATTATAGGCGCGAATACCGACGACAACGGCATCAAATTTGTTCAAACTGCCAGCTTGGATATCCATGGGTTCAACACGTACTACATTATAACCTATTTGTTCAAGGCTAGTGGGTACATCGTCACCTGCACCCATAATATATCCTATATTTTCTCCCAATCGCTCTATATTTAAGCGTACAACTTTAGCTTCCGAAGGAAGCAATATTGACTGTGTCGGAACATGGTCATATACAATAGTTACTAGTTCCTTAGAAATTTGTTTTCCGTTTACTTTGACAATCGGGGTAATGTAGCTCTCATCTTGGTTTGCCGGAGGTGTAAGCGTAAACATGATAATCTGTTCATCTCCTTTTTTGGCAATTTCGAAGGGCTTGGTTTCAACATCTACAACCCATCCTTTGGAATAGCAGAATTGCACTTCCCCCTTGAGATCATCTTTGTGAGCTTTTATGGTTATCGGAATTTGCTTTGGCTCTCCATCTGCAAAAATCAATACTTTATCGTCAAATCTAGCAGTTGCTTCAGGAAGTATCTCAAAAGGCTGGTAGAGTTGTCCTTTGTCGGGTCGAGCATAACGATGAATTATAGGGAGGTTAATACTTAACTTATAACTGTCAATGTCCAGGTTGAAACTTGCATGCAAAGCCCTTGGGGTTTCAGGCTTGCCTATAAATTTAGGGTCAGCTACCTTGTACATTCCCAATGAACCTTTCTCGACAAGCCAATAGGGGCTTGTGAAAGCTGTTTCCATAGGAATCTGGATTTCTTTTTCAAGCTGAATTTTTTGATTCTGTTTTAGGGGGATCACACTATCGAAAACTGTTCCTGATGACAGGACTAATTTTTCCATAAAGACATTGGCAGAACTGCGATTCAGTAATTCGATATTCAAGCCTATTCGCCCACCAGGATTGGAATATGATTCCGAAGCGGAAACTTCTAAGTAAAGGCCTGACGCTGCTAAAATTAAGTCCTCAATTTCCTGAAGTTTTATTGTTCTCCAGTGTTCATCCTTCAATGAAGAAATCAGTTTGTGAGCTTCTAATAATTTCGGAAGATGTTTGGAAGGATTTGAAAAATCGAATTCCTTTTCCACCCCGTACAAAATTTCTCCGATTTCCTGGCCGCCTTCAACACGAGACCATTTGGTATTGATTCCGTCAAATATATTGTCTTTGTCATTGGGCATTTCACCTTTTAGAAGTTCAACGTACTCCTCTTGGCTGCCACGTGTTGACAATCGACCAAAGCCTTGACATAAATGCTGGCTACTTGCAAGTGATGCAATTTCATTATTAGAAACTCCCAAAGTCGGGTAAAAAACGCCAACATCAAAATCTAGTAATTTAGATTTATCTGCTTTTTCAAATTTTTCTTGGCTACCATAAAACCACCATGATGTATTGAAAAAGAGGCGCTTGGGTTGCCAAGTTTGAAGCTGACCAAGTTGTTCTGAATAAGCATTGGGATCGTTGACCAAATCAAACGCTTCAAAACTCAACATAGCCGATGAGGTATGATGCCCATGTGTAGAACCAGGTGATCGATGGTCAAATCGATTTATGATGACATCAGGTTTGAATTTGCGAATAACGCGCACCACATCGCCAAGCACTTCTTTCTTGTTCCAAATTTCCAGGGTCTCGTCAGGATGTTTTGAATAGCCAAAATCATTTGCCCTTGTGAAAAACTGTTGACCACCGTCAATCCGTCGCGCAGCCAAAAGTTCCTGCGTTCGAAGCACACCTAAAAGTTCTCTAAGTTCAGGACCAATAAGGTTTTGCCCACCATCTCCACGTGTTAATGACAAATAGCCTGTTCTTGCTTTGTCGTGATTTGATAAATACGAAATCAAGCGCGTATTCTCATCATCGGGGTGTGCGGCGATATACAAGGCGGAGCCTAGAAAATTCAATTTTTGCAGTGAATGATAGATGTCGGAAGACGAACTTTTTTTTGGAGCTTGGGCAAAAGAAATTTGAACGCTTAAGAACAGAGCGGTACAAAATACCGTAAAATTAGGCATACTATTGATTTTAGCTGGTATCCAAAGATAGCAAGATAATAACCCCTGCATTATTTTTTAGAACTTCTTTAACAAACTAATAGCTCTCTAAGTGTTCTTCCGCTTTTTCAGAAGAGTCTTGGTCAGATTGTACATTGGTTTGCTCGTTGTAAGTTGAAATAAGAGCAACCCCCTTTTGTAGAACAAGACTGTTGGGATAAGTAAGAATCTCATCGTTTCTCTTTCGTAAATGTAAGTGAAAAGCCTTGATGTCTTCAATAACGAAAACATTTTCATCAAGATTATCCGAATCGCTAATCTCCTTATCCATAATGCGGATGGTATTGCCTATTTTAAAAGGATAAGAAAAGAAAATAATAACTCCAGCGGTAATGTTACTAAGAATGGACCATTGGGCAAAAAGAGCTACTCCAAGCACTGCAAAAACGGAAGAGATTAATAGTCCTAAATCCCTAAAATTCACACCCCAAATAAGTGTCAAGACCGCAAGTGCCGTTAAGGTTAAGGCAAAGGAAATATACTTGATAATGAGGTTGGTTCGAACCTGATTGAAATCACTGAGTTTTCCAACTTTCCTTGCAGCTTTTGAAAAACCTATTTTAAGAACAAATGCCACTACGAACGTAATTGACGTCCATAATAATTCTGAGCGATGTGAGATAAAGAAATCTTCCATGTGCTATCTTAATCCTAAGGTGTCGCGCAAAGGTAGGAAACTATTGCTGTTTTGGCGCCAATAGGGCGTCTTTAAGCGTTTGATTTTTGTTGCGGTGGAAGTCATGACTCTCGCGTTTTCACCAAAGCCACTTTTATAAGAATCCGACCAGCTTTCTATTGTATATGGAAACGTTGATTTGAAGGAAATTTTAAGGGTTCTTTCTAACTCTGGGTATTCAATCTGATACCAATTCAAATCTCCATCGTTGACTAAAGTAATTATTGCGTTATATGCGTTTAACTCTTTGTGAGACAATCGTATAAATTCCATTGAAGGGATAACGGCAACTTTGCCAACCGGAAGTTCTTCAGGATTAATTCGGATCTTGTTCCATAGCTCATCTTCCAATATAGTCTTGTCTAATTTTAACTCTTGATCCCCCTCAGATTCAAAATAAGAATGCGATGTTATTTCGAATGTTTCTTTGTTATTTAACTGAGCGTAAACTTGACCGCACCACTCTTGGGCCGAAAAAGATACTTTCAGGGCATGTTGATGATCATGAACGGGATAAAAACTACTGCTCATGATAGAATAAGGATAAATACCTGTTAAGTAGTTTTTGGTGCTATTTAGTTTCAATACTGGAATATTATCAGGATTTTTTTCGTCGGCTTTGACTTGTTTGTCTTTTAAAAAAGGTTCGGTTACAAAGACTAAAACTGCATTTCCTTCTCGTAGTTCTCCATAACGAGCCTGTTCTAGTTTATATGACGTAATTTCGGCTTCCCCGGCATACCAATACTTTTTAAAATCTTCCGAAATTGTTTTTTTTGGGAGCGCGAGAGCTTTCTCGGTTTTTCCATTGTTAAATGCCATTTCACTTGCTTCCTGCGTTGTATTCTCTTTACACGATTCAAAAATTGAGATACTCAGGGCGAATAGCACTAATGAAAATTCAAATTTTAGCCATTTTTTCATGATGATTCTTTTTTAACAAAATTACCTAAATTAGGTTAGCGCACCATATGCATTAACGTTTCATAAACTAGGTTGGTGGGAAGGCCGACCACATTGGTATAAGAGCCCTGAATTTCTTCGATTCCTATTAAACCTATCCATTCTTGTATACCATAGGCGCCGGCTTTATCAAAGGGTTCACACATTTTAATATAGTAGTCTATTTCCAGGTCGCTCAAGGCCTTGAATTTAACCTTAGTTACATGATGCACCGTCTTTTGATCTGTAGCTGTAGTAAATGAGACAGCCGTGATCACCTCGTGCCAATCATTTGAAAGCGTTTTGAGCATTTGAAATGCTTCCTCGGCATTCACCGCTTTGGCAAGCGAACAACCGTTATGCCAGACAACGGTGTCAGAAGTGATCACGATCTCATTAATCGCTAAACCATGTCGGAAGGGAGCGGCTTTTAATTCCGAAAGGAATCGGGCGATTTCACTTCCTTGTAATTCAGAGGGATAAATTTCATCGACCTGTTTCAACCGAATTTCGTAATCAAACCCTAATTCTTCCAATAATTGCTGTCTCCTCGGAGAACCCGAAGCTAAAATAATTTTATGTCCCTTTAAATAGTCCTGTAGCATGAATCAGTCGTTAGCAGCACTAAAATTTCCTGACCAATCACCGCGAACTTTCAAAACTTGCTCAATCACATCGCGAACACAGGCGTCACCACCATTTTTATGTGAAATATATTTTGCAACGGACTTTACCTCTTGCACGGCATCTTGTGGGCAGGTTGGGAGTCCGACCATTTGCATTGGCGGTATGTCTGGCATGTCGTCGCCCATGTACATAACGTTTTTTAAATCTATATTGTTGGCGCTTACAAATTCTTGAAGCGGTACCTCCTTTAGATGCGCGCCGAGATAAATATCGGTAACACCCAAACCTTTTAGACGAATTCTGACACCTTCATTTGTGCCGCCGGTTATGATACAAATTTTATATCCTTTCTGTAAGGCAGTCTTTAGAGCATAGCCGTCTTTGACGCTCATACTTCGGAGCATTTCGCCATCAGTAGTGATGTGTAGCGTAGAATTGGTAAAAACTCCGTCCACGTCGAAAACAAACGTTGTTATATCCTTTAGGTGTTCTTTATAGCTTTTCTCCATATGTATTTTGGATTGATTGGGTCAGTATTTTATAGATTTCTTTTTGGTTCTTGTTTTGCAATAGTTCAAGTTGCCTTATAATCGTATTGGTATCGTTTCGTTTAGCAGGCCCAGTTTGCGCACCATTAGGTTCTAAGGCTTCTATTTTAGAAGCTGTTTCCAAAATCAAGGGTCTCAATAAATCGAAAGAAAGGGCATTGTCTTGACAAATTTCATTTCCAATTTGATACAGGTGGTTCGTGAAATTGTTCACAAAGACAGCGGCCAAATGCAAGGCTTTTCTCTGCTCTGAACTAATTTCGTAAACTTTTTCTGAGATAGATTGCGCCAACGTTTTTAATAAATTCAGATCTTTTGAATCCTTCGCTTCCACACAAATAGGAATCGTTTTGAAATCCACTTCGCGTTCCTTTGAGAAAGTTTGTAAAGGATAAAAAATACCTTTTCGAATGTTGCTTGGCAAATCATTTATTGAAACACTTCCTGAGGTGTGCGCCACAAGCTTATCACTGTCTCGAAAATGGCGAGCAACTTTTGTAATGGCATCGTCACTAACGGCAATGATGAACACATCAGAATCGTTTTTTGAAAGTATGTTCATAAAATCAGAACGGCCCGGAACAACGTCAATTAAATGAACTTCCGGAATGCTTAAAAATGCCTTTTTGAGATGAAAAGAGACATTGCCTGTTCCGATAATGGTGACCTTGATCATGATTCAAAATTACAAGAAAATTTTTACGAGAGAATTAACATATCTGTTTAACTTTTTAAATAAGCCTACAGCGCGTAAAATCATAAAAAGATGGTATTTTTGCATGCTGAAATCCAATCCATTATGCGATGACTGAATTGCTGAAAAAAACCCTGTTCTCAACACGTTTAATGGCTGTACTATTTCTAGTTTTTGGAGTAGCTATGGGTATTGGAACGTTCGTAGAGAGTAAATATAGCACCGAGACCGCCCGAATATGGATTTATAATGCCTGGTGGTTCGAAGCTATCATGGTCTTCTTTGTCATTAATTTTATGGGTAACATGTTCCGGTATCGTTTGTTTCGGTGGGAAAAATGGCCTGTACTGCTTTTACACCTTTCTTGGATTCTCATAATCATAGGTGCGTTTGTCACGAGATATATCAGTTTTGAAGGGATGATGCCCATTCGGGAAGGAGCCACAGAACGTATTTTTTATTCTGACAAAACCTATTTAACAGCTTTTATCGATGGAGAGATTAACGGTGATCCGAAAAGAAAAATCCTTGAAGAAGATTTAATCGTAACCCCAGAAGGCCAAAAATCAAATCTTCCATGGAATTCCGATTACAATGGACAACCTGTCACGATTTCTTATGTTGATTTTATCAAGGGAGCTAAAGAGGGTTTGATTCCCGATGAAAATGGAAACGAATATCTTAAAATTGTAGAGGCAGGCCAAGGTCAGCGTGAAGAACATTATCTAGAAAGTGGTAAGGTCACAAATGTGCATAACGTGCTTTTCGCGGTCAACAAGCCAACGGATGGAGCGATTAATTTATTTACAACGGATAGCGTTTACCAAATAAAATCTCCTTTCGAAGGAACCTTTATGCGTATGGCCGACCAATTTCAAGGAAAAGCCGTTAAAGACAGTTTGCAAGAATTTCAACTTCGTTCGCTTTATAACATGGCCGGTATGCAATTTGTTATTCCCGAACCCATGGTTCAAGGTTCCTACGGAATAGTTGAAGTGCCTGAAAAAGAAATTACGGAGGCAACACAAGGGGCTTTGGTCGTATCGGTAACCACCAATGGGGAAACCGTTCAAAAAAAATTACTAGGCAAAAAAGGGATGATTTCCCAATTTACCGAGAAATTTAATGTAGGGGGACTCGATTTTGCGCTACGATACGGACCAAAACCTCTCGAACTTCCTTTCGCTATAAAATTGAATGATTTTATTGCCGAAAAATACCCGGGTACGGAAAAAGGCTATGCTTCCTTTATGAGCAAAGTTACCATTGAAGATGAAAGGCCTTTTGACTATGATATTTTTATGAACAATATTTTGGACCATCGAGGCTATCGTTTTTTTCAAGCGGGATTTGACCCTGACGAAAAGGGTACCAACCTTTCTGTGAACCATGACCAATGGGGAACATGGATTACTTATTTGGGGTATTTTCTGCTGTATGCCGGATTAATGGGAATTATGTTCTTCGGAAAAACACGATTTAAAGACTTGGCCAAGTCTTTGGATAAGGTGGTTTCAAAAAAAGCGACCACAGCAATCGTATTGCTACTTTTTTCCTTTGGGGGAATGCATGCCCAAGAGCAACATTCCGCAGATGATGGGCACGACCATGTTCAAGGGATGCCTACCGCAGCGCAAGTGGATTCTATTTTGCAGACCACGTTAGTAGCAGAAGAACATGCAGAGAAGTTTGGTGAACTGGTCATTCAAGATGATAATGGGCGTATGAAACCGATGCATACATTTTCTTCGGAACTACTTCGTAAGCTCAGTTTTGAGGATAAATACAGAAATATGAATGCCGACCAGGTATTCCTGAGTATGATGTTGAGTCCTGCGGCATGGTATAACACCCAGTTTATTATTTTAGATAAATATGCCAAGAATGACAGTATTCGAAAAGTAATCGGAGTGCCCGAGAACCAAAAATTTGTTAAGGCAATTGATTTTTTCGATGAAAAAGGACGAAATAAACTAGAACCCTATTTAGAGGATGCCTTTTCTGCGCTTGCACCGAACAAATTTCAGACGGATTTTAAAGATTCGTATTTCCGTCTCAGTTTACTAGATCGAGCATTGAGTGGAGAAATCCTTAAGATTTTTCCCTTGCTCAATGATGAAAATAACAAATGGATTTCTGCCGTAGAATACCGAGGCGGACAATATCAAGTAACGGACTCTCTATATGCCAATTTTATTAAAAATGCCATTCCCTATTATTTAATGACGCTCCAGAAGGCAAATAGTACAGGAGATTATTCCGAAGCCGATAAATTATTGGCGGCTTTTAAACAAAACCAAAAGAATCATGGTAGCGAAGTGCTTCCGTCAGAAAGTAAAATACGAACGGAAATCATTTATAATAAATTAGGTATCTATAGTTGGTTATGGAAGTTATATGCAGTGATAGGCTTATTGCTGTTTATCGTTTTGATTTTTCAAATTTTTAAGGATAGAACTATCTGGCGCGTGGCAACGTACTTGTTAAAAGGTACAATTGTCGTTCTGTTCTTGTGGCATACCGCAGGATTGGTAATGCGCTGGTACACTTCTGGGCATGCGCCATGGAGTGACGCCTATGAGAGTATGCTATACGTGGCTTGGGCAACAATGGGCATAGGATTGTTGTTCATCCGAAAAAGTGCAATGACGGTCGCCGCTGCTACTTTCGTAGCATCGATTATTTTGATGATAGCGCACGGCAACTGGGTCGATCCTGCCATAGCTAATTTGGTTCCTGTTTTGGACAGTTATTGGTTGATGATCCATGTTTCCGTTATTGTGGGCAGCTATGGACCTTTGATTGTTGGTGGAATTCTAGGTTTGGTCTGTTTGATTTTAATCATTTTAACTACCAAAGAAAACAAGTCTCGCATGGAGATGAGTCTAAAAGAATTAACAATTATCAACGAATTGTCACTTACTGTAGGACTGATTATGTTAACCATCGGGAATTTTCTAGGGGGTCAATGGGCCAATGAAAGTTGGGGCCGTTATTGGGGCTGGGATCCGAAGGAAACCTGGGCTTTGATTTCTATCATGGTCTATGCTTTTGTGATTCACACCCGTTTAGTGCCAGGCCTTCGTGGTAAATGGACGTTCAATTTTTTAAGTATGATTTCCATAGGTACTATAATGATGACCTATTTTGGGGTGAACTATTACTTGGTTGGGCTGCATAGTTACGGACAAAGTGGCGCGGCGGCTATTACTCCTGATTTTGTCTATTATATCGCACTAGGGGCTCTAGTTCTTGGCGGAATCAGTTTTTGGAGGTATCGCGTGAACTATGTCAAGTAGTTTTACTTGCCACCATTTGACCGTAAGTCTTCAAGGCATGAGCTATCAAAAGTGGGTATCGAACCCCCACTAATCATATTCAAGAGTCCTTCTCCCGTTTCGGCTGTCCAGAACATCAAGCAATTCTCTGTAGTACAATGGCGACCATGCTCAACATCTTGATGCTCACTTTGCATCGGTGTTCCTGCATTGACCATTCCCATTAGATGGCCGAATTCATGGTTAAGCACCGTTGTTTCCAATATCGTCAAACTAGGGGATAAGGGTTGGCCACTAAAGGATTTTATGGTTTCCTCAAATATCACAAACGAGGTATTTCTATAAGCGACACCCAAGACGGAACCGTTTTCCGTATTTTCAGAATATTCGCCATCAAGAAAAATTCCAAAAACTGAAACCTTGTTTCCACTATTGTAGTTGGTTCGAACATCATCTTCAAGGGCTCTGACGTCTGCAATACTATAAACATCCTTACCAGTAGGGTCTATTTTTTTTAACTCTATGGATATTCCGCCACTTTTATTTAATCGGTCCTCTAAGAAATTTTCAAAATTTGAAATGGTATTATCTGACGGTTTGAAGCCGTCCACGTAGAAAATTTCAAATTCGAGCTGGTTAAAGTTTTGACCTGAAAGTAAATCATTGGCAGAATCACCTACGGATTTCCGATTAGCACTTACGTCAATTGTTAATTCTTCTCCGTTTTCATCCTTAACAATTACAGTTGTGGGAGTATTTTTAGAACATGACAACAATAAGCAAATACAGAGCAGGGTTTGGAATATTGAAATTTTCATGGGGAAAAGTGTAGATAAAATTTAGTGTTTTATAATAACGAGATGGAAAGTTTAATATTGCTATATATTAATCTTAGTGGCGATTTAAGCTTGTATTGTTTTTTTTTGTTCCTTTGTTTCATCATGAAGTTATAAGAATTATGTTTTTTATAGATGTCATCGCGGTCTTTCGCAATAAGTAATCGACTTTCCGTCGTACTTTTTTGACATTATCATTTCTCTTCGTTTCACATAATTCTTTTTAATAATGACACCATCAAATACACTTACTATAAAAAAACTATTTCATTACTTTATCCAAGCAGTTACGGGTAAGGAAAATGAATTTACTTCAGGTAGTATTCGCAAGGCGATTTTTATGCTTTCCATACCCATGATTTTGGAGATGATGATGGAATCGATTTTTGCCATTGTCGATATCGCTTATGTTTCACAGGTTAGCGTTAATGCGGTTGCCACAATAGGCTTAACGGAATCGGTGATTACTTTGATTTATGCAGTAGCCATTGGCTTAAGTATGGCGGCAACCGCAGTTGTAGCCCGAAGAATTGGCGAAAGGGACGTTCAGGGAGCAAAAGAAGCGGCGGTGCAGGCAATCGCCTTAGGTGTTTTGGTTTCCCTAATCGTTGGGGCCTTAGGTTTTATATTCGCCAAGGAAATATTAGCACTAATGGGAGCTGAACCTGAACTTATTGCTGAAGGTTACGGTTATACAAAACTTTTAATTGGCGGTAACATTACCATTCTATTGTTGTTCCTTATCAACGCCATCTTTAGAGGTGCAGGTAATGCTTCAGTTGCAATGTGGACGTTAGTCCTTTCAAATGGCTTGAATATTATTTTAGATCCCATCTTTATCTTCGGATGGGGTCCATTTCCTGAGTATGGGGTAATGGGAGCGGCCATTGCCACCAATATTGGAAGAGGAAGTGCTGTACTTTTTCAATTGGCCATTTTGTTCTTTGGCTGGAGCACGATTCAAATAAAATTCAAAGACGTCGTAATTCGGATCAAGGTAATGCTTAACCTGATTAAAGTTTCTTTGGGAGGAATCGCTCAGTTTTTAATAGGAACTTCAAGTTGGGTGTTCCTCATGCGGATGATGGCCGAATTTGGTAGTGAAGTACTTGCTGGTTACACAATTGCTATTCGAATAATGCTATTTACATTAATGCCTTCCTGGGGAATGAGTAATGCCGCAGCAACTTTGGTAGGGCAAAACCTAGGAGCTCAAAAACCGGAACGGGCCGAAACTTCCGTCTGGAAAACAGGAAAGTATAATGCATATTTCATGGGCGTTGTTTCCATAATTTACCTATTCTTCGCACACGACCTAGTAGGCTGGTTTAACGACAATCCGGTAGTAATCGAGAATGGTGGTCTTTGTCTCCAAATTATTGCTGTTGGATATATATTCTACGCTTATGGAATGGTAGTGACGCAAGCCTTTAATGGGGCAGGGGATACAGGAACGCCAACAAAAATCAATTTAATAGCTTTTTGGATGTTCCAACTACCCTTCGCTTATTTGGCTGCAATCACATTTCAGCTTGGGGCTATGGGGGTTTTCATAGCAATAACCGCTGCTGAAGTTTTATTGGCCATCATTTCAATTGTTTGGTTTAAAAAAGGAAATTGGAAAAAGGTTCAAGTATAGTTGATTTTAGTAACTTTAACTTTTCTGTAAACGGTAAAAAATGACACAACATAAGAAAGGTTTGAATACAATTTGCACCCACTTTGGGGAGATAGAGGACAAACAGTTCAAGGGAGCGATTTCTCCGCTTTACATGAGTTCATCCTATGCTTTTGAAGATGTGGATGTAAAAAGATACCCAAGGTATTTCAATACGCCCAATCAAGAGGCATTAAGTAAAAAGGTTGCGGCTTTGGAGCATGCAGAGGCAGGTTTGATTTTTGGTAGCGGAATGGCCGCGGTTAGCACCACCTTGATGGCTTTTTTGAAAGCAGGTGACCACGTGGTTCTTCAAAATGCGCTCTATGGGGGCACTTTTAACCTAGTAAACGAGGAGTTTGATAAATATGGGATCGAATACTCTTTCACTGAAGGTTTACGACCTGAAGATTTTGAGTCAAAAATTAAAGAGAATACGAAAGTGGTTTATATTGAAACACCTTCGAATCCCCTGTTGAAGATAACGGATTTAAAGGCTATTGCTTCCATGGCCAAACAATATGGGTTGGTTTCAATGATCGATAATACGTTTGCAAGTCCGGTAAATCAAAACCCGATAGCTTTTGGTATTGATGTGGTAATTCACAGTGCGACCAAATATATGGGTGGGCATTCCGACATTTGCGCAGGAGCGGTTGCAACGACTACTGAAAATATCGAAAGGATATTCCATTTGGCAAAGAATCTAGGAGGAAGTTTAAGCGACCAAACCGTTTGGCTATTAGAACGCAGTATGAAGACCATGGGGCTTCGTGTAAAAGCACAAAACGAAAATGCACAGCGGATGGCCGAACATCTGAATCAACATTCCGATATAGCTGCGGTTTATTATCCCGGGTTAGCTTCTCATCCTGATCATGAATTAGCTAAATCACAAATGCATGGATTTGGAGGAATGCTTTCTTTCGAATTAAATGAGGAATTAGACGCCTCTCGTTTTCAGAAATCATTAAAATTGATAAAGTCCTCAATGAGCTTGGCAGGGGTGGAGAGTACGGTACTTTCTCCTACACAAACTTCTCATGCTTTGATGGGGCCTGAAGAAAGGGAACGGCAAGGTATTAAAGATGGTTTAATTCGTTTTTCCGTAGGAATTGAAGAACCTGAAGATTTGATTTTCGATATCGAACAAGCCCTTCAAGCTGTATGTTTGAAACAACCAATTTCGAACCACTAACCTGAAATATAAAAAATGAAATTAGATATTTTGGCCTTTGGGGCACACCCTGATGATGTTGAATTAGGGGCAGGCGCCACTATTGCAAAAGAAATTGCCAATGGTAAAAAAGTGGGTGTTGTTGATTTAACCCGAGGTGAACTCGGTACTAGAGGTTCAGCGGAGATTCGAGATAAAGAAGCGGGGGCTTCAGCTAAAATACTTGGCATTTCAGTGCGTGAGAATTTGGAATATGCTGATGGTTTTTTCTCAAATGACAAGGAACATCAACTCGGTATCATCAAAATGATACGGAAATATCGTCCGGAAATAATTTTGTGCAATGCAGTCGAGGATAGGCATATTGATCATGGAAGGGGCAGTGATTTGGTTAGTGATGCCTGCTTTTTAAGTGGCCTGGTAAAAATTGACACGAAGTTAGACGGTGATGACAAATGGCAAGAACCTTGGCGACCCAAATTCGTTTATCATTATATTCAATGGAAGAATATAAATCCTGATTTTGTTGTTGATGTCAGCGGTTTTATTGAAAAAAAGACGGAGGCAATTTTGGCATATTCCTCCCAATTTTTTGACCCTAACAGTGATGAGCCTGAAACTCCTATCAGCAGTAAGAACTTCATTGACAGCGTTACCTATAGAGCAAGGGATTTGGGCAGGATGATTGGTGTAGAACACGCAGAAGGATTTACGGTTGAACGCTTTGTCGGCGTAAATTCTTTGGACAGCCTTATTTAACTCGCCTTTTCGTAGACTTTTTTTGGTCTGGGCAAAGTGAATTTAAAACAGGTACCTTGATTAGGTACACTGCTCACCCAAATGGCACCTTTGTTATTTTCGACCATTTCCTTACAAAGGTTAAGCCCTAACCCTGTACCTTTTTCGTTATCCGTACCGTAGGTGGTGAGATTTGAGTTTTTAGCAAACAATTTATCTTGTGTCTCTTTGTCAATTCCCACTCCAGTATCTTGAACAGAAATTTCCAAGTGATCATTATTTTCAAATGCACTAATGGTTACTGACCCTTTTTTCGGGGTGAATTTCAATGCATTACTAATGAGGTTTCTGATGACAATATCGATTTGGTCAGGGTCTGACCAAACCAAAGTATCTTGTTCTATTTTGTTTACAACCTTTATTGATTTGCTCAAGGCGATTTCAGAAAGTAGGTTTATATTTTCAGTGACGATATGTTCAAGGTCGATAACTGCAGGTTGGGTTATCGCTCCGTTCATTTGAGACTGGCCCCATGACAAGAGATTGTTGAGGGTAAAAGATATATGGTCTATATCGGATTTGAGTTTGGGTATGAAGGATAAAAACTCGTTTTGTTCCACTTCGCCTTTTTTGAACAATTGTAATAGCCCCTGAAAAGCCCCTATCGGACCCCTCAAATCATGCCCAATAATAGAGAAAAGTTTGTCTTTTGTTTCATTGATTTCTAAGAGTTCCTGCTCGTTTTTTTCTAGCTGCTCTTTCTTTGACTTCAACTCTTTGTTTAAATTCTTTTGGATTCTTTCACTACGCTTTACCAAAAAAGTGATTATCATCAAGACCAAGACAAGGCCTAAAATTCCCGTAACGTAATTTTTTTGTTCCGCTAGTGCTTTTTCGTTTGATACAATTAAATCCTTTTTTTGTTTTTCGTGGTTTGCTTTAGTCTTAAGCATTAGCAAACTTTTCTTACTTTCGTTACGTGCAAGAGAATCGGAGAGTTCTTGATAAAGCTCGTGATAAGTCAAAGCCTGAATAGGGTCATTTTTCTTTTTGTAAATTTTGTATAAAGTTTTGGCGGCATTTTTCATCCCCTCCTTGACCTGTAGCTTTTTAGATAATTCATATGCATTTTGTGCATATATCTCAGAAACACTATCCTTTTGTAATCCTAAATTGGTTTCTGCCAAACCTAGTAGCAAATCTATTTTTCCACGTTCATCATCGATTGTTTTGTTGTGCAACATTTCACTTTGATTGTACCAATAAGACGCCCATTTGTATTTTCCTTGTCTTAGATAGGTCTTTCCTTTAGTTTCATAAGCGAATGCAAGCCATTCCATGATGCCAATTTTTTCAAAGATTGCTATACTCTGGTTGACATTGAACATGGCGTAATCAAATAGATGAGCATCGGCATATACAGAGGCCATATTCGCACTTGTACGGGCAGCGTAGACATCATCGTTTATGTTTTCATTATATTTTTTTGAAATTTTCAGGTAGTTAATCGCTTCTTCATAATCTTTTTGGTCATGGTAAAGAAGCGCGATATTCTCGTTGAAGATTGACAATCTTTCCATGTCATTCAATCTCTCTGCAATTTCAACACCTTTTAACAATTCCTGTAAGGCCATGGCGTAGTCACCTTGGTATTCATATTCTCCTGCTAATCTGTTTTCAGCATAAAGCACCAAATTATCGTTGTCAAGACTTTGAGCGGTTTCTAAGGCCTTACTGTAGTACTGTATACCTTTTTCGTGAATACCTTGATCTGAATAATAGTCGCCAAAACCTATGTAGGCAATGATTTCTCCGTTGACATGATCTATTGCTTCGCTAGTTTTTAACGCCTCGGTAGCTAATGACAACAGACTGTCACGTTTGTAAAAACGCATTGCGAACGCTAAATCATTCAACACATTGACATAACTGGAGTCTTGAAGTGTAGATTTAAGATGAGGTTTTAAGGCTTTTAGTTCCCTTTTTAGGCTGTCTCTAAGTAGCTGTTGCCCAACGGTAAAATTCGAGAAAAGCAATGCTAATAAGAAAACAAGCGTCAGCTTTTTGACCAAGCGAGAATTAGTCGGACGATTTTTATGGATTAGGGACATTATTTGTTAATCTTAAAATAAAAGTAATGTGGCTTTGAACGTCTCAATAATTTATGTTGTGAAATGCTTAAAATTGTGTGTTTCAGCGTATAAATTAAGCATTTCATCGATAAAAACAATTCAAAATAGGTGTTTTCTTACAATCTAATTTAGGCTATCATTAGATTTAAAGGTTAAAAATACACGTCTTTTATTTTGAAAGAACAATCAAAAAAAATTACCTTTGCATTCGCTTTCAAATGGTGGTTGTAGCTCAGCTGGTTAGAGCGCTGGTTTGTGGTACCAGAAGTCGCCGGTTCGAACCCGGTCTTCCACCCAAAAATAAAGCCTCGTCGTAATGACGGGGCTTTTTTTGTTTCTTAGGGTTTTGATTTTTGATATGGATTAAGGAGAGCAGTTTATTCAGAGACCAATTCAAGAGGACTCGGTCTTCCTCCTGTAATAAAAGACTTTTAAACTTGATAAGGCTTCTTAGCCAGCTCTTTTAAAATTTAGTTATTCGTAATCTTTATTTACTAGTTTTATCTACGACCACTCGGGTATCACGATTGGCAACTTCCCAAGCCGTATGGAAAATCAGTCGCGACCTGTTTTCTAGCAAATCATAGTTTATTTTGTCAGGTGTATCTCCTGGTCGGTGATAATCATCATGAGTTCCGTTGAAATAGAATATAATCGGAACATTGTTTTTCGCGAAATTGTAGTGATCACTTCTATAATAAAACCGGTTCGGATCGTTTTCGTCATTGTAAGTGTAATCCAGTTCAATATTCATGAACTTCTGGTTGACTTCCTCAGAAAGCTCATGAAGTTCCGTGCTTAACTTGTCAGACCCAATCAAATATATATAGTTTCGATCTCCTTCTCTTTTGGGGTCGATTCGGCCTATCATATCAATGTTGAGATTTGCAACGGTCTTTTTCAAAGGTACAATTGGTTCTACATCTGTGTAATACTGTGATCCTAGAAGCCCTTTTTCTTCACCTGTGACATGTAAAAATATAATAGAGCGTTTTGGGCCATTTCCAGCTTCTGCAGCTTTTTTGAAGGCTTCTGCAATCTCAAGAAGCGCTACGGTTCCTGAACCATCATCATCCGCACCATTGTTGATTTGTCCATCTGCAGTAACACCAATATGATCTAGATGAGACGAAATAACTACATATTCATCTGATATCTCAGAGCCTTTTAAGATGGCCGCGACGTTTTCAGAATCTATTTCACCATTCTCGGTTTCAGTTGCAACGGTCAATGAGGTTTTGATAATAGAGGGCGTATGATTGGTATCGATATCTGGCAAAAGCTCTTTTGCTATTTCTGAGTCCAGGTAGATAGCGAAACTTTTGTCTTTATCGGCTGTCTTTATCGACATTTGGCCACTGTTATTAGTTTTCATGTACTGAAAGTATCTGTTAAATCGTTGGAAGTTGGCCATGTCATAATACAACATGCCTTTAGCCCCTTTACTTTGTAATAGCTCATCTTTCACGGACATCGATTCGTTGGGGTCGCCCCATTTTGAGCTTTCCGTGGTTCCTGACAAAACAAATGTTCCATCCTCATTCTTTGGCTCTCCCGCTTTAATCAAAACAACTTTTCCAGAAACGTCAATATCCGAGAAATCTGAATAGTCACCTTCTTCCACACCGTAACCCGCATAAACAACTTCTTCAAAGGAACCTTCGCTTGCAGAAAAGGTCAAAAAACCTTCACCAATAGTATGTGCTTTGTCATTAATGGTAATTGATCCATTTGGGACTTTTTTCAGCTCCAACGGCACTTTCTGAAAGTAATCTCCATCACCTTTGGCTGCGGATATTCCCAAATTTTCGTATTCTTTCTTGATATATTCAGCAGCTTTTTTCTGGCCAGGCGTGCCCGTTTCTCGTCCCTCGAACTCATCCGAAGCATAAACCACAAGGTGCTCTTTCAACTCCGCTTCTGTTATAGTTGCCGCATATTCTTTGGGGTCTGCTTTCTTGGCTATCTGCTCCTTGGCTTCTTTGACCGTCTTTTGGGAGGAATTACAGGCGACGGCGAGCACTAGCAAGGTGAAAAGTGTTTTGTTCATTATGATTTTCTTGAGTTAGAAATTCCACAAAAATAGTGAAATATCAACTAATAGGAATTGAGGGTCATACAATAAAAAACAAGAGTGATACCTTCCGTCAAAATCAGCTGACAAAACCGTTTAACAATTTTCCTTACCTTGTATATACATATAATCAATTTTAAAAACTATGAGGAGTTTTAAAGGCTTAGGGCTAACCGTAGCTGCTGTTTTTTTTGTAATGTCTTGTAAGGAAAAAGTAAAAGAAAAATCAGAAACCGTAAAACCAGATACGCTTATGAAATTAAAGACAACGCTAAACCCTACTGACTTTGTCGATACGGTGGAAGGTGATTCCGTACGCTTTTATACGTTGCGGAACGCCAATGAAATCGAAATAGCATTTACCAATTATGGCCAGCGTCTTCTTTCATTGCATGTACCCGATAAAAACGGAAAATTCGAAGATGTTGTTTTAGGCTATGCTACGCTCAAGGAGTTTGTTGAGAAACGGAATTATTATGGCGCCATTATCGGTAGGTACGGTAACCGCATCGGAAAAGGCAATTTTATAATAGGTGCTAACCGCTATGACTTGGTAAAGAACAATGGCGAGAATCACTTACATGGAGGCACCAAAGGCTTTGAAAGCGTTGTCTGGAGCGTAGACAGTTTTGATGATAATTCAATTACTTTTTCAAGAGTTTCCCCTGATATGGAGGAAGGCTATCCAGGTAATTTAAAATCCGAAGTAACGTATGAATTGACTAATGATAATGCACTGAAAATCAAATATAAAGCTACTACGGACAAACCAACGGTTGTCAATTTGACGAACCATTCTTTTTTTAATTTAAAAGGAGAAGGGAATGGTGATATAACAGATCATGTAGTAATGATAAATGCGGATGCATATACCCCGGTCGATGATGGACTTATACCTACCGGAAAAATTGACGGAGTTGAAGGTACACCATTTGATTTTAGAACACCTAAAACCATCGGAAGGGATATCGATTCGGATTTTGGACAGTTAAAAATTGGCAAGGGGTACGATCATAATTACGTTATCAACGATTTGCCAAAAAACGCTGAAGGCTTGAAATTGGCCGCGACTGTCACCGAACCTGCCAGTGGAAGAACAATGGAGGTCTACACTAGCGAGCCAGGCGTCCAGTTTTATACCGGTAATTTCATGAACGGTTCTGATATCGGAAAGACAGGAAAATCCTATCCTTTTCGAGGTTCGTTTTGTTTTGAAACGCAGCATTATCCGGATTCTCCCAACAAACCTGAATTTCCAAGTACGCTGTTGAAGCCAGGAGAGGTCTATGAAACCACTACGGTTTATAAGTTCGGTGTAGTTGAGAATTGAAACAATTACGCTACTTGTATTTCCTGTACCTATTGTTTAGCATATTGTGAGGGTTTCACTCCTTTGGTTCCTAAGAATTTTCTATTGAAATTAGAAATGGAGTTAAAACCTGAAAGCTCCGCTATCGCTGCTATTGAAAGGTCTTTTTGTTGTTGAAGAAGTTGGCTTGCATGCTCGATGCGTAATTCGATTAAAAACTGAAAAAGCGTTTTGTTGGTTCGTTGTTTGAAAAATCGACAAAAAGCATTTGGTGTCATGTGCACCAGGGCTGCAATTGTATCAAGTTTGATTTCGTTTTGAAAGTTATGAAGTACGTAATCAAATACTACTTGTAGACGTTCACCTGCCAGAAGTCCGGTTTGTTTTGGATATAAAAAATTTGTCAAAGGATTTTTTTCGACCTCACAACATAGTTTCAATAACTGTAAGAACAATAATATCCGCTTTAGTTTCGGGGCTGTTGGAAATTGATGCATCAGTTGGGCTATCTCCTTCTGATTGCTTAATGGTCTAAATCCGTCAGTAACGATTTCGAAAAACGGCTTTATTTCTTTTAAGTCTGAAAGTCGAAAAAAGTCTTCTCCAAAGGTATTTTCTGTAAAGAAGAGCGAAATCATATGAACTTGCTCGGCTACCTTGTCGGTTTTAAAGAGATGGGGACTATTGGATCCAATGGCAAAAAAGTCCCCATCGTTGAGTGGGTGTATACTATCCCCGATAAGCAGTTTGCCGTTTCCGTGAACGATTAGGCTCAATTGAATTTCGCTATGCTGATGCAAGTGGTTGTAAAAACCTTGAGATTTATCTACTTGAACGATTAAGTTTTCGTCCAGCGGTTTCAGTATTTGAAATGGTCTAACCTTCATAATTGTGCAAATATTATACTTTTAATGATTATATGTAGTATTATATAGGTAATATAGTCTCAAATATGGATAAGATGAAAGTAACTCCTTAGTGCTTTTTCCGTCTATTTTTGTAGAAACCTTTTTAAATAAATAGCATGCAAGTAGAATGGAAAGGCGTAATGCCTGCGGTAACCACAAAGTTTAACGAAGACGATACGCTAGATTTGAACATGTTCGCCAAAAATACAAGGGCCCAAATAGATGCCGGGGTTCACGGCATTGTTCTTGGTGGGTCGCTAGGAGAAGCCAGTACACTCTTAGCAGAGGAAAAAAATTCTTTAATTAGGGAAACAGTTCAACTGTGCGAAGGTAAGATCCCTGTTGTAATGACCATTGCCGAACAAGCAACACAGGTAGCTATACAGGCGGCTTCGGACGCGCAAAAGAACGGGGCGAATGCATTAATGATTTTGCCTCCCATGCGCTATAAATCAACGGACATTGAAACGGTTCAGTATTTTAAGGAAATCGCTTCAAGTACTGACCTGCCAATAATGATCTACAACAACCCTGTGGATTATAAAATTGAAGTAACCGTTGATATGTTCGAGGAATTGCTTGAACTTGACAACATTACAGCGGTAAAAGAATCTACAAGAGATATCATTAATATTGGTAGGTTGAGAAATCGTTTTGGAGAACGTTTGAGCATTTTAACCGGAGTAGACCCCTTAGCGCTCGAAAGCCTTTTTATGGGGGCCGATGGTTGGGTAGCTGGTTTAGTGTGTGCTTTTCCCGCAGAAACCGTTGCCATTTATGAATTAGCAAAAGCAGGCCGTTCAAAAGAGGCCATTGAAATTTATCGTTGGTTCTTGCCCTTGTTGGAATTGGATATCAGTCCGCAATTGGTACAGAACATTAAATTGGCGGAAGTCGCTACCGGAATAGGCACCGAAACTGTTAGAAAACCAAGATTAAAGCTTTCTGGTGACGAGCGGCAGCGCGTGTTAAAAGTTATTGAAGAGGGATTGAAAACCAGACCGACTTTACCCGATTATAAATCATTATAATAATGTTGGAAATAAGGCCAAGTTGTGAAAATTGTAATAAATCATTGCCTTTTGATTCGAAAGAGGCGATGATTTGTACTTTTGAGTGTACCTATTGTGTAAGTTGCGTAAACGATGTTTTGCATCAGGTTTGTCCCAATTGTGGTGGGGACTTCTCAAAGCGACCGATACGACCGGAGAAATTGTTAGAAAAATATCCTGTTTCGCAAATTGTAGTGCACAAACCAGTTGATATAGAGGCTCATCTAAAAAGAATCAAGAAAAAATGATTAAAGGAAAAAATTATATTGGGAATAGATTATCGGGAAATGGAACAAAGACCTATAAAACTTTCAATCCCCTATTGAATATTGAAAATGAACAAGAATTCGTTGAGGCTAGTACAGAAGAAATCAATGAAGCGGTTTTTCTAGCCTCGGACGCTTATATCGCTTACAATCAAATATCAAGGGAAGAAAAAGCCGCATTTTTAAATGCCATTGCAGACGAGATTTTGGCTTTGGATGACGAATTGATTCAAATGTATTGTTCTGAATCAGGTTTACCGGAGGGTAGGGCCAAAGGCGAACGTGGCCGAACAGTTGGACAATTACGTGCTTTTGCGGCTTTGGTCGAAGAAGGTTCATGGGTCGATGCTACCATTGATACGGCCCTACCAGATAGAACACCCGTTCCCAAACCTGATTTACGTAAAATGATGGTTCCCTTGGGTTCAGTTGTGGTTTTTGGAGCGAGTAATTTTCCATTGGCATTTTCTACTGCAGGAGGGGATACGGCTGCTGCTTTGGCGGCAGGTTGTCCGGTTATCGTAAAATCCCACCCCATGCATGCTGGTACGGGCGAGTTGGTCGCATCGGCTATTATAAAGGCTGCCGAATCGACGGATATGCCCAATGGCGTTTTCTCTAATCTTAATAGTAGTGGCATCGAAGTAGGTCAGCAGTTGGTAAAACATCCGCAAGTTAAAGCCGTAGGTTTCACCGGAAGTATTCGAGGCGGGCGGGCTCTTTTCGATCTTGCTGCACAGCGCGAAGAACCCATTCCCGTTTTTGCTGAAATGGGGAGTATAAACCCTGTTATAATGCTTCCTCAAGCACTGGAGAATCGGAGAGCCGAACTTGCAAAAACTTATGCTGGTTCAATTACGGTCGGTTCAGGACAATTTTGCACCAACCCTGGTTTACTATTAGGAATTAAAGGCGAAAGCCTGACCAATTTCATAAAATCTTTATCCGAAGAAATTATAAAAGTCGAACCTTCTTGTATGTTGCATCCAAATATTATCGGTGCTTATGAAAAGAATAAACAGACGGCAATTGACCAATCCGGTCTAGTAGTTGCCGCCGACTATGGAGCTGAAGTGGCGGTAAACTATGCTCGGCAAGCTGTGGTTACTGTTGAGGGAAGTACATTTCTAGATAATTCGAGGTTGCACCAAGAGGTTTTCGGACCGTTTTCAATGGTGGTACAGTGCAAAGATGCAACTGAATTACAAAAGATAATTACAAATCTGGAAGGACAGCTTACGGGAACCATAATATCAGACAATGATGAAATCAAGAAATACCCGATGGTAATCGCAGCATTACAGAATAGGGTGGGGCGTATTATTTTCAATGGCGTACCTACAGGCGTTGAAGTTTGTCCTTCGATGCAGCATGGTGGGCCTTACCCAGCTTCTACGGATAGTCGTTTTACGGCTGTAGGAACACAATCGATAAAAAGATGGGTTCGTCCCTTTAGCTTTCAAGATTGGCCGGATGATTTATTACCGAACGAATTGAAGAATTCAAATCCATTGGGAATTTTGAGACTAGTGAATAACAAGCAAACCAAAGATAAAATCTAAAAAGTCGTGATGGGGAGAATAGCAGGCATTCTATTTTCGATTTTATTTATTCTGCTTTTCGGATGTAAGGAAAGCGCAATTGAAACTTCTGAAGGGCCATTACATGATATAATTGATTCCTATGAAGCTTATGAAAGTTACGATGAGGAGGTATATCCTCTTGGCCTTTACACTAAGGCACATTTTCAAAAAGAGGCTGAATTCGCTCGGACAACACTTGAGAAATTAGATGCAATCGATACGCTATCCCTGTCGGAAACCGACAAGATTTCGTACGACCTGTTACGCTTCAAATTGCAGGATATTATTGATTTTTTCGATTTTGAACGCTATCTGAATCCTATTTTATCCGATTCGGGATTTCATAGCAGTTTGACCTACAATGTACGACCACTCACCACGTACGAACAAGTCAAGGAATATCTGAACAAGCTGAACGCCATTCCAGATTTTGTCGATCAGCATTTTATCAACCTCAGAGAAGGTTTGGAGAAAGGGGTTTCCCAGCCTCGGGTAATTTTTAATGGATATGAAAGTACGTATAACGATCACATCGTCAGTAGCTATGAAGATAGTTACTATTATTCACCGTTTAAAAAACTGCCAGAAGGGTTAAGTGAAAATCAGGTTGACTCGGTATTAGCAGCGGCTAAAGAAGTGATTGAAACCAAGGTTACCCCACAATTCAAAAGAATCAAGAAATTCTTTGAAGAAGAATACTTGCCTAAAACAAGAACATCATTGGGCGTATCGGAAACTCCCAGAGGCAAGGAATTCTATCAAAACCGCATTAATTTCTATACAACGAGTACTGATTATACTGCCGATGATATTCATCAGATCGGGTTGAACGAAGTGGCACGGATAAAAGCGCAAATGGAGCAAATCATCAAGGATTTGGAATTCAAGGGAAGTTTTCAAGATTTCCTTAAATTTCTGAGAACTGATGAACAGTTCTATGCCAAAACTCCCAAAGAATTGTTGATGATTGCCCGAGATATGGCGAAAAGAGCGGATGAACAATTACCAAGGTTTTTCAAAACCTTACCTAGAAAGCCTTACGGAGTTGCACCGGTACCTGACGCTATCGCTCCCAAATATACAGGCGGGCGTTATGTGGGCACTGGCAAAAATAGTACAGATCCCGGTTACTATTGGGTGAATACCTATGATTTACCAAGTCGTACTTTGTATACCCTGCCTTCGCTAACGGTTCATGAAGCGGTGCCCGGTCATCATTTACAAGGTGCTTTGAACAAAGAGTTGGGCGATAGCATTCCACAATTTAGAAAAAACATGTATTTGTCAGCCTACGGTGAGGGATGGGGTTTGTATACTGAATTTCTAGCCGAAGAAATGGGTATGTATACCACTCCATACGAACATTTTGGAAAGCTTACCTATGAGATGTGGCGTGCCTGCCGCTTGGTCGTTGATACCGGAATTCATGCCAAAGGATGGACAAGAGAACAAGTCGTTGATTTCATGGCTTCCAACACAGCGCTTGCATTACATGAAGTAAATACAGAGACAGACCGATATATTTCTTGGCCCGGTCAAGCCATATCTTATAAAATGGGAGAAATAAAAATTCGAGAACTGCGAAAAAAAGCGGAAGCCGAGTTGGGAAGTAAGTTTGATATTCGTGAATTCCATGAAGTCATATTAGAACAGGGCACGGTAACTTTATCCATTCTAGAAAACAGAATCAACAACTATATTGAGCGCGTAAAAAATGGGACGTAGTGTTTTTACCTGTATAGATGCACATACCTGTGGTAATCCCGTTCGTGTGGTGGCATCTGGAGGTCCTGATTTGAAGGGCGCAAATATGAGCGAAAAGCGGCAGCATTTTTTAAAAGAATACGACTGGATTCGCAAAGGACTGATGTACGAACCACGCGGACACGATATGATGAGTGGAAGTATTTTTTATCCCCCGGCAAACCCTGAAAACGATTTTGGAATTCTTTTTATTGAAACCAGCGGATGCCTTCCAATGTGCGGTCATGGAACAATAGGTGCGATTACAATTGGTATTCAAGAAGGATTACTGCATCCAAAAACAGCTGGGAAAGTCCGTATGGAGACTCCGGCTGGATTGGTGAAAATCGACTACCAACAAACCGGAGATAAAGTAGATTGGGTACGATTAACAAACGTAAAATCGTATTTGGCGGCAACCGATTTGACCATTGACTGCGGTGAACTGGGTGAATTGGTTTTCGATGTTTCCTATGGCGGAAATTACTATGCCATTGTCGACCCACAAAAGAATTTTAGTGGCATCCAAGATTTCACTGCTAGTAAATTGATTCAATACAGTCAGGAAATCCGGGAGAAAATCAATCAGAAATATGCTAATAAATTTATTCATCCTGAAGACAGTACCATTCGAGACGTAAGTCACCTACTTTGGACAGGTAAGACTATTTCTTCTGAAGCAACGGCCCGTAATGCGGTTTTTTATGGTGATAAGGCGATTGACCGTTCCCCCTGTGGTACAGGTACATCGGCGCGTATGGCGCAATGGTACACAAAAGGAAAATTGAAGAAGGGCGAGCAATTTATACATGAAAGTTTTATAGGGTCAACTTTTATTGGTCGCATAGAAGAGGAGGCTACTTTAGCAGGTATGAAAGCCATTATACCCAGTATACAGGGATGGGCCAAAATTTACGGGCATAATACCATTAGTTTAGATGATGACGACCCTTATGTTCACGGGTTTCAAGTGATTTGATTTTGTATGAGTAAGAACATTGTGATTATTGGGGGTGGTATCGTTGGATTAAGCTCCGCCTATTTTCTTCAAAAAGCGGGACACCAAATAACCGTGATTGACAAATCGGATATTACTTCCGGTGCTTCTTTTGTCAATGCGGGCTACTTGACACCCAGCCATATTATTCCTATGGCATCTCCCGGCATGATTACAAAAGGACTCAAGATGATGTTCGATTCTGCGAGTCCATTTTATATGAAACCCCGCTGGGATGTAGATTTCTTCAAATGGTCGTGGTATTTTAAAAAGTCTTCCACGAATACGAAGGTCGAAAAGGCCATTCCGGTTATAAAGGATATAAATATTTTAAGTCGTGATTTGTTCGAGGATATCAAGACCTCTGGAGATTTAGGAGATTTTCAATTGGAGCGTAAGGGCCTTTTGATGCTCTACAAAACTCAAGCTTCTTACGAACATGAAATGGAAGTTGCTCAAAAAGCAAGTTTTCTCGGTTTGGAAGTCAATGAATTGGATAAATCTCAATTGAGTAAAATCGAACCGAATATCATGATAGATGCGAAAGGAGCCATTCACTACGAATGTGATGGCCATACTACCCCGACGGAAATCATGCCGAAACTATTACACTATCTAAGGTCCATCGGTGTAAAAATCCTAACCAATGAAGAAGTGATTGATTTGAGCTTAACGAACGATAAGGTCGATGAAATTAGAACTTCTAAAGATACTTACAAAGTGGATGAAGTGATTCTAGCCGCTGGATCTTGGAGCGGAAAAATAGCGAAACAACTAAAAATAAAGCTGCCCTTACAGGCAGGTAAAGGTTATCGTATCAATGTAGAACGACCTTTGGGTATTACCATGCCTGCGATACTGATGGAGTCTAGTATGGCCGTAACCCCCATGAAAGGATTTACTCGCTTTGCGGGAACGATGGAGTTTTCAGGAATCAACAACTACATTCGTAAAGAAAGGGTAGAAGCCATTGCGGCCGGTGCTCAAAAATACTATCCTGAACTAGAAATCACCGCAGATGAAAAGTCTAATGCGCAAGCGGGATTACGACCAGTGACACCTGATGGACTTCCCTATATCGGTAGGTCTTCAAAAATTCATAATCTGACCTTTGCGACCGGCCATGCCATGATGGGCTGGAGTTTGGGACCTGCAACGGGAAAACTTGTATCTGAAATAATTGATGGAAAAAAAACTTCTATGGATATTTCTGCTTTTCTTCCAGAACGTAGTTTTTAGTTTAGCACGAAGAATCCCCAATAATTTTCCATTCCCCATTGATACGTTTGAAAATAATCATAAAGGTACCGTTGGCATCACCAACTTCACGAGTCAAGAAATAACTACCCATTACATAATATGCGTCATTGTTTATTTGAGTAATATTAGCAATTTCGAAATTTAATTCACCAGTATCATCTTTTGTCGGGTAGTTTCTTTTATAGTTAGCTAAAGTGGTATTCCAACCTTTGGTTATTTTACCTCGACTGAAGTAAGTAAGTTCATCCGATTGCCAATAGCCTGACATAAAGCCCTCTAAATCATTTTCTGACCATGCTTTCTGTTGTTGGTTAAGTATGGAACGAATAGCTGCGACATCATCTGTGGCAGTCGGCTGTGTAGTTTTACAGGATGCAAGAACAAGTACTATGATAAAAGGAAATAGTTTTTTCATTAGAATTAATTTTAGTTGGATAAGGCACTAAGTTAGAAAACTTCTATTTGACCTAATAGTTTCCTATCTTGTTTAGGTCAACCAGGTATCGAATGAAGAATCAAAATCAGTTTTTAACATGCATTTTTTTTCTTGGGTTTAGTTTCTTGGCCTCCTTGGTATTTTCTCAGAATACGGTCAATTCTAATCAGAAGCCCAACATTCTTTTTATCCTATCCGATGATCATACCTCACAGGCTTGGGGTATCTATGGTGGCATACTCCAAGACTATGTACAAAACAAAAATATTAAACGCCTAGTTGACGAGGGAACAATGTTGAACAATGCCTTTTGCACAAATAGTATTTGCACACCAAGTCGTGGAAGTATTTTGACCGGGCAGTACAGCCACACCAATCAGGTATACACCTTAAGCGAACCTTTACCCAAAGGACATCCTAACATTGCAAAAACGCTAGCCAAAAATGGTTATCAAACGGCTGTAATAGGCAAATGGCATTTAGTGGGCCAACCTGAGGGGTTTGATTATTTCAATGTATTACCGGGCCAAGGTCGCTATTGGAACCCCATACTAAAAACCAAGGAAAGTTGGTCGGATGGATATGATGCTTCTACGGGAAAAGAATACAAAGGATTCTCGACGGATGTTATTGCTGACCTGACCATTGAACATCTTAAAGAACGGGATTCAAAAAAACCGTTTTTAATGTTCTGTAATTTTAAAGCTACCCATGAACCTTTTGATTACCCTGATAGGTTTAAGAATTTGTATTCGGATATCACGATTCCTGAACCGGAATCGCTTTTGGACTTTAGTCCCAAAACTACGGGACGCACGTTCATTGGTCAGAAATTAGAAAAACTAGGGCAACGTTGGGACAATGCTACCAAAGACCCTGAAAATTGGTGGACGACCTATCCTGGTTTACCTTATCCCTTGGATGGATTAGACAGTATTCAAAAACGAAAAAAAATTTATCAGAAATTGGTAAAGGATTTTATGCGTTGCGGAGCAGCCATAGATGATAATATTGGTAAACTTTTGGATTATTTAGAAGCCGAAGGAATCGCCGACAATACGATAGTCATTTACACAGCCGACCAAGGCTATTTTTTAGGCGAACATGGCTTTTTTGATAAACGGATGATTTATGAAGAATCGTTACGAATGCCTTTCGTGATTCGGTATCCAAAGAAAATCAAAGGAGGGCAACGGCTTGATGATATCATTTTGAACATCGATTTTCCAGCGTTATTAGCAGACTACGCAGGCATTCAAAAACCCGATTATATGCAAGGCCGTAGTTTTAGAAAGAATTTGGAAGGCAGCACTCCCGTTGATTGGCGAAAGCAATTGTACTACCGCTATTGGTTGCATCACCCAGAGCGCCCAGCACACTTTGGCATTCGAAACCAACGTTACAAACTGGCTTTTTTCTACGGACAACCCTTAGGAAAAAAAGGAACTAATGAAGTAACTACAGAACCCGCGTGGGAGTTTTTTGATTTAGAAGAAGATCCAAAAGAAATGTACAATGCTATTTCGGAATCAAAGTATAGCACGATAATTCAAGAGATGAAGATTGCAATGCTTGAAGAACGAACAAAATACAATGATTTGGACGAGGGTTCTGAAGTCATGCAGAATATTTTGGCAAAAGAATTTGACTAAGCCTAATTTCAAAACCAACAATCAATTTGACCATGAGAGTATATAAAGTTAAAGCTGGCGCTGTAATTGAACATGAGAATCAATTTTTTACTATGGAAGTTAATGATTGGGACGTCTTTCTAAATAGGACTAACCTGCATCGGAAATTATTAAACGATTTAGTGGGTTTGACCGAGGTTGATGATGTTAACTTGAATACATTGGGAATTCCAATGGGAACCCAAGAAATATGGGCATCAGGGGTAACTTATATGCGTAGCAAAGAAGCCCGTATGGAAGAATCTAAAGAGGCGGGAGGTGGCACCTTCTACGACCGTGTTTATGATGCAGATAGACCTGAACTGTTTTTTAAAGCAACTGCGCAACGGGCCGTTCCGCATGGCAGAATCGTTCGGATTAGAAAAGATTCAGAATGGGATGTTCCTGAACCAGAATTGACCTTATTCATTAGCTCTGAAGGTACTATTGAAGGCTACACAATTGGCAATGATATGAGTTCGCGCAGTATTGAAGGTGAAAATCCGTTGTATCTGCCTCAGGCGAAAACTTATGAAGGTTGTGCCGCCTTGGGCCCTTGTATCTATGTGCCAGAAGGTCCAATCGATAGCAATGCCATGATTTCTTTGGAAATAAGACGTGATGGAGGTATAATTTTTTCTGGAGAAGTTTCCATCAACACCATGAAGCGCAAACATCAAGATTTGGTCGATTACCTTTTTCGGGAATGTAATTTTCCACAGGGATGTTTCTTAATGACCGGAACAGGAATAATTCCACCGGATGATTTTACCCTTCAAGTTGGCGATGAAACTAGGATTACCATTGAGCATATTGGAACCTTAGTGAATTTCGTCGGGTAGCGGTTTGTATAAGGTTAGTTTCGTGGTTTAAATAAGAAAATAAATATTAAATAATGATTGAGAACTGAACAAAGGCTTCCCATAGGACCCATTGTTATATTTTAGTTTTGTTTCCAGTTTTGTAATTCAATAAGGTTACCTTCTGGGTCTGTTGCATAAATAAAGGTGATTTCCCCAACATCATTCACCATTCGTTTTGTGATTTTTCCAAATGCTTTTCCACCATTTCTTTCCAAAGATTCGAGAACTATTTCTACGCTTTCAACCTCAAAAGCAATATGTCCAAATCCTCTTGTGTTTGGTGATACAACATCTTGTTTTACAATATCCTCGTATTGGTAGATTTCTAGTGTCGGTCCGTTCTTTCCATATCCAGGAAGTAACAGGTGAGCACCTTCTAATTTGGCATTTTTCAAACCAGTTCCTTTTTCAAGCCAGTCTCCAGATTGTTTTCTAATTGGTGGAACAATTTTACAATCAAAAGTTTTTACATAAAAGTCTGCAAGTTGCTTCCAATTCGTACTGACTATATTCGTGTGGGCAAATTTCATTTTGGCAAACTAAATTTTATCTAAATCTGACACTGTCAGTTCGTTTTTTGTATTGCCAGTATTTAGTGTTGATGCAGGTTCAAACAACATAACACTTACCTCTTCCGGTGCAAACGGTTTATGTTCCGCTCCTTTTGGAATGATAACAAATTCACCTGCATTTAGCTCCAAAGTTTTGTCGACCAATTCAATGAACAACTTTCCGTCAATGATATAAAAGAGTTCATCTTCTTGTTCGTGTTTATGCATAACGAATTTCCCTTTAAACTTGGTTATTTTAACAAATTGATTGTTAAGTTCTCCAACTATTTTGGGTGTCCAATATTCGTTGAACGTTTTTAATTTTGAATTTAAGTTGACTTTATTGATTTCCATTCGTACTGTTTTCAAGCTTATTTATAACCGTTGCGCCGAGGTTCTTTGCAGTGATTAGTCGGAAGGACAATCCAGCCTAACCTACCAGCCGAACCTAAAGATAGCTTTTTGCCCGAGATTTTAGTTAAGGAATTCGGAAAGCAATGAATTTTATCATTATTGAAAAAGCAGCCTGTATAATCTCTACAATTCATATTCAGTTAATGAAAGTAAGAATCTCTAAGGAAGATTTGTTCAATTCATCCATTCGTAGATCATATTTATGAATGCAGAAATTGATATACATGATGAACACAATTATATTGAATTTGAACTGTTTTAACATCACTAAAAGAATGTTTGCATACTACTAAACAATAGTTTGCTCTTTTGAAGTCAATCGCGCTTTCCTAACTTCTATTTTCTTCATCATCCATTCAGGATATTCAGTTGCGTCTTCCGCCTCAAAAATCCGTAAGTGTTGGTCTTCCTGTGGTTTTTTAAGTTCATCTGGGTGGCATTCTAAGATTTCAGCGGCCGTAGCAATTCCTGAATGACTTGCGCCAGCGACGCCATGAGACAGGATACTTGCTCCGCACAAATACAAATTTTCAATTTCACTTTTCGCCTTAAAAGCAAAGGGACCGATGTGTTTCAAACTTTTTTCGGTGCCATAAACATTGCCTTCAGTAGTGTTGATGTAATATTCATTGGTGACCGGTGTGCCCAGCTCTTTGTGTACGATATGGGTGCTGATTCCGGGTACTGCCTTCTCAAGGCCTTTCAACATTTTTTGTGTTAGATGCTCTTTGAATTCAAGGTACTCGGGTGAACGTTGTTGGTCTTCTTCTTTAAATTTTTCAAACGCTTTGTAATTGATGAACGTGATGACCTCTAAGCAATGGTGCTTGCCATCAAAACTTACCGGGTCTTTTAGCGTAGTACAACTGATGAACATGCCTTCGAAAGCTTCGGAGGAGGCCAAGTCATCCATCATGGACTTGTCATAATAATCATCGGCATCTTTATCGGGCATCTTCCAGATATTACCAGAGTCCAATCCCGCTTGACGCACATCCATGTTTACCGTTAGAAAGAGCATCAAGGAGGTGCATGAATAAATCGTCTTTTCAAGCTTCTTTTGCAGCTTTTGGCTTAAATGTTTCTTTCCGATTAATTGATTGTAAGTGATGCCTACATCAGCATTGGAAATGATATGTTTTGCAAAAAGCTGTTGTCCGTTTTCCAATTCCACTCCAATGGCTTTTATCTGATTATTATTTCCGAGTAGAATTTTTTTGACCCCTTTGCTAGTCCAAATTTCGCCTTTGTGTTTTTTAACAGCATTGGTCATCGCTTTTATCAAAGCGCCACCGCCTCCCATAGGGTAATAGCCGCCGTAGAAATAATGGAACATCAATGCGGCATGTAGAATAAATGCAGCTTTTTTGGGTTGCACCCCGTGGTCACCGCATTGTATGTTCAAGATATTTTTTACCAATGGGTCTTTGATATGCCAATTGATGACTCGGCGCAACGTAAATAGACCATATTTTCCAAAATGACGGGTTTTATACGGAATGGTCAGCTTTTGCCAAAAACCCTTGAAATAGGGAAGGGAGTACAGTTCTTCGCTAACCTTTCGAATAAGGCCTAGGTATTTTTGAATCCGTTTGGCCTCTGCTGGAAAACGTTCGCCCAATCGAGTTGCAAATGCTTCTGGGTCAGCCGGAATATCAAATCGGTGTTCTCCAATATGCACATGCTCATAGGCATCGGGATTCATTCGGAAGAACACCAAATCATTGGCGATGCCCAAACCACGATAGAGATCATTGGTCGCTTCTCCTTGGCCACAAAGACCTACGTAGTGAACGCCTGGTGTAAAACGATGTCCGTTTAAATAAAAACTATGGCACCAGCCGCCTGGCACATCGTGTTGCTCTAAAACCAGAACCTTTTGCCCCGCGCGCGATAAACAAATGGCAGCAGCCAATCCGCCCGCACCTGAACCTATGATGATGGTATCGTAAGTTGCATTTGTATTTTCTTCGGGCATGGGGTTTGTGTTCGAATACCGAAGATAAAAAGAATATGTTAAGAAGGGCTTAGTGTTAATCCATAGGATACAGATCTTTCCAAAATACGGTCTTATGCTGCGTTGCCGGTAGGCGTGCAGCTTCTAGAATTTGTATGACAATTTTGTTATTCTCCAAAGAGGTCACATCGTAGCTATCAAGTTGGTATTCATCTTGCACAATTTTCTTTAAAACGGTAAAAGGATCATCGTGTCCAATGGGAAGTGGTTTAGCTTCGATGGCTTTCGGGCCTTCCTTTTCATTTTCCATGAGCTTTATAGCGGTACCATTTTCGCAAAAAACATAACCTTTAGTACCGTAGACTTCCATGTCTTTAATGCTATGGGGCCAATTCCAAGAAGCTTGAATGATAATTTCCGCTTCGGGATAATTTAGGATAATCGTGGCATCATCATCTACAATGGGGTATTTATCAGGTTTCAATTGCTGCGTAATACAGGTAACGGATTCCGGAACTTGCCCTTTCAACAACCAAGTGCTTAAATTGGCTCCGTAGCAACCGAAATCGGTCAGGGCACCGCCACCGTTCAAAATGGGGTCTGTTAACCAATCTAAAAATTCAATGTTGCACCCGATTTCAATGGGTCCCTGATGTCCCGTATGAAAAACGATACGCTTGATCTGTCCTATTTTTTGCCCTGAATGTATTAGTTCATAGGCTTTGGCATTACTGCCATACCAAGAAGTTTCATAGTTGGTAAGGAGTTGTATTTGATGTTTCTCTGCCAAGGCGATCATTTCTTTAGCATGTTCCCAATTAACTGCTAATGGCTTTTCTACCATGATGTGAATTCCATTTGGGGCACAATACTTCACGGTTTCCAGATGTTCGAAAGTACTATTGAAAGCGGATACCGCTTCTGGTTTTGCCTCGGAAATCATTTCCTCCAAAGTACTATAAATCAATTTGCTCGGATAGCCGTATTGTTTGGTCAATCGTTCTGCTAAATCACGGTTGGGTTCTACAAAGCCCACAATTTTGATATCCCCACCGGTCTTTCCACGTCGGAGTACTTGATGTACATGGCCATGGGTCATTCCAACAACACCGATTTTCAAAGGGTCTTTTGTTGTATCCGATATTTGCGATCGGCCCATGAGTATGGATGTTACAATAAATAGGAAGGTGAGTTGAATTTTCATTTTTCCAGCGCTGTGGCAATTGCGGCTTCTACTAACGGTTCCATTACTTTGTACCCTTCCACAGTAGGATGTACCTCGTCTTCGGCGTATTTTTTCGGGAGTCCGTTACGTTCATCTACCATTGCGGAGAAATAGTCCAGATACACATGGCCCATTTCATTACAATAGGCCTGTATCATTTTGTTCAGTTCCATGATTTTTGGAGCTGGTTCCAAACCAGGTCGCCATGGATAATCATATGCGGGTAGGGTAGAGGAGAGCACTACTTTGATTCCATTGGCATGTGCCATTTCTGCCATTCCTTTGATATTGTTCATAATCATAGGAATCGTTGATGGACCCGTATTACCTGCAATATCGTTTGTGCCAGCAAGTAATACTACCACTTTGGGGTTTAAATCAATGACATCTTGCCGAAAGCGTACCAACATTTGGGGTGTGGTCTGGCCACTGATGCCTCTGTTGATCCAAGGTTTGCCTTCGAAGAATTCCGGTCTTGAATTGATCCATCCGATGGTGATGGAATTTCCCATGAAGACCACGCGTTCTTCATCATCTTTTACTGCTTCAAGTGCAGCGTTGGCTTCTTGAAATTCCGCAAGATTGGGCCAATCTTGAGCATTCCCGTAATTCGCCCCAAAAGCTGTTAAAAGTGTTGCTAACATAAAATATTTGATATTTTTCATTTTCAGGTTATTTAATCAAGAGCTTAAGGTATCAATTTGTTTTTTCCTGTCAAAGTCTAAGCGTACTTCTGCTAGCAATTCGATAGTATCTTATTAGTGGTTACATAAAGTATAGGTAAAAAATACGCCCTGTATTTCAAAATACAGGGCGTTTGGTTTTAGTATTGTGGTAAATTGAGACTATAAATCACAGTCCTCATCTTCACCCATAGTGTCCCAACAATGCCATAAATCGTCCTCGAAATAGGACGGTGACTTCACACGACCATTGTATGCTGTTCTATTCCATTCGATATTCACATCAACAAATGCATCTAGATTTTCATCAAATGCACGAATGTTGTAGTACACGTTATAATCAGAATTTTGAAGCCCGTATTCAAGATAACTATCCTTAAAACGGTCTGTTTCTTGATTGTCGTTCATTTCTCTAACCCAAGTATATCTAATACTTGCAATTTCTTCGTTCTCACGTTCCCAATCAATTCGCAACATGCGATTCGGACGCTCCGCACTTTGATTTAGTTCCCATTCGCCATGACTACCATCCCTGGCAGAGACGCCTGAAAACCAAAGGAATTCATCGAAGGATTCAACACCTGTTCTGGTAATGTACATTTCCCAAATAACTTCATCACTCCGAAGCTCTCCGGTTAATCGTGAGGTATACTGACCTGTAAAGCCATCAACAGTATAGGACCATTGCCATTTATTATCGGCAATAGCTATCGGTTTATGTGCAAAAGCCGATCTAAAAGAAGCGACGGGCACAGCTAGCGTTGTAAATAGCGCGGTATTCCAAAAGCCGACCACAACACGCGGGTAGAGCCAATTGTTTCCTGTTTTTGCAGTTAAATTCGACTTTCCCGATTCGGCTGGGTCAGCCATAAAATCTTCCATATCGAGCGCAAAGGATTCCATAGGTGGAAGCTCAACGGCATCGGTCGAGGTAGTATCCTCTGTTTTTTCGCAAGAAACGATGACCATAAGCACCATTACAAATAGTGCCCAAAGTGTTTTATTGTTTTTCATAGTACTACAGTTTTATTAGTTATTGAATCTAATTACTAAAACGAATTTAACTGCAGTTAATTGTAGGAAATAGAAAAATTTAAACATGTAAGTAATTGACTGTTAAATTATTGTAAGTCAAAATTCTACGACGATATGCTACTTTAATTCCTTCTAAAGTCAATGTATACCTTCATCGATAAAGAATGTTGATCAGATTCGATCTGTCTTTTTTTCTAATAAAGAGTGGGTTGGATTACGAATCAAAAACTAGGAAATGGACCGTATCGTCTTGAAGGGTTTATTGCTCCAAATCGGCCTACTTTTTGTAAAGTCTCCTATTCTTTACTTATACTGGGTTGGCCGTCCACAATCAACTTAAATATGTCATTTCTAGCGTAATGGCCTATCACATCGAAGTCTAACTTGCTTTTTTGAACGTCTTCTAAATCGACTTCTGCTAGCAATGCCCCGGCTTTTCCGAATAGAGGTCCCTCAATAATTTTACCTAGAGGAGAAACAATGATACTACCTCCGGGACAAAGTTCTTCGGATTCATTTTCAACGAGGTATTGGTATTTTTCGGGATACATCGATTTGGTATAATACTGATTGCAACCTAAAACGAAACACCTGCCTTCAAGGGCGATATGTTTCATCGTCGCTGTCCACTCTTCTCGAGAATCTGCCGTAGGTGCAATGTAAATCTCCACACCCTTTTGGTACATGCTCATTCGGGCTAGCGGCATATAGTTTTCCCAACAAATGAGTCCACCTAGTTTTCCAATTTTTGTTTTGAAGGTCACCAACGATTCTCCTGCCGCTTCCCCCCAAATGAGTCGTTCCGTACCTGTTGGTTTGATTTTGCGATGCACACCTAGCAAACCTTTAATGGGAGAAATATAAAGCATGGAGCAATAAAGAGTGCCATTTGTATTTTGTTTTTCGGTAACCCCAATGATCAAATAGCATTTATTGGTTTTAGCCAATTTTTCAAGACGTTTCAAGTCGTCACTTTCTAAATCGATACTGTTATCGGAAAATTCTGCATATAGTTTTCGGCCTTCCTCGGTGCGACTACCAATGGTTGCACCAAAAGAAAATCCTCTTGGATAGCCAGGAATAAATGATTCAGGAAAAACAATCAACTCACAGCCTTGACCAGCATAGCGTTGGACCAAGGTTTCTAGTTTGTCCAAAGTCTTAGATTTGTCAAAGAAAACCGGACTTTCCTGTACTACGGCGACTTTTAATTTCATACTTATTTAAACCTAATACTTAGCACTCTTCCCATTGGCCATAGTTCTTTTGATAAAATCACGAATATCATTGTTGGCATTTTGAAGATCTTCTCGGCGTAGGTACATCATATGTCCTGAACGGTAACCTTTAAAATCAAAACGGTCTTTCATTCGCCCGCTTGGGTCCACCTGCCACATAGTGTATTTGGCATTGAAATAAGTTGTGGCACCATCATAATAGCCCGATTGCACCAATACATTTAAGTATGGATTCTGAGCCATGGCTTGACGAAGATCATCTCGTGTATTGTCTTTTTCATTATTCCAAGGGCGAACGGGGCCGAACATATTGTATTTGATGTCAGTCTTAAATTTGAGTTCTTCTTGTAAATAATAATTTATGGCCGGGGTAAAGCTGTGTAACCAAGAGGTGAGCTCAGCACTATAATCTGGGGAGGTACCCGACAGTTCCTTGTCGATACCCAAATAGCGACTATCTAATCTTCCAACGGTATACCCACTTTTATCCTTCAAAAGGTTTTTCCAAAAGTAACGGGTAGGAACTACAAGGTTCAAATCTAAAATCTCCTTTTTTGATAATCCGGAGTAATACGCCATTTTTTCTGCGACTGTTTCTCGCTCGGTATCGGTAATGAATCCTCCTTTGGCCAAAGCAGGAATTACGGTATTTACCGCATAATCTTCAGATTCGGGTAAAATATCCAATAAATCTTTATTTTGAAGTTCGCTCGGCAGAGCCTTGTGATGCCAAGCGGCCGCGGTGAAGTAGGGCAGCTTGATTCCGTCGGAAACAGGTCCACCAGTTCGAATTACCTTGTAATCCGCGGGCGACACCATAATTACTCCATTTAAATACATCCATTGTTGATCTTGAAGTGCGAGGGAAAGTCCCATCACACGCGTACCTCCATAACTTTCCCCAACAATATATTTGGGCGAGCGCCAGCGATTGTTTCTTGTAACAAAGGTATTCAGCCATTCAGCCAAGTATTTTATATCTGCATTGATACCGAAGAATTTCTCACGGTCCACTTCTTTACCTGATTCAGGTATGGTACGACTGTATCCCGTATTGGCAGGGTTCACATAAACAATATCGGTCACGTCCAATACGGAATACGGGTTGTGCTTCACCCCATAGGGTTGTATTGGATATCCCTCGTCGTCAATTTTCAAAACTCTTGGACCTGTATACGCCAAATGCATCCATACGGAACCTGATCCTGGGCCGCCATTAAAAGAAATCAATAAAGGTCGTGAGGCCCTATCTTTTACGTTGTTCCTAGTATAATAGGTGTAGTGTAAAGACGCAATGGGTTCTCCCATTTCATCCCAAACAGGCTGTGTTCCCACAGTTGCCGTATAATTAATGGGTGTTCCATTAATAGTTACGCTGTGTTGCGTAGTTACCGTTGTATCGATTGGAAGTTTTCTGTTTTGCGAGTTAATTGATTGAAATGCAAATAGTAAAAGTGTGAACAGTAGTGCAAATTTTCTCATTTTTTATCCGAATTAGTCAATCCTTAAAAGTAGGGAAAAGGAAGTTCAAACTCAAGCTCAAAAATCAAATTCAATCATAGCAGTCAAGACCGGTTCAATTCATAAAATTCAAACTGCAGCGTTCGATTTATTTGTATTTTTAAAGAGTAATCAAAACATCAATCCTATCATGTCAATTATCAGCAGAAGAACATTCAACAAAAAAATAACTCAAGGTCTGGCAGGTACTGCATTGCTCGCTGGAATGCCCTTGGCATGTGGAATGAATACAAGCAATCAGGATAAAAAATTAGGAATCGCCCTTGTCGGTTTAGGAAGCTACAGTACGGGGCAATTGGCTCCAGGACTGGTAAACGCGGAACATTGCTATTTGGCGGGAATCGTTACCGGCACACCCGCCAAGGAGCAACAATGGATGCGACAATACAACATTCCAGAAGCTAACATCTATAACTATGAGAACTTTGATGAGATTGCAAAGAATGATGCTATTGATATTGTTTATGTGGTTTTGCCGAACAGCATGCATGCGAAATTCTGTATTCGAGCAGCGAAGGCAGGCAAGCATGTGATCTGCGAAAAACCGATGGCTGTAAGTGTAGCGGAATGTGATGCGATTATTGACGCTTGTGACAAAGCGGGTGTCAAATTGAGTGTGGGATATCGCATGCAATCGGATCCCTATACGAACGAAATCAAGCGCTTCGTAAAGGAGAAAACTTATGGTGACGTACATTATGTATCCTCAGATGCAGCTTATATTTCAAGAGGAAATCCGAATCAATGGCGATTGAACCATGCGCTGTCGGGTGGTGGCGCCTTAATGAATATGGGTGTGTATTCCATTCAAAGTAATATATACGGAGTTGGTGCGAACCCGATTTCTGTTTCTGCACAAGAATTTACCACACGTCCCGATTATTTTAAGGACACCGATGAAACAATTACGGCACAAATGAAATTTCCGAACGGTGCCACGGGGAACATGTTCACAAGTCACAATGCCAATGCTAACCGACTTTTCGTTAGTTTTGAAAGGGGTTGGGCAGAATTGAATCCTTGTCACAATTACGGACCGTTAGCGGGTCGTACTTCTGATGGAAAAGAAATCAAATTCGAGCACAAAAGTCAACAAATGATGCAGATGGATGATTTTGCCAAGCATATCAAAGCTGGCAGCACCAATTTCGCGCCAGGTGAAATGGGCAAGCGCGATATGATTATTGTGGAGGCCATTTATCAATCAATTAAAGAAGGGGGTAAAACCGTTCCCTTGGACTTGGGTACCATGGGAATTGTGACCTCCTAAATCTAAGGGTTGTGTTTGGTGGTTGACCCGAGTATATGAGACGCATTCAAAATTTCTCAAAAACACCCAATCCAAATAGGGCAAAATCATATTTCACTGGGTCGATAGAATCCAATTTTCGAAGATTTTTATCCAACTCGGCCAAAGCTTTGGCATCATTTTGTTTGCGCTTCAACAACTTTAATTTTCGGGCTACGTTCCCGGAATGAACGTCAAGTGGACATGATAATATGGAGGTGGGAATGGACTTCCACAATCCAAAATCTACTCCAGTTGAATTGTCCCGTACCATCCAGCGTAAGAACATATTAATACGTTTGGCCGCCGAACCTTTTAGAGGATTACTAACGTGCTTCGTGGTTCTGGTTTGATGGGGTAATTCAAAAAATATGCTTTTGAAAACTGTAATGGCAGGTTGAATCGAGTCTTGCTGCATTCCTTTGGCAAAGACGTCTTCTAATCCATTATGTTGCTTATAAATATTTTGAATACTCTTGATGAAATAGTTTAAATCTGTTTCGTTGAAGGTTCGATGTACAAATCCTGCAAATTGCTTTATATCTGAATCCTGATGGTTGAGAACGAAATCGTATGGTGAATTATCCATCCGTTGAATCATTTTATTCGCACTGTTTATAATGCTTTTTCGATTTCCCCATGCTATAGTGGCAGTTAGAAAGGCACTGATTTCCACATCTTCTTTTTTGGTGAATTGATGCGGAATTTGAATGGGATCACTTTCTAGAAATCTCGGGTGATTGTAATACAATACTTTTGAATCTAGAAATTCCTTTAATTCAGAGTTGGTCATAGACTATACCACTTCTATTTTCGGGGTTGTGATCAATCCATCAACCATGGTTAGTTTACGGTCGGCCATATCGGCCAAGTGCCGGTTATGGGTAACAATGACAAATGTTTGCCCAAATTCATCTCGTAATTCGAAGAATAGTTTATGCAGGGTATCGGCACTTTCCGAGTCTAAGTTGCCACTAGGTTCATCGGCAAAAATTATCGAAGGATTGTTCACCAAAGCCCTTGCGACTGCAACGCGCTGTTGCTCTCCACCCGATAGTTCAGCTGGTTTGTGATTATACCGTTCTTCAAGGCCCAGAAACTGTAACAATTCTTTGCCTCTCTTTTCTGCATCAGCTTTGGGGGTATTTTTAATAAATGCTGGAATACTGACATTTTCAAGCGCAGTAAACTCAGGTAACAACTGATGGAATTGGAAGATAAAACCGATATGTTCATTGCGAAATTTGGCCAATTCCTTATCCGATAAATTGGTCACGTCGATACCGTTGATAATTAACGAACTATCGCCTTTGTTCGATTGGGTATCCAAAGTGCCCAATATTTGTAACAGTGTAGTTTTGCCCGCTCCAGAAGCTCCCACAATGGAAACAACCTCACTTTTACTGATGTGTAAATCAACTCCTTTTAGAACTTGGAGTTCACCGTAAAATTTTTGAATATTGGAGGCCTTTATCATAGCGTTTATTTTTGCCCTGAAAGTAAACATTAGGGGTGAGTTGTCAAAATGAGGGGTTAAGATTTACCTTTGAATTCAATGAAAGTTTTGAACTTTAACGAGACTAAGTTCTCGAGAATTGTTCAGACATTATATGGAATGCTAATTAAATCATAATTTTAGATATTGAACGAATTAATCCCTAAATTTGTTTAATAAAGCATCAGAAAGAATAAACAAAAAATTTACATGTCTCCATATAGAAGTTTAGAAGAGTACAATTTAGAAATTACCGATGAGGTAAAAGGACGGTTTTCGTCAATTATTGATGAAATAGGGGAAGACATTTCTCGAGAAGGATTGGTGAAGACTCCTGAACGGGCTGCGAAAGCCATGCTATTTTTGACCCAAGGCTACAAACAAGACCCTGTTGAAATATTAGAGGGAGCTATGTTCAAAGAAGATTATGATGATATGGTCATCATTAAGGATATCGAATTGTATTCGTTGTGTGAGCATCACATGTTGCCGTTTTTCGGCAAGGCGCATATCGCTTATATTCCTAACGGACATATTGTTGGACTCAGTAAAATTCCAAGGGTTGTCGATATATTCGCAAGAAGATTACAGGTACAAGAACGTTTGACGCATGACATTTTGGAATGCATCAATAATACGTTGAAGCCCAAAGGTGTTGCTGTGGTTATCGAAGCCTCTCACATGTGTATGATGATGCGTGGAGTACAAAAACAAAACTCCGTTACCACGACTTCGGGTTTCCGCGGACAGTTTGAGAAAATTGAGACACGAAACGAATTTTTAAAACTGATAAGCTCCAATTTATCGTAGTTATTTGGCTTCTTTTTTGGCATCGTTATTGTTCTTTTCAACGAGAACAATTAATTTTAATTTATGTCAAATACAACCGACTCAAAATACAAAGACCTTTTTTTAAGCCTTCTTTTCGACGCCATCGGAATGTCTTCTTTCGTAATTCCATTTATCGGGGAGTTCTCCGATGTTATATGGGCTCCTTTATCTGCGTGGCTCATGATGCGAATGCACAAAGGTAAGGTTGGGCAGGCTGCAGGTGCGGTTTCCTTTATTGAAGAAATCATTCCCGGTCTTGATGTAGTTCCTACTTTTACCATTATGTGGCTATATACTCACGTATTCAACAAAGCAACCAATAAAAAGACCATAGAAGTATAAAACTACTATGGTCTCTGATTTTTACTATGAATGACGAAGAACTATCCAGGGTTATTCGAAGAACTTATCGAATCATTATTTGGATTTGTGCTCTCTTAGTCATTCTATCAATTCTAGTAACCTATTTTTATTACAATTCTTAGTTGCACTTATTCAACAAACAATGGAAAACTCTGCGCAATATCAGTTTCACCACCGGCATCGGCAAGTGTACCGTCATTCGGTTTTTTAGGTTCATGACGTAGGGTAATCTGTAACGTACCATTGCCAGCATCCCCTGTTGTCAGTGTGAATTCAATGCCCACCGGATTTCCGTTGCCATCCTCGTCTGCATACTGAGCTTCAATAATTGCTCCGCCGGTTGAAAAGAAAAATTGGTGTTCTTCATCTTCTTCCGCCACTTCTTCCGTAATATCCTCGGCCGGGGTTTCAGTTTCGTTCAGCAGTTCGATTACACCATTATACGTGGTATTTGCCGATAAACTTCCGGAAACGGATATTTCTGGAGCATTCGGGCCGTCTCCATCTAAATCCTGAGATTGCAGCGTTATGGTTGTCCCACCAGAAACGTTAAGCGTAACATTCATGGTGGTAATTACTTCCTCTTCGTCTACGGCCACTGGGTTTTCGTCATCATCGGAACAAGAAACAATTAAGAAAAAAGCACTAATGAGCAATGCATACACATTTAATTTTGATAAATAAACAGGACTCTTTTTCATTCTTTTTAATTTTGTGTTAATAATTATAAATCAATCTAAGGCTAATATTTCTCCCGAGGTCGTCGACAAAATAGCGGAGACGGTTTAAATAATCTCGGTAATCGGTGTTCATTAAATTGGTTGCTCGAAGCCCCACGCTCAAATCATTCTTTTTGATTAAGGAGAATTGCGTAGTCATATCTAACGCCAACAAGTGATATGCAGGTGGAGGTGTATTGATGTCAAGCGCTACATCTTGTTGCTGCTGGGGAGAGAAAACCGTTATGTTCGGTGGAAAACGTTCTTGTTCAAAAACATACTGACTTTCTAAGGTAATTGTCAAATCTTTCCAAGAGGCATTTGAATATGAAATACTGTTGTTCATATTCGCTGCAGGAATATTTATTAGGGGGATATCTTGGCTTACATCGGTTCCACGCACCCAGGAAAACTGATGGTCGGTACGAATATGGGATGTCCAATTATTATACAACGAAACGTCAATCCCAATAAGTTGCGCATCCGTTTGGCGATACGCCCAGACCGGAAAGGCACCACGAATAGTAAACTCGACACTATTAGGTTCTAAAAGAATAAAGTCATTTATCGCATTAAAATAGGGTGCTAGGGCGAATCCCCATTTATCACCGTTACGTTCAAAAGAGGCTGAAATTTTGGAAGAAGATTCACTTTTTATCCGTAAATCGCCCAACTCGATACGTGCGGCAGAGTGATGCAAACCATCGCTGAATAATTCGGAGGGATTGGGTGCTCTTTGGGCAAATGCATAGTTGAACCTTAAAATTTGATCATGCTTCAATGCATATTGAAACCCAGCCATGGCGGAAATATTATGATACTCAAAAACAGGGTTGACCAGTAGTTGTGTACCTAAATCATCAATGACTAGGTTTCCAAATTCCTGATCATAATTCCGCTCCTCCCAACGCGAAGTACGATAAAACTTTTTGGCATCTACCTGGGTAAAATCGTACCGCACTCCAGCATCCAGTTTTAAACTTTCACCGAGGTCGTATTCCGCTAAGGTGAAGAGACCCAATTCGAATTTATCGTAGTCAGGAATCAGTCTACGAACTCCTGTATCGGGGTTCGCAAAATTTGATTGAAATCTTCCTAGTGTTCCAATCTTGACTTCAAGACCCTCATAGGAATCCAATTGAAACGTAGAGGAAAAAGTATGGGTAGTCAATCGCAGATCAAGTGAAGGTTTAGCTGCATCATCACCTACACGAACGTCATATTCCAATCTCCTATTATTTTGAAAATCATATTGTAGGCTTAGTTTACCCAATCCTTCAAACCGTCTGTAGTAGTTCAATTTCGCCAAATGGTGTGATACTTCTTGATTTGGCCTTATTATATCGTACGAAAAATCATTGATAATATTGGGTTGCTGACTATTTATAGATGTTATGAGGTCGTCGATATTACCAATGTGGGATGCTCTCAATATGCCGATGTCAGAATCAAAAAATGAGTAGTAGCCTTCCCAGCCTTGAATAAAATCACGTTTACCAATATTGATAGAAATACCATTTTCTTGTAATCCAGTGTTGGATAATAGATAGTTAGGAGTCTCCAAATCTCCCAAGCGCTTAAAAGAACCCTGCCCTTTAATGTAAAGTCCCGTATCAAAGGATTTTACCAAAGTAGTAGTGATGTTACCGCCACGGCCGTTAGAAAAAAGATTCAGTTGCGTCTTGCCAAAAAGAGAATCTGCCCGAACAATGGGCAAGGGATCCAATACGATAACACCTCCTATGGCGTCACCGCCATACTCTAAAGCGGCGGCACCTTTGATAACACTTATGTTTTGATTGGAGTTGATATCAATGTTCGGCGCATGTTCTTCGCCCCATTCCATATCTTGCATGCGAACATTGTTGTTCAAAATGAGTACCCTGCTTCCGTTCAAGCCTTGAATTACAGGCTTAACAATGTTGGCTCCCGTGTTAAGGGAAGAAACACCTGTAATGCTTTTTAAGGCATCGCCTAGACTATTTCCACTATACTTTTCAATGTCTTGTATCGAAAGCTTTTCTTCTTGACTTGAATTTGTGTTGTTCTTGATATCACCTATCACCTTAACCTCTTCCAATTCCTCTAGATGATGTTCAAGTCTTATTTTTTGATAGGTATCGCCTTCGATGGTCATGGTAACGAATTGGGATTTACAATCTGGATGAGAAATTTCCAATTCGATAACGCCATCACAAAGTAATTCAAATCTAAATTTTCCCGACGTATCGGACGTAGCATTCAGGTTTTCTCCTGTAATGTTTATGGTAGCATTCACTAAGGGAGTGTTATCGTGGAAATCAACAACCTCGCCCAAAAGAATGGAATTACAGTTTTGACCGAGGAGCTGATTGGCCGAAATAAAGGCCACTAACAGCACTAAAAAAAATCTCATTTTGAATGAATTACACTTGTTTTGACCCTAAATCTTAAGATGAATAAAGGTCTAATCTTTTAAAATCAGCGGCTAGCCTATAGCAGGAGGGGGCCTACCAAAAAGACGAAAGTGTAGTTTTAAGTAAGTGAATTGTTTGGAATAACAGGAAAGAGGTGCAGTTTCAACCTCAATCTTTTGAGTAAATTCAACAAAAACAAGCGAAGTAGGAAGGTGTTCGGCAGTTTGATTTTCTATGGCCGAGTCACATATTTTGCAATTTTCTATCTGATTTGTAGAAGTATCTTGATGCGTATAAACGTGTAATGATGACACCTTGAAGAACATCAAGGTTAGCAGAACAAAGGTCACCGTATATAAAAACTTCTTTTTATCCACAGAACGAAAATAAGGAATGTATGGGAAATTCTTGTTAAAGAAAACTTAACTATTATTCCTGAAAAGAAACCCAAGACCTAATCGGCCAAGCATTTTCTTCTCAAACTCCCAAAAGAATTTAAATTGACCAAAGAGCCATCCGAAGAAAACCAATAGAATCTGATAGAAAATCAGACTTATGATTATAAAAAGCGTATAGTAGAGAATAGGATTTAGATTTTCTTTAGAGATGCCCAATAAACGTATAATAGGGCGGCCTATTATAACACTTGAACTACCGGTTATTGCGAAAATTATAAAAATTCGAATTATTTCCCAACGTTGGTCCACGACCCATTTTCCTTCAAGTTTTTTGAAAATATAAAGACATGATCTTGTCATGACGTACGTTAAAAAAAGAGCGACGGAAGCAACTAGTATAAGGTTGGAATTGCCTAAAAGAACTTTTGTTAATTTATATGAACTATAAAGTAAGCCTAGTAGACCAAATACAGGATATATTAGTTGCCAATTCTTAGTGATTTGCCAATGATTTTTGAATTTTTGCATCGCGGTCTTTCTCTCGGCAAATATACTTTACTATATTAAATACGCGGAAGGAAAGGCCCTAATCTTTGTCGATATTTACGTTGGAAATAAATAAAATAATTGTAAAGCTTGTAATTGACTTCGTACCCATAATCAATGCCTTGCTGGTAGTCAATTTGTAGTTCGTACAAATTAGTGTCGAATTGCATGGGTTGTAAAACTCTTCTATTCCATTCCATCACCATCAATTGATTTCGATTTTCCATGAAGGATTGTGAATAGTATCCTTCTGGCCGGGCGACACTTTGTAACCAGATGTTAAAACCTGGTTCGATGATGATGATTTGATATTCGGTTTCCTCATTTGCAATTTCTATGGTATCGCCTTCCACCTGACTGAAGGCTACTTTTTCGGCATCGGTAATTTCAGGATTGTTCACTTTTTCTTTTGTACTTCCACAGCTAAAGGCAAAAACAAGAAGAGAGGTTACCATTAAAAATATGCTAATCTTTTTCATGTTATTAAGATACAAAAAAACCGTCCGCAATAGTGCGGACGGTTTCTATTCAAGAAATGGTGTACATCTATTTTCCGAAAAGTCCTCCTAAGAGCCCTCCAAGACCGCCACTTTTTTTGTTGGTTCCCATGACCATTCCAGCAACATCATCTAATATGCTACCATCTCCATCGGCATCCAATAAGGTGGTGATAAGACTTTGATTCTGTTCTGGTTGACCTCCTAACATGCTACCCAAAAGGCTATTCATTCCGTTAGCATCGCTTACATTGCTTTGTGCCGTTTGTCTTCCTACGAAGCCCATCACGATAGGTGCAGCAATTTTAAGAATATTTGCAATTGAACCTGCATCCAATCCAGATTTTTCACTTAATGCATTTTCTACGTTCGGCTGACTTCCCCCAAAAAGATGGCCTAAAATACCTGCACCATCATTGGTCACCGCTTCATCAACTCCTCCACCAAATAATCCGCCTAGATTATCCAGAATACTTCCATCATGTTTATTTGACAATGCGTTCATGAGGCCCTGAGCGCCCTGGGGTGAGGAAACATTCTTTTTCATAGCGCCTAAAAGTAGGGGCATTGCCATGCTCAGCACATCGGCCGTTTTGTTTTCTGGCTGACCGGTTTGACCGGCAACACCGCTTATTAGTTGTTTGCCCATAGGGCTGTTTAGTAAATCTAGTAATCCTGACATTTTCAGTAGTGTTTAAAATGAGCGCGTAAAGTACAAAAAAGAGTCAATAATCTTTAGAAGTACCAAAAGATTATTTTAGCAAGGCCGTTATTTGGCTGGCTAGTTCCAAACCGATTCTGTCCTGAGCTTCGCCTGTGGCTGCCCCGATGTGGGGTGTCAAAGAAATATTCGGATTCATAAGAACCGTGATTTCCGGATTTGGCTCAGATTCAAAAACATCTAAGCCTGCAAAGGATAGTTTCTTACTTTCCAACGCCTCGATCAATGCAACTTCATCAATCACCCCGCCACGTGCTGCATTGACAATTGCAGCACCATCTTTCATTGAAGCTATTTCCGTTTTTCCGATGACATACTCTTTTTGAGCAGGAACATGCACTGTGACAAAATCAGCTTCCTTCAACAAAGCCTCTTTGGAGACACTTTTAAATTCAAAGGAAACCGACTGACCATCAAAAAATGAGATATCAATTGATGCAGTATCGATATAGGGGTCTGTGTAGATTACCTTCATTCCCACGCCCAATGCAATTTTTGCAGTTGCCTGACCAATCCTTCCAAAACCAATCACGCCTAAAGTTTTTCCTCGTAATTCATTTCCTTTTGCATAGGCCTTTTTAAGCTCTTTGAATTTCGTATCGCCATCCAAAGGCATATTTCGATTGGCATCATATAAAAAGCGGACACCTCCAAAGAGATGGGCAAAAACCAATTCAGCAACTGAACTTGAGGATGCTGCAGGTGTATTGATAACGTGTAGTCCTTTTTCCTTTGCATAATCAACATCTATATTATCCATACCAACACCACCACGACCTATCAATCTAAGGCTAGGGCAGTTGTCAATAATATCGGTTCTTACTTTCGTTGCACTGCGTACTAAAAGGCCAACAATTTCATTTTCATTGATAAAGTTTACGAGTTGTTCTTGCGCAACAGTGGTTGTTAGCACTTCAAAACCTTCTTTTTCCAAAGCAGTAATACCCGATTGCGATATTCCGTCGTTAGCTAATATTTTCATGGGTCTAATTCTCGTTTTAAAAATGTATTAACTGATGATGTCTCAGCTCCAAGCTACTAACGGAATTCTATCCTTTCCGTTCCATTTCACTCATGACATCGACTAAAACACCAACGCTTTCCAGTGAAAGTGCGTTGTACATTGAAGCGCGATAACCGCCAACCGATCGATGACCGTTTAATCCATTGATTCCAGCCTCTTTTAGCATTTTATCGAAATCATCCTTCAATTTTTCATCAGTGATGTTAAAAGTCGCGTTCATGTTCGATCGATCTTCCTTATTTGCGTAGCCATCAAATACAGGACTCAAATCAATTTCAGAATATAACAAGCGTGCCTTTTTTTCATTGATTTCTTCAATAGCACCGATGCCGCCCAAGTTCTTCAACCATTGCAAGGTCAACATGGAAACATACACTGCAAAAACAGAAGGCGTATTGAACATACTGTCTTTTGAAATATGCACTTGATAGTCAAGCATGGATGGAATCTTTCTTGACACTTTCCCAAGAATGTCCTCCTTCACAATGACCAAAGTGGTTCCCGCAGGACCCATATTCTTCTGTGCTCCGGCATAGATTAAATCGAATTGCGAAAAATCAAGCTGTCTTGAAAAGATATCAGAACTCATGTCACATACCATGGGCACATCGACCGCAGGGAATTTCTTTATCTGGGTACCGAAAATGGTGTTGTTTGAGGTGAGATGAAGGTAATCTAATCCTGAAGGAACGGTATATCCTTTAGGAATATATTTAAAATTTTCGTCCTTAGATGAACCAACTTCGATGACTTCACCGAACAGTTTTGCTTCCTTGATAGATTTATCACTCCATGTACCCGTATTTAAGTAACCAGCTTTGGTTTCTAATAAATTGTAGGCAACCATTAAAAACTCCAAACTAGCACCACCTTGTAGAAATAATGCCTTGTAACCTTGGTTTTCAAGTCCTAGTAATTCTAAAGCAAGTGACCTAGCGGTCTCCATGACTTCAACAAAATCTTTGCTACGATGAGAAATTTCGATTAACGAAAGCCCAGAACCGTTAAAATCCATTACGGCTTCTGAAGCCTTTAAAAATACTTCTTGGGGCAAGATACAAGGGCCGGCACTGAAATTATGTTTCTTCATGGTTCTATGAAATGCTATTACGAATGGGTTTATGTTTAAAGGCGTTAAAGGTCTTAAAATTCTGGGGAATCCACCCTATACAAAATGGACTAAATCTGTGATGTTTTCAACAGGAACTCAACAGTATCGACACCGTCCGCATAATCACTTAGGCTCGGTTCTTGAGTCTCCCCGAAAGCTATTTCATATTGGAAAACGCCATCGGAAACGATGCATTGCAATTGTTCCGAGTCGATTGTTAGCTTTTGTTTGATTTCGTTTAGAGTGCCATAGCATTCATAAAAAAGAGATGCTATGGGAGAAGAATAGCTTTTGTCTTCCTTCAGAATGAGAAAGCCATTGTCCAATAATTTGAAATCACTCATGAGGTAAACCGCCTTGTTATAGTCATAATTGTTGGCATACTTAATCGAATCTGTAATGGTATGGTACTCATAAATAGCTTTGAAGAAAAAGTCAAAATCATAACCGTCAGGCACGAAAAGTTTAGAAACACTTCTACAACCCAAACCATAGTATCTAAAAATATCCTTCCCTAAAGCCGTGAGTTGCTCCTTAGTTTCCTTACCTGTAAGCACTGCCACTGAATTTCTATTTCTTCGAATGATATTCGGGTACTTACCAAAATAATGCTCGAAGTATCTTGAGGTGTTGTTGCTACCCGTGGCAATGACCACATCAAAATCTTCCAACCTACCTTCAATGAATTCAATTTTATTTTCAAAATATGGCTCGTGGTGCATAAGATATCGAGCTATAAAAGGCAATATTCGGGTATCACTACTTGATAGTTTGGCCAGAACGCTGTTTCCAGTAATTAAGGCAGCTAAAAAATCATGGAAACCGACTAGGGGAATATTGCCGGCCATTATGATAGCTACTTTTTTTTGCTTGTTTTTTGACAGGTCATATCTTGAAAGCCATTTATTAAGTCTATCTTCCGTCAACTGTTTAGACCAACTATTTAGTGCAAAAAGCATATTGTCTTCGGTAAACCATCTGTTATGATGTTTAGCACTCGAAACAATTTGCTCCAACTCCCTTTGCCATGTCAATGTGAATTCACCATTATTCTTTTTCCCCTCCAAATAACCCCTGAAGAAAGTGCCAAGTTTAACAAAAGCTTCTAAGATTGAACTATGCTGTGTCATTATATTTGTGAAAAATTAGCTGAGCGGTTACCTTTGCGCAAAATTAGGGATACTTTTAGTAGAACTAGAACGTTGATGATTAAAATCAACATAGAAGAAAAAGAAAATTATGGCAATAATTATAACTGATGAATGTATCAATTGTGGGGCTTGTGAGCCTGAATGCCCAAATACTGCGATTTATGAAGGAGCAGATGAGTGGCGTTATGGAGATGGTACTTCATTGAAAGGTGATGTTGTGCTTCCTGATGGCAAAGCGGTCAACGCTGATGAAGTACAGGAACCGATCAGTGATGAAATCTATTATATTTCTCCGGATAAATGTACAGAGTGCATGGGCTTTCATGAGGAACCTCAATGCGCGGCTGTTTGCCCTGTGGACTGTTGTGTACCGGATGAAGACCATGTGGAGTCTGAGGAGACTCTTTTGGCGAAACAGGCGTTTATGCATCCTGAAGGCTAGAAATAAGACTTTTTAGTTAAAATATTAATGACCTGAGTTAAAGCTCAGGTCTTTCAGTTTGTAGAATCTTTGCTGCAATTTCTTTTAATAATTTAGCACTTAGCATCGCGGTCATATCATTTATGTCTCTGGTCGGATTGTACTCTACGATATCAGCTCCTAATACCGGAACATTAATGCTTTGAATAATTGATATAACTTCTCGCGTACTTAGACCTCCAGGTTCATGATGCGAAACTCCTGGTGCGAAGGCAGGGTCTAAACCATCGATATCTAATGACAAGTAAAGTGGGTTTTCAAATTTGGGCAGTTGTAGAAGGCTAAAATCTTTCATTTGGATAATTTCTACCCCAAATTTATCTGCTTGCTCCTTTTGATGTTTTGAAAGAGTTCGAATGCCTATTTGAACCAAACGATTAGCCAATTTGTCATCCATGATACGTGCAAAGGGACAGGCATGGGAAAATTTATCCCCTTCGAAATTATCGTATAGATCAGCATGTGCATCGATATGTAATATATCAATAGGCCCATACTTTTTGTGATGCGCTTTAAGTAAGGGATAGGTGATGGAATGGTCTCCGCCCAAAGTGATTAATGGCTTTCCGTTTGCTATGTTTTTGGAAGTAATCTTTTCGATTTCGAAATACTCCTTTATTTCAAAATCGCCTTTGTCATTCCATATTTCTGGAGGAATTTCCAAGCCGTTTTCTGCAAAATAATTCGCAGAGTCGCTATGATAAGCCTTTCGGATTAATGGAGGGGCTAGAGCAGGACCGCTTAAATAGGACGACTTTTCATCATATAGAAACCCTTGTAAAGTAATTTTCTTTTGCATAAATCTAAAGTATAAAAAAAGCCGTCCATTTCTGGACGGCTAACTTCAAAATAACTAACTCAAACTTAGAATTTATAGTTCAATGAAAGATTGAACATCGTACCTAATTGACTAAAATGATAGCCATCATAAGTCATTTGCGAGTACCTCTGGTTAAACGTAATCAAATTCGATTGGTTTTGAACTTGGGCGGCATCCGCCAAAAGCGCATCTCCTGCAGAGTTTTTAGAAACAAAACTCCACTCAGGCAATACGTCCAGTAAATTATTAATATTCAATGCAATAGTGAATTTTTCCGTTGCATTAAAATTGACACCTAAATCAGTAACAATTTTAGGGGTGAATTCTGTAAATATATCAGAACTCAAGCCTTGCTGTTGGAAAGTGGTTTTACCGAAATACGTATTGTTCAATGAAAAACCGAACTTATTTATATCGTAATTCGCTCCTAAAATCCATTTTGTAACTGGTCTAGAAGTAAAGAATAAGGCTTCTTGCGTTTCATTAACAACAGATTGTCCCGCATTGGCGACTAGCGCAATGTCTTTAACTGCACCATCTCTTTCATTCTGTAGAGTATAGTTTCCAGAAAGGTTTAAATCTAAATTACCTGATCCGATCTCTATGTCTCTATAGCCAAGTACGACATCAATACCAGATGTTTTGGTGTCTATCGCATTAGAAAAGAAACTTACGTCGCTTAGATTATTTGCCGCTAAGAGAACATCAAGTGGGTTTGCTGCATCACCGGTAGCACTTATCTCTGCACCCAAAACAATACGGTCTTTTACAGATATGTTATAGTAATCTAAGGTATAGGTGAATTTATTTGCCTTACCACCAAAGCCAACTGTAAAGTTGTTTGAAGTCTCAGCATCTAATTGGGGAATACCCAATAATTTTGCTTGTGTAGATACATTATTGATCAATCCTCCTACTTGAATTCCTTGACCGGGAATAAATGAATACTGCGCTTTTTGCGTATAGATTTGATGTAGGGTCGGAGCTCTGAATCCGGAAGAAATTGAACCTCTTAATGTAAATGCATCGCTAACTTTGTAACGCGAGCTGAATTTGTAAACAAATGCATTACCAAAATCAGAATAGTTTTCAGTTCTAATGGTACCACTCAATAAGAAAGCATCTGTAACATCATAGTCTAAACTGAAATAGCCGCCAATATTGTAACGGTTGAATTTACCAGAGTTTTGAGGAGAAGCCCCTGCGAATGAATCCGCACCACCACCATCATAAGATGCTAGTTCACCTTCAATAACTTCGAAAGTCTCAGTTCTAAACTCAGCACCTAAACCGATACTAACTTTATCAGAAAGAATTCTAGAGATATCGATGTTACCCACATTGTGTGAGAACTTTGTCCCACCCGGATCGAATGATTGTTGGCTGTTTGCACGGTACAATTCTGAACCTTCGGTAACTTCACCATCGTCAACTGACCCATTACCGTTCGCATCGATAAAGGTCGAAGGAGAGAAAACAATGTTTCTGTTATGCGATTGATTGACCTTATAGGTTTGCAAGTTTCCACCTGTGGTGAAACTCGCATCAATATTCCAATCGTTAATAGTTGATTTGAAACCAACAGTTCCATTATAATCGCTTAACAAACCTTCAAAGGTTGGCACGTAACCATCATAACCACCGGCCGTGTTCGGATTGTCTCCAGGAAAGAAATCGGCTAAATAAGGAAAATCGTCCACGGTTCTCCAATATGGAGTTCTGTAGTTGGCGAAACTATTTACACTTTTATAGACGTAAGCCGCATTGGCATACAAGCGTGTGTTTTCGCTTAGGTCATAACCAAAATTCACAGAAAATTTTGCTGCTGCAGTTTCGGGGGAACCGTTAATGTTATTCGCATCAGGATTACGCCCTAAAAATTCTTGAACATCCGCTATATCAGCACCAAAATCTCCTGCTTCGCCAGCTGCATCTACCGTACCGGGCCTATTGGCAAGGTTTACCTTTGAGAGATCTACCGTATAGTTTACAAAGCCTTTATCCTCTCCTATACTACTACCATTGTTTACAGCAACACCGAACATTTCACCGTCTCCTTCTGAAGTTATTCCGGTTCTAATGGTTGCTGAACCTTCATTCGGTGCATCTTTTAGAATAATGTTCATTACACCTGCAATGGCATCAGATCCATATTGGGCAGAAGCACCATCACGAAGAATTTCAACTCTTTTAATGGCATCTGTTGGTATCGCAGAAATGTCAGCCCCAGTTTCTCCACGACCTGGGGAAGTTTGCGTATATAAAAGAGCGCTTAAATTCTTACGCTTACCATTGATTAAGATTAACGTTCTACTAGGACCCATGTTACGGATCTCGTATGGGTCTAAGAGTGAAGTTGCATCGTTCACTGGGGTTTGAACGGTGTTGAACGAAGGAATTCGGTACTGTAAAGCTTTATCAAAGGTAACCTGACCTGTAGAGGTCAATTCTTTTACACCGACAACATCTACCGGTAGTGGTGTATCTGCATTACTTCTAGGTGCCGTTCTCGAACCAACCACGATCATTTCGTCAAGTTGCATTCCTTCTGAAAGCGACACACTGATAGAGGTTCTGCCACCTACGCTTTCCTCAACGGTGTTAAAGCCGATGTAACTGAATACCAATTTGGCATCTTGACCGACATCAATGGCATAATTACCGTCAAAATCCGTGGTAGTTCCATTGGTTGTACCTTTTTCAACAATGTTCACACCGGGTAAAGGAGCGCCATTTTGATCGGTTACTTTACCTGTAACCGTATTTTGCAGAACGGAAAGGTCTTTGACCGTTGCGAACCCTAGTCCGTTCGTAGTTTTTGACTTTTCAATATGTGCTTTTTCAGCTTTTTTGTGGTAGACTACGTAATATTTATTCCCTAGATATTCAAATTCAAAACTTGTCTTGTTCTCAAGTTTATTGATGATTTTGTTCAAGGTTTTGTACTCATATTCTGCTGGATCCAGAAGTGCTCCAGAAATCAAACTTGGATTGTACGTAAAAAATACTTCGTGTTTTTCACTGATATCATTTAAGAAGTCAGCTAAAGCAACGGTCTTATCAACCTTTGCCAGGTTCATTTTATCCGCCGCCGACAAGTTTGCTATTCCAAAAAACAGCAATGCCACAAGCAGTGTTTTCATAATTCGTGTTCTGTTCATAATGTTCAGTTTTAAGGGTTATTTGAGTTAATTTTTAAATATTAATAATCTGTTGCCCTTTTGGACAATGCGTGTTCCTGTCGATTTTTCTATTGCTGACAAACAAATTTTTAAGTTCTGATTTGGTACGCCACCTGTCAGTGGTTCCAGTTTAAGGCTTTCATCTATGAATTCGGTCTCTACACCATAAGCATGTTCCACATTCTTCATTACTTCTTCAAGTGTTATGTTATTGAAGATATAAGTGCCTTCGCGCCAAAGAGAATAGGAAAGTTCTTTGGTCACCTTTTCATGAAGTACTGTGTTGCTATCGTTTGAAAAAGAAACGAGCTCACCAGGCACCATTTTTTTGGTTGAACCATTGTTGAGGACTAAGTAAATTGAGCCTTCGTCTAAAAGCACATCAGTTTTGTCTTCTCTAGTATTGACGTGGAACTGGGTGCCGAAAACTTCTACCCTGAGGTCTTTTGTTTTGACCCAAAACTTGGCTTTTGTTGATGGAATTGATTTTACTTTGAAATAAGCTTCTCCCTTTAAGGCTATATCACGAGAATTATCTTTATCATATGTTATTTCGGAGTTTCCGTTTAGCACCACGGAAGTGCCATCGGGAAGCTTCAAATCAATAATTTCACCGAAACCTGTTTTATGGGTTATTAGTGAAGAGCTATTTATAAAGAGATTTCCTAAAACAATGAAAAGAATACCGACTGCCGCCACGGCCGTATATTTTTGAACTCTTGAAGAAAGGATCCTTGTCAAAGGTATTGCCTTATCGGTGTCATTAGTGGAAATCTGTTCAAGAACAGCACTCAGTTCCATGTTGATTTTTCCTTCTGGAAGTACAGTTTTATTAAAGGAAATACCTGTTAGAATTGACTTTGCCGAATAAACAGTTTCCATTTTATCGGGATTATTGCTAATCCACGATTCCCAAAACTCCATATCGTTCTGGTTACTTTTGTTGACCCAGTTTTCAAAGGAAGAATCATTCAGTAGAATCTCTAATAGAGATCGATTACTTTCGTTCATAGTATAGTAGTTACTAGTATAGAGACATCAACATTATATTGATACCCCATTTTTTTGAAGAATCTTTAATTTAGCTTAAATACTTGTTCTATTTGGCCCGATTCGATATGACCTCTTAATTTGGTAAAGGCCTTCTGAAGTGTGTTGAGAACGCTTTGGTAAGATATTTCCATTACTTCAGCTATCTCATGGGTGGTAAGTCCGCTATAATATTTTAGATATATGCTTTCACGCTCCCTTGCCGACAGTCGATTTAGTAGTTGACTCAGGGCATGTGATCTAACATTTGTAAATTCTTGTTCCACAATAAGTTCTTCAGCGGAAAATTCAAATACCTTAGAAATTTCGAAATATTCCTCATAGTTGGTATATTTTCGCTCTTTTTTCAAATTTTTCAATAGCGCCCTTCTGAAAGAGACAAAAAGGTATGCTTTGATATGATTAACGGTACCCAAATTCTGCCGATTATCATAGAGGTAGACAAAGAAAGTCTGAAGACAGTCTTCGGTAATGGAAGAATTTCCAGAAATTTTTAGGCCGTAGTTGTGTAGTTGCGAATAGTAAGACTTAAAAAGTGTGGAAAATGCCTTGACCTCACCCTCTACAAATAAATGCCATATGGTTTTCTCAGAAGAATCATCCATGTAAGGGTTTGAGGGATTTCCAAATGTATCTTATTATTATTAAAAAAATGTTAAAAATTGATAATATAATAATTTTTCAAGCATATTGTTAACGTTAACGCAAATAAAACATTGATTTATTTAATTTATTTTAAAACCTAAATAGGGAATGATTAGGTGTTTTAGGTGTATCGCAATAGAAGTTGTTGAGGGCTGTATAGATTTGATACAATCAACTATCTTTGCGCGCAAAATAAGAGTCTAGCGCTTTGATATGAAGTTTAGATGCTAAAGATTCCCACCTTCGCGGGAATGACAATAAAATGACTAATTATGAAAGCAGGTATCGTAGGTTTACCCAATGTTGGAAAATCCACCCTTTTTAATTGTTTGTCCAATGCCAAGGCGCAGAGTGCTAACTTTCCATTTTGTACCATAGAACCGAATATAGGTGTTGTCAATGTGCCGGATGCGCGATTGGAAAAGTTAGAAGAATTAGTGAACCCTGAAAAGGTGATTCCTGCAACGGTAGAGATAGTTGACATTGCAGGATTGGTTAAAGGAGCGAGTAAGGGCGAAGGATTGGGCAATCAGTTCTTGGGAAATATACGTGAAACCGATGCCATTCTTCATGTGTTACGATGTTTTGACAATGACAATATTGTTCATGTTGACGGTTCCATTGACCCAATTCGTGACAAGGAAACCATTGATATGGAATTGCAGTTAAAAGACTTGGAAACCGTTGAGAAGAAGTTAGACAAAGTAAAACGAGCGGCCAAAACTGGAAACAAAGAAGCGCAAAAAGAAGAAGCCGTTCTTTTAGCCGTCAAGAATGGTCTTGAAGCAGGTACTTCGGTAAGGGCCATAAACATTTCAAAAGATGACCGACTTGAGTATGTAAAACCACTACAGTTCATTACCGATAAACCTGTGATGTATGTCTGCAATGTAGACGAAGATGCTGCTGCTTCTGGTAATACCTACGTCGACAAAGTCAAAGCCGCAGTTGCAGATGAGAATGCTGAAGTAATTGTTTTAGCGGTCGGAACTGAGGCTGACATAACAGAATTGGAAACCTATGACGAGCGCCAAATGTTTTTGGAAGATCTAGGACTTTCTGAACCTGGGTCCGCTAAATTGATTCGTGGGGCCTATAAATTGTTGAACCTGGAAACCTATTTTACAGCTGGGGTTAAGGAAGTAAGAGCTTGGACGATTCCTATTGGAGCGACCGCTCCCCAAGCAGCAGGAGTTATCCATACAGATTTCGAGAAAGGTTTTATCCGTGCTGAAGTCATCGCTTATGATGATTATGTGACCTACGGTAGTGAATCCAAAGTAAAAGAAGCTGGTAAAATGCGCGTTGAGGGTAAAGACTATATCGTTAAAGATGGCGATGTAATGCATTTTAGGTTTAATGTTTAGCCATAAAATGCCAGTTGAGCTTCGTATTTCTGAATTAATCCCAACTTCTTAGATTCTATTAAACTCTAATTTGGTTGGATGCTTAAACAAACATCCAAAGCTGGTGTAGGTGTCCTTTTTGCAATTCTAGGTGTAATTCTTTTTTCAGCCAAGGCAGTCATGGTGAAAATGGCCTATACGTATGACGTAGACCATTTGACCTTACTTCTTTTTCGGATGTTGTTCGCTTTGCCGTTCTATGTAGCGATTGCCTTTTACGCGAAACCACAAAATTCTCAAAAAATCAAATCGAAAGATTATTTGTGGCTCGTCTTTTTTGGTTTTCTTGGCTATTATTTGGCGAGTCTGCTTGACTTTATGGGCCTGCAGTTTTTGAAGGCAGGTTTAGAGCGTATTATACTTTTTATTTATCCAACTATTGTTGTATTGCTTTCTTGGTTATTCTTCAAAAAGAGACTTACTCGAAATCAATTTTTAGCGATTCTTATTACGTATTTGGGGGTGTTAATCACCTTTTGGGATGAAATTGGTGTTTCAGGTGATACCATTTATTGGGGCGGATTTTTAATTTTTCTGAGTGCCTTTACTTATGCCGCTTACTTGGTAGGTAGCGGTTGGTTGATTCCTAAATTCGGAGTGCTTCGATTTACCTCTTATGCCATGATAGTTTCGACCCTTTGCATAGTACTTCATTATGCAGTGGTTTCTGAATTCGACTTGTTCAAGTATCCAAAAGAAGTGTATTATTTAGGATTGGCCATGGCACTATTTTCAACATTGCTACCTTCATTTTTAGTATCTGAAGCAATTAAACGATTAGGAGCTTCTACCTTTTCCATTTTTGGTAGTTTGGGCCCGGTTTCAACCATTATTTTAGCGTTCTTCTTCTTGGATGAGCGAATCACTTATTTACAGATTTTCGGAATGTTGGTGGTCATTTTTGGGGTTACGCTGGTATCGAGAAAGAAAACTACAAGTTAGAACAACAAATTGCTGTGTATTAACTATCAACAAAACCTCCATTATCATTGTTAATTACTTTATAACATAGGGGTTTTATTTTTTTCAAAGTCGTGTTATCTTAGCCAACCTAGCTTAAAACTCCTGTTACATGGCAGAAAACACCCAGTATACCGAAGATAACATTCGTTCGCTCGATTGGAAGGAGCATATTCGAATGCGGCCTGGTATGTACATAGGCAAGCTGGGAGATGGCTCTTCCGCAGATGATGGTATTTACATTTTGCTCAAGGAAACCATTGATAACTGTATCGACGAGTTTGTGATGGGAGCTGGGAAGACTATTGAAATTCGAATTAAAGATAAACTTGTAAAAGTACGTGATTACGGACGTGGAATTCCGCTAGGCAAGGTTGTCGATGTGGTTTCTAAAATGAACACAGGTGGTAAATACGACTCCCGCGCCTTTAAGAAATCAGTAGGTTTGAACGGGGTAGGTACAAAAGCCGTAAATGCTCTTTCAAGCTTTTTTGAGGTACAATCCTCAAGAGATGGTAAAGCAAAGACAGCGGAGTTTAGCCAAGGGAATTTGGTCAAAGAGGAGGGGCCGGTTGAAACTTCAGCGAGGAAAGGCACTAAAGTGAGTTTTATTCCGGATGACTCGATTTTTAAAAAATATAAGTTTCGCAATGAGTATATCGAGCGAATGCTTAAAAACTATGTTTATCTCAATCCGGGATTAACCATTGATTTCAACGGAGAAAAATTCCATTCAGAAAACGGATTAAAGGATTTACTTGAGGACAATAACAACGTTGATGATTTCCTCTATCCGGTTATCCATTTAAAGGGGGATGACATTGAAATTGCCATTACACACAGCAAAACGCAATACAGTGAGGAATATCATTCTTTTGTAAATGGACAAAATACTACGCAGGGAGGTACACACCAGACGGCTTTTCGGGAAGCGTTGGTGAAGACAATTCGTGAGTTTTACGGCAAGAATTATGACCCTTCCGATATCCGAAAATCAATAATTTCTGCGATTTCTATAAAAGTAATGGAACCGGTTTTTGAAAGTCAGACTAAAACAAAGTTAGGGTCCACTGATATGGGAGGTGATTTACCCACGGTCCGAACTTACATCAATGATTTTGTTGGGAAATATCTTGATAATTATTTACACAAGAATGCCGATGTGGCAGAAGCCTTGCAGCGTAAAATCATGCAGGCAGAGCGAGAGCGAAAAGAACTTTCAGGTATTCGAAAATTAGCGAAGGACCGTGCCAAAAAAGCAAATCTCCACAACAAAAAATTAAGGGACTGCCGTGTGCATTTGGGAGATGTTAAAAACGAGAGAAATCTTGAAACTACACTTTTCATAACGGAAGGGGATTCCGCATCGGGTTCCATAACTAAATCACGTGATGTAAATACCCAAGCAGTATTCAGTTTAAAAGGCAAGCCATTAAATTCTTACGGATTATCTAAAAAGATAGTTTATGAGAATGAGGAATTCAATCTCTTGCAGGCGGCCTTGAATATTGAAGAGTCGATGGAAGACCTGCGGTATAAGAACATCGTCATCGCAACGGATGCAGATGTAGACGGAATGCACATTCGATTACTTTTGATTACTTTTTTCTTACAGTTCTTTCCAGAGTTGATCAAAGAAAACCATTTGTATATTTTGCAGACACCTTTGTTTCGCGTCCGGAATAAAAAAGAAACGATATACTGTTACAGCGATGAGGAGCGTAGAAATGCTATTGAAAAATTAACGGGGAAGCCCGAGATAACCCGATTCAAAGGGCTTGGTGAAATTTCCCCTGACGAATTCAAACATTTTATTGGAGACGATATCCGATTGGAGCCTGTCATGTTGGATAAGGCGATGTCAATAGAAGAATTGCTGAGTTTCTATATGGGAAAAAATACCCCTGACCGTCAAAAATTCATTATTGAAAATTTGAAGGTCGAGATTGATTTAGTTGAAGAAGACAAAATATAGAATAACCAATCCGCCAGCTGGCGGACAAACCAAAGGAAGATTTTAGCTGTATGGCTGAGAACGAAGAAGAGAACTTACCAAAAGGAGAAGATGAAAATTCAGGCACGTCACCGGAAGGTGAAGGAGAGGAGTTGAACGAGAATCAATCCCCAGAAGAAGAAAGTGCGATTACCGAAGGCGATGATGTTGTTGGCGTAGAAGATATGCAAGACGATGCCTTGACCAAGGTAACCGGAATGTACAAAGACTGGTTCTTGGATTATGCCTCGTACGTAATTTTGGAACGTGCGGTTCCCGCCATTGAAGATGGTTTTAAGCCCGTTCAGAGACGAATCATGCATGCCCTGAAAGAGCTTGATGATGGTCGCTACAATAAGGTTGCGAATGTGGTTGGGCATACAATGCAGTACCACCCGCATGGTGATGCCAGTATTGCGGACGCCATGGTTCAAATGGGTCAAAAAGACCTGTTGATTGATACCCAAGGGAACTGGGGGAATATTTTGACAGGGGATCGGGCAGCGGCCTCTAGATACATTGAAGCCCGCTTATCAAAATTTGCGTTGGATATTGTTTTTAGTCCCAAGATTACAGAATGGCAACAATCCTATGACGGTCGTAAAAAGGAACCGGTCAACCTACCGGTAATGTTTCCTTTGTTGTTGGCACAGGGTGCCGAGGGAATTGCGGTCGGACTTTCCACTAAAGTGCTCCCCCATAATTTTCTTGAGCTAATTGATGCATCTATCAAACATCTAAAAGGGCAGCGTTTCAAGCTGTTTCCCGATTTTCCAACTGCGGGAATCATCGATGTTACCAATTATAATGATGGCCTTCGTGGAGGAAAAATTCGCGTACGCGCAAAAATTTCTCAACAAGATAAGAACACGCTGGTTATCAATGAGATACCCTACGGAACAAATACTTCTTCTTTAATCGATTCTATCTTAAAAGCGAACGACAAGGGTAAAATAAAAGTTAAGAAGATAGAAGATAATACAGCGGCCGATGTTGAAATTTTGATACATCTACCTAGTGGAATATCGCCAGACAAAACTATTGATGCACTTTATGCGTTTACGGCATGTGAGTCATCAATTTCTCCTTTGGGCTGTATCATTGAAGATAACAAACCTCTTTTTATCGGGGTAACCGAAATGTTAAAACGCTCTACAGATGCAACGGTGGAGTTGTTACGACAAGAACTAGAAATTCAGTTAGGTGAGTTAGAAGAACAATGGCATGCCGCTTCGTTGGAACGTATTTTTATCGAGAACAGAATTTACCGCGATATAGAAGAGGAAGAAACTTGGGAAGGGGTAATCTCTGCGATCGACAAGGGGTTGAAACCCCATACAAAGCACTTGAAACGTCCGGTAACCGAAGAAGATATTCTTCGTTTGACCGAAATACGTATCAAGAAGATTTCCAAATTCGATTTGGACAAGGCACAGCAACATCTTGATAACTTAGAAGAAAAAATCGCCGAGGTCAAAAATCATCTTGCCAATCTTATAGATTTTGCGATTGCCTATTTCAAACGTTTAAAGGATACGTACGGTAAGGGTAGGGAGCGTCAGTCTGAAATACGTGTCTTTGACGATATCGAGGCGACAAAGGTGGTCATACGCAATACCAAGCTCTATGTCAATCGTGAAGAAGGTTTTGTTGGAACATCCCTTAGAAGAGATGAGTATGTAACCGATTGTGCCGATATAGATGACATCATTGTCTTTACAAAGGACGGAAAGATGATGGTCACAAAGGTCGATAGCAAAACCTTTATAGGTAAGAATATCATTCACGTAGCTGTCTTTAAAAAGAAGGATAAACGCACCACATATAATATGATTTATAAGGATGGTAGAGGTGGCCCAAGTTATATCAAACGATTTAACGTGACCAGTATCACTAGGGATAAGCTATACGATATCGGAACAGGAAAGGCCGGCACAGAGGTCTTATATTTTTCTGCCAATCCAAATGGTGAGGCTGAAGTCATTACCGTTTTATTACGACAAGTAGGTAGCATCAAAAAATTAAAATGGGATTTAGATTTTTCAGATGTTTTGATAAAAGGTCGGGGTTCAAAAGGAAACCTGGTCACTAAATATTCGGTAAAGCGAATCGAACTAAAAGAAAAAGGACTATCTACCTTGAAGCCCCGTAAAATATGGTTCGATGATGCTGTACAGCGATTGAACATCGATGAACGTGGTGAGTTTTTGGGTGAATTTACAAGTGAAGATAGATTATTGATTGTAAATCAAAAAGGTGTAATTAAAACGGTAATACCTGAGTTGACACTTCGTTTCGAAGATGACATGATCGTACTCGAAAAATGGGAACCCGAAAAACCGATTTCCGCGATTTATTGGGAAGGGGGTAAGGAGCTTTTTTATGTCAAACGCTTTTTAATCGACAATCCTGATCGGGTAGAGTCGATTATAACCGAGCATCCTAAATCGTACTTAGAAAAAGTTTTTACCGATTATCGGCCTAGAGCAGAAGTGGTTTTTAGTAAGAAAAGAGGGAAAGAAAGACAAGATAATCTTGAGATTGATTTAGAACAGTTTATTTCCGTCAAGGGTATTTCTGCAATGGGTAATCAGCTAACTAAGGACAAGGTTTTGGAAATCAATGCGATAGAACCCTTGCCGTATGAAAGACCTGAGCCAAAAGAAACCAATGAAATTGAGGTTGTCGATGAGGAAAACGTGGTAACTCAAGAATTATCAGTGGAACCCAAGGAGTCCCCGAAACCATCAAAAGAAAAACCTGAGAAAGGAAAAACAGATAATGGCCCTGAAGACGGTGGTGAAGAAGGACAAATAACCCTATTTTAGAAAAGAATTGACCAATGAAAAGTTTTATAAAAGAGTTTAAAAATTTTGCAATCAAAGGAAACATGGTCGATATGGCCATTGGTATAATTATTGGCGCTTCTTTTAATGCTGTAATAAATTCATTGGTCAAGAAAGTGATTATGCCGCCGTTGTCACTATTGACGGACGGTGTTAATCTTGGAAATAAAAAATATGTATTACGGGAAGCAGCGGAAGGACTTGAAGAAGTGGCAATTGGCTACGGGGATTTGCTCAATGTGCTTATCGATTTTCTCATAGTAGCGCTGACCATTTTTCTGGTTATTAAGGGTATGAACCGGTTTCGTAATAAAGCGGAGGACCCCGAAGATGCGGAAGTTGAAACACCCAAAAATATTCAATTACTTTCCAATCTTGAAAAGTTGATGCAAGAGCAGAATGAACTTTTACGAAAGCTAAAAGAATGATTTTGTTTAATCTATAGATGATCCTTATAGCTGGATATCCCAAAACGTTTAACAACTTGTACATTCGAATTGATATTACCTATCTTTAGCAAAATTTGATTTTTTAATGGATTTAACAAACCCCCTTGTTTACGGAGTCCCCGCTTTTATCGCTTTTATTTTATTGGAAATCACCTATAGTCATACGCATGGAGACAAAGAATTGTATGTCTGGAAAGATTTGTTGGCAAGTGGAGCCATGGGTATAGGCTCCGCTATCTTGGGGCCGCTGATTAAAGTCACAGTACTTATAGTTGTATTTAATTTCACCTACGAACTTTTTAATCCTGAAGTAGACGGTGTTCGTATGAATATCATGGGCTACAAATCTTTTGGTTATGAATGGTATATTTTTCTACTCTGTCAATTAGCGGATGATTTTACGTATTATTGGTTTCACAGAGCAAATCATGAGATAAGAGTTTTATGGGCCGCACACATCGTACATCATTCCTCGGACCATTTCAATTTAGGCACCGCCATTCGTAACGGTTGGTTCACTTTATTGTACAAACCGTTTTTTTACATGTGGATGCCAGCAGTCGGTTTTCCAGTTGAAGTTGTAATTTTCGCTTTGGCCATTGAATCCTTTTGGCAGTTTCAATTACATTCTAAATATGTACCTAAAATGGGATGGATTGAAAAAATATTCAACACACATACCATGCACCAGGTACATCACTCTCAAAACGTTGAGTATTTGGATAAGAACCACGGAGGTTTCCTGAACTTTTTCGATAAAATATTCGGCACTTGGAAAGAATTGGACGATGATGTAGAGGTGAAATTTGGCGTGATCCATGCACCCGAATCATATAATCCTCTGGTCATTCTAACGCATGAGTACAAAGATATCTGGAATGACATGAAAAAATCGCCCAAATTATGGCACAAATTCATGTATGTTTTTGGCCCTCCAGGTTGGAGTCATGATGGTAGCACAATGACTGTAAAGCAGCAACAACGCCTTTATAGGGAGCAACAAGCTGAAAATCCACAAATGGCATTTGAAAGGCCTAACTAAAACATTTTTGGAAGGCGAAAATTCTAATCTCCAATGTTTTCCTTAAAAGCACTAGGTGCTATTGCGAACGTGGAATTGGAACGATAACAATTACTGACTCCTTACCTTCTGGAGCCATATATTTAGATTCACAAGAAACTACACTGTCTTCCAACCTCCAACAAATTTCGTTGGCCATAGTCAGTTTCGTTCCACTTTTATTCAAGGTTTAGGTATTCCACGATTCTCGGCGCACCTATCCCTCTAACTAAAAATGGAACTTGGAGGAATTCATAATGACTTCGGTTTTTTAAAGTTATTCTTTTGAGGAAACATCCGTGATTTTAGAATTTGTATTCTTTTTCATGCGAAAATCCAGGAATTCCACTAGTAAAGAGAAAGCAATTGCAAAGTAAAGATATCCTTTAGGAATGATTCCTACCTCTTGTCCGAATACGACGAGATGCCCTATATGTGCTGCTTCCGTGATAAGCATAAATCCAATTAAAATAAGGAACGAAAGACCTAATATTTGAATGGAAGGATGCTTGTTCACAAATTCGCCGACTGGGTTGGCGAAGAGCATCATAATCACCACCGAGATTACAACGGCTATAACCATAAGAACCAGGGCATCGTTAGGGTCTGGCGAGATACCGTTTGTCATACCGATTGCCGTTAGAATTGAATCGAAAGAAAAGACAATGTTGATAATGGTTATCTGCACTATGGCTTTTGATAACGAAGTGGAACGCCCTTTTTTAACCTCCACCTCATCATGTCCCTTGTGTTCTACTTTTTCATGAATTTCTCGGGTACTCTTATAAAGAAGAAAAAGACCACCTGCAAATAAAATGAGCGCTTGACCACTGATACCTCCCGATATCCAATCGTAATCAAAAACCCAGAAAGGCTTTTTGGCTGCTGTCAACCAGGTAATACCAAAAAGCAAAACAATTCGCATGACCATAGCCAGTACCAACCCTATATTTGTAGCCTTTTTACGTTGGGTTGGTTCCAATTTTCCTGCCGCAATAGAAATAAAGATAATGTTGTCGATACCGAGAACGATTTCTAAAAAAGTCAGCGTTAAAAGTGCTATCCAAGCATCGGGATTTGCAAAAATTTCGAACATGGCTCTAGTGTTTAGTTGGTTTTTGTGACGGTTCCTTTCTGCTTTTTGGCTTCCCCCACGATACTATACTCAAATGTATAAGAATTATCCGTTGTGGACAATATTTTCATGTGAATGGGCTTTTCCTCCGCTTTATTATCAGGATGAAGCTTTTTGACAATGTACTCACATTCGTTTATCCAACGAACAGAAGAAGAATCTACTTTTCCCTCGAAATAATCAATTTCCAAATCATCTGTTCGTGTGAATGTTGTTTTTAATTCCTCACCATCCACAATGGTGGTGAAGATGAATTCGCCATTTTTAAAATCAGCGCAATTTCGTTCGGGTCGATAACAACTAATGGCCGAAAAGATAAGAATAACGACAAAGAAAATTTTCTTCAACATAGTCGCAAAATAAGTAAATAGCCGTTAGAGCGCCTAGTTTTATACCTTCTTTTTTTAACGATTTCAATTATTTTGTTTGTCTTGTTCCTACTCCGTGATATTGAACTATTTTTGATGAAATCCTATATCGGGTTATGACTATTTCAAAAGACACGTACAATAGACTAAAAGAAAATCGGATTCAAGGCCGTTATGTTGTAAACGAACAAATCATTGGTTTTTTGAACACTAAGGGTGGTGATTTCGAAGTGGAGACCGTGGGTAAATCGGTTGAGGGCAGACCTATAAGGAGCGTTACTATTGGTAATGGCGTTCAAAGAGTTTTTATGTGGTCCCAAATGCATGGAAATGAATCAACTACCACCAAAGCGGTATTAGATCTAATGAACTTTCTTGCCTCAAACACAGATGCTGCGTTGAAGATACGTCAGCAGTGTACAATAAGAATTCTACCGATATTGAATCCTGATGGGGCAAATGCTTATACTCGTTTTAATGCCAATCAAATAGATTTAAATCGTGATGCACAAAATAGAAGTCAACCAGAAAGCCAAATATTACGTGCAGAGTTTGATAGTTTTAAACCTAATTTTTGTTTTAACCTTCATGATCAGCGAACTATTTATAACGTAGGAGGCAGTTCAAAACCCGCAACAGTATCTTTTCTAGCACCCGCTCATGATGCTATGAGAACTATTTCAAAGACACGTAAAGTAAGTATGCAACTAATTGCTGCCATGAACGAAACTTTACAAAAAATAATTCCTGGTCAAGTTGGTAGATACGATGATGCCTTCAATTCCAATTGCGTTGGCGACACATTTCAGATGTTGAACACTCCAACAATACTTTTCGAAGCAGGCCATTTTCATAGAGACTATGAACGTGAAAGAACAAGGGAATATATTTTTTACGCTCTCATCAAAGCTCTTGATGTTATTGCCTGTAAAAGCATCGGAAACTATGAACGCAAAGCCTATTTTGATATCCCGGAAAACAGGAAACAATTTTTTGATGTATTGGTAAAAAACGTAGTTTTTGGCAAAGCAGCCGAAAAGAAAGACATTGGTATTTTATTTGAAGAAGTTTTAGAGGATAAAAAAATTTCATTCATTCCCTTGATTGAACAAAGTGGAAATCTTGACGGGTTTTTTGGTCATCAAGAGTATGACTTTAATAATTCTAAAGATGTTGAATATTTGAAAAGCGCGAATCTAGGGAAGCTTCTGGATATTTAATTTTTGAAGATATTTCGCCAAATCCAATAAAACGTTACGTTTTTGTTACAAAAACAGAAGATTTCATGCATTTTATTTCTTAAAGTATTATTTTTGTCAAAAATTATTTTGATATGTCAAAAGTGAAACTAGACGAAATTGACCACCAAATTCTGGATATGTTAATTGATAATACCAGAACGCCCTTCACAGATATTGCAAAGAAGTTATTAATTTCCGCAGGTACCGTTCATGTTCGCGTGAAAAAGATGGAAGAAGCCGGAATAATAAAAGGTTCTTCGTTAACCCTTGATTATGTAAAACTTGGGTATTCTTTCATTGCATATGTAGGTATATTTCTGGAGAAAACGCATCAAACAAAGTTTGTTTTGGAACGTTTGGAGGAAATTCCCAATGTGACGATTGCGCACATCACGACCGGAAAGTTCAATATTTTTTGTAAGATTCGGGCCAGAGATACCACGCACGCCAAAAATATAATTTTTACGATTGATGATATTGAAGGCATCAGCAGAACAGAAACAATGATTTCTTTGGAAGAGAGTTTCAATGATAAAAAACGTTTGATGCATAAAATATTCAACGAACTATAAACCGAATTCAATTTTTAGAATAAATCCCATTCAAATTTTGTTTGGGATTTTTTATACGACAGCACTATGAAAAAGAAAGATTTACAGGTTGAAGAATATGAGCAATTTTATGGGGTCTATTTGGCAACACTTGACGATGAAACCGATTTGATGGAACAATTGGCGAAAGGTTATGACAACTTTCCGAAGTTCATCAATAGTATTCCCGATGCTAAGCTAAATTATGCTTACGCCGATGGAAAATGGACTGTTGCACAGGCCTTACTTCATATTATCGATTCAGAACGAATTTTTCAATACCGTGCCTTTCGTTTTTCCCGTCAGGATAAAACACCGCTTATGGGATTTGAACAAGATAATTATGTGCGTGAGAATGACCCACGAGGCAGGTCAAAGGATAGTATAATTGAAGAATATAAAACAGTGCGCGCTTCAACTATTGCCATTTTCAAATGGTTAAGCGAAGCTGAACTTAGATACACCGGTATGGCTAGCAACCTACAGTGGAGCGTTGCCGGTCTTGGTTTTGTAATCTGTGGTCACCAGCGACATCACAGAAACATCATTCGTGAACGTTACTTGTAAAAAAGCTATTCGAAATCTGAATCTTCTTCCGATTCTTGATCGGTATTGAATTCAGACTCATAATCTGGTGAGTCCACTTCTTCAAGAACGGGTTCATCCTTATCTTCCAATTCTTTTTCAATGTTATCCTCAAAATTGGAAATAAAACTAGCAAGGCTCTTACTTATCTTTACAAGATAAAGCGTATCGTTGGTTTGAATTTCAACAGCTTCGACAAATTCGCCATTTCCATTTCTGAAAGTGATGATGTCATCGTCGCCATAGCCATCAGGATAGGTCTCAATTAATAAAGCAGCCAGTTCATGGTCTAACTTTTTGTAATCAACAAGTTTACGTAACATAGTAGTAGGTTTGATTTGGTTTATTCTAGATACCTAAACTATGTTTTTTTTGCTTCTGATTTTTTAAAGAGTTGTAAACTACATGATTTAGTATATGAAGCTAATGTTCTTTGTAGTATGCGAATGCTTCTAGGTATAAATTTGACGGAATTTGGACATCTATTACAGGCTTTCCAATGTGTTCAAGAAGTACAAAGTTGATTTTGCCGTGCGAGTTCTTCTTGTCGAATTTCAATAAGGAAAGGATGTTGTAAATGTCTTCTTCAGTAAACACTACTTTCTCATACCTGCTTAAAAAAGTAGATTTAATATCCGTCATTTCATTTTCTGAAAGCCCTGATAATTTATGGGAAAGAAACCCCTCTAAAATCATACCGATAGCAATTGCTTCCCCATGTAGTAAGGTTTGGTGTGCAGTACTTTCTAAGAAATACGATTCAATGGCATGACCCAAGGTATGGCCAAAATTTAAAATCTTTCGTAATCCTTGTTCGGTGGGATCTTCAAGAACTATCTTGTTCTTAATTGCTACTGATGTATGAATCATGTTGTCAAGACCATCAAAGGTCGATACAGACTTTAGGGTTTCCCAATACGGATGGTCTTGAATAAGGCCATGTTTCAGCATTTCGGCATAACCGCTTTGTAATTGCCTTTCTTCAAGGGTTTTTAAAAATGATGTCACCACCAATACCATTTCTGACTGATTGATAACCCCAATTTGGTTTTTCAAAGAACCTAAGTCAACACCGGTTTTACCTCCAACTGATGCATCCACCATAGCTAGTAGGGTAGTGGGCACGTTGATAAAGTCTACTCCACGCTTGAAGGTTGAAGCCACAAACCCGCCTAAATCAGTTACAACACCGCCACCTAAATTTATAACAAGACTTTTGCGGTCAGCATCCAAATCAGAAAGTGCTTGCCACAGGTTCATGCATGTGGCAATATTTTTGTTAATTTCACCGGACTCTATCTCTAAAACCTCAAAATGAAAGTCACCTTCAATGGCCGCCATGAATTGGGGCAAACAAAATTCATAAGTATTCTCATCAACGATTATAAATAGCGAAGAATAGGAGTTACTTGCCAGAAACGAATTCAATGTTGAATAGGCCTCCTCGTTGAAATAGACCGAATAGGTTGATGTGATTATGGACTCCATAGAAGCTGCTTTTCAATGCCTTAAAAACCTTAGGCAAACAAATTTAAGCATACAAAATAAAGGTAAATTTTATCAAAAGAATAGAAAGTTGGTCTTTATCTTTGAAAGCAATTATTTTTACAAGCTATGGAACGAATTTTTGACGATACTGCAACTGCATTTGCCTTAAAAACGGACTCTGAATTAGAACGCGCTTATTTTCTTTTTAAAATGATAGCAAATGAACCCTTGGTTCGCATCGGTACAGCGATGACCAATTTTGCGATTAAAGCGAACCTTCCTGTTGAAGGCCTGATCCGGGCTACCGTATTTGATCATTTTTGTGGCGGGGTTAATGAAGCGGATTGTTTGCCTGTGGTAGATCGTATGTATGAAAAGGGGGTATGTTCAGTATTGGATTATTCTGTGGAAGGGAAAGACGAAGAGGATCCTTTCGATAACGCCTTGGCAATGATTTTAAAGATATTGGACTTTGTAAAAGAGAAAGAGGCCATTCCCTTTGCGGTTTTTAAACCCACTGGTTTCGGGCGCTTTGCCCTGTATCAAAAAATAGGGGAGAAAAAGGAATTGACGGATGACGAAAAGCAAGAGTGGCAACGTGTAGTGAACAGGTTTGATAGGGTGTGTAAAAAAGCATATGATTTGAACGTATCGCTTTTAGTCGATGCCGAGGAAAGTTGGATGCAAGATGCTGCCGATGACCTAATAGAAGATATGATGCGCAAATACAATAAGAATTCAGTTATTGTATTCAACACCTTACAAACTTATAGATGGGACCGTTTGCCGTACTTAAAAGAATTGAATGAAAGAGGCGAAGCGGAAGGTTTTAAAGTAGGAATGAAAGTCGTTCGTGGGGCGTATTTAGAGAAGGAAAACGATAGGGCCAAAGAAAAAGGATATCCCTCGCCAATTTGTGCTTCCAAGGAAGAAACCGATAAGAATTTTGATGAAACCATAAAGTATATGGTTACTAAATTAGATAACATCTCCGTTTTTGCGGGCACCCATAATGAAGAAAGCTGTTTAAAGCTCATGGCAATCATGAAAGAAAGGGGCTGGAAAAATAATGATCGTGGTGTCTGGTTCGGGCAATTATATGGAATGAGCGATCATATTTCTTTCAATCTCGCGGATAGGGGGTATAATGTTGCAAAGTATCTGCCATTTGGACCTGTAAAAGATGTGATGCCTTATTTGATTAGAAGGGCGGAGGAGAATACTTCGGTTGCTGGTCAAACAACTCGCGAACTTTCCTTATTGAAAATAGAGCGAAAGCGAAGGAAAATATAAGGTGCTAATTAGTAATAAAGTATAAAAGAATTCTCTGAGACACAGGCGATGACGGTTAGGTTAGTTTTCAAAATTCGAAATATTAAAGAAGCAGTAATTTTATCGGCTCAACCCTTGAACCAAAACTTTTTCGAGACAATTTTTCACTTCCAAAACAGCTTCGTTTTCGTCAATTATTCCTTCGATAAAATAGGTTTTACAGGGCACTGATTTGGTATCACTTCTTCCGAAATCAACATCGCCATCCCTGAAAAAAGAATTGATATCGGTCGTATCCAATTGTTGGTTTTCCAAAAGTTGGTTTATTTCTTCTGAATAGGAAATGGGCTTTGACCGCATATCCTTTAAAGTTCTACAATTGGGAAAGTAGCAAAAAGATACACCTGTTTCCTTTGTTTTTTTCTTAAAAAAGAACGCCAAGAAAATGATTCCTATAGAAAGTCCGAATAAATAAAAACCGAGGCGTTTAAAAAAACTGGCATCAAATAATGACATGAAATGAGTTTATAAGCTAACTAAAAAATAAGGAAATTGATATCGCTGTATTGTAAATCGAACCATTCGCCAACGGACTTGCTCGTCAATATACCATGATACATATAGAGGCCATTTCGCAGCCCTTTATCAAAGCGCAGTGAATTCTCGAGTCCGCCGTCTTCACCTAATTTTAAAAGATACGGAGTGAAAATATTACTAATGGAAATGGATGCCGTTTTGGGGTATCTAGAAGGAATGTTCGGCACAGCATAATGAATAACCCCATACTTTTCAAAAGTTGGTTTTTCATGAGAAGTTATTTCACTGGTTTCAAAACAGCCCCCCATATCAATACTCACATCAATAATGACCGCACCCTTTTTCATGTTCTCAACCATGGTATTGGTGACAACAACTGGTGATCTATCTTTACCGCGCGTCGCCCCTATAGCCACATCACAGCGACGTAAGGCTTTGTTTAAGTTTTTAGGCTGAACGGTCGATGTATATATTGTTTGGCCCAAACAGGTTTGAATATGGCGTAATTTAGTAATGGAATTGTCAAAAAGTTTGATATTCGCTCCTAGGCCAATTGCTGATCGCGCTGCAAATTCCCCAACCGTGCCGGCTCCTATTATTACAACTTCGATAGGTGGTACACCACTGATATTTCCAAACATGAGTCCGTTGCCATCATTGGTAGCCGCTAAGATTTCAGAAGCAATCAATACGGAGGATATTCCCGCAATTTCGCTTAGTGAACGCACTACAGGGAACTTTCCGTCTTCATCCCTTATGTATTCAAAGGCTACTGCTGTGATTCGTTTTCTCGCCAGCGCTTCAAAATACTTCTTCTTCTGCACCTTTAACTGCAAAGCTGAAATGACAACGCTCTGCGGGTTAATCATTTCAATTTCGGCGAAGGTGGGCGGTTCCACTTTTAAAATCAATGGACAACCAAAGACCTTATTCGGGTCTTTTGTTATTTCTGCACCTGCATTCGAATACTCAATGTCGGTATAAAAGGCACCTTCACCGGCACCCGATTCGATCATGACACGATGTCCATTAGCCGTAATCGCTGTCACCGCATCTGGGGTAAGGCAAATTCGTTTTTCCTGAAATTGATTTTCTTTGGGGACACCAATAAAAAGTTCTCCTTTTTGTTTGAGAATTTCTAAGGTTTCTTCTTGGGGAAGTAATTGTTGCTTGGTAAAGGGTTGGTCCATGAACGGTAATTCTTCATGATGGATGCACCATCAAATCAAATTTACAATTTTAAAATGAAAATACTCCTGCTAGAAAATGTGGAAAGTAATGACATCTAAAATTTCAAATGCATCCAGTTTTTGAGGCTGTTCTGAAATTGCCTGAAGATCAGTTCTAAGTTATTTGTTGAGAGTTTTTGGTCCAGCCATTCAGAAAGCGAACGGTATTCAATAGTGTCCGGGCTCGGTGCGCCCAAGTCTTTCGGTTTAGTAGCTTCAAATTTAGATCTTTTTTCTTTCAAAGCGTTAAGCTCGATTTCCATTGCTTCTAAATCGATACCATTGACATATTTGTCATATAGTTTAATTCTTACTAAGTAAACAATTGGAACAACAACCATACACACTGGAAGTAACCACCAGATATTTTCTGTATCTATGACGTTGTCTTCAGAAAAAATTAGTTCAAAAAGTTGAAATGCGTAAGTGGCGATTGGGATAATCAGGATATGGTACCACCAGTCTTTTGAAGTAAAAAACCAGCAAATCAATAAAACTAGTGGTATCAGTTTATTTGAATAAAACCAAATATTCGTTTCAATACTATTAAATCCATTACTTCCAATTTCTATTCCCAAAAAAGAAATAGGACCATGTGCGAATGGACTGTTAGGTCCTGGAAAGTAATCGTAAGCTTTTAAAAAAAAGGGGGTTAGGGCAATCAAAATGAGTACAATAGACTCAATGAATATCTTCTTTTTTACTTTTTTCCTATCTGTGTTCATGTCAATAGATTGGGACTATTAAGGCGGTATATGAATACAACAAAAAAAGAGCAATATTATTGCTCTTTTCAATTCAATTTTATCAATTTTCTTTAATTTCCTTTTAGCACTATAGAGCTTTTGTCTATATCACTACTTTTAAGCACAATTGAACTTTTATCAATATCGCTGCTTTGACCTTTAAGAACAATTGAGCCCTTGTCAATACCAACTTCATATAAATCATCTTCTTGAGCAGTGGTATTTGGTTCACAGGAAACAGCTAGCAACGTAACGGAGGCGATAATGCCAAAAACAATTTGTTTCGTTTTCATTTTCATTAAGTTTTAGTTAGAAATCGGACAATTAAATCGGTCGCAAAGTAAGAAATTCAAGACTGTATTATAAGTTTTTCATGTTAAAATTGTGCATTTTGACGTTAAAATTAGCGGTTTGGTCGATTTTTTTACCGTTCGTCGAAAATTATACAATAAAAACTCACTTCTAACGATATAGAGAGATTTTGTCAATGGGAAAATTGGTATTGGGTAGACTGGAGATAGAGGAGTCGAAGATTAATTCAACCAGAAAGTTAACTAGGAAAGAACAACTTGACGCATAACCTCATCCAATATTTTGATATGAACATTAGTGGCCTTATCAGGAAGAAAAGATGGAATTCTTTCAGGCCATTCAATGAAAATCCATACACCTTGAGATAAATAATCTTCAAAACCAAGGTCCAAAGCCTCGGTTTCATCATTCAAACGATAAAAATCAAAGTGATAGGCCAGTACCTCACCTGATTTCAAATGGTATTCGTTGACAATTCCAAAAGTTGGGCTACTAACCTCATCAGATCCACCCAATTCTTTGACTAAAGCTTTGGTCAATGTAGTTTTGCCGGCGCCCATAGGTCCATAAAAGCAAACCACCTTTGATTTCGCATTATCAAGAACGCTTTGTGCAACTGCTTCTATTTCTTCTAATTTGTAAACCATTGGTATTTCTATTCAAATGATTTTTAGGGGCAAGTTTATACAATCAAAACTGCTTAAAGTAGAAAGCAATAATTTCTTCAAGATCTTCGCTTTTTAAATAATCCAATTTTTCGTCCTTTGTAAAACGTTCGAGCTCTCCTTTCTTTTTACCAAAAAAAGAGAAAAACTTTTTCTTTTTCGTTGGAATCGCAAGAAGTTTATCTGTTTTCGATTGAAAATCCGTTATAAAGTGAATTGTGTTTAGTCGGACAAATTCTGCCTGGGTCGCTTCCCTATACCCTTCAGCATTTTGTTTTGGAATAAATTTTTTCCGAACCTTCTTATAAAGTCTGTATTGCTTATCCTCCTTGATCAATTCAAGAAAAGTAACTTTCGCCTTTTTATTTTTATCCTTGTACTTATAGATATGATAAATCTTTTCTGAACCGTCTGACAGACTGATTTTTTGATTTTTGGCTAAATCCAATAATAGCACTTTGGTCATTCCCTGTTTGACTTCAACTTCGTCATCGACACAATTGAATCTAACAAATTGGGTAACGCTACCATTGTTGATTTTGGCAGGTACGAATTCATCTTTTATATAAGGAGAACCTATTGCAGAATCATAGTTTCGGTTCATTAGGTTGACCGTAAAAATGGCTGCGTCAAGCGATTTATCGCTAATTTCTAAAATTTGAGACGAAAGTGTTACCACTTTTATGGTTAAAATCAAGAAAAATAAAAATCTCATTTTGGCATACTAATGATTGAAATTATTTCGGCTCTAAAACTATAAATGGAATAATCATCTCCTCCAAAGAAACCCCACCATGTTGATAGGTATTCCGGTAGTAGCTTACATAGTGATTATAGTTGTTAGGATAGGCAAAAAACAAATCGTTCTTTGCAAAAACAAAGGAGCTGCTCATATTAATACTGGGCAAATGGATACTTCTCGGGTCTTGAGCTGCCAATACATCTTTTTCTTCATAAGAGAGACTCCTTCCAGTTTTATAGCGAAGATTTAAACTGGTGTCTTTATCCCCAATTAATTTAGAAGGTTGTTTTACATTGATGGTTCCATGGTCCGTTGTGATAATCAGTTTCATTCCCATGGTTTGTGCCTGTTGTATAATTTCCAATAATGGGGAGTTCTTAAACCAACTTTGGGTCAATGAGCGATAAGCTTTATCATTGGACGCTAATTCTTTAATGACCTCCATTTCTGTTTTGGAATGCGAAAGCATATCCACAAAATTATAAACAATCACCGTTAGATCATTGTCCTTTTGAGAGCGGAAGTTTTGTGATAGCTGTTTTCCTTTTTTTAGATTGGTTATTTTGTGATATTCCCACTTCAGGTTTAGTCCTAAACGTTTGATTTGCTCCCCTAAGAATTTATCTTCAAACAAGTTTTTGCCGCCATCATCGGTATCGTTCTTCCACCAATCGGGATATTTTTTTTCCATTGCAAGCGGTGTAAGTCCAGAAAAAATCGCGTTTCTTGCATACTGAGTGGCGGTTGGAAGAATGCTCATATATGACTTTTCATCCGTCTTTTTATAATAGGAACTCACCGTATCTTCAAAAGCGAACCACTGATCGTATCGTAAATTGTCAACCACGACGAGCAATGTGGGTTGTCCTTTCAATTCAGGCTGCACCCATTCTTTAAATAGGGTATGTGACATTACAGGTCCGTTCACATCGGTAAACCAATCTTCATAATTCTTTTCGACGAATTTGCCGAACTGGTTGTTAGCTTCAACCTTTTGTGATTCCAATATCTCGAACATTCCAGAGTCCTCGATATCCTCAAGTCGCATTTCCCAATAAATCAATTTTTTGTACAATTCTATCCATTCTTCATAGGTGTTCACCATAGATAAGTCCATGGCAATCTTTCGAAACTCTTGCTGATAATTAGCGGTAGTCTTTTCAGAAACCAAACGGGAGTGATCTAAATTTTTCTTTAGGGATAAAAGAATTTGATTTGGATTGACCGGTTTAATAAGATAATCAGCAATTTTAGAACCGATGGCCTCTTCCATTATGAATTCTTCTTCACTTTTCGTAATCATGACCACGGGAAGACTCGAATTCATCACTTTGATTTCGTTCAAGGTTTCCAGGCCTGAAATTCCAGGCATATTTTCATCCAAGAAAACAATGTCGACTCTTGACTGCGCGAGCTCTTCGAGCGCCTCTTGACCACTTTGACAAGTGATGACATCATAGTTTTTATTCTGGAGAAAAATAATATGGGGTTTCAGAAGGTCAATTTCATCATCGACCCATAGGATTGTTATTTTATTCATATTCACGATACTGTTTTTTAAAAGCCTGCAAGTCGTATTCAATTACCAAGTTGAACTAACCCCGCTACATAGCGGGGTCTCATTTCGTTTGCATAACTTTGCCAGTGAGAAAAAATTTAATTGATTTTGGCCAATTCAAACAAGCTCAAAATATTCAATGATCCAATTTACGGATTTATTACAATTCCCAATACCTTGATATTCGACCTCATCGCTGAACCATATTTTCAGCGGTTGCGAAGAATTTCGCAAATGGGTCTTTCATATCTCGTATATCCAGGTGCCCATCATACACGATTTCACCATGCATTGGGCAGTATGCATTTAATGCACAAGGCGATACAAGTACTTCGTTTTAAGGGTGTTGAAATAAGTGATGTCGAAAAAGAAGGCCTTTTGTGCGCTATTTTGTTACATGATATTGGCCATGGGCCTTTTTCACATGCGATGGAGGAAAGTATTGTAGAAGGTGTTCATCACGAATACATTTCGACCTTATTTATGGAAGATTTAAACCTTAGGTTTAACGGAAGTTTAACGGTCGCATTAAAAATCTTCAAAGGGAACTATCCGAAAAAGTTTTTAAATCAATTGGTGTCAAGTCAATTGGATATGGATCGGCTGGACTATCTTAAAAGGGATAGTTTCTATACTGGTGTTGCAGAAGGCAATATTAATGCGGAGCGCTTGATAAGTATGATGAATGTGGTAGAAGGTGAATTAGTGATGGAAGAAAAGGCCATTTATTCCGTAGAAAAGTTTTTGATGGCGCGTCGCTTTATGTATTGGCAGGTATACTTGCACAAGACGGGCATCGTTGCAGAACAATTGTTGATTCGTATTTTGAAGCGTGCCAAAATGCTCTTACAGAACGGAGTTTATCTTCGATGCAGTCCTGTTTTCTTGTTCTTTATGAAGCACAAAATTTCAAGGGACAATTTCGATTCCGATATTTTGAATAAGTTCGCTCAGTTAGATGATATCGATTTATTATCCGCAATTAAAGATTGGCAAAGCCACCAAGATTTTGTTTTGTCTCGACTATGCCGTATGGTGATCAATAGGACGCTGTTGAAGATAAAATTAAAAAAGAAACCCATTGCAAAAGAGTTGGTATCGAAGTATGCTACCAAATTTAAAGAGCATCATAAAGTTTCTGACGAAGAATGTGAATATTTTGTCTTTACTGGAATGATTTCGAACAGAGCCTATGACTCTGCTAGTCAGAACATAAACATTCTGAAAAAAAATGGTAAAATCACCGATGTTGCAAAAGCTTCAGATCATCTAAATTTGAAGGCACTTTCAAAGACAGTAACCAAATATTATATCTGTTATCCCAAAGAATCTGTTTAACCTGAATCTAGTTGCGGTTTAACTATTTTTCTTACTTTTGTTTTCATGATTTTTACAGCAGGTCAGATTGCGGGTATTTTAGAAGGTGAAGTAGAAGGAAACCCAGAAATAGCCGTTCATAAAGTTGCCAAAATAGAAGAAGGAGAGCAAGGATCTTTGACATTTCTGGCAAATCCGAAGTATACACCCTATATCTATACGACCAAAGCTTCCGTTACCATAGTAAACAAAGATTTCATCCCCGAACACGAGGTACTGACAACATTGATAAAGGTTGATGACGCCTATGAGTCGTTTTCCAAATTGTTGGAGTATTATGACAAGGTCAAAAGCGCCAAGGTAGGTGTAGAACATCCCTGTTATTTATCGGAAAGTGCCAATCACGGAGAGGACCTTTACATGGGGGCTTTTTCCTATGTTGGTGAGCATGTGGTTATGGGCAAGGGAGTTAAAATATACCCACATGCCTATGTCGGAGAAAATGTAAAGTTAGGAGACAACGTAACCTTGTTTTCCGGGGCAAAAGTATATGCTGATTCAATTATTGGAAACAACTGTGTGATTCACAGTGGAGCTATTGTTGGTTCCGATGGTTTTGGTTTTGCACCTAACAAAGATGGAATTTTCAACAAGATACCCCAAACAGGCAATGTTATACTCGAAGACGACATTGACGTTGGCGCCGGAACAACAATTGATAGAGCTACCCTAGGATCCACGATTCTTAGGAAAGGAGTTAAGCTGGATAATCAAATACAGATTGCCCATAATGTTGAAATTGGTGAACATACTGTTATTGCAGCACAAACAGGCATTGCTGGTTCTGCCAAAATTGGAAAACGTTGTTTAATAGGCGGGCAGGTAGGCATAGTAGGTCACATTGTAATAGGGGATGATGTAAGAATTCAAGCCCAATCAGGTATTGGTAGAAATATTAAAGATGGTGAAATACTACAAGGGTCTCCGGCATTGGCTTATGGCGATTATAACAAGTCATACGTGCACTTCAAGAATTTACCTAAAATAGTATCTCAAATTAACGAACTAGACAAAAAGCTTAGCAGTGATAACTACGACTAAAAAGCAAAAAACTATAGCAAAAGAGGTAATCCTTAAAGGGGTTGGCTTACATACAGGTGAGGACGTTACCATGAAATTCGTACCGGCGCCAGCAAACCATGGATATGCTTTCAAACGGGTTGACTTGGAAGGTCAACCGGTTATCGAGGCCGATGCAAACTACGTGGTCAATACCCAAAGAGGTACCAATCTGGAGAAAAATGGAGTAAAGATTCAGACCTCCGAACATGTGCTTGCAGCACTTGTAGGAATGGAAATAGACAATGTGCTTATTGAACTAAATGCACCTGAACCTCCAATTATGGATGGTTCGTCTAAGTATTTTGTAGAAGCCTTGGAAATTGTTGGTGTAGAGGAGCAAGAAGCGGAACGGGAGGAATTCGTAGTAAAAGAAGTTATTTCATACAAAGATGAAAACTCGGGTAGTGAAATTACCGTTATACCATCTGAAACATATCAGGTAACTACCATGGTAGATTTTGGAACCAAAGTCTTGGGAACTCAAAATGCCACCTTGGAAAATCTTTCCGAGTTTAAGACAGAGATAGCTGATGCCCGTACTTTTAGTTTTTTACATGAATTGGAAGAATTGCTTGAAAATGGCTTGATTAAAGGAGGAGACTTAAATAATGCTATCGTATATGTAGACAAGGAAATTTCCGCAGAAACAATGAAAAAGCTCGAAAAAGCTTTTGACAAGGAAAAACTTTCCGTAAAACCGAATGGAATTCTTGATAATTTGACACTACATCAACCCAATGAAGCTGCAAGACATAAGCTATTAGATGTTATTGGAGATTTGGCACTGGTAGGTACTAGAATCAGAGGGAAAGTAATTGCAAATAAACCTGGCCATTATGTAAACACCCAGTTTGCAAAAAAATTATCTAAAATAATCAAAACAGAAAGACGGAATAACGTACCGGTTGTAGATTTAAATCAACCTCCTTTAATGGATGTGACAAAAATTATGGAGATGTTGCCGCATAGACCTCCCTTTTTGTTGGTTGATAAAATATTGGAACTATCTGACACCCATGTTATAGGCCTCAAAAATGTCACGATGAATGAACCTTTTTTTGTTGGGCATTTTCCCGGGGCACCAGTAATGCCAGGGGTTTTACAATTGGAAGCGATGGCTCAAACAGGCGGTATTTTGGTATTGACCACGGTTCCTGATCCTGAAAATTACTTGACGTATCTTTTAAAAATTGACAATGTTCGATATAAGCAACAAGTCGTTCCTGGTGATACACTGATTTTTAGACTAGATTTGATGCAACCCATTCGTAGGGGACTGTGTCAAATGCATGCGAAGGCTTATACAAATGGCAAGCTCGCCTCTGAAGCTGAAATCATGGCACAGATAATCAAAGTAAAAGGTAACTAGAATGAATCAACCACTAGCCTACATTCATCCAGGCGCTAAGATTGCAAAGAACGTGGTGGTAGAACCCTTTACCACAATTCATAATAATGTTACCATAGGCGATGGTACCTGGATTGGTTCTAACGTTACCATTATGGAAGGTGCCCGAATCGGAAAAAATTGCAATATTTTTCCCGGCGCGGTAATTTCAGCTCCTCCACAAGATTTAAAATACAATGGGGAAGAAACTATTGTGCGAATTGGCAATGGTACTACAATTCGGGAATGTGCAACCATACATAAAGGCACATCAGATCGTAACAAAACGGTAATTGGAAAAAACTGTTTGATAATGGCGTATTGTCATGTAGCACATGATTGTGTGGTAGGTGACAACTGTATTTTTTCGAATAATTCTACCCTTGCCGGTCACGTGACCATTGGTGACAATGTGATTTTAGCCGGTTTGGTTGCCGTACACCAATTTGTTTCCGTAGGGCAACATGCCTTTGTGACAGGAGGTTCTCTGGTTAGAAAAGATGTTCCGCCCTTCGTAAAAGCAGCCCGTGAACCACTTTCGTATGTTGGAATCAACTCCGTTGGATTAAGACGAAGGGGGTTTGAATCTGACAAGATCAGGGAAATTCAGAATATCTATCGTATACTCTATCAAAAAAATTACAATAATTCCCAAGCTGTACAGATTATAGAAGCGGAAATGGAGGCCACTCCTGAACGTGATGAGATTTTGCAGTTTATTCGGGATTCCCAAAGAGGTATCATGAAAGGATACTTTAGTACCAATTAAATACCATATATGGCATCAACATCTGATATTAGAAAAGGTCTGTGCATCAAGTACAACCATGACATTTTTAAAATAATAGAATTTTTACACGTCAAACCGGGCAAGGGTCCGGCTTTTGTGCGAACTAAACTTAAAAGTGTAACCACCGGAAAAGTAATTGACAACACGTTTTCTGCCGGACATAAAATTGATGATGTACGTGTTGAAACACGTTCCTATCAGTTTCTTTATGCTGAAGGGGAGACGTATCATTTCATGAACACCGATGATTACAATCAAATCTCGCTTCAAGAAAGTAGTCTAGATGCTCCAGGTTTATTAAAAGAGGGTGAAATCGTCACCATTCTTTTCAATACCGAAGACAGTATGCCGCTTTCCGTAGATATGCCCGCGAGTGTTATTTTGGAGGTAACCTATACGGAACCCGGAGTAAAGGGCAACACCGCAACAAATGCAACGAAACCGGCTAAAGTTGAGACGGGTGCTGAGGTGAACGTTCCTCTTTTTATAAATGAAGGAGATAAAATTAAAGTAGACACTGAGAAAGGGCTCTATATGGAGCGCGTCAAGGAATAGTGATTTTCATTTGATTACAGCCAGTAGTAAGTGTTCTTTGATACGCCAAGCACAATTTTATTAAATACTTAAACTACCAAAGTGAGATTTCCGTCACCCTATACGCTTCAACAAATTGCTACCCTAGTTGGTTGTGACATGGTTGGTTCTGAAGATTTTCCTGTATTCGGAATGAACGAAATTCACGTAGTGCGAGAAGGGGAAATTGTTTTTGTGGATCATCCGAAGTATTATGACAAAGCGTTGCAGAGTCAGGCTTCTGTGATTTTGATAAATAAACGGGTAGATTGCCCAAAGGGAAAAGCACTTTTAATTTCCGATGACCCTTTTAGGGATTTCAACAAACTAACTGATTTTTTCAAGCCTTTTGAAAAGGCAGTAAAGTCTATTTCTGATTCCGCTAAAATAGGAAAAAACACTGTTATTCAGCCTAATACGTTCATAGGAAATAATGTTACAATTGGTGATAATTGTATTATACATTCTAATGTTTGCATCTACGATGATTGTGTAATTGGTAACAACGTAATCATTCATGCTGGATCTGTTTTAGGCTCCGATGCTTTTTATTATAAAAACAGACCGGATGGATTTGACAGGTTAAAATCAGGTGGACGGGTGGTTTTGGAAGATAATGTAGAAATAGGAGCACTCTGTACCCTTGATAGGGGTGTAACAGGTGATACCACGATTAAGCAAGGCACCAAACTTGACAATCAAGTTCAAGTTGGCCATGATACTCTAATAGGTGAAAAATGTCTAATTGCCTCACAGGTAGGCATTGCCGGCTGTGTTGTTATCGAAGATGAAGTCACCTTATGGGGCCAAGTAGGAATTAGCAGTGCTGTTACAATTGGAAAAAAAGCAGTTCTATTGGGTCAAGCAGGTGTTTCGAAATCGGTTCCGGGTGGGAAAAGCTATTTTGGCACTCCTGTTCAAGAATCAAGGGAAACTTTTAAGCAATTGGCCTATGTAAAAAAGATTCCTTCCATCCTAAGAAAATTAGAAGAATAATATGCGCACGATTACTTTAGAATTCATTTGCAAACCTATATTTTTGTGCTGCTTTAAATAAACCGAAAAGAACATGAGTGTCTTAGTAAACAAAGATTCCAAAATAATAGTACAGGGCTTCACCGGTAGTGAAGGTACCTTTCACGCAGAACAAATGATAGAATACGGTACCAATGTAGTTGGGGGTGTTACTCCAGGCAAAGGTGGTCAAGAGCATTTAGGCAGACCAGTGTTCAACACTGTTGAAGAAGCTGTAGAAAAGGTAGGTGCTGATACAACTATAATTTTTGTACCGCCAGCATTTGCAGCAGATGCGATAATGGAAGCTGCTGACGCAGGTATCAAAGTTATCATTACAATTACAGAAGGTATTCCCGTTGCTGATATGGTGAAGGCCTCGAATTATATTAAAAATCGAGATTGCAGATTGGTAGGTCCAAACTGCCCTGGTGTAATTACCCCAGGGGAGGCTAAAGTAGGTATCATGCCCGGTTTTGTTTTCAAAAAAGGAAATGTGGGTATTGTCTCTAAATCAGGTACACTTACTTATGAGGCTGCCGATCAAGTAGTACGTCAAGGATTGGGGATTACTACAGCTATTGGTATTGGTGGTGACCCGATTATCGGAACAACTACCAAAGAAGCGGTTGAACTATTAATCAACGATCCTGAAACAGATTGTGTAGTTATGATTGGTGAAATTGGCGGACAACTGGAAGCTGATGCGGCCAAGTGGTACAAAGAAAGTGGTAGCAAAAAACCGGTGGTTGGTTTTATTGCAGGCGAAACTGCTCCTGCCGGAAGAACAATGGGCCATGCAGGCGCTATAGTTGGTGGTAGCGATGATACCGCTCAAGCAAAGAAAAGAATTATGCGTGAATTCGGAATTCATGTAGTTGATTCTCCTGCTGAAATTGGAAAGAAAGTTAAAGAAGTAATGGGATAACGAGCGCCACGTTTGTTAAAATTTTAAAAATTCAAGATTGAAATCAATCCATCATTCTTACTTTAGAGTGATGGATTTTTTAGTTGTCGCTATCAGTTTTAATAGATATGGAAGTCCATACTCACCGATATCATCTTATCAAACCAAGTAACATGAAACACTTTTTCACCTTATTGTTTTTAGGATTTTTCCTATTGAGTTCTTGTAAAAGCAACACTTCGGAAGAAGAAAAATTCGCGATAAACTCCTCGGTAGATCCTAACGGATTTAAATATGAAACTGTTAACGATGATCCTACAGGGTTACGTTTGTACACTTTAGATAACGGACTTAAAGTTTATTTAAGTCAAAACAAGACAGAACCTAAAATTCAAACCTTTATTCCCGTTCGTGCAGGTTCAGTTTATGATCCGGCGGACAATACTGGCTTGGCCCATTATTTGGAGCACATGGTTTTTAAAGGTACCGATGAAATTGCAACCCAAGATTGGGACGCTGAAAAGGTATTGCTAGATTCTATTTCAAGATTATATGAGATTCACAAAGCAGAATCGGAGATTTTTAAGAAACAAGAAATCTACAAGCAAATCGACAAGGTTTCACAAGAGGCTTCTAAACTTTCCGTCGCGAATGAATATGATATTATGGTCAATTCACTGGGAGCAGAGGGCACTAATGCTTGGACCTGGCATGAAGAAACCGTTTATGTAAACAAAATACCTTCTAATGGACTCGACAAATGGTTGCACGTTGAAAGTGAAAGATTTAGTCAATTGGTTTTGCGATTATTTCATACCGAGCTAGAAGCAGTGTACGAAGAGTTCAATAGAAGTCAGGATAATGATTATCGCAGATCTGCTTATGCTCTGAACAAGGCATTATTTCCCACACATCCCTACGGTCAGCAAACCACCATTGGCACCTCGGAACATTTGAAAAACCCATCAATGGAAGCCATTCATAACTATTTTAACACCTATTATGTTCCAAATAACATGGCGGTTATCTTGGTTGGCGACCTTGAGTTCGATGAAACAATAAAAAAGGTGAATGATGCTTTTGGTCATTTTGAAACCAAAGAGGTAAATCATCCAAAAAGACCAGTTGAAGAACCAATAACTGCCCCTGTTGAAGAAGAGGTTTTTGGGCCTGAAAACGAAAGGGTCAACATTGCGTTTCGATCAAAGGGGATAGGTTCAGAAGATGAGCTAAAGCTTCGGCTTGTAGATATGTTACTTAATAATAGTACTGCCGGTCTAATCGATTTGAATTTAAATCAAAAGCAAAAAGTACAAAGAGCTGGTAGCTACACTCAATTTTTGAACGATTATGGGATGCACCAATTTTATGGAAATCCAAAATCAGGTCAGAGTCTAGAGGAGGTTAAGGATTTGATTCTCGGTCAAATCGATGAAATCAAGAAGGGAAATTTTGAAGAATGGTTGATTGAAGCGGTGATTAATGATCTAAAATTAAATCAAATTAGAAATTTTGAAAATGCCTCCGGCGTTGCCTATGAATATGTGAACGCTTTTGTGCACTTTCAAGATTGGAAATCTCGCATTGATGTTTTTGATAAAATGCGGAAGGTTACAAAACAAGAACTGGTGGATTTCGCAAACAGTTTCTACAAGGATAACTATGTAGCAGTTTACAAAAGACAAGGCGAAATCCAAGATTTGGTCAAGGTTGAGAACCCCGGTATCACTCCGATAGAATTGAATCGGGATAAGAAATCGGTCTTTGTGCAGAACTTCGAGAAAATGGAAAGTCCTGAACTTAAGCCTGAGTTCATAGATTACAATAATGCCATACAAAACTTCACATTGGATAACGGATTAGAACTAGCCTATGTGCCTAATGAGGTTAATGATTTGGCTGAATTGAACCTTATTTTTGATATGGGCAATGACAACATTAAAAAGCTTGGTCTAGCGGTGGGTTACCTTAACTACTTAGGTACTTCTGAACATTCTCCGGAGGATGTCAGCAAAGAATTCTATAAACTGGGTGTCGAATACGGTGTTCGCGCAGGAAGTGATCGAACGGTCATTTACTTATCAGGTTTGCGTGAAAATCTTGGCAAAGGCCTATTATTGCTAGAAGAGCTATTATCTGATGCGGTCGCCAATCAAGATACATATGATAAGTACGTGCTAAAAATCGCCAAAGATCGACAAGACATTAAAGCAAACAAATCTCAGATTTTATGGAATGGATTGTACAGTTATGGACAATACGGTGAAAATTCGAGGTTGCGTGATATTTATACCATCGACCAGTTAAAGCAATTTGACCCCAAAGAGCTTACCGAGATTATCAAAGAACTCAAAGACTTTAAACATCGTGTCTTTTATTATGGTAAAGATGTAGATCAAGCTAAAGAGGCCTTGAACCGACATCATAAAATTTCAAATGAATTGAACGAGTATCCAGAGAAAAAAGAATATGCTTTCAAAGAATCCGGTGATAACGTGTTCTTTGTGGATTATGATATGGTACAAGCTGAAATGCTTTTTTTATCGAAAGGAGATACTTTTGACCCTGAGAAAATGGCTGCATCAAGTTTGTTCAATACGTATTTTGGAAGTGGTCTCTCATCTATAGTTTTTCAAGAAATACGAGAGTCAAAGTCTTTGGCGTATTCGGCTTTTGCCAGATATAGTAATGCCCAACAAGAGGGTGATTTCGATTATACTTATGCCTATATCGGTACTCAGGCCAACAAATTAGACCAGGCAGTTGACGCTATGATGCAATTAATGAACAATATGCCAGAAGCTGAAGAAAATTTTAAAGCGGCTAAAGAATCCACCCTTAAATCAATGGCTGCTGACCGTGTAACCAAATCGAATATTTTTTGGAGTTACGAGCGACTTAAAAAGAGAGGATTAACGGGTAATAATAGGGAAGAGATTTATAACGCCATTCAAGACATGACGCTTGAAGATTTAAGTTCTTTCTTCAAAAATAATGTAAAAGGAGGTTCATACGATGTCCTGGTAGTGGGTAACAAAAATGATGTTAATGTGAAGTCCCTTTCACGATTGGGTGTTGTTAAAGAGTTAGATGTTGATTATCTTTTTAATTATGAAAAACCATCTCCAATAAAAGATTAAATTTGAAACAATTTTCTAGTCAGAAAAGCCCTGCCAATTTTCATGCACGGGCTTTTTAATTGGTATATTTGAATTACAACTTTCTTAACTGCTATTAAATGAAATTACTAGAAGGGAAAAACGTCATTATTACAGGTGCTAGCAGAGGTATTGGTAAAGGCATTGCTGAAGTATTTGCTGAACATGGGGCAAATGTAGCTTTTACCTATAGCTCAAGCGAAGGCCCTGCGCTGGAATTGGAAAAGAAGCTAAAGGATAAAGGAGTCAATGCGAAAGCCTACAAGAGTAACGCTGCAAGTTTTGCCGAATCAGAAGCACTTGTCGCCAAGGTGCTTGAAGATTTCGGAGGTATTGATGTACTGATCAACAATGCGGGCATTACCAAAGATAATCTGTTGATGCGCATGGCGGAAGAGGATTTCGATTTAGTCATCGAGATTAATCTGAAGTCCGTATTTAATATGACCAAGGCGGTGCAACGTACTTTATTAAAACAACGCAAAGGTTCCATAATCAATATGAGCAGTGTTGTTGGCGTAAAAGGCAATGCCGGTCAAACTAATTACGCGGCCTCAAAAGCTGGTATGATAGGTTTTACCAAATCTGTGGCCTTGGAACTGGGTTCACGAAATATTCGTTGTAACGCAATAGCACCTGGGTTTATAGAAACGGAAATGACCGATAAATTAGATGAAAAAGTAGTTCAGGGATGGCGCGATGGTATTCCATTGAAACGAGGAGGAACCACTGAGGATATTGCGAATGCGTGCTTGTTTTTCGCTTCTGATTTATCTGCCTATGTAACCGGTCAGGTATTGAATGTTGACGGGGGAATGTTGACCTAACTATTTAACAATTTAAATACACATGATTTACGTTACAACACCAACAATTGCAGGTAAGGAAATTTATGAAACTTTGGGCATTGTTCGCGGAAGTACTGTTCGCGCAAGAAATATTGGTCGTGACATTTTTGCGGGGTTCAAGAACATAGTTGGTGGAGAAATTTCGGAGTATACGAGTTTATTGGCCCAAGCTAGGGAGCAAGCAATCAAACGAATGTTGGATGATGCTCAACGAGTTGAGGCAGATGCAGTGGTGAACGTAAGATTTAATACTTCCCAAGTGATGCAAGGTGCCGCTGAGATGCTGGCTTACGGAACTGCTGTCAAATTGAAATAATTAGTTTCCCATGGAACTTGCACCTTTGCTTCCTATCCTTTTAGTCTATGGAAGTCTTTTTGGTATTCTACTTTATCTTATTCTGAAAAGAATTGAAGATAAGAAGCATGAAGACTTTGAGAAGAGAGATAATTAAATGCAGACGACAACCCTTCTACTAATATTAGCAGCGGCCCTTCTGGCTTTGGCGTTAGCTCTTTTTCAGTACTTTTTTAAAACCAAACGAAAAAGTAAGCTTCCCATTATGCTTACTTTTCTCCGCTTTTTGGCTTTGTTCGCACTTTTTGTTTTGCTCATCAATCCAAAATTCTCCAAGAACGAGTATACCTTGGAAAAAACAAATCTCGTAGTACTAGCTGATAATTCGACTTCTATGGCAAGTGGCGTTAGTCCGGTTAACAGTATTTTGGATAGATTGAGCAATAATCAGGAAATTTCGAATAGGTTTAACGTCAAAAGCTATCAATTTGGGAAGGAACTGCAAGAACTAAATGATAGTTTATCCTTTCAAGATAGAAATACCGATATTTCCAAAGCGCTTTCTTCCATTAAAGACATCTACAATAATACCAATACCGCTGTTGTATTGTTAACAGACGGCAACCAGACGATTGGCTCGGACTATGGATATCAAGGAAACACCTTAAGCTTCCCAATTTATCCCATTGTTATTGGTGATACCACGAAATATGAAGATTTACGAATTGATCAGATCAATGTCAATAAGTATGCTTTTTTAAAGAATAAATATCCAGTTGAGGTTTATACAACTTATGAAGGCGGAGCATCGGTTTCTACGATTTTGAGTATTACCGTAAATGGAAAAACTGCATATCGAGAAACGCTTCAATTTTCGAACAGAAACAGTACAAAGGTCGTCAATACACTACTTGATGCCAACAGTGTAGGAATCAAATCTGTTTCAGTGAGTTTGCAAGCTTTGGAAAATGAGCGTAATACCGTAAATAATCAAAAGCGAGTCGCGATTGAGGTAATTGATGAAAAAACCAATGTTGCAATCGTATCGAATATTCTCCACCCTGATATTGGAGCGTTGACGAAGTCGATAGAAAGCAATGAACAGCGTTCTGTAACACTTAAGAAACCAACGGCCAAGTCTTCGGATTTAGAAGAAATAGATGTTTTTATATTGTACCAGCCTACCCGTACGTTCAAGCCTGTATTCGATTACATCAAACAAAAAAAGGCAAGTAGCTTCATTATTGGTGGAAATAAAACCGATTGGACCTTTTTAAATTCAGTTCAATCGGAGATTCGTATCGAAGATGGTTATCCTAATCAAGAGGTTATTCCGGTTTTGAATCCATCTTTTTCCAAATTTGATATTTCCGATGTTTCAATGGATGATTTCCCTCCTTTGGAAAGTGATGCAGGCACAGTAGAAGTTAGCGGTGACAGTGATGTGCTAGCGACGATGATGATTAGGGGAAGAGATTTGAGAACCCCATTGATATTGGCAAAAGAAGAGCCTGTTGGCAAGAAGCTGTTATTGCTAGGTGAGAACATTTGGAAATGGCGGATGCAAAGTTTTAGAAATAATCAGAATTTCGAAAATTTTGACCAATTCATCAGCAGACTTATTTTGTATTTATCGAACAATGCTACTAAAAACCGATTGAATATTGATTACCAACGCATCTATAATGGAAGTGGTGATTCAAAGATTACAGCGACCTATTTCGACGAAGCCTTTGTTTTTGATTCCAATGCGGATATTTCGTTACAGATTATGGGTGTAGAAAGTGGGTTTTCCAAAGTAATACCTATGTTGCTAAAGAATGATTTTTATGAAGCTGATTTATTAGGAATACCAGCTGGAGACTACAACTTTAAAGTAAGCGTAGCCGAGGAAAACCGTTCAAAATCGGGAAGTTTTACAATCTTGGATTTTGATGTGGAACAACAATTTTTATCCGCTGATTATAAAAAGCTAGAGCGGTTGGCTAATGAAACTGATGGTACATTATATTTTCCCTCTAAAATAGATTCTTTACTGCTCGAGTTAAGTGGTTCTAATCGCTATACGCCTACCCAAAAAGGCACTAAAAATGTCGTATCTTTGATAGACTTTAGAACATTAATGGCACTTATCGCCGCATCACTCGCATTAGAGTGGTTTATCAGAAAATATAACGGACTAATTTAAAAAACAGAACATTATGGAAAAGTTACCTAAGATTGCCTTACCGGCAATTTTCATTTTAATCGCATTGGTTATTTTAATTTCAAAATCCGCAGTTACTATCGGGTCTGGAGAAGCTGGAGTACTCTATAAGACTTTCGGAGGCGGTGTTGTTACCGATAAACCCGCTATGGGAGAAGGCTTTCATATTGTGGCACCTTGGAACAAAGTCTTTATTTATGAGGTGCGTCAGCAAGAGGTTTTTGAAAAAATGCAGGTATTATCGTCGAACGGATTGGAAATTAAATTGGATGCTTCGGCATGGTTTGAACCAAAACGTCAATTTTTAGGTAAACTGCATCAAGAAAAAGGTACAGAATATATTCAACGAGTATTATTGCCCACTATCCGTTCTGCCGCTCGAAGTGTTGTTGGTCGATATACCCCTGAGCAATTATATTCAAGCAAAAGAGACGCCATACAAGCCGAAATATTTGAAGAAACAAAAAAAATTGTTGACGGTCAATATATCCAGTTGAATGAGGTTTTGGTTCGCGATGTCACGTTACCAGCCACTATAAAGGAGGCCATTGAGCGTAAATTAAAGCAAGAACAAGAATCATTAGAATATGAGTTTCGATTGGTTACTGCACAGAAAGAGGCCGAAAAAGTAACGATTGAGGCACAAGGTAAAGCAGATGCGAATAAGATATTAAGTGCGTCACTAACTGATAAAATTCTACAGGATAAGGGAATAGATGCTACTTTAGAATTGTCAAAATCGCCTAATGCAAAAGTGGTTATCGTTGGTAGCGGTGATTCAGGCCTTCCATTGATTTTGGGCAACAATTAAAATGTTTAAAGAGAAGTGAAGCTGAAAGCTTTTTGTTTGATTTCTAACTTTTCTTTTGTTAAATCAAAAATACGGTTTACTTTTACAGGGTAATGAAAAATAAGAATACACACCATCATCTATCAACTGGCTGTCAAGCGAGGTAAAGGTGTATTGTAGTATTACAGCATATTTGAAACCCGTTTGAGCAATCAAACGGGTTTTTTAATTAGGGTACTTGTAGTGTCATTCAGGCGAAGGCCGGAATCTGTTGAAGACCATAATTAGGTTTGTTATTCTATAGAAATTGGAATTTAGTTTTAGATTGAAACGATTCCCGCCTTCGCGGGAATGAAAAGAAAATAATTGTGTATGAACATTAGAATTGCTATTCAGAAATCGGGGAGGTTGAACGAGGATTCCTTGAAGATTCTTAAGGACTGTGGAATTTCTATTGACAACGGCAAGGATCAGCTAAAGGCTTTGTCCCATAATTTTCCGTTGGAAGTGTTTTACTTGCGAAATGGTGATATCCCACAATATTTAAAAGATGGAGTAGTGGATATTGCGATTATTGGAGAAAATGTTTTGATTGAGAAAGGTGTTGATATCCAATTTGTGGAAAAACTTGGTTTTTCGAAATGCAAAGTTTCCTTGGCCGTTCCTAAATCGGTGAAATACGATTCGGTAAAAGACTTTGAGGGTAAGAGAATTGCAACAAGCTACCCGAATACAGTGCGCAATTATTTAGAGAGAAAGGGAGTGAAGGCAGACTTGCACATTATCAACGGTTCAGTAGAGATTGCTCCGAATATAGGTCTGGCAGATGCCATTTGCGATATTGTTTCAAGTGGTAGCACGCTTTTCAAAAATAATTTAAAAGAGGTAGAGGTTATGTTGAAGAGTGAAGCCGTCTTGGCGGTTTCTCCCATGATTTCAGAAGACAGGAAAGAGATTTTAAAAAAGATGCAGTTCCGGATTAAATCCGTTTTAAAGGCCCGTCAATCAAAATATGTGTTAATGAACGCTCCGAATGATAGGTTGGATGCTATTCTTAGGTTATTGCCAGGTATGCGCAGTCCCACGGTTTTACCGTTGGCGGAAGAGGGGTGGAGTTCAGTTCATACGGTAATTAATAAAGACAGGTTCTGGGAAGTCATTGATGAGTTGAAACAAGCAGGTGCCGAAGGAATTCTGGTTTGTCCAATTGAAAAAATGGTATTGTAATGAATAAAATCTACAATCCAAATAAAGAAGAATGGAAAGTTGTTTTAAAACGGCCGACTCAAACCGTTGCCGATATCGAGGAAACAGTTACTAAAATCTTTTTAGAGGTTGAGCAAGATGGCAATTCAGTTTTAAAAAAATATACTGAAAAATTCGACAATGTTATAATAAATGATTTCAAGGTTTCCCAAAAGGAAATTGAAGAAGCAGAGTCAGTAGTATCAACCGAGTTAAAAAAAGCAATTCAACTTGCAAAATCAAATATAGAGGCCTTTCATGAGGCTCAAAAAACGGAACGTATTGAAGTTGAGACTAGTAGTGGAGTGTGTTGTTGGCAAGAAAAACGTGCGATTCAAAAAGTAGGATTGTATATCCCGGGCGGAACCGCACCTTTATTTTCAACCATTCTCATGTTAGCAGTACCAGCAAATCTAGCGGGCTGTAAAGAGATAGTTCTATGTACACCACCCAATTTAGAAGGAAATATCAATCCTGCAATTTTATATACGGCCGCCTTATGTGGGGTAACCCAGATTTTTAAGGTAGGGGGTATTCAAGCCATAGCGGGAATGACTTTCGGAACGGAAACAATTCCACAAGTCTATAAAATATTTGGTCCTGGTAATCAATTTGTTACCGTTGCCAAACAGATTGCAACAAAATATGGTATAGCGATAGACATGCCAGCTGGTCCAAGTGAATTATTGGTTGTCGCAGATGAGTCAGCGAATGCTTCTTTTGTCGCTTCAGATTTGTTAAGTCAAGCGGAGCATGGTGTTGATAGTCAGGTTATTTTAGTTTCCACGTCCAGGGATATGATTGATGCGGTGGAAATTGAAGTTGAAAAACAAATCGGTGCCTTGCCCCGTAAGGAAATCGCACAAAAAGCCATAGAAAATAGTAAATTAATCTATGTTGAAGATGATAACACTGCAGTAGAATTGATAAACGAATACGGGCCCGAGCACTATATCATTTGCGCAGATAATGAAGATTTTTATGTAGAAAACATTATGAATGCTGGTTCAGTCTTTATTGGAAACTATACTCCTGAAAGCGCTGGTGATTATGCTTCTGGCACCAATCATACATTGCCAACGAACGGTTACGCAAAACAGTACAGTGGTGTAAATCTAGATAGCTTTATGAAGAGTATGACCTTCCAGAAGATTTCAAAAGAAGGGATTCAAAAAATAGGAGGAGCCATAGAAGTCATGGCTGAAGCCGAAGGTTTGCAAGCGCATAAAAATGCGGTGACCTTGAGATTGAATAGTTTGAAATGAGTTTTAGTTTAGAAAACATAATAAGAGAAAACGTAAAAGGCCTAAAGCCTTACTCCTCAGCACGTGATGAATATGTTTCCGATGGTTCTGAAATGGTTTTCTTAGATGCTAATGAGAATCCATTTGAGAATGGGGTAAATCGCTATCCTGACCCGCAGCAACGAAGTCTTAAAACTGTTTTGGCGGAACAGAAGGGGGTTGAAGTCGAAAACATCTTAGTAGGTAACGGTAGTGATGAAGTGTTGGATTTGTTATTTCGAGCTTTTTGCGAACCGAAAGAGGATAGCATAATTACGCTGCCACCAACATATGGAATGTATAAAGTGCTGGCGGGAATCAATGCCATTGAAAATCAAGAAGTTTTGTTGACTAAAGATTTTCAACCGGATACAGCGAAAATACTTGAAAAAGTAAACGGCGGTACGAAAATAATTTTCATTTGCTCGCCCAATAATCCAACAGGTAATAGTTTTTCCGAAACAAAGATTGTTCAAATACTGAATAGTTTCAATGGGTTGGTGGTAATCGATGAGGCATATATCGATTTTGCAGCAAAAGAAAGTTGGGTTTCTCGATTACGCGATTTTCCAAATTTGATTGTTACTCAAACCTTGTCTAAAGCCTATGGAATGGCGGGAATTCGTCTGGGAATCTGTATTGCATCCAAAGAAATCATTGCTGTTTTGAATAAAATAAAACCTCCCTATAACGTAAATGGACTTACTCAACTAAAAGCTTTGGAGCGGCTTTCGGCCACCACCACTGTGACTCAAGAGGTTACTAACATATTAGCCGAAAGAAATACGCTTATTCAAGCCTTACGAGAAGTTTCTTTTGTAAAGAAAGTTTATCCCACGGATGCTAATTTTGTTTTGGCATGGGTGGATGATGCCGATAAGCGTTATAATCAACTGCTAAATAGGGGTATTGTCATCCGTAACAGAAGTACACAGCCTTTATGTGAAAACACTTTGCGATTTACGGTGGGAACCCCTGAGGAGAATAAAAAATTGATTGAAGTATTAAAAGATTGTAATGATGAGTAAACAGAAAGTGCTATTTATAGATCGTGATGGCACCATCATAAAAGAAACCGTCGATGAACAAATCGATGCGTTTGAAAAAATGATATTCTATCCGAAAGCATTTACTTTTCTAGGAAAGATTGCAAAAGAGCTAGACTACAAGTTGGTGATGATTACCAATCAAGATGGACTGGGAACGGATATTTTTCCAGAGGAAACCTTTTGGCCGGTACACAATTTTATTTTGAAATCCTTTGAAAACGAAGGAGTTGTATTCGATAAAATATTCTTAGATCGAACTTTCCCCGATGAAAATGCCGATACACGAAAACCGGGCACAGGTTTATTGACAGAGTATTTTTCAGAAGAATATGACTTGGAAAATTCATTTGTCATCGGAGATCGCCTAACCGATATGGAATTGGCGAAAAACTTAGGGGCTAACGGAATTTTTATCAATGACAATACTAATCTAGGAACAGGCGAAATTACGGTAAAACGAGAAGAATTGGATTCGGTAATAGCTTTGGAAAACAATGATTGGGAAAAAATTTATGAATTCTTGAAGCTGAAGAATAGAACAGCTGAAACCCATAGAAAAACGAACGAAACCAATATAAAAATTCAGTTAAATCTCGATGGTACAGGCAAAAGCAATATCAAGACCGGACTCGCTTTTTTTGACCACATGTTAGATCAATTAGCACGTCACGGTCAAATGGATTTAGATATTAAAGTAGATGGAGATTTAGAAGTTGATGAACATCACACCATAGAAGATACTGCAATTGCTTTGGGAGCAGTTTTTCATAATGCCATGGGAAATAAGCTAGGTATTGAGCGATACGGCTTTTGTTTGCCCATGGATGATTGCTTAGCGCAAGTTGCGATTGATTTTGGCGGACGGAATTGGCTGGTCTGGGATGCAGATTTCAGAAGGGAGAAAGTGGGTGATATGCCAACGGAAATGTTCCACCATTTCTTCAAGTCATTTACCGATGGTGCAAAAGCTAACTTGAATATAAAAGCCGAGGGTAACAATGAGCATCATAAGATAGAGGCTATTTTTAAGGCTTTTGCAAAATCGATAAAAATGGCTGTAAAAAGGGATGTAGAGAAGATGGTTTTACCCTCAACAAAGGGAGTTTTATGAAAATTGTTATCATCAATTACGGAGCGGGAAACATCCAAAGCATCAAGTTCGCAATTCAACGTTTAGGCCATAGTGCTATTTTGAGCAACAACGTCAAGGAGATTCAAAATGCTGATAAAGTTATTTTCCCTGGTGTTGGAGAAGCCAGCAGTGCCATGCACAAACTTCGAGCAAGCGGTTTGGATAAAGTTATTCCCGAGTTGAAACAACCTGTTTTAGGCATTTGTTTGGGCATGCAACTGATGTGTAACTCTTCTGAAGAAGGTAACACAAAGGGATTGGGGATATTCGATGTAGATGTAATCAGATTTTCGAATAAAGTTAAAGTCCCACAAATTGGATGGAATCAAATTAGCAATTTGAAAACGAAATTGTTTGAGGGTATACGGGAAAAAGAACATATTTATTTAGTCCATAGTTATTATGCGCCATTGTGTAACGAAACTATTGCTGAATCGGAATACGATTTGAAATATAGCTCCGCTTTGCGGAAAGACAATTTTTATGGAACTCAATTTCATCCCGAAAAAAGTAGTGATGTCGGTGAGAGAATATTAAAGAATTTTTTAGAAATATAACGTTAACTCAATTTCATATTTCGATTGAAATACAGCATTATTGAAATTAAGGGTTTACAAAGGTTGGAAACTTAACATTTTTAATGACAATGGACAGGAAAAAACTAGAATAAGAATGCGAATTATACCTGCAATAGATATCATTGAGGGCAAATGTGTCCGACTCTCTAAAGGAGACTATGATTCCAAAAAAATCTATAATGAGCATCCTTTGGAAGTGGCTAAAGAATTCGAGGCTCACGGAATCGAGTACCTCCATTTGGTCGATTTAGACGGAGCGAAATCGAAGCATATCGTGAACCACAAAGTATTGGAACAAATAGCGTCACAAACCAAATTGAAAATTGATTTTGGTGGTGGACTAAAAACCGATGATGACTTACGCATAGCTTTTGAAAGTGGTGCCAGTCAAGTTACTGGCGGGAGTATAGCCGTTAAAGACAGGGACACTTTCTTAGGATGGATTCAAAAACACGGAGCTGAAAAAATAATATTAGGCGCCGACGCTCTAGATGAAAAAGTGGCGGTATCTGGCTGGCAAGAAGAATCCAAAGAAGAATTGCTTCCCTTTGTTCAAAATTACCAACAAGAAGGAATCAAATATGTGATATGCACTGACATCAGTAAAGACGGTATGCTGGAAGGCCCGTCGTTTGATTTATATAAAAAAATTTTATCTACTGTCAGTTCGAAAGGAGTCGAGAACCGTATTGAAAATTCCCTAAAACTAATAGCTTCGGGCGGTATATCATCATTTGATGAGTTGCCAAGGTTGGCCGAAATAGGCTGCGAAGGAACGATTATTGGAAAAGCTATTTATGAAAACCGAATTAGTTTAAAACAGTTGAAAGACTATATCTTAAACAAATGAGCAAAGAAGCGCAATTAAGGGAAGAATTAGTAAAAAACGCGTTGTACCGGTTCGACGAAAGTACGCGAATGATAGAAAAAAGCTTGGCTGAAATCACGGAAGATGAACTTTGGTTAAAACCGAACGACAATCTGAATAGTATTGCGAATCTAATTTTGCACTTATGCGGGAACATTACCCAATATGTGATTTCGTCATTAGGGGAAACCGAAGACGTCAGAAATCGCGATGAGGAGTTTTCTGCGGTTGAATGCTTTGACAAAGCAACATTGTTGGCCAAATTAGAAACCACTGTAGATACTGCAAAGCGGGTTGTTTTTGACGCATCTCAAGAACAACTACTAAAAATTCGTTCGGTACAAGGGTTCTCATTTTCCGGTATTGGAGTGATAATTCATGCGGTTGAACATTATTCTTACCATACGGGACAGATTGCCTTTTGGGTAAAACAATTGAAAAAAAAAGATTTAGGTTTTTATGATGGGCTTAATCTAAACACAAAAAATAAAGAATAGTGCTGGCAAAAAGAATAGTCCCTTGTTTAGATATTAAAGATGGCCGTACCGTAAAGGGAATCAATTTTGTAGATTTGAGGGACGCGGGCGACCCAGTTGAGTTGGCCGAAATATATAGTCGCGAGGGTGCAGATGAGTTAGTTTTTCTTGACATTTCAGCTACTGAACAAAAAAGAAAAACATTAGCCGATATGGTCTATCGCGTAGCGGAAAAGGTAAGTATACCCTTTACAGTGGGTGGTGGCATATCCTCGGTCGAAGATGTGGATGTTTTGTTGCAAAATGGTGCAGATAAGGTTTCTATAAACTCCTCGGCGGTTAAAAATCCGCAATTGATCAATGATTTGGCGGCTAAATTTGGATCGCAGTGTATTGTTGTTGCCATTGATGCGAAACAGATTGACGGTAGATGGATGGTACATTTGGTTGGTGGTAAAGTCCCAACAGAAAAAGAATTATTTTCGTGGGCCAAGGAAGTTGAAGAAAGAGGTGCAGGTGAAATCTTGTTTACTTCTATGGATCATGATGGTACCAAAAACGGATTCGCCAATGAGGCTTTGGCCAAATTATCAACCGAACTGAATATTCCCGTTATTGCCTCAGGCGGTGCGGGTACGATACAACATTTTACTGATACTTTTGTTTATGGTAAAGCAGATGCTGCTTTGGCAGCTAGTGTTTTTCACTTTAAAGAGATTAAGATTAAAGATTTAAAAGAAGCGTTAAAAGGAAGCGGTATTCCCGTACGCCTATAAATCCGACCAAATTGATACGCGCAAATAAAGAAGACAGAAAAGAAGTTGTAGCTATTTTAGTAGAAGCTTTTGAACCACTAACAGAGGACAATTCCATCAATCTCGTTGTAAAGCAAGATGAAAGGCGTACCCAACGAATGCATATTTTAATGGAGTATTTGTTTGATAAAGCCATGCGTACAGGAGAAGTATTCCTATCTGATAATCGTGCAAGTTGCCTTTTGATTTCATACGCCCATAAAGACAAGTTTAGTTTTGCCAAGCTACTGTCGACTCTTAGGTTAGCTGTTGGATGTATAGGAATTGAAAGATTAGGTAAGGTCTTAAGGCGTCAAAAGATAGTACAGCGAAATTATCCGAACGGTAAATATATACGCCCAATGATATTTGCGGTAAAAAACGAGTACAAGGGTACTGTGACCGCGGCCAAGTTGATCATGCAGGTATTCAAGGATTTTAAAAATAATGAATTGCCTGTTATCGTTGATACGGCTTCAGAGAACCATGTCAAATTGTATCAGAAATTCGGATTGAAGATTTATAATAAGGAGAAGGAGCTGGGTTTTCCGATTTACCTTTTGAGAATGAATTGATGAGAACGTTATGAAAATAGATTTCAATAAAAGCGCGGACGGACTCGTTCCGGCCATAATTCAAGATGCTCAGACCAAGAATGTTTTGATGCTTGGCTATATGAATCAAGAAGCATTGGATAAAACTCAAGAGGCGAAAAAGGTTACTTTCTATAGTCGTTCAAAAAAACGACTGTGGACAAAGGGGGAGGAAAGCGGTAATTTTTTGAATGTAGTCAATATCAAAAACGATTGTGATAATGATACCTTGCTGATTGCTGTAAACCCTGAAGGGCCTACTTGTCATACCGGTAGTGATACCTGTTGGAATGAGGAAAATAGCTCAAGTTTTGGGTTTCTTTCCGTACTTGAGAATATTATAGAACAAAGGAGAAATTCTAGCGATGGCAGTTCTTCTTATGTAGCTTCCCTATTTGAAAAAGGCATCAATAAGATAGCCCAAAAAGTAGGAGAGGAAGCTATTGAAACGGTTATCGAAGCGAAAGATGACAATGACGAACTTTTTCTTTATGAAAGTGCTGATTTACTTTTTCACTATATGATACTGCTACAGGCAAAAGGTTTCACTTTGTCAGATATTGAGGCAGAATTAAAAAAAAGGAACAACTAGGTGTGTAGTTGATGCTTTTGTTTCTAATGTTCATGAAGGTTTATTATTGAATACTCTTGCATGTGACACCCCGTGTTACTTTTGTTCATTAGAATTACACATGTAATCTAATTAGTTGAAGGAACTTGACCCGTTTCATCCAAGATACCATCCATTTTAAGATGGGTGACAACAGGTTCCTTCGCCATGCGTACCAAAGTGACATGATCAAAAGAAAGTGAATCTCCCTCGTGTTGGCTACCACCTGTTGTTCCAAGAATTGTATAGTCCCTGCCATTCCTTTTTTGATGGGAGAAGGAATGAAAATGGCCATTGATTACGGTATAGGGGCGTTTGGCAAGTAAAGTCTCCAATTTTCCCAAACCATTTTCGTCTTCCCGCATCCAGAGGGGTTTGTGCATAAGAACAAAGGTCCATTTGACTGTCGGATACTTTTCTAAAACGGTTTTGAAATAGGCTAGTTGATCGGCACTCATACCACCCGTCTTGCGTTCGGACATACGGTAGTATTCCGATTCCTCATAGGCGCCTTCGATTTCACCTGCAATTATTTTTAGGGCCTTATCTCGGGCTTCATAGATTTCAAGCATTCTTTTTTCACTATAATCCTCAGAATCAAGCATCAAAAACAATACGTCTTCATAGACAAAATGATAATAACGTGGGCCCAAGCGGTTTTTCCAAAACGTTCGCATTCTTGGGTTGGTCAGATCATGATTGCCTCCAAGGTAAAAGAATGGCATGTTCAGCTTTGATGTCCGTTTGTCAAAAGAGTCCCATTCTTTGGCCAGTTGTAACGAATCTTCAGTACCGCCATCGATCAAATCGCCAACACTCAGAACAAAAGTGGGATCTAAACGGTTTAATTGTGATACTGCCGTACTGTAAACTCCTTCACGTTCCCCTCCGTTTAGATCGGAGATGATGGCAAAGGTGAAGTCTTCTTCCTCCAGTTCAAAGTCGGTACTAGTCCAAGGTGTAGGGCCGAAGGTCACATCATGTTCAAATTTTGGCGTTTTTTCGACTACTTTGATCCCCCTTTTGCAACTAATCCCTAGGAGAAGAATGAGGAAAAAAATTACTTTGACTTTCATGTTTTTAAATGAGGTGAACAACTATGAAGATACTTGATTATGACGAGTTGTATAGCCAATGGGCTAACAACTTCAATTTTAGAAACGACATTCCAAGAAGGAGATACACTCGCCCGAACAGGAATTTACTGAGGAGAGCTTTGCCAAATGATATTCATTATTTTCCAGCTGCCGTTCACTTTGGCCAAGTGAAATAAATCAATACCCCACTCCGCGGTTAATTTACCTGTGGCGGTTTTATCATTGACTTCATAGATGACGATTTCTTTTGGGGAGTCTTCAGCGGCCTTATCTCCGTTTTTGTTCCATAAACCTGCTAAATCGTAAAGCTGCTGGTAGGTCATGGGCAGGTTGTCTTTGTATTTGTTGGATTCCGAATCATACCAATAACCGATTTTTCGAAGGGAGGTATCGACACTTTGTTCGATTTTTGAAGGGTCTACTTCATAAAGAGCTTCTACATAATCTTCAATGGCAGATTGTACCAATTCTTGGTCATTGTCTTGACATATCACTGGTGAAACGTATAATAAGAATAGGGCAGCTACGAGTAGTGTGTAAGAATTTTTCATTTAGTATACTTTTGCTGATGAAATTTAAAACTACAACAATGGAGTGTATAAAACGAATAATGCTTATCAAAAAGAAGATAGGTTTAGGGTAAAAACACAAAGGGTCAAAAAATAAATGTTGAAAGATTCTCCATAACCTTTGACCCTTAGACTTAATGATCAATCACAACTAACCAAGCTATACTCCATACTCGAAGTAGCAGCTGCAACGGAGATTGAATCTTTAAAAAGTACAAATTTGTCAATGGCGTGGCCGGAAGACCTAGCAGATACTTCCATCAAATAAACACCGGGGTTGTCAAACTTCACATAAACATCGTAACCACTGTTATCAGAAGTTAGGGCTTCCCATTTAAAGTCAACGTTGTTGCCACTTCTATAAATCTTAAACCAACCATCCGAAGATGAACCTTCGGGATTGGGACCTTTGCCAGAACCTTGTGGATAAACCGTGCTACCCTGTCCATTTAATCCGTAAAAATCATCAGCATCATTAAAACGCAACCAAGTGTCATTATGTTCAGTTCCGTTGGTCCCAGTCTTAATTGCGGTATGCCATAAAAATCGGTAAGAGCCGGGATTTTCAATTTTAATTTTATAAGTTATGGTACCAATGCTTGGGGAATTAAAATATTGAGGACCTTCCCAGACCAAGTAACCACCTCCTGAATGGCTCGTACCATCATTTTTGAGGTTCCAATCTGCTGAGAACGCTGTATTTTCAAATTCTACCAAGACAAGTCCATCTTTTTCGTTAAATATAAAATCAGATGGATTCGTACAAGAAATCTCCTCTGTATTTGGTACTTCTTCTTCTTCTTCTTCTTCTGGAACTGGCTCTTCTTCAATTGGGGTTTCCTCGGAATTAGTATCAGAATTCACATCCACATCATCAGTTTCGTCCAAAGCGATTTCTGGATCAGTATTGATTAGTGTTTGTTCATCTTTACTACAGGAATAAATGGTTAGCGATAAAAGAAGCAAAAGCAGCGTAGCATGTCGCAGCCAAGAAACAGTTTTAAACATATGTGTAGGATTTAGGGGTTACTAAATTGAAATTGATATACGGATCAAAAGTCAAATTTGGCCGACACCATTGTGTTAAAAAAAATGTTAATTCGATGAAATGCAGCTAGTTGGTAAAATTGATAGTGCACAGTGTTCCATCTTTACCATAAACCCAACTCTCAACACACAACATTTAGGGCTTCCGTTCACCACCAAACCACAAAAAACTTTTCAAACTCCATTTCGGATTTTTTCATCCAGATCATGGGTGCGTTTTCTTTGAGTAAAAGAAGATTAACCTCCATCAGAGTTTCAAAATAGGAACTCCATTTAACCTTGGCATGTGGTTCAATCACCCATTCCGATTTAGAGGGAATGTAGAATTGGTTCTGTCTAAATTCGACAGTATTGAAATCATCAAAGCGCATCCAGTACCCACGAACACAATCACTATTTAATGGGCGAATATGTGAAGCGTTAGCCCCATACGATTTGAATAATTGGGCTTTAAAACAAACTCTATGTATAATTTCATTATGCTCAATTCCGAGTGCTTCAAGAGCTTTAATTCCTTGAGGAGAATGCAGTAGTTGAAATTGTTCATTCTTTATCTTCTCCATTTTAGTGAAGAACATATCTCGCTTATTAGGTCCCATCAGCCGATGTATCGGCTCGCTGATCTCTGGATTGATGATATAGAATTTATAAGTCAGTTCTACATGTATGATTTTACGGGAATGAACATCCCGAAGAATAAAATCGATTTCCCCGATGGTTTTCTTGCCTTCTCGAATAGGCAAGTTGTGCAAGAGAATTTCATAGTCGGGCTGAAATTCAATGAGTTGCTTACAAACGTATTCCATTTGATGTCCCAATCGAATCCGCTTCGGAATAGGTTTTGGCGTAAAGGAGGATAAATCCATTTCAGGAAAGAGGAATTGCTCAATACCGAATTGGGTATTGACCCAAAGGGGAGGAGTGGATAGAAAGCCGATATATTGGTCTGTTAGCATGAAATACGAAGTTAAACGAAACCGTTAAGTTTTACCTAAAACCAAAGTTGGTATTTGTTAAAAGCTGTATTTTTATAGTATGGCTATGAATACAAGAAAAGGATTCCGGTTTGCAACCTACGAAGCACCGGACTTAGCTCCTTTCGATAAACTTTTCGATATTTTTCAAGAACTCATCACCCATACTTCCGGTGATTTTGATGAGGCTATCGATTGGTTGCGCGAATTGGATAAAGAATATGACTTAACCACAGACGATTATACCATTGATGATTTTATCGAAGATTTAAAAGCAAAGGGCTATATCAGAGAAGAGTTTGAAGATGGAGGAGGCGAAATGGGAGAAGAGGGGAAAGAAAGACAAGATGGTGACGGAAACGGAGCGATTTCCATCACTGCAAAAATGGAGCGTATCATACGCCAACGCGCTTTAGATCAAATTTTTGGAAAACTTAAACGAAGTGGGGCAGGGAACCATAAAACCGGTAAATCGGGTCAAGGTGATGAGCATACAGGTGATTTTCGAGAATACCGCTATGGTGATGGACTAGAGCATATCTCGATGACCGAGAGTTTGAAAAATGCCCAAATCAATCACGGCATCGGAAATTTTAATTTAAGTGAAGAAGACCTGGTTGTTGAGGACACGCATTACAAGGCTCAAATGAGTACGATTCTAATGATCGACATCAGCCATAGTATGATTCTATACGGCGAAGATCGTATTACACCTGCGAAAAAGGTGGCGATGGCTTTGGCCGAATTAATAACAACGCGATATCCTAAGGACACACTGGATATTCTGGTATTCGGAAATGATGCATGGCCAATTCCTATAAAAGACTTGCCTTATTTGAAAGTAGGTCCGTATCACACCAATACCGTAGCGGGTTTACAATTGGCTATGGACATGCTCCGTAGAAAACGAAATACCAACAAACAGATTTTCATGATAACCGATGGCAAACCCAGTTGTTTGCGCATGCCGGACGGCACGTATTATAAGAACAGTGTGGGTCTAGATGATTTCATAGTTGAGAAATGTTACAATATGGCCCGCCAGGCTAGAAAATTACATATTCCTATAACTACTTTTATGATTGCCCAAGACCCCTATCTGATGCAGTTCATTCGTCACTTTACGGAGGCGAACAAAGGGAAAGCGTTCTTTACGGGATTAAAAGGTCTAGGAGAAATGATTTTTGAGGATTATGAATCGAATCGAAGAAAAAGGTTGAAATGAGGTACGACGTACGCAGCACGAAAGAATAAAATAAGAAAGTTGAATTGAAAAATTACCCTTTAAATTAGGGTAAGGCGATGTTTTGGCGGATTCCGAAAACATCCAAAATCATTCAAAACAATGCTAAAAACAAAATTGCGAAAGAGAATTATATGAAATTAGATCACAGTAAAATAAAAACCCTTGGCGGGTTAAAAGCCGCGGGTTACCAATCAAAAAGTATCAAAGACGAACTCCGTGATAACCTACGCGAGAAAATAAAGAAAGGTGAGGATGCTTTCGTAGGAGTTTGGGGGTACGAGGACTCGGTAATTCCGGAACTGGAAAGAGCGATTTTATCAAGACACAATATCAATTTATTAGGCCTTCGTGGTCAAGCCAAGACGCGATTGGCACGCCTTATGGTCAATTTGTTGGATGAATATATTCCGGTAGTCGAAGGTTCAGAAATCAATGACGATCCCTTGAAACCGATGTCAAGATATGCTTTGGAGCTTATAAAAGAAAAAGGGGATGATACTCCAATAAGCTGGTTACATCGTGATGAACGCTTTTATGAAAAACTGGCTACACCCGATGTAACAGTTGCGGATTTAATAGGAGATGTCGACCCAATAAAAGCTGCGAACCTCAAATTATCATACGCCGATGACCGCGTCATCCATTTCGGAATGATTCCGCGTGCGAACCGCTGTATTTTTGTCATTAATGAACTGCCCGATTTGCAGGCAAGAATTCAGGTATCATTATTCAATATTTTAGAGGAAGGCGATATACAGATTCGAGGCTTCAAATTAAGACTTCCGTTGGATTTACAATTTGTATTTACAGCAAATCCAGAGGATTACACCAATAGGGGTAGTATCGTGACACCATTGAAGGATCGAATAGGTTCTCAAATATTAACGCATTATCCCGATGATATTGAAACGGCCCGAAAAATAACGGCTCAGGAATCAAATCTCGATAAGCGTCAATCCGATGCCGTTTATGTACCCGATATCGCCAAAGATTTATTGGAACAAATTAGTTTTGAGGCCCGTAACAGCGAATATGTCGATGCTAAGAGTGGGGTAAGTGCACGTACGAGTATTACGGCTTTTGAAAATTTGTTGAGTACTGCCGAAAGAAGAGCGTTGCAGACAGGTGCGGAAAGTACTATAGTGAGATTAAGCGATTTCTTGGGTGTGATTCCCGCAATAACCGGTAAAATTGAATTGGTATACGAAGGAGAGCAGGAGGGAGCTGACGGTGTTGCTGCTATTTTGATTGACGATGCGGTTAAATCATTATTTCCGGTGTATTTCCCAAAGATCAACAAGTTAGAGCGTAAGGATGAAGAAACGCCTTATGACGATTTGTTGTCTTGGTTCTTTCAACAAAGTGAAGCTTTCGAGCTTTTGGATGATTTTACGGATGAAGAATATAAGAGAAGTTTAGATAGTATTCCAGAACTCAATAAGCTTATAAGAGATTACCAATCTGATTTTACGATAGAGGATACTTATTTCCTAAAGGAATTGCTGCTTTGGGGATTGGTCTCTCATAAAAAACTGAGCAGACATCGTTTTTCGGAGGGCTATCAGTTCAAAGATCTTTACGGAAGTTTTATAAGCGGATTATAAAATACCCCCGAAGTTATATACATTATCAAAAAAATGAAAAATTGGATACTAATTGCTATCTGTATTGGTCTTCTTCTAATTTCCTGTAAAGAAAAGACCGAAGTTGATTATAATGATTTTGAATTATTAATGAATAATGTTGCAGAGGGATGGTCAACTCAAAATACAATTTTGGCGCTGAGCAGCTTCGACAAAGATGCCATTTTCATGGAACCACCAAATACTCAATATTACAAAGGTCATGAGCAGCTAAGACCTTATTTTGATGAACTGACAAATGAACACAAAATGATTTTTCATCATTTATGGTTTGATTTCAAAAGCCAAACCGGGGCATGTGAATTTACCTTCAGTTATGGAAAAGAAACCGCTGATACAGGAATAGCCGTGGTGGAATTGAAAAGTGGAAAAATTAAATTTTGGAGGGAATACCATAAGAAGGGACCCGTGGAGTTCAATGAATATATTAGCACTGACAATAAAGTTTGGGAATGGCATATCGGAAACTATCCTGTTACGCAAGACAGCATGAATTTGAAGTAACAAAGGATAGCGAATTATTTTCCAATCCTTTATAAAAATAACAAACCACGATGTAATAATCGGGGTTTCCCTTTCATATCAATAATTTTCGTTTAAACCTGATAAGCAGGTAAATTGAAAACAAACGAACTACCTTCTTTAGGCTTACTTAAGACGGTAATAGTAGTATCATGCAGTTCCATAATCTTTTTTACGATTGCCAAACCTAAACCAGAACCTTGTCTTTTCGCACTTTCATTGACCTGTTTATATCGATCAAAGATAAAAGGTTGCTCATTTACAGGTATTCCAGAACCGGTATCTGTAATATTGATTTCAATATTCTTACCTTTTTTCCGCAAGGAAAGCGTTACCTTTCCTTTTGGCTCGGTGTATTTTATGGCATTTTCAATGAGATTTTGTAGCGCGCGTTCTACAAGACTGACATCTGCGAATACCATATTGTTTTCTTCTGGTCTTTCCATTTCCAACGCTATTTGTTTCTTTTCTGCCAACACCTTGAACTTAGCGATCAAGTCATGCGATAGTTCGGTGATTGAAAAAGGTTCTTTCACAGGTACTACTTGTTCTGCCTCCAACTTGGAGTACTCAAACAACTGATTGATCAATTTTGATAATTTATCTACATTGTCATGAGTGATTTGAAGGTATTCTTGTTTGTCTTTTTCCGATAAGGTATCCCTTTTCATTTGCAGGGTTTCTATATATCCCTTTAAAACTGCAAGCGGAGTTCTCAAATCATGTGAAACATTGGCAATCAGTTCTCTACGTAATAAATCTACAGATTGCATCCTATCCATATTTCCCACTATAGAATCTGCCATTTCATTAAACGAATTTGCAAAAATCGAAATATCAGATTCATTTGGATTTTCAATTCGGGCAGTCAAATCACCTTCTTGAAAACGCCTTACCGTACCTGTAATGACACGAAGATTTTTGGTCAAAAACCATATGGCCAATAATCCAATCAACACAGAAAACAGCATGGTTAATAAAAAAGCACCAAGGCCTAATTTGGCGAAATACTGGCCCATTAGGGTACTGCTCACTTCTTGAAATTTACTTCCGGCAAGAATGATATATATAAAACCATGATGTCCGTCAATCGAGTATGGAGCCGCAGAGAATATCTTTTGTTCTCCTGGATTTCTGGGATCATCACCTAATATGAAGTTTTCACCTTTATCAGCAATGAATGAATTGATTGGTTCCAGTGAAACGTTTTTGGTGGCGTCCTTATCATTCGGATCAAGTACTACTGAGTATAAAATTGAACCAACATCATCCAGTAAATACACCTCAATCCCCCGATTCACGGCCATCATGTCATGCATTAAATCACCGAACAACGGTTTGTTCACACTGCCATCTTCCAAGAAAGGGGAAGCATCATTGAACTTTTCGGCAATGACATGGTTTGCCACTTCGGCATCAAGGCGTTGTGCTGTTTCTTGATGGTGCATATTGGCAAAATAACTGGTAATTCCGATATACGAAGCACCCATCAATAGCACCAATAAAATGAATGCCGCCCATAATTTCTTGACCAATTTTGGGGTTAGCGTCTTAGACTTGTTGCTCATATAGCAATATCTTCGTTAAACTTGTATCCTACACCCCAAGTGGTTAAAATAAAGGTTGGGTTCGCCATATCTGATTCTATTTTCGCTCGAAGTCGGTTTATATGTGAATTCACCGTGTGCTCGTAGCCATCAAAATTATAACCCCATATCATATCCAATAACTCTGTTCTAGTATAATTCCTACCCGGGTTGGAAGCCATTAACACCAAAAGTTCAAATTCCTTCGGTGAGAGCTCCACTTTTTTATCATCCAAAACAACTTTTCGTTTGTCGATATCGATAAGCAATCCTTCTGCAGAAATAGCCGTGGTATTTTCCCTTCCAATCTTCGAGACATCCGTTCTTCTCATTACCGCTTTAACGCGTGCCAAAAGCTCACGAATACTGAAGGGTTTTGTAATGTAATCATCCGCACCTATTTCCAAACCTAGAACCCTGTCGATTTCTTCCGATTTAGCCGTAAGCATAATCACTGGGGTGTTTTTAACCTTTCTAAGCTTCTTACATATTTCTACACCATCCATAGAAGGTAGTGTTAAATCCAACAAGATGAGATCGTAGTCATTCTCCAGTGCCATTTGGAGTCCGATCTCGCCATCCATGGCTTTCGAGGTTGTGTAAATTAAATCGGTGATATGTATTTCCAGCAATTTGATGATTTCTGGATCATCCTCAATAATAAGTATCTGTTTCATAATGAACTTGGTTACGAAAGAAGTTAAAAAGTATCACACAAACATCACAGGGAACTAAAAATAACTAAACAGTGATTAATGCTTAAAACAGTTATGTTCAGGTGGTCTTTGACGAAAACCTTCGTATAGCTAGTCGAAAAGGTCACATAATACTAACAGAAGTTGCTTCAAAGTTTATGTTTTTGTGATCTCGCTTTCATTTTATAGAATTTAGTTTGTGTATAATCTAAAAATTAAAACTATGAAAAGAGCATTACACTATTTTAATAATTCGAACAACGGATTAATCCGATTTGAATGGAGCGGAGCACTATTGCTGCTTTTAATGACCTTCTCGCCAAATATGACAATGGCGAACACTGTTGCCTCGGTTGGGGCAATTGAAGAGGAAGAAATCAATGGCGGAACCTTGTCGGAGGATGATTATTCATTTTGCGTTGGTGACGGAGTGGCTGACCATGTTAGCAACGTTAGTGCCGAAAATGCAGTAGGCCCGAATATGCAATGGGTCGTTACCTCTACAGCAGGGGAGATTTTAGGACTCCCACCTACAGCGGAAGCCGTGAATTTCGAAGGTGCGGGAGCAGGAACCTGTTTAATATGGAACCTTGCTTATGCAGATGGTCTGACAGGATTGGAAGTCGGAAACAATGCCATGACGGATCTTGTAGGGACCTATGATTTTTCGGATGACTATGTAACAGTGACGAGAAACCAGCCGGAAGCTGGCGAACTGCTCGGTGGGCCGTTTGCCTTCAACGTTGATGGGGCACCTGATATGGTATCTGGACTTTCTTTAGAAGGGGATCGCACGGGAACCAATAGTACATTCGTGATTACCGACGACCAAGGTAAAATCCTCGGACTTCCACCAACGATGGAAGCCGTAGAAGGTGTGAACTTCGACGGTGCTGGTACTGGTACATGTTTGATTTGGTATTTAAGATATGAAGATGGCTTGGTAGGTGCAAAGATGGGATTAAACGCGAATGACCTAATGGGTTGTTATGATTTGTCGAACCCTGTTGAAGTGGTACGTACACAAACTGTAACCGTAGAGGGCGGCTCCCTCAACGAAGATGATTTTTATTTTTGTGTTGATGGAACCGCCGACCATGTATCAAAAGTGAGCGTTGAAGGGGCAAGTGGCCCCAATGGTCAGTGGGTGGTTACCTCCCCAGAAGGAGTCATCCTAGGGCTTCCACCGACACCCGAAGCTGTCAACTTTGATGAGGCTGGGGCAGGCGTATGCTTGATTTGGTATCTATCTTATGCGGACGGACTTGAAGGATTGGAAGGAGGTAAAAATGTGGCCGACCTAGAAGGCACGCATGACTTCTCGAAAGACTATGTCACCGTTACCAGAAGTAAACCCGAAGCCGGAGAGCTGTTAGGTGGTCCATTTTCATTTGATGTTGACGGTACTCCTGATATGGTAAATGGTCTCTCACTTGATGGCGAACGCTCCGGCACTAACAGCAGCTGGGTAATCACTGACGATCAAGGAAAAATTTTAGGATTGCCGCCAACACTGGAAGCAGTAGAAGGTGTAAACTTCGATGGTGCAGGTGCCGGTACATGTTTGATTTGGTATTTGAGATATGAGGATGGGTTAATAGGTGCCGAGATGGGCCTTAATGCGAATGATCTTATGGGCTGTTTCGATTTGTCGAATCCTGTTGAGGTAGTACGTACAGATGCAGTTGCCGTTAATGGAGGAACCTTGTCGGAGGATGATTATTCATTTTGCGTTGGTGACGGAGTGGCTGACCATGTTAGCAACGTTAGTGCCGAAAATGCAGTAGGCCCGAATATGCAATGGGTCGTTACCTCTACAGCAGGGGAGATTTTAGGACTCCCACCTACAGCGGAAGCCGTGAATTTCGATGGTGCGGGAGCAGGAACCTGTTTAATATGGAACCTTGCTTATGCAGATGGTCTGACAGGATTGGAAGTCGGAAACAATGCCATGACGGATCTTGTAGGGACCTATGATTTTTCGGATGACTATGTAACAGTGACGAGAAACCAGCCGGAAGCTGGCGAACTGCTCGGTGGGCCGTTTGCCTTCAACGTTGATGGGGCACCTGATATGGTATCTGGACTTTCTTTAGAAGGGGATCGCACGGGAACCAATAGTACATTCGTGATTACCGACGACCAAGGTAAAATCCTCGGACTTCCACCAACGATGGAAGCCGTAGAAGGTGTGAACTTCGACGGTGCTGGTGCCGGTACTTGTTTGATTTGGTATTTGAGATACGAAGATGGACTAGTAGGTGCCGAGATGGATTTGAACGCTCATAATCTGATGGGTTGTTTTGATTTGTCGAATCCCGTTGAGGTCGTTCGTACTGTACCTGTGAGTGGTAAAACTTCGGTAAGTTTGTTTCCAAACCCTTCGTCGGACAAGTTGAACATTTCAGTTGGATCTACTGATGTTAGAAAGGTCAAAGTTTCACTTTTTGATTTCGGTGGTAATGATATTACAAAAAAAATGAGAAGAAATAATGAAGAAGGACTATCCTTTGATGTTAGGGGTATTCCTAGCGGAATATACTTGGTTAGCGTAAACGATGGAACCAACGTTACAACTAAAAAAGTAATCATTAGATAATTTGAATTCCTTGTTGTTTATGAAAAAAGGCCTAAGAGAATTTTCTTAGGCCTTTTGGTTTGCCATAACACTTTAATATTGTAATTCTCTTATTTTTTCATTCCCACGAATCGATATGATCCATGTCATTAAACTTATAATCTCCGACTCTATGTTTGCGATATCTAAACGTTAATAAAGTTAATCCTAAAAAGATTAGATGAAGCACCACTAATGAAATACCAATCAATAAAAATGCACTTGGTAACAAGTGATCTTCATATTCGCTATAGGTTGTTAGAACATAAATACTTTCACAAGCTTTATAAACGTAAACTATTGAAATAACATACAATGCGTATTCTAAATTTCGCATTTGAGGATCTGTTAATTCATCTTCTTTGATTTTGAACCATAGCACATACAAATACACGATGTGAACTAAAGTCAAAACGGGAAAAATGTAATTATCCAATTTAAAAAAGTAAAACTTACCTGTATAGGGCCCATAAAAGTTAAAAATGACTAGTATAAGAATAATAAGAGCAGATAGGATATAACTGCGCTTTAAAGTGAATATTTTCAAAATTGCCTGCATGATAAATTGCTTTCTGGCCTTTGGGGAACCAGTTCTGGTTATTTAGAACGATTGTCCACTTCGTTTATTTAAAAAATTCGATGAAGCGCACCTAATGTTGGGTAATGCTTAGAAACAGTGGTGAGATTAGATTTTCAAGTTACATAAATCCTGTTTCGTTACAATTTCAACATACTATAACAATATCTCAAGTTATCCATCTACGCTCGGTGGCTATTTTGGAGAAGATATATAATAGCGCTCCTATAATTATAACAGCGATGGGCAAAATAGTGCCCGGAACTATATCGAAAACCTCTGTCGAATTTGTCATAAAAAAATAATAACTGGTTCTTGCTATTACTGCAATCAGGGAAATCAAAAATAGCGGTGTCGCCCATTTTTTTCGAATCAATAATGCGATACACCCTAGTGCTCCACCAAAAACGGCAATGGCATACGCTGCGGTCAACCAAGTTGGCTGGTTGATAAAAATTTCTTTTTGAGCCTCTGTATATGCTGCCATTGACACATCTTTCTCATAGGCATCTATCAGGTAAGCATATACGCCCATAAGATTCCATAATAAACCTAATATGGCTAAAATCCAAAACCATATGGTCGGGGTGATTCTTGATTGACTGTTCATTTTAAGATGGTTATTGGTTGAAGTGTCAAATTACGAAAAAAATACATTGGTTTAATGTGACAAAAATTTTCTTGTGTGACAATCGTATCAATTCTGAGCGATGACTTACATTTAGGGTTCAAAGTATAGACTATGCAAGAAGTACGCTTTTGTTACCTAATACGAATACAATTTTTGGGTTTTCGTTATAGTGGCTGGCAAAAACAGCCCAATCAAAGGACGATTGAGCAGATGATTGTTAAAACATTGAAGTTTGTGTTGCCCAATAGGAAGCTGAAGATTCTAGGTGCAGGCCGTACCGATGCAAAAGTCTCCGCTCTCGATGCCGCTTTCGAACTTTTTGTTCAAAATCACCCTATTTTAGATACCCAGTTATTTCTAAAGAAATTTAATAAAAATCTTCCACCAGATATTAGAGCCCTCTCAATATCGGAAATCACGAAAGATTTCAACATTATTCAAAGCAGTAAATTAAAGGAGTACGTATACTTGTTTTCCTTTGGGGAAAAAAATCACCCGTTTTCTGCCCCGTTTTTAGCAAATATCCTAGAGGATTTAGATATTGAACTAATGAAAAAAGCAGCCAAACTGTTCGAGGGAGTACATAATTTTTCTTCCTATACTGCTAGAATTCAAGAGAACACTATATCCCATAGAAAAGTTAAGAGTTGTGAGATACTGGATAATAAGATTCTTAAGGCAAATTTCTTTCCTGAGAAAAGCTATGCTTTGCATGTTAAATCAGAGGGATTCATGCGCTATCAAGTTCGAATGATAATGGGGGCTCTTATTCAAGTAGGAAAAAGTGAACTTTCTCTTCAGCAAGTTCGCGAATCCCTTCTGGAGAATACGGATACGCAACTTAACTATGTCGCGCCTGGCTCAGGGCTCATGCTGAACAAATTAGAGTTCAAATAATTCAACACGTGTAACTTTTAGTATCTTTAGGTACTTCTCAATGTTCTATGAAAAGAAAATCAACTACACAGGAAAAACCAAAAGTATCTCGGGCTAGGAGAAAAATTGGCAAGGCTCCAGGTACGATAACGTATCTAGGTCGCCGGGAAAAAACTGATAGTAGTGTTAATGTATTAGATTATTCTCCGGAGGAGGTTTATGAATACTACCCCAAGACTACAGAAGAAATATTAAGCTATAAAGACTCAGTTTCCACTTCTTGGATTGATGTGGTGGGCATCAGCGACGAATTGTTCATAGCGGATCTAGGACAAAAGTTTGGATTGAATCCATTATTACTGGAAGACGCAATTAATACCCAACAACGCCCCAAAATTGATGAGTACGAGGATTATATTTTTGGTGTTTTCAAGATGTTATATTTGTCAAATTCTAATGAATTGGTAAATGAACATGTTGCTCTTGTTCTTTTTGAAAACTGCGTTTTGGTTTTTCAAGAAGTAAAGGAAGACGTTTTCGAAGGGGTGAGAAACCGTTTAATTAACGGACTTGGCCGTATTCGTTCAAGAACTAGTGATTATTTATTCTTTGCCTTGTTAGATGCCATTATAGATAACTATTTCGTGGTGTTAGAAAGCATTAACCACCGTATGGAAGTATTAGAAGAGGAGGTTTATAACGACCCGAGCCCGAATGTGGCCCAAAAAATTCAACAGTTAAAAAAAGATATCTTAAAAATACGACGGTATGTTTTTCCTGTGAAGGAATTGATAAGTCGCCTAATCGATACCGAAAACCAATTGATTTCAAGAGATACTAAACTGTTTCTTCGGGACGTACATGATCATTGCACCGAAATTAATGAAACGTTACAGGTTTATAGAGAAATGTCAATGAGCTTGATGGAAATGTATATGAGCAATATGAGCAATAAAATGAACGAGGTGATGAAGGTGCTTACCATCATGGCTTCCATCTTTATTCCGCTTACGTTTGTCGCCGGTATATACGGGATGAATTTTAAGAATATGCCTGAACTACAGACTGAATATGGGTATTTCGTTGTCTGGGGCGTTATGATTATTCTTTTTATCGGCATGATGGTTTATTTCAAAAGAAAACGTTGGTTATAAAAATGTTCAAGTTTTATCTATCGAATAGTGAAGACTAAATTTTTCGTACATTGTTTGAAAACCAAACAAAATGCCTTACTGGGCGTACATTTTATTAGTGCTTTTGGCGATTTATATTGTCATTAGCATCTTGCTTTTTTTCTTGCAGGATTACTTGATGTTCAAACCTGAAAAACTGCCTGAAGATTTTCAGTTCTATTACGAGAACCAAGAAATCGAGGAATACAATGTAGAAACACGTGATGGTGCTATTATCAATGGATTGCGCTTTAAATCCAAAAATCCGAAGGGAGTGGTTTTCTACTTGAAAGGGAACTCAAAAAGCATCAAAGGTTGGGGAAAATTCGCAGTAGATTTCACCCGACATGGGTATGACGTACTAATGGTCGACTACCGTGGTTTTGGGAAAAGTACTGGAAAACGAACGCAGAAAGCCGTTAAGCGTGACCTACAGGTAATCTATAATAAGATAAAGGAGAATGTTCCTGAAAAATATATCATTTTATACGGCCGATCGCTTGGATCTGGTTTTGCTACTAAATTGGCTTCAATGAACCAGCCCAGAATGCTGATTCTTGATGCTCCCTATTACAGTTTGAGTAAAGTGGCCAAGCGCTATATTCCTTTTATGCCGCTTTCGTTGTTGATTAAATTTCCGATGCCAACGTATAAATGGTTGCAATATGTACAATGTCCTGTTCATATCATTCACGGTACGGACGATAAGTTGATTCCTTTTAAGACCAGCGTAAAACTATCGAAGATTAAATCCAAGTTGACCACTTTACATTCCATCATTGGAGGGGGACACAAAAATTTGAACACTTTTGAATCATACCATAAAATCCTTGAAGAAATTATTAACTCAAAACCCAAAGTAGTAAATTTGACAGGTTCAAGTATTGATGTTCAACATTCCTCAAAAAGAACAAATGCGTAGGCTTAAAAAAATTAGTATTGTACTTGCAATTCTTTATTTACTTCTAGTTATTTCAACCTATTTCTTCCAAGAACGATTAATTTTCTTCCCTCAGAAAATGCCTGTCAACCACACCTTTGAGTTTTGTCAAGAATTCGAGGAGTTCGACTTAACAACTAACGACGGCGCCAAACTGAATGCAGTCCACATCAAACAAGATAGTGCAAGGGGAGTAGTATTGTACTTTCATGGTAATTCGGGAAACATATCGCATCTGAACCATGTTGCTAACCTCGTCGAACAAAAAGGCTATAATGCGATTTTGGTTGATTACAGAACTTACGGAAAAAGCACGGGGGAGCTAAGCGAGGATGCTTTAAAAAAAGACGCCCAATTGTTTTATAACCATGCCCTTACCAAATATGATGAGGAAGATATTATACTTTATGGTCGTTCTTTTGGGACAGGAATCGCATCAGGTCTCGCCGCTTCTAATTCCCCAAGAAAATTAATTTTAGAAAGTCCATTTTATAGCGCCGTTTCCTTGGGCCAACACCGATTTCCGATTCTTCCTGTGGATTGGCTATCGGAATTCCGTTTTCCTTCAAATGAATATTTGCAGAAGGTCAACTGCCCAATTTATATTTTTCATGGTACGGATGACAGCGTCATCCCATATGAATTTGCTAAGAAGCTTTATGAGGATATTCCCGAAACGACGGTAAAAAAGTTATACACCGTTGAAGGGGGTGGTCACAATTACCTGCAAGATTTCGATGTTTTTAAAGAGGGTATGTCAGAAGCTTTTGAATAAGAGAACCCTATTCGAACAATCCGGAAGATAGGTAACGATCTCCTCTATCACATACAATGGAAACAATGGTACCATGGTCTAGCGTGTTGGCCAACCGCAGGGCGGCTGTTGCGGCGCCCCCACTGCTCATACCAGAGAAAATGCCTTCTTCCTTCGCTAATTTTCTAGCCATATCTATTGCTTCTTCTTCACTGACTTCCAATACGGTATCCACTTTATTGGCATCGAATATTTTTGGAAGATACTCTTCAGGCCACTTACGAATTCCGGGGATCTTTGAACCATCCTTAGGTTGCACACCAACTATTTGAATAGCTTGGTTCTGTTCTTTCAAATAGGTAGACGTGCCCATTATAGTCCCCGTAGTGCCCATTGCCGATACAAAATGGGTTATCTCCCCATTGGTGTCGCTCCAGATTTCGGGTCCAGTGGTTTTATAATGAGCTTTCCAGTTATCATCATTGGCAAATTGATTCATCATAAGGTAACCTTCTTCTTTTACCTTGCTCTCAGCATAATCTCGAGCACCTTCAATGCCAATATCTGCTGGGGTGAGGGTAACTTTAGCGCCATAGGCTCGCATCGTTTGTACACGCTCAATGGTAGAATTTTCAGGCATGACCAATTCAATGTTAAGTCCATAAATGCCCGCTATCATGGCTAAGGCGATTCCTGTATTTCCACTTGTTGCCTCAATCAGCTTTGAGTTTTTATCAAAATCACCACGTTCTAATCCACTTTTAATCATATTGTAAGCAGCGCGGTCTTTTACGCTACCTCCGGGATTATGCCCCTCTAGCTTAAAAAGTAGTTTAACACCGGGATTGGTATTCAATACACGAGACTCAACCATTGGCGTATTCCCAATTAAATCTAAGATACTATGAGACATCTGTTGTGGGTTTGATTTTTATTTCAGGAGTATGAAAGACGGTCGAATTTGCGGGTACAGATTTTGTCAACCAAGCATTTCCTCCGATAACCGTATTTTCTCCAATAATGGTTTCGCCACCTAATATAGTTGCATTTGCATAAATGGTCACATTGTCTTCGATTGTTGGATGACGCTTTGTTTTTTGAAGGTTTTTCGCGACAAATAATCCGCCTAAAGTAACACCCTGATATATTTTCACATGATTTTTAATAATCGCTGTTTCTCCAATGACGACACCGGTACCATGGTCTATGTGAAACGAATCTCCAATCTGCGCACCGGGATTGATATCCACCCCTGTCTGACGATGGGCATATTCGGTCATCAATCTCGGAACCAAAGGAAAACCTTCCATATAGAGCTCATGGGCCAACCGATAAATCGCGATTGCATAAAAGCCTGGGTATGCCATATAAACTTCTTCGATGGAAAGGGAAGCGGGGTCACAATTCACGGTAGCTTCTGCATCAAGATTTAATTTGCGTAAAATACCAGGAAGTTTTTGCACATAGTTTTCCCAAAGTTTTTTACATGGTTTTTCGGTATCCCAACAAGCCAAATCAACCAAGGCGTCAAATTCAAGTTCCAATTTATCCAAATTGCTTTCAACTTCCGTATCTATATCAAAAAGGGTGTAAAACAAGAGGTTGGTAAAAACCTCGGTTCTTTCTTTCAGTTGATATCTCAGATTTGGTTGCTTTTTGTGCTGAATGATTTGGTGGACGATGTTCTTTTTATCCATATAACATGTTGTTTGTACTTCAAAAATACTTTTTTACCTATCAGTCTATAGATTTAAAAGGTTAAGTTTTGCTTAAAATGGCTTTGATTTTTAAAACGATATTTTAAATTATCTTAGATGCACTATTAAATCTTGCCCGTATGTCAAAACCAATAATTACTGAAGAAGTCATTCAATTTCTTAATCGTCTTAAGAACAACAATAATAGAGAATGGTTCGCTGAGCATAAAAAGGAGTTTAAATCTATTGAAGCCGAAGTCAAAGAATTTTACACCAATCTTATGGAAGATTTGAACACACACGATGAAATCGAAAAGCTGAAGATGTTCCGTATTTATAGGGATGTACGTTTCTCTAAAGACAAAACACCGTACCAACATCATTTTGCTGGGTCCTTCTCCCGTTCTGGTGCAAGATTGCGCGGGGGTTACTATTTGCGAATCCGACCAGGCGACGAAAGTTTTATGGCCTGTGGATTTTGGCAACCTGATAAAGAGGATTTACTCCGTATCAGAAAGGAATTGGAATTAAATGCCACGGAATTCGAAAATACAATTAATGAAAAATCATTTAAAAAAGCTTGGGGAGAATTAAAAGGGGAGGAGCTCAAAACGGCACCCAAAGGTTTTGACAAAGAACACCCGAACATTGGCCTTTTACGAAAAAAAGCCTATGTTTTTACCCATGAATTTTCAGATGATGCGGTTATTTCCCCTAAATTTTTTGATGACGTAAGTTCACGGTTCAAAGCAATTCGTCCCTTTTTTAACTTGATGAGCGATATTCTGACGACCAATTTGAACGGGGAGTCGTTATTAGACTAACACTTCATTTTCAAAATACTGTACCTGGTCTTGTATTCTTTTGACGACCATTGCCATCATACGTTTGTTCAAGGCCGAAGAATTCTGGATGTAGCGCTTATATTCTTCCACTGTAAAATGTCCGATTATCATCCCTTTTAAGGAGTTACGAAATTTCAAATCTTTATGAATCGCATGGGTAATGTATGGCATGCGCTTTTCTATCGTAAGTTCATAGAAGTGGTTTTTTCGTTTTACAATGTAATTTTGAAATACATCCAATAAAAGCTGATTTTGAAGTTTAATTATCGGCCGAAGCGTTTGGTTCTGAAAACGCTCATCATCGCTTATATTCTCGGTTATTTTTGCAGAAAGTAGCTCTGGACGAATTTTTTGAAGACTATGGGAACGTTCATTCATGATTTTTCGTTTTTATAAAGATAGAAATTCCAAGTACGACGATTTCTTTACTTTTTTTTTAGTTTTTAACGGGTTTATGAACAAGAAAAAGTGCCATATATCTTATGACATATGACACTCATGTTCTATAAGTTAACCTAACTATTTACTTTCTAAAAACTCGTCAAAATTCATTAAATCCAACGGCTCTTTACTCTTGAACTTTTTCTTCAACTTGGCAAAATCCGCTTTGGCCTCCTCAAAACGTTCCGAGATGACGCTAAGATTTTCCATTTCCGATGCGGAAGGCTTATCATAGTTATCCGCGAGCTTGCTATATAGATCCGCCATCTTCTCTCGTAATTGAGGTTCTGCTGCGCCTACATAGTTATCACCAGTGGTGACCACCAAAGTTTCTTTCAGGGCGTTTAATTTTGCAACCATTTTTAAATTCTTGTCAGCAGTTGCCTTAGCAATCATTTCATCCAATTCATAGACTACATAGGCTAATTCTTGCGTCATATCATACATCTTCATGGTTGTTTCGTGCTTGAACTTACGTTCATCCGCTGTTAAGGGAGAACGCTCGTCATAAACCAAATCAAAGCTGTGTTCATAGGTTTCTTTGCCTTTGGTCAGTACCGCCTTATAAGTGCCTGCGGGTACTTTTGGTGAAGTGAAACCTCCAAATGAAAAGGTTTTTCCTTTGGCAACTTTAGGTTGCTTAAGCATACCACCCCAATTCACGATATTAATTCCTTTTGACTTTCCGGGGCCAATTTCCATGACTTTGTTTCCATCCATATCTTGGATTTCCATGGTCATTTTGCCAAATGTATGTCGCTTCTTCAGATAGTATTTTATCTGTGCGTTCTTTGTTGCATTCTGGCCCACGAATTGGGTTTCAGTTCCAAAATTACCTGAGAAGCTGGTTTCCTCATTGATTACGGTCGGCTTGCTCTTAAAAAAATGCAAGGTTTTATCCATTACTTCCGCGTTCAACTCACGTAAAGGTGAAATGTCATCGATGATTATCACACCACGGCCGTGTGTACCCATCACGAGATCATTGGTAGCCTTTTGCAATTCGATATGATGCACTGAAACCGCTGGCATATTATTGGTAAACTTCTTCCAATTTTGACCGCCATCCAAAGTGATGTACAATCCAAACTCGGTTCCTAAGAACAATAAATCAGGATTTACGTAGTCCTCTTGGATATTTCGAACAAATCCTTTGATATCATCTGTAATAATGTTCGTCCACGTTTTACCGAAATCGGTGGTTTTATATGCATAAGGATTCATGTCATTTTGCGTATGCCCATCAAAAACGGCATATGCCGTACCTTTGTCAAATACACTTGCCTCAATATGATAGACCCAAGTGTTTTTGGGAAGTCCGGTAATATTGTCTACGGTATTCGTCCAAGTTTTACCACCATCTTGGGTTACTTGAACATTGCCGTCATCGGTACCGACCCAAATCACATTCTCATCTAGTGTGGATTCAGCAATGGTAAAAATAGTAGTATGGTTTTCAGCACCGGAGTTGTCTTTTGAAAGTCCACCAGAATCTTCCTGAGTTTGTTTTGTAGGGTCGTTTGTCGTCAAATCTGGGGAAATGATTTTCCAGCTATTTCCCATATCCTCGGACTTATGAAGAAATTGACTGCCCATATAAAAACGGTCGGGTTGATGCGTACTAACGGCCATGGGCGCATTCCAATTGAACCTTAGTTTGGGCGTACCTTTTGTTGCCAGTGGTTGAATGGTTTTTGATAGTCTTCGATCTACATCATAGCGCCAGACATTTTCAGCGCCCTGCATTTCGGAATAAATGATGTTCTTAGTTGGATGCTTCAAAACTCTAAATCCATCGCCGAATCCGACTGAATTCCAATCCCTAGCTTCAACACCTCCAGGAGAAGAAGAAGGACCGTACCAAGAGCCATTATCTTGAAGACCTCCATATACATTATATGGAGTGGCATCGTCAACACTTACATGATAAAACTGCGATAAAGGAAGGTTTTCTACGATTTCCATATTTGTACCACCGTCCCAAGAACGGTAAACACCGCCATCGGTACCCACATACATAATGTCGGAATCCTTGATGCTGAATACAATGTCATGAATATCGCTATGCATACCTCCGAGACTTTTGAAGGTCTTTCCTCCATCTCGTGAAATTGAACCGAACAATCCTCCTTTAACGACCACGTTTTCATCCCGTGGGTCTACCACGATTCTTGAAAAATAGAAAGGTCGTACGGTGATATCGAAATCGTTGTTCAATTGTTTCCAGCTTTCACCGGAGTCGTCACTTCGGTACAAACCCTTACGTTCGTTCTTTTCGGCTTCGATTACGGTATAAAGCACTTTTGGATTGGATGGAGCTACCGCAATCCCTAGTCTTCCCAATTTCCCAGATGGGAAACCATTATGTATTTTATTCCATGTTGCACCCGCATCGGTAGATTTATACAGGGCGCTATTGCTTCCACCGGAATCAAAGCCCCAGCCCGTTCTCCTGAATTCCCACATTGAGGCATAAAGAATATTCGGGTCGTTTGGGTCCATAACTAAATCCGCACAACCAGTTTTGGCGTTTACATACAATAGTTTATTCCAGGTTTCGCCACCATCGGTCGACTTATAAACCCCACGTTCTTCACTATCACCCCATAAGGCCCCTAATTCAGCTACATAGATTTCATTTGAGTTTTTAGGGTTTACGATGATGTTTGCAATTCGTTCGGATTTCTCAAGACCGATTTTTTTCCAGTTGGCGCCACCGTCTACAGATTTATACAATCCATCACCAATGGAGACGCTGTTACGCGTCCAGGTTTCGCCCGTACCAACATAAATGGTGTTATCAGGATCATTGGGGTCGAGCGTTACGGCACCAATGGACTGGCAATAATCATCAAAAATAGGATTGAAAGAGGTACCCGCGTCATTTGACTTCCAAACACCACCACCGGCCGAACCTGCATAGATAATTCTACTATTGGTCGGGTGAACTTCCATATCATTGATACGGCCACTCATTAAAGCAGGGCCTATGTGCCGGGCAGTCATATCGCCAAAGAGGGCCTTCCCGTCATTGTTCTCGTCCTGAGCATTTGTAGTACGGGGTATTACTAGCCCGATAAGGGCTACAATTGTAATTAGTTGTTTCATTGTAAGTTGATTTTAAGAAAAAGACCCTTTTAGGAAAGGGTCTTTTTGAAAGTTGTAGTTATTTTTTCTCACCTTCCATTTCATCGGGAAAAGCAAAAGCTGCAGCATCAACAGTTGGGTTGAGTTCAATGCTTTCGATAGTCAGCGGACTTCCAGGTTGTCCTTTAACCCCCTGAGTCATTGCAAAAGGGAAATAAACCCCATCTACTTCTTGATAATCGCTCATGGTTATTTCCTGAACCATGCCCTTGCCTTGACCTGATTTGATTTCAGACTGCATGGCGATTGGAACAAAATTCTCGGTATCAAAAAAGTAAAAACTGACATCTTCTTCTTGCTTACCGTCTATAGTAACAGGTTCCTTAACCAATTTGATTTTGAAAGTTTCGGCACCATCTATGGTTTCCTTGCCTAATAGTTCAACGGTATACCCTTTTTCTTTGTAATCGATGAATGAATCGGGAAAATCATTTGCGTTCAATTTAAAGTTTGCCGTAGCTTCAGCATCACTTTTCTCGGCTTTCATGGTCATAAAATTGGTACTCCACAAGGTTTCACCATCGAAGACTCCTTGTTTTATTTCTTTGCCCTGAAAATTAATCATTGTCATTTGACGTCCGTCGCTCAATTGAATAATTTCTAGAGGAATTTCCATTCCTTGTTGGTTCACTTTGGCGGTCATTTTCATACCTTCAATACTTTTCCATTTTTCAAGCCCACCTGTATTTTCAAAATAGCTATCTAAGATTTCATCGGCCGTTTGTGCTTGTAATGGCACGATAAAGGACATTGCCAAAAAAGCAATACAAAGTTTTAATGTTCTCATATTCAAATTTTTAATGTTATCATTTTCATTAGTACCAAATATAAGTGGATTGTTACAGTATTTATAAAATAAATTTAATATTTAGATTCTTCCTGTGCGTTTTGCATGCCTTTGTTTACTTATGATTATTTTTAAATAAACATAACTATCATGAAGTTTGGCAAAGTTGAACAACCAGAACTTGTTGATTTTACTATCCCAAATGACCATCCTGATACCACGATGGTGCTTTCTAAATCAAAGAATTCCGGCACATCAAATATTTATGTTGGATGCGCTAAGTGGAACAGGCAGGATTTAAAGAACTTCTATCCTCGGGGCACCAAAGATGAACTTGTATATTATTCTACACAATTCAATTGTATAGAGCTTAATGCAACCTTTTATCGGATATTTCCTGAGGAAACCTACCAGAAATGGTATGATAAGACCCCGGAAGATTTTAAATTCTTTCCAAAAATAGTTCGGAACGTTAGTCATTTACGGCGCTTAAACGATGAGGCCTACCCAGTTCTGGATGAGTTTCTGAGGGTTACCTCCGTTTTGAAGGATAAGTTGGGAACTATTTTCCTTCAAATGCATAATAATTTTGGGCCAAAGAATTGGGACAGGGTAGTTCGCTTTGTGGAATACTGGCCTAAGGAATTTCAATTAGCGATGGAATTCCGCCATACCGATTGGTTCAATGACGAAAAGGTATCACAAGAACTCTATCATCTGTTGGAAGAAAACAATATTGCCAATATCTTGGTAGACACGGCAGGTCGTCGTGATTTAATGCATATGCGTTTAACCAATAACGAGGCCTTTATCCGATATGTAGGCGCTAATCACCCCACTGACTATGATAGAATTGATAACTGGGTCTTAAAATTGGACGACTGGACCCAAAAGGGTTTGAAAAACATACATTTCTTTGTCCATCAGAATATGGAATTGGAATCTCCATTATTATCGGCTCGTTTTATTAACGAATTGAATAAAAAATTGGGATGTAATCTCAGAATTCCTAAATCTCTCGATGATTCTGGTCCAACCCTATCTTAATGTTTTTTTCTTGTCTAATTTTACCAGACAAATACGAAACTTATGCGATTCCATACAAGGAAGTGGGTTAAGCCAGAAGATTTGAATGCCAATGAAACACTATTTGGTGGCCGTGTACTAGCTTGGGTAGATGAAGAAGCGGCACTGTACAGTATTATTCAATTGGAGAGCAAAAGGGTAGTAACGAAATATATGTCGGAAATCAATTTCATGAGCACCGCAGTTCAAGGCGATATTATTGAAATAGGTATCGAAGTGGTTAAGTTCGGAAAGACTTCATTGAACCTGAATTGTGAAGTACGCAACAAAATGACCCGCGAAACCATTGTTACCGTAGACAATATAATCATGGTGAATCTAGGAGAAGACGGAAAACCAAAACCTCACGGTAAAACGAAAATAGAATTCGTGAGGGATAGACTGGCGAAATAGTAGCATTTTTCTAAAAACTACATGCTAGCGGCTACTGCCTGCACCTCATCCAAAACGCGAAGCAGATTACCTCCCCATAACATTTCGATTTCATCTTCAGTGTAGCCTCGCTTGACAAGTTCTAAGGTTACATTAAAGGTCTCAGAAGCATCGGACCATCCTTCAATACCGCCGCCACCGTCAAAGTCAGAACTGATTCCGACATGGTCAATACCAATTAGTTCAACCATATAATCTATATGATCTACAAAATCCCCTACATCCACGGCCGGCGGAAGGTCAGTCATGGTCTCCGTTTTCGCATCTACTATACCTCGTACCTGCATGTATTTACTGATATAAGCATCGCGCTCATCTGATGGTAAAGCCATAACCTCTTTTCGTGAAATGGAGGCCATTCCCAAGGAGTCCATCACAGCTTTTTCAATTTCCTTAACCTTCTCATTACGAGCCTCATACTTTTCTGTATTCAAGTAAGACTTAAATGCAACGGTTTGGACTACTCCACCATTTTCTTTTAGCATTTTTAGTTGGTCGTCATCTAAATTTCGACTATGATTGCAAAGTGCTCGCGCTGAAGAATGTGAAGCGATTAGAGGTGCTTTTGACAAAGCGATCATTTGATTGAAAGCTTCTTTTGAAGGGTGTGAGACATCAATCATAATGCCAAGTCTATTCATCTCTTTTACAGCCTCTTTACCTATTTTACTTAAACCATTATGTAACCAAAGACTATCAGCTTCCCCAGTATTCGAATCGGAAAATTGACTGTGCCCGTTGTGAGCTAAAGAGATATATCGTGCACCCAGTTCGTGGTACTTTTCAAAGTTGGCCATATCTTCCCCGATCGGATATGCATTTTCCACACCAATCATTGCGACTTTTTTGCCAGCTGCGTCTATGCGGCGAACATCGTCTGAAGTCAGTGCCAGTTCGATTTTATCGGGAGCGATTTCCTTACAAAGTTTGTGAATGGCATCGAATTTTGCCATGGCGTTAGCTTCTGCGGATGTATAACCTTCCGAAGTCAATGTATCTTGACCCGTGTAAACAATGAGCCAGGCGACATCAAGACCACCTTCTTCCATCTTGGGCAAATTCACTTGAGTATCTAGCCTTTGGGTGTAGTTGATACTGTCCGTAAAGTTCTTCACATTGATGTCATCATGAGTGTCAATTGTAATCACTTTGTCATGGATTATTCTTGCGCGTTCTTCTAAGGTTAGCTCTGTTTTTTGTTGGGATTCCCCGCAACTGAACAAAATCAAGGAACAGACAAAAAGACTTAAATATTTCATGCTATTATTTGTTTATACCTACAAATTAAGCCATTTGACAACACATATGGAAACATAGGTAACATTTAATTGGCTGCCCTGCCTTAATTCAGGATTTTTACACCAATCACTAATCTATTAAAGTTAACTATAGCAAAGCGGTTGTATGCCGTGGTTGTATAAGATTATAATTTAACCGTAAAACCGTCCCCCCAAATTGAAAGCGAAAGACCTACTTTTTCAATTATCCCGTATGGAGCATTCGCTTCAGGACTTTTCATTTGAAGAATTGACTTCAAAAGAGGCGGCCCAACTCAAAACAATTTTTGAAACCTTCAAGAAAAATCTTGAAAGTAAAATTTTTCAGCCAAGTATTCCGGTTTCGTTAAAAGACGAAAATGAATTTCTCGAAAATGAAGAATTCGCTAATAGTAAGAGCCCTGAGTACACTGATTCCAATATGCTCATCGCGAAGGTCAGTCACGAAATCAGGACCCCATTAAATGGAATTATTGGTTTTACAGATCTTTTGAAAGAAGACGAAGACTTGAACCACCAACAAATGGAAAGGGTGAATGCGATTCAAAAAGCATCATATTCCTTGATGGAAATTATCAACGAATTGTTAGAATACTCAAAACTTTCTGCTGGTGTTGAAACATTTGAATCGGTGCCCTTTAATTTTCGAAATCTCGTTGGAGATGTAATTTATTTATGCAAAACGCTGGTTTCCGACAAAGAAGTGAACCTGAATGTTGAAATTGATAAGAATGTTCCCGCTACGCTAGTGGGCGACCCTTCCAAGCTTACCCAGGTATTATTGAACTTACTGGGCAATGCTATAAAGTTTGTAGAAAAAGGGAGTATAGAGGTATCCGTTCAGTCAGAATTAGTAGATAAGAACAAAACAATACTAAAATTTAATATTGCCGATACTGGAATCGGAATTTCGGAAGAAAACCTGAAACACATTTTTGACTCATTCAAACAAGCTGAAACCAATACCTATATGAAGTATGGCGGTTCTGGTCTTGGCTTAAGTATTGTAAAGCAGATTATTGAACAATTGGGTGGTAGAATTAAAGTGACCAGTGAATTGGGTGCTGGAACTACTTTTGAGTTTTCGGTACCGTTTGAAGTTTCAAATGCTGAGAGTCCCGTTCAGACGACCGATATTCTTTCACAGGTTTCTGCAAAACAAAAAGATGCCGTAAGCGGTATGCAGGTTTTAATCTTTGAAGACAACATTTTAAATCAAAGACTTATCGATCAACGCCTTAAGGCTTGGGAGTGTAAAACCTATATCACCGACAATGCCCAATTTGGACTACATGTTTTAGCAAATCACAAAATCGATTTGGTCCTGATGGATTTGAAAATGCCCGGTATGAGCGGCTTTGAAATTGCTAAACTCATCAGAAGTTTTGAAAAACCTGACGCTACATCAATTCCGATAATCGCCTTAAGTGCCGATTTCTCAGCTCGTGATAAGGAAGAATGTCAAAAATGTGGTTTTGATGATTTTATTTTGAAACCGTACAGTTCAGATGAATTGTTACAAAAACTTGTTGACAATAAAAGAGATACGAGTATAACCGTAATTGAAGCCTCTAGCTCAATAAATTCAAAGAATAACAAAACTGAGAAAACCCAGATTGACCTTTCAGGTATTCTTGAAGAATGTATGGGGCAAGTGGAATTGTTGGAAGAATTGATGGTACTATATAAGCAAAATGCCTTGGAATTTATTGGCAATGTCAGATTACATTTAGAAAATTCTGATAGTAAGCAAATTGGCTTTGCAGCTCATAAAATCAAGTCCGGCCTGAAAATGATGCAAACCGTAACCCTACTTGAAATAGTAGAACAAATTCAAAAATGTTGTAATTCAGATTCCGATTTGAAACACCTAAAATTTTTATACGATAGTTTTCTTGAAGAATATCCTATAGCAGAAAAGGCAATTGACAAGGCAATGGACGAATTAAGAAAATAAGAGAGACAGATGCAGAAGAAAAAACTATTGCTTGCGGAGGATGATGAGCTGTTGGCTTCCTTATTGAATTTTAGACTTCAAAAAGGAGGATATGACGTCAGCTTAAGTATCAACGGTCGTGATGTAAAGGAATATTTAACCCAAACAATACCGGACATTATCATCAGTGATATCATGATGCCTTATTTCTCTGGCATGGAGCTAATTGACTATGTCCGTAACGAATTAAAATCGAACGTTCCGATAATTATTATATCATCTGCGGGAAATGAGGAAAATGTTTTGAATGCCTTTGATTTAGGGGTAAATGATTTTTTATCGAAACCAGTAAGTCCTTCAGAGCTTTTAGTGCGTGTTGAACGGCAATTGAGGAAAACATAGTTTGAGCATACCAAATCTGACATATAAAAATAACCTACTGATAAGTGCCCCAAAAATCGATACCGATTTATTGTGGGACTTGTCAATACTGTTCATAGGTCTGGCTGTACTATATTTTATTGGGGTTTTCTTTTATAGGAACAGGATTTCTTCTGCCTCGAAAAAAGTCAGAGACCGAAAACGTGAGTTATCACCTATGATAAGTGAGTTTTTGTTTTTGGAAGAAGATGCTACAAAAGATGAAAAGTCGAATTACGTTTCCTTGAAAATAGAGATTCGTCAACTGCTGAAGGATGATTTCAATCGAAAAGTACTCTCAGAAATACTGTTGGATTTAAGAAGGGACATTTCTGGGGAAGCCCAACAAACTTTGTTTAAACTCTACCAAGACTTAGGGCTGCACAAAGATGCGTTCGCAAAATTAAGTAGCTGGCGTTGGCAAGTAATTTCAAAAGGTATTTTGGAACTCACCCAAATGGAAGTGGCAGAGTCTTATGGATTCATTACCAAATTCATAAACGATAAACGAGGTACCATTAGAAAACAAGCCGAGATTGCTACGGTAACGCTACGCCATGAGGGTATTAACTATTTTTTGGATACAACAAAATATAAAATATCAGAATGGCAACAGCTGAAATTATTAGATGTTATTCGAAACAAAGAAGACTTTCAACCACCTCGATTTAAGGCCTGGTTAACCTCGAATAATAAATATGTAGTTCTCTTTGCCCTTCGATTAATTAAATATTACAATCAAAATGATGCGAATACCTCTTTAATCGAGCTAGTAAAACATAAAAACAATCAAATAAAAGAAGAGGCCATCGCCTGCATCAAGGAGTTCAATGTAACCGAATCTTTGGATACGTTAAAGTTGGTTTTTTGGAATTGTTCCGTCGATGTTAAAATTGCCATACTTGACGCGATTGCCCATATAGGAAGTGAAGCCGATATTGAATTTTTAAACCTTATTGACAAAAAAGAACTCAACTTTTCTGTAAAGAGTAAGGCCTTGAGTAGTATTAATATCATTTCTCCTGAAAGTATAATGCCTTCTAAGGGCATTCAAGATGAGTCCAAGTATAAAATTCCAAATGATATTACCGAGGCAATAGCTAAAATGCATGCTGAAAAGCATGCAGAGATTACCGGAGAAAGAGATGTAGAACATTTTGCTGAAGAAACGACCGAAGAGCACGCATCGCATAACATGGCGGATATGACTCTTACGAAAGAAGAATTTAATGATATCGGGGAAATGGAAAAGGAAGAAGAGAAAAAACCTGATGTTGGAGCGTACCTAAGCGATACATACCCTATAGAGGATATCAATATTTCTGCTGAAAAGGAAGCGCTCAAGTTGATACATGAAATTGAAGTAATCAGCGAGGAAGTAATTTTGGATGAAGAGCCTACCCAATACAATTCAGAAGAAGATAGTTGGGAAATAGCTCATTTAGACTTCTTGCCCATAGTTGTTGAGGAAGAAAGAACGGAAATGTTTCAAGAAGCGGAGCTTGACTCTGCATCCTTATCTGAGAAACTATTTGATATTCCTGTGGTTTATAAAGAAATTAAAACTTCCAAAAAGTCGAAACTTAGTATCGAAGACGATCTCGGCAAACAAAAAGCACCTTTTCTAGATGAGTTTGATATTTCAGAATTGGCCTTTTTGCCCATTGTGGTCGATAGTGTATCAACTGTTGAAGATGCCCAAAGCGAAAGACTAGCCGATAAAGGGAGGGACGTACTCGAGATAATGGTTGAATATGATGAAGTATTATTCGAATTACCTGAAAACCCCGAACAAAAGACAATTTTCAACCAAGATTTGGAATTTGATCTAGAACCAAGCCATGAATTTAAAAGTTTGACGATACCGGAAGTCTATGAAACTACTGAAAATAGGTTCTATGACCGTTATAATAACGATGATATTCGCAATGCTTTCGTCATTTATGAAGAGGTTACCCACGAAAAAGATGAACATGCTCTAGGTGATATTGAGGTCATTGAGCCCTTTGTTTTTTCTGGGAAACTTGAAACAGAAAATTATTTGGAGATGCAGACTAGGGATGAAGAGGCAAAGGAAAATGAAGTTGAACTTCCCATAGAAAATGAACAATTTTTACAGAGAATTGTTGATGATTTAATTGCTTTCGATAGTAAACCACCAGCTGAGAATACACAAATAGATGACTCCTACATAAACCCTGATTGGGATTTGGACGAAGATCAACTTGAATTCATTCCTGTGTCCTTTGAAAAAGATGAAGAACTACCTAATAACTATATAAAAATCGAAAAAAATCAGGGTTATCGTAATGATGATGAATTGGACATTCCGAAGGCATCGATTCCAAAAGCCATTTTTGGTGATATCGAATTTGAAGCCAGCACACGGCAATTGTTAAATGATTTGGAAGAAATGGGTGATCAGCGTGAAATACCTTTTCTGAAAGAGTTATTGGTACACGAGAAATACGATATGTTCAAAAAGCGTATCAATACTATAATTGATACGTTCAACCATACTCAAGATACTGAGAAAATCGATAACGAGCTTCAACCTTTTAGTGTATTTCAGGATTTGTTCAGAACCTGTGACGTTGAGGCAAAACTTATTCTTTTGAATGAAGTGGTTGCAGTAGGTGATGAAAAAGAATTGCGTTTTTTGGAAGAGTTGACCAAAGATGATTCCCCGGAAATCAGAAAAAAAGCCTTGGAGGCACTAAAAGAATTAAGATATAAGTTGGGTAGGAATGAGGAAAATTCAAATACTCAAGCTTCAATTGAAAATGAAGTGTCACAAGCTGTTGAGCAATTTGAACAAGTAGATGAACCTTACGGTAACCCGAATGATATTTTCGATTTGAATTTTGATTTAAGTGAGGACCTAGACGCGGATACTGATGAAAAAAAAAAGACAGATGAGGAACAGAAAAGTGTTCACTATGGTTCCTTCTTTGGTCAAATATGTACGTTTTCAAATAAAATCTTGGAAAAGTTAAATGGATAGTACTGTTTGGAATATCATTCTTGAATACATAAACGTAGTTTTCTTTCTGTTTACGGTCGTGCTATTTACGATGTTTACGATAATGGGGTATTTGTCAACCCGTAATTCAATTCATTATAAGCATAAAAACAGTTTTAATGACCTTTCTAAAGTCATGGCCTCTCCCTTGGCACCTAGTATTACCATAATTGCTCCAGCTTACAATGAGGGATTGACCATTGTGGACAACATAAGGTCATTGTTATCATTGCGCTATGTTAATTATGAGGTCATGGTGGTCAACGATGGTAGTAAAGACGATACCCTTGAAAAAATGATTACCGCTTATGATTTGGAGAAAATCGAACGTGACATCGACCCCAATTGGAAATCAAAACCCATTCGAGGAATCTATAAAAGCAGACAACGCTCCTTTTCCAAGCTTACTGTTATCGATAAGGAAAATGGAGGTAAATCGGATGCATTGAATACAGGTATGTTTCTTTCCGAAAACAAGTACGTTGGCTGTATCGATGTAGATTGCCTGCTTTTGCCTGATGCCCTTTTGCATGTGGTGAAATCTTTTTACAGAAGGTCTGAAAAAAGAGTAATTGCTGTTGGTGGTGTTATTCGAGTAGCGAATTCCTGCATCATTGAAGGTGGAAAATTAGAAGAAATACGATTACCTAAAAGTTGGCTGGCCCGTTTCCAACTCTTGGAATATACGCGTTCGTTCATTCTAGGTCGAATGGCCTGGGGCCGTATTGACAGTTTGCTTATCATTTCCGGTGCATTCGGATTCTTTGACCGTGAAATTGCTATGGCCGTCGGTGGGTATGATACCAATACCGTCGGAGAGGACATGGAGATTATATTTAGAATGCGCCGCTACATGCACGACCGCCGTTCGCCGTATACCATCGAATACATACCGGATCCCTTATGTTGGACTGAAGTCCCTGAAGATCTCAAAATATTGATCAACCAACGTGACCGATGGGCAAGGGGTAATTTAGAAACCCTGAATACTCATAAAGATATGTTCTTCAATTCTCAGTATGGTCGATTGGGGCTGCTTAGTTATCCCTATTGGTTTTTTTATGAGTGGTTGGCGCCACTTTTAGAGTTCTTCGGTTTCTTTACCGTCGTTCTTTTCTGGTATTTGGGAATTTTGAACTGGGAGTTTTTTGTAGCCATCACAGCTGCTGTGTACCTGTTTTCAATAATGTTCTCCTTCTATGCCATTTTATGGGATGTATACTCCTACAATGAATACAAAAAAACCAAAGACATTTTGATTCTCATGTTCTGTGCTATTATCGAACCGATTACTTTTCATCCGATAGTTGTATGGGCAGCGATTCGCGGCAATTATAAAAAACTATTTAAAGTGAAATCAGGTTGGGGCTCACAAGTTCGGAAGGGATTTGCGAAAGCTACGTAAAAGTCTATTATGAATACAAGTAAAATTGATAGATATACCTTAAAGCAATACACCAGGTTGATTATTTCATTCTTTGGGTGTCTTTTGGTGCTTTCTATTTATCAGTATACAACGCTGTATTTTAAAGGTGTTGTTGATATTATTTTTGGAAAGAGTTTTTTTATTGCACTGTTCCATCAATTAGGTTTCGCCTCCATAGTTGGTATAATCTTGGTATTCCCGTTTAATTTTTGGGAGAAACTTAGGTCGACCTATGGTTTTAATCTAGTTTTTGGAGTTCTCATTTTATTATTGATAATCGAGGCGATGCTTATTAGCTATTTTTGCACGGCTTTAGTGCCCCTAGGGTCTGATTTATTGGGCTATAGCTTTTCCGATATCAAAATGACAGTTGCGAATTCTGGGGGAATGTCCATTTCTCTTGTCGTCGGTATCTTGGTTATCGGAGGCATGTTCTTCGGATTGTATAAGGTCACTTCAAAATATTACCATTACATCAGTAAGATGTATCCCTTTACGATTATCCTTTTCAGTTTGTTCATTACCACCTTGTTTACCGATGGAAAGCCAATTAATCAGAATAAAACACAGTATCTGGCCATCAATTTGTATAACAGTTCTACGGAAGATACCTCCTATAATTCCGATGTGGAATACCCCTTGATAAAACGATCTCAAACCGAGAATGTATTGGGTGAGTACTTTGATTTAAAAGAAGAAAAACCAAACATAGTTTTTATAATGGTCGAAGGCTTAGGAAGGGATTTTGTCGGGGAAGGCGCCGAGTATGAAGGATTCACTCCATTTTTGGATGAATTGACCAAAAAATCATTGTATTGGGAAAACTGTTTGAGTAACACCGGTAGAACCTTTGGAGTTATACCGTCACTTTTTGGATCACTTCCTTTTGGTAAAAGTGGTTTTATGGAGCTGGAAAAGTATCCTAACAAACTAACGTTGTTCAGTATTTTGAAGAACAACGGATATCACACCTCATTTTATCAAGGTACCAATAGCTCCTTCGACAATGTAGACCAGTTTCTTTTGAGCGAAAACGTGGATTTTGTTCTTGATAAATCCGGATTTGGTTCTAAGTATGAAATGCAAGCTGAAGATGCGGCAGGTTCTTCATGGGGGTATCCTGACAAAGAACTTTTTAAAAAAAGTATGAGTTTGCCGAGAACGGAACAACCGAGAATGGAAGTATACATGACAATTAGTACACATGAACCTTTTATTCCCCCACAGCAGGATTTTTACGAGGAAAAGGTGAAACAGATTTTGTCAAAAAGTAGTCATGGAGGAAAAATCAAAAACGTCATCAAAAAAAACGATAATGTTTTTGCCACCTTGTTATATACGGATGATGCTTTAAAAGATGTATTTGAGGCCTATAAAAAGCAACCTAACTATGAAAATACCATTTTTGTGGTTACGGGCGATCACCGGCTCATACCTATACCGCAGCGAAATGCGATCAGTCGTTTTCACGTGCCACTAATCATTTATAGCCCCATGTTGAAAAAGACGCGAAAAATTAGCGCCCTGTCTTCCCATTTTGATGTTACACCAACAATACTAGCCCTTTTGAAAGGAAACTATGAATTGAAAATGCCTAAGCGAGTAGCATGGATGGGTAGCGCACTTGATATGCAAGAAGAGTTTAGGGCGATAAAAGACATTCCATTAATGCGCAACAAAAACGAACTCAAAGAATATATCAGCGGCGAGCAAGTATTCTCTGATGGGTCTATTTATAGTCTTGATGAGAATATGGATTTAAGTTCTTCTTTTGGGGGTTCAAAAACGGAAAGTAAACTAGCGGCTTTCAAATCAATGAATGCTTATGTGACCAACAATGATAAAATCATACCAGATAGTTTGGCAATTTTCGCGGTACAAAAAGAAGTCTTCACAGAAACGGAGATGATTTGGCTCAATAGTGTTTACAACGGTAAAGATTCTGACAAAGGCTATTTTATCGCTAGGGATATTGCATTCGACAAGGAATATGATAAGGCGTTACTACTATGCCGTTATATTCTTTCTGACGCTCCAAGCCACATTGACACCAAAATACTCACCGGCAGGATCAACGTTTGGAAAGGTGACTACGAAACTTCCATAAAAATTTTAAAGGAGTGCATTAAAATGAACCCGAACTATATCGATTCCTACTCGGCCCTGTTCGATGTTTATTTTTGGTCAGATCGCCATAAAGATGCCCTTGAGCTGATTAAGCTAGCAGAACAGAATAGCTCTAGTGTCAACGAAATTTCCGATAAAATCGCACGGGCAAGAAACCAATCAAGAAAAAAACAAACCGCTTCAACTGACTTTGAAGATTAATGCTAATTAAGTACATACATAGCGCCCTAATTTTTCTATTCCTAAGTATGTGTGCTTGGGGACAGGATCTGGCTTACAATGATGTTGACGATTCATATGCTGCAGCACATGAACTGGCCTATAACGGAAAGCATGGACAAGCACAAAGTATAGCTTTAGCAATTTTAAATAAGTATCCCGAGAACATAAAAGCGCGCACCTTAGTTGCTCGTACCTACAGTTGGTCTCGACAATATGACAAGGCAAGAAGAGAATTCAATAAACTAACCTCTATTGAGAAAGACAATCGAGATATCTGGATTCTTGCGGTTAAGAATGAACTGTATGCTAAGAACAATGCCATAGCTTTGGGTTTAACAAACAAAGCATTAACTTATTTAAAGAATGACAAAGAATTAGAACGACTAGCGGAAATGGCGTTAGACCGTATTGAAAATCAAGAATTTCCTAAAAAAAGCTGGATTGATAATCCAGGTTCTATAGCTACAAAGAGCAATATCAAATCCTCAAAAAGGAAAAATAAATCCGAAATAGAAAGCACGCCAGGCACTGTAGTAAAAAATAAAGAAACTGAAGCCGTTGAAAAGAAAGAAGCTAAAAAAGAAAATGTACTGAATAACCGAATTGCGATTCGAAATTCTTTCACGGTCTTCGATCAAAGATACGACCCCATGGTCTTCTCGACCATTGAGTTCAAGAGACAGACACTTGCCGGAAGTTTGCTCCCCAGAATCAATTATAGTAATCGCAATGGTGAGCACGGACTGCAATACGATATTGATTTTTATCCGAAATTCTCGAAACGCTTTTATGCCTACTTAAATTATGGATATTCCAACGCCTCGATTTATCCCAATCATAAGGTAGGTGGGGATCTTTATGTGAATTTGCCTGGTGCTATGGAGTTTTCCGCAGGCGGACGCTATATTAGTTTAGACACCAGAGACATCACAATGATTACAAATTCAATTGGGCACTACCGGGGTAATTATTATTTTTCGTTAAGATCCAACTTAATTCCCAAAGAGGACAACTTGATTCAATTCTCAGGAAACCTCTTGGTACGTAAATATTTAAAGGATGCCGATAATTTTTTTAGTCTTAATATCGGAATGGGATATTCTCCGGAATTACGACAGCTAGTTTCAGGCGATGAACTATTAGCGGAAACTTTGCTATATATTGAATCACAGCGTATGAGTCTTCAATATCAATTTACCGGCAAACAAAATCCGAATATATATAGTGCCAGTGTTGGAGTATCAAGACAAGAGCTTGCTTTTCAATCGGGAAGCTTTGTATGGGCTGTTTCTGCAGGCTTAGCGTATCAGGTGAAGTTTTAACTCCGACGAAATGCACATAACTTCGATGAACTACATTGGGTTATTTTCGTCGCAAAATAGATGGTGTCGAAGATGACGCTTTTCACAACAAAAAAAAGCCAGTACACCACAATTAATTGTTTTCACTAAGCGTTATAAATATGTTTACAATGTAAATGACGAAACCCAAATCAATAGAACCATAAAACCCGAATCCAATGCTTTACGACACCTACGGAGAGGAATACCTAACCTTTCTACAAGAATTAAACGAAATTTTAAGTGTTAATGAATTGGCCGAACTAGACTATATGTAGTCTATCGACCATTCGCTTTTAAAACCTACAACTATGTCAAAACAAAACCCAGACAACGCAGCTTACATGAACTTCATTGAAAGTTTAAATGAAATATTATCTGATGTTGAAATTAACAAATTGAGTTTTTCATAATTCACCTCGAATTGAATTAGAAAGAAAAGCGCCTTGATCCTAGGATCAAGGCGCTTTTCTTTTAAGAACACTCGTTTACCCCAAGTAAGTCTTCAAGAGTTTACTTCTTGAATTATGACGCAGTTTACGAATCGCTTTCTCACGAATTTGACGAACACGTTCTCTGGTCAAATCAAAGGTTTGTCCAATTTCTGCCAAAGTCATGGATTGTTGGTCTCCAATGCCATAATATAATTTTACTACATCGGCTTCCCTTGGCGATAAGGTTTCCAAAGCTCTGTTGATTTCGGTATTCAACGACTGTTGCATCAATAGCTTGTCCGGTTTAGGAGATTCCCCTGCACGAAGTACATCATAAAGGTTTGAATCTTCGCCTTCACGAAGTGGCGCATCCATAGATACGTGCCTTCCGGAGTTTTTCATAGATTGTTTGACCTCGCTAACGGTCATCTCCAATTCTTTGGCGATTTCCTCAGCAGAGGGGGGGCGCTCATGGGCCTGTTCTAAGTACGAAAAGGTTTTTTTGATTTTATTGATCGAACCAATTTTGTTCAATGGTAATCGAACAACTCTTGATTGTTCGGCCAATGCCTGAAGAATAGACTGTCTGATCCACCATACGGCATATGAAATGAATTTGAACCCCCTGGTCTCATCAAAACGTTTTGCCGCCTTTACAAGTCCTAGGTTACCTTCGTTGATAAGATCTGGTAGTTTTAATCCTTGGTTTTGATATTGTTTGGCGACCGAGACAACGAATCTAAGGTTCGCTGTAGTTAATTTCTCAAGTGCCCATTGGTCTCCTTCGCGAATGCGCTGTGCTAACTCTACCTCTTCACTCGCGGTTATCAAGTCGATTTTACTGATATCTTGCAAGTACTTGTCCAACGATTTTGATTCCCTATTGGTTACTTGCTTGATAATCTTAAGTTGCCTCATATATGTTTTTGGTTTTCATGTTTGTACAAGTTCTTATGATACATTTTTATTGCGTCTTTTCCAAAGGTATTTCGATATTATTATACATAATTTATGAGGATATTAACTATATATAGGCTCCACAAAGGAATTTACAAGTGCAAACCGTATTTTTGAAAAACAAACCTAAGGTATGAGTAAGCGAGCACTTCAAAAATATATCGGTGATTTGAAAAAGAAGGAGCTAGAAGCGCAGCTACTAGATTTATACGCGAAGTTTCCTGTGGTAAAGGAGTATTACGACTTTGTTTTCAATCCGAAAGAAGATAAACTGGTGCAGGAGGCGAAAACCAAGATTTCGAACGAATACTTTCCTGTAAAAAGAAAAAGACCAAAGGCCAGAAGGTCGGTCGCACAGAAATATATCAAACGTTTTATCAAATTGGGGGTAGATCCCTATTTAGTAGCGGATGTTATGTTATTTAATTTGGAAATTGCCCAATCCTTTTCCATGGAAAAAAACGTTCCCGATGCTTTTTATAAAAGTATGTTGAATTCTTTCAAGGAAGTAGTCCATTATGTCTCCGTAAACGGATTGCTACATGATTTTAAAGTTAGAATCATAAAAGCCTATCAGTTCACCCAAGAGAAAGAATGGCTCCACAGGGAGGAGTTCTCAAGGGCATTAGATATTTTGGATTAACTTTTTTCACCAACAACCATCAACCAACAACCAACAGCAACATGAGCATAGTCATCATACGACAAGACGATAAAATCGAATTATGGAAGAAAGCTATTAAATCAGTAGACCCAGGCATCAAAGTATTCAGCTATTTAGAACCGCACAACAAAGAAGAGGTTGAAGTAGCATTGGTATGGAAACATCCAAAAGGTACTTTGTCACCTTATCCCAATTTAAAGTATATCGCCTCGAGTGGGGCGGGAGTGGATTTTATTTTTGAGGATGAGACAACACCTGAAAAGCTTCCGATTACTAGGGTAGTGGATACGATGTTGGCTAGCGATATGTCTGAGTACGTTATAGCTGCCATTTTTAGTTACTTAAAGCACCTTAATATTTATAAAACCGACCAGTTTCACAGAATATGGAAGCCAAGACCCTATCACCGTATTTCCGATTTTACGGTTGGCATCATGGGTCTCGGAGCTTTAGGAACTGTTTTGGCAAAAGACTTGATCCGTTTCGGGTTTAAGACCCAAGGTTGGGCAAATTCTCAAAAAGAGTTACAGGGTGTGAAAACTTTCCATGGAAAAAATGAATTTGATGTTTTTTTATCCACAAGTCAAATTTTGGTATGCTTGTTACCATTAACAGTTGAAACCACTGGAATTTTAAATGCCACACTATTTCATAGGTTGCCAAAGGGAGCTTATGTCATTAATGCGGCGCGAGGAGGTCATTTGGTGGATTTAGATTTGATCGAGTACATTGAAAGCGGACATATTTCCGGTGCCACCTTAGATGTTTTCCATGAAGAACCCCTTCCCACGAGCCATCCATTTTGGGAATCTGAAAAAATCAATATGACACCGCACTACGCCAGTGTTTCAGATACCGATTCCGTTGTGCCTCAAATTTTGGCTAATTATCGGCGTATGAAAAAAGGTCAACCCTTACTAAATTTGGTTTCGGAGATTAAGGGATATTAAATTTCTAACTACAAAAAATAAAACGTTGTTTTTAAAACTATTGTTTCGCCCAAGCATAAAAATCTATTAGTTTTGCAAAATTACCTTTTTAACAAGGTTGCCGACGAAATATTAAATACACCTACTACTTGGAGTTACAGAAAAATAGCAAGGAAAAGACACTTTACGACTATCAGCAGGAGGATCTAAATACCATCTTCAAACACCTCGATGAGTCCGATGACGCTTCCAATATTTTGTACCAACTACCTACCGGAGGTGGCAAAACTGTGGTGTTCTCCGAGATTGCTAAAAGATATATTGAACAAACCCAGAAAAAGGTGGTGGTGCTTACCCACCGTATAGAATTGAGTGCTCAGACCTCCCGAATGCTGAGCGGCTTTGGTGTTAAGAACAAGATAATCAATAGTGAGGTCAAAGAATTGCAAGACCAAGATGAATTCATGTGCTTCGTTGCCATGGTGGAGACCTTGAACAATAGGTTGCAAGAAGAAAAAGTTGAAATCAACAATATTGGCTTGGTCATCATTGATGAAGCGCATTACAATTCGTTTCGTAAACTTTTCAAGTATTTCGAAAAATCAACTATACTGGGTGTTACAGCTACTCCGCTAAGCTCTAACATCAAACTCCCTATGAAAGACAACTATCAAAAGTTAATTGTGGGGGAATCCATCGCTTCATTGATAGAAAAGAAATTTTTGGCGAAAGCGAACATGTACAATTACGATGTGAGCTTGCAGAGTTTAAAGCTGGGTATTAGTGGTGATTATACGGTAAAGTCTTCTGACGAGCTGTATGGCAATCAAAGTATGTTGGGCAAATTGGTAACCGCTTATACCGAAATCGCAAAAGGAACTAAAACCTTGATTTTTAACAACGGTATCAATACGTCTAGGTATGTGTACGAAACTTTTAAGAAGGCGGGCTACAATATCAGGCACCTTGATAACAAGAACAATGCGGCGGAGCGTCGCGAGATTTTACAATGGTTTTCTGAAACTCCAGGTGCAATTCTGACCTCCGTAAGTATATTGACTACCGGCTTTGATGAACCTACCGTAGAGACTATTATTTTAAATAGGGCAACCCGGTCTTTGACCCTGTATTTTCAGATGATCGGTCGTGGATCTAGGGTGCTTCCGAATAAGAAAGAATTCACCGTAGTGGATTTGGGAAACAATATAGCACGCTTTGGTTTGTGGGATGCTGCGGTAGATTGGCAAGAGATTTTTCATTTTCCAGATTTCTATTTGGAAAACATCAAGAATGATGAGGAAATTGAAAAGGAATTCATTTATGAGATGCCTGCAACGCTTCGCGAACAGTTTGCCAAATCAAAAAATATTGAATTTGACATTAAAGAGGAATATAAAAAGGTTTTTGCAAAAGGATTAAAATCAAAAACGGTGTTGGAAAAAAGTATCGAACAACACGCCGTGATTTGTGTGGAGAATGCAGAAGATGTTTTCGATGCCCGTATTCTTGCCAAACAACTGAAAGAGGAAATCAAGTATCGTGTTCGACAATATTCCTACTGTATCATGAACAACACCAAGAATTACAAGGAATGGTTAGAGGAGGATTATGAACGAAAGTTACGTTCTGCTATTTCTCGAAAATTTGCCGCCCGAATGTAGTTTTGCAACTACAAGTTAATAGTTTTTCATCTTTCTTAACTGTTGTTATATCGAGCGTAGTCGAGATTTTAGGAACCCGAAGTCTTCAAACAGCATTAATACTTTTGATCAATGCAAAACAAACGCTTATTAATTATCGGTTATACCTGGCCTGAGCCCACTACAACGGCAGCTGGCAATCGAATGCAACAATTACTCCATTTTTTTCTTGAGGAGGGATATCAAATTACATTTTCGAGTACTGCTGCTGAATCGGATAAATCTTTGCATTTAGAGGCATTGGGAATCCAAAAGACGCCGATACAACTAAACCACTCCAGCTTCGATAGTTTTATCAAAAAATTGAATCCAGACATAGTGCTTTTTGACCGTTTTTTGACCGAAGAACAATTTGGATGGCGTATTGCGGAATTTGCCCCAAGGGCACTTCGAATTTTGGATACGGAAGATTTACATTCCTTGCGCCATACGAGGGAAAAAGCTTTTAAGAAGGGCTTGGAATTCACTACTGACTATTGGCTACGAGCAGATATAGCTAAAAGAGAATTGGCAAGTTGTTATCGTTCTGATATAGTGTTAGTTATAGCTACTTATGAAATGCAATTGTTAAAAGAAAAAACAGGAATGCCCGATAGCATTTTATTGCATTTACCTTTTATGGTGGAGCCACTCTCAGAAATTGAAATCAAAAGCTTAAAACCTTTTGAGGAACGGAACGATTTTATCTGTATTGGAAACGGAAAACATAGCCCGAATGTCGATGCGATAGTTTGGTTGAAAACGGAAATATGGCCTTTAATCCGAAAGCAAGTACTAGATGCCAAACTTCATATTTATGGGGCTTATCTTCCTCAACATATTCAACAAATGCATAATGAGAAAGAAGGGTTTATGGTGCACGGCTGGACAGAAAGTGTAAAAGATGTGATGGAAAAGGCCAGGGTAAACCTGGCCCCACTGCGCTTTGGGGCTGGACTCAAGGGTAAACTAATAGCTGCTATGCAAAATGGAACACCAAGCGTAACAACCTCCATTGGGGCAGAGGGGATGCATGATGGTTTCGCTTTTGCAGGATGCATTGCGGATGACGCGCAATCCTTTGTCGATAGATCCATAGAATTGTTTTCAAATCACACTTTTTGGTACACTTCTCAAAAAAACGGTGTCGAAATTATGAACTCAAATTATGATTCTAGTGCTTTGGAAAAACGACTGGGGACTAAAATTGAAGGAATATCAGAAAATTTAGAAAAGCATCGTCATCTAAACATTGTTGGGCAATTATTGCTCCATCAAACAATGGCCAGTACGAAGTACATGTCAAAATGGATAGAAGCGAAGAATAAAAACAAATAAACCAATTTCATATGTACGCTGATTAGGGTGTATTAATGTGCGGAAAAATGGAACAACTTGAGGTTGAAAAGTTTTTTTTATAACATTTCAGTCCTAACTTGTGATTTTATCAAAAAAATGAATAAATTACACGGGTAAGACTTTTCTTCAAAATATTTAATTTTAAAACACACTATTAAAATGAAAAAAAACTATTTATTTGCCCTAGCTATTACTGGACTTTTAGCAAGTTGTGAAATTCAAGACAACCCAAATGAAATTATTCCAGAACAGGATAATTCAGTTGAGTTAAAAATGGTAAAAGTCGATATTGACGGCTTTTCAAAAAACAAATCTGCTATCTCAAGCAAATCTACTTCTGACTTAAAAAGCAGTATTGCTCAATTGAACGAGCAGCTAGTACCATATGGCGTGCAACTGGATAAAATGGAATACTACACTGCAGAAGGAGCCGGACAAACGGTTTTCTTTACAGATAGAGGAAATAAACGATTAGGTTCGGATTTTGTGCCCAATGACCCTAGAAATGCCTATACCGGCACTGATATTCCATACATAGTTGATGGTACACAATTAGAAACCGCCTCTGGCCTAAACACCTTAGATGCGATTAACACGGTTATGGATACTTGGGAAACTGTGACCTGCTCGAATGGCTTGAATCTGCCTAATGGTGGTGTATTTATGGAAGATATTGGTTTCATTTCTGATTTTTTCTTTGGATTTGGTGGTAGTGAAGGATTTTTTCCAGGGGTTATTGTTTCCGCCGGAGTTCTTCCAGGAGCATTCTTTGATTTAGTTGCTGAAGACGGTGGTTCGTTTATCTTGGGGGTCACATTCACTTTAACTTGGATAGAGGATATCAATGCAGATGGCGTTGGAGACGTAGCCGTCAAAGAAATTTATTATAATGACGCTTTCGACTGGCAAGATAGAGTCGCCACTGGAGCTGGTGTTGATTTTGAAACGGTTGCCTTACACGAAACTGGTCATGCATTAAGTCAAGCACATTTTGGAAAAGTCTCTAGAACAGATAAAAATGGCAAAGTTCATTTTTCCCCTAGAGCTGTAATGAATGCAGGTTACTCTGGTGTGAACAGAGTTATTGAGAAAACGGATAAAGCCGGACATTGTAGTAATTGGGGTAATTGGCCCAATAACTAGTAAGCCTTCAAATTATTGAAAAGGCCTCTTAATAAGAGGTCTTTTTTTATTTGGGAATGTTATAGAATAATTCAGCAAGACAATACGGAATATTGTAAGAGAAATCACTTTTAATCTTTAAGAGCCTGATATTTTTTCATAACAGAAAGCACCTTATCAATCGGTAAAGCTTCTATTTCATGTCCGGTGCGCCCTTTCATAGTTTCCGCGGCAAAAAGCGAATTCAAAATAGCCTCTTCCGTAGCTTCGATTGTGGCTAAAAATAGGGGAGTGACCTCACCATTTCGCAATTCTTTGGTTTCTTGATAACGGGACTCGCTTTGATAGGGAATCAAATTCTCCTTGGCCGTAGAGACTGCAATGACATAATCGCCGCTGCCGTTCGAAGCAATTCCGCCAGTTTTGGCCAGCCCCATTATGGCGCGTTTAGCCAAGCGCTCCAAGTTTCTTGAACCCATTGGGGCATCGGTCATGACAACGATCATACACGAGCCATCTACGTCATAGGTATACTGTCTTGGATAATTATCCAACTCTTTGGCTATCGGTACTCCGTTCAATTCGAAAATGCCTCCGAAATTGGACTGAACAAGAACTCCGACAGTATAACCTCCAAAAGATTCAGGAATTATTCTTGAGGAAGTCCCAATTCCTCCCTTATAGTTGAAACAAACGGTGCCGGTACCAGCACCTACATTCCCTTCTTGAACTGAACCTCCTGTTGCATTTTTAAGCGCATCGAGCACGTGCTTCTCCTTCACATGTCGACCACGAATGTCATTTAACCAACCGTCGTTAGTTTCACCGACAATTGAATTTACCGAACGTACGTCCTTATTCTCAGGATGTTTCAAAGTATACGTAATCAAAGCATTTGAGGCTTCTGGAACACTCAAGGTATTCGTCAAAATTATTGGGGTCTCGATGTTTCCCAATTCCTTGACTTGGCTGTAACCCGCCAATTTTCCAAAACCATTACCCAAGTAAATCGCAGCGGGTACTTTTTGTTGGAAGATATTTCCAGAGTGAGGCAGAATTGCGGTAACCCCCGTTCTAATGCTATCACCCTCTTGTAAGGTAGTGTGGCCGACTTTTACGCCTTCCACATCGGTTATCGCATTCAACTTTCCTGTTTTTAATACGCCGATTTCAATTCCATAATCACGTACCCTCATGGTTTGAGCATTTAGATGGGTTAAAACGAATAAACAAACGAAAAGTATTGTTTTGCACATTATCATTTACTTAATAACCAGAATCTTAGGGTTGATAGGATATAACCATTCTACACCGCGTTCCGTAATCACGGCATCATCCTCTAGCGGGACACGGAGTTTTTTATCACCCCATTCCGGCACTTTGGTGTACGCGAACAGTTCAATGGAAATCAAATTCGAAGGTTTTAGTTCATACTCCAATCGAACGGGATTAAAAAAAGCGATAGATGGCCCTATGCCATGCCCCCAGTTACCCACGGAGTGGCAGCCGATGATCACATCGGTCTTGTCCAAATCGGTGAATTTATTGAATCCCTTCATTTTGTTGAAGCCTTTTTTGGTCAACTCGGAATAGACGACATCTTCCGCTTTTTGCGCGGTGACGCCAGGTTTGATGGTCTTTTTGATGATATCCCGAACTTTTACCCCTTGATCGAAGGCATTTTGAATTCCAGCAGGGACTTCGGTTTCACCTTCTTTAAGCACATAGGCAACACGTTTCATATCGGTGAACATATTCATGAGGCCAACACCCCAATCCAGCATCAGAACATCACCTCGTTGAATGATTCGGTCACTTGAAGTGGCTTCAACACCATCAGGACCTGTAATATAAACCGAAGGCATCCCAAAAGAAGAACCTAGATTATTCTTGAATTGCTCTTCTTTCATAAACCAAGCAACATCTTCGAGAGTAGTTACTCCCGGAGTGATCACTTCATTGGAAAAAGCACGTTCCGCAATCGTATACGATAAGTCCCCAGCCTCGGCGTAGATGCCGATTTCACTGGCCACACGACGTGACCGGAAATCTGAAACCAATTTCTCCGCCGAGACGAATCGTCTGGCGTAATCTTCTCCTAAGATCTCGTTCAGCTCCAAATACGCAGAGTGGGTGAGTCCATCAGCACCGCCAAAGTTTTTGGAAATATTCAAACCAATGGTTTTCGGGTTACGTTGGGTTACGTATTCGTTGAGCTCACTGGCCGAGCCAATATAATCGTAAGTGCCGCCTTCTTCCATCAAATAACCTCCAACGCCCAGCGCAGCCCTTTCAATACGCACTTTACCCGTATCCGTGAAAATATAATAGGCATTACCGCCGACATAGCCTTCGCCCATATCAGTATACAAAGGGTCAAGATTACCTTCGCGATTGGTCACTATCCACATGCTGATGTTGTTTTCACGCATAACTTCGGGCAAAACCAAATCAAATTTATCTTGACGTACCTGGTTAAGTTTGCGCCAACGTCGCATAGCTTCTTGACCGAAAGTTTGTATGCAAATTAAGAAGACAAATAGGGAAATGATTTTTTTCATTGTCAGAAGTATTAGTAAATATTAAAAATAGCGAATAAAATCGTGTGGCACTAGTGGTTTCTTAGCCGATGTTCACTCATCGAAGACAGGCTCTATAAAGCAATAGATAGGTTAGAACTTCGTTTAGCATATCTAAATCCAAAGTATGAAAAAGCTACTATATATAGGCATTTGTGCAGTTACATTATTCGCTTGCTCAACGGACAACGCGGAATTGATAGATACTCTAATGCCCGATAACGATGAAAATTCAGACTCTGACCCTATGGATGACCCAGTCGATGATCCTACGGAAGAAAATAATGATGATTATTTTATAGACAGCTTCGATACAAATGGTCCTTTGATAGATTATGTCACCAACAACGAATCAGCACTGCCCAATGTATCTAGTGTTTCAGGCAGATACAAAGCGGTCTTGGAGGATAACAACAATAACATCACCCTCCATTTTCATGATAACCAAGGTCGTATTGATGCGAAACTGGTAACATTTCCCTTTGAATTTATTGCTCGAAATATCGGGATTGGAACCATAGACGATTCTCAAGTAGCGCCATCGTCCAGCGGAAACCCCTATCTGTTTTCTGGTGTTCAGGTGCATGTCAAAGATTTTGATTCCTTTAATTCTTCACATGTCGTTGTTGGACATCGAGGAGGAGCGGAGTTCACGGTGGAAGGGAAGAATACTGTCGATGGATCCTCTAGTGTCAATGATATTGGGTCGAATACGGTACCTGAAGGTAGGGCCGACATCAGAATTGTTGGCAATGATGATAATACGCTTACGGTTTACTGGCAAACTCCAAATTTGGACTATATAACTGCAGATGATACTTGGACCCTTTATAACGATATCGGTAATTTACCTGGCGCGGCACCTTCGTATGATAGCGAAGTGTACATCGGCTTGATTACCTACGCCTTTGGTCAAAATGGAGTGCCGTTCGTGGGGACTTGCGATGCTATTCAAGTCAAAGATTGATTTAGCTAACACTTTTATACCCTGAAACCACATAGCAAAGGGCCGCTACTGAAAGAAGTATACCTGGTATCGCCCCACCCAAATAAAAACCCAATAGCGCATCGAGGATTACCAATGCCGCCAGCGCCCAGGTTAGCTTTCGCATTTCATGTTTTAGAAAAAGGGCTAAAACACCTAGGGCTGCCAAACCAATCAGATGAATAGATGGGTGGGCAAATAAAACGGGTACAATATCTTTTAAGAATTCTTCTGCATTTGATTGATCGATTGCTTCGCTCACAAAGTAAATACCGCTACCATGAAATGCACCCATAATTAGAAGAAATGCACTACCCATCAGGCAGAAAATTTTTGAAGTTTTAGAAATTGTTTTTGCGTCGGTCATTTGTTCTGGTATAGGTTCTTTAATAGAAGACGCGAATACTTGTTCTTTCGTTGCCTGCCAATATATTCGCTCGTCACAGACCAGCCTTAGCGGGGGAGTTGTATAATATTTTTTATTTTCTTTAAAATCAAAGGAAAACTAAACCACATTTAGAAGGGTTTGGGGAATAGTATAAGCGCTTACTTAAAAAATAGGCGAGTTTGAAAAAGATTATTACTTTCGCGAAAGATATCAAGCAAGATTTAAGATTTACTCTAAAAAAAATCAAACCATTGCCTATCAATTCAATAAAAAATGAATCGTATGCACACGATCTTTATTACAGTAAACTTAGAATTAAGATAAATTAGAATCCTGTAGAGAAATTCCTTAATGAGCGCATCCGAGCGCCTAATTGGGCGAAGATACGGGCATTAATCTCTTATTTGGATTACCAATAAACTTCCACTGGCATAGAACATAAGAAAATTACGAACTATGTCACTCTATTTAATTATACTTCTTATTTCACTTGCCGGACCCCTAGCTTTGAGTTTCGAGAAAAATCTTAGACTTTACAGGCGTTGGAAATACCTGCTTCCCGCCATATTGATAACTATGGTTATTTTCGTCACTTGGGATATCATCTTTACACATATGGGCTATTGGTTTTTCAATCCCATCTATAATTCTGGCATTTATATTCAAAAGCTTCCTTTAGAAGAATACTTGTTTTTTCTTGTCATTCCTTATGCTTGTGCATTCTCTTTTTATGCAGTTCAATTTCATTTTCCAAAATTCAGGTTAAGTGAACAATGGACAAAAATGTTGACTTTTCTAATCGCTGCAGCCTCGGTTTCCATATCATTGTTTTTTAAAGAGTTAACCTATACTTTTGTTGTTTTACTTGTATTACCAGTGGTACTTTTATTGAGTTATTGTTTTGCGAGGGAGGTGGTGCAGTACTATTTAGCAATATATCCAATTTTACTCGTCCCATTTTTCATAATAAACGGAATCTTAACAGGTACCGGAATTGAACAAGCTGTTTTTGATTACAACCCGGAAGCTATATTGGGAACTCGTATTTTCTCTATCCCGATTGAAGATATGTTCTATAATTTTTCATTGCTTTTATTACCATTAACCTTGACTCATATTTTTGAAACACGATTTAAAAAAACCAAGAACGCTTGAAAATTGCGGTAATCGGTTCCGGAATTGGTGGTTTGGCTACCGCATGTAGATTAGTATCTAAGGGTCATGAAGTAACTGTATTTGAAAAAAATATGTCTCCTGGAGGAAAAATTAGCGAGATTCATATGGAAGGTTATCGATTCGATACCGGCCCATCTTTATTTACATTACCAGAATTAGTGGAGGAACTTTATGGTGCAGCGGGTGAAACGATACCATCAACTTTTGCTTACAATAAACTTGAAGTGCTTTGCAAATACTTCTACAATAGTGGCGAAAATCTTGTCGCGTGGTCTGATCAACAGAAATTCGCTATTGAATGTGCTCAAAAACTAGGAGAAGACCCTTCTAATATCACCAAATATTTTAAGAGTGCGTCATTGATATACAAAATCACGGCAGATATCTTCCTTTTTAACTCTTTGCATAAAGTCAAGAATTTATTGAAGTTTTCGGTTTTGAAATCGCTGTTTCAGGTCAATAAGATTCGCTTTTATAAAACCATGCATAGTGCTAATAGAAACAATTTTAAAAGTCCTTTGCTCGTTCAATTGTTCGATAGGTATGCCACTTACAATGGTTCAAACCCATATAAGGCGCCTGCTACGTTAAACGTTATAGCGCATCTCGAAAATAATCTAGGAACTTATTTTCCGAAAGATGGAATGTATTCCATTGTGAAGCACATTTATGCGCTTGCCTTAAAAAAAGGCGTCCGTTTTAATTTTAATTCTTTGGTGACGTCCATCGATATAGAAAACAAAAAGGCCGTAGGACTAACCGTTGGAGAAATGGCGTTTACATTCGATAGGATCGTCTCGGACTCGGATATCAACTATGTTGTTAATAATCTGATGGATCATCCCTTAAAAAAGCGATTCAATCGCCTAGAAGCTTCATCATCAGCGTTAGTATTCTATTGGGGAGTGAAGAAGGAATTTCCGGAATTGGATGTGCATAACATACTTTTCAGTAGTGATTATAAAGAAGAGTTTCATAATCTATTTCAGAAAAAAACCATCGATACTGATCCTACTGTCTATATATTCGTTAGTTCAAAAATAGTAAAAAGTGATGCGCCAAAAGGTTGTGAGAACTGGTTCGTAATGGTTAACGCACCTTCAAATACCCATGAGAATTGGGATCAACTGATTCGTACTACCAAGCAAAATATCATTAAGAAAATCAACAAGTCCCTTAAAACAAACATTGAGGATTATATCGAACAAGAGAAAATTGCATCACCGATTACAATTGAGCAAGATACGTTGAGTAAAGGAGGAGCGCTTTATGGTAATTCATCGAACTCCATGTTTTCTGCATTTCTAAGACATCCTAATTTTCTTAAAAGCGTAAAGAACTTATATTTTGTTGGCGGAAGTGTTCACCCAGGTGGAGGAATACCACTCTGTTTAGCGAGTGCTAAAATTGTTGATAATGAAATACCAGCCGAATAGATGAATCGGATATTGAAATACTTGGCCAATGAGGGGTTACCGATAACGTTTATAATTTTTTACATTGTTGGAGTGGGTTTATATTTGACCCCTTTTACCCACGATTTATTTATACTAATCACGCCGTTCACTCTAGTTTTAGTTATCGCGGCCATTTTTTTACATCACAAGGAATGGAATATAAAAACAATGGTAGTTTTTGCAAGTATTTTTATTCTCAGCATTATTACTGAAATTATTGGGGTAGCAACAGGTAAATTATTTGGCATGTATACCTACGGCAAAGGGCTTGGTATAAAAATAGTCGATGTGCCTGTAATTATTGGCCTCAATTGGGTATTTTTAGTGTACGCATCCAATAGTATCATTTCCAAATACACGGCCAAAAATATTCCGATAATTGTGGGTGCAGCATCGCTCATGTTGCTTTACGATATCATACTTGAGAAAGTAGCACCGCTTATGGATATGTGGTTGTTTTCAAAAAACGACCCTCCAGTAAGTAACTATGTAGTATGGTTCCTATTGGCACTGTTATTTAATTGGGTTATTCAAAAATTTGAAGTAAACACGCAGAATCGACCAGCTCGCTGGTTATTTTTTATCCAAATCGTATTTTTTCTAATCATAGCTATTCATAATGAATATTAAAAAATGATAAGAGCAAATCATAATAAATACTGGGTAAAATTTTCTAAGTTTTATACAAAAACATTAATAGGCTTTTTTTTTGGGAAGGTAAAGTATATTGGAGAGTACGAAGAGAAAGACCTTCCTATTCTTATGATAAGTAACCACTTCTCTTTTTACGATGGCTTTATACAAATTTTATTAAATCGTAAAGTTTTTAAGCGAAGGTTTCACTTCATGATGCTTGAAAAAGAGCTGCGTAAAACCATGATGTTGGCTAAAATTGGCGCGTGCTCCATAAGCAAAGGCAAGCGTTCTAGTTTAGAGAGTCTCGATTATGCTGTGGAACTCTTAGAAAATAGCGAAAACCTATTTTTGTTTTTCCCACAAGGAAAAATTGAAAGTATATACACGCGTGAATTTACTTTTGAAAAAGGCTTACTTTCTCATATTTTAGAGAATGCGAAAACCGATTTCCAGTTGGTTTTTAATATCAATCTAATTAATTACGGTACCAATCTAAAACCAGATATGTGTGTGTATTACGAAACGCAGCAAATAAATGAGAACACCAATACTGAAGATGTAGAAAAAGCGTTTAATCATTTTGCAGCGGCGTGTTTTACTAAACAAGGGGCGAAATGATTTATTTCTGTTATTTTCTTCTAGTCTTACTAATTAGCAGGTTGGTGGTAGCGATTGTTAATTTTCTTTCGTTCGCTTATTTGCCAAAGGTAACTTCGTTAGCTACAGTTCCTTCTGTTTCACTTTTAATACCAGCTCGCAATGAGGAAGAAAACATTGGAACCTTATTGGAGCAATTATCATTGTTAGAATATAGCGCACTTGAAATCATTGTATACAACGATCTGTCAGATGATAAAACAGAGAGTATTATCGAGCATTGGGCAACGCTTGTACCTGCTATTAAAATAATAAATGGACAACAGCCTCCAGATGGCTGGTTAGGTAAGAATCATGCCTGTCATAAACTAGCGCAAGCTGCTACAGGCGATATTTTACTCTTTTTGGACGCCGATGTTAATGTTAAGAAAGACTTTTTGAAACGTAGCATAAGTCATTTTCAGAAATACGATTTGCACTTGTTATCGATATTTCCAATGCAAATAGTGAAATCTATAGGGGAAAAGGTTTCCGTACCACTAATGAACTGGATTTTGCTTAGTTTACTTCCACTTCCGCTAATTCGTAATTCAAAGAACTATGCCTTTTCCGCAGCTAATGGTCAATTCATGATGTTTAAGGCAGCCACCTATAAGACGCTATGGCCTCATGAAAAATGTAAGTCCGATACGGTAGAAGACATTGCTATCATAAGACTATTTAAACTAAACGCGCTAACCAGCGATACACGCTTAGGAGATACCGATATTTCTTGCAGAATGTATAAAGGATTAAATGCAGCAGTTGAGGGCTTTACAAAAAGCATCTTTCAATTTTTCGGCAATAGTAAGTTGGCAACGATTTCTTTTGGTGTTATAACTACAATTGCTCCATTTATCCTTTATTATAATTTGGATGTATGGGGTTTCACAGTATATATTATAGGCGTATTGTCTATCCGATTTTTTGTGAGTTTGGCGAGCCAGCAATCGGTAGTTCAAAATGTATTATTAGCAATTCCACAACACCTAGTTTTTCTTGGTATCATAATTAAGGGACTCATTAATAGCAAACGGAAGAAATTAATATGGAAAGGCCGCAATATATTACAAGGGTAGTCATCTTGACTATAACGGCGTTGCTTTCAATGCAATTCAGTTTTTCTCAAAGTACCACCTACCGCGATTCAATTTATAAGGCCTATTCAAGAGGTAAAATGGATAAGTGGCTTAAAATAATGGATACTTGTGAAAAAAATGTGGATGAGAATAATGTAGCAGAGCAATTTGAGCTGCTCAGTTATTACTATGGATATACGGCTTGGTTAGTAGGGGCCGAAAAGTACGATATGGCTAAAGTATACATTGATAAATCAGAGAAACTCATTGAAGAATTATTAGTTGAATCACCTGAAAATGCAACTCTACTGGCATATAAAGGTGCCTACATAGCTTATACCATTGGTATCTCAAATTTAAAGGCTATTTATTTAGGCCCTAAAAGCATGAAGTACATCAACAAGTCTATAGAACTTGATTCGGCGAATATTCAAGGTAATATAGAAAAAGGAAACTCAATGTATTATCGTCCATCAGTTTTTGGTGGGGATAAGACGGAAGCAATTGAATACTACCTTAAAGCAGTTAAAAGCTTTGAGGATCAAGAATTGGTAGTCAATAATTGGATATACATCAACACACTAACTGCATTAGGGCAAGCCTACGAAGCTACCGATCAAATTCCTCTAGCCAAATTATGCTATGAAAAAATTATTCGCATAATTCCTAATTTTATGTGGGTTGAAGATGAACTTTACCCTGATTTGTTAGAGCGTCACAAGCTATGATATATGTCACGTAGTACCATGAGATTTGACATTTACAAAACTATATTAAATAGCATAAAACTCTTTTTGATGCTAGGTTTTGCAGTTAATTCAATTACACTTCGCGCTCAAAATACGCACGATGTTGGTGTTGATCTAGACAAAATTCCACCTCGTATTATTAGAGCTTGTTGCGCTTTTGGGTATGATTTAAAATTATGGGGTGTGCCATTTGTATCTATTGATCAGGTGATTAATATAGACGATTTGGGTGAGCATCACTATATGGGTAATAAGCGTGAAGGTGTAGGAACCGTATATACTAACAAAGGTGGCTTTATCGACATAGGTCACCTACGAGATCAAATTGATTGGACGCGCTATCTATACACTACCATTTTAAATAGTAAAGGAAAAGGTGAAGTGATTTTGCCTTTGCGTAAAGAAGCAGGCCGTAAGACTTTATATTTGAACGTACCTGCACATATCAATAATGGTGATTGTATTCTGTTGGCGGGAAAAATAGCGTACGACTTTTCCTTATGGCATGAAATTTCAACTTGGTTTGGAGCATCAACTATTCCTTTGTTGCCAGAAAAATTTTCTAGTTTCTCGGTTGAAGATGTATATTCAAACTTGCTTGGGATACATATTGGTATGAAAACTTTGCATTCAAAACTCCCTTTTAACTCTGCTGCAACAAATATTATCGCATCAACTTTAGACAGTCTGGATGTTGTAAAGACGGCAAAAGAAACCTATGATGCCTACAATATTGTTAATAGTAAATGGTATACAAATAGAAAGCGAATACCTCGCACAAGCATCACTCTAAAACGTGATCTTGATGTTCTTAGTTCAAGTCGCCCCTGGATAGTTCCTAACCAAACAACCACCGATGACGATGCAATTATTCTGGATGTACCACTTTTTAATACGAAAGGCGAATTACTTACCAATTTTTATGAATTTACCATTAGTCTTAATCGTAGGATTCCTGTAGAAGAGATTTTTCCAAGTTACCAAGGTAGGCCCATTAACCAAGATGATTTTGGTGTATTGTTGGGTAGAATCAACAATGAATTACAAATCATGGAACAAAATTCAATGATAGAAAATAAATAACTTCTCCAGAACCAGGTATCTCCAAAAATCAATTGTTGTTAAGGGTTGCACTGCACTATAAGAAGTTTAATTTCTTTTAGCGCCAGTTGGCGAAAATCTCTGAAATTAAAAAAGGAATCAACCCGACCCTGTGTCATTTTAGAAAGAAAAAATAAGTATTGTAATACCATGTTACAAAATGTTACTTTCTAAATAACCCCTATCTTTATTCTTTCAAAACTTATTGAAAATATGAAAACTCCGAACTGGAAAACCGCCAAAGAATATACAGACATCACCTATCAAAAAAGCGATGGTGTTGCGCGTATCGCCTTTAACCGCCCGAACGTTCGCAATGCTTTTCGCCCCAAGACTACAAGTGAACTCTATGACGCCTTTTACGATGCACAAGAGGATACTTCGATTGGTGTTGTTTTACTTTCTGCTGAAGGCCCTTCAACCAAGGATGGTGTCTATTCGTTCTGTAGTGGTGGCGACCAAAAGGCTCGGGGCGATCAAGGCTATGTAGGCGAAGATGGTTATCATCGTTTGAACATTTTGGAAGTCCAGCGCTTGATTCGTTTTATGCCTAAAGTAGTCATCGCAGTAGTACCCGGCTGGGCCGTGGGTGGTGGGCATAGCTTACATGTCGTATGCGATATGACCTTGGCAAGTAAAGAACATGCCATTTTCAAACAAACCGATGCTGATGTCACTAGTTTCGACGGGGGTTATGGTTCTGCCTACTTGGCCAAAATGGTAGGACAAAAGAAAGCCCGTGAAATCTTCTTTCTAGGTAGAAACTATTCCGCCCAAGAAGCCTTTGAAATGGGTATGGTGAATGCCGTAGTTCCCCATGATGAATTAGAGGCGACCGCTTACCAATGGGCGCAAGAGATATTGGAGAAATCCCCAACCTCCATAAAAATGCTCAAATTCGCGATGAACCTTACCGATGACGGTATGGTCGGGCAACAGGTATTTGCTGGCGAAGCCACACGGTTGGCCTATGGTACTGAAGAAGCAAAAGAAGGGCGAAATGCTTTTTTAGAAAAACGGAAACCTGACTTTGGAAAGAATAAGTGGATACCGTGAGTTAGATTAAAGGATTTTTAGATGACTTAAGAATGTCCCCTCCTTTTTCAAGGAAGGGTGTTCCAATGTGTTGGGACGGGTTGGTAATGCACATAACACTTCGCATTTACCATACCCGATGTTAAAATACGCAAACTTAGATACAAGATTTTCAACATCAGATTTAGGCTAAATAATAGGGTCAGGGCTTAACCACCCCTTTCTTCCGCTAGCGGAATTCATTCCCCTCCTTGAAAAAGGAGGGGAGCTTAGCAGTTTTTAAATCTATGATAAATGACTCATAAGATACTACCCCTTCCTATGGAAAGGTTAGGGGAGGACCAAAACTAGAGAAGGCCTAATCTAAAAGATTAGGCCTTCTCACGAGAACACTATATGAAAATGAAAAAATTTACTTCTTAATTATTACAGTGTAAACTTACCATCATAGTGTCATTTCTCTAAATTATTGTTGTGAGCGGCCCTTTTTTTGTGGTGTAGGGTCTAAAACTTGTTATTTCCTATTTAATTGCGTCCACAACTCCGCTTAAAAAGCCGTTGATATCAAAGTCTGGGTCCTCGGCGAGTCCTGTTCGGACCACGACCAAATCTTTAGAAGGAATAATAAACACGCGTTGCCCTTGAAAACCATTTGCAGAATACATATCTCGCGGCACATCGGGGTATTTTCCGCCAGCATTCAACCACCAATGGGCGCCATATACGCCGTCTGAGTTTTTGGTGGGTTTTGTGATGTAGTCGATCCATTTGGGGTCAAATAGTTGTTCACCATTCCAATTTCCTTTGTTCAAATGTAGTAGACCGAATTTGGCCCAATCGCGGGTGGAGGCCCATCCGTAGGAAGAACCCACGAAATTACCCGCCATATCGGTTTCAATGAGCATGGAGTGCATCCCAATTTTATCGATCAGTTCGGCATATGGAAAATCTAAATACGCTTGATAGGTTTTGAATTGTTTTCGAAGTACGCCGGAAAGTAGGTTTGTCGTTCCTGAAGAATAATTCCAAACCTCTGTCGGTGCGGCAATGGACTGTTTCTGGGCTTGTTTGGCCGTCATATCCGCGTCCATAAACAACATTTCTGTAACGTCCGAAATACTCGCGTAATCTTCGTCCCAGGCTAAACCACTTTGCATCCGTAACAGGTGATTTAGTGTAATTTCGATTTTTGTGTTTTTCATACGAATGTCCTCGGCAAAAGGTCGATATTCCGTATCTATTTTGCCTTGATATTCTAAAATACCATATAAAGTGGCCAAAACACTTTTAGTCATAGACCATCCTAGAATTGGGGTTTCGGGAGAAAAGCCTTCCACATAGTTTTCAGCTATTATTTGACCTTTATAGGCCACTAGAACCGTTCGTGTTTTCTGTACTTCATAATTTTCAAAAGCCTTGTTCACCGCAGCATTCAGTCGCTCGTAATCAATATTGGTGAAAACGGTGTCTTTTGCTCCGTTATTCCCATAGGGGAAAGGCAAATTGTTCTGGAGCTGTCCTCGATAAGGTTTCTGCAGTATTATCGTCTTGTCGTAATCTTCGTTTATCAAAACACATCCTAGTCCGTCACGACATATACTTTCGCGTTCCATAAGTCCGAAAACAGATGTGACAACCTTGTTTTCATCGGCATTTTCCATTTCGGCCAATTTTATTAAGGGCATATTGTTATCACTTTGTACAACGTCAGAAAACAAACGTTCAGCAATAAAATTCGTAGAAGCGAGATTTTTGGAAGCGTAACCGGAGACGATATTCAGTTTCGGATAATTGTACGTTATGGCGACAATCAGGACGACGAATAAAACAAGGAGGATTCTTTTGACTATTTTCAAGGGAAGCAGATTTTGAATTTGTTGTAAATTTAGGCGAAATCTTAATGCTATGGAATGTCTAATATTGGATTGATCATTGAAGAGCGAAGTCGCGATATCGGTGATTTTTTGGTCGGTAGGCTAATTCCCTTTCAAAAAAAACGAATGATTGGTCCGTTTATCTTCATCGACCATATGGGTCCGACCGAAATTGGTCCAAACCGATATATGGATGTTGACCAACACCCTCATATCGGATTATCGACTTTGACGTATTTGTTGGATGGTGAAATCATGCACGAGGATAGCATCGGTACCCAACAAAGAATCCGACCTGGTTCGGTGAATTGGATGGTCGCGGGAAAGGGCGTTTCCCATTCTGAAAGGACGCCAAAAGAACTTCGAAACGGTTCGGTTTTCACAATGCATGGCTATCAGATTTGGGTCGCTTTGCCAAAAGAGCTAGAGGATATAGCACCAGAATTTCATCATATTGGCGCGGAAAAATTGCCAAGATGGAGCGAAGGTACCGCTGATTTTACTTTGGTTGCCGGTGTTGGCTATGGTAGAAAATCACCTGTTCCGGTACATTCACCACTTTTCATGCTGGAAATAAAAAATACCGAAGAATTTCTATTGAATACCAAAGACCATTTGAAAGGTGAAATAGGTATTTGTATTGTCGAAGGAGCAATTGAGGCTTGTGGAGAATTGGTTGAAAAAGGCAATATCGTTGTGTCAAAGGTTGAAGACACGTGCAGCACAGTATTAAAGCCGAATTCGCATATCTTGCTGTTTGGTGGTGAACCTTTCACCGAGCAACGCCATATCTACTGGAATTTTGTGTCTTCGGATAAAACGAAAATCGAAAAGGCCAAAACTGATTGGAAAAATAAGACGTTCCCGATGATGACTAACGATACAACTTATGTTGCCTTACCTAAATAAAGTACTTATGAAATATTGCCTTTTCTTCGCAATACTGCTTTTTGGATGCAAATCTGAGCCCAAAGAGAATTTGTATGAATGGAAACCACTCGATGTAAAGGTTTCCGCCTATAATTCCGTGGCCAACCAGACTGATGATGAACCTTTTATTGGCGCTTGGGGCGATAGTCTATCGTCCAGGCAAAAGAGTATCGCGGTTTCTCGTGATTTGATTCCTTTAGGATTAAAACACAATACTAAAGTTATGATCGAGGGTCTACCCGGTGTTTATCTTGTTAGGGATAAAATGGCGGCTCGATGGACAAAAAGAATAGATATTTACATGGGCACCAAAGTAGAAAAGGCAAAAAAATGGGGTGTTAAGGATTTGAGCATAGTTTATGCAGTCAAAAAAGACAGTACCAAAAAAGAAAATCTGCACTGAGAATGAAGTCCATTAATGTTTTAATAGTATGTGCAACCATATTGCTATCGTGCAAAACCGAGCATTCGATTATTGATAAGCCTATCATATTTGATGCTGAACGCAAGCAATTGACTCTGGATTATCTTTCAAGCCGATACGGACTAGAACAAGAAGAACCTACGATTACACCAAAAATGATTGTGTTGCATTGGACGGTCATTCCAACCTTCGAGGAATCTTATGAGTTTTTCAAGGGACCTATTTTAGCAAGTTCCAGAGATGATATTAATAGTGCTGGCCAACTCAACGTTTCTTCCCAGTTTATGGTCGACAGAGACGGTACCATTTATCGTTTAATGCCGGAAACAACCATGGCCAGACATGTTATCGGCTTGAACCATTGTGCCATAGGCATAGAAAATATTGGTGGCACTAAAGATTTACCGCTCACTAAGGCACAGTTGAAATCAAATGTCTTTTTGGTGCAGTATTTAAAGGGTAAATATGATATTGAATACTTGATCGGTCATTATGAATACACTAAATTTGAAAACCACCCGCTGTGGTTAGAGAAAGACGCGGGCTACCGTACGGAAAAAACCGACCCAGGTGAAGACTTTATGAAAAAAGTTCGTAAAGCCACCAAAAATTTGAATTTTAAATCCACACCATGAAATCAAAGATTTTAATCCTTGTGCTAGCTATTTCAATTACTGGATGGATGTCAGCTCAAGACATCACTTCGTCGCTGTATGAAACCTATGAAACGTATAAAGAAAGTTCGTTGGATAAACGTCGTATCAAGCATCATCAGTTGCAGCCTTTATTGAATTCGCTCAAGAATACTGACGGCTTTACGGTTCGTCAAGTAGGAAGTTCGATAGAAGGAAGGTCCTTATCCTTAATAAGCATAGGGTCCGGTGATACCGATGTTTTCCTCTGGTCACAAATGCATGGCAACGAGCCAACTGCCACTCAGGCAATATTTGATATTTGCAATTTCCTGAAAAGCGAGGATTTCGTTACAGAGAAAGAAGCCATATTAAGTAACCTTACCGTTCATTTTTTACCCATGTTGAATCCCGATGGGGCAGAGCGTTTTCAGCGGCGAAATCTTTTGGGTGTGGACATCAATAGAGATGCACTTCGATTGCAGTCCCCGGAAAGTCAGACTTTGAAAAGGGTCCGAGACAGTCTGGATGCCGATTTCGGATTCAATCTACACGATCAAAGTACTTTTTACAATGCGGAGCGAACAGAAAAGCCAGCCACCATTTCGTATTTGGCACCAGCGTACAATTATGAAAAAGAAATCAATGAGGTGCGTGCGAATGCCATGAAAGTGATCGCGTTCATGAATAACATTATTCAAAAGTACGCCCCTGGGCAAGTTGGAAAGTATAACGATGATTTCGAACCGCGAGCGTTTGGCGATAATATTCAAAAATGGGGCACAAGTACCATTTTAATTGAATCGGGCGGCTATCCCAATGATATAGAAAAGCAAGAAATACGGAAATTAAATTATGTTTCTATTTTATCCGCAATCTATACTATCGCAAATGGAAAGCACGAGGAAATTCCTTTGGAGGATTATGAGAAGATTCCCGAAAACGATAGAAAGCTGTTCGATATAAAAATCGTCAATGCCAACTATGAGCTACTCGGTAAAAAGTATGTTTTGGATATCGGAATGAATCGCTTGGAAGTCGACCACGAAGGAAATAACGATTTTTGGTACAGCAGCCGTATCATAGACCAGGGAGACCTCTCCACCTACTACGGATATGAAACCTTTGATGCTTCTGAGTATACCGTAAAGGCCGGAAAAGCTGCCCCGATGCTGCTGTCCGACCCTGGTCAATTGACCGAAAAAAAGGTTATTGAATTATTACGTGATGGCTACACTTATGTTCGATCATCAAAAATTCCCGAAGAATGGTTGAATTTTAAAATGCCCATTCACTTGATTTCAAAATCTTATGAACTTTCTGATTTTAGCATTGAGGTAGGCGCTAATCCTACTTTCATTCTAGAGAAAAATGGAGTCAACGAGTATGCTGTTATCAATGGTTTCTTAATTGATTTATCTAAAGGCAATAATGCCACTATTTTTAATTTTGCATTTAAAAATGCGATGATATATCGATAAAAAAATGCCCGGCTTAAAAAAAGCAGGGCATTCGTATTAGAAGTTGAAGCTGGCACTAACATATGACATGTTAGTCAACATAAAGGTCAATAATGAGATGGCAGTAATGACAATTCCTGAGAATAAACAGATAACCGCATACTTATAAAAGATATTTAAAGTACCTACTGCGCTGTCCTTGATAATTGTGTTGATTGTTTTCATATTTTCTAAAGTTTAAATTAGACTTGATTACAAGACCAAAATTACTTCAGAAACCGAAATTAAATCTCACTACCAAAAGTGAAATTATACTCCCTGAAAACAGGGACAAGTGTTTTAATATCCGTATCTAATGTTAATCTCCGCACCATATATGAATAACAAGACAAGCATGGTCATTAGCAATGTAACGATTGCGGAGAATAATAGAATTGCCGTGGCCTTATACCATTTTGGCATTCCGTTCAGTGAAGAGTTTTGAATAACAGTGTTGAGTACATCCATAATTTGCGTTCTTTAGCATTAAACAATTTCATAGTCTTTTGGATGTAGGTCGTAATATGAATTGGGATTCGGTAAAGAAACAATTAATGATTGAAAGTCCCGACTTCATATTGCATCATTTGGATGAAATGCATAAAAAAAGGGAGAAACGGTAAGTTTCTCCCTTGAAATGAATGTTTTTTACGATGAAGTTTACGTCATTACTCGCATCCACCGGTAAATCCGGTAGCATCAAATTTGGTCTGTACGGCACCTTCACGACTTCCCGTTTTGACACTGATGGCCAAGTTGTTTTCACCACCACGTTTTGGGCTACAATATTCAAAAAGATAAAAACTATTCGCCCGCTCCCTTACCTTGATTGATATATCGTTGAAAGTTGTTTCCAACTCTTCTTTGTTTGTAGCAAAAACACTGGCAGTTTTTCCGATATCACTCAAAACTTGTGTATCGATTTCAGTTCCCAATCCTATGGTGAAAAATGAAATATTCGCATTAGCTTCATCTACTTTCTGCTGAGCCGAGGCTTGGGTGAAACGAGCAGCCTGATCGGTACCATCGGTAAAGATAACTACGGATGCCGCGCCTATTTTGTCTCCCTGAGTGCTAGCCGCCAATAATTCACTTGCGATATCAGTAGATTTGATCACGGCACCGTAAAGATCTGTAGAGGGGTCATTGCTGATATCTTCCGTAATTCCGTTTATTGCGGCCGTCAGTTCCTCTTTTGAGGATGTCAAGTCATTCAAAAGATGCAATTCGTTCTCACCATCAAACCAATAAATCGCCATTTTAAAGGAATCTTCTTGAGTTGTGGGCATTACATTATCAACAAAACTAATACTGGCCTCCTGCAGTTCCGTAAGACTACTGCTCAATACACTATTACTCAAATCGAGTACCAATAATGCATTATTATTGAATACTTGGGAGTTTGATGAAATGCGCGCCGCCGATTCAGATGTTGAAATCGTATTAAAGCACTCATCGTTAATACCTTGTTCATAAATCGTAAATTGTTCAGCTTGAAGTCCCGATACGGGTAATCCATCCGTATCAGACACTTTGAATAATATAGAAACTTTTCCGGGAAGGGTGGTAAATTGCTCTTGAATGGAGAGAACTAATTCTCCTTCTCCTAATCCTAGGCAATCGTCAACCGGCTTTCCTTTACCTAGTCCATCTCCGGTATTCAATCCGAAGAAAACGTCGTCATCAGCATTTCCGCATGAAACAACAAACACGGACGCTAAAAATAGTAAGGTTAATTTGGTGAAGGTCTTCATTTTCATAATTTTTGGGTTCAACCATCAGAACGGACAAAACGAATTTAAATTATGAGGGAATTGAAATATTTGTGTTAAACATTGTTAAGGTTTTTGTAGTTTTCCATTTCATATTGGATTTCCAAACGGGATTATGAAGCACATTCTACTTGCACTTATTTTCATCCACTTTTCAGGAATTCTTGAAGCTCAGAAAAAAAACGAAAGCTTTCGTTTGAATATTAAAAAAACTACTGGCCCTATTACAATTGATGGAAAAGGTGATGACCCTGCATGGAAGGATACGGATGTTGCCAAAGACTTTTTTATGGTGCTCCCCATGGATGATGGTCCAGCCCAAGAGCCCACAGAGATACGCATGGCCTATGATGAGAAAAATTTTTATTTATTGGCCACTTTTTACCACAGCGGTGATGCGAAATATACCGTTGAATCGTTACGGCGAGACTTTTCCTTTGGAAAGAACGATAACTTTCTCTTGTTCCTAGATCCATTTAACAATCAAACTACAGGCTTCTCATTCGGGGCAAATGCTTATGGTGCCCAGTGGGACGGTACTATGTTCAACGGAAGTAATATCGATTTGAATTGGGACAGTAAATGGGTGTCGGATAGTTCGGCCGATAATGATAAATGGGTCTTTGAAATGGCGGTACCCTTTAAATCGGTTCGCTATGAGGAAGGTGTCAAAGAGTGGGGCATTAATTTTAGCCGCTTGGATTTAAAATCGAGCGAAAAGTCAAGTTGGACACCGGTGCCAAGACAATTTCCAACTTCATCGATGGCCTATAATGGCACTTTAGTTTGGGAGGAGGCACCCCCGAAACCAAGACTCAATTTTTCGGTGATTCCCTACGTTTTAGGAGAGGTAACCCAGAACAAGGCTAACAATGAAGAACCTGAATACATGCCTAAAATAGGGGGAGATGTGAAGTTTAGTTTAACCCCCTCACTTAATCTCGATGTTACCATAAATCCAGATTTCTCCCAAGTAGAAGTAGATCGGCAAATAACCAACCTAGATCGTTTCGAACTCTTCTTTCCGGAAAGACGTCAGTTCTTCCTTGAAAATGGTGATCTGTTCGCCAATTTCGGTTACCCCACCATTAGACCATTCTTTTCAAGACGAATCGGGTTGGGCGTTCCTATTCAGGCTGGAGCACGTGTTAGTGGTAATTTAACCGATTCGTGGCGAGTTGGACTTATGGATATTCAGACGGGCAGCATTGATGAAACAGGTTTACCCAGCCAAAACTTCGGTGTGCTTTCGTTACAAAAAAAGGTTTTTAGTCGTTCAAGTATCGGTTTGATGCTCGTGAACAAGCAATCGTTCAATTACTTGAATGAGAGTGATTCATTGCGAATAGAGTATCCTGAATACAATCGAAATTTGGGTGTCGAGTATAATTTGGCTTCATCGAATAATTTATGGAATGGGAAAGCCTTTGTTTTAAAATCCTTTTCTCCCGATGATAACGCTAACGGAATCACCCAAGCCGCACATTTGGAATATCAAAACCGAAAATGGAGTTGGCATGTACAAGAAGAATGGGTGAGTGATGACTATAGTGCCGAAGTGGGTTTTATTCCACGAAGAGGCTATGTCAATTTCAATGGATATTTGGGCCACTTGTTCTTTCCAAAGGACAGTAAAATTGTGAGCCATGGCCCTGTTTTGAATTCTTCGTTTTATTTTAACGAAAACTTCAGACGCACGGACAATCTAAACTACATTCTTTATAAATTGGAGTTTAGGAATCGAAGCAGTCTTAATTTTTTCGTTTCTGATGATTATGTAGAGCTTTTGGCACCCTTTGACCCCACGCGTTTAGGAAAAGAACAGTTGGAAGCTGGCACCAAACACCAATGGAACGCCTTCGGCTGGATGTTCGCTTCAAAACCCCAAAACCTATTTACCTATACTTTCGACGCCCGTTTTGGCGGTTATTATGCAGGAGGTAATCGAACAAGTCTTACCACCGAACTGGGTTATCGTTTTCAACCCTATGTGAGCTTGAGCGCGAATCTAAACTACAACCATATTGATTTACCCGCCCCATGGAACACGAACGAGTTTTGGTTAATTGGTAGTGAGGTAGATATTACCTTCACGAACAAACTTTTTTTCGCCACACTTTTTCAATACAACGAACAATCACGTAACTTTAATCTTAATTCAAGGTTTCAATGGCGCTATGCCCCAGCGTCTGACCTTTTTCTGGTGTATACCAACAATCAAATGATAGACCCTTTTATGCCGAGGGACTGGTCTTTAACATTGAAGTTTACCTATTGGTTCAATAAATAACAGAGTTTCTTATGACAGTTGAAAAATCGAATATTGCCATTCTCATTCTAGCAGCAGGGGCATCAAAACGAATGGGTGAACGTGTAAAACAATTGCTTCCATGGAACAATACCACCTTGTTGGAGAACGCCTTGACCCATGCTAAAGAATCAAAGGCAGAAGATGTTTTCGTGGTTTTAGGAGCGAACGAGGAGTTCATCAAAAAACAGACCCAATTACCGGATGAGATTTGTATTTACAATGCTAACTGGAGCAGTGGAATGGGAAGCTCCATAGTGGCGGGTGTTCAACATTTACAGTCTTTACCAAAGGAATACGATGGAGTTTTAGTAATGCTTGCTGATCAGCCCTTAGTCGATAGTGCGTATTTGGATGAAGTTCTAACTACTCTCGGAAAAACTCGAGCAACGATTACCGCAACTGGCTATGAAAACGGATTGGGTGTACCCGCGATGTTCGATAAAAGTCATTTTCCAGAATTATTGAAATTGACGAAGGATTACGGGGCGAGAGATATTATCAACGCTAGTAATATCAAGATAATGAATCCTGGAGGTAAAGAAATGGATATTGATACTTGGCAAGATTATCAAGAATTGATCAAGCGAATGAAGTAATTGAAATCTAAAATTTAAACTAAGTCAAATGATAAAATTAAGTGTTGCAATTGCATTGCTTTTGGGGTTTTTTGGACTTCAGGCGCAAGAAATGAGTTTTGAGGAATATAATCCTGTTTCGACCTTGGTGGTGCCCGAAAATCCGGTCTCGCGTGCCAAGTTCCCATTTATTGATGTACATAGTCATCAGCGTGATATGTCAGCAAGCGCGCTTAAAGGATTAGTTTCCGATATGGATAAACTCAACGAAAGTATCATGGTAAATTTAAGTGGAGGTTCGGGGAGCGGTTTGAATGATAAGATAGCTAGTATTCAACAGAACTATCCGAATAGGTTTGTGGTTTTCGCCAATGTGGACTTCGATGGTGTGGGGAAAGATGGCTGGTCCGACAAAGCTGCGGCACAATTGGGAAAAGATATTGAAAACGGGGCTAAGGGACTGAAAATCTACAAAAGTCTTGGATTACGGTATAAAGACTCTGATGGAAATCGTTTGGCAATTGATGATGCTAGATTAGACCCGATTTGGGCCAAATGTGGAGAACTGGGTGTTCCTGTTTTGATTCATGCCGCCGATCCAAAATCATTCTGGGACCCAATGAACAGCGATAACGAACGTTGGTTGGAATTGAAAACACATTCCCGTAGAAAGCGCTCCGCTACAGACCCTGCACCCTGGGAACAAATAATAGCGGAACAACATCGTATGTTCAAGAAACATCCGAACACAAAATTTATCAATGCCCATATGGGATGGTACGCCAACAATCTTGGAAAATTAGGAGAACTATTAGATGAGATTCCCAATATGAACGTCGGAATTGCAGCGGTCATAGCGGAATTAGGCCGCCAACCCAAAAACGCAAAGGCTTTTTTCATCAAATACCAAGACCGCATCCTTTTTGGCAAAGACAGTTGGAAACCAGAAGAGTTCCCCACCTATTTCAGGGTGTTGGAAACTGACGATGAGTACTTTCCTTATTACAAAAAATACCATGCATTCTGGGCGATGTACGGAATTGATTTGCCCGACGAGGTTTTGAAGAAGGTTTATTATAAAAATGCGCTGAATCTTATTCCAGGTCTAGATAAGAGCTTGTTTCCTACGGATTAGCATTTTTGGTTTTCTCGGGTGAAATAGAACTTTCAATGCCATAATCTTGAAAAATTCCACATGAGGTCTCTTTCTTAACAAGGGAATTCGCTATTTTTTTTTTCTCTGGGCCAACGCTTCAATGTCTTTCGATAAATAGTTCATGAGATACTCCTTTTCCTAGACAAAACTAATCCATCTCTAGCTATCTTTAAATTTATTCCTTAAAGTTTGTGACAAATTTTATGGAACGCATACTAATACCATAAACCAACGAACTCTAAATGCAAAAAGAGGATGAATTTATCCAGATTATCAAGCAGCACGAGGGCGTGATATTCAAAATAACCACCCTATACACCGATAATCGTGATGACCAGAAAGATTTGTACCAAGATGTTGTCTATCAACTATGGAAGTCTTTCGATTCTTTTCGAGCGGAATCGAAAATAAGTACGTGGATGTATCGGGTCGCAATGAATACTGCACTTACAAGACTTAAGAAAAGCAAGCGAATGAGCCATTCCGTCCCCATAGATAAAGTAGTCATGCAACAGACAGAGAACTATAATCCGGAATTTGAAGAAAAACTAAAGCTGCTGTATGCCCATATCAAACAGCTGAATGTTCTCGAAAAAGGTTTGATGTTATTACTTCTTGAAGGAAAAAAGTATGAGGAAATCTCAGAAATAACCGGGCTTTCTCCAAGTAATGTAGGAACAAGAATTTCAAGGATCAAGCAAAAATTGAAGCAACAAATTTTAAAAAAATAGGACTATGGATATTGAAGAAATGCAAGCCCTATGGTCTGAAATGAGTGACCAATTAGAAGAACAAAAAAAATTAACGAATGAAATCATTATGAATATGACACAAGAACGATATACAAATAAGTTTAGAACACTTTCAAACTATGAAAAGGTAGGAGCAGTGATTTGCTTTGGAATAGGGGTGTATATTTTAGTTAATTTTGGTAAGCTTGATACATGGTATTTGCAAGCCTGCGGAATATTAACATTAACTTTTTTGTTCGGCCTACCAATATTGGTCTTACGGGCTTTGAATAGAATTAAGCGGTTAAATATTACTGATAAAAGTTATAAGGATACCTTGGTCAGCTATACCAAGGCTAAGACAAATCTATTACGACTACAGCAGGTTGGGATAATCGCCAGTTTTCTTATCATGTTTGCCACGTCAGCAATTTTCTCAAAAATTTGGTCCAATAAAGATTTTTTTATGATGGAACGGAATATAGGATCATATGTGGCTATTGGCATTGCCATAGTGTTTGTCATTTTGGTGTATAAATGGGGCTATGGGCATTACAAAAGAATTACCGGTTCTGCGGAAGACCTATTAAAAGAGATAGAATAGCCTAAACTAGTTTGCTATTGCCTAATTTGCTACTTTGAGATAAAATTCAAAGTATGGCAAATACGGCATATTCGGGAACACCTTTGGCTAAAAAACTGGGCATTAAAGAAGGATATTCTGTTCTACTTGTCAATGAGCCCAAACATTACCTAACATTGTTCGAAGATATGCCTGAAGTGAATTATGTGCTAAGCCCTTCTGAAGAAAACGTTGACTTTATTCATTTATTTAGTACAAGCAAAGCTACTTTTGAAAAGCAGTCTTTAAAATTAAAACCGGCCCTAAAAATGACGGGAATGCTTTGGGTGAGTTGGCCTAAGGGAAGTTCTAAAATCGAGACTGACATGAACCGCGATTATATTCGGGAATATCTTTTGAAAAATGGGCTGGTCGATGTAAAAGTATGTGCCGTCGATCAAGACTGGAGCGGCTTAAAATTCATGTACCGTATCAAAGACAGGAAGTAGTCGCGGTCATTGGGAAGCGTAGAAATTCGTATTTTTAGAATTCAACTTTCAACCAACCAAAATGGATACGTCTAAATTCTGTTCACTAGCATTGATAATCCTTTTATTCTCCTCCTGCAAGGTATCCAAAGAAGAAAATGATTTAGTGATAAGTGGGTTGACAGCGCCCGTAGAAATTTTAAGGGATCAATGGGGCGTGAATCATATTTATGCAAAGAACCAGCATGATTTATTTTTTGCTCAAGGCTATGCGGCCGCAAAAGACAGACTCTTTCAATTCGAAATATGGCGCAGACAGGCTACGGGAACGGTCGCGGAGATTTTAGGTCCCGATGAGCTGAAAAGGGATATCGGAACACGATTATTTCAATTTCGAGGTGATTTGGAGGAGGAATTGAACCATTACCACCCGCAAGGTTCAGAGATTATTCATGCCTATACGGATGGGGTAAATGCCTATGTCGAAGAGATTTTAAAAACTCCAGAAAAGCTTCCTGTAGAATTCAAGGTTTTGAACATCCAGCCCAAAAAATGGACCCCTGAGGTTGTTATTTCACGTCACCAGGGCCTTAAAGGCAATGTAAATCAAGAATTACAAATAGGAATGGCAGTTGCCAAAATAGGAGCGAAGAAGGTAAAAGAACTGATGTGGTTTCATCCCAATGAACCTGATATTGTCCTAGACCCAAAGATTGACGGAAGTTTGCTGTCAGCGGATATACTGGCAGTTCATGAAGCCTATGCCAATGGTGTCCAGTTTGAGAAACGAGACATAGATAAGGATTATTTAGACGAAGGCAGTAATAATTGGGTTTTAACCGGTGCTAAAACCGAAAGCGGATTCCCGATGTTAGCAAATGACCCACACCGAAGAGTAGCTTTACCTTCCTTACGGTACGCCGTGCATTTGGTTGCCCCGGGTTGGAATGTAATCGGTGGTGGAGAACCTGAAATTCCCGGTGTATCTATTGGGCACAACGAATACGGTGCTTGGGGACTTACCATTTTCAGGACTGATGGTGAGGATTTGTATGTATATGATTTAAACCCTGAAGACTTATCCCAATATAAATACAAGGATGTATGGAAATCCATGACAGCAATAGAAGATGAAATCATAGTCAAAGGACAAGAGGCTGTAAAAACTACCTTGCGCTATTCCGTTCATGGACCTATAACTTATATTGATTCGGCCAATCATAAAGCGTACGCAGTGAAGTGTGCTTGGTTGGAAAAAGGAGGTGCGCCCTATTTGGCTTCCCTTAGAATGGATCAATCAAAAACCTGGGAAGAATTTAAAGATGCCTGTACGTATAGCAATATTCCTGCAGAAAATATGGTTTGGGCCGATAAGGAGGGAAATATTGGTTGGCAAGCCGTAGGTATTACGCCAATCCGGAAAAACCACAGCGGCTTGGTACCCGTACCCGGAGATGGTAGCTACGACTGGGAAGGCTATTTGCCTATTGAACAAAGGCCGAACAGCCTTAACCCCGAAAAAGGTTATTTGGCAACGGCCAATGAAGATGTCACTCCAAAAGACTATGAACACCAATTAACCTTGAATTACACTTGGGCCGATTCGTATCGCGGAAGACGAATCGAAGAAGTGTTATCAAAAGAAAAGGCGTTTACACTGAAGGATATGGCAAACCTGCAATCCGATTATTTTTCGATTCCGGCCAGAACATTGGTGCCCATGCTCAAATCCGTTAAAATGTCATCAGTGCAATGGGAGAACGCGAAGAACAAGTTGCTGTCTTGGAACTTTGTTCTGAATGAAAATTCCATCGAAGCAGCAATTTACGCTATGTGGGAAAGGGTTTTACGTGAAGAGGCGGAAAAAGCATTCATTCCAAAAGAAGTAGACGGATTGCTATACCTCCAGTTGGAAAAAATCAGTTCTTGGCTGGAAGCCGATGGAGACCGTTTTGGTCCAAGTTTTAAGAAGATGAATAAAATCGAATTCTTACAAAACACCTTTGATATAACGTTGCAAAAACTGGAAGAAAAACTAGGTACGGATAGGACCAAATGGCAGTACGGACAAGTGAATTTCAAACACTCAACAATGCGAAATGCTCTGTCTCCATTTGTTAACGATAGTTTACGGAAGAAAATCGATTTGGGTGTTATGCCAAGAGGCGGTAATAGTTTCACACCCAATTCTACCGGAAACAATGATAATCAAACCAGTGGCGCAACTTTCAAGTTCATTACGGACGTCAGTGATTGGGACAAAACCCTTATGATAAATTCACCAGGTCAATCTGAGGATTCGGAAAGCCCTTATTATGGCAATCTTTTCGAGCTCTGGGCTAAGAACGAATATTTTCCATCGTATTATTCCAGAGAAAAAATCGAAGAAGTTACAGAGGAAAAAATACGTTTGGCCCCAGCAAATTAATAGGCTTTAAAGCACCTCCAGAAGTTGTTTTTGAATATAGTCTAAGATTAGCATCCAATTCATCTTCAAAACCAAGGCAGCCGTAGGCACATTGTCATCTTCAATCGCAGAAATTATCGCGTCATGTTGATTGTCAGATTTTGAATAGAGTAGGTCATCGGCCATGAATTCACGTTCATAAAAGAAAATACGTATTTTCAAATCATCCAAAATGCGCTGCGCTAAGGCATTCTTATAGTTTTGTGTCAGTAGGCGATGAAATTCAAGTTTTGCTCCAATTCGGGCAATTGTATCCTCCGCATTCTTAAAAACCAATTGTTGATTTTTTAGGTTTACTATCGATGCCTCGTCAAATTCAGAATTTTCGATGGCCAATACCTCCAAATCGGCAACAAGGTCATAAAGATCTTGCGCTTCTTTAAGACTAAGCTCTGAAATAATAAATCCACGGTTCGGAATTGCGGTTATTATACGACTTTGTTGTAGTTGGGTTAGGGCCTCTCTAATTGGGGTCACGCTGACATCAAGTTCTCGAGCCAGAGCAGCTAGATTAATAGTTTGACCTTCTTGCAAATTGCCCAAGCGCATTTCTCGTAATAGATATTCGCGCACCTGGTCTCGAAAAATGGTTTTTTTGATCATGTTACTAATATAGTATATCGTATACGATTCTCAACGAACTATAAACCAAAAAATTATAGATTCGCTATACAATTCGCCCTATAAATCAGATGAAGAAAGGTAGTTTGTTAAAAATAGGCCGAAGTTCTTGTCGGAATGGTACTATCGACCTATCTTTGAAAATATACATAATTGACATGAGACGTCTATAACAATTGAGTCTCAAGGTTATTGTCACAACTGGATACACAGTTCGGTAATTCGATTTCAAAGTCTTTTTCCACTAGTCCATTTTATATTTCAATGACTTCCATTATGTGGATAACGAATACTAAATACAAAATTAGGAATACATTTTTATGGCTAGAGCACAAGAAACTTATGGTAAGAAAGAACGGGAAAAGAAGCGTTTAAAGAAAAGGGAAGAAAAGGCAAAGAAGAAAGCGGAACGTCAAGCAAATGCGAAGACTGGAAGTTCTTTGGAAGATATGCTTGTATATGTGGATGAGAATGGACATTTCACTGACGTACCCCCCGATCCGACCAAAAAAGTCAAGGTGGATGCCGAGAGTATCGTATTAGGTATTCCTAAGAAAGAAGAACAAGAGGAAGAAGACCCTATCAGAAATGGCAAGGTGGCTTTTTTCGATACCTCAAAAGGTTTTGGTTTTATAAACGATTCAGAAAACCAAGAAAAGTATTTTGTGCATGTCAGTGGTCTTATCGATGAAATCGAAGAGAATGACAAGGTTACCTTTGAGCTTGAAAGAGGTATGAAAGGCATGAATGCCGTTCGTGTTAAAAAGAGCTAATTCCCTTTTACCCATCTGTTTACTAAAACTAAGGCACAATTCTTGTTGATTTTAATTTGCCATCTGGCAAATAAAATTCAATTTGCATGAATAGTAGATTCAACTTTCTTTTCCAGCTAGCCGTTCTATTTTGTTTTTTTTTAGTTTCCTGCTCAACCGATGAGAAAAATAGCCTCAACGAAGATGACGCTTCTCAACAACAAAGTGAAACAGAATCAGAAGATACTCCTGTTGAAATTGGCCTAAAAGATATCAATACCTCTTTACGAATAGGCGGGACCATTGCGCCTCTTTTGGATAATTCCAAGTATATGAACATCCATTCCAAAGAGTTCAATGCTGGCCAGGCCTTATGGTATGCTGGCTTTGGTGGTTGGCCTGCTGAAAGTTCATTTGATTACGCTAACTTCAATAAAGTGGTCAACTGGATGGTCGACAACAAGCTTTCCCCTCATAATCACATGTTAGTAGGTCCTAATTTCTATATGCCCGAATGGTTACTTAGTACAACTTGGACCGATGAAGAACTGGATACACATTTAAAAAGCCTGGTGCAGGGCATTATGGAGTCCAATGATAATAAGAACAAGGTAGATGTTTGGAATGTTATCAATGAAGTTTTCAATCAAGACGGTACCTACAGGTCCCAGGGCGACATGTTATGGAACCAATTGGGTTTCGAGGATGATAATTCCGGTCTTGTTGGAGAAAATCTAATCAATGAGCGACATCCTATTTTTATTGGGAAAGCGTTTTCTTATGCACGGGAAAAAACCAATAAAATATTGGAATACCGTGATTATTTAATTGAAGCCACGAACCCGGATAATGGATGGGATAAAAAACACAAGGCAGTTTATCAGTTACTGAAACATTTGCAGAATTCTGATATTCCCATCGATGCTATTGGAATACAAGGGCATTATGATATTGGAAACTCCAATTGGGTTTTGGAAAATAACCGTCTCGCAAATGTCGTTGAAAAATTTAAAGCTTTGAATTTAGAGGTTTATATCACTGAATTAGACATTGGGAGCCAAGATTTAATGTGGACGGATGCATTGGCGGAACGTCAGAAAGATGACTACTACGCCGTAGTTAAGCAAGTCGTTGAGGGTGGGGCATCTAGAATCTATACATGGGGAATTCAAGACGGACTTGACAAAGGTTGGCGTACCAATGAACATCCGCTGCCTTGGGATGAAAACCTAGATAAAAAACCAGCCTATTTTGGAATTAAGGCTGCCTTGGAGGACACCAGAAACTAGGTAACATCTAATTAATTTTTTTCTGCTACAAAAAATAAAATCGTACTTCAATTTTCTTCCTTTAGTAAATTAAACATTAAATTGACATCATATAAACCTTACACCAATCCGTCGAGGTTTGTATTGAGGTATATATGAGTGAGTTTTCAAAGCTTTTAAACCAATTTGCCCCTATTGAACTTTCAGAGATGAAAGATGTGGAGCTGATGAACCGTGTGGATACCAAATTCATATTTCATAAGAAACATTTACCGAAAGTTTTAAATGACCTAAATACTCATTATAGGATTTTGGAAATCAAATCAAATCGTGTTTCTAGCTACAAAAATCTTTATTTCGATACAGAAAAGTTAAAATTCTATAACGATCATCACAACGGGAAGACCAATCGCATAAAAATTCGGATTCGGAGGTATATCGAATCGGAAGTTTGTTATTTAGAGGTGAAACAAAAAAACAATAAAGGAAGGACTACAAAAAAGCGCATGCAACTTTCGGACTTTGAGCCTAATTTTTCTTCAGATACGGAAGAATTTCTAAATCAATATGGTGTTAATGCTGTTGATTTAAATCCTGTATTATCGAATGAGTTCCAAAGAGTGACTTTGGTAAGTCTTGTGAATGAGGAGCGTATTACCCTAGATATTGGCCTGTCTTATAAGGGAGACATAAGTTCTTTCACATATGAAGACTTGGTAATTGTAGAATTGAAGCAAGCTGCTTTTGATAGAAGTTGTCCCCTTTTTAACATTTTAAAATCGTTACATATCAATCCATATCGAATTAGTAAATACTGTATTGGTATGGCTGCGATGCACAAAGAACTAAAGCAAAACGCATTCAAAGAAAAAATGCTTAAAATCAATAAAATATCAGGATAATTATGGAGTTTTTCGACATCCCACTTTTTGATGATGATTTCTACAAAATGATGTTTCGTTTTCTGATCAACATTTTGTTCTTAACAATAATTGTAAGGTTTTTGTACTACCCCAGGACAAGAAGCAAAGACTATCTCTTCACTTATTATATGATTAGCATCATTGTCTTTTTTCTATGCTTTACATTAAAGAAGTATGAATTGGATATTGGTATGGCTCTGGGTCTTTTTGCCATTTTTGGTATCATCCGTTATCGAACGGATGCTATTGCTATTAAAGAGATGACCTATCTTTTTATAGTTATTGGTATATCAGTAATTAATTCATTGGCCAATAAAAAAATGAGTTATGCCGAAATTTTCGCCGCAAATCTAGTGGTTGTTTTTGCGATTACGGTAATCGAACGGTTTTGGCTACTAAAAAACGAAATCTCAAAAGAAGTAGTTTATGAAAAGATTGAAAATATCACACCCGAAAAAAGACACTTGTTAAAGGAAGACCTTGAAAAAAGAACCGGAGTTCAAATCAATAGAATCAAAGTAGGCGATGTTGATTTTTTGAAGGATACTGCTTTAATTACTATTTATTATTATAAAGAGCTTAATTAATCTGAAATGAAGGTTATTAAAATAGCTGCAATTTTGATTTTGGTAGGATTAATCAATCGTACTGCATTTGCACAGGAAGAGAGGGATTTAGCTTCTTGGAATTCAGTTGAATTAGGCTATGAAATCGACGATAATTGGAAAATTGGGGTAGAAGGGCAATTTCGTCTTAAAGAAAACCTGAAAACAGTTGATGAATATTTCGGAGAGCTCACGGTAAATCGGAAATTATTTAAAGGCTTTGATGTTCGTCTGGGGCTAAGATATATAAGAAGGAACGATAATCGGGGAAGTATTCAGGGCTATGAAAATCGCTTTAGGTACCATTTAGACGGCAGGTTCAAACACAAATTGGGTGATTTTAGAATCGGATATCGGCTTCGATATCAAAATCGAAACGAACTCGGCGTTTCAAAAGATGAGGGTGACTTTAATGTGAAAAGAGTCCGTTTTAAAGCTGGGTTGGAGTATAAAATAAAGAACTGGCCTCTAGATCCCAAAATAGCAGGTGAGCTGTTCAGCAGGTTTGAAGAAGGTACCGAAAGTGAAATAGATAAGTACAGATTGACCTTGGGTACTGAATATAGTTTGAAAAACGCTGGAGATATCGGACTATTTTGGCGTTTGGAAAGAAGTATCGGCGAAACAATTCCTGACATCCTGAATATCATTGGTCTATCTTATAGCTATAACTTCAAGTAAAGATTAAGTACTTCAATTCATCGTTTTTACGTTAAATTCAACCATATTGGGGCGAATTAGTCCATTCCAAACACTAAAACCTAGTGTTATCCGTTCTATTGGTTAGTATAAACCAAAAATATTAATGATGAACAAATTAATGGGTGCTTGCACAAAGACATTTCTTTTGAGTGGAATACTTTTAGTAGCATTTAGCTGTAGCAAAGACTTGGAAGATGCACAACTAGACGTAGATCAGTCAGTATCTAAAATCGAAGTAAAAACTATTTTAGAAACAGACGAGTTTTCAAGTGCTGCCGATGGGGTGATTACCGATCTTTTCCAACAAGGTTCTTCTGCCAAATCAGCCAAAAACGAAGATTGTTACGTTGCTGAGTTTACAGATACCGGCTTTACGGTTGATTTTGATAACTGCACTGTTGAAGAAGGTGATGAAGAATTAAACGGAATGTTGACCGTTACCTACGTAGAAGGGGAGGAGTCCACCGCTTTTACAGCCACATATACAGACTTGAGTGTTGGTGATATTGTAATTAATGGTACAAGGAGCTTCACCATGAACAGTAATAGCGAAAACGAAAATGTATCCTTTACCATAGTTAGTGAAATGAGCGTTAAATTAGCCGATGGTTCTGTAATCGAGGAAGAAGGAACAAAGACTTTTGAAATTATCTTTGATTTTGAAAACTTCGCTAACAGTGCCTTGACCGTAGATGGTAACTGGATTGTCAAGGCAAATGGTAATACCTACTCAGTAAATGTATCTTCGGCCTTAGTGGCTAACTTTGGTTGCGAACATTTTGGCACAGGAGTAATGGCACTCGCCAAAAACGGACTTGAAGTAGTCGTTGATTTCGGTGATGGCACATGTGATGATGTAGCAGATATGACCTATCCTGACGGTACCGTTGAGGAAATTTCCTTAAAAGACTAAAACATAAAAATCCAAAAATTACCATCTAAATTGGATGAAGCTTTTTGGTAAAATTAGAAATGGCCAAGCATGTTCGTGCTTGGCCATTTTATTTTAGAGGTTGTTAGAAAACTATCTGTAACGTCTTTTGGTATTCCAGATTTGAGTTTTCGAAGTTTCAAATACTTCTCTTGATTGATGTTTGTTAAAAGTTTCCATGATGATTGTTTTTGTAATCCTGAATTTATTTCAGGATATGATTGATGATGATTTTTCGGTACAGATTACCTATACCTTCTTTTACTGTTCCAAATATCGCTTTTTGATATTTCCGAAGTTTGTCTTACTTGATGCTTGTTTAAAGTTTCCATGATGATTGTTTTTATAACACTTAATTTATTTAAGTGCCTGATTGATGATTTTAAAAAGTAATTTTTGTTTTTCTATTTTCGATTTTGTGATCATACCACCTATCGGTATTCCAGCCAAAACCTAATCTGTAATATAATTCGGGACGTAATTGATGCTTATGTAACTTTTCCATGATGTATGTTTTTTGATTGTTTCTGATTGACTTACACTTAATAGACGATTCACAATATATTTTGTTACAGTACTATGTATAAAAAGGTACTATATTATTTAAACTTTAACATTTGGATTTTTTAAGAAAGATTTAAATAGCTGTTTATCATAGTATTATAAAATATTTAATCTTTTTTAAAATTTTTAGCATATCGCCCCTTTTCAATTAAAGAGCAATAAATGTGCTGTGTTATATGGGCTAAAGTGGAGTAGAAGTAGTACATTTTTCTACCATTCATCGATCTCCTAAGGTCTTTAAAAATAAGTCTGACATAATAGGGTTATAGTGATACCATATATAAGAGACTTTTTATGAAGCATTCAATTGGTATAGGTATCGGTGTTTTTAAAAATATCAGTTTGTTACTGATAACTTTTTTCTTTTTACAGTCATGCAGTACAGATTCAGTTTCTGGTGTTGAAATGGAAGATGCCATTACGGATGATATGGATAATCCCATAAAGGACCCGATTGATGAAATAGATGAAGTAGAAGAGACTGAGGAGCCTGCATCAGGTATAATTAACTTTGAACAGGGATTTTCTTTAGACGATGATAGAAGATTGGCTAGTCTTATTTTACCTCAGGCAGATTACAATGCTTTCATTGAAGGTGATGGTGACCTCAAATTAGTTTCAGAGAAGGCCTATCAATATCTAGAAGACGATTTTGATTTCCTTATTATTCTATCGGTAGAGGCAACACAGCCTCCTGATTTGTTTTACGGACGTGCCACTGGTGTGCAAAATGCTGTCGAAGGACTTGGAATCGGCACCTACAATAATTCAAGTGCCTACGGTTCTGCCGAACGATTAAAGAGTATAATCTACATGCCTCGCAGTGAATATATAAGGAGTGGACCCTTTTTACATGAAATTGCGCACACTTGGGCAAACAAAGGTTTCTTACCCACTACGGTTGGAGGTCATTGGGGTTACGCCAGTATTGGAGGTCAGCTAGGAGGCTTCGATGAACTTGAAGAATTGGGCGGTAACTCGTATATAGGTAAAATGAATGGCACAAATGGTTTTGGTGCTTTTGCCAATGGGGGTAATTCAGTTCCATATGGTAATCTTGAGCTATATTTAATGGGTTTGATAGGAGCACAAGAGTTGGAGCCGGTTCAAGTCGCTGTAAATCCGGAATACGTTTCAAATTCAGGAGAATTCACAGCGGATTCAATTGAAACTTATACCGCTGCTAGTCTTATTGCCGAACATGGTGAAAGAGTTCCATCGCATGTAAATTCTCAAAAAGAATTTAAGGCATTGACCGTCATCATTTCAGCAGAGTCCTTATCCGAAGAAAAAATAAATGCCATCAATACGGATTTAGAGAACTTTTCGAGGCTTTCGGCGCCCGATGCCAACTGGGGAAGTAGTAATAACTTTTGGCTGGCAACCCAGGGCAAAGGATCTTTCGATTTTGAAATAAATCAAGAGAGTATTAAGTAATTACTCCTTGTTCAGCGTTTCGAGCAATTTATCATAATCCTCGATACGCGTATACAAACGTCCTCCAAGATTGAAAATAGGAGTAGAAATTGAATCCAAGGTTGTAGGGAATGAATTTTTCAACTGTTCCTTAATTTCCGGTCTTTCGGCAAGTCGATGAGCCTTGAACTTGTATTTCCCTTTTTCCATCTGAACAAGCATACTGTCACAATTTTGACATCCTTCCGTAATATATAGAGTGATGGATTTTTTCGGTTTTACTTTGACCCGTTTGGCTTCTTTTTTAAGAGCCCGTCTCGAAAGACTGTCGTTTACGGTCAGTTCATAAGTATAATTGGGTTGTTTGCCGCGCATTAAAATTATCGTTTTCAGATGCACTTTTGATACGGCCGGTACACGAACTAGTCGCGGTCTACCTTTACTTTGTCTAAAATTTGTTCCAGATAGGGTTAACATCACATCAACATCTTGGTCGTTTTCGTTGACTGCATAAAAGGCCAAACGATTAGGAATATCTTCTGTTACTACTTTAATAGGAAGTTCCTGCGCATTCGTTTTCAAAGCGAATAACACCAATAAAGACAATACTAGTTTCATTTTTTTCATAGCTTCTAAAAAATGTAAGATATGAAATACTACAGAAATACCTTACCAATTCTTCGAAGTACTCATAAAATCCGATAAGTAACCGTAACAAGATAGTATTGGTTTATGATTAATTTAAGTGAAATATTTCTTGGGATATAATATCTTAGAAGGATGCAACTAAAACTACCGTTTCAAACCCTTCTATTTATTCTTTTCTCCTGCGCAAACCAATATGCCCAGTATTCGTCTGAAGATTGGGAAGAAAGGGATACCTGGATGAATGTTGAAGAGATATTTGAAATGGCCCAGGTTAAAGAAGGTATGCACGTTGCTGATGTTGGTTGCCATGAGGGCTATCTTACATTACATCTGTCAAAAAAAGTAGCGGATCAGGGTAAAGTATATGCAGTTGATGTTGAACAATATCGTCTTGATGATTTAAAAGAACATCTAGAAGAACGCAAGGTGAATAATGTGGAAGTTATCTTGGGTGATTACAACAACCCAAAATTACCTAGTGGAACATTGGATGTAATTTTCGTAATTGACACTTATCATGAAATAGATGAATACATGAAAGTTCTGGGACATATAAAAAAGGCCCTGAAGCCAGAAGGGCGTTTGCTGATGCTGGAAAAACTCAAAACACAGAAAAAGGGAAAGAGCAGGGAAGAGCAAGCAAGGGGCCACACTTTGGCCTCAAAGTTTGTAAAGGAAGAACTCAAAGATGCCGGGTTTACAATTATAAAGCAAATCGACGACTTCGGAGACTGGCAAGAAAACAATGAAAAACAAATGTGGATATTAGTTGCCGAGGTAAAATGATGCTGAGTCAATAGGAACAATCCCAAATTTCATACAACCACCATGCCCATGAAACATTTTATCGTTGCGAAATTATTCTTACTGTTTTTAATTTTCTCCTCCTGCACTTCAAAACCTGATTCGGTTAGCCTTTTTAACGGTAAGGATTTAAGCGGCTGGCATATAGATGTACCTGAAATGGATACCGTGCCAACGGCAAGAAATCCTTTTATCATTAGGAAAGGGATGTTAGTTAGTTTGGGTACACCAAATGGTCATATAATCACCGATAAGGAATATGAAGACTTCAGATTAGAGATAGAATATCGTTTTGCCGGGAAACCTGGTAATTGCGGGGTTTTGGTTTTTGCGTCAACCCCTAGATCCTTATATAAAATGTTCCCGAAGTCGATTGAAGTCCAAATGATGCATGAGAACGCAGGAGACTTTTGGTGTATCGTTGAAGATATCACTACAAATAATATGGAAGAACGAAGAGGACCGAAAGCGGAATGGGGAATTACCGAAGGTAAAAAAAGACGAATTTTAAATCTGACCGATGACTCAGAAAAACCTTTGGGCCAATGGAATTCCATGTCCATCGAATGTCTAAATAACACTATCAAAGTATGGGTGAACGGCGATTTGGTCAACTATGGGTTTGACGCCACAGCAAGTAAAGGTCAAATCGCACTACAGGCGGAGGGTGCCGAAGTCGAATTTCGGAAAATAGTACTGACACCCATCAATGTCTTAACTAACTAAAAAAGTGCGTCAGTATAAACTACCATTTTAAAAACCGTTTCCAAACGAGTACTTCAACTGTTTGACGGAATACCTTCCATAAACCTTGATAAAGCCTTATTTTTGCACCCGCTAACGAAAGAGCTATCATGATGGAGGTTGAAATCGGATTACAAGAGAGAAAATCGGATAAAGAACTCTATAGCTACCAACAGGGCGCTATCCACAGAATTTTTGAAAAATTCGATACTGCTCCTGATGACTACCACTTACTTTATCAATTGCCTACAGGTGGAGGAAAAACGGTAATTTTCTCTGAAATGGTGCGTCAATACCTGAAAAACCATTCAAAAAAAGTATTGGTGATGACGCATCGTATAGAATTGTGCCGTCAAACGTCTGCCATGCTCACTGAATTTGGTGTTACCAATAAAGTGGTTGATGCCAAGGCAGATTTGGATGATCAAGCGGAATATAGCTGTTACGTCGCCATGGTCGAAACCTTGAACAATCGTTTGAATGATGATAAACTTGATATTTCCGATGTAGGTTTGGTCATTATTGATGAAGCACATTATAACTCGTTCACGAAACTTTTTAAGTTTTTCGAAAAATCGTTTATTCTTGGAGTTACTGCAACACCCTTAAGCTCGAACAAGGAGCTGCCGATGAAAGATAATTATCAAGAGCTGATCGTAGGCGAAACCATTGAAGCACTTATCGAAAACGATTTCTTGGCTCAGGCTGAAGTTTTTCAATATGATATGGCCTTGACTTCACTAGAAGTGGGTTCTAACGGAGATTACACGGTAAAATCATCCGAGGACCTGTATTCCAGTCCGGTGATGCTCGAAAAGTTGTTGAAGGCCTACGAGAAGCATTCAAAAGACAAAAAAACCTTGATTTTCAACAATGGTATCAATACATCAATAAATGTTTATCATACCTTCAATGCCGTTGGCTTACCCGTCATGCATTTGGACAATACTGCAACAAAAAAACAGCGTAAACAGATTTTAAAATGGTTCAGGGAAACACCTAATGCTATTTTAACCTCGGTCAGTATTTTGACCACAGGTTTTGATGAGCCCACCATAGATACCATTATTCTGAACAGGGCTACGAAGTCCTTGACGTTATATTACCAAATGATAGGGCGTGGTTCACGTATACTGAACAACAAATCGAGGTTCACCGTTATCGATTTAGGTAACAATATGTATCGATTTGGTCCATGGGGTGCCGATTTGGATTGGCAGACCATTTTTAAGTCTCCTAATTTTTATATGGATCGAATTCAAGATGACGAAACCATAGAGGATCACTTCAAACATGAGATGCCCGAGGAGATACGGGAGGAATTTTCAAAATCTGAAGACCTTTATTTCAATATTAAGGATGTGTATCGTACTGCTACCGGCAATGGAGAGTCTTCAAAAGTTGTTTTGGAGCGCTCCATAGCGCAGCATGCAAAAATCTGCATCGAAAATAGCGAAGATGTGTACGATGCACTCGCGTTGGCCAAACTATTGAAAGATGATATAGACCAACGTATCTTATTGTACGCTAAATGCATCAGCCGCAGCACCGGTAATTTTCTACATTGGTTAAAAGACGATTACAAAAAGAAACTCAATGCGTATCTGCGGCAGAACTTCGATGAAGTATTCGAACAAATTCACGGCCATCCGCCTGAAGAATAAATAGTATAACAAGAATACGCCATACCTTTGGCCAAAAGAGTGTTTATGGCAACGTTCGACGATTTTAAGATTTCCACACCTCTTCGCAATGCGATAGCCAACTTGGGTTTTGCGGGTCCAAGACCTATTCAAGAAAAATCTTTTCCGGTAATACTTTCGGGAAGGGATATGGTGGGCATTGCCCAAACAGGTACCGGTAAGACGTTCGCCTATATGCTGCCGTTACTTCAGATGCTTCCCTTTTCTAAAGAAAAACACCCGCGTGTATTGGTTTTAGTGCCAACAAGGGAATTGGTCGTACAAGTTGTTGAAGAAATTGAAAAATTCGGAAAATACTCCTCGATAAAGGTAGTTGGTGTTTATGGAGGTACCAATATGAACCGCCAAAAAGAAGAACTATCTGAGGGAGCGGATATCATTGTTGCAACCCCAGGGCGACTTTATGATTTGGCATTGAGCAAAGCACTACGACTAAAAACTGTGAAGAAACTTGTCATTGATGAAGTCGATGTGATGCTTGATTTGGGCTTTCGATTCCAGTTGAATAATATTATGGATCTACTTCCTGCAAGACGCCAGAATATTATGTTCTCAGCAACCATGACCGATGAAGTGAACAAACTGATTCATGATTATTTCATCACTCCCGAAAATGTTACAGTGGCCGTAAGCGGAACTCCTTTGGATAATATTTATCAAGCCAGTTATTCCGTTCCCAATTTTTACACTAAAGCTAATCTTTTAGTAGAGTTATTGAAGGATAATGATTTGTTTAACAAGGTTTTGGTATTTGTCTCGAACAAAAAAGATGCGGATCGCTTGTTCGAGGTTTTGGAGGAGTTCTATAGTAGCGAGATCTGCTTAATACATTCGAATAAAACCCAGAATCATAGACTCCGTTCAATTCGACAGTTCGATGAAGGAAGCAATCGAATTTTGGTCACTACCGATGTTATGGCGCGCGGCTTGGATTTAAATGAAATCTCGCATGTTATCAACTTCGATACACCATCTTATCCGGAAAACTACATGCACCGAATAGGAAGAACAGGTAGGGCGGAAGCCAAGGGAAGTTCACTTTTGTTCTTTACCGAAAAAGAGATTCTAGCCAAAGAGGCTATTGAGGAGTTGATGGGGATTAAAATTCCCATATTGGAGTTTCCACCTGTTGTTGAAGTTTCTACTCGACTGACTCAAGCAGAAACGCCCAAGGTCGTTGAAGCTGACAATCCCATCAAGAGGGAAGAAGATTTGGCCGGACCTGGCTTTCATGAAAAGAAGGAAAAAAACAAACGAATCAATCAAGGTGGGTCTTATAAACGAATTATTGCCAAGAAATACAAAAAGGCTAAGACAAAAGGCGATAAAAACTATAACAAACGCAATAAGCGAAAGTAGTTGACTACATATCCCTTAAAACTTCCAAGCCACAATGCGACTTTTTTTGTTTCCCTGTTTCATGTGGACGATTTTGTAATCTGCGTTCATTTTGGAAAGCTGTTTTTCAATTTTGGGAAGATGTTCGCTCCGAGAAACCAAGCAAGTAAAAATGCCAACCTGCTTCTTGAAAAGTACGCTTTGTTTGATCATCCGTTTAATGAACAGCGCTTCACCACCGTTACACCAGAGTTCATTGGCTTGTCCACCAAAATTGCGTTTGCCGTTAGGTGAATACGCTAAGTTCTTTTGCTTGCGTTTCGTTTCACGTTCTGCATTTTCTCTCGAAGTATAAAAAGGAGGATTGCACATCGTAAATTGAAAATATTCCTCTGGTTTAATAATTCCATCGAACAAATTAGCATTGTCTTTTTGATGCCGAATCTCAACAGTTTTCAATTGCTTTGGATTAGAAGTTATAGATGCATTTGCAGCCTCTACCGCATTTGAATCTATATCACACCCAACCATCTGCCAGCCATATATTTGAGTGCCCAAAATTGGGTATATGCAATTAGCGCCCATTCCTATGTCTAATCCTTTGATTTCATTTTTATGTCCGTTCTCGTGTAGTAAATAGGCAATATGATGAATGTAGTCTGCTCTTCCTGGTATAGGAGGACATAAATAGCCTTCTGGAATATTCCAATCTAACAATCCATAATCACTTTTAAGAATCGCCTTGTTCAATGCCAAAACTGCTTTGGGCTGCGAAAAGTCAATAGTTTGAACATCAAAAGTGTTGGTAAGAACAAATGGTTCCAATTCAGGATGTGCGCTGATAAGGCTCTTAAAATCGTACGGCTTATGATGTAAATTTTTTGGATGCATGGATATAAGATGAAATCAAAGGTAAGTGTACTCTAGCTTATTTTTAGTATTTTTCATCCTTCTAAATCCAACCTATGCGAATTGTTGTCTTTTCCCTTTTTTTACTTCTATTTTCATGTAAGGGTGGCAGCTTGTTGGTGGCAGACAAACATAGCTATCCGATTCCAGTCGATACAACTACGAGACCCATTCAACAACAACAGAAAAAAACGTATTCTTTGGGAGGTTTGATGGCAAGCAATGATTTTCCTGCTGCGAGGTTGAACAAATTCCTCCAAGAAAATGATTCCACCTATATCGCAAGAATTTGGCCTGAAAACTTTCCTATCAATCCAAGCCCATGGTATGCTTTTAAGTTATGGTCTGAAACGGAACGTAAGGTTTATGTAAAACTGGATTATTCTAACGGAGCAAAACATCGGTATACCCCAAAATTAAGTAAAGATGGAGAGGGCTGGACTCAACTTGATTCTACACTGTTACAGTTGAATCAAGACAGTACAGCGGCAACAATTCGTTTAAAAGTCGGAAAAGACACTTTATGGGTGGCCGCTCAAGAAATTCAAGACCATAAAAGGGTAGGAGCATGGGTCGATAAAATGGCTCAAAAGCCAGAAGTAAGTCAAAGTACTGCCGGAAAAAGTGCTTTGGGAAGAGATCTATACCATCTCAATATATTTAAAGGAAAAGATTATTCCAAGAGACCTACAATAATGATAATCAGTAGACAACATCCTCCTGAAGTAACCGGATTCATGTGTATGAAAGCTTTTGTGGAAACGATTGTGGAAGAAGGTACTGTCAATGGATTTTTAGATAGGTACCGCGTGATGGTATACCCATTGATGAATCCTGATGGGGTTGATTTGGGGCACTATCGCCATAATACTGGTGGTGTCGACTTGAACAGGGATTGGGCAGAATATCATCAACCCGAAGTGCGTCAGGTTACCACACATATGGTTCGTGAGACAGCACTTGCCAAAAACGATGTGGTTCTGGGACTTGATTTTCATAGTACTTTCAATGATGTCTATTATACTCCAGATGAAAGTGTAGCTCGAAAAATTCCTGAATTCACAAAGGCATGGCTTGAAAAGGTACGAGTAGCAACAGGCCTAGAAGATATTAATGAGAGCCCTGGAAAAATAAGCAGACCAACTTCAAGCGGCTGGTATAACCAACAATTTGGCGCTACAGGAATTACCTATGAAATAGGGGATAAAACGCCTCGTGAGTTTATCAAGAAAAAGGGGGTCGAGTCCGCTCGGGCAATGATGGAGCTATTACTTGAAGAATAAGGCTTCATGAGCAAATCGAATAACACGACACTTATTATCCTGGCTTTTTTTTCCATCTACGTAATTTGGGGATCTACCTATCTCTTGAATAAGATAGCCGTAGCCGAATTACCTCCTTTTATGCTGGCCGCAGTACGTTTTGTTACGGCCGGCATCTTCATATTTATACTCTGTAAGTTTTTAGGGATTTCAATCGCTATCAGTAAAAAACAGCTTTTGAATACCATCATTGCCGGTTTCTTATTTCTAACTTTTGGGAATGGAGTAGTGGTGTGGGCATTAAAATATGTAGATAGCGGCTTCGCAGCTTTGGAAATATCCGCACAGCCTTTATTGGTCTTGATTTTAATGCGAATATTACAGGGCAAAAAAATACAGCCTATGTCCATTGTGGGTGTAATTCTCGGAATTATAGGAATTTATTTATTGGTAAGCCAAAAGGAAGTTTTGAGTAAAGAGAATTCAATTATCGGAATGGTTATGATTTTTGTCTGCATGATCAGTTGGGGCTATGGCAGTTTGTTTGTCGGCAGGGCCGATTTACCTAAAAATTATTTTGTGAATACAGGTTATCAAATGTTAACAGGAGGTATTATGTTGTTCATAGCAAGTATTTTATTCGGAGAAACATGGTCTTCACCTCTAGAATGGAGTCCTTCTGTACAATTGACCATGGTATTACTGATTGTATTTGGTAGTATTGTGGCCTTTACCTCATTCAATTACCTTTTAAAAGTTGTGTCTCCTGAAAAAGTGGCTACCTCGACTTATGTGAATCCGATTATTGCATTACTATTGGGATGGTACTTTTTAGACGAACAGATTACTTTGCAATCTATAATCGCAGCTGTAATTCTTCTGACAGGCGTATACTTTATAAATACGCGAAAGAAATTGGTGTTGCTCTCTCGATTTTCCGGCAAGATGGCTTCCAAGTCAAAATCACCTTAACTACCGCAAAATCTACGAATAGCATAAGCCCACAACATAAAGATAAATTGAAAGGGTAGCCTAATTAAAGCCGCCTCATGGCTTCCTATGGCGGGAGTATCGGAAAAGACATCTGAAATATGAATAGGTAAGAAAATCAACATCAACAGTATAATTCCCGTTGCCGCTAATTTGGTATACTTTGGTATCAAAAGCAGCACGCCCAAAACTATTTCTATGACTCCCGAGGTATAGACTATTGCCGTCTTGCCAGGAAGGAAACTAGGCACAAAAGGTTCATAAAATGCAGGCTTTAAGAAATGCTGTATCCCTGCATAGATTAAAAATAGTGCCAAAAGAACATTTGCTACTTTCCAGACGATTTTCATTTAGTTCTCATTTTCTTCTGCGAGTATACGCAAAATTCGTGCAACGCTATTGCCGCAATTGATATTTGCGTGTCAACAAACCTATTGTACTTAAACCTAGTACGATAAAGCTCATTTTAAGCACATATGGCAAGTCATGGTTCATTCCTCCAAAATAATCCAAGAACGGAATAGCATTGATATACGCGTAGCTAATCATAAAGAAAAGGACTTCAAACAGTTTTTTCCCCTTTGAGAGCATACCTAACACCGCTGCGAATAGAACGATACCTATGGCTCCAAGGATTACCGAAGTCATTGCAATAAAGTCCCCAGCAAAAGCAAAACGGATTAATAAGGGGGTTGCTAAAACCATTAGTAAAAGGCTCGCTGCAAGAATTTGTGAAAAGAGCAAGCGCGTTATTGGTCGGTAACTTGAAAATGAAAAATAATGTACCTCATTTGAGAATTCTTTACTGGTTAATTCAGATAACCGACTTACTTGCAGAAACCATAATATGGGCAAAACAAGCTGATGCGCTATTTCCATGGATAGAAACCCAAGAAACGCCATACCCATTAAATTGAGAAACCACATCCATTTTTTACCATTGCGAATGAGTAGCAAGAATTCTGTTTTCAAAAGTGTTAATACACCATAATCAATTTGTGTTGTTGGTAAATTGGAAAGCGTGAGGCTGTTCGTAGTTTTTGGAGGCACCTCTATAGCTTTGGGATTTTTTAGGCTTAGTGATTTTCTAAAGTCGAAGCGATGAAAGAAAGGAGTGATGCTCACAACTAATAGCAACCCCAGAAGCGACCATAAAATCCGACTTACAATGAAAAGAGTGGGGAAATTAACCCCATTGAATTCAAACCTTTTATTTTCTTCACTATTTCCAATCACATATCCTATGTTTAAACCCATGTTTTCGTTGCTGCCGATAATTCCTTTTACCGTTGCTTCCATTTGATGTGTCACAATTTTGCTCCCGAAGGCATCCAACATAAAGCCACTATTGGTTTTAGGTAAGGCATAGACCATTAATACACCGAACAGAAAAAAGAAACTGATGTTCTGAAGGACTGAAAAGCGACCAAATACGACCTCTGAGACCAAGGCTAAAGAGGAAACAAGGAATAGCGACGGAACGGTAATTAGAAGATAGGGCGTAATGAATTGCCCAATTTCAAGAGAATATCCAGTATCGTGGTATAAGAAGAATAAGAGTACACTCATCAAAAAAACAAGACATGCAATGGTCAACAAAACTAAAAAGTTACTCCATGTTTTGGCGAGTAAGTAGGTTAAGTTCTTGATGGCTGTGGTGGACATGATCTGACCGACCTTCGTTTCTACATCTGTTTTTATTCCGGAGTTTACTAGGTAAAACCCAATTAGCGAAAGAAATACACTGGTCATAATGGCCGTGACATAACCAAACCAAGCTGAATTATAAACTCCTATGTAACCCCCTATTTGTATGGTGGAGTAGTTCGCATTCGGCTCTGGAACGAAAGAATAGCCAACGGCCAAGCTGATACAGAGTGTTATCAAAAAACCATAGCTTCTTGTACGTTGCAAATAGTCGTATTTTATGATTGTAATGAAGGAATTCATCTTTATTCGGATTTAGTTCTGAAGAGATAAGCGTCTTCTAAGTTAGGAGCGCAACTAATTGAGTTTGGAGCTGCGTTTTCGGAAATGTATCGAATCAGCAATGCGCCATTCTTACGTGCAGTACTAACGACCAAATGGATGTTTTTGAATTCTGATAAGCTTTCCTTGGCGATTGTGGTTTCATAAACTTTTCCTTCAATGTGTTTGATTATTTCTTCTGGATTACCCGTACATATAAGTGCTCCATTCTTCATAATCGCAATAGTATCGGCAATTGTATCGATATCGGATACGATATGAGAAGATAGGATGACAATACTTTCATTGGCCAAGTCTGATATTAGATTTCTGAAACGTACACGTTCTTCTGGGTCAAGACCAACTGTTGGCTCATCAAAGATTACAATTTTGGGCTGATTCAGTAAGGCCTGTGCAATGCCAACACGTTGTTTCATACCCCCAGAATACGTACCAATAGGTTTGTGAGCTGATTCTATTAGGTTGAGTCCTTCGAGCAATTGTTCAACCCTCGCTTTTAAATTCGACCCACCAACTCCTTTCATCGCCGCGATATAACTCAAAAACTCGATTGCGTTTAAATTTGGGTAGACGCCAAAATCCTGAGGCAGAAAACCCAATTGTTTTCGCATATAGTTGGGGTCTTTTACAATGTTGTTTTTGTTTAAAAGTAACATTCCATCGGTCGGTTTGGTTACGGTGGCTATCATTTTTAGGAGGGTTGATTTCCCAGCACCATTAGGTCCTAAAAGGCCTAGAATTCCCTTGTCGAGGGTTATGGAAAAGTCCCGTAATCCATATTTCTCTTTACTGTATCGCTTGGATACATTTTGAATTTCCAGTTTCATGACTGTTGTTTTAAGATTGATGGTTCAAAACTCGATCAAAGAGAGCACTCATAAAAAAAAGAATGACCAACGGACAAATTGGTATGATGAGCTCAAAAACCGACAAATATCATAGAATACATATCATTCACATTGAAAAAGAGTCTTTTCATCATAAAAATTGAAGATATCGCACGTATCCACTTATTTTTGAAAGCATTCATAACTTTTAACGGCATGTCGAGAATCGATACCTTGGTAGATAACAGAATACTTCAAAATATCATTATCTGGGTATTGCTGTTGTTGATTTTTACGATGGTAATTCAAGCGGAAAATCGGATGCTGACCTCTTTGATTTTTATAGGTTTTATCATGCCACCTATCTATATCAACAACCTTAAAATATTACCATTATTTTTTAAAAAAGAATATGCTTTGGGAAGTGTTCTTTTTTTAGCCAACATATTGTTCTTTACGGGAATTGGGGTTGTATTGCTAAGCAGCTTTTCAATCAGTTTTGATTGGAAGATGCTCTACAATGTTTTTGGAGGTGTGCTACTAAGCGTCCTGTTTGGTACAACTCTAAAAATTTCTAGGGATAGCTTTTTCAGAAGACAACAAGAAAAGGAAGCTGAGCTCAAATTGCTCAAAGCCCAACTGAATCCGCATTTTCTGTTTAATACTTTGAATAATCTTTATGGGCTTTCCGTGGTAAAGTCAGACCGACTGCCCAATTTGATGCTGAAACTGTCCGATTTGTTGCGATACAGCCTTTATGAGACCAAAGAAAAGTTTGTGTCACTAGCTAAAGAAGTACAATACTTAGAGAACTATATGTCTTTGGAAAAAATACGATTAGAGGATCAAACCGATATATCTTTTAAAAAAGACGGTGATTTTCAAACGCAACGAATAGCGCCGATGTTGCTCATTGTTTTTGTTGAAAATGCATTTAAACATTTGAGTGTAACAAAAGATGCAAGGAGTAGTGTACAGGTGAATTTAGAATTGAATGAAAATACCTTAGAATTTCAATGTTCTAATACAATTGATTCGGCAACACTAAATGCAATTAATATTGAGCAGGGAAAAAGTGGTATTGGATTGCAAAATGCCAAAAAGCGCTTGGAGCTTATATATCCCGAGAATCATGAACTGAATATCATTCAAGGTAGTACAAGCTATGATATTCGACTTAAACTGATTGTGTAAATGAGAAATCTGAGATGTATAATTGCCGATGACGAACCAATCGCTCGTCAGATATTGGAAGGTTATATCAAAGATATTCCCAATCTTGTGTCAATTGCTTCCTGTAAAAATGCTTTTGAGGTAATGGAAGTATTGCAAGAACAGCCCGTGGATTTGCTTTTCTTGGACATCAATATGCCTAAATTGTCTGGTATAAGCCTCTTGAAAACGTTACGACAAAAACCAAATGTTATCATTACTACAGCTTATCCTGAATATGCAGTAGAAGGTTTTGAGCTCGATGTCACGGACTACTTGTTGAAACCTTTTTCATTGGAACGATTTCTACAGGCAGTTATCAAAGTTCGCAAAACCATGGTCGAACCAGTTCAAAACACAGGAATTACTAAAGAGGAAACTGGGAAGACGATTTTTGTCAAAAGTGACAGGAAGATCCTTAAGCTCAATTATAATGATATCCATTATGTAGAAGCGTATGGCAATTATGTCAAAGTTCACGCTGAGATAATTATTTTAACGGCTCAGACCCTCTCTGAATTTCTTGAAAAATTACCAACTCAGTTCTTGCGTATTCATAAATCATATGTAGTCAACTTCAATCATCTCAAATTGATTGATGGCAATCAAATTGTATTACGGAATGGCACAAAATTGACTATTGGAAAATCATATCGAAAAAGTGTGCTGGTATATATTGAAAATAGCTAAAACATTGTTTTTGAAATAATTATGGTAAATTAATTTAAGTAATAGTTTTTGGTCATTTCCTCCATAACCCAATTGGTTCTGATAGCCGTTTCTCCCGTACTTGGGCATACCCCTTTCCCTAATAAATCATCAATTACAGTTTGTATCAGGGGTTGCTGAATGTGATGGGGCATTTCAAATTCTAAGGTTTCTACATGACCATCTTCCTTTTCAATAAATAGTTTCGATAGACCAAAAAACGGCAATCGAATTTGACCCTTTGAGCCAATAAAAATCATTTCATCTTTTTCAGAAACTTTATCCACCGTGAAACACCATGTGCCAGAGCCAATGATTCCATTTTCAAAAACGAAACTGGAAGAAACAATATCCGCGGCTTTATATAATCTTGCTTGATTTGTTGCATGACCCGATACAGACTTTATTGGGCCAAGTACATAGTCGAGATAATCCAATTGATGGGCCGCTAGATCAAAAAAGTAACCTCCACCAGCAACTTCCGGGTCTGTACGCCAATTGACCGGCATGCTTCCCGTTATATGAGCAACAATATCGGGATCTATAGTTTTTAGCATTTCTATTTTAACCATTCGCAAATCACCAATTACTCCCTCGTCCAGTAGTTCTTTCAATTTTTCGAAGTTGGGAAGTCTTCTGCGGTAATAAGCGATGTATAAGGGGACATTTGCCATCTTACAAGCCTCAATCATTTTTTTGCATTCCTCAGTGGTTCGGGCCATCGGTTTTTCCACATAAACTGGTTTACCCGACTTTGCAGCTTTTATGGTCAAATCACAATGTGCGTTCGGTGGAGTAGCAATATAGATAGCATTTACATTGGGATCGTTGATCAGGGTGTCCGCATCATCGTACCAGGTTTCGATGCCATGGCGATTCGCATAATCTTTGGCCTTTTCGCCATTGCGACGCATAACCGCAACTACATTTGAGTGCGCTATTTTTTGCATAGCAGGGGCACTCTTCACTTCACATACGTCACCAACTCCAAGAATCCCCCATCTTACGGTATCACCATTGATTTTACTTTTCATTTGAACTTAAATTTGAAATTCTACAATGCCAGTATTTGTTCCCAAACATTCTTATTTATCGGAATACCTTCTTTCATATGCACTTCTCTTCTTTTTTTGGTCTGACTTCCAGGGTATTCAATGGGTTTTCCTTTTTTTTCAGATGTGGCCTTGGTCACAAAATTTATAATCTCTTCGACCAATTCTTGATGGCGTTTATCACTGTTCATTTGCTTGGCATCGAAACAGATAAAAACCTGAGAAAGTCCATATTCGGCCTCTAGCTTTCCAATTTTAGCGGTGGATTTACCCGAGGAGAGTAGTGTAACCAATAAATCTACAAGAATGGACATTCCAGAGCCTTTCCAATATCCTGTAGGGAAGAGTCTTTTCGTTTCCAAAATGGCTTTGGGGTCTTTAGTGGGATTACCTTCGGCATTGAAACCACCATCAAAGGGAAGTTCTTTTCCGTCCATCGCAAATTTCTCCATTTTTCCATAGGAAAACTGGGATAGCGACATATCCAATACGATATGTCCATCTTTGCTAGGTACAGCCATGATGAGCGGGTTGTTGCCCGTATTAGCATCCATTGCTCCCCAAGAAGGCATATTGGGCATGGTATTGGTAAAACATAGGGCAATACAGTCCGCTTCGGCAGCTTGCCATCCATAAGAACCACCTCGCATCCAATGACTACCGTTTTGAAGTGCCACACAGCCCATACCGGATTCTTTGGCCAATTCAATGGCCCGGTTCATGCAAAAATTGGCGGTTAACGGTCCTGGACCTAGTTTACCGTTCCAACGTTCAAAACTTCCTAGCGCTAATTCGCGCTCGGGTTGTGCTCCTAATCGCACATATCCATCAGTAATAGTTTTAAGGAATACTGGAAACCGATTCACCCCGTGGGAATGGTATCCATCAAGCGTAGAATCAGAGAATATCTTAGCACATAAAACCGAGTCGTCTTCGCTAAAACCAGATTTAAGTAATACCTCTTTTAATACTATATTTAACTCATCGTAAGTTACTGAAAACATGAATAATATATTTATTTAAGAGCTTATTTTAACGATCATTTTTCCTTTATTCTTTCCGTCGAAAAGGTCGATAAATGCTTGTGGAATATTCTCAAAGCCCTCGCGCACGGTTTCCGTATAACTCAGTTTTCCTTCGGCGAGCCATTGTGATAGTTGTTGTATGGCTTCCGGGTATTTTTCGGCATAATCGAAAATGATAAATCCCTGCATCAAGGCACTGTTGCGCACCAAAAAAGTCTGTACACTAATACTTTTGGGTAATTTGGTGTTGTTGTACACTGAGATCGCCCCACAGCAAACGATACGGGCAAATTTGTTTATGGAAAATAAAACGGCATCTGAGATAGGGCCTCCCACATTGTCAAAATAGACATCAATACCATCGGGACAAGCTGTTTTTAAAGCTTCCGTGATATTCACGGTGGTTTTATAGTTGATGGCCTCATCAAATCCGAGTTCGTTTTTTAACAAGGTAACCTTTTCATCGGTGCCTGCTGTTCCCACGACCCGCATTCCTAGAATTTTTCCTATTTGGCCTACAACACTTCCTACTGCACCAGCTGCTCCGGATACTACCAGAGTCTCACCCTTTTTTGGTTTACCGATTTCGGTTAATCCCAAATAGGCGGTCAGACCGGTCATTCCTAGAATTCCTAAATATGCGGATAAGGGAGCTTTTGATGCATCTACTTTAAGTAGCCCTTCCCCATTGGATATCGATTTTTCATTCCATGGAAGCATTCCTGAAAGGACATCACCTTTTTGAAAAACTTCGTTTTTTGTAGCGATCACTTCTGCAATGACACCGCTCGTTATTGGTTGGTCAAGTTGAAAAGGAGGGATGTATGATTTAATATCGTTCATTCGTCCCCTCAAATAGGGGTCTACGGAAACAAATTTGGTTTGCAGTAAGATTTCGCCAGCTGATAATTCAGGCACAGTTTCATTTATTATTTTGAAATCAGAAAGTTTGGGAAGGCCTTCAGGCCTTTTGGCCAATTGTATGGTTTTGTTCATTTTTTAATTCTTAAAAATGGAAACATTCGGGTTCTCCACTAAAATAGTCAAAAGATAATTAGATTGACCCATTTGCGGGGATAGTATCTTTAATAGGTAAGACGAACCGTTTCAGGTAAAACTTGGCCAATATTCTTTAATTTTTTTTCTGAGGAAAGATACACTTCGTTCTAGCTGTTCCATTCCGTCAACACCATCCTCGACACTTATCCACCCATCAAATCCTACACGTCTTAACTCTTTGAAAATACCTTCATAGTCGTTGAGCCCCTTTCCAATTTCGCCATGGCGCAGTCTTTTGGCATAGCCTACGGCTCCATTTTCTTCATTTCGAAGGTCTTCAATGGTCCCCTCGATAAGATAACGGTCACTGGCGTGCATGGTGACTACACGTTCCGAAACGCGATATAACAACTCTAGAGGGTCTTCACCAGCAAGAAAGGCATTGCTAGGGTCGTAATTCACCCCAAAATTCGGGTGATTGATTTGCTCGACCAATTGACAAAAAACTTCCATCTTCTGTGCAAATTCGGGGAATTCCCAAAAATCGTCTTTGTAGTGATTTTCTAGAATCAACGTAATACCGAGTTCTTGGGCATATGGCAAGCATGCATGAATACATGATGCTGCTAAATCTACCCCTTGTGAAAGGGTGAGCTCGGGCCGTTTTTGCCCTGATAGCACCCTGCAATAGGAACCGCCAAGTACACTGGTCATCCGTATCCAATGTTTCTGTTTCTGGATTTCCCGTTCCCGGAAAGCCGCATCAGGATGCGTAAAATCAGGAGAACAGCATAGCATGGGGATTACTTGTCCATGGTTTTCAACCTGTTTTCTAAATTTAGACCAGTTGCCTTCGTCAGCCATCTCCAAAAAGCCTGCATACCACTCTAAACCATCGACTTGTAGTTGACCGGCTAAATCTATCCAATCACTTACTTGCATCGTGCCGTCTTTACACAAGGCACTCATAAAAGCTTTCGGGAATACAGCTAATTTTGGCACTATTTTTAAGTGATTTTAGTTGTTACTTTGGAGGATTTCTACCTATCATGGGAAATTGTTCTACTTCAATTACTTGTCCACTTATAGGTCCTGATTCATCTGATAACAAGTAAATTGCAGCCATCGCTAATTCTTCTGGCTTGAACAATCTTTTTGCTGGAGCAAAAACATCCGATAGTGTTTTGTGCCAATCATCCGGTTTGCCTTGTTCTCGCTGATTCACAAATTCATGTTCAGTCAATATCCAGCCTGGGTTGATTTGGTTTACCCGTACACCTTTCTCTCGAAATAAGGTATCTCCTAAATTTCTGCTCAGCGTCATCAAAGCGCCTTTTGAGATGCTATAGGCCAACAGGTTGGGTTCGCCGCTCCATGAATTTATAGATCCAATATTCACAACATTCCCTTTGGTTGACTCCAAATAGGGTAGTGCGGCTTGAATGATTGCAAATGGAGCAATTGTATTTACGGCCAGCATTCGTTCAAGGTACGGCACAGTGGTTGTTTCCATATTCGAGGAAGCGACTATGGCAGCATTATTTACTACGGCGTCTAACTTTCCAAAAGTAGCAATGGACTTGTTTATGAGTTTAGTCGGAGCGTCTTCTTCGGTAATATCAATGGTCAATCGCGTGACTTTATCTTCATCAAATTCCTTCATCAATTTTTGACCCAATTCTTCACGTAATCCGTTCAGAACCACCTTGGCACCTTCATTTACGCATTGCTTTGCTATGGCACTACCGATTCCGGTATAACTTCCTGTAATTAAAATGACTTTGTCTTGTAATCGCATAGTAATTAATTTGGGGTTAAAATACTCTTTACTACTTGTCCTGAATGCATTTGTGTAAAGGCCTCATGCCAGTCGTTCAGTTTCCAAACTCCTCCAATTATCGGCTTCACATCTAGTTTACCGGATGCTAGAAGCGCGAGTACTTTCTCCCAGATCGGCCAATTGTGACTAAAACTTCCTTGTAGGGTTACATTTTTTTGTATCAATGGGTCTAAGGAGAAATTCATAGGCTGTGGTCCCCAACCGACTTTGGTAATATGGCCATTGGGACGAACATACGCCAAAGCCAATTTCAAGGTCGCGCTTACCCCAGCGGCATCAATAACGCAATCAACACCCATTCCATCCTGTTTAATCGCCCATTCTCCGGCATCACCTATGATAGTTTCACAACCGTATTGTTGTGCTATTTGCAATCGACCTGAATCAGCCTCAAGGCCCAATATGGCAACTTCTGCTCCCGCAAGTTTTGCCATTGCTGCGCAAAGAATACCGATCGTACCAGGGCCAATCACGATTACCCGATCTCCCGGACGAATTCGTGAATTCACCAAGACCGCGTTATAAGCTACTGCGCAAGGTTCGGTCAAACAAGCCTGTTCAAAAGGTAAACCTTCGGGCACCTTATGAAGACATCGCGCTGGCACACTAACAAAACGGGTCATCGCTCCATTGACGCCATAGCCAAATCCTTTTCTTGTTGGGTCTAAGTTGTAGAGTCCCTGACGTGTTAATGGATTACTACTATCAATCACCGCGGCAGTTTCACTTACCACTCGATCACCTTCTTTCCAACCAGATACATTATTTCCTAATTCAAAAATATGTCCCCCGAATTCGTGTCCTAATACTACGGGATAATTGACGGTCCAACTATGATCGGAAGTCCATTGGTGTAGGTCGCTACCACAAACGCCTACATTGACCACTTCTAAAAGCACATCGTCAGGACCAATGTTCGGTTTATCTATTTCTCGGAGTTCTACACTTCCTTTTTCCTCGGCATAATTAACGACTGCAATCGATTTCATAATTTATATTTAGGCTATTTCAGACATTCCCGTAGGAATGAATTTTGTTGCATATCAAATGTAAAGAATTTTCCAAGTCACCATCCGCAGTTTTAAAAGCGTCGGCATCAATAGTCAGTGGTGCACCTAAAACGACCATGGGTGCACCATACTCCGGACATTGTATCGCTTGCTCCAATGATAACCCGCCAACAGCCTGAACTGGAACATCTACAGCTGCCACAACTTCACGCAATTGGTCTAACGGACTCGGCATTCGTAATCCGCTAGCCGCAATACCACGGCGTTCATCATAGCCAATATGGTGAATCACATAATCGCAACCTAAGTCTTCCAACAATTTTGCTCCGGAAACCATATCAGGGCAACCTAGGTTGTCGCCCATTACTTTTACACCATAGTCTTTCCCTGCCTTGACAACAACTTTTATAGTTTCTTCATGAGCTCGGGCCATGACCACAACATGTGTCGCACCTGCATTTGCCATCATCTCTGTTTCCAAATAGCCTCCATCCATCGTTTTGAGATCGGCGACAATGGGAATTTCAGGAAAGGCTTCCCGCAACTTCCGAACCCCATGTAAACCCTCAGCAAGTAAGAGCGGAGTGCCTGCTTCCAGCCAATCAACACCGGCACGTAATGCCATTGCAGCAGTTTCTAAAGCTTCATCAATATTGGTTAAGTCTAACGAAATTTGAACTACAGGGTTCATTTTATAAATATATAGAATAAGTAGCTTCTTAGGATAATCCTCCTAGAAAACTAAACTTATATTTGAAAAGCCAATTCAATGGTTTTAAAAATATAAATCCTATTTGCAAGTAATGAAGCCCTTATTACCAATTCTGCTTTTAGTCTTCACCATGTTTGCTTGGGGTGCAAATTTCCATCTTACCATAATCACCTTAGATTATTACAGCCCAATGGGAGTCGCCACTTGGCGATTTTTACTCGGGGTATTGGGGTTATTGGTAATCTTATTTTGGCGTTTTGGAAAGGAACTGTTCCGATTTAAGTTTTCACCAAAGGAATGGTGGAATCTCTTCTTGACCGCTTTTTTCGGCATTTTTCTGACTATTTATTTTTTTAATGCAGGGCTGGAAACCACAAGCGCGATAAATGGGTCGCTAATTATTGCTACAAGTCCTGCGATAACCGCAGTGCTTTCTTTTTTTATGGAAAAGAAACGTTTGAAACCAGTGCAATGGTTTGCTATCGGTTTGAGTTTTTTTGGCGTGCTATTGATTTTAATCAAAGGTGACTTGAACAGATTGGCCCAATTACAATTTGAAATAGGAGATGTCTATATTTTATTAATGGCCTTGGTCTTTTCATTTTCGCAAATTATTGTTGCAAAAAACTTATCTCATGTTAATTCGATACTGATGACTACGGTAGCTTCGGTCTTCTCATTAATCTTTTTTTTGATATTCTCATCATCGGAACTTTTTTCAGTTCCTATACCATCCAGTACTGATTTTTGGTATAGTATGCTTTTTATGGGGCTTATTGGTACTGCTTTGGCTTATGGAGCATTTTATTATAGTGTTATTAAAGTAGGGGCCACAAATGCTACCCTATATATGAACTTGATTCCGTTTTTTGCGGTGGTTTTGGCATTTCCGTTTGGGGAAAAAATATACTCCGTACAATTGGTGGGAGGGCTCATTATAATTTCGGGATTGATGTTGTTTGGTTTATCCAAACGAAAGAAAAGGTCTTAAGCCCTGTTAAATATGTATTTAATTCGTTACAAAACATTCAATATTTTTTGTCCCTGCGAGCCGATGCGTTGTCTGGTTTCCTCGGTAATATATTGTCGCTGATCCAACTGTTGTGGTTGATCTGTAGTACAAAAATAACTGTGGATACTTCTTCGATAGTTTTGCGTATGATTGGTGGTACCGCCGTGCCACACATGCGAATTGAAAATGAATACCGACCCTGCGGGTGCGATGATCTTGATTTCGTTCGGGTGTGGCAGGTTGGGGTCGTACAGCGCATCTTGAGGTAACGTTTTTAAAGTATGTGTACCCGGCACGATACGGGTAGCACCATTATTTTCTGTAAAGTCATCAAGCAACCAAATGGTATTACAAACTTTGTATACTCCTTCTGGAACGGTATTTCCATAATCGACATGCAGTTTTTGAAGCCCCAGACCGGGCTTCGCGGCACGATAATTCAAAGAAGACAATTTATATTCGCTGCCCAATACCGCCTCGATGGCCGCCAAGACTTTAGGGTGGGTGTAGAACTGATCAAAAACCGCGCCCTTGTTCACCAAATTAGCCAAACGGTCCGCGCCAGCTTCCTTCGGATGGCGAATGTATTTGGAGTCGAATAGCTCCGAACCTGCATTTTCTCCTTCCTCTGAAATCAATTCGTCAATACGTCGATTAACAGCAATCAATTCGGAGGTTGAAAGTAGTTGTCCTAATCCTAAATATCCATCGCGTTCTAGCTTTTCTATTTCGTGTTTTGATAGCATATTGATAAGAAAGTTACAATATTTCCAGATACGAACGGCGGTATTAAAAATTCAATTTTGAATGGCCCAAATGCGTATTTTGGTTCATATTCTTCAAGTTTTGACAAAAAAACAGATTTAAGAAATCCAAACAGTACACTTTTCCGTATTATTCCACGTAAGACTAACCAAAAATCACTTTTTTTACCGCATGAATCGTGTTGACAGGAATTTTCTTTTTACTAGCATCCTAATTTTTCTAATACTTCACCTACCCCTACAATTGGGTGCTCAAGCGCAATCGCAGTATGAGGGCAACTATGAAATCGGGAGTTATTCAGGAAAGGCCAAATATCAATATTATCTTTCGGGGACGGATACGATTTTAGATGGTGATTTTCAAATGCAGCGCTCAAGTCTTGAAGCATTGCTCAAGGAGGAAGACGCCTCATTTTTTTTCAAGGGCCGATTTGAAAAAGGAGTAGCCGTTGGTCCTTGGAAATTTCAGTTCGGAGAATACCAATCGGATAATGAGAGTAAGGTGGTCGATTTTGAATACCGAGTACTTATTAGTGGTGTTCAAGAGGAAGGTAACGGTTCAATTAAGAACGGTTCACCCGATGGCAAGTGGACGTATCAGGTCAACCAAATAAAAGATTCTGAAATCGACAAGACGCTTTTTAAGAGTGAATTCACTTTTGAAAACGGAGTGCCCCAACAGAATTTTAAAATCGAGAATCATAGTTCAGTGCTAGTCGGCCGTTTTCTTCGTAACGGTCTGGCTCATGATGAATGGTCCTCCTATTCCTTGGATGTCATTGAAGATACCGAAAGCTGGTTTTTCGAGGATGGACTCTTGCTAAGGATAAAAAATGTTAGAGATGGAATTCCGAAAACACTGTCGGTTTTCGAAAAAGATGAAATAGAATATCGAACTATACCTTTTAGCCAAAAATACATCATGTTGCTGGAAGCTACTCTATCCACGCGCGGGGATTCATTGGACCTTACTAAAGGTATTTCCGGTTTATTTTCTCAAAACGAAACGTACTATGGGAAATTGAGTACCATTCTTTCTCAATTGGGCAGCACAACATTTCAACCAAAGTATCGAGTTAAGGTTCCCTTCTACGAATTGGATTCTGTTCAAAAAGTGACCTTAGATGACATTGCCCATAATTTTGAAACAGCTAGTGCAATCAGTGAAAACTTATTGGGCAATAGTCATTTCAATATTATTAAGCGATCTGACCCTGAAGCCCTCTACCATTACAATGTGGTTTCGACGATTACTACAGACTTTGTACGACCTCTTGTTGAATTCGTAAAATACCGCCATCAGGGGATCATTGAATATATTGACGTCCAACAGCTACTAAAAACACTTTGGCCCAACGGGAAACCAGGTACAAGCTTAACTATTACTGATGGTTTACCATCGACTAGAACCTTTGAACTAGCCAATGCAGGGGAGTTCAATTTTGAGGACAACAACCTCAGTGCAATAAGTCAATTGATTGCCTATGCCAAATTAAGCCTGGAGCGGGTCAAAGATTCATTAGCTGATCAATTGACCAATGAAGAAAAATTACAAGATTTAAACCGACTTGAAGAAGAACTAATTGCCTTGAACGATTCCTTAGTTCTAAAAGTCGATTCTTTAAAAAAACTACCAAAAACCTACCAAAAGGCCTTGGAACAAATTAGTTCATTGGGAGATTCTTCTTTGGAAAAATATGCCATGATCGAGAATTCCAATGAAAAATTAGCATACGGTAACAACTTAAAAACCTGTTTAATGCAATTGCTTACCCTTGCAGATACTTTGGGAGCACTGCCTGAAGAACAAGAAAAAATCGCTACACTATATCAAGACAGTGTTTGGAATCCATTTATGGCTACAGTGATGGACGAGGAAGTTAAAAAACGTATTACTGCCTCGTATTCCAAAATATTACTTCCATATTTTATTGAAAAAGTAGCAACCGCCATTGATTGCGAAAGCGCTGATTTAGTGAATCAACAAATTTTGCGAACAAATCAACGCATGGAGGATCTTCGCGAAGAAGACACCCGAAAACTAGAGCGAAAGTTAAAAAGGGAAAAGAATCCTGAAGAAATACTGAAGCTATTAGTTGCAGCGGCAATAGAAAAAGAAGACTAACCAATGAGAGCAACCAGTAATACCTCAAATTGGCTATTCTTACTCATGGCCTTGATATCATTTACCATTTCCGCTCAGGAAGTGGAGAATGAAGCACTTCCTTTGGAATCTAAATACAAAGACCCGACGACCAAAGTTTGGTTCAACACTTACGGAAATATCCGTATCGGTAAACGTTTCTTTTGGGATGCACAGACTCATTTTCGTTTTCAAGAAACGGAAGCAACACCTTGGATAGGCCAAATCGCACAAATTTATAATCGACACGCTATTGGTTATATTTATTCCAAAAAAACCAATTTCAGTTTGGGTGGGGTAGTGCGAATCAATTTCAACACAGATGAAGATTCAACAGATCGCAATGTAGTACCTGAATGGCGTATTTGGCACCAATACCAGTTTGCTATGCCGTTGTATTCCGCTATGATTTATCATCGCATACGAATAGAGCATCGGTGGACACAGGGATTTGCCGAAAACAGCGACTATATTTTTAGAAATCGATGGCGGTATATGTTCCGTGCCAAGATTCCGTTGAACAGTCATAAGTTGGCCCCTAAAACCCTTTATGTTTCCCCAGAAGCTGAGCTAATAATGCAAAGTGGTAAGAAAGTTGTCGCCAGTCCGATGGAAGATTTACGCTTGACCACTACCTTAGGGTATATTGCAACACCGCGATTGACCTTTGCCGCAGGGCTTATGTATTCACAGGGACAAGACCTTGGTAACGGAGGAATTTACAAACAAGGTTGGACTATGCGCTTCCACATGTATTTCTCCCCAGACTTCAGAAAAGTAAAAAATAAGCTTCCCGAAATCCATTTGAACGATTAAACCGTATCTATCAGCGTTGATTTAATTTTTTAGAATGAAAATAAAAAAATCTATCGCTTACTTTACCCTAGCCATAACTGCCGCAGGAGGCTTATTCTTCATTACCAGAGCTACTGAGTTGCAACAAAAATTAAAGCAGTCTGAAGAACAACAAGCACTTTTAGTAGAAAAACTAAATAACTACGAGGAATTGGTTCATATAGATTCGATGCTATTGAAAGGGGATTATAATACTGCAATACAATCCTATAGTGCGTCGATGGATGTTCAAACGGAAAACAAAATGGGAATTCCGTTGCGCATCGCCCTAGCGGAAAAGTTATTGCATGACAAACAAGATACGAGGTTAGCACCTAATACAAGTTCAAACATTATTGATACCACCGCTAACGCGATTACGGCGACTCCCAAGGAAATCAGGAAATATGATTCCCTAAGTTTTAACTTGGAAAAGACCAAAGTACAATTGGCACGTCTACAGCGGCAACTTCGTGATAAGTCTTTTGGGGAATACCTGAAGTTTAAAAGCAAAAAAGGCAACCAATTACATTACGTGGGGCAAGTGAAGCACGGAAAAGCCAATGGTTTCGGGATTGCCTTACTTGATTCTGGAAGTCGTTATGAAGGGCAATGGAAAGACAATCAGCGACATGGTAAAGGTACTTTTTACTGGCCTGATGGTGAGTATTACGTGGGTACCTATGAGAATGATAAACGTAGTGGTTTTGGAACTTACTACTGGCCAAATGGCGAAAAGTACGCAGGCGAATGGAAAGAAGATAAACGTAGCGGCTCAGGCCAATTTTTCGGTACGGATGGCGATGTGGTAGCTGGTGGCGAATGGAACGACGACAAATTGGTCGAAGTCAATAAGAAGTGATTTTGCTTGTTGATTGAAGTTATTTTGAAAAAACCTAAGAATTAGTTGAAAAGGCTTTATCGAAGCTGGATAATGCTCATAAAGGTCATTACAAATTCTTGTTCTTGTATTATCATTAACCTCCCCTAAATTCTATTGTTTTCAATTGATTCATCCGTAATTATTTGATTTATTTCTTCTAGTATATAAATCCATTTGATGCTTAAATGCCTTCCCCCCTTCGTTACTTAAAATCTGAAATTGTTAGTAACTACAAAGTTCATGGCACTTTAAATCAAGTGACAATTGATTTGTAGATAGCTACTGGACAATAATTAGCTATAAGGACAGAAAGATTTGAACCTTCATGGGTTTGCATCAATTTCTATTTCCGAAAGTTTATTTATTTATAAGCAATTTGAAAACAGTAACCGTGGTGCAACGGTAGCACCAATATGCACATGAAAACATGAATATTGCTGAGTTGGAAATTGTTGCTTTCATGAAATAGCACCTAAATTTTTACTATTTTAAAGATTCGTATTATGTAATTCTATTGCATTTGACCTATAACTTTTAAATTTAATTCACAAGATGAAGAAATATCCCAGTATTTTCAATGATGTCATCGGTCCGGTTATGCGTGGCCCTTCAAGCTCGCATTGCGCCGCATCTTTACGCATTGGCAGAATGTGTCTTGATTTGATGGATGGTGATATCAAAGAAGTATATATTGAGTTCGATCCCAACGGTTCATTGGCCACTACCCATAAAGGTCAAGGGTCGGACATGGGTTTATTCGGAGGATTTATGGGATGGGAAGCAGATGATGAGCGCTTACCTAATTATTTACAGGCTATTGCTGAAGTAGGTATACAAGTTAAAATCGACATTCACCCTATTGGTGCCACACACCCGAATACGTATAAAATCACTTTGAAGAACGAGAAGGAGACCCGAACGGTAACGGCCATTTCTACTGGGGGAGGTATGATCGAGCTTATTGAAATCGACGGTGCTCCTGTTTCTATGGCCGGAGACTTTTACCAAACCTTGGTATATGTGCAGTCACCTGCCGAACTTGACACCCTTATTGAACAATCCTTTGAGTGTGATGAGATTGAATATCGTCAGGGGAATTTCACATTTCTAGAAATAAAATCTAATCAATTCATTACTAATTCATTAGAGACTTCACTTTTAGAAATGGATGAAGTTCTTTTTATCAAAAAATTATATCCTGTTCTTCCGGTAATGTCCCGTAAGAACCTCGTAGTGCCTTTTGTTACTTGTAATGAAATGTTGGAATACAATAAAGAAAAGAATCTTGAATTATGGGAATTGGCTGTTGCTTATGAAAGTATGCGAGGTGATATGTCGGCGCATGACGTTTTCGAGAAAATGCGTTCGATTTTTAAGATTATGAAAAGTGCCATCGACCTTGGTTTAAAGGGAACCACGTATGCCGATCGCATTCTTGGTCCACAATCCCTAACTTTTCAGGAACGGTTGGATGGTAAAAAATTGGTAGAAGGAGATGTTTTGAACCAAGTGATTCTTTATACCTCTGCAATGATGGAAGTTAAAAGTTCAATGGGTGTTGTTGTTGCTGCTCCTACTGCGGGTTCTTGTGGCGCGCTTCCTGGCGCAATTTTAGGTGTTGGCAAAACCTTGGAGCTTTCGGAGGACGAAATGGTAAAAGCACTTTTGGCTGCGGGAATCATAGGAGTTTTTATAGCGGAACACGCCACTTTCGCAGCTGAAGTCGGAGGCTGTATGGCCGAATGCGGTTCCGGTTCGGGCATGGCGGCCGCAGGTATTGTTTCGCTAAAAAAGGGAACATTGAACCAATCCCTTTCGGCAGCTTCCATGGCCTTACAATCTAGTCTGGGTATGATATGTGACATGATTGCAGATAGGGTAGAAGCACCTTGTCTGAACAGAAATGTAATGGCAGCGACCAACGCAATTTCTTGTGCCAATATGGCCTTGTCAGACTATAATCACTTGATTCCTTTGGACGAAGTAGTCGAAACCATGAAACGTGTCGGCGATGCCTTGCCTAATGAACTTTGTTGTACGGGCCTCGGAGGACTTGCCATTACAAAGGCAGCAAAAGAAATTGAAGCTAAATTGGCCAATGGTGAACTGCGAAGCAACAAAACATTTTTTAAGGTATGCTAGGCAAGCTTCGAAGCCTATAACCAATTGCGCATTGTATATTTCCCTAACCGACCAAAAACAAATATGATAACAATACTTTGGGTTTCCTTGGCAGGTCTTGCCATCTGGTTCGCAATTGTTTTGACAAGGGACTTTCTAGCACATCGAGATACTTTGGAGGACAGCAGTTGGTTGAAAACTTCGCTTATCGGTTTTGTGGTCAATTTTTTTGATGTACTGGGCATCGGTGCCTTTGCTCCACAAACGGCACTACTGAAGTTTACAAAGCAAACTACAGACAAACATATTCCAGGGACTATGAACGTGGCGAATACCCTTCCTGTATTGCTTCAAGCATTGATTTTCATAACCATAATTGAAGTAGAACCGGTGACCATGGTCCTCATGTTCATATCTGCTGCCCTGGGTGCCGTCCTCGGTGCCGGTGTGGTGGCAAAAATGTCAGAAAAAAAGATACGATTGGTCATGGGCTTTGCCTTATTGGTTACGGCTTTTTTCATGATGGCGACAAGCTTGGAATGGATTCAAGGAGGAGGAAACGCCATTGGGCTCCAAGACGGAAAACTGGCCATTGCCGTAGTCGTAAATTTTGCCCTAGGTGCTTTAATGACCGCTGGTATTGGCCTATACGCACCTTGCATGGCGCTGGTCTTTGCTTTGGGCATGTCACCCCAAGTTGCTTTTCCGATTATGATGGGATCTTGTGCTTTTTTGATGCCACCGGCTTCCGTGCGTTTTATTCAGGAGAAGGCCTATAATCGAAAGGCGGCAGTTGCAATGGCCATACCTGGTATTGTAGCGGTAGCAATTGCTGCTTTCGTAGTGAAGTCATTACCCTTAGATGTGCTTCGATGGGTCGTTATCGTAGTTATCCTGTATACTTCTGGGGTAATGCTACATGCAGGGCTTACCAAAAAATAGTATTCGTCGACGCTTAAGGATACCCCAATTAATTCTTAAAAGGTAGCTCAGCAGGTGGGTGGAATTCAACCAACCCTTTTTCCTTGATGGTTTTTTCTATTGCTTCTATGGAAGAAGGAACAAATGCGCTTAAATTTTCGACACCATCTTTAGTTACCAAAGCAACATCTTCTATTCGAATATATAAACGTTCTTCAGGTATCCAAATCATAGGGTCAATAGTAAAGACCATTCCGGGTCGTAATGGAGTACGGTGCACGATTCCCACATCATGTACGGCCATGCCCACAGGATGTTGAAAATGACCTCTGAATTTTATTCCTTCCTGTACTGCTTTCAAATGGTTAGGGTTAGCAAAAGTTTTTCCCTTTAGATATACTTTCATGTCCGCTGCCGCTTGATTTAATACATCGTTAGAGGTCACCCCTGGTTTGATGTGTTTGAAAAGTGCATCCCGATAGGCTACGATGTAATCATACAAAGCTATTTGAGCCTTGTCGAACTTACCGTTGACCGGCCAAATGCGAGTAACATCGCTGGTGTAGTAGCGGTAATCGGGCGCATAATCCATCAGGACCAAATCTCCATCGTTCAATACATCCGTTTTATGAAAATAATGTCCCATATAGGCATTGGTACCTCCTCCAATAATCGAGGCATAACCATCGCCACGAGCCCCATTTAAATGAAACACGTATTTGGCTGCGGCATCGAGTTGATATTCATAAACACCTGGTTTGGTGGATCGCATGGCTTCCATAATACCGAGTCCCGCAATTTGGGTGGCCTTTCGTATCAGTTCGATTTCAGCTGCACTTTTAATGAGCCGCATCTCATCAAGTATAGGAGAAAGGTCGCGAATTTCGAATTGTGGAAATTGAGAATGTATTTGCTGAACGAACAAGGCTTCCCTAGTACTGTTGCTGTCCCATGGGTCGGCAGCGGCTCTAGCCTGTCCGTAAAGAAGTTCATCGCGACTATCATTGCCTGTTTCAGCAGGACTCAAGGGGGTATACAAAAGTGCAGGATTCGATTTGATCAATCCTGTGCGAAGCAGGTCGGCCGAAAGAAATTCGTACCCTTTCACCTGATCTATCCCGGTAAGTTCTTTTACTAGGTTTTCGTCCTCGGCTGATAAAATTTTTCCTTGTCCTTTTTCACGACCTTCATCCCTATGGGGAAGATATAAAGTCGATTTTTTATTTTTTCCGTTTAGCAAAAGATACGCGTGATCGGTCTCTATACCCGTTAAATAAAAAAACGTGTTCGATTGTCTGAAAACACTAAATCCAGCTCTTCCTGCTGCCCCTTGTACCAAAGCGATGGCATTATCTCCAAGGGTCGCCAAGATAGTAGCCCTTCGCTCGTTTAAATTTTCGACGGAGAAATCGGTCTGGTAATGATGTTGGTCTTGTGATAGCAATGGCGACACTGCACAAATAAAAAATGTACCTATTAAAGTTCTAAAGGAATTTGTCATGGTAAAAGGTTGTAAAATGGAAATGGAACTTATTTGGATTCAACGGCCTAATATACTGAAATGATTCTTTGGTTCACGAGCACGTATAGTTGATTAACTGGTGTGATGCGCCATTTCCAAAAGTCTGTATTCGTATCGTATTAGGCTAAAATACTCTCGTGTCCCGAATCCTTGGCGAACAAGCAAGTACTTTTTGTTTTGGCCGACATTTCTTTTATGAATTCAAATTTTAGATCCTCATCCATACCAAAAATATTCAGATCGGCGGAAGGTGCATTCTGTATGATCGTGTAGAAATCACCAATATGAACCTCAGTTAGCGTTTCGGGTAAACGTGCAAGATTGATCAATAAATTCAAAAATTCTTTGGCATTGTCCACTTCGTTCGGGTCATTGATCACCGTGATCAATCTAATTCGTGCGCCCCAATTCATTTTAAGTTTGTAGGCCACTAGAATGGAAAGGTCCAAGTTACCGATATCCCAACCCAAATCCCATTTTGTTCTACGGTCACTGACCCAAACATTAATGGTATTGCGTTGACCCAAAAGCGCGGTAGGATGTGACAAATACAAAAGCACTCCTATTTCTAAACGAATGGATTCTTTCATTACCGGTCGTAATTCGGTTTCATAATCATCGTGATCCTGAAGGTTTAAAAAGACAATATTGGGTCTGAAAAATGCCCCTTGTAGCGCCTGATTACCATAGTTGATTCCCTTGGCGAACTCTTTCGTATGAATGACCGTTGTCGATGAAAAAACTCCCTTTTGTCGAAACGATTCCGATATGGACTCCAATTCTTCCGCCAGTGTACTGGTCTCAGTGTAAGGCTCGATACCTAGTAACTTGATGGAACCTTTAGGTTTGGCAATATTTCTTAAAAACTCAAAAGTTCCCTTTAATCCATTGACATCCCGAACGGGAACGATTAAATTGGCCTTCCAAGCCCGTTGTTGCATCTTTTTCATGCCCCAAGTATGTTTCGCCGCCCATTCCGCGAACGAAACGAACAGACCGGAGCGTACATCTTCAAAAGGTGTTTCCAAGTTCTGTCGTGATAAGTACCAATACACCATCAGCACGATCATGATTGAAATCAAACTTACGGTAGGGTTGATGATGAACATGGCGAAGACCGATGAAACCAGTCCGAACCAAGGTACCCATCTATGTATTTTAAAAACAGGTCGATAACTTATTAAACCTAGATTTTGCTCAATGATGACCACAATATTGATCATGGCATAGGTAATTAAGAAAAATAAAGTCACCAAAGGGGCCACGGCATTTAAATTGCGCAATAACAAGGTCAAGAATATGAGTATTCCCGTAACCAACATGGCATTCCTCGGTTGCCCATTTGCACTTTGATGTACCAAAAAGTTGGAGAAGGGGAGCACCTTATGTTCGCCCATGGCAAATAAAATCCGTGATGACCCCACAATGGAGGCCAAGGCCGATGAAAAAGTTGCACCAAGTATACCTGCTAGAATCAGCGGTCCGATATAGGCTTTCTCGACCATAATGTAATAATTGCTCACCAACTCGGTCTCCGTGGCACTTCTAGATATCCAAAAGGCAAGTAACATATAAATGACAAAACTGACCCCGATTGCCCATAGCGTACCGTTGGGAATGCTGCGTTTTGGTTCCTTTAGTTCACCGGACATGTTGGCGCCTGCCATTATTCCCGTGGCGGCGGGAAAGAAAACCGCAAAAACCACCCAAAAACTACTCCCACTAAATTCGTTTTCAACGGATCCTTTAAACGAACCCCAACTTAGAGCATCGCTAGTGGGAATGGTCATTGATCCATTATACGCGGCAATAACAATCGAAATCATGGACAACACAATAATGCCCATAATGATAAACTGTGCCTTGATCGCAAGATTGGCACTTATGTACGCAATCGAAAGTAGTAACGCAAATACGATAACATCAACCAAGAAGGCACTGTGGTCGGGGAAAATAGCTAGCCACCCTTCTCTAAAACCAAAGATGTACATGGTAACGGCCAATCCTTGAGAAATGTACCTCGGAATGCCCAAACTGCCACCTACTTCCAGTCCAAGTGCTTGAGATACAATGGCATAGGCTCCGCCGGCTCCAATACGAATGTTGGTCGTAATCGCCGACATGGAAAGAGCCGTACATAGTGTAATTAAAAAAGATATAATTATAATTAGCCATGCGCCGAGGAGGCCCGCATTACCTACGACCCAACCCAAACGCAAATACATAATAACACCCAGAATAGTTAATAGGGTGGGAGTGAAGACACCTCCAAAAGTGCCAAATCTCTTAACGGTAGTATCGGCTTCCATAGGGTTACTTGACTAAGTTGATTCGCTATATACAATATTAATGAATTCGCTATTCTAATTGTTAAATTCAAAAAATAATTAGCTGTTTGGTGGAATTTTTCCATTGGTAGGTTCGATAATATATTCTACAGAAGGTCTATGGAGTCAGAACAATTCCAAATTCACCCTTGTCACCCATATAGTATGAAATAGAAAATCGAAATACTTGTAGCTAACATCACGAAAAAAGAACGTAAATGATGTTAGACTTTATATTATTGTACGGAATTTCAAAAAGAAAACGACTATCAAAGTCAATTGAAGTAAAGTAAAGGATTTTACTGCTCAACTTCTTTTAATTTTTCTTCTAAAGTTACTTTTTGAAAGGTTATGAAACATATCGCTTTTGCGAGGTTCATGAATTCCTTTTAAAAAAATTGATAACTAAATGAGTAAACATTTATTATTTGACCAACTGTAGGAGGGAAGACAATAAATGTGAGACGGGAATAAACTTTTTATTGTTTTATTAAAACTTCTAATTTTTCACGTACAATAATCTTATACATTGCGCTCAGCGGCACTTTTTCATTTTCAATTAGCAAATGTGTCCTGGTTGCTTTTGAAACCCTATCCAAATTAGCGATGTATGATTTGTGCGTGCGTTGAAAATTATCAGAAAGTAATATAGTAATATTAATAAGTGTTTCAGAGATTAGGTACATTCTTGAATCGGTAAAAATTTTTAAATAATTTCCAAAACTCTGGATGTACAGAATTGACTTAAATGAGATATTTACCGGAACACCATCATGTTTTATTTGAAGTTCTTCAGTTTCACTAGTTTTTTGAGGTGATACTACTTTTGAAGCCACAACTTTATTTATGGCTTTTAAAAAGCGTTCGATCTTTATCGGTTTCAATAAATAATCTACAACTCCAAAATTATAGCTTTCTAGTGCATACTCAGAATACGCCGTAGTTAAAATAACTTTAGGTGGTCTTATTAGTGAACGCAAAATTTCCATGCCACTAAGTTCAGGCATTTCTATATCCAAAAAGATAAGATCGAGGTCATTTTGCTGGATGAAGTTGACAAATTCAAGTGGATTACCAGTACTTAAAACCAGTTCAAAATTGTCAATTTTAGAACAATACTCTTCTAGCACTTTCCGTGCTAGAACTTCATCGTCTATAATACCAATTTTAACCATGTTCTGTTTATTGTTGCGCGTTTAAATCAATCGATAAATTTACATCATATACTTTTTCAGAATCGTCAATTTCTAAAGTGTGCGCACTAGGATATAATAGTTTTAAACGTCTTTTTACATTTTCAAGACCCAATCCTTGTCTTTTTGATGTAGTATTCAAAGAAGGCTTAGAATTGTTGATGTGAAAATGAAGCTTGGTATTTTTAACATTGGCAGAAACACTAATAGTGCTCTGCTCATTGGTGCTTTGAGCACCGTGTTTAACGGCATTTTCTACGAATGGAATGAGCAGCATTGGAGCGATCTTTAAACCCAACACGTCTCCATCAATTGAAAACTCAATAGTACAGCGATTACTCAGTCTTTTTTCTTCAAGTAACAGATAGTTTTCAATAAATTCAAGCTCTTCCTTTAATAAAACGGTGTCTTTTTTAGAACTCTCTAACTGATACCTCATTAACTCTGAAAGCTGCATTACAACATCAGGAGTTTCTGACGATTGTTGTCTTGATAGCGAATAAATACTATTTAATGAATTAAATAAAAAATGAGGATTCACTTGCTCTTTTAAATAGTTAAGCTCCATCTCTTTTTGTAATTTTTCCTTCTCGTCATTTTTTCTTCGAAATAAGATACTTCTTCTCAGAAAGAAGGCAGCCATTCCTGTTCCGGTAGTATAAATAAGAAAAAAGAACATTTTATAGACGCCAATCCAACTTGTTGGAGAATACCCTTTTAAGTAGGACGTCAGAAATATGGTCCCGATAAGGAGTATACCATATAAAAAGTACTTTTTTTTATCATAAAAAAGTGGAATAAGGATAAAATGGTTGACCCAAATAACGGCCATAATACTTATTGCAAACCCTAATTGCCATGCGTAAAATGCATAATCGCTATCATATTTATCTTTGGATATCCACCCACCCAATATTTCAAGCATGGCTACCAATAAAAAGGCACCTATATTAAGGAGTATGGTATTCCGTAAAGGTTTTTTAAACATAAATTATTTTAATCGCTAATAAAGATACTATCTACAAATACATTTCGTCTTAGTTTCTTACAAAAGGCTTATATCAATGATGAAGTGGTTTTGTCATTTAAATCTTGTGCTTGTAATTCTTAGAAATCAACTATGAGTCTAAGACCTATTTTTATGAAGCGTATAGGTAGATACCGAACTTTTTGCTCTAAGGTTAGCTAGATGCGAATGTAAGTTGCAGTTTCAAAAGATCAACAATAAATTATGAAACCAATAAAATCATCATCTCTTTTATTATCCTTATTTGCTGTTTTGATTTCCTGTCAAGTCAAAGAAAAATCAAACCTGGCTTTGCTGAGCGGCGAAATTCCAACAGATACGCCATTGGTTTTTGCGCCTGATATCATTTCGGTTAACGGCCATGCTTCCGGTTCGATAACATTTAATCCCGATATGACCGAAATGGTTCTCAACCATAGAGGACAAGGAGAAAGTTTTAACATTTATACTATTAAATTAATTGATGGCAAATGGTCAAAACTTAAAGTTGCGTCATTTTCAACCAATTTAGAGTATTTGGATTTTCATCCCAGATTTACTTCAAATGGAAACCGTCTTTATTTCGGAAGCACAAGACCTACAAGCGATACGGTTAAAACAACAAATACGCGTAGAAGATTGCATCAATGGTATGTTGAAAAAAATGAATATGGTGATTGGGATAAGCCTATTCTGATGGGGCATCCGTTTGTGGATAATTATATCATGGGTACAGTGCCGTCAGAAAATGGAAATTTATATTTTACTTCTGGTACGAGAGTTGGGGCTGATGATGAGGGTATTTATTATGCCATCAATCAGAACGGTCAGTACACTACAATTGAAAAAATGGACGATGTAATCAATTCTAACGGCAGATTTATTGCTCACCCTTACATTGCTCCAGACGAAAGCTACCTTATTTACGATTCCGAAAAAGCCACAGAGCCCAATAATAATGATTTGTTCATTAGTTTTAATCGTAATGGCATCTGGTCCGAATCTTATAGTTTGGGACCTAAAATAAACACGAAACTAAGTGAAGGTGCTGCCACAGTCTCACCTGATGGCAAATATCTGTTTTTTTCCAGAAGTGAAGAAAAAGCAAGTGAAGATGGTAGTACTTATTGGGTGTCAATGATCTATTGGGTGGATTTTATTCAATTAAAAAAAGAGCTTTTGAAAAGCATTGATTAATAGATAGTTATCTCATTACGTATAAATAATAAAATCTATGAAAAACAAAACAGGACTACTACTTTTATTTGTTCTTTTTCTTGCATGTAAAAGCGAGTCACAAAAGGAATCTAATCCTATAGGCACAACAGGTCCAAAGTATGAAACGTATAATTATTCTGGATTTACAAAAGCAGAGATTTACGCATTCCATAAACATATGTATGAAGGTGGCGATTGGACCGTATATGGTGATACGGAGCGGTACTTTTACCTAAACTTCTCCGAAATAAGGAAACACTCGCGCATACTTAGGTCGGATACGCCAAAAATTCTTGAAGAAAAGCCGAGAGATGATGTAAAAAATTTTATTACATCAACAGATTTAAAAAAAGGCGGTGGACTATCATTAAACGACTATGTTCAGCAAGTAGAAGTTAATGGGCTAATTATAATTCATAAAGGCAAAATCGTCTTTGAAGGCTACCCGAGAATGTTTCCAACCGATTTGCATATTACTATGGTAATAACACAAGTTTTTGTTAGTACCGCTGTAGCTATTTTAGCGGATAGAGGTTTAATAGATACTAACAAAGCCATTGATCATTATTTTGATGTTCTTAAAGGCTCAGGTTGGGAAGGTGTTCCGGTACTAGATATTCTTAACATGAGCTCAGGTATTGAGTGGCCTGAAGTAGATAAATATGAACTAAGTTCTGACCCAATAAGATGTTTAGCTACTTTAAAATCTGTTAAGCCGTCAGGAACGGAACACCAATTTTCGAATGCCGATGCTGCAGTATTAACCCTGCTAGTTGAAAAAATTAGTGGTCTTAACTTTCGCGATTTTGTGCAACAGGAAATTTGGAAAAAGATAGGAGCAGAATATAGTGCTCTTATAGCAATGCATACTAATGGGACGGCTGTATCACATATCGATGGCATGTCAACAACACTGCGTGACCTCGCTAGATTTGGTCTTGCTTTTACACCCAGTGGTAGAGACGACGACAATACAATCATTTCTGATGCTCATATAGCCAATATCCGTAATGTAAATGAAAATCTTAAAGCAAAATCACAACTTACGAGCGAATTCTATCATCCTAGTTATCAGTGGAGTGCTGTTTACGAGGATGGCGATTTCTATAAAGGTGCACATGGGGGGCAAGGGCTTTATATATCGCCCTCAAAAGATTTGGTGATTGCCTTTTTCGGCACCGCCAATACTGATCGTGAAAGCAATCAACTCAATGTCATATCGCGACAGCTTGTGAAATCCGGACTGTTTGATCTTGAATAACATGACCTACCAACGAAATAAATGCAGTATTTGAATTTCAATCATTAATAAAAGACGATTACAATGAGAACTACTAAATTATTATTAATAACCATTACTATGCTTGCAAATACTGCCTTCGCACAGGAAAATAGGGCAAAAGAATTCGCATTGAATATGGAAGGATCTCCCTTAGTATTACCACAAATTCAAGTAGTCCCCATAAAAGATACCAAGACACAAAAAAACTACGAACTCTATATAGAGTTGCCAGAAGATTATTTAGAGAATGAAAACAAAACCTATCCTGTCCTTTATTATACCGATGCCATGTGGCATCTTGAATTGCTATCTGGCGCTGCAGAATACATGCTTGAAGACGTAATTCTAGTCGGAATTTCCTGGCAGAAGGACATAGCAGAAGATTTAAACGAACAATATGGGGCTCACGCCAGCCGATTTACCGATTATTCATTCTGGGAAAAATCCAACCCTAATCATCCGAAACTGAAATTTGGCCAAGCTAAAAGTCACCTGGCATTTATTCGCAACGAAATCATTCAATATGTGGAGACCAACTACCACACTGATCCAAACAGTCGTTCTTATTTCGGTTACTCATTAAGCGGCGCATTTGGTGCTTATATATTACTTACGCAACCTGATACTTTTGATAATTACATTCTTGGCAGTCCCTTGAACAATGGTCTAGTTCCTTACCTTACGGAAATTAATACCAAATTGGGTGCTTCCGGGTTAAACAAGAACAATCCACTGCATGCTAATGTATTTATCGCCTATGGCACCTTAGAAAAAGATAAGGACGAACCTATTCGTCAATTTTTAAAATTACTGGATGATAGAAAAAACTTGAGCTTATCCGTACAAAATAAAACAATTGAAGGTGATCATGGAACCGCTTTCCCAAGGGTTGCAGTACAAAGTGTCGCTTGGTTGTCTTCAATGATGACTCATATCTCAAATGACGACAAAGAGGTCTCATTCTGGGATATTCCACATCTTAATAAACCATATATCAGTACAACCCCAGAGGATAGAAAAGATGGAATATTGGTCGATACATTAATGGTGAATACCAATGATCGAAACGCAATCCTCAAATTTTCCCAAGATATTTTTGAAGGCAAACTTGGGAGTTATGATGCGGTACTCATTTCACATAAAAACAAATTGGTTTTTGAATCCTATTACAAAAAAGGCCGTATCAACTTGCCTCACGGACAAGCATCCGCTGTAAAAGCCTATACCAGTTTGGTTTTAGGTAGAGCGATTCAAATGGGTTACCTATCCATGGAAGATTTAGATAAGCCTATTATTAGTTTTCTAAAAGATGTTCATCCTAAAAAAATGACTAGGGGAGCCGATAAAATCACACTCAATAAGGCTTTGACCATGCATGGCGGATTGAATATAGATGAAGGAAAATGGAAAAAAATTGAGAATGATTCCGTTCGGTTAAATGGCCAAGGGCTGGTTCAGACACTTCTTGAGCAAAGCGGACCTATAACCACAGCGTCTCAGCTGTATTTGTATGGTAATTTCAATCCTATGTTGGTAATGACGGTCATTGACGCCGTTGTTCCAGGAACAGCTGAGGACTTTATCAAGACTGAGCTACTTGACAAACTCGGCATTACAAATTATAAATGGTCAAATCATGTTAATGGTATGCCAGAAGCAGGGTGGCGAGCAAGTATTATGTCTCGCGACATGCTGAAATTGGGTAATTTGGTGCTCAATAAAGGTAAATTAAATGGTGAGCAGCTTATTTCTGATGAATATCTTGCCAAAGCCACCAGTGGCATTGTGAAACCTACCCAAGATTGGATGCCACAAGACTATCGCTACGGTTATTTTTGGTATCAAACACTCGTAAAAATAGGCAACAAAAATTATGATACTTCATTTGCCTGGGGAGGCGGTGGCCAACGCGTAATTGTGATAGAAGAACTTGACTTAACTATTGTAATTTCAGGTCATGATGGAGAAGATGATAAAATAATGACTCAAATTTCTGACATCATCATACCAGCATTTGTTAAACAATAATCGTTGGAAGGGGCAACTGCAAATCTTTGATTTGTAATCAAGAGGGCATAATATGAATCATCCACTGGATAATGTATAATCAAAAGTGTACTATAATCCGCCAAAGGCGGACAATTTGTCTTGCGTTATGCGTCAAAAAATAGGAAAGTCTGGTATACCATTCTTTTTTTGAAAGAGTTGTTGCGCTGGCCTTGGCTATAGCAAAGTATATCGTACTAAATTTCTTCTAGAAAGCATCCTCTCTAAAGGTAATGGAACACTTGTAATTAGACCCGTAAGTATGTGGGTAGTGATATCTAAGTAGGAGGTTCACAAATACCGTTATAAATAAGCAAGAAATTTGAAAATGTGTATGGTAGGTATTTGTTGTTAAAGCAGATGTTCATGCTTTCGAAGCGAATGAAACAAGCGAAGCCAAACCGGAAATTTTGGTAATTGTGGTACCTTTATAGTTGGCTAGTGGGTATAAGAGAATATGCTATAGCATCTCGATATACTGATTCCTATCGGAATACATAAGTGAATACAAACGTGAGAAACAAAAAGTATCCTATCAAATATATCACTGAAAATTCTGTTGCGTACTACGCATTGCTAATTCTCACGGGTTTCTTGCTATATGGTTGTGCTTCCACCAAAAAAAATAAGGAAAAAACAATCCCTTCGAACTCAGATCAAAATAACTCCCAAGCCCAAAGCGGAACGAGCTATACCACATGGGTTTTGAAAAACTATGGATTTGATGACCATAAATTGATACACCTTAAACCTGACCTACCTACATCAAACGAGTCATTACCGGTCGCCGTTATTGATACTGTCGAAAACGATGAACCGGCGGCGGATAGTTTTGAAATCAGAAGTCCGGTCGCGGAAAAACTTGTGGACAACTACCTCAAAAGTGAAATTAAGGAACCAAAAGGTCATTGCCTATCCGTAAGCAAAGGTCGTTTTGAACAGGCCTATAAAGAAGTTCATGGTCACCCGGTATATCAAGATTTGCCGGATAGTATGGCCACAAAGAAATTTACGGCGAAACAGGTGTTTAATTTATTATATGTTTCCGCGTCGGAAACAGAACAAGGCTGGAGAAGCCTACCCGAACGCTATAGGGGAAAGGGCAATGCCGGTGCTATTGCGTATGCAGGTATGGGTACTTTGGTAGATGCAATAGGTGTTTGGGGTGGCCAATTAAGACCCGGAGCGCTCATGCAAGTTTGGCGATTTAAAGATGACTATGAACAGGTAGTTCAAGGCGTTGATGTTAAAGAACTAGATCCCTACGGACATTCGTTCATTTTTATTGGCTATGTGCGCAATGAAAAAAATGAAATAACCGGGCTTGAAATTGCGGATCAGGGATTTCAAAGCTACAGACCTTTACGACCTAGTGATTATGAAGTTTGGTGGGGAGTGAACCTTACTATTTAGAAAGTTCATAGAATACAACAATAAATTAACATTGTTAATGTACTTACTTTTTGTAAAATAAGTTATTATTAGAACTGATTTAAGCTTTTTCCTATTGCTAAAGCTACCCATTGACTATGTTGTTAATTTCGCTACTTTTCACTTTAGGTTTTACGATTGAAATGCCACTTGAAATCGATAAGGTTGCAGCTGAAGACGTCACTATTGAAAAAACGCTGCCCATTGCGATTAACAAGCGTTTTAATAAAGTGACCAATTTAAAGTTTGCAACCAATTTAGATAGTATTGCCGCTTCCTATGCCAATACAAAAGCAGCTACCGATCAACTACGTTCGCGATTAAAAAAAGGCCTTCGGTCCGGCACTATTGCCATGGACAGTGTTAGATTTGCTTTTACCAATCAATTGGTTGATGAGATTATTCCGCATTGGTACGGTACTCCATGGAGTTTTGGCGGCCATACGGCTGTTCCGAATCAAGGAAAAATTGCATGCGGTTATTTTATATCGACCACCTTGCGCGATATGGGCGTCAATTTGAACCGCTATGAAATGGCTCAAAAATCACCGCTTGACGAGGCTAAAATGATTAGTTGTGGTGCTGAAATAGACAAGGTTGTTCAAAACTCACCAGAAAGGGCCCTTGCGGCGATTGATGACCTAACGGAAGAGGGACTCTACTTTATCGGTTTTGACGAGGGGCACGTAGGGTATCTTTTAAAACGTGAGGGCGAACTATTCCTAATCCATTCCAACTATTTTTCTCCGGTATCGGTTTGTATGGAAACGTTGGAAGATTCACGTGTTTTCGAACGGTTTAGTACATTTCATCTTGTAGCCATTTCTCATAATGATACCCTTTTGCAGCGGTGGTTGGCGAATGATGCGGTTATGTAGCAAGTTTCTCCTATTCAAAGAAATTCTTCCTAAAAACTTCTTTCTTAAAATATAATGGATTACTTATTATATGACCCGAATCTGATAACAATCGGTAGTAGTAAGGGGGTAAAATCAAGGTTGGAGATTCACAAATACCTTTAAAACTATTTTTTAAGGACGCTCATTTATCAAATGATGGTATGCAGACATGGTATCAATCACAATTATAACCCGCGTCTTCAATATACCATCCTTTTGCAAGCAAACTGGTTCGCGCATTTGCACCGAGACAAAATTGACTCCCGCCAGCCGTGAAACGAACGTTGCCTGGCGCTCTTTGAAGACTATCCCAACCTATTAATATACTATCGTAGTTAGCAGTCGACAAGGTTACTCCCTTAAACATGTCATCAAAAAAACTAACGGTACTAATATCCCAATTGCCAAGATCTTGATCAAAGCTTATCGCTCCATTGAACATATTGTTCATAGTCATGTTAACTCCACTGACATTCCAATTGCCAATATCTTGATTAAATGCGATAGCTTGAAAAAACATCCTTCTCATATCTTTGACCTGACTAACATCCCAATTACCAATGTCTTGGTTAAATGAACTTGCCTCCCCGAACATGTTCAACATATTCTCTACTTTTGAAACATTCCATGCGCCAATATCTTGGTTGAAAGGCGAACCTGAGAACATTGCGGACATATCTTTAACCTGACTAACATCCCAACTTCCAATATCTTGATTAAAACTTGCGGTTAATCCGAACATTGAACGCATATCGGTTACTGAACTCACATTCCACCTGCCGATGTCTTGATTGAAGGCTAAAGCGCGTGTAAACATATCTTCCATATTGGTAACCGAACTTACGTCCCAGTCGCCGATATCTTGATTGAAAGCCGTAGCATCTAAAAACATTCCATTCATATCGGTAACTTTAGACACGTCCCAACCACCAATATTTTGATTAAATACTGAAGTGATATAGAACATTCCGTTCATGTCGGTAATTGAGCTGGTAACCCATTCATTAATTGAAGCATTGGCTACAAGAGAGATACAGGTATTAAACATATCGAAAGTAGTGGTTACACCACTTAAATCGGGAATATCAGTTGCTAACATATCCATATTCCTACATCCCGCAAATGCCCTCGACATAGTTTGCCACTTGATTGATCCCCATTGATCTATGGACATTAACTTATCTCTATTAGTAATTGTAGTACTATATGGAGAATTTAACCTATTAAAAAAGATTGCTGGAAACTCTCCCAAAATACTTACCATATACGTGCCCGGTTGTGTATACGTATGTGTAATATCACCTACAATATTCGATTCTGTTGAGCCGTCACCCCAATCTACTTGATAATTATAAGTATAATCTGGGTTCGTGGGAATCGTAATTTCAACATCGCTTGGGGCTCCTTCCACATCAGTTTTCCAAGTCGTTACAAATGCAGAACCTATTTCTTCATCTTGAACTAGCATTGTAATTTCATCTCGAATCGTATCGTTTTCTAATGAACTTACCGTAATAATTACGGAACCGGCCTCTTTAGCAGATACCAATCCATTAGGTCCAACCGTTGCAATAGTTGCGTCTGAGGTAGTCCAGCTGACATTCTTATTTGTTGCTGTATTAGGCTGAACAATTGCTGAGAGTTGTTCAGTTTCACCTATTTGGAGTTCTGTAATCGTAGCTGAAATTTGTACGGAAACAACCGGAATATCTAAATTTACTTCTTCTTTTGCTTTTTCATCTTTACTGCACCCAAAAAGTAAAAAAACAATAATAATTGCAAAAACATTGGACCTCAAAATGTGGCTATTCAAAGTTATCATTGGTAAGTGGGTTCATCATAATGTCAAGTAGCAAGTATAACGAAATTCCATTTAACCAATTGTTGCTACCTGAAATATTTTTATAAAGTAATGAAGAAAATTTCTCTCAAATGCCTTATTGCCAATCGGTATCATAATGTCTTGCGTTATGTAACTTTGCTTTGGTAAAGCAAAGTAGATGGGACTTTTTATTTGACCGATAAGAGGAGGGGAGTGCAATGTTTGAAAAATTGGAATTTCAGAATTATATGCCAGCACTATACTTTGGGTATTGGTTTTACGTTAGAGACTAGTAATCAACCATTCTAAGTCTTCTACCTTATGAAAAAAATACTCTTTGTCCTCTTGTTGTCCGTTTTTGTTTTTTCCTGTTCTTCAGACAATGATGAACCCATAAAACCTATAGATGAGGAAACCAAAGTATTCGAAGGAAAGCAAATATTTCGTGTTGATGTAAAAGAATTAACGGCTAAGAACCTATCCGTCGGAAACCAAAAAAATCAGGATCCAGCATTTGTGCTGTTGAGTATAAACGATGCAAATGGTAATGCCGTTTTTACAAGAGAAAAGATGGCGTTGATAAAGAATGGTGACAGCTATGTAAGTGTTGAAATCACGTTGGCATCCGGTACTTATTCTGTTACGGAATTCATTGTTACCGATGCAAATGATGTTGTGCTTTTAATTGCCCCGAAAGAAGGTTCCGTCTTAGCGCAATTTGCGACCAAACCTTTACCCTTTGATTTTGTTGTCTCAGCAGCTGAAACGAATGAAACGGCCACGGATAACATCAATGCTGCCGGCTATACTTCAGTTGATTTTGGCTATACGGGATTAAGTTTGACGTTTTCTGAGAACACAAATTTCTTTACTTTGACTGTAGATGATTCTGAATTGCTTACCACAAAAATGCTAGAATTAGAATCAATTACTGGCGCAACTTATTTGATAGATTGGGGAGATGGTACCGTAGATGAATATACATCTACCCTTAAAGATTCAAGTGTAGAATATGACATTACACATAACTATACAGAAAACAAAGAATTTACCATTACAATCAGTGGCGCTATTGAAGCTATTGAAACACTCAGTTTTACAGGGCAATTGCCAAACGGTGTATATCAATATCAAACTAATTTGGTAGCTATTGATTTGAGTAAATTGAAGCTATTGAAAGATTTATTTATTTATACAGGAAAATTGACAGGCATTGATATCTCCATGAATACGGCTTTGGAAAATCTTTCCGTACGTGAAAATATGCTTACGAGCATTGACCTTTCAAACCATCCACATTTAAAATCAGTTTATGTTGGCCATAATGCGTTGACCCACATTGATGTCTCCTCAAATTTAGATTTGGAAATCTTAAGTATTACTGAAAACCAGATATCGAATCTTGACGTATCCAAAAACAGCAAACTTATATCCTTGTTTGCCTGGGAAAATCAGTTGAATGCAATAGACTTGACCAATAATTCCGACCTGAAACTCTTGAGTTTAAGTCACAATAACCTCACATCAATTGATCTTACCAAAAATTCGAAACTCCTAGACTTCTCGGCTGGGGATAATCAAATTACAACGATTGATTTTTCTAATAATCCCCAATTAAGACAAGTCAATTTGTTCCAAAATCAACTCACTAGTCTTCATGTATCGACCAATTTGAATTTGACCGGTTTATTTCTTGAGGACAACCAATTAAGTGAATTGAATCTACTGAACAATACAGAACTTGAATCCTTCACGATTAAAGATAATATGCTAACCGAACTAGATTTGGCTTCAAATCAGAAAATCAATGCCGTCCATATTTTAAATAACCAATTTAGCGCTACAGAATTGGATAATATCATTACACAAACCTATGATCATGCTACCGCAAACCATACCATGAAAGGGTTCATTGATTATCAAAACAATCCGGGATTTGCGGACATAGACCCTACCTCGCTAGCCAAACTCAATGAACTGGTAGAAAGCTTAAACTGGACCATCATTGATTATTAGTTTGAAGTCTTAAATACCGTAGGTTCTTTCAAATTCAGTATCACTTCTAGCTATTTGCAAAAACTTCTGGTTATGTTTCGTTTTTGAAACATAATGTCTTGCGTTATGCGGCATAAAAAAGAAAGTTCATGTAGAATTTTCTTTTTTTGAGAGAGATAAAGCGCTTGCCTTATTCGGCTTTTCTGTTTCTTTAATTTTTCTTCCAAAAACTCCCTCTCTGAAAAAGTAATGACATCGACGGAGGAGATGCATGAATACCTTTGAAAAACAATAAACAAGCAATGAATAAACCGAGGACCAGATTTTGAAACGAGTAAAATTTCTTCTTTCCGAGGTTCATGAACTTCTTTAATAAATTGTGAATAAACACTTATTATGCGACCCAATGTTAGGAGGGGTGTAATGTATGTGGATTGAAAATTAGCATTAGACATCAAAAATATAGGTAGTTCATCGAATAACTGAAAATTCAGGTAGGGTCTGATTGTTCTCTGCTGTTTATAGGCGTCATACCTTAAAATATAGGTATAGCATCTATTTGAAAATTTTTAATCTAAAATCTATGAAACTCAACATTTATTCAATTTTGTTTTTTGCAATTAGCGCAATGTTTTTTAGTTGCACAGATAATAATGATGCAGGTAATTACGGTAGACTTTCAGTGCAATTAACCGATGCTCCTTTCCCTCACGACCTGGTGGCAGAAGCCAATGTGACTATTTTCAAAGTTGATGCCCGCTATAAGGGTAGCGTTGAATTAGGTACGAATGCTTTAGATAGTACAGAAGTAACGATAAGCAAAGAGAAAGGCAAACCCTTCGTAGTGTTAATGGAAAAAGAAGTCGAAGTAAACCTTTTGGAGCTTACAAACGGTGTAACCACAACCTTAGTAGATACAAATGTACCTGCTGGGTCATATGATTTGATCAGGGTTTATGTAAAAGGAATCAATGTAGTTCTAACTGATGGTACAACTTTTAATTTAGACGTACCTAGCGGTTCACAAACGGGAATCAAGGTTTTTATCAGACCCGAACTAATGGTTAATGGCGGACTTTCTTCCAACCTTCTGCTAGATTTTGATGTAAGTAGATCTTTCGTTCAAAAATCAGGTGGTTTTAATTTTAAACCTGTAATCAAGGCTAGTAACTTATCCACAGCTGGTACGTTAATGGGTACCTTAACAGCAGTAGAACAAGATATGGTTGTAGGTATCGAGGGAGCTCAGGTAGCGGTCTTCGTTGCCGATACTTTGAATACGAGTACTTTTTCCGATGTTGATGGGGGTTATATGCTCATGGGCTTGGAAGCTGGTTCATACCAGGTAGAAGTAGAAAAAGAAGGGTATATTATGCAAACCGTAGAAGAAGTTCAAATAAATGCTGCGAATAAAACAGTACAAGATTTTGAATTAGTACAAGAAGAATAAGTTAAAACCACAAGAAATTACAAAGCGGGATAATTATCCCGCTTTTTTTGTTTCTAAACGTATGTAACTGTAACGGTATAGCGCAATTTTTTAATCTTTTGTAAAGTACAGTAAATCAGACAATTTAGACTTCATTTGTGCGTTAAGGGAATACTAATCATTTAAATTAATATCATGAGAAAATTGAGTATGTTTCTACTTCCTGTTTTTTGTATAACAATCATGTCATGTGGTGATACAAAGAAAGAAGAAAAAGAATTAGAAGAATCCCTTGATAAAATAGAGGCGGTCGAGCGAGAAATTGATCAGACCACGGAAGCGTTAGACCAGAAAGCGGAAGAAGTGGAATCTGCTCTTCAAGAATTAGATAATTTGTAAAATTAAAGTCAAGGAATCATGAAAAATATAGTAAGAATAGTAGGATTGATATATTTTGTCTTTGTACTAACAACCACTACTGGGCATGCCCAGGGTAAATCTCAAGACAAAGGAAAAGCGAAAAAGGAAAAAGTCAAAAAGGTTAAGGAAGATGTTTCCGAAGAGGTAGAGGATGCTGAAGAAGCTGTTAAGGGTAAGGCAGACGAAATGAAGGAGCAGGGCAATAAAATGAAGGAAAAGGGTAAGGACAAAATAAAGGAGAAAAAGAAAAAGACGAAGAGAGAGGATGAAGATGTTGACCTTGACGGGAGTGATGATGATACCAATGAAGACTCCGCTGAGAAAGCTGAAAAGAAGACAAAAAAAGAGAAAGCGAATAAGGGTAAGGCCTATGGTCGAGACAAGGGTGATATGAGTGGCAAGGATTTTGGCAAACATAGAGCTGCAATGGCCAAAGAAAAAATTGATGAATCAGAAGCTACCCTAATTGAAAACGAAGAAACTTTAAATCGAGGTCGTAAGAAAGTAAAAGAGGCCAAAGAAAAAGTGGCAAAAGAGCGTGAGGAGAAAAGCGAAGACGAAGAAGTTTTAAAAGAAAAAGAAGAGAAAATATCAAAAGCAGAGGATAAGTTGAACGAACTGGAAGATATTATTAAAAGAGGAAAGGATAAAATTAAAAAACAACGTGAGGAAATTGAAAAAGTAGGTAACCCATCTGTTGAATAAGTTGGAAAATTCTACACAAATGTTTAAAAGCGGGATAATTATCCCGCTTTTTTTATGTTTAGATAAGTAGCCAATTGAGCTTTGGTCGCCAATTTCAATCCTATGAACAAATTAATAGTCCTTTTATTCATTGTACTCATTATAACAGCTTGTAGCAAAACCGTGGAAATCAATACCACTGAGAACTATGAAGCAGTTTTACTTCCAGATGGTTCACAGTTATACCTGAACCACAATAGCTCTATTTCCTATGATAAAAGCTTCCATCCACGCACTGTAATCCTTAATGGAGAAGCATTTTTTACAGTGGTGCCAAATGCGTCTGTATTTACTGTTGCCACTGAACATGGTAATGTTGAGGTTTTAGGTACTGAATTCAATGTCAAGACGACTTCAGGGCAGATAGTAGTTGACGTAAAAAAAGGACTCGTAGAATTAAAAACCGAGTACAATAAGAGTAAACTAAAGAAGGGTATTAAAGCAATTTATAAAGATGGTGAACAAACCATTCGACAAATCAAATCAAATCGAGAATACAGAAAATGGATTCGCTCATTACAAAAGGAATTTAAAAATTTGGGTAAAGAGCTAAAGCCAGTTCTTAAAGAAATTGGCAACGAATTCGAAAATGCAGGAAAAAAAATTGGTGATGAATTTAAAAAATAATCTCCATTTCGGGATTTACTATTCCATAAGCGATAGTCTATTGTATTAGGTATTCCCTTAAAAAACTTATAAATTATAACTTATCGCTATTCGATATAACGTCAGATTACAGAACATTTTGTTCTATAATGTTTTGCATTATGACACTTTGCTTGGGTACGGCATAAAAAGAAAAGGTCTTGGAGACCTTTTCTTTTTTGAGCGGGTTGGCGCGCTGGCGTATTTGGCACTATACTTTCTTTAAATTTTTCTTCTAAAAACTCTTTTCTGAAAAGGTAATGAAACTTTTATTATGCGATCCGACAATAGGAGGGGAGTGTAATGTGTGTGGAATGGTAAAACAAATTTAGCTCATACTTTTTTCGTAAACATTTTCTCACTACTTTTAAGAAATCAAGCTTTTTAGTAATAAAATCTTCCCTCAAAAGTAATTTTTGTACTCCGTTTTTCTTCCCTCAACAACGGTAACTATATTCAGCTAATATTTTGCGAAAGAAATGGTTTGTATTACCACCCCAATGTTAGAATTGGGTTATTAGGTTCCCCTTTTTTAATCGATAAACTTTTTTAAAGAATTATATAATGGGAAAAGCTAGCGGAAAAATTTTAATAAAAGAAAATAATCTCCCAATCAAGAATTTAAGAGTATCGCTATTTGAGGTTATTGATTCTCAAAATAATGTAAATACTTCAAAAAAGATAAATAATGGTCTTGGTTCGGCTACTACCGATAGTAAAGGATATTTTGAAATTATTTGGGCAGCAGGGGATATCGAACGAAACCAAAGTCAATTTATACTATTACGGGTATATGGTCCTGAAAGTCCAGATTCAAAAGATAATTTAATTTATGAGTCTTCCATTCGAAAAGCGAATAAAGAAGTCCATGAGTCCTATGTCATAGAGATTACTTCGGCGCTACTGAAGGAGAAAAACATTACACAACCAGAGTCTCCTATTCATGCTTCCAAAACAGTTAGTAGTATTCGAAAGGCGGCAATTCAAGCTGAACTTTTAGAACTCGAATGGGAAAAGATTGCAAAGACCCGTGTTAAACGAAAAAGAATTTCGAAAGATGTCTTTGAAAACAAATTCAAGGGCAGACTTCTTGATGATATTACAACTGTTCCCAAGAACCTAAGTGAAAATAGTGGTTTGGTCATAAAAGGAGACCCAGAACGGACCGTTGAAAAGCTAACTAAAAAATCGTTGGAGAAAGGAGTCTCAAAGCTGTCTGGAACAACAACAAATACCGTAGGAAATTCTAGAAAGACGCGCTATTTTCTAACGGAGGAGCAACGATTGGAATTAGAGAGTGTTTTGAATTCGCAAGCCCCAGGCAATCAAAAAATCAATCAATCAAGCTTAGACGCCATATTACTGTTAGGAGAAAGCGCCACTACTTCGAATAGACCTGTAGCATTATCAACGGAAAATGATTTGTTCGAAAATTTCTTTCAAAATACAGTGGATGAAGATTGCGCTACGGAAATTTTAAGTGATGAAAACCCCGCCGATGATCAGACGGAGGATACAACAGAAGTCAATAAAGAAACCCTTACTAAAACAGACATAAAGCAACAGCTTTCAAAGGTAATGTCTGATATAAATTCGCCTCAAGGTACACTTTCGGGACAGGCTAGTCAAGATGACGTAACAGCAAATATTAGTGGTTTTTCATTAAAACCAGGCCCTGCTGATACACCTGCATTATACGATTTTCAAAAGCTACATATTGCATTCGATTATGTTTGGAAAGAATTTCTTGATGAACGCATAGAACCATTGGCACAGGCAATATATATGTCCATTGTTGAGCGAGGGGGAGATCCTACGGTGAATCTTGATAGTGATAAGGAAATTTTAGATCTCCTAAATGATGAGGAATTTCTTATCAATGCAGCAAAGGTACAAGCGCCACCTTCTGTTTTATACTCACAAAAGGTGAATATACCGGGACGAGGAATCGATGCTTTTGATATCAATGGTGATATAAATGATTTTGATCCACCTAACCCTTTACCACCACCGCCACCAGGGGGTGGTGGGATACCTCCGCGAGATGATTTCGACCGTCCCGTAGCGGATACGGGTCAAGTTCTTGCTCCTACAAACCTAACACTGATTCAAAAACTAAGGAATATTCTTAGGGGACGTTATGCATTTAAGGCCTTTGGTGCGGATTCAAAGAGCCATGCCATTAATTTCGGTTTGGTCGTTACCTATCGTCAACGTTGGGAGCCAGTAACTTATCAGGTTGGAGAATTACATAAGACAATTACCCTAGCACCTGGCGAATCACGAAAATATACTCGCCGTACCAAACTAGTTCGTAAACGAGCAGAAAAGGAAGTCGAAAAAAACACCAGTATATTAAAAGATGAATTTGATGTTACAACTAGAGCTGAGTCAGAAATAGTTAGAAAAGCAAGATCCAAAACAAACTTTAATGTCGTTGCCGAGGGCACCTATAATTTTGGTATAGCCTCAGGAGATTCTACTACCACAGCAGATACCGATGCCGAGAGTACTTCAGACGAAGCCAAAAAAGCATTCCGCGAAGCGGTAATTAAATCATCACAAGAATATAGACAAGAACGAACTTTGGATATTTCAACTGAAGAGACCTATGAATCAGAAAATACGGAATCGGGTGAAATAAAGAACCCCAATAATGAGATCACTGTGACCTATCTTTTCTTTGAACTACAACGTAGATTTCGAATAAATGAAAAGATAAATAAGGCGACTCCCGTGTTATTGGTAGCTCAAGATCTCCCCAAACCTAATCAAATCGATGAAACATTTCTAATTAAGCATGGCTGGATACTTAAACGCGCCCTTCTCGATGATATGTATCTGCAAACGCTCGCGTATGTCGCGGGCCCCTTGGCTGGTGATAAGGTCGCACGTGCGGCATTGTATATCGCGATGGAAAACCATCGCAACGTAGTAGACACACTAAAAGATGACCTATATGCTATGAAAGAGCAGGCAAGTGAAGGCTATGAAGCCCTCAGACGAGCAGTGGAAGCCAGAATTAGCGAGGTCATTGAAGAAGATACTGATGGTTTTTTTAGCGATGTGGGTGATTTTTTTGGTGGCGGAGGCCAAAGTACTGCCGGGGAGCAGGCAAGGGAGGAAGCAGCACGTGCTCATGAACAAAGAGCCGTAGAACAAGTAAAACAGCTCACAATGGCTCTTCAGCGTGAAATAAGTGCATATACTCAGGCTACTGAGGCATACACCAAAGCGCATCGAAAGTTTAAGGAATGGGAACTGCGCATAGTGGATTTGTTGGTTCATATAAAAGAAAATATTCTTCATTATATGCAAGCGATTTGGGCCTATGAACATCCTGATCAGCGATTCTTGAGATTACACGACAAAAAGGCACCAAGTTTTATTGAAACGAATGGAGGCGCACAGTATACGTTTTTAGGTGATCTACCAGACATGATTCATGAAACTGTTGACATCAATGGTGATATAACAACTCGCACAGCTGTAGAATTTGAGTTTGAACCTAATTTTGAAGTGGTGTTTCAAGATAAAACCTTGGTCGAGATTGCCGATCTTGATACCCTTCTTGGTTTCAAGGGTAACTACATGATATTTCCGTTAAAAGAGAGTAACCCCCTGACCGATTTCATGCTCACCCCATATCTGGACGCAGGGTTCCGATTACTGGATCCTCATGACCCTGGAAATATTAGCAGGGAAGATTTCGCGCGATATGTATGCTATTTAAGCACGACCCTCGAACCTGAAGTTTTCGATGAGATTCGACCCGAGCTATTAGAAAGGTTTAGACGTTTGTTACTGTCAACCGAATCCAATGGAGATGAAATTATCGTACCGACAGGTTCAGCATATATTGAGGCGATTACTGGTAAAAATGCACTTTTGGAAGACTTCAAATTAAGGCATCGAGCTGTTGATTTGATAAATGCTCAAGAAGATGTGAGAGAGGCTTCATTAGAAAATATACGAAGAGCGGCGCGCATTCTTGGGGAGGATTTATCCGATCCGCATATTGAAGCAAAGTATGTATTTGAAGGTGGAGGAAGTGCTACTGTCATTGCACCTGCGCCTGGAGGTGGAAATCCATAATGCATGAATTTTCGCAGATATCCTATAGGTATTTATGAGTCATATGTTGAAATATATTCTTAATTAATGATTATGGTATGTATCAATTGAGAAAATATATCCCTTTTGTAATTAGACTTTTGTATGGGTAAAGAATCGGACATAACAGATGTCAAAAGAGGGCTTCCAAAAAAGAGAAACTCTAAGCCCGCATCTAGCAGAGTAAAGCTGCCAGAAAAAAGCACGCATAGTAATAGTGTTTCAAGTACAACTGAAGTGGTTTACTTTTTATATAGCATACCGAGTATCGATAAAAATTCGACCGAGGAAATTGACGTTAAGAAAATCCAATTAAAAACGGTTTTCGGCAAAGATATTGTTAAACACCGTTATTTTAGTGAATTGCTTAACTCTTTGACTACAGGCACGTTGTACCATAAAAGTGAGAACAACTACCTACTCACAAATCATATCTTTAGAAAGTACAAAGTTTTGCCAACACTAAGGCCCTCAAAGGTTTTTACGAAAGAAGGAAATGAACAAATCATTGATACAGTTTCCAATATTAGCCAAACAATAGAATTAATTGCCAATGTAAATGAACAGCTATCGGAAGACCAAATTGCAATTCTTAAAGATAAAGCAGGTGACATTCTCAACTTTGAGTATTGGGATAAAGTGGACAAAAGCTTTTATAATTCTCAAATAAATAAAGAGTTGAAAGAAGTAATTGCACTTCTGGATGATCTTGATGACCAAGCATTAAATTCTCTGTTTACTGACTTGTCCTTAAATAAACCAGGGCGTGCCTGGCAAAAGTCAACTCCTTTTATCATACATGAAAATTTGATAAATCTTAAGTCTAAACTTATCGGCCTTAAAGAACTTTCTAAAAGCAGAGGTCTTTCCTCCAAAAACAAGGAATACGATTTAGCAATCGCCGATACCAATTTAATTGGGTTCAGTGAATTATTCTTTACCATAAAAGAACGTAATAGCATTTCAAAAACAATCGAACCTGCAATCGACATGAAGTTAAGGCCTACTGAATACTATACGATAGAAGACGAAAAAAGAAGAGCAGAGCTTGCTATAAAAATTGAGGGTTTATATCAAAAATTGGAAACAAATGAAGGTGCTTTTGAGAAAATGCAAAAGTCATTTATCTCTAAGTTTGAAGAAAAAACCAAGGATTTTGCCTTACGTGCTTTGAACAAGCAGTTAAGATTGCTTGTTTTCGAAAGAAAGAAAGGCTATTCAGTCAAGCTTGGTCAAGCCATTAAGTCTGCGGCCAGTAAACTTTTTGATATCAATAAATTTAAGTCATATCAGGGAGTTCTCTCGTATTTTGATGAATTAAACATCACCATTCAAAATCTTACGGAGAAATTTCCAATAATCAAGTATGTCAATTTCTGGAAAATATATTCTAATTCTTTTAACTCAAATAAAGATTTTAGCAAGGGACTATACAATGTTCAAGTCAACCAATTAATAGATGCTAATAATGAATTATTGAAAAAATTTAAGGACAAGTCTAATATATGGGATGCAGAAATACTGATTAAAAAATCCATTCAAAATCAAAATATTATCTCAAAATCTCCTCGTGACCATAATGCGATGTTACTATATCTAATCCATGAAAAGCAACGAAAGGAAAATCGTCTAAAACCCTGGGAAATTGTTTTAATTGGTCTAGCAATTGTCTTGAGCTTTGCAGGGCCCATTGGAATGATTGCTGCCGCAGGTATTGGTGTTTTTGAAGTTTACAAAATGGTTGAAGATCAGACCTATGCCAAAAAGTTGAATATCTCTGGTTATAGTTCCAAATCACCGCCTTCTGATTGGTGGATTATATTAGCGGTGGCTGGGGTAGGTTTGGATGTGGGTTCTTTTGTAAATGCGTTAACTGTAGTTAAAAAAACACCAAGGCTAATCAAAAGTGCGGATGATATTGATGAATTATTAGAAAAGAAAATAATTCAGGATGCCAAAATAGGCGGTAATTTGAAGCATAAGCTAAGAATCAAGGATCAGCTTGGAAATGCAATTGCCGATTTCAAAAGTGTATCAATGGCCGTTGGGTCCTTAAATTCTGCCGCAAATGAGATTAGCAGAGTTGCCTATCATCTGGCAAAACTAGGCTTTGTGAAGTTTGAACACTTCATTTTGGAATTAGCACGTAATAAACTACTGGACAAAATAGCAGATATAGGAGAACTAGGAGAAAGTGATAGCTTTATAAAAATCATCAAGCACCTATCTCCAGAAGATTTAAAATACCTCAAGAAAAAACATGTAAAAGCCATCGAGGGAATAAAACTTACTGGCACTTTGGGAGAAGCAGGGTTGACCTCTGGCAAAAAGGCATTATTTATTAATATTGAAGAGTTGAGCCCAAAACTGCTTAAGGAAATTGAGGATGCACTTGGTGTTGATGGATTAGAATATCTTTCGATGCGTGGTTTTAATTTGACTATTCAAAAAACGAATATTGATATCATTGATGATGCTGGTAGAATGCTATGTAGGGGAAAACCCGCAGAGCTGCGGGAGTTTGTTCGCTATCATAGAATGCCTATACATGAAAAAGTTGAGCATCTTAAAAGTTCAAAAATTGTTTGGGAGGATTCTTCTTACCGATATGTAATTCCTGAGGAATCCAGAAGAATATTTGGTGATATTCCTTCAAGTAAGCCTCCAAAAGGTCATGGTCTATCTCCAGATTTTAGGAGTAGGGAAGATCTACTTTATAAGGGTGATACTAAATTTGGTGAGGTAAAATTAATAATGAGCGGCAGTAGAGATTTTGATTTTAGAGTTCTAAATAATCAATTCAAGTTTCCATCAACACCGGAGGGTTATGTTTGGCATCATTTAGACGAAGTTTGGCTGAGTACATCAGGTGAGCTGGTTTGCACCATGCAATTGGTTAGGAAAGAAGTGCATAAAAGAATAGTTGTTCAATCATTAAAAGGGCAAATTCAATCGTTGGGTGATGTTACTATAGTTGGAGAACATGTTGGTAGTGTTGCGATTTGGAGGGCATTTTACTTGGGTGTGAGGTATAAATAACAAGCAATTATATTAGTAAATGTTCAAAGCATTCAAATGAATTGAAATAGCTTGGATTCTAAACTTTTTTAAAGTAAATAAAATGTGATTAGGTCAATTAAATATATGACCATTACTTATAAATTAGCACTTATGGGCAGCAGCACTGCTCATGTTATTATAGATGGATTAAATCATTTATCTAAAACAGTAAAGAAGACATCAGACTTAAATATGATAATAAAATAGATGGATTGTAAATGCCAGAGTATTAATTTTTAAATTGAACCAATGAAAAAAGCCCTAGGTATTTTAGCGGCAATTATCGGTATAATTGCAGGAGGAATAGCCATTTATCAATTTATGCAACCACCACCTAAACCTCCTATTGAAGTTCCAATCTCGGAAAAGTTAATCGGTACCTATACTTTGGAATCTTGGGTGAGGAAAAATCGCCGGATGGATTTGGGAATTAATGTAATAAAGGGGACATTAAAAGTCAATTCAGATGGATTCTTTGATTGGGATGTTTTATTAAGTCAAGCATATACCCCTAATCCAAAAAAAATTCGACTTACTGCAAGAGGAGCGTTTTTATCATCTTCTATGATGGTCGAGGGGCAACCTGGTAGCAAATTTAATGGTGATTTTGGGGTAAGCAATTCTCCTCATTGGGGGAATGTTAGCGCATCTGAAAACTTAGCAATCAGAGGATGGACTCACCAACAACCTGAAAAATGGACAGATGGTAAACAAAGGGATCCATTTAAAATTTCCTATGATAAACAATCAAACGGAAAAGTATCAGTGAAAATGGATAATTCTTGGGGTATTTTCACATGGGTAAAATGAAATTCTTGGGGCTAGGCTCAGGTAGATCTGTGTGGAAAAATTTCTCGTAGCGTAAATTTTTAAAAGAAACTTCACGATTTGCCAGACGCATCAGCTCGCTAAAATTTAAAAGATTCTTAATTTTCTAAAATATTCCGTACATAATAGAATTATGACTTACGTTTTTCATTAAACCTTTACGCTATGTTGGCAGCCGCTTCATCTTTCTTGATTATTGCTTCAGCCACTGGCTAAACCAATAATACAAAATGTATCATAATGTTCTGCGTTATGTAGCTTTGCTTGGGTAAAGCAAAGTTTTCTGCACTATACTTTCTTTAAATATTTCTTCTAAAAACTCTCTCTGAAAAGGTAATGACATCGACGGAGGAGATGCACGAATACCTTTGAAAAACAATAAACAAGCAATGAATAAACCGAGGACCGGATTTTGAAACAATCAAAATTGCTTCTTTCCGAGGTTCATGAACTCCTTTAAAAATCAATAAAAACTTGTGAATAAACACTTATTAACTGACCGACGCTAGGAGGGAGGGCAATTTATGCGGAATGGTTTAATGGCAATTCCCAGGTCTTTCCTTCGAAAATTTACCTCTCGAATAAATATTACTATGACGAAATTATCATTTCGACAGCTTTGGCGAGATATATTACCGTGATTTGCTAGCGTAATTCTTAAAATAACAATATGCTTAAAAAATACCCTATCATAAAATGGACCTTAATTGTCTTAACTAGTCTTATACTTGTTCTATTTTTATTCGGTTGGTGGTTTATGAGCTTAATACCTCCTGCAGATAAAGAAGTGACAGCATCACAAGCTTCAGACATTCCATATTTATCTGAAGCTATTCAACCTATTCGCGGAAAAATTCTTGCCGTCGTTACCAGTGCAGATGAGATGGGAGCAAGCGGTAAATCTACCGGCTTTGAATTGACCGAATTAGCCCGAGCTTATTATGTATTTCAAGCCAATGGCTTTGAAGTTGATATTGCAAGTCCGATGGGTGGAAAACCTCCTGTAATCATTGATGATGAAGATATGGGTGCTTATGACTTCGCCTTTTTAAATGATACCATTGCTCAATACAAAACAGGTCATACCATTCCCATAGAAAAAGTCATTCCTGCAGATTATGAAGCGATCTTTTTCGCTGGAGGTAAAGGTGCCATGTTCGATTTTCCGGAAAACAAACACATTCAATCTATTGTTCAAACTCTTTACGAAACAAATAAAGTGATTGGTGCCGTATGCCACGGACCTGCTGCCTTGGTTAATGTGAAATTAGATAATGGGCGTCCACTACTCGAAAACAGAATGGTAAGTGGGTTTACCAATGAGGAAGAATTATTATTGATTCCAGATGCCAAATCTATATTCCCTTTTCTGTTACAAGACGAATTAATAGCCCAAGGGGGGCGTTTCGAAAAGGGTACTATGTATTTAGAACAAATAAGTCATGATAAGAATTTAGTTACTGGTCAGAACCCATGGTCTACATGGAAACTAGCTGAAACTATGGTCAAGCAAATGGGTTATACCCCAAAATATCGGGAGATAACGGCAGAAGAGAATGCGGTACAGGTACTTGAAACCTATGAATTGTACGGGTCTCAAAAAGCGAAAAAGTTAATTGATGAAATGTACAACACTAAAAATAAGCCAGTTGCAAGACTACTTATTGCTAAGCATAGTGTAATGGCTGCAATGAAAGGGGAACTAGGACGCTTTTTTGCCCTGGTCGGTTTGACATCTCATGCAAAAAAAAAGCAACGGAATAATACTTAAGTGGCTATTTATTTAACGAGTATAGTCATGATTTAGTAAAGATGTTATAAATTATTGGCCTGTCGTATAATCTATTTTCAATTAAAGCTAGTAAGTGGACTTTTCAGAGATTCTACTAATTATAGTAAGTAGTGCAGGACTTCTGCATGGTATTCTATTTGCTGTGTATCTCCTTATTTTTAAAAAGAAAAAAACACTGACCAATCAATTACTAGGACTACTTCTAATTTTTATGGCCTTTCGTATTGGAAAATCAGTGCTTTTGAATTTTGGTGAAGGTCTAGAACCCATTTTTATTTTTATTGGCTTAGGTTTTTTACTGTTAATAGGCCCTTTGTTGCGATGGTATGTTTTAGGAATGACGCAGCCAAATTTTAAGCTGCCGAAGTATTTCTATTATGAATTGATTCCATTTGTTTTGATTTTTGTCGGCAGTCTTTTTGTTACCAAAGAATGGTACGAAAACAGTGAAATAGTAATCATCATTTTTGCTAGCGGACTTATTTTTATTTACCTGCATTTAGCATTCTATATCAGCTCGTCATGGCTAACCTTCAAGAAAGTAAAAAAGCAGTACCTAAAAGAAGTACAAACAAAATATCAAAAAGCAATTTTAGATTGGTTGCCATTACTAATAGCTGGGTTTGCTATCATATGGGTAACATACGTATTGAATATTCTTGATAATGCTGTACCCTATGTCATTGGGCCAATCGTATATTCTTTGACTATTTATTTTTTAAGCTATAAAGCATTTCAATTAAAAGCCACAGATCTAGATGGCAACACGTTTAAAATAAATGAAGACCATCTTCTATTTGAAAAGATACATGAAATTGTTGTGGGTAATAAATTGTACCTTGAATCAGATGTATCCTTAGCGAAACTGAGTATAGAATCAGGCAAGAGCACGCAATTGATTTCATCGGTTATCAATCAATACGCAAGACGTAACTTTAATGATTATATCAATTTTTACCGCATCCAAGACGCAAAAATAGTACTCTCAAGTAGGGAGAGCGAAAAGTTCACTATTTCGTCTATTGCATTTGATATGGGTTTTAGCAGTTTGTCTTCTTTTAATACCGCTTTTAAAAAATTTGAAGGTACAACACCATCAGCATATCGAAAAAAAGTAAAATGACCGAGTATACAACCGTAAGGTATCTAAAATATAAAACGACTACCAAAGCCATTTGACATAATGGCCAATTATAGAACGGTAAATCTGGTCTATAATGTCTTGCGTTATGTAACTTTGCTTGGGTAAAGCAAAGTATTTGGCACAATACTTCCTTTAAATTTTTCTTCTAAAAACTCTCTTCTTGAAAGGTAATGGAACACGTATTATGCGAGCCGACGATAGGAGGGGAGTGTAATGTGTGTGGAATGGTTTTATTGATTAACAGGTCAATTCTAATAACCAATCACTTTTTATTATGCTCCGTTTATATTTATATTACAAAATAGTTTTACTTCTTTGAACCAAATTATTCAAAAGCAATTAATAGATTCCATGAATAAGAAGAAAGGTTTGTCATCTGAAAATAAAGAAAAAATAATATCCCAATTAACTCGCATAAGAAGGCGAATTAACGTTGCTGAGCTTAATGAAAATAAATATCAGAACTGTTTGGTTAGTTTTTTTGATTTGTTGGGTTTCACTCAGTTAATTAATGATTGGTCTTCTGGTGCTATTTTTGAAACGTTAAGAATATTTAGTGCAACTAATTCCGATCATTCACTTGAACAAGGAAGAGTTAAAACTTTTCAATTTTCTGATTCAATTATTAGAAAGTGCCACGTCCATCCGCATCCAGATGACGAGATAGGTATGTACTCGCCACTAATCAGTGAAATAAACAGTATTGCGCTAATTCAATTCGAAATGGCCTGTTGGTATGGAATTTTTATGCGAGGGGGACTTACGTTTGGGGAAATATATTCAGATTCAGACATGGCTTTTGGTCCCGCTATTGTTGAAGCCTATATTTTGGAATCAAAAAACGCAATATATCCTAGAATACTTGTTCAGAATAGACTGATTGAATCATTAGATGAGTTTAGAAGTCTTTCAGTTCCTGGAAACAAAGCTATGCTGAATTTAGTTGATTCAGGCAATATTGAGGATGCTGGATTGGAGTTCACTAAAATGTTACTAGAAGAGTGCCTATTGAAAGATAATAACAACGATATTTTTTTAGATTATTTAGGAATGAATATAAAAGGAGCAGATTTAACATTCCTTTCTAGTCATAAGAATTCAATTATTAATGAGTACAACCAAACAAATAAAAATACGGTTCGCGAAAAATATGTGTGGTTAAAAGAATATCATAATTTCTGTGTTCTTGAACATCCTTCTTGTAGGGAAATAGGGGTAAATGATTCAAACAAAAATCAGTTTCTAATTTCTGATAATGACATTCCTCAAAAATGTTCAAACTATAAGATAGAACGATTTTATTTTGAATTGACTTAAGGTAATAAGAGACTTTACTTCAAAAAAGCAATGGAACACTTATTAACTGACCGACGGCAGGAGGGAAGGCAATGTGTGTGGAATGGTATTTTACTACAAATTCAAATCAGCTACGAAAAAACGTAATTGGATTCTTGTTAATTTTTAATATATTAGTATTCTCCAAAGAATTGAATTCCTACACTTTCTTCCCCCACAAAAAATACCCTTTATTGGGTATAGTATAACTTTTTATTCAATTGTAATATTGTTTAAAATCAGAATAGGACTATATATGGGCTATATAAAATATTTCTTGGCTTGCATCATATTAATACCAGTAGCTTTATTTTCACAAACCAAAAGCATTACAGCTATTAATATCAATCCCGATACTCGGACTATTGATTTACCGCCTTTTGACGAAGAGTTTACAATTAATAGTTTTTCTACGCAATTTACATCCATTGAGTTCAAGTATGAATTGATGTCTCCCAATCCAAATAACAATCTCTATAATTTGAGTGGCTCGCAGATATTAGATATTAATACGAGTACTAATATGGCACATTTCACAAATATCGTTGGACCATTACATCCAGATAAAGCCTATAAGTTTACTTTAATTGGTAAGAGAAAAATTAGCATAGATAAAGCAAAATTAGACGTTTTGAATAGTGAAAGCTATAAGCTTATCGAGAAGTTCTTTCCGACGTTTAGGGATGTCAACCCTAATTCAAAGAACCAATTTAATACCCAACTCCTAGCTTTACTTAAGGAGACAGCTAACTCTGAAGAATTATATGATTCTAGTGACCAACCGTTTCGTTTCGATAATGTTTCTGATTCTTATTTCGGAGATGCTTTTGCAAATAATGCTAAGGCGAATGATGCTATTGCCTCTAGTCGTTCTGAAATGAACAAAATAGTAGTTTTAATAACTACTGAGATTAGGAATGCCAGTGAACTTTTTAGTCAGTTAAAAGATATTGATGATGGTAAGGTAAAATTATCTAATCGTTCAATTGAATTTTTCAGCGCACCAGTAAATGCTTCTATAGAAACTAATAGTAAAATTACCCTTAAGGATATGCTTACTTTCTTATTAACAGATGAAATTGGTATAATTAGGAACGTTCTAAGTGGTCAAAGTAAAATTAAGGGTACAACTTTAGAAAACAGTAATGATAAAGTTGATTATGATTCTGTTTTGTTATTGAAATCTACTCTTGAAAAACTACGTTACAAGAGAATTATGAGAAATGATAAAGGAGGTAAACTGATAACTGATAGTATGACTAGTGCCTTAGATACTATCATTGCACATTTCAATAATTTTATAGCTGAACATGAAACCAATAAAGCATCTAAAGCATATAAAACAACCATTAAAGATAAAATACCAAATATTTTGAATAATCTCTTTGTTAGAGAAACTATAAATATCAACAGCACTATATCAATTGATGTGGTTGCTGACGACAATGCCTATATAGGTCTAGATTTGGGTATTTTGTTTGCACCACGAATAAGAGGTGTGTTTACATTTCAGAGTGCCAATTTTTATTTTGTTCCTGTGAACAGAGAGGCCCCATTTTCTAATTATCAAGGTTCTGATAAGTTCTGGAAAAGATTTAGCGTTTATGCAGGTGTAGCTCAACTAATTTCTGATAATCAAGATGACTACGATGATTTGTTTGCCTCAAATAGCTTAGTAATGGGATTGGGTTATCGACTCACTCGAACAATGCGTATTTCCGCTGGTACACTTATGTATGAAGAGCCAGATGCAAGACCATTATCTGATAATTCTAGCATAGAGTTTTCTCCAACAATAGCACTTTCTTTGGATATTGACCTTACAAAAGCAGTAGGTGCTATTGGCACCGTATTTAAAAAATAATTAATGAGAATTTAAAGTAATATGGCTAAATTATTATATAAATATAGGAGCAAGAAACCATTAAATAGATTGAAATTTAAGGTAGAAAACGGACAGTTAATTTCTGAGGAGTTAGAACTTAGAATGACAGTTATATCCAAAACGGGTCAAAGTGAAAATGGAATATTAAATTTTAGTCTAGAAACATCAGGCTATTATAGTTTTGGGGACGGCAGCGATTTAATTGAAATGGATATTACTGGTGTTACTGGTAAAGTAAAAAAAGTACTTAAAACAATAATCGTAGCTACGGACTTTGATGCGGATAGTGATGATATAGACGACTATAAATTTAGTGTAGATGTTATTATTCACGTAACTGTAAATGATTCTGATGGCTTAAGATATTCTTCACGTCCAGATATAGGTTATTATGATTGGTCACCACAACTCAACTAATATGAAACGACTTTTTTTTTCAATAGCATTGCTAAGTATTTTATTCTTTATTTCATCCTGCGATGATGACGATGTTATTGATGTACAAACAATAGATTTAGTGATTTTAGATGAAAATGATGAAAGTCCTAATCTTGTTTTAGCGGATGGTTTCAGCATCATTAACCTCAAAGCTACAATACCAATTGATGCGGATGATTCTATTACCGAAGTTGAATTTAGAAAATCCAATGGTGAGTTTCTAGGTGTTGAAGGTGTAACTATTAACCGTCCATTAAATGATGATAATGAGGCGCAAATTGCAGTAAGAGTACCAAATACTGTTGAGCAATTATTTTTTAATGCGACCATTAGTTTTGGTGGAAGTATTTACACTTCAGAAGCTGACATTGATTTAAGGAGAGCATATGCCGATGCCATATTTTTAGAGCCTTCAACCTTACAAGTTACGCTTTCAAATGCGATTACACTTAATGTATTTTTAACTAGAAATATTGGTGAAGTGAGCCTAGAGACAGATGCATCGTTTGAAGCCTTTCAGGTTCAAAATGGCTCTGAAATTAGCGTGGGAAGGTTCACAGGACTTTCAAATGCCGAAACTGACATGAACGGACAAATTATAGTAAGCTTTATTACAGATACGGGAAATATTGATACTGAACTGCCTATTACCATACGAGTAACGACAATGAGTAACAATAATGAGATGATTTCAGAATCATTCAATTTAGCAGTAAACGATTAATCCAAAAAAGAATATAATATATAACCAATCCAAAATTATGAAAACATTAAAAAAATATTGGTGGCTCTTTCTAACATTCATAATAGTAACCTTAGTATTTATTGTAGGCTATAAAGGGAATATCACACCAATAGAATGGGAAACTGAGGATAATTTGAAATTATTAGGTGCTGTTTTTGCCAAACTTCTTATTGTAGGAGCACTATTGGATCAGTTAATAGCTGTATTTTTTCCTCAGGATGAGTCTGATGCAGAACAAAGGGCTCAAGCTAAAGCAGTTCTTTTTTCAATTAGGGAAAAAGAAAAGTTTTTAAATAAGGAAATGTTGGCTATTGAATTATCAATAACTCATAACGAAAATACCATAAACTCAATCCAGAGCTTAAGTACACAGATTACCACATTGGCAAATTCTAAGCAGACTGCGGAGAATAAAATTATGGCGATTGATGCTAAACGCTCTCATGAAGTGAGGATGGTCGCTTTTGCTGGTGCATTGATAATTGCAGTTTCTGGAATCACAATCTTAAGTGATTTTGTTGACTTAAGCAGAGAGGTATTAAATGTGCAGATACTATCATATATAGATGTTATATTCACTGCTGCAGTACTTTCTGGCGGTACCACAGGGATTAATCAATTATTGAAAATGATTAAGGATTCTTGGAATAAGAGTTAAGCAAAAAATTAAAGATTAAACAAACCTTCTTGCAATTAAAACATAGACTATGCCATATAATCCTAATTTTATAGAGGGTCATAATATCCCACTTCCAACACCGAATGACCATATACTGTCTTCGGCATTTGGTTCTGGTTATATACATCACTCACGCCATTCGATACTATTTAATCAACAGCGAGGTTTTGCTTTTATATCTGCCCATAATATAGATGGATCTACACTTTCCAAGTCACAGTTTACTAAACGTAATTTTAAGACAGACCCTAAAATAAAACCTGCAACACTTCAGGTAGATAATGATCGTGGATATAGAGAGGGTAAAAATGGAATCTTTGGCCCAAATCCATGGGATAGAGGACATTTGGCACGTCGAAAGAGCCTCTCTTGGGGAAATGAAGCACAGGCTTCAATTGCAGAACTCGAAAGTGATTTATGGTCTAATATTGTACCACAACACGAAAATTTACATGATGATTCCTGGGGCAAAATTGAAGATTGGATGTTAGAACATGTTGATGGTGATTATCAACGTGCTAATGTTTTTACTGGGCCTATTTTTACAGAAGATGATCCTAAACACAAAAATGGCCCAAACGAAATCCCCATTCGTATTCCATCTGGATTTTGGAAAGTGATTACAATTAAACTTAATGGTGTAATGCGCTCCGCAGGATTTTTAGTTTGGCAACGTGATTACGATAGTGATATGCCTTTACCGTTCTCTCCAATACTAGAACAAGTGCGATTAACAACCATAGAAGTCCTTACAGGACTGACATTTGGACCCTTACGCTTAAATGATCCTTTATTGTATAATCAGCAAGGATTGAGGCGTAATAAGTCCGTATCAATGGCACGTGAAGCATTACGTAAGCTAATGTCGAAGCCTTATGAAGTTTTAAGCGAATCCGATTCAGAGCTCCATGAAGAATTAATATTTGAAGCTACTTTTCCCGGGACTTCTATTATAACAGCAAAGAGAGATATTGTGCTTTAAATTAAAATTTCTATACTCAGTTAATGGAACACTTTTTTTGAAAGGGCAGAAAAATGGATAAAGTGTGTGTGGAATGGTATTTTACTACATTTTTAATTTGTCATATGGTTTTCCGTAATAGGTTACTTGTTAATTTTTTATATATTTAAAACCTCCAATGTTTGAATTCCTACACATTATTTTTATTCCAAACTATTAAATTTATATTCATACATGCCTAACAAATGGAATGAGTTCAAAACCTTACTCTATAGCCCTAATATAAATAAGAGGCACCTATTTATAGCATTAAAAAGTGATTATACCTTCCAAGACCAAAGTAGTGTATTAAAAAGAGTTCCAAAATCATTTAACACTTTAATGCACGGGAGTATTTTACCTAAAAATTATGACCAAATTGGCTTCAGTGACCCAAGACCATATAACGAACTTGAACTTGAATTAAATTGGCTCGTCAATGAAGTTCTAAAACATAAGGAACTTATTAACATTTATATAGAAAAGAAAAATAGTTTTGAGAAAAGTATTCTTATTGGAGACTATGATAATAGTAATAGAATCTACTCCGAAATAGAAAATGAAATATCTAAATCATATTGGGGAATAGAAATGAATTTCATTCAAATTAAGAATGAAAAAGGTTTAGAGGAGAATATCAAGTTCTACAACCACGTTCGAGAATTTCAGCCTAAAGATGCTGCATATTATTTATTTGGATCATTCTTCTATTACAAAACTGAAGATGACGTAACATTAGGCAGCTATCTAAAAGAGCTTAATTCGGTTAGAAATCAGCTCTCAGATGAAAATGAATACAAAGAATACCTGCAGTATAGATTGAGTTTTTTTAATTATGGCTTTACTGATTTTGACAAAGTAGTCTGGGTCGCTAAAAACCAGCCACTTATTGATAAATATTTATTACTTAGAGATTACGCTGCTTTTCTTTTTAGTGGAAATGATTTAACGAAAGTATCTCAACAATTTGTTAATCAAGTTGTTCTTTTAAATAACGCCCTTGATGATTCTGTATTCAAGAAAATCATTAGTCTGCTAGACGACTCTAGCCCAATGTTTTTTCAAAAAGACAATGCGCAAGTCGTTTTTGATTTATATACAAACGGTGAATATAAATTGGCAATAAAAGAATTATCAGAAATTCTTGTAGCGAATCCTACAAATTTCTCTTTATCATTAATTTATATAAAAAGTTTACATCAATTAAATTATGCCTATTCAATACCGGAAAAGATTAAGGGTTCTTTACTGGATACTATACTTGGTTATATCTATAAATGCTTGGCTAAAAATGAAGATGCCAGCGAAGCTTTTAATGAGCTTAAGACAATATCTAATATTCTACAAAGTTTTGATTTTGCGAAACAATTAGAATGTTTTCTAAGAAATTTCAATGTTAATTCAAATAACAGACCATTTTGCGGTTGGTCTTATTTCTATAATAAAGACAATAATATCTTTGACTACAAAATATTTAAAAGTGTAATAAAGCAAAAAGAATTTTTATCGAAATATCAAGGCTCTATTACCGCAGATTTCTTTTTAGCAATATTGGATGGCTTAAAAAACCTGAATGGATTACAATCAATCCCAAATCAAAGGATTGCTCATTATAAATCCTTGTGCTTATTAGAAGAAAACAATTATATAGAAGCTATACCAATTCTGAAAAAAGTACTAGCATATTCAAAAAATATCAATTTTAACTATGAAAGAAATTTGATCAATCTTTTTATTTGCTATTCCTATTTGGAAAATTACGATGATGCAATTGATTTATATATCTCAAATTACCTTGAAAACCCAAACTTGGTTAAACAAATTGATATAGAAAGAGTTGCGCTGAGAATCTCTAAGATTGACAAGTTTAGAAAAATAGATACTTCAGATATAAACATATCAGTATTTGTCGCATTGGCAAATGTTGACACAAGTAATATATATGTAGCATATAATCTCTTCCTAAAATCGTTGGGTGTAAAAAAACCGTCGGAAATGGATAGATACTTGGAGACAATTCAACATGAAAAGTTAATAGTTTTTCTAAAATTAGTTTGCTCAACAAAAGTGCTATCACGTTCGGTTTTAGTTTTTAAAACCTCAATTGAGGTTTTAAATGAAAGATTACTAATCAATCAGATGTTGATAAAGTTAGATATTGATAATCAAGATTTATATTCAAGAGAGATTACCCAATTAACAAGGGATTTAAATGTTCAAAAGCGTAAAAAGGAGATTGACCAGAGCAAAATATACATAGACGAATTTGGGCTAATAAATTCTGAATTGAAACAACTTAAAAAAGGTTTTGATAGATATAGAAATATCACTGAAATTTTAAAACTTTCAAGCTATGAGGGCGTAGGTATCGAGGTAAGTTCACTTTTAAAATTAATGCTAGGTGAGATTGATTCAAAAGCGTATCAAAAATCGATCAAGAAAACGGATTATCAGTTCACAGTCTTTAGACAGCTATATTTAGAAATAAGAGATAAATTCTTATTCAGTGATAAATTTGGTCTTGACTACTACCTAAGCACTAGGATAAGACATGGAACCATAGAGGGTCAACTGCGAAGATCATTTAATAACACTAGAATTATAACAAACAGAAATAAGGAAAAAGATATTTACGTTGATGACGTGCTTTGGACAAAGAAATTAGAATTGGATGAATCTCTCAATGAAAAGTTTCAATATAGGATTAAAGAATTTTCAAAAAACATTGATAAAATTATTCTCAAATTAAAAAATGAATTTATCCAAATCAAAACAGAGGACATAAATCTAGAAACAAGCGGTTGGTTTGAATTTGGACATTATTATGACAGTAATTTATATAGTGCGCTTTATTTAAATAGATGTCAGTATATAACCGACTTCAATGAGTTGGTTAAGGAAGTACTAGAATATTTATGGCGTATGACCGAGCATAACCTAAAATTAATAAGAAGCGCAATTGATAAACATATTCGAAGACTTATTTTGAACGAAATCGATGAATTTGAGAAAGATATTCGAGAAATGTTAACCGATATTGATTGTAAAGATTTTTTCTCCCAAATAACCAATTGTAGAACTAGTGTGCAAAAGGATATTGATAAAGTCCAAGTATGGTTTAAAAGAAGTAAAAGCTTTGATATTGATTTTAAACTTGAAGATGTAGTTGCCACTAGTTTGAACACAATAAACAATATAGACCCTAATAATAGACTAATCCTTAAGGAAAACATAACATTTACAGGATTGCTGAAGGGTAAATATTTTACTCACTTTGACGATTTATTAAAAATATTCTTTAACAATATTGTTGATTATTACACTAAACCTGAGGAAAAACAGGAGATAAATAGTGAAATAATTATTAAAAGAACAAATGATTTTATATCCATAGTTATCAAGAATGAGCTAAAAAGTGATGATAATGAAATAGAGTATAAAGAACTTATAGAGGGAAAAATTCAAAAAGCAAATGATATGAAAGGCCTAAGAGGAGAAGGAGATTCGGGATTAATAAAGGCCTCTAATATTATTTCTAACGTATTTAGGGATACCACAAATACAATGGATGGTACTGTGGTTAATAAGCAGATAGTTTTTACATGTAAGATTGCAATTAAAGATTTGACAGTATGATTAAAGTTTTGGTGATTGAAGATGATGACAACAAATACGTTCCTGTTGGAAATTTCTTAATGAATATTTACGAGGATAAGATTGACATAACTCATAAGAAATCATTTCAAAGTGGTATGGAGATATTATATTCCGATACGTTCGATTTATTAATTCTAGATATGTCAATTCCAAATTTTGATGTCACTGAATTAGATGATGGCGGTGATACCCTTGACCGTGGCGGTGAGTTCATTTTGGAAGAAATGTTTAGAGAAAATATTGTTACCAAAGCAATTATCATTACTCAGTATGAGGAATTCAAAGGTGTTTCGCTAGCAGAAATTGACGAAAATTTATTTAGAGAGTTTCCGGACTCTTATTTAGGTTGTGTCTCTTATAATACTGGTTATGATAACTGGAAAAATGAACTTTTGGATTTACTCAAGAAAAATAATCTATGTTAAGAATATTGATTGTCGATGATAATGCTGAAAAAGCAGCAAGTATCAAAAATTTAATTTACAAAATTCCAGAAATAAATAGGGCGGATATCGAAATAGCTGTAGATGTTAAATCAGCGTCGGTTACTCTTCTACAAGAAAAAAGTTATGATCTTTTATTATTGGATTTATTTATTCCTTTTGAATTTGGGGATAACCCATCTGCTCAAATTGGTATTGATTTTTTAAATGAGTTGGAGTTGGATAAGGAAAAAAAAGTTCCATACCACATAATTGGAATAACAGCTCATGTTGATCAGATAGATAACTATCAGGATGATTTTAAAAGAAGTTTATGGCATTTGATTGAATATGTCGAAGGAACAGAAGATTGGAAGGATAAACTAAATAATAAGATAGAGTATTTAATAAAATCCAAAAAGCAAATTGAGAAACAAGAAATATCCAAACTTAATTTTGACGTTGCTATTATTACTGCTCTACGCGAACCTGAACTCGCCCATGTTTTAAAATTAGATATTGAATGGTTAGATAAACGATACGATAATGACGATATGACTTTATACCATATTGGTTTAATAAAAAGACCTAATGGCAAAGAAATCAAATTGGTAGCGGCGGCCACTCCTCAAATGGGTATGTGTGCATCTTCTGTGCTTTCTATGAAATTGATTCACAAATTTAGACCTAAGTATATAGTAATGTGTGGTATAGCAGCTGGTATAAAAGGTCAAGTTGAAATGGGAGATATTTTAATTAACGAAGAGGTTTGGGATGGAGCCAGTGGGAAGATTACAACTGAATCTAGCGGTGAGCATCTATTTCTTCCAGACCCGAGGCACAAAGTTTTGGATGAAAAATTAAAGGAAAGATTCTTAGACCTAAAAATGTCAAGGAAATATTTAGATCAAATACGAAATGGATATTCAGCTAATAAACCTAATGGAAATTTAGATACTCACATCGGTCCAATGGCATCTGTTCCAGCAGTAATACAAAACAATGAACAGGTTGAAGAAATCAGAAGCCATGCAAGAAAGTTAATTGGTATTGAAATGGAGTCCTATGGAGTTTTTTATAGTGCAAGTCAATGCTCTGACCCTAAACCTGTAGCAATTAGTCTTAAATCCGTTTGCGATTATGCAAATGAAGAAAAGAATGATTTTTGGCAGGATTACGCAGCCTACACAAGCGCAAATTATATGTTTCAAATTATCGTTAATGAACTAGGTTTGTGATTTGGCCTAAGAGAATTTTGGCTAAAACAATAGGGGAGAGGAGCGTTAAAAATTTTAGGGGGCTCGTTACAATGATTATAGACCACAAAAATGGTTTTTCTACCTTAAAGCAGTCTTAAGGGTCAGAATTGATCCTAAAATTTAGCGACCGACCCGTACATTGTTTCCAAAATTATCTGTAAGCCTTGATTTTTTTGTTTCTTTTTTTATCAAGAAAAAAAGATAAAACATTATAGTTACTGGTTACAATGTTGAAAGTCTATTTTACATAATATTAGGAACACCTAAAGAAAAGCTTAAATCAAAGACAAGAGGTAGCAAGTGCTCAGAAATTTTATTTTCGAAATTTTGAGCTGTTGCGGCAAGCTGACGAGAATGTTGTGAAAAATTTATTGACGGACAGTTCCTTATAAATCGCATATTTAAAAAGAATCTAAAAGGTTTTGCTTTTTTTGGCGCTGGCCAAGCGTTGGCAAATTGTGTTTAGAAATGAACGCCATAAAGCGTTTATTTTTAAAAAGCAATCGAGCGATTGGCTGTGCGGCAATTTTACATAACGGCTAATTATGAGTACAGACGAAAGGTTTCTCGCCAGGGTTGACGAATTTCGAAGTTTAGATTAAATTTTCTTTTGTGTGGAAAATTTGAAGCTACGTAAATTAAACAGGTTTATGACCCTGTTGGTAATTTCCTTAAAAGCTACAAATGCGCGGGATATTTTACATAATAGAATTATGACTATCATTTTTGATTCAACCATATAGGTATAATGCCAGCGCGCCATCTTTCTTGATTATTGCTTCAGCCACTGGCTAAACCAATAATACAAAATGTATCATAATTTATATTATGTCAAATAGAATTTTGACAACCTCGCCTATTAAGGCCATTGCTTCGTCTCGCCACCTTTTTTAATCATCCACAGACTAATTCAAAAATGCCAACCACTAATACGTCACAAACGTAAACGATTTGTGTACGATCTGCCAGCGACCTTGTGTCTTGAGCAACAAAAAATAATCAGTATACAACCGTTTACGATCGGGCATGTCAATCTCAACTTTCGCTGTGGCCGCATCATTGGTGATATCCATAGCGACTATTTTACCGATACGGTTGCTTTTTCGGCCTTCTTTGACATTGCCGATATAATCGGCTCCTTTCCAAACACTCACACTATCGTTTTTTACAAAATAAAGGTTGAAATCTGGGTGAAAGGCTTTTTTCAAACGTTCCGGTTCGCCATTGGCCGTCCCTTCAATATAGTGTACTAAAGTTTCCGTAACAGCTTCTTTATCCGTTTGGGCAAGGCTAACTTGTACTGCCCCTATCAGCAAGCAGATAATTCTCAGTTTTTTCATGATATATCGATTTTTGATGCATTACTAAGGTAGCATTTTAATCGATAAGGCCCTTTTAATCACATATTTGTAGGTGACTTTATCAATTTTTAGCTGATAAGGCAGCAGCTTTGGCAAAAGCTGCATCGGCTTCCGTATTCTTGCCTAAAGCTTTAAGTGCTTTGCCCAGACCTTCCCACATTTCGGGATCCTCGGGATAGTTTTCCGTAAACATCCCGTATAGAAATAAGGCTCCATCATATACGCCCTGTGAGAGTAGATTCTCGCCTGTTTGTTTAAATTCCCGTTTAAAAGGTATATGTGCATATAGGGGATCTTTAAGAATACGCGTGGCATCGGTTTTCAATTGTTCCATCTTCCCTGCCATAAATAGTTGTCTAAAATGATCCATCGGATTGACAAGGTAGCCCTCAAAATCATTGCTCATTGCAAAGTCAACTACGGGATCTTGGTTGGTACGGTACTCCTCGAAAGTCAATTCCTTCGGAAAATGTGGCACTGTTGCGTCCGCATTTTCCCATTGGGGTTTGTCTTGCCACCAAGCGAACGACAAATACGCATCGATTTTTGAATTGGGCAAGGTTACCTTTTTGTTATCGCCATAGAAATTCTTATTCTCGGCGGTTGGTTCCCCAATCATTACGGCATTCGTATAATTCTCTATTTCATTGGTCAAATTCTGACATGCCGAAAATGTTCTGCGCCCTATTATGTAAATGAACTTACCCTGGGCATTGATTTCTGGGCGGGCCATTATCCCTTGTATAAATTGCTTGTTATTGTAATTGTTACCGCCTCCGTTCAGCCGAACATCATAAATCAACCTGTCAATTTCGTTGTTGTCGATAAATTCAAAGAGCCGCTTGTAAAAATCCTTTATCTTTTCTTTTTCATGGTCGAAAACAGAGCTTTGCCTGGCATATAATGTTTTGGATTCCGGTAAATACTCAAAATAAAAATAAGTCTCATTCAACTGTTTTAAATACAATGGGGTACTCCCCGCTTCACGGACACTTGCCCAATCTGAATTCGGTATTGTAAATCCGTAGCCTTTCGACAAATCATCTACCGGTATGGCAGCTAGGGTATATTCCATCGGCTTGCCTTCTTTTTCGAACGTTAGGGTTATCTTTTGGGAATAATCTGGAATCACTCCTTGGGCGTGCAATACCGTTGGTACGGTCAGAAACCGCAATCCGTATGCCTTAAAATAAGACTCGTTTTCCACCGGAACGACCGGTCGGACCATTTCCAAGGCTTTGGCTACATCAAACTCCCCCACTTTAAGCAGTTTAGCGCCTAAAATCGCGTTATGTTCCTTTAAAGTACCCTCCACATAAATACCATCCTTAAAATGATAAAGATTTATCGGTAGTACACCCTTTTCGGAAACCGTACTAAATGGAATTTGCGTATGACCATATTCGAAAAGCGAAACCATACGGGTCAGACCTATTTTGATTTCATGCTCTTCTAAATCCGGAATTTGTGCAGATAGCTTTTCGACCTCGGCATCCCAAGCTTCTTTTTTCACTTTTTTAAATAGGAAAGGAAAATCTGAATGTACCGTTTTTTGTAAAAAACGTAGATCTTCCTGCCATTGTGCCGTCGATAAGGATTCTTGACCGTTTGCAATACCTGAATAAACTTGCAGCGCAATAACTAAAACGATGTGTTTGATGGTAAGTGCCTTCATAATTTTGATTGATTAGTTCAACTTGAATACAAAGAAGCATAATTATGTAACATAAACCCTTGCAAAATTGACCGAACTGTCAAGATTGAAGGTCAGATTGTTCCTTTCGTGGTTTCGTCGGTATGTCTTGTTCAATTTACGCTAGCTTCCACTACTCTTTATTCCTTGTAAACGGCACAAACCGAACGGACATCAAATTCTTTTTGCTATTCTTATTCTTCTTTTTCGTGGCGAGTACCAATTGACGTACTCCGTTATGCGGCCCGATGGGAATAATCATTCGTCCTCCTACTTTTAATTGATCGACCAAAGGTTGTGGAATAGTTTCGGCGCCTGCGGTGACCATTATCGTATCAAAAGGCGCTTTTTCTCCCTTTTATAGCCTTCGGTTTTCAGAGTTCCGAATAAAAACATACAATACAGAAAAAGTGGTTATCGATACATCTATAGCCCCCAATTATGAAATTTTGGTTTTTAGATGTAAAGCTATTCGTACATTTGCTCTGGCATATAAATTGAAAGTACATAATACCAGAAATACTCCCGAGATGCCTGCCCCCCATAATTCTAAAATTTTTTGATAAAATAATTATTATGGAAAATCAAATGTTAAGAGTTCTTCTTCTATTAGTACTCCTAAGTAACCTAGGATGTAAATCACAATTAATAGCCCAGACCGGTAACAATGAACCCTTTTCCATGGGCGAAGGTATTGTAGTGGATCCTGGGAGTGGACAGTTATTTATTATGACCCCAGTTCGTAAGGTAAGTGCCGTAGCCATAGCAACTGGGGCGACACTTTGGACCAGTGTTAGAAATGCCAAACCTATGGCCATTGCGGGTAATCGATTGGTTTGCCAAATGGAATCTACTGCATCGCCCCAAAATGTGATATTGGGCCGATTTAATATAAGCGGCAACGGATCACTCATGGCCACGGATTCTATAACATTACCTACAGGGATAAGAGCAAATTTGGGCCAAACCGCAACGGATCAGTTCCGGTTAAAAACAAAAGTCGTCGGCAACCTTACCTATTTCGGATGGAGCTACCAGCAAAAAATGTTGAAAGGGATACGCGAGATGGATAGTTTACTCCAAAACTCGGGCGCTTTCCAATACAATGTAAATTCCAGACAGTTAAATCCCATAGCACAGCAAAACCTACCTGTTAGTTTTTCGGAAACCATAGTACCGATATCCGATAAAAAGATCCAGAATAAAGAGGATGGCAGCCAACAATTCTTGTCCAGCGACAAACAACACGTCCTCATTAGTCGAAAAACTACTACCGACGATACGCTAAATAACTATGTCTGGGAAATTTACAACTCCAGCTCCAAACAAAAAATAGGTGAAATAAGCACCTACAGATCATATGCCCCTTTCTTTGTCATGGGCAGCACGCTGATCTATGAGGAAGGCCCCTACTCCAATAGAACTGGCGGTAAAATGAACGAAGTGCCACGACAATTGGTGGCAGTGAACCTACAGACCGGTGCCATACTTTGGAAGAACGAGGTTTTGGATTCTGTATATCGAGGACCCACTCCCCCCTAATTCGTCCTATGGACACACTATTGTTTGTCCTTTGGGGGCATTACGCCCTTCTTTAAAACTTGTTTAATACCATAACAATGTATTCGTCTTACGACGACCAGTCACCCTTTAGCTAAAAGTTTACGGAATACTGATATAAATTTTTACACAATGAAACATATGACCTCATATCGATTACCAGCATCGGAAATTAAAAGGAAAACCCAAATTCATAGTCCAAACGGGATACGCTATCGTAGGGATGGAATTATTAGGGTGCTCATATTTTGCCTCTTGCCCCTGTTCGCTACCGCACAATGGATTCAACAGGGTCCAGGCCCTAGCGAAAATGGCCAGGTTGAAGGAATCACGGACGGACATATTGCGGGTGCGGTAAATTGCGTTACGCCTCATTTGACGAATGCCGATATTCTATACATAGGCAGTGTTGGCGGGGGTGTTTGGCGTACCTTGAACGCTCAGGATACTACTCCCACCTGGACGATGATCACGAGCGATTTGTCCAGTCAGGCCATTGGTGCGCTGGAGTTTGACCCGACCGATGCTACCGGAAATACATTGGTCTTAGGTAATAATCGGAATATAAGCTCTTTCGGAACTACCTCCGGAGGAACCCCAGGAGTCTTTCGTACTACTACAGGGTCAGGACCATGGACAAACATTGATACAGGCGGAAACTTTGCTACTCAGAATATAACGGGGATTGCTGCAAGAGGATCAACCATCATTGCAGCCACGATCAGTAGCGGTATTTGGCAGACTACGGACACAGGAGTTACCTGGAACCAAATTTCCGGTGACGTGGGGACAGGACTGCCAGCTGGAGGCTCGTTCGACTTGGTGGGTGATCCTAATGACAACACGATTTTTTATACGAACTCAGGCACGAATGGAATTTATAAAAGCACCGATACCGGTGCCAACTGGACAAAGGTGAGTGATGCTACGGTAGATGCTAGCCTGGGCTTTGGCAATCTTGAATTGGCCGTCGGTAATAATGATAATGTCTTCGTGGCCGTTGTCGCCGCTAGTAACCTTTCGGCAGTATTTCGTTCTGGAAACGGCGGTTCTACTTGGACCGCATTGGACATACCCACCACGATTGAGACCGGTATTTCCTATGGCATTCATGTTGGAGGTCAGGGTGGCAGGCATCTTTCCATAACGGCTGATCCCTCAGATGACAATGTAGTCTATGTAGGCGGTGATCGACAGCCCTGGGGAAATGAACCTACGACTGTCCCTTTTATTTGGCCTAACTCCCTCAATGCAAATAATTTTACGGGTCGACTTTTTAGAATTGATGCCTCCCTACCTAGCGGAAGCCAATTTACCAGTATTACCCACGTGGGAACAGCGGGAAATAGTGCACCTCACGCCGATTCCCGAGATATGGATTGGGATGCCAATGGTGATTTGATAGAAGGCGATGACGGCGGGGTCTATAAACAAACTTCCCCGGAAGACGCGACCGGCGATTGGTTTTCCCTTAACGGAAATATCAATATTGCAGAGATTCACAGTATGGACTGGGATGCCAATGCCAATATCGTTATTGCTGGATTACAAGATAATGGGGTGCCGCAACAAGAATTTCCTACAAACAGTACGTGGAATTCGATAACCCAGGGCGATGGCGGTGATATTGCAGTTGATGATATCAGCAGCACTTCTAGCTCCACGCGCTTTTCAAGTTCGCAAGTACTTGGGAATTTTCGTAGAAGGGTGTATTCTTCGGGTAATGTCTTTCAGAGTCAATTTTTTCCCTCCCTTACCGACTTGGCCACTGGCCTGCCCATTGGCGGGTTCGCTTTTGTTAACCCAATAAAAATTAATTCACAAAACGGGAATAATATATTGATTGCCACAAATGGAGGTCTTTTTGAGTCTCTGGATCAGGGCAATACCTTAACCAGTATTGGCAATTTTACTATAAACAGTGGAGGCTCGGATGTTTTGGCTTATGGGGCCAATGATAATGCTAACATCATTTATGCTGGTTCTGGGTTCAATGTACAGATACGAACCGCAGCCGGTGCAGGAAATTTTAACAATTCCACGGCGTATTCGGGGGGATTTGTAATTGGGATATCCTTGGATCCAGACGATTCACAGTCCGCCTACATCATAGATAACAACAGTGTTTTTGAGACCGATGATACCGGGGGAAGCTATACGGATATTACAGGGAATCTGGGAGGTCTTAATCCAGGTACCTTCCGTTCCGTAGCCTATATTCCGAACAGCGGAGAGGATATTCTGGCTGTTGGAACGGATTTGGGAGTCTACATCGCCTCTGGACCTGCTTTTAACATCTGGGCGCCTTTGGGAACGAATCTTCCTCAAGCTCCCGTATTCGACATGGAGTACGATACTGAAGATGAAATTTTACTTGTAGGATTAATGGGAAGGGGTGCTTGGACCTTTAATTTTTCAGAAAGGGATCCTGTAGACGTGGCCCTGGTTATGGATATATCCGGAAGTATGCTGAACGACGCCTGTTCCGGCTGCGATACTAAACTGGACGTACTAAAGGATGCCGTGGAAATTTTTGCACAATTGTGGAAAGGACTGGCCGTCGATGATGATCGAATAGGTGCTGTCTATTTTAGAACAAATGTAGATGAGTTTACTGTGGGAGGCGATGTAATGGTACCGGTAATTCCAAATACGGATACGATGATCGATGATGTAAGAGCACAAAACACCACGGCTTCGGAATTGACCGCTATGGGCGGAGGTCTGCAGAATGCAATTAACGAATTAACGGATGACACTAGGCCAAGAAATATTATTTTATTGACCGATGGCGTACAAAATGTAGATCCGGGTGTGGCATTTCCATCTCTCGATATTGTGAATGGCGAATATGGCCCAAATTCAAATATCAGCCCTACGAGTCCGGCTACAACCTTGGATAATGCTCTTGGCATAAAGGTAAATACTATCGGTATTGGGGCTACTTCATCTTTTGAAACACAACTCGCCGATATTTCGAGTGCCACCGATGGAATCACAAAACTGACAACGGCACCTGATGAGGACTTAAGGCAGTTCTATGTTGAAGAATTGGTAGACGTTTTGCGAAGCTTTAGTCCCCAGTTAGTAGCTTATAGAAAAGGAACATTGGTTACCACCAAACAGGAAAACTTTACCATTAATAATACCACCAGGAAAATTGTATTCAAAGTTAGCTATGAACGTGGTGATGAGGTGGGGGTTTCCATACGAAAGGGTTCTACCGATGTAACACAGTTGGCTGATAGAATCAGCGGCCAGTTTTATCAAATCTTTACATTTCCCTACGAACGCCTCAATATTATGAAAGGACCTAAATATGAAGGAGAATGGGCTATTGCTCTTCGGAATGGGGCAAGTCCCGCATCCTATGAAGTGGCCGCCATTACCGACGAATCTTCATTGAAATATAATTTCTCAACAGGAGTCTATCCACAGACAGTGGGCAAGCCCATAGAAATAGGTACGGAGGTGCTTGTAAACGGAGATTTGGTAACTGAAGATATTAGTGTAACGGCTACTGTTCTCAGATCGGGCAAGGGTCTGGGCACCTTGTTGAGCACAACACCAAGACCCGCAACGGGGATTACGGCCTTTGAACCTAATCTTCCCTTAGGAGCTCAAAAGTTGACCCTTTTGAGCCAAAAACCTAGTTTCGTAAATCAAATGAAGCCTGTACAGAATACAATAACTTTGACTCCAAGTTCGGACAAGGTGTTTCGCGCAAATATCACAAATACCAATGTGCCGGGGACATATACCGTAATTTATAAGATTGCAGGAACCCATCCCTATCTAGGTGAGTTCGTTAGGGAAGAACAACGCTCAATCGTTGTCCGCTTTTCAAATTTTGATTTTGACGATTCTGATGTAAGGACCAATAAGCAAGGTCCAGATTCTAGCGGTAACTATACCTGGACTTGGACGTTTGAACCCAAAGACGAATATGGCAACTACCTAGGACCAGATTACGGCACCTATTTAGATATTAACAGTACGACGGGTACGACGACCGATATCAGAGATCTCGGAGACGGAACTTATGAAATTGACATTACGACCGTAACGGATAGCAAACCCGATATTTCCATAGAATTATACGATGAGGTTTGGTATGATGGGATTTTCCCTGACCCTTCTAGTGCCGGAAATTGGTTTGCCAGCATCCATGCCGGAGCGACATTGCCACAAGGAAATTTAGGGAATAACTTCAATACAGGTCTTTATGGAAAATTGGATTTGGAATGGCGATTTAAGAAGTCCCTCAGTGTTCAACTATTGGCCGGTCTGGATCATTTTAATCCCAATTTGAATGTGGCCTTCGGAGCACTCCAACTCAAGGGGTATCTGCCACTATCCGCAAACCTAAACGCTTATGGCGAGTTAGGGCCGGGTGTGCACTTTATCCCAAAGGACAAAGCATATCTGGGATTAGATCTTGGCGTTGGGTTGGATTTTGAGCTCAATGCCGCGCACCGACTTTCCCTAGGCGTCAATTATATTGGATTATCAGGCCACCCCCTTAACTATAAGTGGCTGACGGCGGGTGTAGGATTCCATTTTAGACTGTAAAAACTTTAATAATTGTTTATATTGAATTATTCCATGCTATTTTAAACTTGTTCAAACTCGTCATTTATGTTTTTTTGAAAATTGATTTCAATAAGATAATACTATTCAAGTAAGCTCTCATTGTATACAAATGATTGATAGGCTGTAGCAATATGTACATTTGAAATGAACACTTTTTTTAAAATATCTTTAAAGAATCAATAAAACAAATGCGTCCAAGAGACAATGAACAACTAACATTGGATACTGGTTAAATAGGATTTTTTAAACCCCTTACCTTTCAAAGTCCAACGCCTCATCTTGTCGCCTTTCTGAATAATTTAAAAGTTTATTCATCACGCGTAAACGGCACAAACCGAACGGACATCAAATTCTTTTTCGTAATCTTATTCTTCTTTTTCGTGGCGAGTACCAATTGACGTACTCCGTTATGCGGCCCCACGGGAATGATGAGTCGGCCCCCAATTTTAAGCTGATCTATCAAAGCTTGCGGTATGGTTTCCGCTCCGGCCGTCACCATGATGGCATCAAAAGGAGCTTTTTCGGGCCAACCATGGTAACCGTCGCCTGACCTAACCAATATATTGTTGTACTTCATTGTTTTTAACCGCTGCTTGGCTTCGAGGGCCAGCTTCTCCACAATTTCAATGGTGTAAACCGAATCCACGATTGTTGCCAGTACCGCTGCCTGATACCCAGATCCCGTGCCGATTTCCAACACTCGGTCAGTCTTTTTTAGCCGTAAGGCTTCTGTCATAAAGGCTACGATATAGGGCTGTGAAATGGTCTGTCCGTCGCCGATCGGTAAAGGTTGGTCAAAATACGCGTAGGGCTTTACGGCTTCAGGTACGAATTCATGGCGTGGTACATTTAGCATGGCGGTCAAGGTGGGAAGATGGGTAACGCCACGGGCTTGAATTTGCTTTTCTACCATATTCTTTCTGAGGATGGCATAATCTTCTTGTGATGTAGCATGAATGCTAAAAAGAACACATAAGATGATGGTTAAGGTTTTCATTATATCAAATTCTAAGACAATCGGTTTGTTTTTCAAATAAGGTATTAAAAAACAGGAACATTTTTCCCCAATGATATGAAAAAACCATTTTTTCAAGTGGTTTCAGTTTACCATTGCCCGCCCCCTGTACGAACAGTGCGCTACTTCAAGATTCATTGCATCTCTTTTCCACTAACGATTAAGCTTAATTGCTAAACAGATCAATGCCTTAATCTAGTACTAAATCAAAATTAAATTCGTTATAAATGGACTCATAATAACCCAAATCTTGAAACCTATGAGACCACATCTACTCATTTATATGTTTTTACTATGCGCTATGGTCAGAGGCCAAATGAGCCATGGCTTTGAATTAGGCGCCAATCTGATGAACGCCGATTTTAATATTGAAAATGTGGAAGTCGATGCCAAGAATGCTGTCGGACCACGTGCAGGTTATGTGGGTGAGTACCATATAACCGATGCCCTATTTCTTCGAGGGGCCCTACTCTACATGCAAAAGGGGTTCAAATTTGCCGAGGAAACCTGGGCCGTCAACAGTTTCGACCTTCCCGTCAGCATAGGCTATGCTTTTGATTTGAATGGCGATAAGCTGCAATGGTTCATCGATGGGGGTGCCAGTTTGGAATACAATACCAGGGCGATTACCCGAATCGATGACGAACCGGTAGAATTGATTATCGGAAAGGAAGAGGGTGATATCAAGTCTCTATCCTCTGGAATAAGTTTTGGTACCGGCCTTCAGTTTGCCCGGCTCATAAAGCTACGAGTCAATTATTACCAAGGCTTGACCAACATGATCAATACAACTACCTCAGATACTTGGAAAAACCGGTATCTGGGCCTATCCTTAAACTTTATTTTTAGAAAATAACTCCTATGAAAGCTTTCAACCTCCTTCAAAACCGCAATTTCCTTTTAGTTTTATCCACTCTTTTGTTCATGGTTACAAGCATCCCATCTTATGCTACTACCACCCCAAGGGTCGCACAACCCGAAGATACCAAAGGCCTATTCTCCATCCAGTTCTCATGGAACAAGGAATCGTTCAATGATGTTACCCGGATCGAAATCGAATACAAACGCAAGGGCTTGTTGAATAGAAAGAAAGCCAGTGGCAAGACCGCATTGTATGCCAAGAAGAACGAATTTATTAACCTGGAACTCCGTGAGGGGGAGTATGAAATGACCGCAATAAAAATCGGAATTGGTGTAATTGGGTATGGGGAATACCAAAGAGTTTCGATTGATGAGACATTTGTAGTCAAGGCCGGTCAGGTCACCAATGGAGGAATGATTTTCCTGATTCGTGAAAACAAGGAAGCCAAGTCGGTGATGCTATTGAAACTAGATAATACGGCGGATGTAAAACAGTATGTCAACATTTATATGCCCGCCTACGAGGCCAACCTTAACAGCCTTCAGCCCGCCTGGAAATTTTTGGAAAATAAAACCGTAGACAACTTGATCACCTCCTTTGCCGATGCCATCGTGAAGAATGAGAATCGAAATCCTCGTAAGAACATGAAGTACCTACGCACCACGTTGGGTATGGTATTCAAATTGACACAAAACGCGGATGGTAAGATTACTTCCTATGAACTTATTCCTACCCCGACCTACCAAGAAATCAAGGCCATGAAAATACTGCCTGAAGGAAAGCTACTTTGCACCTTGGAGAATGGTAGCTTTTTATATGGAGATGACACTGGATTGGACTTTATGCCTTTACCCAAGGGATTGGAAAAGGCGCCTGAATTAACGCTAATTAAAGAAGGCCGGTTTTTATTGGTCGATGCCCATTTTAATATATTTTCAGCGGATACTTCCTTTAACTGGAATGAGCAACTCACCTATAGAAGGGAGCAAAAAAGTCCGGGCATATTTACCATATTCCCTACAGTTACCTACCCCAAAATATATAAGGGGAAAGACCATGTATATATATATTCCCCAAAGGAAGAAAAGGACCTTATACTATTACAATCGGGTTATGACAATATCGATTTTCAACCAGTTGCCCTGTCTGAAGATGTCAAAAAGGTTCCGCTGGTTTCCGAAACGTCTAGTCATATTTTCGTTGGCCCTATTTTGAAGCAAAGTGCTACCGCTAAAAGGCCAGCTTATCTTTATGTCAAAGAGCACACGGCACCAGGTTGGGCGGTTAGAAATCTACCAAGAGGCGATTGCAACAGATTCTCACCCTCGGAAGATGGTTCCGTAATTTACGCCGAATGTTCAAAGGATAACTGGTTCGAAAGCAGGGACCTCGGGAAAAGTTGGTCAAAATGGAAAGCCAGTAAATAGGGTTCTTACGGATTCAAATAAAATGGCAAGCCGCTAACGCACTAGTCCTCCAATTCCTTTACCACTCCGGTGTATCGAATACGGTTTCTATGCGAGCTGCGGACTCTCGTGGTACTATTAAGACTTGCGCCAACATCAATCGTAAAAAAATAGGATTCTGAAGTATTGTCCACGCTGAACGTCACCACATAGCTGTGCGTTTCCTCGTTCTTCGTTAGTTGTAGGTCTTTGACCGTAGTATCGAATGTGATTCCTGTGTCACTTCCGTAGCCTCCTCCCATTTGTCGCTCCCCGTAATATGGTAAATTAGCAGACACGTTTTCTCCATCAAGCTTTACAAAATAGCCTTCGCCCGTCACATCGATACGACTTATGGTATTGCCCGGTCGCATCATTCCACTACTCCCGATTTGCGCTATGGCTGTTGTTACTTGTGGTTCCGCGGCCTTTACATCAATTTGGAACGATTCCCGTTGCATCATGCTATCCAACTCGGTATTAGCCTCTACCACTTGGTTTGTAGAACCACAGGCAATGAAAAATAGTCCTACTAATATTGGCAATGCGAATTTCTTGATTTTCATATCATGTTCTTTAAAATTCCCACTTCAAATGCACCAATAATCGTTCCAAATGATAGGTTGTCTGTATCTAAATAGCAACTACATCTTATCGAATATGACTTCCTGCATTTACGTCAATGGTCGCTCCGGTAGCATGGTCCATTTGATCGCTACACATTAAAGCGATCAGCGGCGCCAAATCCGCCGGTTTGGTAAGCTCATTTAATGCGATTTCGTTCAGTATCCGTTCTTCGCCATGGGTCGCTATAAACTGCTCCGCCATTTGGGTACGGGTAAAGCCTGGAGATACTATAAAGGACTTGATATTCTGTTTTCCAAAAGAACGGGCGACACTTCGCGCCAAAGAAGTCAGTCCTCCTTTGGAAGCGGCATAGGCCAAATATTCCTCCGTTTCACCGCGAAACACGGCCCTACTTCCCATATACACGAAACGACCTTCTCCTTGCTCTAGAAAATGGTCAAGGCAAAGTTTGGTCAACAATCCCACTGCATCTAAATTAATCGACATTGTTTTTTTCCAAACCGTGAGCCACTCTTTCGTATCCGATGTGGTGGAATGTGGCAGGAATACCCCTGCATTCAATATAATGACATCTATTTTTCCGAAATGAGCCACTACTCTTTCAAAAAGTGAAAAAACTTCCGCTTCTACAGCTAAATCGGCCTGAAAACTTTGGGACCCATTTTGGTGTTTGTCCACCAAAGCTTCCGCTGCAGCCTTATTGCTATTGTAGTGCACGGCCACCTTCGCTCCCATTTGCATGAGATAGTCGGCCACTCCCCTTCCTATACCGTCGGAAGCGCCTGTCAATAAAATTGTTTTGTTGGTTAGGTCGATTTTAGTCATTTAATTTAGATAAGGTTCCTCTACCTGGTTTCGACTGTGTTCAACTTGAAACTACGAGTCTTTTTTACTTCTAAGATACTCATCAGAGCCGTCAAGCCAATCTTCCCGAATCGGAGCCCAGGTATCGATTTCTTCAACATCGCCGACCATTAAGGCTTCATGAGGTACGTGAGCAGGTATGACAACCGATTCTCCGGCATTGAGATCCAACTGTTGTTCTTTGTTCGCACCGAACCAAAAACGAATTGTTCCCGATAGTACTTGGGTAATCTGTTCGTTTTCATGATGGTGTAGTGGGACTAGAAATCCATCTTTGAACTGCATTCTTGCAATCATAACTTTCTCACCGTATACCAATTTCCGTTGCATTTTTGGGGTTACCTGTTCTGTTGGCACGTCATCCCAATGAATTTTGTTTACCACACTAGATTTGTTTTAATATTCACAGGTCGAATTATCCGCTTTTACATAATACGACTTGTAGTTTTTTGCTTTCTCGTCCATACAGCCACAAAGGTTCAGCAGTTCAATGGATTTAAAGTCAATGGGAGCCGTTTCCGCCTGAATCGAAATGTGTCCTTCCGTTAAGGGTTTTCCCTCTACGTACGCGCTTTCTGTATAACCACTGATTGCCCCTCCTCCAATGGTCGGTTTATTAAACTCCATGACTACTTGGCCTTCCATCAGATGTTGCACTAAAGAATCACCGAGAACCAGCGCCTCTACTTCGACCCATTGGTCACCATGGTAGGTTTTGGAGGAAGAACTAATACAATGAGGTCGAAACAAGGTGTCGCCCATCACTACATTGGTGCCCGGCGTACATAAGTTGGCGGTAGTTCGGTCATCGGTACCGTTACCGCCCAACAGTTGTAATTCTAAGGATATTGGGAAATCTTGTTCAAGGCCAATTGTCGAAGGCTCTTGGCAATGCAACATCAATCCATTATTTCGAACTGCCCATCCGGGACCTTTGGTCATCTGTTCTCCCACAAACCGGTAGGTAGCCTTTAATTTGTAATGAGAGAATTTATTCTTGTAATACAGGTGGCCAAAATTACCCTTAAAGGTATCGTTTTCTACGTAGCGTACACTTAGCATACTATCTTTGTACACAAAGCGGTCTTTATAATTCACTCCCAATTCAGCACCTTTGAATTTTGGGGTCCAATCGTCGTAATTGGTTCCATCGAATAGCGAAATCCATTCTTCGTCGTGGTTGTGTTCAACCTGCTGTTTACAAGCAGTGAAGCAAATAATCATTAGTAAGAACAAAGTAATCGGGAACCATTTTCGTCTTTTGAGTAGGGAGTGCATCATTTTTCGAAATGTTAGGTATATTCGAAAAAGGTATGATTTTTTCGGCAGTTATCCGACATTCATAGTGGACACTCATAAAACGAAATAGGTAAGACAAAAAAAAACACCTCATAACGGGGTGTTTTTTTGATTCTATATAACGAAGCAATTTTATTTACTTAACTGAGCGTTCACAGCTGGGTCATAATCTTCTAAGAGCCTTAAAAAGCTAGCTTCTAATTTTTTGCTGACAATAGCGGAGCCGTCATCGGTAAATTCATCACGGAATCCGTAGTGGTTTTTGGTATAATTTTCTTTTACCCGTTCATTATCACCAATATAATTCAATAAATTGACCGCCATCAAATTTCTGGGGTTGTCGGTGTCTTTTTGTACCAAAAGTTGAAAATTATCTTGTAGATAGTCGATTAATATACTGTCATCATTCTCATCTTTACTCGCATTGATAGCACCGATTACCTCATATGAAATTTTCCCAGTGGTGTGACTGTACAATTTGTAAACGTCGATTTTTCCATCAACCATCTGTTCAAGACATAATTTTTTAGGGATCATTCCCATAGTGCTCGAACTGCTAAGGTCCGTATATTTAACTGTTCGAAAGGATTTTCCATTTTCCAAATCAAATCCTTCAATTTCTTTGGGTTTTAGACTTTTCTTGCTCTTGCCTTTTAACTTTCCGGTCTGTTGAAATTTTTCGTATTCCTGTGGACTGACATAGGTAATCGAAGATTGAAAACGTTGGGGAAACCTAAAATCGATACTGATATAGGCTTCAATATTCTTCTTATTGTTTAAGATTATGGTCCCTTTTTTAAAATTATTCTCTTGCGATTGGGCTTGGAACGAAAAAAGAAACATGAAAATAAAAAGTCCGAAAATTACGCGTAGTTTGGTTTTCATAGTTTTGGGTTTTAGCAGCACAAGTCGAAGGTGCGAGCTACTAGAACGAAAAAATCAGCCGCTTAGTGTTTGGTGATGTGTTGAAATAGGTTACCGTTCACTGGCTTTTTAAAGGAAGCGTTGTAGGTGTTTTTTAAAATAGTCGGCGCTATCGGTGATACTCTGCATTGAATTTTGGGCAAAATTCCCACCTTGTTCCAAATAATAATATTCTAAGGCGTCGGTATCGATATCGGACAACATGGTAATGTAATCGATAGATCCATTACCTAATTCGGTATAATCACGCGTCAACTTATCCATATCTTTAATATGCCACATCACAAAGCGGCCAGGGTGGTTCTCTATGAGTTGCTTAGGACTTAATTTTGAGGAATGTTCTACCCAATACATATCCATTTGAAGTTTCACCAGCTCAGGGTCGGTATCATACAGAATACTACTATATCCGTGTTCGCCATGATGGTCGGTAAACTCAAAATCGTGATTGTGATAGGCAAAACCCAGCCCAGCTTTTGCGACCTGCTCCCCTATGCTATTTAATTTCTCAGCTAGTATTTTGAAATTTTCAATAGTTCGGTATTCTGGTGCCAACCATGGCCAAGTAATATATCTTTTATTCAATGCTTTTGCACCCGTAATACATTGGTCTACAAAGCGTTTCATATCATTATCTGAACTTTTAAAATAATCTGAAAAACCGTAGTGACCACTGGTGGCAGTAAGTTGTAAATCATCCAATATTTCCTTGAATTCGGAGGCTTTAAATCCGTAATACATGTCCTTTTCACCATCATAACCGTAGGTTTCCAAATCTTGATACCCCAAGGCAGCTACAGTTTTAAGAGTTGCTACAGGATTTTCCGCCATGGTGTCCCGAACGGTAAAGAGCTGCAAACCCATTTTAAATTTGGGTTTTGAAGTAGTTGCGAAACTTGGCAGCGGCAAGACGCTAGCAGCGGTCAACATTCCTGCTTTTTTCATAAAATTCCTTCTGTTGATTTCCGTATTGTTTTTCATATCGTATACCCTTTCCAAATACCGTTCGGATTAAAGTTAAGCATTAAGTATCGGAATCCGTATTAGGTATTGCCTTAGAACTGTTCTCAAGACTTTACTTTTTCGACATTTTGTTAGGTTTCAATTAGACTCGATTTTGTAGATATCTGGGACTTATAATACTATCGTTCATTGATTTTTTCCGTCATTTTCTCCCCAGTAATGTTTCCAAAACACTTTCAAAATGCTACTCTTTTCCTACTACAAAAACCATACAATGCTGCCAAGGCAGGTTACTGATGTTCTCTTTCAACAAAAAACCAGCAGCTTTAAACTCTTTAACGGCTTGGGCCTCAGTCATTTTATGCAGTCGCTTGATAGGTACGTCAGCATCTTCACCCCGATATTCAATAAGAAAAACCTTTCCTTCAGGCCGCAGTGCTTTTTTAATAGTAGCGAGCATCTCTGAGGGATAATCGAATTCATGGTATACATCTACCAGTAGTATCTTATCAATCGCATTCTCGGGTAAGTTGACACTTTTGGCACTTCCTTTAATCGTGGTGATATTGTTTACATCGTTTTCTTCTTTTTTCTGTTGTATGGCTTTCAACATTTCATCTTGTATATCAACGGCATAAATCTCACCTTCGGTTGCCATGGTCGCCATTTTAAATACATGGAAGCCTGAACCTGCACCAATATCTGCAATGGTATCGGTCGGTTCAATTTCCATATTTTTCAACAGAACGGAGGTGTTTTCTTCTTCCTCGCGTTCAGGGCGCTCGAGCCAGCTCATTCCTTGAAAGCCCATCACATGAGCAATTTCACGACCCATGTACCATTTTCCAATGCCGTTTGGGTCTCCCTTTTTATAGGAATAAACAATTTCAGCCTCCTTTTCCTGACCCTTACATTGTTGAACAGGTAAAACAAAAAGGTATACTGCCAGTAAAGGAAATAACTTTCGCCTCATATTATTTTCGGATAGGAAGACGAATCTGTGAGGGATACTGTCTGGAATGATGCACCGTATTCGTTGCAACCACCCCTTCGGATTCATCATAATTGTTACCTCCAGTATTCAAGTTACGGGCAAAACGTGGAAAATTACTGCTCGAAACCTCGATCCGGATGCGGTGGCCTTTTTCGAAGTAGTTGCTGGTAGACATTGGGGTCAGATCAACTTTGTACACTTGACCATCTTCCATGAATACTTCATTGTCATATCCTTCGCGGTAGCGTACTCGTTGTATGGTTTCATCTAAATTATAGGCGGTTCCATCGGGATATACATCGATTAATTTTATCGTAAAATCCGTGTCCTTCGCATCCGAAGAAACATAAAGCGTTGACTCGATAAAACCACTGACTTCAGTACCTTTTTTTAGCTCCTCTGAAGTGTATACCAAAATATCGTCGCGTTCCTTTTCTTGTTGTTGCTGGTCGTAAGCACCGCCCTTAACCGCGTTACCGGTACAACAAACATTGCCTCCCAAAGAGATAACAGGGTTCATAGGGTCATAAGTGAAAGTATCTGGATTGTCTTTTGAGACTTTCTTCTTGGTCAATACCCCACTACCGTTTACCGTATTGGCATCGCCGTTACTGTTCAAATAATAGGTGATCATTTTAGCGTCTGCCGGAGGCCATTGTTCCGAAGCCTGCCATTTGTTGCTACCCATGGTGTAGAACTGTACACGTGGAGTTTTCGCTTTAAAGTCATTAGTTGCTCCTTTTAACCAAAGATCCCACCAGCTATATATTTGCTCGGCATAGTTCAATCGTGCATCGCCCACACTTCGTTCGCCAACTATAGTATTTTCGGTAGCTCGTGTGTATGCGCAATGTAAAGTCGGAGCAATCACTAAATATTGATTCTCTCGAATAGCAGGGTCTTTGGATTTATTCCGAACATGATTGAACAATGCCAAATTGGGGGTAATGGAAACATCGTACCAAGAGGCGAACCAGAAACTTGGTACCCCGATTTCCATCGTATCGTGATACAATCCTCCTTCGTACCATTGCGGGTCGTTAGGTTTACGACGGACCATTTTATCAAAAATTTCTTTTTTACCGTTGATATTCTTCAAAATATCTTGAATCGGCAAGTGACTCAAAGCCTGTGCCATATCTACTGGAGGATTTTCAGGTGCTAAATCATAGAACCGTGAAATACGGATCAGGTCTTCTTGGGTCGCTCCATCGGGAATCCGTGGTTTGAACTTATCATGTTCCACACCGTACAACCACGAAAAGAACAACAGCTGCTCCGCACCCCCACGGTACCAGTTGCCCTGTTCAACAATATCTCCAACCGTTCCTACACCTGCTCCAAATCCCTGTGGCACCATCGCAGCATGTGAAGGATGATCCAAAGCAGCGACTGCCATTTGCCATTCTGCAGTACTTGAACAACCATAAGTCCCGATTTTACCATTGGACCAGGACTGGTCTTTCATCCATGAAAAGGCATCATAGCCATCGGTTAGCGGCACGCCCAGAATATCCCACTCGCCTTCGGAAAAATACCGGCCACGTTCATTTTGAACAACATAGGCATATCCTCTTTTTACTGCTTCGTAGGCCCTTTCTGCAGTTCGTGTGCGCTGTTCACCGTCACCCCAAGAATTGAAGTTATAAGGTGTACGGGAAAAGATAATCGGGACTTTCTCCTCCGTTTTAGGCCGATAAATATCTGTAGCCAAACGTATACCGTCTCGCATAGGCATCATCACCTTTTGGTCGATGATAGCGATTTCTTGGATTTTTTCAAGAATGTCGTTATCCTCTTGAGCTTGTACGTATTGAAATGCAGAAAGAAAAAGCATTACAATTAGGAAGAGCCGTATTTTCATTTTGTTATGGTTTTGTTAGTAACGATGAAAGTTAACGATATATATTTTTACTCGATAATCGAGATTTAAAATGCTCCGACGCTTGCGTCGAAATCAATGTTAATTTTCCTTCTAATGCCTCGCGGGCTTGCCCCGAGGTTGTTTACTATTTAAAGTATCAAATAGCAGCCTCTTTTTTCAAGGCGCCGAAAGTTGCCACTAATTCTTGGTAACGCTCCGCGGCATCTTGGCCCAAAACCTGATCCGCCCCATTGATCATATAATACAAGTAGCCAATTTGTGCTATGAGCATCTGTTGCGGATACGCGCCTTCAGCGTTCTTTAATTGTGCTATTATTCGGTTCACTTTTTCTAAACGCTCCTTTTTATCTTCTTTTCGCTTCAATAATTTGGATTCTTTCTCCAAATCGGCCTGTAACTTTCGTGCCTCAGAAAGCAAATCACTGACTTTTAATTGCATCGCTAGTTGTTTTTCAATATCGCTATCCGAGATTCCTTCTTTTTTCACTCTTGGGTCAATCACTATTTCAAAGGATTGTTCCACTAGTTGCTCTCCCACACTTAATCTCGCGGTGTACCTTCCTGGAGGCACCATTGTGCCGTTTTTGAATCGTTTTTTGGTGTCTTTGTCCCAAGGGCCTTTTTGCCGTAAATCCCAGGCAAAACGATTCAAACCTTTATTATTTGTCAATTTTTCATTGACATAACGAAAGGTTTGACTAAGGTTCATATCCTCCACTTCTTCAACAGTGGATTTCAGTTGCGTACTGTCACTAAGAATGGTTACTAGAGATTCATTCTTAGCGTTCAAAATTTCCAATTTCAATCCATTTTTGGAGTTTTCTGGGAGAAAATAATCCAGATAAACACTCGTTCTTGGAAATTCTGGAAATGTATTGGTTGCCCTTACCAATGGATACCGATAGCGAATGGTTGTATCCGGGGCGAATAAATAGGGTTTATTTTCTACGGTCTTCATGGCAGTATCTCGGAGTGATGTGATATTGTCTAAAATCCAAAATCCCCTTCCCATGGTACTAAGGATTAAATCTCCACGAAAAATTTTTAAATCGGTTATCGGCGTTACCGGAAGATTCTGTTGAAAAGGTTCCCAATTTTTTCCATCATCGAAGGAAATGAACATTCCGAATTCTGTGCCTGAATAGAGCAAGCCTTTACGAACCGGATCTTCACGAAGTACGCGCGTGCTATGGTCAGAGGGAATTCCCCTGGTTTCGGAACTCAACAACTCCCAGGTTTTACCATAATCGCTTGTCTTCAACAAATACGGCTTTTCATCCCCCAGTAAATGGCGATCTATGGCAATATATGCCGTGCCGATATCATGCTGTGAGGGTTCTACGGATTCTACCCGTCCCCCTTTGGGAAGTTTTTTAGGTGTTACATCGTTCCAAGTTTTTCCACCATCCTGGGTTACGTAAATAACACCGTCGTTTGATCCCGTCCAAATCAGCCCTTCCTTGAGTTTCGATTCTCGAATAGAATATAAGGTGCTATAGTATTCTTCCCCTGTAATATCCCGGGTAATCGGACTCCCTGAAATCACTTGTTTGTCGGCCTCAAAAGCGGTCAAGTCAGGTGAGATGGTTTCCCATAATTGTCCGTCATTATTAGTTTTATGTAAATATTGTGACCCGTGATAGACCACATCAGGATTATGAGGCGAAACATGAATCGGTGCGACCCTTTGAAAACGATATTTTAAATCCTTCGGATCGTGCCCGTAGATGTTAGAGGCGCCCACATAATAACTTTTCTCCACTCCTGTCAACTTATTGAAAACCCCAAATCGACCTTTGCAATTTGCATACACCGTATTGTGGTCGCCAGGCTTGGGAACTGCCGGCCCTGTTTCACAACCACCAGTATTTATAATCCAGCCAGAACCGGTATTTTGAATGGCATACGGCGGAAAACTCGGAACTGCAATGGTAGAATAGTTGTCTTGCTGACCAGCGTATAGCCAATATGGATATTGATCGTCAACTTCCACCTGATAAAGTTCTGCGGTAGGTTGGTTGAATTGAGTAGACCATGTTTTGCCACCGTTAAGACTGACATTGGCACCACCATCATTCGCTTGTATCAAAATTTCCGGGTTGTTCGGATTCAGCCATATATCATGATTGTCGCCATGGGGAACGCTCATGCGTTTCCAAGTTTTTCCGCCGTCGACGGATTTCAATATCGGATTCGCATTGGAATACACAATGTCTGAATTTGTTGGGTCTACCTCCACATTGGTATAATAAAAGGGTCGGTTGACCAACCCTTTGTTATCTGAAACCTGTTCAAACGTTTTGCCCTGGTTAACAGATTTATACAAGCCCCCCTCCTTCTCTGGGGCTTCGATAACGGCATATAAAATACGTGAATCACTCGCAGAAACCGCCAAATCTATTTTACCGATAGTGCTTTTCGGGAGTCCGTCTTGGAGTTTTACCCAATCTTTTCCACCATTAATGGATTTGTAGATGCCGCCTTCATCAGACTTCCCCCCAGAGATAATCGTCCAAGGTTTTCGTTGCGCTTTCCACGCCGCGGCATAAATCACATTCGGATTTCCCGGAAGTAGTTCCAAATCGGAAAACCCGACTTCATTGGAAATGAACAGCACTTTTTGCCAATTTTTACCCCCATCCGTAGTTTTGAATATTCCGCGCTCTTCATTAGGCCTGAAGGCATTGCCGATTGCAGCCACCCAAACCACATTGTGGTTTGTAGGGTCGATTTCAACGGCTCCAATTTGCCCCACATTTTTTAAACCGATGTGTTCCCAAGTTTCACCCGCATCAATGGATTTGTAAATTCCTTTGCCAGCGATTACGTTGCTACGTAGCCCATCCGAACCAGTACCTACATAAACTATATTCGGGTCGTTGGTCGCTACCTCGATAGCCCCGATAGACGGAGTAGCGAAAAAGCCATCGGAAACATTGTTCCAACTGGTGCCGTAATCTTCCGATTTCCATACGCCGCCACCCGAGGCACCTAAATAAAAAGTTCCCGGTAATTGGGGTGTACCCGTAACGGTGGTCACCCTTCCTCCTCTTTCAGGACCAACGGTACGATATTGCAACGCTTCGAAATCTTGAGCGGTTGAAATTGTCACGACAATTATTGAGAGTAAGATGGAAAGGCTGTGTAAAAATTTAAAATTCATATTATAAAGTCTCAAATTGATTAGTTCAAAGGTTTGTGTCCAAATAGTAAACATATAGTTGGTATTCGTCTTTTTCACCATGCACTATTCGGTTAGGCTTACATTTAACTATTTCGTCAATCAATACCCCGCGGCCTGCCCATCTTTTCGGGATTCTGAGGCACCAGTGTATACTCCGTTCTTCAAATCGACACCTATGGCTTGATAGCCGCCGAACATCCCGACACCAAAACCGATTTTATGTCCTTTCTTTCGCAGTTCCCTAACGGTTTCTGGATTAAATCCACTTTCCAAATACAAGGTTCCGCCGTTGGTCATTTGAGAACCTGTGGGTTGCGAACTACCGCGATGTCTCATCCTAGGGGCATCTCCAGCTTCCTGCAGGTTCATTCCGAAATCCACCACATTTACTATGATTTGGGCATGGCCTTGAGGTTGCACAGCACCTCCCATCAATCCAAAACTCACCCAAGGTTTGCCTTCTTTGGTGATAAAGGCAGGAATAATCGTGTGGAACGGTCTCTTGCCAGGTTCTAGAGCGTTCGCATGTGTCCTATCCTGTACATTGAACATTTGTCCTCGATTTTGGAGTACGAAACCCAAACCATCGGGCACCATTCCCGATGCGAATTCTGAATAAATACTTTGAATCAAAGACACCATATTGCCGTCTTTATCGGCGACGGTCAAATAGGTTGTATTTCCCGTTTCTATTTCCAAATCCCCTGCAGGATATGAATTAGCTGCTTTATTTACATCAATAAGTCCCTTACGTTTTCCAGTATACGCTTCCGATAACAAAGCATCTAAAGGAATCTTATTGAATTCGGGGTCGGCATAGAACTTGGCGCGGTCTTCATAGGCAAGTTTTTTGGCTTCAGTCAGAACATGAAGGTATTCAGGACTTCCAAATCCCATGGAGGCAATGTCGAATCCTTCCAAAATATTCAACATTTGCAGGGCTGCAGTTCCTTGACCGTTTGGTGGAAGTTCCCAAACTTCATAGCCACGATAATTTACGGATACGGGTTCTATGAAATTTGAAGTGTGGGCGGACAAATCATCCAAGGTTATAAATCCACCGTGCTTTTTCATGTATGCCGCGATAGTTTTTGCAATAGCACCTTTATAAAAGGCATCGCGTCCTTTTTTTGAAATCTGTTCATAGGTATTTGCCAAATCAGTATTCTGAAACACTTCTCCTTTCACTGGAGGTCTTCCTTTTGGCATATAAGTGTTGGCAAAACCGGGTTGGTCTTTCAAAACTTCATAATTAGAGGCCATTTCATAGGCAATGACCTCGGAAACCGGAAAACCTTCACGACCATATTGAATGGCAGGAGCTAGTAAATCTTCCATAGGAAGTTTTCCGAATTTATCATGCAAGGCGAACCACCCATCCACACAACCAGGAACCGTTACTGGTAATGGTCCATAAAAGGGTACATACTTCATGTCCTTTTCCATGAAATAGTCAATGGTGAGCGATTTTGGAGCTCTTCCACTTCCATTGAAGCCAAAGAGTTTTTGGTCTTTTGCGCTCCAAACAATCGCAAAAATATCGCCCCCAATTCCGCAACTTGCAGGTTCTACCAGACCAAGCATTGCATTTGCGGCTATGGCAGCATCCATGGCACTACCCCCTTTCTTCAGTATGTCAAGGGCCACTTGCGTCGCTAAGGGTTGACTCGTCGCGGCCATGCCGTTTTTTGCTAGTATTTCGGAACGAGTTGTGAAGCTTTCTCCGGTTAAGCGGTCTTGAGCATATCCGCTAAAACTTAAAACGACTAAAAAACAAAGTATTTTATAAGTATTAGATTTCATGGAATGGTATTATCATTTTTCATTAAAAAAGCACAGGCAACATCAAGACTCGAGGGAATGGATTACTTGAAGTGCGCTATCAATTTCCGCTTTGGAATTATAAATATGTACCGAGTGTCGTAGCAGTTCGTCGCCAACCGAACGTGGTTGTAGGCGTTCTCTTTCCCACAAAGTTTTTTGTAATTCGGGACCCGTTAAGCCTTTCACGGAATAGGTGGTTAATCCGGCTGCCATGGCCTCATTTGTTGAGGAATGGAGGGTCACATGTGGCATTTCTTTCAATCCATTTCGTAGATGGGACCCAAGCTCTTTGATTCTATTAATCCATCGGTCTTCACCGACGGTATTGAAAAAATCGACTGCGGCATCAAACCCGGCCAAAAGTGCTGGATTCCCTGTTCCGTTTTGCATTAAACGAAAGCCGTGATCTTCTTGGTTGTCCCAGTTGTAGCTCGCTATAGTGGACCAGATTTTTGGGGCCTCATTTCTATTGATGTATAAAATTCCGTTTCCGGCCGGAGCCAGCATCCACTTATGTAGGCTTGAATAATAGGCATCACAGCCAATGTCTTTTACATCGACCTTAATTTGTCCGACGCATTGGGCACCGTCTAAAACCGTGAAAATACCTCGTTTTCTTGCCTCTGAACAAATTTCCTTTACAGGCATTATGGTACCGTAAACTGAAACAATATGCGGAATTGCAATCACCTTGGTTTTACGGGTCACTTCCTTAAAGATGGCATCAAATATTTCCTGAGGATCATTAACGGGAACTGGAATCTTAGCTTGTTTGTAAACACACCCCTTTCGTTTAGCTAGCACTTGCCACGCACCAAAACCGCCTCCATGTTCCTGGTCAGTGTTTAGGAGTTCATCCCCTTTTTTCAATTCTAGGCCCATTCCAACGTAGTTCATTCCAAAAGTGGCATTTTGTACCAATGATAACTCCTTGAAATCACAATTGATGATTTTTGCCAATTTGGTTCGTAGTTCTTCATATGGAAAATAACCACTCAATAATTCTGGCCCTGAGCCATCTTTATAATCAATAGTAGCTGCTTCTTTATTGAAATGCAACATGTGATTCATCATGGTATCCAAAACATACCCCGGAGATGGGCCCATAGTACCATTATTGAAGTAGGTCTGTCCTTCCTTTAGGGGAAATTGTTTACGGATCATTCGCCAATATGCCTCAGTATCGGCATAAGACATTTTAAGGGCTTCGAGCGACCAACTTTTTTGGGTATCTAAAGAAGCCAAGGGAGCAGCTAAAGCAGCCAAAGCACCTGTTCTTAAAAATTTCCTTCGATTATTCATAAAATTTATTTCGCATTTCTTAAAACTGATTTTCAAGTATTATGGCCAGTACAGCTCTGGTAAACCGGCTGCTTCTAATAGCTTGTTGTATTTAGCAACCTCACTACCCTTAATGGTATTCAAACTCGATTTCAGAGCTTGCCACTGTTGTAAATAATCTTCTGTTACATCGCGTGTACCTTGTGTAACAGGCAAATTTCCTTTTCCGATGCGGTTCAAGAAGTCCTTGAACTTGATGAGCAGTCGCGCTTCGAACATGTAATTACTTTGAAACGTTCGCATTTCCTTTTGGAGAATCTTGGAAATCCAATCGTCCAAAGTTTGATTTAGATTTATACCCTGCTTTTTGAGATTTTCATCATCAGTGGCCGAAAGCACAAAATCTAATTGCTGCTTAATTTTTTGAAGGTCGCGTACGCCCTTTGCCATCTGAGTTGCACCTTCATAAATGGATTTGGAAATTTTATCACGTTCTTGATACGCGGCCGTTACATTTTCGATACTATTAGCGATTCGTGGATCGATGGTAATTTCAAAATCTTGATCTTGAGTGAAATCTCCAATGTTCAAACGAACCGTATACTTTCCGGGAGCTGCATTATAGGCGGTTAAATCACGATTGGTAGTATATAATTCGGTAAGACAATCAAAACGACCAATTTTCATGTTCCAAGAATAGCGATGTGACCCCTTCTTACGCCTTAATTGAGGCTTAATCAAGGAATCGCATCCTACTTTAGTCAGATGAGAAAACTCTGAATGAACTACCTCGCCGCTATCATTCCTAATTTCCAATGACATCGGAATGTCATCGGAAATCTCTTTGTTCAATACATAATTAATTTGAGCGCCCTGCGGAGGGTTTTCTCCAAATCCCCCGTCAATACTGTAGGCCACCGAAAGCTCTGCGTTGGTATCATTAGGTTTAAAAAGGTAATAATCTGCATTGGCAATTTCATCGGAAATTTGATGCAATGGCGTCAAATCATCTAAGATCCATAAAGCCCTTCCCTGAGTGGCAACTACCAAATCTTTTCGTTTTACTCTCAAATCAGTTATCGGAACTTCGGGTAAATTATTTTGCAATGGCAACCATTGGTTACCGTCATCGAATGAAACAAAAACTCCGGTTTCGGTCCCAGCATACAACAATCCTTTTCTATCAGGGTCTTCACGGACACTTCTTGCAAAGGTGTTTCCAGGAATTCCGTTAACGATTTTCGTCCAGGTGGCCCCATAGTTATTTGTCTTAAATATATAAGGTGTAAAATCATTCATTTTATAGCCTGCAACCGCGATATAAGCAGTAGCAGCATCATGAGGGGAAGGTTCTACCACGTTGATGATGCTTTCTTTAAGTCCGTTGGGAGTCACGTTGGTCCAAGTTTTCCCACCATCTTGAGTGACGTGCACCAATCCATCATCAGAGCCGACCCAAATGACTCCTTCTCTTAAGGATGATTCTTCGATATTGAACAAATTGTTGTAGCTCTCCGCAGTAATCTGCTCATTGCTAATCGGTTCTCCACCTTTGCCTTGATGTTCCTTATCATTACGGGTCAAATCTTCGCTCAACACTTCCCAAGTGACGCCCCTATCGGAGGATTTCATTACGTACTGAGAACCATAATAAATCACGTTTGGATTATGGGGAGAAACAATTACAGGTCCGTTCCAATTGGCGCGGTACTTTAGGTTTTTTGGTTGTTCGCCTGTTACCCGTGTGGGATAAGGCATTACCGTTCGCGTATTATCGATATCACGGTCCCATTCCACAAAATTACTTGCGAAGTAGGTCGAATACACAAAACGTGGATTATCAGGGTCTACGGCAACCGTTGACGATTCTCCGGCCCGCATAACATCCCAATGCATTTCTCCGATACCGTTATCCACTACGCGGCTATCGATTGCTATGGTGCTATTGTCCTGTTGTCCTGAATATATGCGATATGGATGACCGTTATCGGTAATCAACCGGTAAAACTGACCTGTAGGCTGATTGTACATAGTTGACCAGGTTTTTCCACCATTAAAGGTGACCGAACCACCACCATCGTTGGCATTGACCATAATATCATTATTGTTCGGATTAATCCATAGGTCGTGATGATCCACATGGCTACCTTTCATTCCTTTAAAGGTTTTTCCGCCGTCAATCGATTTCATGGCAAAACTGTTCATTACCCAAACTTCATCTTCATCAATGGGGTCTGCAATGATGTGCATATAGTACCAAGAACGTGCATACGTAGTAGCGTCATTTGTCATTTGCTTGAAACTTTCTCCGGCGTCTTCGGAGCGGTAGACACCTGCTTTGTCACCTACAGCATCAATGGCGATATACACGATATTGGGATTTGCGGGCGAAATATCGACTCCCATTTTTCCTTTCAGTTCCGGCAATCCTTTGGTGATTTCCTTCCAATTTTTACCACCATCAGTGGTTTTATAAATACGGCAGCCAGGCCCACCATTATGTACGACCCATGGTTTGCGCCAAAACTCCCAAGAAGCCACCATCATAAAATCTGGGTTATTGGGATCCACTGTCATATCGACAATACCTGAATTCTGGTTTACATATAGAATTTTCTCAAAGGTTTCTCCCCCATCTTCAGACAGATACACACCACGTTCTTCGTTCGGTCCCCAGGGATTACCTTGAGCAGCTACAAATACTTTATCAGGATTTTTCGGATGCACGTAGACATCACTAATATGTCTCGTTTTTTCAAGCCCCATGTGTTTCCAAGTCTTACCGGCATCGGTTGACTTGTAAAGTCCATCGCCATGGGAAGTCTTTACACCACGTACTGGAGATTCCCCGGTACCCACATAAATGATATTGGGGTTGGATGGTGCAGGCGTAATGTCTCCAATTCCTGTAGTGTTAAAATAGCCATCGGAAATATTATTCCAAGTATTTCCACCATCCTCAGTTTTCCATACACCACCTCCCGTAGCACCCATATAATAGGTGAAAATATCATTAGGGATACCGGTCACCGTTGTGGAGCGACCTCCACGAAAAGGACCGATATTTCGATATTTCATTGATTCGTAAAGTCTTTCGGAAATCACGGGAGCCGTGCTTTTTTTCTTTCGTTGTGCAACAAGTCCTGAGCTCAGACAAAGCAGAACTATCATGGTAAAACGTAATATTTTCATAGGTGTCTTAGTTTTAATTTATTCTGTTCTATTTTGAAATGGACTGCCATTTGGTTTTCATTTCTTCAGTTCTTTTTATCATTTTTTGAACCGCTTTTTCGGTCGGAGAAGTAGGTTTGGCATCTGCATTTTGAAGTACTATCAAAAGATAGAGTAATTTCCCTTGAAGTCCGACTACGGTTTCATTTTCGATTTGCACTTCTCTTATGCTACCGTATAAGGGATCTCCATTTTCAGGTTCTCCTACTCCAATAAAATTTTTAATTGCCGAAAGCTTCTTGCCTCTGAGTTTTCTGTTATTTGAAGTTACTTTTGCAACTTCGCGAAGGGAATGCAATTGTTTATAGGCTTCATACACGATCATAGAAAGCGAAGTTTGTAATTCTAAACCTTGTGGTGAAAGTTTTGAACGTGGATCCAAACGGACAACAATTTCCTTTTGAAAAATTGTGCCATCAACGGTTAGCTTCACAGTATATTTACCTGGTGCAACGAACGGGCCCACGGGGCCGTCCGGTGTGTTTTCCAAAACTGCAGCTATCGCATAACTTCGGTCCGCGCCTGGAGGGTCCGCATAGCGTAAATTCCAGACAAAACGTTGATGCCCTTTCTCAGTGGATGGTTTTTCTAAGGGACGAATCCAATAAGTAGGATGCGGTAGTTTCGTGCTGTCGGGCAATTGTAAAACAGTTTTACTACTGAACGAATTCACCACTTTTTGATCATCTAAAATCTCGATGGAAACTTCTTTGGCGGCTGTTGGAAGGTAATAATCCAATAGCGCTCCATCAGGTGGATTCTCGCCTGTGGGTTCTTCCGGCGGCAAAGGTGTATCAGTAAACATATTGAACCGAACCCTTGTCGCTACACTGGGTTGAAATAAATATGGACTTTCTTGCGGGAGTTCTGCCAATTCTCTTAACGGGCTGAAATCATCCAAAATCCAGATGGACCGCCCATGTGTGCCAATGACCAAATCATTTTCATGAATGACCAAATCTCGAATTGAGGATGCCGGCATATTCAACCGTAACGACTGCCAGTTGGCACCATCATCCACTGAAAAATAGACCTCTCGTTCTGTTCCCGCGAACAATAATCCTTTTGCAGTATGGTCTTCCCGTACCGTATTTACAGGTCCCATGGGATTCATTCCGTTGGAAATCAACTCCCACGATTGTCCAAAATCATGAGTTTTATAAATCAAAGGAAGCATATTGTCCTTGCGAATGGCATTCACAGCAATGTAGGCGGTGCCTTCATCGAAATGACCTGCATCAATTTGGGAAACCTTATCCCAAGACTCTATTTCCGGGGGCGTGACATCTGCCCAGTTTGTTCCACTATCCTTGGTGACATGTACCAATCCGTCATCGGTACCTGCCCAAATGATATCTTTATTCAAAGGTGAAGGACCTAGCGCATAGACTATGGCCCTTTGCGCCATGGACTTCATTTCATCTGTCTTAAAGTCACCGACACTTTCCGGAATTTCCGGTTGTTTTCTTGTCAAATCAGGACTAATTTCTTCCCAAGTTTGGCCACCATCCATCGTTTTAAAAACAATGTTAGTTCCGAAGAGGAGCATGTTGTCATCTGCAGGATGAAAGAGTAAGGGCATCGTTCTTAGAAACCGTACTTTTCCAGAGCGCAATACTTCCGGAGCGACCACTTGTGATTGCCCCGTGCTCTTATTGAATTTGATTACCCGACCGCCATAAACTATATTCGGGTCTTTGGGGTCTGGAGCAACATAGGCATACTCATCGGCTCCCACCCCCATGAATTCCCGAAAGGAAATTTGCCCACCGTTACTTCTACTTGCAACGGCAATCGCACCACTTTCCTGTTGACCGCCATAGACCCAATACGGAAATTGATTATCAGTACTCACATGATACAATTGCGATGTAGGTTGGTTGTACCAAGAACTCCATGTTTTGCCTGCGTTTACCGTAACCACCGCACCTTGGTCCGCAGCGAAGAGCATAATATCAGGGTGTAATGGATTTATCCAAATTCGATGGTAGTCGTCACCTCCTGGAGCGCCTTTTAGAGACATCCAGCTTTTACCTCCGTCTTCTGATTTGTAAGAAGCAATATTGCCCACAAATAGTATATCCTCATTTTTTGGATGCACTTTAATTTCCGCAAAATCACTTCCCCTGCCCCATAAGCGATAGTCCGTATTGATCAATGACCAATTTTCACCATTATCATTACTGATATAGATTCCTCCATTTTCTTTAGCGTCTACGGTCGCGTACATGCGGTTGGAATTACTTGGAGCAATAGCAACGCCTATTCTTCCCAATCCCTGCTCCGTAGTTGGTAAGCCTTTGGTGATTTTAATCCAGGTGGTGCCACCATCGATTGATTTGTATAAACCGCTATTAGGTCCTGTGAATTTTGCATTCTCCCAAGGTCCTTCTAAATGTTCCCACATATCTGCAAACAGCACTTGTGGATGACTAGGATCGAATTCCACCTGAACCGCTCCGGTATTCTGATTGATATAAAGTGTTTTCTCCCAGGTACCACCTCCGTCCAAAGAACGAAAAACACCCCTCATTTCATTGGCACCGTAGGGATGACCCAATCCTGCCACAAAAACAATGTCTGGATTTGTCGGATGTACTATTACACGACTGACTTGTTGAATGTCACCTAAACCGATGTGGTTCCATGTTTTCCCTCCATCAACCGATTTAAAGATACCATCGCCAACGGCCAAATCAGGACGGTGTAATCCTTCGCCAGTACCTACATATATAATATCGGGATTTGAAGGCGATACCGCTAAATCCCCTACCGAACCTGTGGGCGCATCATCGAAAATCGGGTTCCAGGTACGACCATAATCATCTGTTTTCCAAACGCCACCATTATTGTGTCCGATAAAGAAAACGTTTGGTTGGGTAGGAATCCCTACTGCACCAACTGTACGGCCACCTCGAAAGGGACCAATCATGCGGTATTCTAAATTTTGGAATTGGGAGGTATCAATTTGTGCCTCCAAATGAAATAGAAACAGGCAAAAAAAGGCAGTAATATAGGTTCTCATCCTGGTCGGTTTTTTATAGCTCATATCGAGACCCTCTAAAATAACGCTTTATTCGATTATTTGAGGGCTAGTCCCGCAAAAAACAGGGGCTTCCGTTAAAAACCTAAATAAGACATAGAAAAACTAGAATCTAATAAACAGAGTTATTATTAATTCAAAGCGACCTGGGCGTTTGCCGAATCATATGAAACACGGTAAATAGCATCACCGAAATCATCAGAAATTAGCAAAGAACCATCTTTGAGAAACAAAAGGTCCACTGGCCTACCAAAACGTTCTTGTTCCGCTTCATCGAGCCAACCATCAAGAAAGGTTTCATAGGCAACGGCTTCATTGTTTTCCAACTTTACCATGGATACTTTATACCCTACTTTTTTTGAACGGTTCCATGAACCATGCTCCGCAACAAAGGCATAGTGCTTGTACTTCTCCGGGAACATGTTTCCAGTATTAAATTTTACGGCTAAGGGTGCTACATGGGCGCCTAAGGCAAGAATTGGCGAAACAAAATCAGAACAAGGTCTTTTGTCACCGAACTCAGGGTCTTTAACGACACCCCCATGACAAAAGGGATAGCCAAAATGTTGACCTGCTTCGCTCACCCGATTTAACTCACAAGGAGGAATATCATCACCCATCATGTCACGACCATTGTCAGTAAAATAGAATTCTTTGGTGTCGGGATGCCAAGTAAATCCTACCGAATTCCGAACGCCATGCGCATAAATTTCTCTATTGCTTCCATCGGCATCCATTCGTGTAATGGTGGCAAATCTTTTGTCACTCACCGTAGAATCGCAAATATTACAAGGTGCCCCTACAGGAACATACAATTTGTCATCAGGACCAAAGGCAATGTACTTCCACCCGTGATGAAATTCTGTTGGGTAATCATCATAAACTATTTTAGGTTCTGGAAGACTATCCAATTGGGATTCAATATTGTCATACCGCAACAATCGATTTACTTCTGCGACATAAAGTGACCCGTTTCTGAAAGCAATTCCATTTGGAACGTTCAAGGATGTATCCAATACGGTTACTTTATCAGCTCGATAATCTTTATCACGATCCTGAATCGCATAAATGGTGTTTTCATTACGCGTGCCCACGAAAAGTGTACCATCGTCACCCATAGCCATTGATCTGGCACCGTCAATACTATCGGCATACACTTCTATTTTAAACCCTTCGGGGAGGTTTAATCTATCAATTGGCAAGGTTGAAGCTGGCTCATCATATTGAACCAAAGGTTTTTCCTTGATTTGTTCGACTTGCTTCTCTTGTTTGCATGATGTTACAAGTACTAGAATGGCAATAAACAACCTATACTTTTCTAATTGAGTCCACATTTTAACGGCAAAATTTTAAATGAAACTAAAAATACGAACTTCTCATCAATCTTAAGATGGATATTTTTATTGAAAACGAATAACGGGTATACTTGATTCGCTTCAAATTACTTAGCAGGCACTTCATTTTGAAAATTTCGATTAGTTGACGAATCGTGCAGGAAAACTTTTTGTAGACCACCCATCACCAGTTTCTGTCATGGTTGCACACATCATCGTTTCGCCATCCGTACGTACGGTTACCAATCCGTAGTGATTCTTTGTCATGATGCGTGTACCTTTTAATCTTTGATTACCATATGGTGTAGTAAACTTATGAACCGTTTGATAATGAAAATCAGCTTCGGTTTCAGCGTTTACCTGCTTCTCAAAACTTGATTCCAATAAATCTTTTTCACGCTCTTCAATTTCATCCTTAAAGTCTTCTTTTTCATTCGTGTCATCCATGTCATCCATAATTTTTCTTTCGCGATAGGAATACAAAGCCGAATTGCTAATTAAATCAGGGCTTGTAGCGAAAACAACCTCTTCTTTTACCGTATTAGCAATGTCTGGAAAGTTTTTTAGTCGTATATGGGTGAGCCTGCCCAATGAAACAGAGCGCTCAATCTCCGTCATATATATCAAGGGGGTAATCAGCTTGTCTTTCACTTCATCTACCGCAACAAAGCCGGTAACCGCACTCGCTGCAACAATTTCGGGACGAGGATGTGCATATCCTTCTGAATCACCAGAACAAATAACAGTAGCCGCAGCGTTTATTTCCTTTAAGAATTTATATGAGATATCATGACTTCCATGATGACATGCTTTAGCGGCATCACAAGAAAATTCATTGATTCGATCTTCAAAGACTTCTGAAATCCAATTCATACTGGCGCTGTTAAGATCCCCAGTGAGTAGAATACGTGCAGATCCATAATCTAACCGTAAACAGATACTGTGACCGTTTGTATTTATAGATTTTACACCTAAGTCTTTCAATGCATCTATACCATTGACTTGTCTGGTTATTGGGGCGAGTACTTTAATCGCACATTCGGAGTCATTTTTCCATATTTGAGGAAAGTCAGTTCCGTTTTTTATTTCTTCTTCTTTAACACCAACTCTTTCAATCGTGGTATCCGCATCTTGATCAAGAACAGCTTTTATAAATGAGCCCCAATCTCCCTGAAGGGTATTCTCACTGTTCTCCTCCACAGATTCTTCTACGTCTGTTCGATCCCCTAGTAAGCGTACAAACCATCCATCTGATGTTGGTCCAAGACCATCTTTGTGAGGATTTGCAAGGTTTTCTCTTTTTTTCCATCGTGACAATCCCGCGTGAAAGAACTCCTTTATTTTCAATTCAACACAATCCAATTCTTTATCCTCTGCAATTGGCTCTTTGACCAAGTCCCACAGTCCCCCATAATGATCGGAATCACAGTGCGAAGCCATCATACCGTCAAGCGTGATTTTGAAATGGCCATAGTCTGCATGGAACTTCCAGTCTAGAAAATCAGCTGCATTCTTGCCCGTCATTTGATTCTTACGCTGTAGTCCTCCATCAATAAGCAAGTGCTTTCCTTCCGGAAATCTAACGAGGATACCATCCCCCTGGCCAACATCAATAAAAAAAATATCCAACAGTGCCTTGTCAATAATTCGATTTGTGTCCATTGTGCCAAACCAGTTTCTTGCCTTTACCTTGCATTTATCTCCTTCTCGCTTACGAATTTGGACTAGATCACCCCATAACAGTTTGATGGTACGAACATTGGTTTCCAACTGCGCTATGAAACGATTGTCTTCTCCTTCTTCCAAATTGTGAACAAAGCCAACCTCCACTAAATGGCTTCTTTTTACAAAACCTTCATTCCCTTGAAAAATAACTTTTGTAAACGACCCAGAACCGATGCCATCTGGTAGTTCCACTTCGTCTTCCCATTTCAACTCTTGGAGTACGGGAGAATTCTCATCTTGAAGTTCATGAATCTTAGTGCGGAATCCCTGTCGATAAAATGATTTATCTTTCTTACTCTCTCCAACGATATCTTTGAAATGGATAAATTCATCTGAATACGCTCTAACCCAACCTATCGCCATAATCTATTTTTTAAATACTTAAATATCAAGAACCCAGAAAGTACTATTAATGGGTATTTGACTTGTTTTAATGTAAAACGGGGGGGATTCTTCTGAGAAATTGTTTTCAGTTCATAAATATAGCAAGCGAAAAATAAAAATATAACTTAAAAACCTTATTTCTTCGGAGGTTTTTTATAGGTCATTTATGGATATGAGGGAAGTTCGCACATTTGACTTTCCACTCAGGACATCGGTCCAAGCAAAAAGAATTTTATCACCAACCAATTCCATCTGCGGAAAACCTGATTTGCGTGAAGCACTTATTTCCGTTATAACTTTTGCATTTGATACTTCTCCTGACTGATTGATTTTGGCTACTTTTAATTGAGCACTTTTATCCTTCGATTCAACATAGCTTACCAATGCGGTATTTTTATCTAATAAAACTACATCTACCCGGCCAATAACATTGTCTGACCCAATGGTTATCGGTGCATTAAAATTCGTCCCATTGTCATTCGAGAATGCAATTTCTACTGCTGATTGCTCATTGGCTCCGGTAAACCATGCCACTACCAACACGTTTTCGATCGCGGCTGCTTTAGGGCCGTTCACAGGACATCCATTAATTTTCCAATTATCTTCATGTATCGATACCGGATTGGTCCATTTGCTATTGACCAGGCGAACAATACTGATATCCCTGATTTCATTCTCAGTCCTATCGCGGTAAATTACCACCGGACCGTTTTCAGTTACTGCAGCTGTTGTTTGACAACAATCACAAGTACGGGAATCTAGTAGCACCTCATTTACAATTTCGCCTTTAACCGAAACTTCCGCCGCTCGTATTGTCATGGCACCACGTTCTTGACCGTCTATTTCTTCCGTATTTCTACCATCCAACCAAGTAACAAAGAACGAGTCAGCTTGATAAGGAATTGCAGTTACAAAACCGTGCTCGGTGGGAGTCTGATCTGAATGCAATGGCATTTCAGTATACCATGCTGAAGTACCTGCACGTTTAAGATTCATTTTCACATCATAAGAATAAGTGCCCTCAGAAGACTTCTTGAGTATATGGGAAAAGAGATGACCGTTATTTTCCACTATGGACGGAAAGTCGGCCCAATTTACGAACCAATCGCTTCCGCTGACAATAGTAGTTGGATTCAGCCACTCGCCTTCTTTCAATTCGGAATACCGTAAACTGACTAGACTATCATTTACTTCTTCTATCCATGATAGTAGTGTGGTTTCAGTATTAGTGAATAAATAAGGTAATGAAGCATTAGTGCCTGCAGGAGAAGTTATTGATTGTGCTTCACCGACCTTTTGCTTCGACTTTTTGGCACATGATACAGGCGTGAAAAAGAAAAGAATCCCTAAATAAAATAGTAAGCGCATTATTTTATGGCCTTTAATTTGTCAATAATTCTTGGGGAATCCCATTCGGTAGCACCATCGATTCGATTCATGAATTTGCCAGATTCATTGTAGATAAAGGTCGCAGGCAAAGCATTGATTTGCATGTCGGCTAACGAACCGTTGAATTTTAAAAAGGTGAAATCGAATCCCTTTTTGTCCTTGAACACTTTTATTTTTTCCATAGACTGGTCGGAAGCCAAAAGGAATACGTAGTTCTCCTTGGTCAAAACTTCCTGAGCGGTCAGCAAAGAGGGCATTTCCTCTATACACGGTCGACACCAAGTGGCCCAATAATTTAATAATACGCGCTTTCCTTTATAATCGGATAGCTCAACGGGATTACCTTCTAAATCAGTAAAAGAACTTATTTGCTTTTTGGATATCGCAACCGATTCCCCATTTTCGCTATCGGCTTCTTGCTTTGAAATATTCTTGCAACTTAAAACACCGGTCAAAAGAATGGTCAAAAGCAAATAATTTTTAATCATGTCCATAAGGATTTGCATTCTAAGATTAGCTCGATGAAATTACACTCTTCTTATTTATTGACCAAGCTTCAAAAGAAAATCGTTTTACAAAATGATAAACCTAACCCATCCTTTTAACCAAGCAAAACCACTATTTTTGCGGGATGTTAAAAAAGAGGCTCCCACAACTTGAGTTTGTATTGTTAATGGCATCGTTGATGTCTGTAGTTGCTTTGGCAATCGATGCCCTTTTACCTGCATTGGACGTCATCGGATTTTCCATCGGTGTAACCGACCCGGTCGATAACCAATTGCTCATCATTATGATTTTTTTGGGTTTAGGTGTCGGCCCTTTGATTTTTGGACCCATTTCAGATAGTTTAGGGAGAAAACCGATTGTATACCTGGGATTCGCATTTTTCATTCTAGCCAGTTTCATTTGTATTTATGCCACTAGTCTTGAAATGATGGTTGCCGGAAGAATTTTACAGGGCATAGCCTTATCCGCCCCGAGAACCATAAGTATAGCAATGGTCCGAGATGTATATCAGGGTGATTTTATGGCGCGCATCATGTCGTTCATTACCGTGGTGTTTTTATTAGTGCCAATGGTTGCTCCTGCCATGGGGAAATGGATACTTGACACTTATAACTGGCAGGCCATTTTTTACGTGCAACTAATTTTTGCGCTACTAGTTTCCCTCTGGTTTTGGCGTCGTCAACCCGAAACGTTGTCCGTGGCAAACCGTATACCCTTTTCCAAAACCATATTTGTTGATGGAATGAAAGAGTTGATAAAGTACAAACGTACCCTCGGTTTCACGGTTATCTCCGGTTTCATAGTAGGCTCTTTTTTGGTCTACCTCAGTACGGCACAACAAATTTTTCAGGAGCAATATGAGCTTAAGGAAGAATTTCCGTTCATTTTTGCTGGATTGGCCATAACTATCGGAACTTCTACTTTTTTAAATGGAACCTTAGTATTGAAATTCGGCATGGAAAAAATGGTCACTACCTTTTTAATTACCTATTTCTGTATTTCAATTTTGTACGTTTTTTTGTTTGCGAATACTGGTAATCCTTCCGTAGAGATTCTACTACTATTTTTCGGATTGCAATTTTTTGCGATTGGTTTTCTTTTCGGAAACCTTAGGGCCTTGGCTATGGAACCCATTGGTCATATTGCCGGTATAGGAGCAGCGATTACTGGTTTTATTTCCACATTAATGTCAGTGCCAATAAGTACATTCATCGGCAGGTATGTAAATGATACCGCCCTACCCATATTCATTGGTTTCTCAATATGCTCAATGCTTTCCATCGGCATTCTTTACTATCTAAAAATGAGTGTAAAAGAAAAATTTGCGAAAAGCGTATAGTTCTAGGTTTGATTCTTGCTTTTATACCAAATATTCAGAAGCATGCCTGCAATAATCAACACCATGCCCATAAAACTAAAGAGTGAGTAGGTTTCGCCTAAGAACCCGACACCTACAATAATGGCAAAAACTACTTCAACGTACTTAATGGGGGCTATGATATTAATTTCGCCCATTTGAAAGGCTTTTGTCATGAACAATTGTCCAAAATAACCGAATACCCCGAGACTGAGAAGTAGCATCAAATCAGTTCGGGTAGGCGTTATCCAATTAAAAATAGCCCCAACTCCACCAACAATAGTAGCGGTACACATAAAATAGTTGACAATAACTACGGGATGTTCCCTTAGCCCAATCTTTCGAATAACGATATATACTAAACCACTAAAAACAGAGGCCAACAAAACTAATATCAGGCCGATTGGAGCTATGGAATCATCAAAACCCTTTAAGACCAAAACCCCTGCAAAGGCGATGGCAAAAAATATCCATTGAAGTGGTCGTACATTTTCCTTTAGGATTATAATAGCAAAAATAGCAGCGAATATTGGAGCAATGTAACGCAATGCCACTGCTGAACCGATAGGCATGTAATGCACAGCGATAAAAAATAAGAGCATCGAAGTCGATCCAAGTACCCCTCGTAGTAAAAGTAATTTCCTGTTCGTTCCTAAAATGGGAATTCTTTGACTTATCAAAAATCCGAAGGTAAAAAATAACGACCCTAGAGACCTGAAAAAAACAAGCTGGTAGCCATTATAATGTGTGAGGTATTTTAATAGCCCGTTCATACCGGTAAAGGCTATAGTACTTAACACCATAAATATAATGGCCTTCTTTAAATTCATGCACCGTAATCGAATAACTATGGGCAAATATACGGAAGCATAAGACCTTTATTGCTATGGTCAAAAACATACTAATGATATCGAGCGCCGGCGACATAGTCTTCTATACCACGCTGTAACTGATAAAACTCTTGAAATTGTTGTTTCGCTCGTTCTACATAATTACTTACACTTTTTTTACGGCCCTTTAGCGATTGTATAATCTCTACATTGGTATTACTTAGATTTTCTAATTTATGTTTTAAAGTTTCACACCGCTCAAAAAGGCTTGGTGTGCGTGGCTCGCAAACATAAGAACTCAAAGCCGATTTCATCTTTAAGAGGTCGTGTTGATTGCGCTCCAATCGTACAAGTAATGTACTTTGATCGAACTTTTTATTATCAGATTTCATGGAAGTGGGATATTAAGTTAAACACATTACTACAAATAGGCACTTTAATTTACGAAAAAAAGAGACACGGAGATTATTCTAATTATCAGAATATCAGACTTTAACAATTAATTAATTTTAATTCAATGATTTAGTTACTTCTGCTTGCTTTTATACAATATCATACTTAGCTTTAAAAACCAAATATGCCTATATGAACATCAACTTTGAATACCACGGTGTGAAAGCCAGTAACCGGCTTGAAATTTTAGCGGCCGAGAAACTAGAAAAATTATTGAACAAGTATCATTTCGTTATTCGTGCGGATGTCTTTTTTAAGACCGAAAATACCAGCGAACCTGATACAGGAATGATTTGCAATATGCGCCTTAGCACTCCCGGGCCTAGACTATTTGCAGAAGCTAGTAACGCAACTTTTGAAGTGTCGATTGCTGAAGCCGTTTCGGATTTGGAACGTCAATTGGTCAAGCGAAAAGCGAAAATGAGAACCTTTTGAAGCATCTAATTTTGCTGCTGTAATACTGCTTCATCTTCAAATTTGGAATCTACGATAAACTTGTTCAGCCGGTCTGAAAAAGGATTATATTTCAAATCGCGGAGTAGCTGTTTTCGTTTTCGATTCGAAATTTGAATGGTATCAAGAATATTCAAAGTATATTCAGCATTAGCGATTCTCTTTCTTTTCATTTCGGCTCTGTTTTGAGCAGAAACAACGTACTCTGGTTCAAATCGCTCCATTAATGTATGCTTTTGAATTTCAAAGTCCTTTCTTAATAGTACGCTCTCGGTTTTCTCTTGAGCGAGGACCTGAAGGGTAAACGATAAAAAGATCCATGCGAACAAAAGTGTTCGAACTGTTCTCATAGTTTTTGGATAATGTTCTGTTCACAAGATATGAAAAATAAGTATTCACCAGCGCTTTTCAAGGTTTGGTGACAATTCGCCATAATTTATTGACGTTTTAACGATGAGTAAATTGATTGTCAAAGTCTTATGAAAAACTAATTCTCATTTTCTTCATACTTGTTTTCAACAAGCAATACTTTAGAAAGCCTTTTAGTGAGTCCATTTTTGTACAAATCCCGAATCAATTTTCTACGTTTCTTTTCGGTAATATCAAGAGTGTCTAAAACCTTTCTTGTCTCCGCGATCTCCTCTCGACGCTTTTCTATGGCACTTAGGTAGTCAGGTTCAAATTTATACATAATCGGACCTTCATCCTCTTCATCAAGATTTCCGGTATCAATTTTGCTGTTTGACTGATGGTCATTTTGAGCAAATACCGAGGTGGTTCCTATAAAAAAGAGTACTGTGTAACTAAATATAACTACAATTCTTTTCATTTCAAGATAGGTGTGTTCTCAGCGCAATGTAGTAGTTTTTTGAATACACTGTAATTAAAGACAATTTAACATGACCAATATCGATATTAATGCGCAGTTTGTCCTGAATTCTGTAAATTGAGATTTGGTAATCAATATCCTAATAATGAAGCATATTATCCTAATAATATTTCTAAGCTACTCCGTAGGACAGTTGTACGGACAGCATCAAGCCACACTTTCGGATGCACAAGTTACTTTTACCTTTATTTCTAAGAGAGTAAAAGGAACCATTTCAGGTTTCAGTTCTTCCTCAAAAATTGACCGAAACAACATTTCCAATTCTACATTCAAAGGGACTGTGGAAACAAAAACATTGGATTCTGGTAATTTTCTTCGAAATTGGTCGCTTAAGGGCGGTAAGTATTTTGATGTGGATGCGTTTCCGCAAATCGGTTTTGAAAGTAAATCGATTAGCGAAAATGAAAAAGGGTTTACCGTAGAAGGTGAACTGACCATGAAAGGTATAACTAAGCCCATCTCAATTGCTTTTAAAGAACTCGATGGTCGCTTATTGGGTACTACGACTTTGTTTTCATCAGACTACGGTATCGAAGTGATGAAGAAAAGTCGCGAGGCGAACAAGGTCGAAGTGCAAATGTCATTTAAAGTCAACTAGTCCTCAAAAAAGCCACTGTCACACTTTTCTTTAACAAAATGATACGTAACTTCGCGCCAAATTTTTCGCGATATGTGGGTTTGGATTGTTTTCATTGCTTGTATCCTTGTTTTTTTAGCTTTAGACCTAGGGGTATTTAATAAGGAAAACCATGTAATTAAAACCAAAGAAGCTAGTATCTGGACCGCCATTTGGGTGACCGTTGCCTTAAGCTTTAGCGGGGTCATCTATTGGCTGTTTACAACAGGTTTGGTAGAAAATCCAACTGGGCTGACACCAAGCAATGCAGTTCTAAAATATGTAACAGGGTATTTAATTGAACTATCGTTGAGTGTCGACAATGTCTTTGTCATCGCGGTTATTTTCGCATCGTTTAAAATACCTCCAATTTACCAGCACAGGGTGCTTTTCTGGGGGATTTTGGGCGCGATTCTTTTTAGAGCTTTGATGATCTTGTTCGGTGTAGCGTTGATTACACGATTCGAATGGATTATTTATGTATTTGGAGTTTTTCTACTCTACACTGCCTTTAAGATGTTGAAGGGAGAAGAGGAGGAATTCGACCCGAAAAAATCATTTGTATTTCGTCAAATAAAGAAAATCTATCCCATAACAGGAACCATTCAAGATGATTCGTTTTTTGTCAAGCGTATGGGAATTAAAGCAGCCACCCCCCTGTTCGTTGCCCTAATAGTAATCGAACTGACTGATATTCTCTTTGCTTTAGATAGCATACCCGCCATCTTAGCGATTACCGCGGATCCTTTTCTGGTGTTTAGTTCAAACATATTGGCCATTCTTGGCCTCCGATCCATGTACTTCTTGATTTCTCGAATGCTGGAGAAATTCCGTTTTATCAATTACAGCCTGGTAGTTATTTTAGCCTTTGTCGGATTAAAGATGCTTTTTTCGCATTACATACATTTGCCCGAATGGGTTTCGTTAACAGTAATATCGGTTTCATTAATTGGTGGAATTGTAGCTTCGTTGACAATTCCTGAGAAAGTGGAAGGAGCTTGATTTAATTACCTTTTTCGACTGAACGTAAACACGAAGAGTACAAAGGTTTATGCAAAGTTCGCGAAGACTCTTTAGTTGTTTTTCGAAAACATTATGTTATAAATTTTCTGAACGCCCCAATTCCCAATAGGAAAATAAAGCGCAAAGAACAATGCCATCCCCAAGGCAAAATTACGTTCTCCAAAAAACTGGTCCAATAGGTTATTCGGATACGCATATGAAGTTTCCAGCGCGTATCCCCCGAATTCCAAAAGCCCCATGGCTATAAGTCCATAAGCATATTGGGTGTGAAATGGTAAATTTCGTAAAAGCAGGGATATAGGTACCATGTACAAAATGTAACAGGTTATTACTTGCCACCAATAAGTGAATTTGGCAATCTCAATCGCAGTGCCGAACCAATTCATCAAAAGACCCCATAAAACATAAACAATGCAGTAAAGTGCAATAAGTCGTTTATCAACACTCAACTTCGACTTCGCCCATAATAAGAACTCGCCAATCATTTAACAGTCAATTTCTTTTCAATGATTTGCAGTGCGTCCATAACGGTTTGCATTTGATCCATATCCTCATTTTCCAACATAATATCAAATGCATCCTCGACATCAAGAACAATGTCCACCAAGTTTGCCGAATTGATATTGAGTTCATTAATAAAATGGCTTTCCATGGATATATCTTCTACTGAAACATCCTCTGGAAGGTATATTTTAACAATTTCCTTTAGTTTTTGATATCGTTCTTCGTTCATTATTTTGTTTAAATATCAAATTTCAATACTGATATTTGAGTTTAGGCTTGGAATTTGGCGTAATGAATCTTCTCAGTCGTTAAAAGCAGCAAAAATAACACAAGCGTTCACGTCTCCAAAGCCGAAACTTGCCTTGGCAATGATTTTAGGAATAAATTTCTCCGTTTTACGGGGTATTCTTGAAGCAGAAATATGTTTTTCGATTTCAGAATGTACATCTTCACAATTCACATTGCCAAAAACTTCTTTTTCCTGAAATTGTAGTAACGCTCCGACACATTCAATACTTCCCGCTGCAGCCAAGCAATGACCAAAAAGCCCTTTAAAAGAATTAATAAATGGAAAATCTGTTCCTGAGCGATTCAAAGCTTCACTCCAATTTTCGATTTCCAAAGCATCTTTGGAGGTAGCGGTCAAATGCCCGTTGATGACATCGATATCACTTTTTTCGATTCCCGAATGAAGAATGGCCTCCGTAATACAATGTTGCACTGCTTCACTATTTGGTGCCGTCATGGTACCATCTCCTCTTTGTCCCCCACTATTGACCGCCCCGCCCAATACTTCAGCATAGATTTTGGCACCACGAGCCAACGCACTATCCAATGACTCTAGAACCAAAGCCCCTGCCCCGCTTCCGGGAACGAAACCGGCAGCAGAGGCGCTCATAGGCCTACTTGCTTTTGTCGGATTATCATTATATTGTCTCGGAAGAATACGCATCGCGTCAAAACCGCCCCAAACGTAAGGACCACTATCACTACAACTTCCTGCAAGCATGCGTTCCGCTTTACCAGCTGTTATTCGGTCAAAGGCCATCAAAATACCTTCTGTCCCCGTTGTACAAGCCGAAGAATTCGTAGTCACCTGATTGCCGCAACCTAGAATCCCTCCTAAATAAGCACTAATTCCACTTGCCATGGTTTGAAGAACCGTAGTACTTCCCAAACGCCTCACATTTTGACCATCTACCAAATGAATCGATTCACGGAATTTATCCACCCCTAGAATCCCCGTGCCAAAAATGATGCCACTATCCCAATCTGGGCTTTCTCCGGTATTTGGTTTCAATCCAGCATCGTTCCATGCGTCCGTGCCAGCAATTACGCCATAAACAAGGCCACTTGCATTCAATCCCCGAAGTTGAAGCGGGGTAAAATACTTTTCTACAAGGTTGTCCGGGACCAAAGGTTCTGCGGCTATTTGACAGCCGAATTTCAACTCGGCCAATCGGGGTTGAAAACGGACTCCACTCTTTCCTTTTTGCAAAGCTCTTGTGAAATCGGTCAATCCAATTCCATTCGGGGCACATACGCCTAATCCTGTAATAACTACGCGTCTACCCATTCTTATCAGATTTGAACATTCCTGCAATGATACCTTTACAGACCAATTTTCCTTCTCTATTATGCATTTTTACCTCGCATTTTAGTTTCTGGAATCTGAAATATACTTTTTTCGAGGATACTATAACTTTCTCTCCTGGAAATACGGGAAGTAAAAACTCCATTTCAGAACTGGTCAGACCTATTTTCAAATTTGTATCGGTTGCGCCGCCCAACAAATGGATTCCTAAACAAACCAGTCCGATTTGGGCGCAACATTCTGTCAAAATAACCCCAGGAGTAACTGGGTTATCCTTAAAATGACCTTTATAGAAATCGGAAATTTTAGGGAAAATATAGCACCCCTTTGCGCCTTTATCATCAATTTCCAAAAGCTCATCCACAAAAAGGAAGGGTTTTCTAAAGGGAAGTTTTTGTATGATACTTTTGAATTTCATTCTTTTTTCGTTTGTAACTACAATCGCAACCAAGAAGTTTCTTCAGAAATACTTAGGTCGAGACCGGCTCGAACTGACAGGGGTTTCTACATCAAACTTTCTCCTCCATCAACCTTAATTACCGTACCAGTTATCCATTTGGCTTCATTGGTTGTTAACAGATAAACTACGTTAGCGACATCTTCGGGAGTGGTCAAGCGCCTATTGGGATTCCGTTTTAATGCACTTTCTTTTAATTTATTACTATTTGGAATCATTGAAAACGCAGGTGTTTCTGTAGCTCCCGCCTGAATACAGTTCGCTTTGATTCCTGATGATGCAAATTCAAGTGCAATGTTCCGTGTTAAAGCCTCTAAAGTGACTTTGGCCGCTGAAACCGCAGCATAACCGGGCCAAGCTTTTGCATTGCCCTCGCTGGTAAAAGAAATAATTCTTGTATCATCTGCAAATAAGCCGTCATTGTGAATTGCTTTTACCCAATCATAAAGGCTTAGTGCCATTGCATTCAGGGTAATTGTAAAGTCTTGGTGTTCCAAAGTGTTTCCTGAATCTGACTGCATGGGTTTAAGACTTCCCTTGGCAATACTGTGTACCAGTACTTTTATTTTGTCAGAGGCGATAGTGGTTGCTATTTCTTCCAAAACGGAAATCCGTTTTTCGGGATTGGCTACATCGATATTAAAACTTTTTAACTGAACTCCACTTGAAGTAATTTCTTCAAAATCACTTTCAATCCGCTGTAAATCAACCCGTGCATCTCTATGAACAATTATAATATGAAATCCATGTCTTGCTAACTTTTTTGCGGTTGCGAGACCTAAACCGCTACTGCCTCCAAGAATCAAGGCCCAATTTATTGTATTTGATATATCATTCATATCTTCTTCAATGTAATACTACCACTCCAATAACACCCGCTGTGCCGAAAATCCGGGGCCAAAACTTAAAAGTAATCCTTTCTCTCCTTTAGGTATGTCCTTGTTCATAAAACGTTCTAAAACGTACAATACAGTGGCACTACTCATATTACCATAAGCTCGTAGAACCTCACGTGTATCGTCTATATTTTTTCCTAATTTACCGAATAACTCCTCAACAGTTTGAACAATTTTTCGCCCTCCAGGATGAAAAATTAAATGATCGACCCCATCGATGGATGTTCCGTAAACTTCAAGAAACGGATGTACGATTTTTGGAAAATGTTCCGCAATCGTCTCCGGAACCGATGGATCTAGTATCATCTTCAATCCGTGATTGGTCAAATCAAAACCCATCATGTGGGTTGCATCTTTAAAGTGGTACATGGCTTCACCGAGTATCTTAGGTCCTATAGCATCTTCTTCGGAAGACAGTAATACACATGCCGCCCCATCACCAAAGATAGCCGCGCTTACCATATTCGCCATCGAATGGTCATTCAATTGAAAAGTGGCGGTCGGACTTTCCACGGCAACTAATGCAATGCGCTTTCCTGGGTTTGATTTAAGAAAGTTGTGCGCATAAATGAGTCCTGAAATACCGGCCGCGCAACCCATCTCTGTTACCGGAAGACGCACAACATCTTCACGTAACCCTAAATCGTTAATCAAATAGGCATCTAACGATGGAATCATGATACCCGTGCAGCTTACCGTTATAATATAGTCCAAAGAATCTGCTTGCCAAGCGCTTTGATTAAGTGCTTTTTGCAAAACGGCCTTTCCAAGTTTCTTTACTTCTCGAACATAAATAGCATTTTTATCCTCGAAAGAAGTAGCGCTAAACACCTCTTCAATGTTCATAATACCGTAACGCTTCTCTACTGCAGCTCCTTCGAAAATCTTAACGACCTTTCTTTGGAAACGTTCTTCTTCATCCGCCAGCCATATTTTCACAAAAGGAATAATTTCTTCTGTACTGCGACAATATTCAGGTAACGTTTTTGCAACGGTAACAATTCGGGTCTCACTCATATACTTTTCTTTTTCGAATCGGCTTCATAACCCATACATATCTGAAGGCCCATTTCCATTTAATTTGATGCGACACCGATGGGAGGCCTTTCGCGTATGACAACAGATCAGATTTGACAAATCCCTTATTTATAGATATCAAACCGTCAATTTTAGCAACTTTTGTTTTTATAAAAATAACACTAAAGAGTTTAAATAGATAATATGCTATACGGCTTCTTTGCAGGTCGTTGATGACAACCCCTATTCTGCCCAGCTCAATGAACTTGTTTAAAAAAATTACCAGTTGCGTGTCGGTAAAATGATGCATGGTCAACGTATTTATCACAATATCACAATTCAGGGTCTCAGTACTGAATGTTAGAATGTCAGCATATTGAAAACTGATTTCTGAATATTCGGTTGAATTCTCAATTGCAATACTTAAGGCCTCACGGTTCAAATCGATTCCGATAAGTTCCGTTTTAATGCCTTTTTTTCGGCAATATTGCGCTACCTCACGCAGCATACTACCATCGCCGCAACCCATATCAACAATAACATATTTTTCTTTTGGATTTTCTCGAATCAATCGCGCTACGGCATTTACGGTAATTTGATTACCTCCCAAAATTCGATTTACTTTATTAATGTCTTCGAAAACTGCCTTTAGCAAATCTATACTGCCCTGGAAATCATCCATTAGTTCAGGTTCAGTGCTTCTTTTTGACAGGTCTTTGAACATCATAAGGTTTTGCCGTGAGTATTCTTTATGAGTTGTTGTAACAAAGACGGTGTTTGAATTGCAAGGTTCATGGATAACTTAGACATAGTTTTGTTCAACAAAATTGCCTGTAACTTTCTCCCCATCCATAGGCGTTTTGTAAAGGCTTGGCTCCATTGTCGTTGGTACTCTTGTTCCAATTTCGCACGCTTGCGGTCGTTGCTTTCCATATAGTCGAAAATTAGTTCGCTAGCAATCTTTGCCGCATGAATTGCCATCGCCATTCCGTTGCCACAAAGCGGGTGTATCAATCCGGCGGTATCTCCGCACATCAGAACGTGGTTTTTAATTGCCGTTTTCTGATCGAAAGATATTTGAGCAATCGTCAATGGTTCATCAAAAATTGGTTGGGCATTTTTAAGAAATTCCTTTAAAAAAGGATTTTGCGCAACAACATTATTGTTAAACTCCTCAATGTTCTTTTCTTTTTGAAAGCTTTTATAGGCAGTTAAATAACAGAAATTCACTGCGCCGGTCTCCGTTTTGGACAATCCTCCGTATCCTCCATTAAAATTGTGTAACGCAACTAGATTATCAGGAAAATCATCAAATTCATAGTGTGCTTTCACTCCTAGCCAAGCTGATTTTTTTTTTATAAATGTTCTATCTAAACGCTTATCAAGCGCATCACGTTTTCCGTAGGCACCTATAACAAGGGTGGCACTAAATTGCCGACCGTGTTCCGTTGTGATAAAAAAAATATTTTCTCTGTAATCGATACTCAATACGGTATCTGTTTGAAAATCAACACACTTTTCAATCGCATTTTGATAAAGCAGCTGATCTAAGGTAAAACGACTGATCCCAATGCCACCCAAAGGAAGTTTGGTTTGAACCGATTTTCCGCTACTAGAACTAAGAAGTAAGGTGTCAATTTTCTTTACCTGTATCTCCCCAAACGAAACACCAAGTTGCTCCAAATAAGGGATGACTTCTTTGGACACATACTCGCCACAAACCTTGTGATAGGGATATTTCTTCTTTTCGATTACTAAAATCGAATAGTTTTTCTGGGAAAGGTGCAGTGCAGCCGTTAGTCCGGCCAAACCCCCACCAACAATAATAATATCATAGCAATTCACATGAGAAAGATAAGAATAAAAAATCCCGACTCTAAGGTCGGGATTTCAAAGCTGCTATGCGCTAATCCTTTTAACTATGTTATTTACTAGTTTTACTTTTTGCTTCATCCTTAAGTTCCTGATTCGCTACAATAGCCAGTTCAACTCGGCGGTTCTTACTTTTACCTTCACTAGTCGAGTTGTCGGCTCTTGGTTGCAGTTCACCATACCATTTAGTAGTAAATCGACCTTGGTTGATTCCTTGTGCTATCAAATAGTTTGTTACCGATTCGGCACGTTGTTTTGATAAATTCATATTGTATTCTTCAGGGCCAGCACTATCAGTATGGCCCTCAACCAAAATATATGACTTCGGGTATTCTTTAAAGATACCCGCTAATTTATTCAAAGTGGTAGCTGAAGTACCTTTTACATTTGATTTACTTGTGTCAAAGTAAACTCCAGCCTCCTCATTGAAAACAACGTTAATTCCTTCGCCAACCCTTGTTACTTCCGCACCCGGAATTTCTTCTTCGATTCGTTCAGCTTGTCTATCCATACGATCACCTATGTACCCTCCCGCAACGCCACCGACAACAGCACCAATGATGGCACCTAGAGCCGTATTGTCTCCTTTACCAACATTATTGCCAAGTACGCCGCCTATAACGGCACCGCTAGTAGCTCCGACAACTGCTCCCTTTTGTTTGTGATTTGCATTTTTAACCGCGCTACAACTAAATATTAGAATAAATGACAGAAATATAAATGTACTTTTAATGATAAGATTTTTCATGGGGATTTTATTTACGATTTTCTTGTGAATTTATAAACGATGTTAATGACCTCGCCATCAACAGCCACATTTGATTTTAATACCATTTCGTTAGCCGTTAGTGTCGTAATATTAAGCCTATAACCTAAACCTGTTATGTCCTTATTTTTTTCATCAATACGTTTGAATTGTAATTGACTAGAATAATTCTCAGGATTTTCCACTACCGACCAGCGGATAAATCTATCCCCTGCCGCACATAGTGATGATGCGGCGATGGTATATCGTCCAGTACTATTATTATCTCTAAAGAACCAGTCGCTACCCTCAAAACAAATATCTTGGGCATCATTGAAAATTACTGATTTATAATTTGCTATTCCATTTTCATAGGAAACGTCTTCAAGTGTCCAAGTGCCACTCAGTAAGTTCCGTTTGTCTTTTGCCGCTTTTGAAATAGAACACGAAGAAATCAAAACGGTGATTAACATTACGAACACGGCGCATTTTTTCATTTGAAATTGATTTAGGGTTTTTTATATACGTAGGAATTTAGTTTTAAGTCTTTCTACCAAACGCTGATAATCGAAATTTATGGTTCAAAAATTGAATATTCGATGAAATACGCTTAAGTCTTCAAAGTTTTGTCAATACGCTATCAATTCTAATAAAGCGTCTTCAAATCGTGATTTGGGCAAATACATGTCTTCAAGATTTTTAGCAAAGGGAATAGGTGTTTCTATACTAGCAATACGTTTAATAGGCCCATCTAGATTTTCAAATCTGTTTTCCATGACCAAAGCAGAAATATCACTTGCGATTCCGCCGAAAAGACTGTCTTCTTGAAGAATAATTATTTTTCCTGTTTTTTCAACGGATTTATAGATGGCATCCATATCCAAAGGTGTTAATGTTCTTAAATCGATGAGATCTGCGGAAATATCCGGATGTTTTCTCAGCGTGCTAAGTGCCCAATGTACCCCGGCTCCGTAAGATATTACGGTGATATCGTTACCTTCTTTGATTAAACTAGCCTTTCCGAAAGGTAAAGTATAGTAATCTGTAGGAACATCTTGGTAAATGCTTCTATATAAACCTTTGTGCTCGAAGAACATTACAGGATTTGGATCGTTTATAGCAGTTGCCAATAACCCCTTTGCGTCATACGGAAATGCTGGATAAACAACTTTTAACCCTGGTGTCTTTGTAAACCAAGCCTCATTGGTCTGAGAATGGAACGGTCCGGCTCCTACACCACCTCCACACGGCATGCGGATCACCACGTCAGCATTTTCATTCCATCGATAATGCATTTTCGCCAAATAATTGACAATAGGATTGAACCCCGTACTTGCAAAATCGGCAAACTGCATTTCCATTACCGCTTTCATTCCATTGATAGAAAGTCCCGCTGCCGCGGCTACGATGGCCGACTCGCAAATGGGCGTGTTTCTTACGCGTTCTTTCCCGAAAGCTTCCACAAAACCATCGGTAATTTTGAAAACTCCGCCATAGTCGGCAATATCTTGCCCCATGACCACAAGGTTCTCGTGCCGTTTCATCGACTGTTTCAGCCCCTCTGAAATAGCATCTACAAGTCTAATATTTTTTTGCTCTGATTTTGGTTCAACTAATTGGAAGTCAAATTTCCGGTAAACATCTCCTAATTCTATGCTTTCCGAAGATTGCACTTTACTTTCGTCAAAGGCGATCTTTAAATGCGCATCGATTTCATGAATGATTTTCTTCTTTATCACAACTTCTTCTTCTTCGGTGAGGATGTTGTTATTCCTTAAAAATTCAACATAATTCTCGAGAGGATCTCTTGCGGCCCATTGATCCATTAAATCCTGTGGTACGTATTTGGTACCACTCGCTTCTTCATGACCACGCATTCGAAAGGTTTTAAATTCCAACAAAACGGGTGCTGGTTTCTTTCGCATTCTTTTGCATATGGCATTGACCATTGTATAGACTTCAAGAATATTATTCCCGTCAATTATATGTGACTCAATACCATAGCCTTTTCCTTTATCGGCCAAATGTTCACAGCGATACTGTTCATTGGTTGGCGTTGAAAGACCGTATCCATTATTTTCGATACAGAACAAAACCGGTAGGTCCCAGACGGCGGCAACGTTTAATGCTTCATGAAAATCACCTTCGCTAGTCGCCCCTTCTCCGGTAAAAACTGCGGTTACCTGCTTTCTCTTTTTGAGAACATCAGCCAAGGCAATACCGTCGGCTACACCCAATTGTGGTCCCAAATGCGATATCATACCAACAATCTTGTAATCCTGAGTCCCAAAATGAAAACTTCGATCTCGACCTTTGGTGAACCCCGACGCTTTTCCTTGCCATTGTGCGAAAAGACGATGCAAGGGAATGTTTCTTGTTGTAAAAATACCAAGGTTCCGGTGCATGGGAAGAATGTATTCCTCCTCGTTCATCGCACTCGCAACACCAACCGAAATTGCCTCTTGACCGATTCCGCTAAACCACTTTGATATCTTGCCTTGTCTCAGTAAAATCAACATCTTCTCTTCTATCATGCGGGGTTTCAGCATTCTCTCATATAGCGCAAGCTGAAATTTCTGAGATATTTCTTTGTTTTGATATTGCATGTTATATTTTAAAGGTCATAGGGCAAAATGCGGGATAAATGTAACAAAAAAGACTACAAAAAAGAGGCGTTTACTATTTGCCCATACAATATTTATTAACTTTGAAAAAACTATCAATAATAGCTTTATGAGCCTTGTACCTAGTGTCGATTTGCAGGATTTTACATCAGGTGATGCCATCCGTAAAGAAAAGTTTATCTCAGAAATCGGAAAAGCCTTTGAGGAAATCGGGTTTGTGGCCTTGAGCGGACATTTTCTTTCGCAGGAATTGGTCGATGACCTTTATAGTGAGATCAAGAAGTTTTTTGAACTGGAACAAAAGGTAAAAGACTCCTATGAAATACCTGGCATTGGAGGCCAACGTGGATATACATCTTTCGGGAAAGAACATGCAAAAGGAAGGAAAGAAGGCGATTTAAAGGAGTTCTGGCATTTTGGGCAGTATGTTGAAAATAATCCGAAACTAGAAGCGCAATATCCTTCCAATGTAATAGTAAAAGAGCTTCCCGATTTCAACAGGATTGGAAAAGAAGCCTATAAAATGTTGGAAAAAACGGCGAAGTACGTACTTCGAGCCTTAGCATTGCATTTAGAATTGGAGGAAACCTATTTTGATGAATTTATCAAAAACGGGAATTCGATTCTACGTCCGATCCATTATCCACCTATTACCGAAGAACCTAAAAACGCGGTTCGGGCTGCCGCCCATGGTGATATCAACCTGATCACCCTTTTAATGGGCGCGCACGGTAAGGGGTTGCAAGTGATGAACCATCAAGGGGAATGGATTGATGCCATTGCAATGCCTGATCAACTGATGATAAATGTGGGAGATATGCTTTCACGATTGACGAACAACAAATTAAAATCCACCATCCACCAAGTTGTAAACCCACCAAAGGAACTCTGGGGTACTTCGCGGTACTCCATACCTTTCTTTATGCATCCCATAAGCGAAATGCCATTGAACTGCTTGGAGAATTGTATCGACTCTGAAAATCCGAAAGGTTTTGAGGATATTACCGCTGGGGAATTTTTAAATGAGCGATTGATTGAATTGGGCCTAATTAAAAAGTAATCGATGGATCTCAAAGACCAGCTAAAAAATCTTTTCCCTGAACATACTCCAACAAAGGAAGATCAACCTGTCATAAGTGATGTATGGCTTCAAGATGCCCCAATAATATGTAAATATGAGAAAAGAAAGGGTAAGCCAATAACAATATTAGAGGGTTATACCGGTGCGGACCAAGACTTTAAAATACTCGCAAAAGAACTCAAGACCAAACTAAGTGTTGGCGGTACCATCAAAAATGAGACTATCATAATCCAAGGCGATTACCGTGATAAAATCATGGAAATTTTGAAGAAAAAAGGTTTTACCGTCAAACGTGTTGGAGGTTGATTTCGTAAATACCGGAATACTTGGCTTTCCTGTTTTTTATTGTCAATTAAAATGATTTTTTAGTTAAAAACTTTTGTCCTTTTCGATTAAATGTTATTTTTAGACGACGTAATCTAAACAACAGACCTGTATGAGTTCCCTATTGCATATTACTAACGGAGATGCTTTTACAGAAAGACTAAGCACTCTCAAACTAAAAGGTGATGTAATCACATGGCGTGAGATGCTTTGTGAGGGCAAGACCCTCACCAATGTAGGTAGCGAAAATTTTTGGAAAACACGTTTTGAATTCCTCAACAAAAACTATAAGGTTTCCAAATCATGGTTTATCGAGAAGACTTTAAAAGAGTACCGTTCACTATGTAATCATAAGCAGCAAGACCATATTGTACTCTGGTTCGAGTACGATTTGTTTTGCCAAATCAATATGCTCGCCGTATTGAGCTGGTTGAAAGCTAATCGCAAGTACGCGGAAGTTTCATTGGTTTGCAGTGGAAATGAAGATGATTCGGATAGATTATTTGGTTTGAACGAACTGGATGACGAGAAATTACTAGACCTTTATGAGAATCGAACCATTTTAACGCAGGACGATATCGAATATGCCGATTATGTTTGGCAATTGTATTGTAGTGATAATCCAATTCGTCTGGAAAACCTGAGAGATTTTAAGGATTATCAGTTTGATTATTTGTCAGATGCCGTAGCCTCACATTTGCATCGATTTCCATCGATAAAGAATGGTCTTAATGAAATGGAGAATAAAATTCTAAGCTTGGCCGTTGAGACCAAACCTACTTCTAAAAAAACATTTATTAGCACCCTTCTAAAGAATCAAGGAGGTTTGGGCTTCGGGGATTCTCAGTATGATCGTGCAATTTCACGTTTAAAACCTTTATTCTCTTCTTTTAACCCCGTAAGGCTCACAAAAACAGGGAAAGAAATTCTCGATAATCAAACAAGTTATTATTCTTGTATTCAGGACAACGATGTCTATTTAGGTGGGGCGTTGAAATATAATTTCTTGTACAACACAGATACGGACAGAATACTGAAGTTATAACATGCAATTAGGGCCGTCCGAGCTAATCTTAAATGCAGATAACAGCATTTATCATTTAAACTTACTTCCAGAAGACATTGCTACTACCATTATCACAGTTGGAGACCCAGATCGTGTAACAGATGTCTCCCAATACTTTGATTCCATTGAAGTAAAAAAAGGAAAAAGGGAATTTCTAACGCATACGGGAATTCTAAGCGGTAAACGCATTACGGTCATCTCGACCGGTATCGGTACCGATAACATAGATATCGTCTTCAATGAACTAGATGCTTTGGTGAATATCGACTTCGAAACCAGAATGATAAAGAAAGAAATCACACAACTTCAATTTATACGAATCGGAACTTCTGGAGCCATACAAGCTGAAATTTCTGTAGATTCTTTTTTGTTGAGTGAATATGCAATAGGTTTTGATTCACTTTTGCACTTCTATGAGAATAAGCATATTCAGCATGACGATATTGCCGAGAAGTTTATTGCGCATTCCAATTGGTCTGACCTAAAATCATTTCCCTACGTTATAAAATGTGACGAGCCACTAGCTTCAAAATTAACTTCAAATCGTATACGATTTGGGTTTACGGCAACAAATACGGGTTTTTACGGGCCCCAAGGCAGAAAGTTAAGAACTGCAATCAACGAAAAGAACCTCATTTCCAAAATTGCCTCATTCCGTTATGGTAAACTCAAAATAACCAATCTCGAGATGGAAACTTCCGGTATTTATGGGTTATCAAAATTAATGGGTCATCAAGCGATTTCAATGAACTGTATTCTGGCGAATAGAGTCACGGGAGAATTTTCTAAAAATCCAGAAAAATCTATTGATGAACTAATAAAATACACCTTGACCAAACTCACTGCATGAAGAATGTCAAAATTATTGGAGTGCCCGAACATTTTAACCTTCCTTGGCACATGGCTATTGAAGAAGGAGCATTTGAAGAACGTGGAATTAATCTTTCATGGTCCGATGTTTCCGAAGGTACCGGTAGAATGAGCCAAATGTTGAAAGAAAATCAGGCAGATTTGGCGATTATTTTAACAGAAGGCATTGTAAAAAGTATTACAGAGGGCAATCCTGTAAAAATTGTTCAGGAATATATCGCTACTCCCCTTCTTTGGGGAATTCATGTTGGCTACAACAGCAAGTTTAATCAAATTTCCGAACTTGAAAACACAAAGGCGGCCATTAGTCGATTTGGTAGTGGAAGTCATCTTATGGCCTATGTGAATGCCGAAAAACAGGATTGGGATACCCGAATACTTCAATTTGAAGTCATCAATAATTTGGAAGGTGCGGTTGAAGCACTTTCTCTTGGTACCGCCGATTATTTTATGTGGGAGCACTTCACAACAAAACCTCTAGTAGACAAAAAAACTTTCAGGAGGTTGGGAGATTGTCCCACCCCATGGCCCTGTTTTGTAATTGCCGCAAGAACAGATTTCATTGATGAAAACGAAAATTTGGTCAAACACATTTTAGAAATAATTAATGGGTATACCATCGAATTCAAGAGTATACCTAGTATAGACCGGACTCTTGCGAATCGCTATGGTCAAAAAATAGAGGATATTAAAGAATGGCTTTCTAAAACCCATTGGAGCCAAAAACAGCTGGAAATTGAAACCTTAAAAAAAGTAAAAGGCACTTTACTTGAACTAAAGCTTATTGACTTTGAGGTAGCCAACGATAAACTATTGTGGTGAAAATATTAATGGGTTTTCTCCTGAATAAAAAACTTTTTGATGAGTTTGTCGAATTTGTTCTCCGATAGCGGCTTTTTAATAATTTCCTTAATGTATGGATTTTTCATAGCCCTTATCGTATCACCTTCATCTTCACTGGTAGTAAGCATAACGATTACAATTTGATTCTTGGTTTCCTCATCCAACAAATTGTCATACGCTTCCAAAAATTCCCATCCGTCCATGACGGGCATTCGAATATCCAACAAAAGAAGGCAGGGTTTTAAAATCAAATTTTCACCATCGGCAACCATGCTTTTAAGAAACTCTATTGCTTCTGCCCCATTAAACACAACATCAACCTCAACCTCTAAATCGAGTTTGCTTATGAATATTTTATTAAATAGGTTGCTGATTTCATCATCATCTATCAACAAAATAGACTTCAAAGTGGGAGAACTCATGCTATTATAGTTTGGCCGAACTAAAAGTAGTAAATTTCTTTCTTTAATATAAGAATATAGCTATTTAATGTATGAATGGTATCGAATAATGCATGAATGGTAATTATAAAACAAGAATTCTCGGCAATAATTTGGAAGATGCCTACCAACCTATAGAAGTGCCCATTATACTTTTAAGAATAGTATTAGTTTTACTAAAATGCTTGTTCCCGAACCAGTAACCACGATTTGCACTTAAAGGAGAAGGATGCCCACTTGTCAAAATGTGATGTTTTGAATGATCAATTAGACCAACTTTTTTTTTTGCAAAACCGCCCCAAAGTAAAAACACTAAATCATTTTTTTGCTCTGACAACTTTCGGATTACAGCATCTGTGAACTGTTCCCATCCTTTATTTTGGTGGCTACCCGCTTGTTGGGCACGAACGGTTAATGTCGCATTGAGGAGGAGAACACCTTGAGTGGCCCATCTTTCGAGGTTACCACTTTCTGGATAAGGTATTCCTAAATCAGTTTCAATTTCCCTAAAAATATTGATTAATGAAGGTGGGTGTGAAATTCCCTCTCTAACTGAAAAGCAGAGACCGTTGGCCTGACCCGGTCCATGGTAGGGATCTTGTCCGATAATAACCACTTTGGTCTGGTCGTATGGGCAATGATCGAATGCCGCGAAAATCTCGCCACCCCTTGGATAACATGTATTTTTTGAATACTCTTCCTTAACGAATGACGTTAGTGATTCAAAATATGGCTTCTGAAATTCATCGGATAGTATTTCCTTCCAACTGGAATGAATTTCAACATTCATCGACTTAATAAAGCTTTAAATCCAAAAATACAGGAATTGTAGGAGTTATTGAAGGAACTAAAAAAAAATTCTAACTTTCTTAATCTTCGAAACTCAAGTGAGCCAGTTGTTCTTTTACAATTGTTTCTTGACTCCTACGCTTTTCTAAATCCTTTAAATAACCTAAAGAGCTTTTATCATTGAAGTTTTGGTTCGCCTTGATAGCCCATTCTATAGCTTGTACCAAGTCACCATTGAGTTCCATTCCAACTGCAAGGTTGTGGCATGCTCTACCTTTAATTTTCTCCTTTGGATTATCCACTTCTTCTTCCCATAATTTTATTGCCATTGATAAATCGCCTGTATCCATGATTTTACCAGCTTGAACTAACTTATCCGTTCCTTTGACATAATACTCTCTTGGTATTTCGCGCTCATAAGGTTTGAATCGTTCACCGAATAAATTTCCCGTTTGCCTACCTTTAGATAGCATACTGTCTCTTCTACTTCCTATTGCTCGTAATGCGGCCACCGGGTTAATGCCTTTTGCCTTTGAAATTAGCTGCTGACTATAGGTGAACTCATCTACAACTTCTTCAAGGTAAGGGTCGTAAATTCTCCATCCGTTCTGAATGAGGGTCTCTAGTGTGATTTCTTGAGCGGATATCCTTGTTTTCTCCCGCATCATATCGAGTTGTTCCATCTTGGTCTTTTTAAGTGAGACCGCTGTTTCCGCATCAAAATGTGTTAAATGGAAAAGAGCATCTATCCGGTTTTCCTCGCAGATGGATTTTACCTTATTCCAAGAGACAACACCAAGATTTTCACTAAGCCCCGTAATATAATTGGCCGAAGAATCCAACACCTCCACTTCAAAACGATTATCTTTTTGCAATTCAAGAACTAGAGTTTTCAAAGCTTCATCTTGTCCTTTCTTGCTGAGCCATTGATCTTCTATAGCTACCAAGCGTTCAATACCTTGGCTTTTATTAGCCTCTTTGGTATTAACTCCGCTATTGAGAATACCTATCCTGACAACCTTATCGGATAAATCTACCTTTGCAGGTTCCATAGATTTAATTACCACTTGTTGAGTTGAACCGCAACTTACTAGTAGTACTAAAAGACCTATGACAGTAAACTTTGATAAATACTTCATTTGCAAAATCACTTAGTGGGGCAAGACAGTAGGATTAACGAGCCAGTTGCTGGTCAAGTACTTGATTCTGCCGTACCCTATACTTTAAAATATTTACATAGTCTAGGGCAATGTTAGTTCTATAATCGGTATAAGACTTTGAAGCAAATTGAATAGCCTTGTCTAAATCACCATTGATTTCGTTGCTTATTGCCATATTGTAATGGGCTCTACCTGCAATTTTTTCATCAGGATTGTTCAATTCTCTTTTCCAAAGCTCGGCCGCACCGTCCCAGTCTCCTGCTTGAGCTCTTCTTTGGGCGATTTTAAAATTATCGGTACCACGAACGAAATAGTCTCTAGCAATACGCCTTGTTCGGGGTATTAAACGCTTGGCATAAGCAATACCAACATTTCTACTGTATTCTTGAACCGTTTCGTTACGACCGGCTACTGCCTCAACTGCCTTCATTGGGTTAATACCACTGCCCCTGAATGTCATGTTTTTGTTAAAAAGACGCTCGTCTACGACCTCTTTGATATGTGGGTCATAAAGACGCCATCCGTTAACTATGTTTGTGGCCAAAGTAACCTCATGGGCTGGTACATCAACATCGATACCCAAGCTATTCGGTAACTTCATCGTAGTAACTTTGTAGTTGGCCTTTGTGTCGGTATCGTAGAACTCCAAGGAGAAGATCACATCTACATCATTTTCTTCACATATACGTTCAACCACATCCCATGATAAGGTCGCGGGCAATACCGCCAATCCTTTCTTGACCTCTTCTACATCTTCTATTATCTTGATTTCCTCAAAATTCTTTATTACTGAAAGTTCGGAGGAAAGCGAAGAAATAGCTGCTTCGGCCCCTTTTTTATCTAGATTTAAACCTTCAGCAGATAGAATTTTATCAATCTTGTCAAGCGCATTGTTTCCTTTGGAAGGCAAGCTTCTGTTTATGATTCCGACTCGTTTAACATCAGCGGGCAAATGTACGATGGCGGGTTCCGTCACCCCCATGGTCAATCTGTTTGTTGCGCCACATGAGGTAAGAAGTATTGTAAGTGCAAGTAAGCCTAAGGTTTTGATCTGGTTTTTCATTGGACAATTAATTTTATGGTTTTCAGTAGGTTATACCCAAAAATTAAGGTTAAGATATAACTGCCATAACACCTTTTTATTGTACAACAAAAAGGAAAAAAGCAGCTGTGCACAAGAATTTCAAAAAAATCCAACAGCTTAGCTCGGTTAGTTCAACAAGACCCTTTTAGCTTTGAAACGACCTCCATGCTTGCAGTTTTAACTTTTATTAATATTCAGTCACTTGACAGAAAAAAAGGATATATTTATTTTTGGTATACATCTTAATATCTTATTTATCATGAAGACTAAACCTCTAATGATGAAAACGGTATTACTGGTTGTTTTCGCCGTTTTCAACAATTTTTTAAGCTTTTCACAAACATTGTACGCCCTTAAGATTGATCGGAAAATTCGGGCAGAAGCAATTGATATCACGGCAAGATACCAACCCCGATTGGTGATGGGTAGCGAACAGGCACTACAATTTCAAAATACGGTAGCGCGTTTCTTGGTGAAAAAGAAAGCCGTTGAAGAAGACGAAACACTATCCGTAAAAGCCAAATACGAACTCTTGAAAAAGCTTTCTAGTAGAGAAACTTCCGAAATGGCCGATGTGCTAGAATCGTACCGTTGGCAAGAATATATCCGGATCAAGAACGCTATTCAACCCATTGAGAAACCGATTTCTAACGATGAAGACTTGATTGTGATTAATCCGAGAGATCATTGATACACTAACGTTTTAGACAATCCGGTTTCAGATTTCGATATATTACCGTATTGCCTACCTTTGCCATCGTTTTTAGATGACGATGGATAAAACCCTTAAAAAAGCACTTGAAGATTTAGAATTCCATACGGTTCTGCAACAGCTTTCTGCTCGTTGCAACACCGTGATAGGTAAGGAAAAGGCGTTGGCAATAGTTCCGTTTGAAGAAGAATCCGAGATTAGGAACATTCTGGGACAAACTTCTGAGTATCTATCGTCATTCATCAATGAAAACCGAATACCCAATCACGGTTTTGAACCTATTCATGCAGAATTACAGCTTTTGCGGATAGAGAACACCACATTAGAAATCAGTGGTTTCAGCAAAATCGGTACCATTTGTAAAACGATAACCACGCACAAAAAATTCTTCAAAAAGTTTAAGGAGTATTACCCACTATTGTTCGAAACTTCAGAGGGAGTCGAAGAGAACAAAGAAATTCCGAAACATATCGATGATGTTATCGACCGATTTGGCGAAATCAAGGATAATGCCTCAGACACTTTGCAAAGTATTCGTAGACAAATTAACGGAGTCAAGGGGAAAATAAGCCAGAGTTTTAGTGCGGCGTTGAATACCTATCACGGTTCTGATTATTTGGATGATATTCGGGAATCCGTTTTCGATAACCGCCGTGTATTGGCGGTAAAGGCGATGTACAGGAAGAAAATAAAAGGCTCGGTCATGGGTTCTTCGAAAACAGGAAGCATCGTATATATAGAACCCGAGGCCACTTTGCGTCACAGTCGCGAATTGAACAATCTCGAATTTGATGAACGTGAAGAAATACAGCGTATTCTGAACAGGCTTACTGCACTTATTAAACCCTTTACGCCTGAACTTACCGAATATCAGGAATTTTTAGCACATATTGATATAACCGCGGCCAAAGCGAAATATGCCTCTGAGATGAACGCATTGCTTCCGAGATTTAGTGAGGATAGGAGTATGTTTTTGCGTGATGCTTACCATCCCCTACTGTACTTGAACAATACTCTTAAAAACGAAAAAACCTTTCCGCAGACTATCGAGCTACATCCTGAGAATAGGATAATCGTTATATCTGGACCCAATGCCGGGGGGAAAAGTATTACCCTTAAAACTATCGGATTGTTGCAGGTAATGCTGCAAAGTGGTTTGCTGGTTCCCGTTCATGAGCGGAGTAAAGTTTGCTTGTTCGATACTATCCTGACGGATATCGGCGATAATCAATCCATCGAAAACCATCTAAGTACTTACAGCTACCGACTGAAGAACATGAAATCGTTTCTACGCAAGTGCAATGAGAATACGTTGTTCTTAATCGACGAATTTGGAACGGGGAGTGACCCTGAACTTGGTGGTGCCCTCGCGGAAACTTTTTTGGAGGTCTTTTATGAACGCGGTGCCTACGGCGTGATTACGACTCACTATTCAAATTTAAAGTTATTGGCCAATGAACTTCCTCATATATCCAACGCAAACATGCTTTTTGACGGTAAAACCTTGGATCCGACCTTTCAATTAGTTTTGGGACAAGCAGGGAGTTCCTTCACCTTTGAGGTAGCGCAGAAGAATGGTATCCCCTACTCCCTCGTCAACAAAGCAAAGAAGAAGATAGAGCGCGGCAAAGTACGTTTTGATGCCACGATAGCCAAATTGCAAAAAGAACGCAGCAAAATGGCTAAAACCGGCTCTAGAATGCAAGAAGAGGAGTCCAAAGCAAGAGAAGAGGCCGCACGCTTGGAAAAGCTGAACGCCAAAATCAAATCAAAACTCGAAAATTACCAAGAGCTGTACGACCATGACCAGCGTATGGTGCATTTGGGCAATAAGGTAGACAAGGTGGCCAACAAGTATTTTCAAGATAAGAAGAAACGGGCCATGGTATCGGAATTGATTCGCATTGTAGAAACCGAGAACAGCAAACGAAAAAAGAAATCAGCGAAAGAAGATAAAGCCGAAAGAAGCAAAAAAGCACAAGTTGCTCAAGAAGTACAAAAAGAAGTTAAGGTCATTCGTCAGAAAAAGAAAGTCGAAAAGAAAAAAGCTGTTCTAAAAGAAAAGAACATACCGAGGCCGGTTTTTAAGATCGGGGACCGTGTTCGGATGATAGATGGAAAGGCCGTTGGTAGTATCCATTCCCTTGAAAAAGGCAAGGCAGTTGTTAATTATGGGATGTTTACTACGAATGTAAGTGTTGATCAACTGGAATTAGTGGAACGGAAGAAATAGAATTGTACTTAATTTGATAATCAGGTTCTTACGATTTATCGTATACGATTATATGAAGAATCAATGCATGTTATGTTATTGAATATCCTGTGATTTGAGTTCCCGTTCAGTTGCAATTAGTACCTTTGCATGATACCAAATTAAAGATACACTCTGATGTTTTATTCTGATTGACAAAGGAATGGCTAACACAAAAAAAATAATCCTTTTCGATGGCGTTTGCAATCTCTGCAATGGCTTTGTTCAGTTTGTCATCAAGAGGGATAAAAAAGATATCTTCCGCTATGCTTCTCTGCAAAGTGAAATCGGACAGCAACTCATCTCAGAGCGAAACATTGATACGGATAAGATGGATTCCGTAATTTTTATTGAACCGGGAGTGGCATATTATACCAAATCGGAAGCTGCTTTGAAGATTGGCCAGCATCTTAAAGGGTATCGTGTTATTTCGAAGCTATTGAATTTGATTCCCAGTGGTTTACGAGATATCGTATACGATTTGATAGCGCGCAACCGTTATAAGTGGTTTGGTCAAAAAGAAACTTGTATGATTCCTACGCCCGAATTACAAGCGAAGTTTTTGGATTGATCGATTTAATTAAAGATTTCATCCAAAGCTTTAAAGTACTTATCCTCAAAATTGGAAAGGTCATTGTGATTGCCTCCTTCCACAGGGTAGAATTGTTTAGATTTAGCCTTGGAAAGTTCGTACAACCGCCGGCCATGTTCAAATGGAATTAAATCATCTTCTGTGCCATGAATAAAAAAGGTCGGCTCAACTATTTGTGAAATATTGCCATCATTTTGGAATCTGAATTTCAACAACCAATTTGAAGGTAAATATGGGTATGACTCGTTTGCTACTTTCAAAATGCTAGTTGGGGTAGATTCTAGAACCAATTGCCTTGGTTGGTGCTTCTTTGTAATATGGGTAGCAAAAAAACCTCCCAATGAACGACCGTAAATGGTAATCAAGTCTTCGGAAAACAATTCATTGCAATAGTTATAAAAGAGTAATCCATCATCAAGCATGAGCTGCTGTCTTCGTTTTCCTTTACTTTTTCCATACCCGCGATAATCCCAAATAACTACATCGTACGAATATCGATTCACCAATAGTTCGCCCCATTTCCCCCAAGAATCGAGTTCTCCTGCATTTCCATGGTTATAAAGAATGACACCTTTTGGGTTTTTGGCTTTAAAGTGAAGCCCGTTAAGCACAGCTCCGTCTTTTGCGGTCAGAAACAACTCTTCGAATTCCGTTTCAAACGTATATTGAAAATCTTTTGGAAGTTTACTGCTGTAGAAAATTAACTTTTCCTGAAAAAGATATAGCATACCTAAAGTTATCGCCATTAATACGAGCAAAACCTTGAAAAAACGCCTTGCCTTTTTCATTCTTTTGCTTTACTTCAGATTATTCAATATAAAATCTAAAGTCTTGTTGGTGTTCCTATTTTGTCTATAGGCGAGATTGGTGTGGGTATTTTTACTAACCAAGCCCATTTTGGACAAGCGTTTAATGGCCATTTCAGAATCCAAAGACACTTTACCAGAAAGTAAAGGTTCCATGGATTCCTCTTTCCGGTATCGCTTGTATATTTTACGTAATCCGCTAAGGTACAAGCGGTCTTTGGTAAAACCGCCTCCTCTATGCGCTCTTAAAGTAATACCAAAGGCATCATCTCGATTTAGTTTGTATTGATTGTGAATCAAGTCAAAAGTATCTGAAAAAGTGTATCCCTTAATCAAACTATCTGAAGCCAAAACCCGGTACGCCAACTCTTTTAGGCGTTTTAAGGTCAATGCCCCACTCATGTATTCGCTAAAAACGGCCAAGCCTTCTTGCGTTTCTACATTTTTTGGAAAACCATTGGAAAAAATCTTTAACGGTTGTTCCATTGCATTATAGGTCGTAACCAAATGCACCCCTATCTCATGGTTAGCTAAAGTCAGTAGTTGATTTTTACTGAACTTGGCGTTCCGTTTGATCAACAGGGCCTGTGAGGCATTGCTCACCATTGCATCCGCTGCGATATGGGTAGAAAACCGAATGTTCAAAGGAAAGTCATATTCTTTTGAAAAGTCCTCAAAATAGGCTTTTGCCTCCTCAGCATTGAAAAGCTTTTCCATCTCGCTGGTTAGCGGTTCGCTAGCGAAATGAAGTATAAACCGTGCATTCTCAACATCTTTTTCCGTGGGAGAACCATAAACCCGCAATGAATTATAGTGAAAACGCTTCTTCTCCCCTATTGATTCGATACATTGCACCATATTGGAGTAATAATATATAATCTCTTTGTACAGCGTACGGATATGTTCATCTTCGATTCTTTCCAAACGTTGGGAAAAGAACATCCGATGCAATTTATATGGATTGAACTTGAGTTTCGGATACCTAAAATCAGGGTCTTCGGTATATTTGGATGCAAAGAAGTGATGTTTCTCTTTTTCAATGTTCAGAGGGTTCACGTAACTTAGCAACTCGATTTTTTTAATCAATCGGTCTAAATTGCCGTCAATATCGAAAAGCTCGGCATATTCATGTTGTAATTCGGTAAGTACGGTGGACTGCATTATATACTTTCTTGGAATTCCCTTAGCTGCAAAGGTATCAATTCTTTCAAGTGTTCTTCCACAGAACGAACTACTTCAGGATAAATTATGCCCTCATACTCATCACAGTAGACTTTTGCAATTTCGGTAGCTAATACCAGCGTATTCGCAAAGTTTTGTGTGATGTATTTTAGAAAGTAACCATTGCCTTGAAATGTGTCGTTAATTTTGGAACTTGATTCGATTCCGTTGGGCAAGTTCATGGCGCCTAATTTTTTACTCCAAGAGTCAGCTATTGCTTCAAAGCGACCGTTATCAATGTTAGCAGTACCCAGATTCCAAGTGGGCACTGGTCTATCCCAACGTTTCCAATTGTAACTGTGCATATCAAAAACTATGGCTTTCCCATATTTTGATTCAATTTTGTTAATCAAAGCATCAACTACTTTGTAGAAATTGGTGTGCTTTTTAAGGCTCATTACTTTTTCATGATCCGGTAAAGGATTTTTCCACAGTTCTTTCCCCCATGCATCCGTGTAGATAGCAGTTTCAGGAGCCCGGTTCAAGTCATATTCGAACCGACTATCGCACCCGGCAATAACAATCGGGTGTGATTGTACCATCTCTTTGGTGCAAGGGTCTTCCTCATACCAACGTTCGTATTCGGTATGTAGGCAGTTATCCCAAAGTGATTTACGAAATTGATGACCATTGTGAACTGCGCCACAGATGTAGGGAGCATAGTCTTCTATCTTAATAGTAAAGGAATAATCTACTGAAACCGCCTCAAAAGGAATTTCAGCTGCTATTTTAGAAATGATATCAGATACAGATAACCTAAGCATTTTCAACCTCATCACGCAATCGCGAACGCCTTTGGAAGGCATTCAACTTATCAACTACCCTGCTTTCCACAAAATCAATGACCTTGCATTGCAGTTTTGTCTTGTATACTTTGTTCATATAAGTTACGCCTCCAGGAGACATCACGTTGACCTCTACCAACTTTCCGCCAATTACATCAATACCCACAAAATAGAGTCCGTCATTGACCAGTTTGGGACCAATTTGTTTGCAAAGCGCTTTTTCTTCTTTTGTCAGTTGGTGTTTCGCAACCGAACCTCCTGCCGACACATTAGAGCGATGATCGTCAGAACCAGGCACCCTTTTCATAGCTCCTATAGGTTCTCCATTTAATAAAAGAATTCGTATATCTCCTTGGTCAGCACCTTTAATGTATTCTTGAAGTATGACATAATTAGATGTTCCGTCTGAGTTAGTTACATAAAAATCAAGAAGTGATTTAATATTGCTCATCGCTGATTTTTCTATGAGAATTACCCCTGAACCCCCAAAACCATTCAGGGGCTTTAATATCATCTTATCGGCTTCGGATTCTTTTATTTGTCGTAGTAAATAGTCCTTATTTTTAGATACATGGGTTGCAGGAATAATGTTGCTATGAGAATCACCAAAAGCAGCAGTATACAACTTATTATTGGCCTCGCGCATGCCCTGAAGCGAATTCATAATGAACACATCATCTTTAACCGAATCTAAAAAATTCAGCATGATTGGATCCAGCGGTGGATTTGCGCGCATAAAAATGACATCAAAACCTGCCAGTGGTAGCATCTCTTCCCTTAGCTTCGCTTGTTTGTAAAAAGATTTTAAGCTACTGGGAACCTTGTCCATCCGTCCGATTACTGTACAAAAAGCGTTGGTTACGCTATTCCGAATAGTCAAATTAGCAGGAGAACAAATGGCAACGCCGTGGTTACGCTTCACACATTCATGAATCATTGCCAAGCTAGTATCATTTTCCGCGTCTATTTCTTCCCACGGGTACATTAAAAAACAAATGTTCATAACTAACATTATTTTATGTCATTCCCGCGTAGGCGGAAATCTATTTACTTTACGTTTGGTGTTTTAGGATTGCTCCAATTAACTCTTAACACCAAACTATTTCACTTGGTCCAAATGGTCGTCCCATTCCTTTATTCGGGGTTTCCCTAATTTCCCAACTGATTTAGCTACTACCATGGCCACTGTTGCGTCTCCTGTAACATTGATGATCGTACGGCACATATCCAAAGGTCGGTCGACGGCAAAAATCAAAGCCAAGGCGATTGGGTATAAATCTGGAGGAAAACCAATGGATTCTAAAACAATAACCAACATCACCATACCCGCCCCTGGAACCGCGGCTGAACCTATTGATGCCAATAATGCGGTTAAAACTATGATGATTTGATTGCTAAAAAGCAAACCTTCCGGCCATAATACCTGCATTGCGAAAACGGCTGCCACCCCTTGGTAGAGACTGGTTCCGTCCATATTTATTGTCGCTCCTACAGGCAAAACAAAACTTGAAACCTCCTTATCGACTCCGATATGCTCCTCTACCCTTTCCATGGTAACGGGCAAGGTTGCAGCACTGGAACTTGTTGAAAATGCCAGCAATTGGGCAGGACTTATTTCTTTTAAGAACCAAAATGGATTTTTCTTTGTGTAGGTTGAAACTACGATAGTGTAAAAAACGATCATCAAAAAGAGGCCCAAAACAACTACACCTGCATACTTTAGGAGCGCCACCAATAAATCAGGATCTCCAGAGGATGCTACTACATTTGCCAAAAGGGCAAAAACGGCATACGGAGCGGTCAACATGATTAGGTCAACCATTTTAAGAACAACGTCATTGAGGGCGTCAAAGAAATTTTTGAGCGGCTTAGCCTTTTCTTCACCAATTAACAGCATTGCTATCCCCATGAAAATTGTAAAAAATATGACTTGCAGCATCAATGCGTTCTCACTCATCGCATTGATAGCATTATCAGGAACCATATCTTCTATAAACTGCAGGGGTCCACTTTCTTTTTGTTTTAGTGCCTCGTCCAGTTTAGAGGTTACGCCGCTGTCCGTTGCATATGTTTCAGAAAGTTTCGCAACGGTTTCTTCGGAGATACCATTACCAGGTTGGAGTACATTTACTAGCAAGAGGCCAATGGTAATGGCGACTATTGTTGTGAACACATAAATTCCAATAGTTCTAAGCCCAATTCTTTTAAACTTCGATATATCCTTGAGATCTGAAATCCCTTTTATGAGGGAGGCAAGAATCAAAGGGATCGCAATAAGTTTTAACAATTTAACAAAAATGGTACCCCAAGGATTAATCCAGTCCGATACAAATTCCCGCCCCCAATCTGGATAGGTCATGCCGAATCCGAAAATAAGACCCAGTAGCATGCCAATCATTATTTTCCAATGCAATTCGAGCTTCTTCATAAATCAAAGTTGGTTTAGGGAGTAAGATACTATTTTGAATGGAAAGTTTCTAGAAAAGAAAAACTATAATTGAATCGTTCGATTCAATAAGGTATAATCAGCCAAAACAAGGGCAGCCATCGCCTCAACAATGGGAACCGCGCGAGGCACTACGCAGGGGTCATGCCTACCTTTTCCTTGGGCTTGTACCATGTTACCTTCTTTGTCGATGGTTTCATAACCCTGAATTACAGTGGCTACAGGTTTAAAGGCTACATTGAAGTAAATATCCATACCATTGCTAATGCCGCCTTGAACTCCTCCGCTATTATTGGTTTTAGTGGTGCCATCAGAATTGAATTGATCGTTGTGGACACTACCTTTCATTTTTACTCCTTCGAAACCGCTGCCGTATTCAAAACCTTTTACGGCATTGATGGAGAGCATTGCTTTCCCTAATTCGGCATGAAGCTTGTCGAAAACCGGTTCTCCTAATCCGACGGGAACGTTTTGGATTACGCAAGTGATTATTCCACCAATAGTATCGCCCTCTTTTCGGACCGCCTTGATATAGTTTTCCATTTGAGCCGCCATATCCGGGTCAGGACAACGTACATCATTAGATTCCGTTAGCGATAAGTCTAAATCTCTATAGTCCTTCTCCAATCTCATATCACCTACTTGTGAAACAAAAGCGTTGATTCTGATTTCAGTTAACATTTGCTTGGCAATTGCACCTGCTACCACTCTACTTGCTGTTTCGCGAGCAGAACTACGCCCACCACCGCGATAATCTCGAAAGCCATATTTCTGGTCGTAGACATAATCTGCATGAGACGGTCGGTACGAATCTTTGATATGCGAGTAGTCCTTTGATTTTTGATTCGTATTGTGAATAGCGAACCCAATTGGTGTTCCAGTGGTCTTTCCTTCAAAAATTCCAGAGTAGAATTCTACGGTATCTGGCTCTTTTCGTTGTGTGACAATAGCTGATTGCCCAGGTTTTCTTCGGTCCAATTCTTCTTGAATGGCTTTAAAATTCAATTCGATACCAGAAGGACATCCATCTAAAACACCGCCAATAGCAACTCCATGCGATTCTCCAAAAGTGGTTAGTTTAAATAAATTTCCGAAAGTATTTCCTGCCATTGGTCAGTTTAATAGTGGATTGCAAAGGTAAATCTTAAATTTGAAAATAGGAAAGGCCCTGCTTGCCTTAAGAAAGAGCCTCTTTCAATACTGTTATTGGGTGTTTTGCCGTTCTTTTCGTTCCATCATAAATTTGATGTCTGCAGCTCGTTCCATTGGCAGCTATGATAACATCGTTCTCCGTTTTACGTATGGAAGGAAACAATTTGAGTTCGCCAATTTGCATACTGACTTCGTAATGCTCTTTTTCGTAACCAAAAGAACCTGCCATTCCGCAACAACCTGAACTTATAATCGAAACTTTGTAATTTTCAGGCAGATTCAAGACGTCAAAAGTGACCTTTTGATTGCTTAAGGCTTTCTGGTGACAATGACCATGTATCTTAACGGTTTTAGCCTCCTTAGTAAATTGATCTTTGGTGATGTTACCTTTTTCAATTTCTTGGGATAGAAATTCTTCAATTATAAATGTATTCTTGGCAATGGAATCAACAATTGCTATATCATCGTACAAACGCTTATATTCATCACGGAATGTTAATATCGCCGAGGGCTCAAGCCCGATAACGGGAAGCCTTTTGTCTGCAAATTTCTTTAGCACGGGAATATTCTTCAAAGCAAGTTTTTTCGCTTGATTTAAAAACCCTTTGGACAAATACGTTCTTCCGCTTTCTGCATAAAATAGTTCGATCTCATAGCCCAAACCAGACAACACTTCGATAGCATCTTTACCTAATTCAATATCTAGATAATTTGTGAATTCATCAATATAGAGAATCACTTTATTCATATTTGTAATATTCTCTTTTTTAATCCCTTGCAAGTATTTATCGAAATTAAAATTATAAACTTTAGGAAGTGTCCTTTCTTTAGCTACTCCGGCAGATTTTTTCAACAAACCACTTAACAATCGAGAGTCATATATACGATTGGTAAGTCCTGGAACCGAACTTCCAATCTTATTCAATTTTGTGTTATAAGCAAACAATTTGCTACCAAAAGAATAACCATTCTTTTCTTGATATTGGTATAGGAACTCCGTTTTTAAAGTTGCAACATCAACATTACTCGGACACTCACTGGCGCAGGCCTTACAACTTAAGCACAAATCAAAAACCTCTTTAAGTTCCTTCTGATTAAATTTGTTGGTTTCCTCCGATGTTGTCAAGAATTCACGAAGTGCATTGGCCCTTCCGCGGGTCGTGTGCTTTTCCTCTCGGGTTACATGATAGCTAGGACACATGGCTCCGGCCATTTTTTCAGTCTTACGGCAATCGCCACTACCGTTGCATTTTTCAGCTGCTTTCAATATGCCCTCACTGTCAGAGAAGTCCATTAATGTATTAATCTCGGGTTCCTTGCGGTCGATCACATACCGAAGGGATTCATCCATCGGATAAGCATCCACGATTTTACCGGGATTGAAAATATTGTAAGGATCAAAGTAGGATTTAATCCGTTTGAGGAGTTCATAATTCTTATCCCCTATCATTAGTGAAATAAACTCTGCACGGACAATTCCATCGCCATGTTCGCCGCTAAAAGAACCTTTGTATTTTTTGGTAAGCTTGGCAACATCAGTTGTAATCTTTCTGAAAAGCAAAACATCTTCCGACTTTTTCAAGTTTAGAATAGGTCTTAAATGAAGTTCACCTGCCCCGGCATGAGCATAATACACAGCATCTTGACCATAGCGTTTCATGATTTGAGTGAATTCTCCAATAAAATCCTTTAAATCTTCTAAAGCTACCGCTGTGTCTTCGATGCATGCAACAGCTTTTCGGTCACCCACCATATTCCCCAATAGTCCCAAGCCAGCTTTGCGGAGCTCCAGAGCCATATTAATCTCATTATCGTAAAGAACCGGACTCGCATAGCTCAGACCTGATGATTTAATGGTTTGCTGAAGTCCCTTCAATTGCTTTTCTAAATCCGTTTTGGAATGCGCTTTCACCTCCAACATAAGTAGCGCTGCGGGGTCGCCCTTCACGAAAAACCGATTTTTCGACTGTTCGCGATTGTTTTTTGTACAATCGAGAATGACTTTGTCCATCATTTCGCAAGTGTGCAAGCTGTGTTGCATGGTAGGAGCAACATCACTAAGACAATCCTCTAGCGTTGTATAGTGTGTTACCACCATTGCCGATAAGGGCGGTGGCAAATCATCTAACTGCAGCGTGATTTCCGTAGTAAATGCTAATGTTCCTTCGCTCCCCGCCAATAATTTACAGAAATTGAACTCGCTGTTTTCATCACCATAAACTTCGTTTTTTAAAAGCTCATCAACCGCATAGCCCGTATTTCTTCGATGTATACTTTCTTTAGGAAACTCTGACCTAACCTCATTCTGTATTTCTCTATTAGATAGCTCTTTATGAATCTCTCGATAAAGTGACGCTTTAGCAGTATTTCCATGTTGATTCGCTTCAAATTGTTTCTTTGAAAGGGCCTTAAACTCTGCTTCGCTACCATCGGAAAGTACGGTTTTCAGGGATATTACTTTATCTCTCGTCACTCCGTATTGAATTGACGTAGTACCGGAGGAATTATTACCCACCATTCCCCCAATCATACAACGATTGGAGGTCGAAGTGTTGGGGCCAAAGAACAGGCCGTATGGTTTTAAAAATAAGTTTAGCTCGTCGCGAATGACACCTGGCTGAACCGTAACTTGCTTTTTCTTCTCATCTAGCGAAACAATGTTAGTAAAGTATTTGCTGACATCTACAACAATTCCGTCTCCAACACATTGCCCGGCTAATGAAGTACCTGCTGTTCTTGGGATCAAACCAACACGATACTTAGTTGCGAAGTGGATCAGTTTCTTACAATCCGCAATGTGACGCGGAAAAGCCACCGCCAAGGGAATTTTTCGATATACTGAGGCGTCCGTGGCGTATAAAGTTTTGCTCAGTGCGTCACATTTCAACTCTCCTTCAAGTGTGCTTTGCAGGTCTTTAAGTAAATTTTTATCCAATTCGGAACAATTTTTGGGTAGAAAACCTAGTTTTCAAGGCATAGGGCAAAGATATGAAGTGCCCGATTGTAAATAGCAACACTAAGGTAAGATATTATGAAAATCACAAAATTATTTGCCATTGCACTTTTTTTTATAACTGCATCTTTGAGTTCCCAAGAAATTGCTAATCATGCCTTCGGCCTTCGCCTTGGAGAAAGCGACGGATTTGGAGCTGAACTTTCGTACCAAAAATCCATCGGAAGGTATAGTCGAATTGAGTTGAACGCAGGGTATCGCGATAGTCGCGAATTTGATGCCTTCAAAGCAACTCTTTTATATCAGAATGTGTTCGAGTTAAGCGGAATCTTTAACTGGTACTATGGTTTTGGTGGTGGTGCCGGAAGTGTAAAATTCGAACCAATTCCAAGTCAGAACAATCCAAACATAGCAGTAGAGCCAGATGGTGGACTTTTCGTGTTTGCTGCCGGAGATATTGGCGTGGAAGCAAATCTGAACCTACCCCTAGTCATTTCATTAGACATTAGACCCGAAATAGGTATTATTGGCTATGAAAATTTTGATAATTCTTTTGAATTTGACGTAGCATTGGGGATACGCTATCAGTTTTGATTAATTCCTAACAAAAGCGCCGCAGCCCTTTTATCGTAAAAGGCAAGAGCTTTTTTTATAGGTCTTATATTGCTACATTTACCCCATCTAAAAATTAAACGATGAAAAAAGTATTTTTATTCTTACTTGTAGTTAGTGTTTTCGCTTGTAATTCTACTCCCGAAGGCTATGAACTTACTGGAAATCTTAGAGGCGATTTGGAGAATGGCACCCAAGTATTTCTCAAAAAATTAGGGCCTAATAATCAGCCGGTCGATGTTGATACTACCACCGTTGAAAATGGAAAGTTCACCTTCGTAGGCGTTCAGAACTTACCCGAAATGCACTATATTTTTGTGGATAAATTACAAGGATACACCACTGTCATCTTGGAAAATGGCGAAATCAGCTTCAACGCACAAAAGGATAGTCTTGGATTCGCAGAAATTGAAGGAACACCTCAAAATAAACTGTTCGCAAATTATATGAAAGGATCTAAAGCAATTGCGGACAAGGCAAGATCTGTAAACGAAGATATGCAAACCGCCGACGAGGCAACCAGAGCTGCTTTAGCTGACGAGATGAAAGAGCTACAGGAAGAATATAAAAACTTTGATGTAGATTATATCAAAGGTAATCCGGATGCGTTAATCTCCGTTTTACTTATGGATAGAGCGATAGCCTCGAGACAAATGGCCTATTCAGAGTTGCAGGGTATGTATGACGCATTTACTCCAGCTATGAAAGAAACCAGTGCTGCAAAAAGAATAGCTGAGCAGTTGCAAGCATTGAAAGAACGCGAAGAAAAAGGGAAGAGTTCGGAAGTTGGCGCCAAAGCTCCCGATTTTACTGCTCCAGGGCCAAACGGAGAGCAAATTACCTTGAACGAAGTGTTGGGAAAAGTTACTTTGGTAGATTTTTGGGCAGCTTGGTGTAAACCCTGCAGAGCAGAAAACCCGAATGTGGTAGCGGTATATAAAAAATACCATGATAAGGGGCTGAATATCTTGGGGGTTTCTTTAGATCGAAAAGCGGAGGACTGGAAGAAAGCTATCGCTGATGACGGTTTAGATTGGAATCACGTTTCTCACGTACAGTATTTTAATGATCCCGTGGCCAAACTATACAACGTAGATGCAATACCTGCAGCATTCTTATTGGATGAAAACGGAGTGATTGTGGCAAAAAACCTAAGAGGTCCTGCTCTTGAAGCAAAAGTAGCCGAGCTTTTGAATTGAACAGTTTATATAAATAGAAAAACCCCGAAGTCAAAAACTTCGGGGTTTTTTATTGCTTTATAGATTTGATTAGAACTTGTTTCTTACGTCATTGAAAGTGCCGGTTACCGTTGTGTTAGCACCCCGTTTTACGGATCCAAAAATATTAGCGGAAGAAGTATTTCCTAAAAACTCAATGGTCGCGCCCTCGTTTAGCACCAGGTCACCATAAATTATGAGGTTTCCTTCGATACGTAGTGTAGCTCCGCTGTTCACCGTTATATTCCTTCTACGATTATTACGCCCAACTACCAGTGTGCCATTCATTTCGAATAAGGCATTGTCGTTAATATTTATGTCGTTTCTAACCGTCCAACTACCACAAAGCAACAATTCACCATTGTTGTTGATGCTATTGAATCGTTTAGAACCTCGATATGCAAGGTCTTGACCAGTATTTACATTTAGATTTGAACTCCCAGAATAAATTGGACTTGAGGCACATTCTTGTACAAGACTAGTGCTAGGTCTGTTTAATTTGATGACTTGTACTCCTTTTTTTCCCGAAGCGGCAAAAATATAATCTCCCTTGGAAGCCACATAATTGATTGATCCGGTTAATTCAATAATACCTACGAGATCAGGATTATTTCCTTGCTCCTCTGAAAGGCACAATCCTGCTCCTCCGTTCGCCATTAATATAATTCCTTCGTTTGACGCGACCGCATTGGTCACAACATCCTGTTCGGCAACTCCTTCCGGGTTAATCAAAATAGGAAGATATTCCATTAGATTTCCAGAATTGGCGTCATATATGCCAGCACCCTTAGAACCTTCGGAAACGACAATCATATCTTTAGCGTAGTCAATGGTACGCTTGGAGAAGTTTCCAAAATCGGAAGTGATACTGATTTCTTTGGTGATTCCAAAATCACTATTCAATATTTTGATTCCCGAACTGGCATCAAGAACTGCAATTTTATCGTCTTGAATAGCCACAGAACGCAAATCTTGAAAAGGCACATCATCAAGAGTTTCTAGACTACTCTTATCGTAAGCAGTAAGAAAACCGTCGCCGCCACTAGTGACCAGAACTTTATCGCCGGAAATCTTCACATCTGTTGCATTGAAACCTTCCTGGAAGCCATATTCAATTCCTGCTCCTAGATTGAACCTTCCGCTACTAACTGCTATTTTGGCTATGAATGAATTACTGTCAGATCGTGTGCTCTTCTCAGAATCGAATCCGCCCGCAGCATATACAAAACCATTGTCGTATGCAATCGAATTAATATCCGCATTGGTATAATAGAGTCTTCCTGTCAATCTTGGATTGTTGGGATCGCTAACATTGATAATATCGATACCGCCGGCGTAACCATCTTCTACCGTATTGTAGGACACATATGCATAGTCGCCGTCTATATCTATGTGAGTGGCCCCTAAATTTTCGGCACCGGAATACGAAGGACCTGAAATTTGGGCAACAAGGGTTAACGGATAGTCACCCGCCTGCTCATCGGCTTTAGATGATTTTCCTGACAGCGCTTGCTCGTCGAAGATATCGAGCACACCTGCATCATCAAATGAAATACTGCCCTCTAACTTGGCTTCATTCTCTTCTATCGAAACATCATCTTGTAATTGGTCTTTGTATACCGTTGTTTGATCACTACACGCAGCTACAAAAAATAGAGCCAGTAGGGCTCCTAGGGACATTTTGTTCATTATAAGTAGGTTTACTAATTAGATTTGGGTTCTAATTTTAACGTCGAAATTACTAAAAATGTATATCTACCTACTTCTTTTTCGTTAAACTACCCATTTTTCAGAGAAATCATCCTTAATCCTGTCTTTTATTAAAGGTTCGACTATATCTTACCCATCTTTTCCATTGCAAAAAGAATGATTATAGGTACCGCCAAAAGGATCACCATGACAGTATCCGTTACCAAAAGATCCGGTTTGAAAATAAGCGCCGTGACATACCCACCAATAGCGCCTCCAAAATGAGCGGTGTGGCCAATATTGCCCAAGCGTTTTTTCATTCCGTAAATAGAATAGAGTAAATATGCAATACCAACTACATATGCAGGTACTGGAATGGGAATAAACATGAGCCCCAATTGCATATCAGGTTGTAAAAGAATAGCTGCATACAAAATTCCGGTTACCGCTCCGCTTGCCCCAACTGCACTATAGTGTGGCTCGTTTTTATGAAAAAACAGTGCCAGCAAGCTTCCGGCAACTAAACTAATAAAGTAGATAATTACAAACTTCGCAGGTCCGAACCAGGTAATGACCACATCGGCAAAAAAATAAAGGGTGAACATGTTGAAAAAAAGATGCGCCAGATCAACATGTAGAAAACCTGAAGTAAGCATTCTGTCCTTTTGTCCGGCATTGATCGCACCTACCCCAAACTTATATCTTTCAAAGAAAACAATATCGTTAAAACCTTTTAAAGAAACCAGAACATTCGCAGCCATAATGGCCAAGGTCGCATAGTGAATACCGTACATAGGGTCATCTAATTTGGTGTCAAATATAACTATATTTGCAGGATTACGATTTCACATGCAGCTACTAGTTTTTATTCTTGCCTACCCCTTTTTGTGGTTGATATCCATACTTCCGTATCGCTTGTTCTACTTGTTTTCAGATTTTGTTTTTTTCTTGGTGTATCACGTAGTTGGATATCGAAAAAAAGTAGTGCGTGAAAATTTGGAATTGGTATTCCCTGAGAAATCTAAAGTAGAAATTCACCGTATCCAAAAGGAGTTTTTCAAGCACATGTGCGATATGTTTCTTGAAATGGTGAAAACCATGAACCTTTCCAAAGAGGACATCAAAAAAAGATATCATATCACCAATGTAGAACTCATTCAAGAAATCGAGAAAGAGAAAAGTATTTTAGTTCCTTGTTCGCATTATGCGAACTGGGAATGGAACGTAAGCCTCAACTTATATGTCAAATCGAAAGGTTATGCAGTATATCAAAAGGTTGCGAACAAGTACTTTGATAAAATGGTAAAGGACTTTCGGTCACGATGGAATACCGAACTGATTACCACGCATGAAACGGTAAAAACAGTAATGAAAAATGTGAAGAATGACGTGACGTCGATTTACGGAATGGTCAGCGACCAATCGCCCATGGTCGTTCATGCGCATTATTGGGATAAATTTATGGGGATTACGGTACCCATTTACAATGGTACGGAAGTTTTAGCGCGTAAATTGGACCTTGCAGTAGTCTTTCTTAAAGTTTCCAAAGTAAAACGTGGCTATTATCAAGCCGAATTTATACCGATTACCTTGTCTGGAAAAAACACAAAGCCCAACGAAATCACAAAAAGATTTATCGAGTTAACCGAACAACAAATCAGGGAACGACCCGAACACTATCTTTGGAGCCATAAAAGATGGAAGCACCGTGACAAAGTTCCTGCGGAGTTTCAAACCGATTAGCCGTCAATGCGCTTTTTTTGAATGTGTACGGTACGTTTTTTTTGGTAGTTTTCAGGTTACAAAGTCAAATTAACCAACCCTAATTTACCTATGACCGATATTGAAATCGCCCGTAAAGTCGCACTTCGACCCATCGCGCAAATTGCACAAAAACTAGGACTTCCCGAAGATACTATAGAGCCATATGGAAGGTACAAGGCAAAGATTCCTTTAAAATTTATAGATACTTCCAAGGTAGCAAAATCAAACCTTATTCTTGTTTCCGCAATTTCGCCTACTCCAGCTGGTGAGGGCAAAACTACGATGTCAATTGGATTGACCGAGGGATTGAACCGTTTAGGCAAAAAAGCAACCGTGGTCCTAAGAGAACCTTCACTAGGGCCTGTTTTTGGTATAAAAGGTGGCGCCACAGGCGGAGGCCATTCGCAAGTTCTTCCCATGGAGGACATCAACCTTCATTTTACCGGTGATTTCGCAGCTATCGAGAAAGCCCACAATTTGTTATCGGCAATTATCGATAATAACATCCAGAGCAAAACCACCTCTTTAAATCTTGATCCCAGAACCATTTCATGGAAAAGGGTCATTGACATGAACGATCGTTCGCTACGTCAGGTCATTGTTGGTCTTGGCGGCACAGCTTCTGGTATTCCAAGGGAAACGGGGTTCGATATCACTGCAGCTTCTGAAATCATGGCAATTCTCTGTTTAGCCGATGATTTAATGGATTTGAAAAAACGCCTAGGTAACATTTTCATTGGATACTCTTTTGACAAAACTCCCATCTATGCTCGCGATTTAAAAGCCGAAGGTGCGATGACGGCTTTGTTAAAAGATGCGATTCAACCCAATTTGGTGCAGACCATTGAAGGAAATCCGGCAATTATTCATGGCGGACCTTTTGCGAATATTGCACAGGGCACCAATTCGGTCATTGCGACCCGAATGGGGATGACCTTTTCTGATTATACCGTCACGGAAGCGGGATTCGGTTTCGACCTAGGTGCAGAAAAGTTTTTCGATATCAAATGCCAAAGTGCCGGACTGTCTCCCAAAGCAGTTGTTCTGACGACTACCATACGAGCATTAAAATACCATGGAGGTGCTAAGCTCGATGAACTGACAGTTGAAAACATGGAAGCCTTGAAAAAGGGAATTCCCAATCTTGAAAAACATATTGAGAATATCAAACAGTTCAATGTCAAACCGATTATTGCCATTAACCGATTTGTCTCCGACTTCGACGCTGAAATTGAATTGATACGAGAAACGGCCAACAAACTTGGCGTAGCTGTGGCCTTAGCAGAAGTTTGGGCAAAAGGTGGTGAAGGTGCTTTGGAGCTCGCTCAAAAAGTAGTTGAAATCGCTGAAGCCTCCAAAGAGCCATTTTCTCCCTTGTATAAATGGGAATCTCCTGTAAAGGATAAAATCAAAACCATAGCCACAAAAATATACGGCGCGGAACATGTAGATTATGCCGGTCAGGCATTACGTGATTTAAAGACCATTCATGATTTAAGGTTGGATGAATTGCCCATATGTATCGCAAAAACTCAAAAGTCATTATCCGACAACCCGAAACTTTTGGGTAGGCCCAAAAACTTTATCATTACGGTTCGGAATATTGAGATTGCAGCTGGAGCAGGATTCTTAATCCCGATTACCGGAAATATTATGCGTATGCCCGGACTGCCACCTAAACCAGCATCGGAGAACATCGATATCGATCAACAAGGAAATATTACGGGGTTGTTTTAATGCTAATCGCCATTTTGAAATCCTTATGTTATCTTAGTTCTTATAAGTAGGATAGCATCATTGATGCTATCCAATTGTTGGCTTTAATAAAAAAACCACCGTACTAATTAAGAACATATGAAAATATTAAAGAAAATAGGAAAATGGTTTCTGTTTCTGCTAGGAACAATCGTCGGAATTATATTAATTCTACTGCTAATAATCCGAGTCAATAGTTCTGGAAACGAAGAACCTTTCTTAGACGAAAATGGTAATGTGCTTGCAAATAGTATTGCTATGCACGAGGATATGATAATAAATGGAGTCGCACAAAGAGTTACCATTAGAGGAAAAGATAAGGATAATCCTGTGCTATTAATTGTACACGGTGGACCAGGCTATCCGCTTTTACCTGTATTTTACAAACTTACCGATGCTGACTTAGAAGATATATTTACGGTTTGTTATTGGGACCAGAGAGGCTCTGGACTTGCCTATAATGACAGCATACCTGATTCTTCCATTACCTTAAACAATATTGTAGATGATGGTTTAGAACTATCAAATCACTTAAAAAAGACGTTCAATAAAGATAAAATTTACATAGAAGGAACATCTTGGGGTACCGTTGTAGCTACTTATATGGTACAAAAAAAACCTGAATTATATCACGCCTACATTGGTAGTGGCCAAATAGGGAACCAATACCTTTCTGACGAATTAGCGTTTGATTTTGCAATGGCTGAAGCTGAAAAAAATAATGACACTCTTTCTGTAAATCAATTAAAACAAATAGGAAGACCACCTTATTCTAATAATCTAAACCATTCAACTTCTGAAGCCTATAAAACAGTTCAAGGAGTAATAATGAAGTATGCACCTTTAAAACTAGATGCCAATTATACATTTCTATTGCAAATGTTCTTGGATAACGGCTTGACTTTTGAAGAAAAATTTACGGATATGATAAACGACCCTAGTGAATATTATCCTGCTTCTAAAATTTTAGAACCAACCGCTATGGATATAAATTTAATGAGGGATATTCCAGAGTTAAACGTACCCGTTTATATATTACATGGGGATAATGACCATATTACCGAAACATCAGTAGCTAAAGCTTATTTTGATTCTCTTGTTGCACCGTCTAAAAAGTGGATTCTATTTAAAAATGGAACTCACGGACTACAAGTAGAATTTCCAGAAAAATATCGTTCCATATATATTAATGAAATACTGGGAAAATAATTACTACCGCCAACAATGTATCCTATGAAAAGCCTTCGTCCAGTTCTTTAAATGTCAAACAATAAACGCGGAACAAATGGACGCTAAAATGCTTGAATTTGATATTTGAGTTTTAACTTGCCGGAAGTCGGATTGAAATTTATACTCGTACTTACCTTTAAATCCCTGCCACAGCCTTAATTTCATCAATAATTCGGTCCGCAAGTTCATCTGCTTCCGATTGGCTTTTTGCTTCGGTATAAATGCGAATAATAGGTTCGGTATTCGACTTGCGAAGGTGAACCCAGTTTTCAGGGAAATCGATTTTCACACCGTCAATGGTGGAAATATCTTCACTTTGATACTTATCCGCCATAGCTTTTAGAATTCCATCGACATCCAAGCCCGGCGTCAATTGAATTTTCTTTTTGCTCATATAATAAGAAGGATAACTCGCTCGAAGTTCGGCTACGGTACCTCCTTTTTCTGCCATCAACATTAAGAACAAAGCTGTACCCACCAAAGAATCGCGACCATAGTGGCTTTCTGGGTAAATAATTCCACCATTACCTTCTCCGCCAATTACGGCGTTGGTTGCTTTCATTTTTGTCACAACGTTTACCTCGCCCACAGCAGCAGCTTCATAAGTGCCTCCATGCTTTTCGGTAACATCGCTCAAGGCTCTTGAAGATGATAAATTTGATACGGTACTACCTTTGGTCTTCCCCAAAACATAATCCGCACAAGCCACCAACGTATACTCTTCACCGAACATTTCTCCATCATTGCTGATAAAAGCTAGACGATCCACATCAGGATCAACAACGATTCCAAAATCAGCTTCTTCTTTCAGTACCAAAGCGCAGATATCTCCCAAATGTTCTTTCAAAGGTTCAGGATTGTGAGGGAAATGTCCCGTTGGGTCACAATACAGTTCTACTACTTCCACGCCGAGCTCTTTTAATAGTTTTGGAATAGCGATTCCACCGGTAGAATTCACACCATCGACTACGACTTTGAATTTGGCTTTGCGAATAGTTTCGGCATCGACCAAAGACAAATTCAAAACTTCGTCAATATGAATATCGATATAGGAATCGTTTTTGGTGATGCTTCCTAAATCATCTACTTCAGCGAAGGTGAAATCCTCTTTTTCTGCAATCTCCAAAATCAGAGCTCCTTCTTCTGCATTTAAAAACTCTCCTTTTTGGTTCAATAATTTCAGCGCGTTCCATTGTTTGGGGTTGTGGCTCGCCGTTAAAATAATACCTCCATCAGCTTTTTCCAACGGCACGGCTATTTCAACGGTCGGTGTGGTCGAAAGGTCCAAGTCGATTACATCGATTCCTAAGCCAACCAGCGTTGAAACGACCAAATTTTGGATCATTTCTCCCGACAAACGGGCGTCACGACCAATGACAACTTTCAAATCGTCTTTTTTGGAATATCCTTTGAGCCAAATACCGTATGCGGCAGCAAATTTCACAGCATCTATTGGTGTTAAGTTATCCCCTGGCTGTCCGCCAATGGTTCCTCGTATTCCCGAAATTGATTTGATTAGAGTCATGCGTCTTTATAAGTTTTTGCAAATATAAACGGATCACTTTTAAACCTATTGCGCTTCTTCGTAAATTCGGCATCAAGTTTTGACAAACTATCTATGAACTTTTTGGCACACATCTACTTGTCTTTTGGTGATGATGAAATTACGGTCGGCAATTTCATAGCGGACAGTATTAGAGGTAATAAATATGACCATCTGCCCGAACGTATTCAAAAAGGCATCTTTTTACATCTTGAAATCGACACGTTTACTGATGCGCATGCTATACCCAAAATAAGTAGCAAAAGATTACATAAAAACTATAGCCACTATAGTCGGGTAATCGTTGATATCTTCTACGACCATTTCTTGGCAAAAAACTGGGGTCGGTATTCAGATATACCTTTGGATGTTTTTGTAGAGCACTTTTACGATTTACTGGAGGCTAATTATAGCATTTTACCGGTCGGCGTAAAACGGATGATGCCCTATATGATGTCGGAAAATTGGATCTATAATTATTCCAAGATGGAAGGCATTGCCAAGGTCTTGAACGGAATGAACCGTAGGACTGAAAACAAATCAAAAATGAATTTCGCCATTCTAGACTTAGAAGAACATTACGATGCTTTTGAAAAGGAATTCACGGCCTTTTTTGAAGAATTGATTACCTTTTCAAAACAAAAATTCATTGCACTTTAAAAAATAAAATAGCGACAACTACCTTACTAATAGATACATAAACGAATCAACACATCGACAAACCAAAACTCAACATAGCTCAATGAAAACCTATTCCTCGAAAAAAAACCTCCTACTCTCCGTTGTCTTACTCCTCTTTGTCAATTGTAGAAAACAACTTGCCACCCCGACCGGATTAGTTACCGAAAAAGCAATGGTCGTTTCCGCACGCGAGGAAGCTTCAAAAATAGGTGTGGAAATCATGAAAAAAGGGGGTAATGCCTTTGACGCGATGGTCGCTACGGAGATGGCATTAGTTGTCGCGTACCCTTTCGCCGGTAATCTTGGAGGTGGCGGTTTCATGGTGTACCGCAAGGCGGATGGAGATGTTGGTGGATTGGACTATAGGGAGAAAGCTCCATTATCAGCACACAAAGACATGTATTTGGATTCATTAGGAAATGTGATTCCTGAAATGAGTACGAAGGGAGCGACCGCTGTTGGGGTCCCCGGAACCGTGGCAGGTGTTATAGAAGTGCATAAAAAATTCGGGAAGCTTTCATTGGAAGAAATTTTCGAACCAGTTATTGCACTAGCTGAAAACGGAGTCGTAGTCACCGATAATCAAGAGGGAAGATTAGCGCGAACCAGGGAAGCATTTATTGAAGTAAACGGAGATAGCACCTTTTTTGCACAAGAATTCAAAAAAGGAGATATCATTAAGTATCCCGCCTTGGCAAATACTTTCCGAAGCATTGCCAAAAATGGACGCGACGGATTCTACAAGGGAGCGGTCGCTCAAAAACTGGCAGCATTCATTCAATCAAAAGGTGGCTTCGTTACCGAGGAAGATTTAGAAAGGTACCAAGCCAAATGGCGGCAACCCATCATTTTCAACTATAAAGATTTACGCATTGTTTCAATGAGTCCGCCCAGTAGTGGTGGCGTTACTATCAATCAAATCTTCAAGATGATGGAGTCACATGATTTGGCTTCGTATGGGCATAATTCAACTAAAACGGTACAATTGTTCACTGAGGCGTCACGTCGGGCCTATGCGGATAGAAATTATTATTTAGGAGATCCAGATTTTGTAAGTATTCCATTAGATGTTTTATTGAGTGAATCCTACTTAAAAGATAGAATGGCGAACTTCACTTGGGACAAAGCCACTAAATCATCGGAAGTAGAACGAGGGAACGTGGAAGTCGTAGAAAGTATGGAAACTACCCACTACTCCATCGTCGATGATGAAGGCAATGCGGTTTCTGTGACAACGACACTGAATGGGGCGTATGGATCTAAATTGTACGTTGACGAATTGGGCTTTTTCCTAAACAACGAAATGGACGATTTCAGTTCTAAACCCGGTGTGCCCAATATGTTTGGGCTTATCGGCGCGGAAGCAAATAGTATTGCCCCCGAAAAACGCATGTTAAGCAGTATGACCCCAACTATTGTGGAAAAGGACGGAAAACTATGGATGGTGGTCGGAACTCCGGGCGGATCAACCATCATAACGGCCGTTGCACAAACAATTTTGAATACTTACGAGTTCAATATGAGCATGCAAGAAGCAGTGAACGCACCACGATTCCACCACCAATGGTTACCGGATATGGTGATTTTCGAGCCAGACGGATTCCCTGAAACCCTCAAAGATGAATTGAAAAGCAAAGGCTATATTATAAACGAGGAACGTACCCCAATTATCGGGAAGGTAGATGCGATTCGTGTATTGTCCGATGGCAGATTAGAGGGCGGTGCCGATAAGCGAGGTGATGACAAAGCAGCAGGATATTAAGACCTTATGAAGTTTTTCAAGAAGATTTTAAAAATACTGGCAGGTCTACTAGTACTAGGTGTTTTGGCTTTTGGTATTCTCTATGTCATTTATAATGAGCCACTTCCTGAAGGAAAGTCGGGTCCACGGGCGGAAGCTTTGGCCCAAAAGATGCTAAACGCGATAAATTATGAGGCCTACCAAAACACACGATTTTTAGAGTGGTCCTTTGCCGGGGGTTCACATCGCTACAAATGGGATAAAGCAAATGGGAAAGTCGAAGTTAATTGGAACAATCGTACTGTAATGCTTAACCTTGGGGACTCATCAAAAAGTTCCGTTTATAAAAACGGTGAATTAATACCTTCCACTGAAAATAAAGATATCGTCGCAAAGGCACAGGATTTTTTTAACAATGATTCTTTCTGGCTAGTCGCTCCGTTCAAAGTGTTCGACAAAGGTGTTGAAAGAAGTATCATAATAATGGAGAACGGCTCGCAAGGGTTACTGGTAAGCTATAGTAAAGGAGGTACGACTCCAGGAGATACCTATCTATGGAAATTAAATGAAAACGGATTTCCTGAAAGTTATCAAATGTGGGTTAAAATCATACCCATAGGCGGAATTGAAGCTACTTGGGAGGACTGGCAAGTGATGGAAAGTGGTGTCTTTTTACCAACTGCACATAAACTTGGCCCTTTAAATCTGGATATGGGAAAGGTAAGGGCTTATAATTAAAGCTCCGTCAATCCATACTCGTTTAAAACTACTTCCCATTCTTGGGTTTCCATAATTTCTAGAATGCGCTGTGAAATACGCTGCTCCAATTCGGTTCGCTGTTTTGCGATGCCGAATGCATAGAATTGCACATCGAACTTAACAGGAAGTAATTGTAATTTGCTAAAAGTAGAATCTTCTTGAATTCGGTATTTCAATATTGGCTCATCGTACATAAAAGCCTCAACATCACCGTTCATCAATCCTTTCAATCCTGGAACAACGCCATCGTAAGTACGTATTTGTTTGAAAAAATGCTCCTTTAAAAATTGATTCGCCCCTGAATTTTCGATAGTACCGACAGACCTTTCCTTGAATTCATTAAATCCATCTGGATTACTATTCAATTGAGTCACCGTTAAATTTGAAGCGATACTTGCGGTAAGGCCTGAAATAAATAACAATCCTCCGAACATCAAAACCAGGGCGGCTATTTTTCCCATTCTTGTTTTCGGAGCCTTGTCACCGTATCCAACTGTGGTCAAAGTGACTGCTGACCACCAAACACCGTCCCAAATTCCTCGATAGTTAGGACGAAAATGCTCGTTGTTCTCCTTTCGTTCAAAATACCAGCCCGCCAGACCGAATAAAAAAATTATAAATAATAAAAGTAAAAGTCCTTTCAGAAAATTCTGGTTGAAGAAGCTATTAATAAACTGTAAAAATTTTTGAAGCGCAGAAACTTCTGCTACAATAATAGTAGAATTCGATGCATAGAAAGAGTGGGTAAACTCCATCAGCTTGCTTCGTTCGCTGGTTATGGTAAGTGGATTGATACTGACATCAATCGTACCGTTTCCCAATGAATCTAGGATATCAGAAAAGGGCATTTGTTTCAATTCGTACGTTAATTCCAAGTCCTTCGAGACCCGCTCCCAAAGCCAGACATTAATTCCTTCCAGAGTTTCACCATTTTGAACAATGAATGGAGGTGCCGTAGTGTAACCAACTATTAACGTGTCTTTTGTGTCTAGTATATCTTGTGCGGAAATAGTAGAAATCAGGAAACCGAAAAAACAAAGGAGTAGTCTCTTTCTCATGTTCAAGGCTAGTTCAAAGTTCTAAATATACAATAAAACAACTGCTCCCAACTTAATCAAAGTTTCATAACTTTATAAGATATCTAAAAGTCAAAAATGACCCTAGAAACATTAACAGCGGAGGCACTCACCGACGACATTCAGAATCAAGTAGCTGATTTGTACAGACAATTAAATGCGGACAACAATCAACGGACTTTATATGAAATACTAAAATCAGATAATAATGTACACGTCATTATCTGTCTGATTGACAATAAGGTGGTTGGCACAGCCCTTTTATCAACCTACAAAGTGATTTCAGGTTATCGGGGCATGGTAGACGATGTTGTAGTAGATGCCGCGCAGCGTGGCAAGGGTATCGGAAGGAAACTTATGGAACGGCTTTTAGAAGAAGGCAAAAAACTCGGTTTAGATGAAATTTTACTTTTTACCGGGCATCATCGAAAGCCCGCAATTGGCTTGTATACCAGTTTGGGCTTTGAATTGAGGCAAAGCGGAATCTACAATATGAAACTGACCTAGCTTGCCTGTTGCTTGTTGAACTGTCGTTTTAAATCCTCCATCGATTCTTGAAGTTGTTTTAAGAGCCCTGTTTCTGTAGTAGCATCAACGCTAAAGGTGATTTTACTACTAACTTCCCAAATTTCCTGAATCTGAAAAGGTTTAATTTCATAGGGCGGATAGGCTTCATTTAAAGAGACCAAAGTAACATTGTTCGAATTAGGTTTACTAATCACCTTCTTCACTAGAACGGCATCTTCTAAAACCACTACGTACATTTTATTGGCACTTACTTGGTCGATATGTTCGATGGCTTTTGCGAGCACCCATTCCCCCGGTTTCAAATTCGGCAACATACTGTCCCCTTCTACTTGAAAACCTCGATAGGTCGCATTTCTGAATTCTGGCAAGGGCAAGTCAAATGCAGGTAATTCTTTATACCAAGAAGTATCTTGAATATTCTGAGGGTATCCGGCAGCCGCCTTTGCGTTTACTAAAACCATATTATCCCTATCGGCAGAATCGACCGTGACCACCTTGGGAATCACGCTGGTATTAGAGGTTGCCAAGTTCTTGTTCTCACTTTCTCCGAACAACCACAGTGGATTGATTTTGAATTGCTTAAATAACTCTACAACAACCTTACCCGAAAGCTTGGTACGCCCACGTTCTATATCAGCGGTAGTATTTGAAACACCCAATAACTTCGCAAATTCAGCTTGGGTGTAGCCCAATTCTCTCCTAATTTCAATAAAACGCTTTAATGTCAGTTCATTTTCCATAAATAGGATTTTTAATATTATTCCCAAGAAGGTTGGAATCTTTCTTAAGTTAAATTCACCATTTCAGTTTAAACGAGCTATTCAAATCAATTTAAAATCAACTGTTTGACCTTTTAATTTCTTCAGAAAACACCGATTCAACACTCTCAAATATACGTAATTTGGAATAAATCCATAAATATTTATGGATTATTTCCATAATTAGGAATATTTCCATATTTTTGGAATTATTACAAAATACGGTAAATGTCCTTCGAAAGAATAAAAGAAAAATTGAACATATTGGCCGATGCTGCCAAGTATGATGTTTCCTGCTCTAGTAGCGGCAGTAAGCGCACCAATAACAACAAAGGATTAGGAGATAGCTCTGGCATGGGTATTTGTCATAGCTATACCGAAGATGGGCGCTGTGTTTCTTTATTAAAGATTTTATTGACCAATCACTGCATTTTCGACTGCGCCTATTGTGTAACGCGAAAGAGCAATGACATCAAAAGAGCTGCTTTCAAGATTCAAGAGGTCGTTGATTTGACCATCAATTTTTACAGAAGGAATTATATCGAAGGTCTTTTTTTAAGTTCTGGAATTTTCAAAAACCCTGATTATACTATGGAGCGTTTGATCATGGTGGCCAAAAAGTTACGATTAGAGGAAAATTTTAACGGCTACATTCATTTAAAATCTATTCCTGGTGCAAGCGATGAACTAATGCGCGAGGCAGGACTTTGGGCCGACCGACTGTCGGTAAATATTGAAGTCCCTACCATATCAGGGTTGAAGCTTTTGGCTCCCGACAAAAAACATGAAGATTTTACCAAACCCATGTTGAAGGTAAAGAACGAAATTATTCAATATAAAGAGGAGAAAAAGATAATCAAAAGCACTCCGAAGTATGCGCCAGCGGGGCAAAGTACACAAATGATTATCGGTGCCACGGGGGAGTCAGATAAAGACATCATGTATTCAGCAACGCACTATTATAAAAATTATAATATGAAGCGGGTCTATTATTCCGGTTATGTGCCCGTAGCGAACGATAGCCGTTTACCCGCCATCGGCTCACAAGTGCCCATGCTGCGTGAGAATCGGTTGTATCAAACCGATTGGCTGCTACGATTCTATGGCTTTAGTGTCAATGAGATTTTGAACGATAACCACCCGAATCTAGATGTAGAAGTTGATCCAAAATTGAGTTGGGCACTTCGCAATTTGAACCAATTTCCAATAGATGTGAATACGGCGGACAAACATATGTTGGCCCGCGTTCCTGGCCTGGGTATGAAATCCGTTGGAAAGATTCTCAATGCTCGAAAATTCAGAAAACTGAATTGGGACCATCTTAAAAAAATTGGTGTCGCCTTAAATAGGGCAAAGTACTTTATAGTATGTGAATCACGTCATTGGGAACGTCGTGATTTACACGCGACACAAATCAAAGGGTTGATTTTACAAAATAGCCAAGGCAAGTTTAGAGGCAACTACAGCAGTCAATTATCATTGTTCAATTAATATTTTGAAAATGGATATGTCAAAAAACAAAGGCAAGATTAATTATTCGGTTAATCTAAGAAATTGGATAGAGCAAGGTCGTACAGTTGTTCTAAATACAGGTTACCATCTTATTGAGCTGAAAAGTCGGTTAAAAAAATGATGAGCGGTTCATATCAGTTTGTAGAAGAACCTGAAAAATATTAAAATATCACCCTGAGCGCAGTCGAAGGGCAACGGGGCAAAAAGTCTTTCTGACTGCTAAGGGGGTGATTGTGATTAGAAATTCTAGTTTAAAGCGGAGTGACACTAAAAAGTTTTACTATGAAAGAAGCAAAAATTTTAATTTATGATGGAAGTTTCAACGGCTTCTTGACCACGGTATTTAAAGCATTCGATGAACGTATCGAAATAGCGGACATTCAAAAGAATTCCGTAGCACAACGCGGATTGTTTTCCGATACTGAAACCGTTTTTACACAAATGGATAAGGCCAAGCGTGTATGGAACGGAATTCAGAAAAAAAGTAACTCTGCCATTAAAAATATATACTTCGCTTTTTTGAGTGAATCCAAAGGAATCGAGCTTTTATTATATAGGTATATTAGGAAACTGTTCTCCCCTATTGACATGGTACACTTGAATTTTTCAGATGATACCATTTTAAAAATCAGTCAACTCGCCAAATCCGTTGGAAGGGAAAAACATCGTATGGAGGCTTTCGTTCGTTTTCAGTTGACCCAAGACGGTGTATACTTTGCGAACATAGAGCCTGATTTCGATGTATTGCCCCTAATTACAAAACATTTTCGTTCACGTTATGCGGACCAACAATGGTTAATCTATGATGTGAAGCGGAAGTATGGAATTTTCTATGACTTGCATTCCGTTGAAATTATTTCTTTGGATTTACAAGATATTCACGCGAACAGCATTCAAAAAAGCAGTGTTTTCACCAGCCAGGAATACGATTTCCAAGACCTGTGGAACAATTACTTTAAAAGTACCAATATCAAATCTCGTATCAATATGAAATTGCACACGCAACATGTACCCAAGCGTTATTGGAAGTATTTGAGTGAGAAAAAGCAAGCGGGTTAGGAATTCAATCAAAAATAAAATAGAAAACAAAGGATATTCAAAAACTAGTGACCTAACCCTATTTAGTTCTTTCACCAATAAAATTGTCCCGTTGACTTTTGAAAAGTACGTTAAAAGTGGTTAAGCTCCCGTAAATTCTTGTGATGTATTGTTGCAAGTCAACTTTTTCTTGATCATCCAAATTTTTACTAGCGTTTATTTTCTGTTCCATTACTCGAATTCGGTCGCGAACCATCACAATTTTATGAAAGAAGGTTTCTATTGGTATTTCTTTGTTCGACAAATTAGAATCCTTTGGTTCAAGAACCAGATTTCCTCCTTTCCATTTATCTGCCATAGGTGTAAGTGAGGACGCATCGCTCCAACGTCTTAAAATGGAAATCAACGATTGTTCCACTTCCGAAAAACTGATGGTATCCACTTCATCCTCTACAGCCTCGATAACCTCGAAATCAGCATCAAGTTCAATAGTTTCCAATCCGTTTTCCATAAAAGTGACCCAATAATGTTTTGAGGTGACATTGGTCACAACACCTTTCCCATATTCGCCGTGATTAATACGAGAACCTATTCCTAAGATTTGCATTTGTAGTATTTTTCTGTTTAATGTTCAAAGTTAGAATCTAACACTTAAATAACAAAAAGGAATTGAAACCAATTATCGTTTTAGACGTCAAAACCGTACTTTTGCAACTTTGCTGTGAAAGATGGTCAAATACGAAGAAAATATAGAGGTTAAAGGTGCTCGGGTTCATAATCTGAAGAACATCGATGTGACCATTCCCCGAGAAAAACTGGTTGTTATTACGGGGCTTTCGGGTAGTGGTAAATCTTCCTTGGCCTTTGATACAATTTATGCAGAGGGCCAACGCAGGTACATCGAGACTTTTTCCGCTTACGCAAGGCAGTTCTTGGGTGGTTTGGAAAGACCAGATGTTGATAAAATCGACGGACTTTCTCCTGTAATCGCCATCGAACAAAAGACCACTTCGAAATCTCCTCGCTCAACAGTCGGAACTATTACCGAAATCTACGATTTTTTACGCCTCTTATTCGCTAGGGCAGGCGATGCCTACAGTTACAATACAGGCGAGAAAATGGTAAGCTATAGCGATGAGCAAATCAAAGAATTGATTAAATCCGATTATGAGGGTAAAAAGATAAATGTGCTCGCCCCGATCATCAAATCAAGAAAAGGACATTACCGTGAACTGTTTGAGCAAATCGCCAAGCAAGGTTTTGTAAAAGTACGGGTCGACGGTGAAGTTGTAGACATCACCAAGGGAATGAAAGTGGACCGCTACAAAACCCATGATATCGAGATTGTAATTGACCGTTTAAAAGTGGCCAATACCGAAGACATGGACAAACGTCTGGCAGAATCCATAAACACGGCCATGTACAGCGGTGATAACGTTTTAATGATATTGGAAGAGGGCGAAAAAGTAGCACGCTATTTTAGCAGGGATTTAATGTGTCCCTCAACAGGAATTTCATATCCCACGCCAGAACCCAATACCTTTTCTTTTAATTCTCCCAAAGGCATGTGTTCCCATTGTAATGGACTTGGGCACGTTTACCAAGTGAACGAAAAGAAAATATTTCCCGATAAAAAGAAATCTATAAAAGGTGGTGGCATTGCTCCTTTGGGGGAATACAAAAAATCATGGGCCTTCAAACAAATTGAAACAATCGCCCAACGCTATAACTTCGAATTGACCGATCCGATTTCAAAAATACCGGAAGAAGCAATGAACGTTCTCTTAAATGGAGGTGTCGAAAATTTTGAGGTAGATTCGAAAACATTGGGCGTAAAGCGGACGTATAAAATTGACTATGAGGGGATTTCGAATTTCATTAAAAATCAATTTGACGAAGCAGCTTCCACTTCTATTAAAAGATGGGCCAAAGAATATATGGATAAGGTTTCTTGCCCCACTTGTGAAGGCTCAAGACTTCGTAAGGAATCTTTGAATTTTAAAATCAACGAAAAGAACATTGCTCAACTAGCGCATTTAGACATTGCCGAACTGGCAGGATTCTTTGCCGATTTAGAGCAAATATTAAAAGGAAATCAATTAAAAATTGCAGAGGAAATCATAAAAGAAATCAAAACCCGCATTCAATTTCTTTTAGATGTCGGTCTCGATTATCTTTCACTGAACCGAAGTTCGAAATCGCTATCGGGTGGTGAAGCCCAACGCATTCGACTTGCTACCCAAATTGGATCACAACTAGTCGGCGTACTTTATATTTTAGATGAACCAAGTATCGGCTTACATCAACGTGATAACGGGCGTCTCATAAAATCTTTGGAGTCTTTAAGAGATATTGGCAATTCGGTCATTGTGGTTGAACACGATCGTGATATGATCGAACGGGCGGATCACGTCATTGATATTGGGCCAAGAGCGGGCCGACACGGCGGAGAGATTATTTCACAAGGACTTCCTTCGGAGTTGATAAAGGAAAATACACTTACGGCCGATTACATTACGGGCAAAAGAGAAATTCCGGTACCCAAAAATCGGCGAAAGGGAAATGGTAAGAAAATCGTGTTATCCGGATGTGCCGGAAATAATCTAAAAAACGTAACTATTGAACTTCCGTTAGGTCAAATGATCGGCGTTACCGGCGTTTCGGGTAGTGGCAAATCCACCTTGATAAACGAGACCCTCTACCCTATTATGAATGCTCACTATTTTAATGGAGTAAAAAAACCGATGCCCTATAAAAAGATAAATGGCTTGGAACATATTGACAAGGTTATTGATATCAATCAAAGTCCTATCGGCAGAACCCCGCGCTCCAATCCGGCTACCTATACCGGTACATTTAGTGAAATTCGGTCGCTCTTTGCCAAAACTCCTGAAGCTGCGATTCGAGGTTACAAACCAGGTCGGTTTAGTTTTAATGTGCAAGGTGGTAGATGTGAAACTTGTCAAGGCGGCGGGCTGCGTGTTATTGAGATGAACTTTTTACCCGATGTATACGTCGAATGCGAAACCTGCAACGGCAAACGCTTTAATAGAGAGACGCTGGAAATCCGATATAAGGGTAAATCCATTGCAGATGTTCTAGAAATGACCATCAACGAGGCCGTTGATTTTTTTGAACTAATTCCGAAAATTCATCGTAAGTTGAAGACAATACAAGATGTAGGTTTGGGTTATATTTCTTTGGGACAGCAATCAACAACTTTATCAGGTGGCGAGGCACAGCGCATTAAATTGGCTACAGAACTGTCAAAACGTGATACGGGCAATACGTTTTATATTCTGGATGAACCGACGACAGGGCTTCATTTTGAGGATATCCGTGTACTAATGGAAGTTCTGAATCGTTTGGTAGACAAAGGGAATACCATTGTCGTCATTGAACATAATATGGATGTCATAAAGATGACGGACTACATAATCGATATCGGCTATGAAGGTGGGCGCGGAGGAGGAATGATAGTCGCAAAGGGCACTCCTGAAGAAGTAGCCAAAGATAAAAAGAGTTACACGGCAAAGTTTTTGATTAAAGAATTAACTTCTTGAATTAAACAAATAGAATCCTGCCTGCGCGGGAATGACAATAAAGATTCTTATTCATGAGAAAAGAACAACATCACAAAGGTTGGAACGAGATTAAAACCAATGACTCTTGGGCTTTGTTCAAGATAATGGGCGAATTTGTAAATGGCTTTGAGCGGATGAGCGTGATCGGTCCTTGCGTTTCAATTTTTGGCTCAGCGCGTACGAAGGAAGACGATCCCTTCTACCAATTGGCAGTCGATGTAGCCCAAAGTATATCGGAAGCGGGTTACGGAGTTATTACAGGTGGCGGACCGGGAATCATGGAGGCCGGTAACCGAGGCGCTAATTTGGCCGGAGGTACTTCTGTAGGTCTCAATATCGATCTTCCATTCGAACAACACGATAACCCTTATATCGATTCTGATAAAAGTTTAGACTTCGATTATTTCTTTGTTCGTAAAGTAATGTTCGTAAAATATTCACAAGGGTTTGTAGTGATGCCGGGTGGCTTTGGAACCTTGGATGAACTTTTCGAAGCGATTACGCTCATTCAAACTCATAAAATCGAAAAATTTCCAATAATCCTGGTCGGGACGGAATTCTGGAAAGGCTTGTTCGAGTGGGTGAAAAATACGATGCTAAATGCCGGCAATATTAGTCCTGAGGATCTTGATCTTATTCAATTAGTGGATACAAAAGAGGAGGTAGTATCGATTATAGATGCATTCTACAGAGGGCATGCCCTTAGTCCAAACTTCTAAATGAAAAGTCAAAAAAAAATAATATCCCTATTTGGTCTTTGTGCCATTTTTTTATTCTTACCCTGCGAAAAAACATGGGGTCAGCATATTAATTTGGTAACCGCAAGGCTCGATGACGACAACCATGAAATTGCCGTCCAACAAGAATTCACCTATGTAAATACTTCCAACAAAACTTTAGAGACGCTCTACTTTAATGATTGGGCTAACGCCTATTCGAACAAGAACACGGCTCTTGCCAAAAGTTTCGCGGAGCAATTTAAAAAGAGCCTTCACTTGGCTAAGGAAGAAGAAAGAGGCTATACAGATATTCAAAGTATGGTCGACTATGATTATCGGGGAATACAATGGGAAAGATCTTCTGGGGAAGACCTCATTAAAATCAAACTAAACAAACCTTTGGCTCCTAACGAGTCTACGCATCTATTCCTTACCTATACAGTAAAGTTACCCCCCAATAAATTTACACCCTATGGGTATAATAATATTGGGGAATACTACCTAAAAGACTGGTACATGACGCCAGCCGTTTTTGATGGTAAATGGCATTTATATTCTAATAAAAACTTGGAAGATCTTTTTACGGACCCTACGGATACCAGTATTAACTTGATTTATCCAGACGAGCTCTTTTTGTCTTCGAATTTCAAAACATTAGGTAACACAAAATTTCCGAACGGACAACAGGCACAGCTAAGCGCAGATCAACAAAAAAACTGTGAAATCATACTATCCCGTACCAAACGTTTTACCACACACGTCACCCCTTATGCAACTATAGTTACCGATATTAATGTGAATAGGTACAATCCGATACTACAGGGTGTTTCCATCAATAATGTAGTAAAATTTATTCATGAAAATCTTGGGAAATATCCGCACCCTAGACTGCTTGTAAGCGAGATCGACTATAATAAAAATCCACTATACGGTATCAATCAATTGCCATCTTTCATAAGACCGTATGAACCACAGTTTCAGTTCGAGATGAAATTCTTGAAAACGGCACTGATCAATATATTGGAAGAAACCGTTTATCTCAACCCACGTAAAGAACAATGGCTTACTGATGCAATTGCCAATTATTTAATGATTGCCTACGTTGAGGCGCATTATCCGGACCAGAAACTGCTTGGAAAATTGTCGAAGATATGGGGCATACGCAGCTTTAACCTGGCGAAAATGGGTTTCAATGAGCAATATCCTTTTCTGTACATGTTAACTGCACGGAAAAACCAGGATCAGCCATTAGTGACTTCCAACGATTCTTTGATAAAATTCAATCAAAAAATTTCAAATAAATACAAGGCAGGATTGGGCCTTTCCTATTTGGCGAGTTATGTTGGCAAAGAAAAAGTTGATGAAAGCATCAAAACCTTTTATAAATTCTACCAATTAAATCGCGTAAAGGTTTTAGATTTCGAATCGATCTTAAAGCGGTCTGCCGACCAAAATATCGATTGGTTTTTTAGTAATTATGTCTATTCGGATAGGCGCATTGATTTTAAGATTAAGAAATTAGAAAAAACACCAGATTCGTTAACCCTAACCATAAAGAACAAGGAAGGCACTGTGGTTCCTATTTCGCTTTTTGGACTGAGAAATGACACTGTAGTATCTAAATATTGGTTTTCCGATATCATCAAGGAAAAGAAGTTTACCATTCCTAGGAACGATGAAGATCGACTGGTATTGAACTACGATCAAAAAATTCCAGAATTCAATCAGCGTGATAACTGGAAGTCTTTGGGCGGATTTCTATCGGGTAACAAGAAACTGAAATTTACATTCTTACAAGATTCTGAGAACCCCTATTTAAATCAAATCTTTTATACACCTGTTCTTGAGTTTAATATCTATGATGGATGGACGCCCGGAATGAGATTGCATAACAAAACGCTATTACAGCGACCATTTGTATTTGATGTTTCTCCCTCCTATTCTTTTAGAGAAAAGGCATTCGTAGGCGGGGGAAGTGTTTCGTACAGAAAATATCTGAGTAAAACGGGCTTGTATGTAGCAAATTATCGTTTGGGAGGTGGTACTTCTCATTTCAATGTCAACTCTCGTTATTCGACCTTCACCCCCTCGGTTAGTTTTGGTTGGAGACCTGATTTGATTTCGAACAAAAGGCAATTACTTTCATTCAGATATCTTAATATTTTTAGGGACATCGACCCAAGTCTGACAGATTTGAGAAATGATCCTGACAATCCCGATTATAGTGTATTCAATGTGCGGTATGCCAATATTGACAACAACATTATCAATTTCAAGTATACGTTGCTGGATTTTCAATATGGAGGAAACTTTACAAAACTCTCCGCACAGTTAGAATACCGATGGCTTTTTCAAAGTAACCGCCAACTGAATCTACGTTTCTACGGCGGAAAATTTATAAGGAATAAGACCAATTCTGATTTTTTCAGTTTTGCCTTGGACCGCCCCACTGACTATTTATTTGACTATGGGTATTTGGGTAGATCGGAAGACTCCGGTATCTACAGCCAACAAATCATTATTGCTGAAGGTGGTTTCAAATCTTTTCTTGATGAACGCTACCGCTTTGCCGATGATTGGATTGCGACCGCGAATGCAAGTGTAAATCTATGGCGTTGGATTGAACTTTATGGTGACATAGGCATGGTCAAAAATCGAGGGTTGAAAGAAAAATTTGTTTACGACTCAGGTATTCGGCTGAACCTTGTAACCGATTATTTTGAATTATACTTTCCCTTATACTCCAATAATGGTTGGGAAGTCTCAGAGCCAAACTACGGCGAGAGAATTCGTTTTATCATTACAGTAAGCCCAAAAACACTCCTTGGGCTTTTCAACAGAAAGTGGTTCTAGAGTATTGAAATATTCTCAAGAAATACTGGTTATTTTGTTTTATCCTTAATAAAACAGATTTTTAGAAGGTATTTATTAGCAAATATCTAAGGAATATCCTCTTTTCTTGGTTGCAAAAAACAAAGTCGTTCTGTATTTTTGTGAAAACTTTAGGCACTTCATGAATATATCGCCACGGACCAGTAATGACATTTCTTTTGATGATTTTAGAGCACAAATCCTGAAGGATTATGAAATTGCTTTTTTGAGTCGTACTTGTAGTTTGATCGGACGAAAAGAGGTTTTGAACGGAAAAGCCAAATTCGGCATTTTCGGCGATGGCAAAGAATTACCTCAATTAGCGATGGCAAGATCTTTTAGAAATGGAGATTTTAGAAGTGGCTACTACCGTGATCAGACTTTTATGATGGCATTGGGCCTATTGACACCCAAAGCGATGTTTCATGCACTTTACGCCACCACGGATATTGAGAAAGAGCCAATGAGTGCGGGAAGGCAAATGATAGGTCATTACCTGACCTACAGCCTAAACGAAGACGGTAGTTGGAAAGACTTGACAAAACAAAAGAATACTACTCCGGATATTTCGTGCACTGCTGGGCAAATGCCACGATTGCTTGGCTTAGCACAAGCATCAAAAGTATACCGTAATCAAAAGAATATAGATTCAACTAGGTTTTCTGTCAATGGAAATGAAGTCGCATGGGGAACAATTGGAAATGCCAGTACCAGTGAAGGTATGTTTTTTGAAACCATTAACGCAGGTGGTGTACTCCAAGTTCCAATGGTCATAAGCATTTGGGACGACGAGTATGGAATCTCAGTTCCACAGAAATATCATACGACCAAAGAAGATATATCAATGGTACTTGAAGGCTTTCGACGCGATGAAGAAAACCTTGGATATGAAATATTAAAAGTCAAAGGTTGGGACTATACAGGTTTAATGCATGCCTATGAAAATGCATCGGATATCGCCCGTGATGAACATGTGCCCGTTATTATTCACGTCACTGAGCTCACACAACCTCAAGGCCATTCTACATCTGGTTCTCACGAACGTTATAAAACCGAGGAACGTTTAGTATGGGAACGAGAAAACGATTGCAACAAGCGCTTTAAAGAATGGATAATCGAATCGGGTATTTCTACCGACAAAGAGCTTAATGAGTTGGAACTGGCTATCAAAAAAAGCGTACGTACAGCAAAAAAAGAAGCTTGGGCAGAATACTTGGAAACTCATTTGGCCCAAAAGAAATCACTGGTTCTGTTATTAGAGCAAGTTGCAAAGACCAGTCAAAACAGAACCTTCATTACGAAATTGAAAAATGACCTTGTTGCCAATGAGGAGCCTATAAAAAGAGATTTGGCTTCAAAAGCAAGAAAGGCATTGAGATATCTTTTAGGTGAAAATTCAACGGAGAAAAAAGCACTATTGGACTGGACAAATCGATTTTTAGAAAGCGAACAGCCCAAGTATAGTAGCCACTTGTACAGCGAAAACCCAACTAAGGCTACGAATATCCCTGAGATAAAGCCCCAATTTGATTCAAATGCCAAAAGTGTAGATGGTCGCGTAATCTTGCGGGATAATTTTGACGCATTGTTCGAAAAATACCCGGAAGCCTTGGTTTTTGGAGAAGATAGTGGAGCAATCGGCGATGTCAACCAAGGGTTGGAAGGACTGCAGGAAAAACATGGCAAGTTGCGGGTTGCCGATACCGGCATTCGAGAAACGACAATTATTGGTCAAGGCCTAGGCATGGCATTAAGAGGTTTGCGCCCTATTGCCGAGATTCAATACCTTGATTATATTTTCTATGCAATGCCAACATTGACAGATGACGTAGCCACGATGAGATATCGCTCTGTGGGAAGGCAAAAAGCCCCTTTAATTGTTAGAACTAGAGGCCATCGCCTAGAAGGAATATGGCATTCCGGTTCACCAATGGGAGGTTTAATTCACGTTCTTCGTGGCATGTATATTCTTTCACCACGAAACATGACTCAAGCCGCAGGCTTTTACAATACGCTAATGAAAAGTGATGAACCTGCACTTGTAATCGAAAGTTTGAACGGCTATCGTTTAAAAGAACGTATTCCCACTAATTTAGGGGAATTTTGCACTCCCATTGGAGTAGTAGAAACCTTGAGGTCAGGGTCTGACATCACTTTGGTTTCTTACGGTTCTACACTAAGGATCGTACTGCAGGCAGCCAAAGAACTTCAAGAAGTGGGTATTGATGCCGAAGTAATAGATGCACAGTCTTTGCTGCCTTTTGATCTTAATCATGATGTCGTAAAAAGTGTGCAAAAAACAAATCGATTATTGGTTGTTGATGAGGATGTTCCTGGTGGCTGCTCCGCATATTTACTCAATGAAATAATAGAGAAACAAGAGGCTTACAAATACTTGGATAGTGCTCCACAAACCCTTACCGCCAAAGCCCATAGACCAGCATATGGTTCTGATGGGGACTATTTCTCTAAACCAAATGCTGAGGACATTTTTGAAAAAGTCTATGCTATTATGCACGAATCAAATCCCGAAGATTATCCCAATTTGCGCTAATTCTGCTTTTTCTCCATAAAAGGTTTTTCCATTATCTCGAATTTGAAGTAAGTTTGAATATTGCGAAAATACCTCAAAATGGAGATAGTGAATGTTTTAAAGAATTTCTACGGTTTAGAAAACTGTACCATCTCAAAACTGGAAGGATACGACAGTACAAACTACAAAGTAGTACACAAAAAGTCGATTTTCGTATTGAAACAATATATTTCTTCCGAAGAAACCAAAGCTCTTTTGCAAGCAGAGAATCGAGTTTTGAAAGAGCTTGTTGCTTTAAAAGAATATAATTTTCCTGTTGTAATTAGCAGCAATACGAAGGAGAAATTAATAACAAATAATGGCTCGATTTTTAGATTGCTTTCATTTGTCGAGGGAGACTTTGTTGGAGATATTGACCATACAGCTGATTTACTTTATTCTTTCGGTGAATTTCTAGCCGAAATGGATGTTATTACAGTACCGCTGTATGAAGCTGCAGTTGTAGGCAAGGAAACCCAATGGGACTTAAGACATTTCAAATCAAACTACAAGTATCTAGATTACATTCCCAATCCGAAAGACCGAAGTTTAGTTGACTATTTCTTTTTACAGTTTGAACAGCACGTTTCGCCCATTGAACATCAACTTAGAAAAGGAATCATCCATAATGATGGCAACGATTGGAATGTACTGACCAAAAACGGAAAAGTCACCGGAATAATCGATTTTGGCGATATGTGCAGCACTTGGCTGATAAATGAGATTGCAGTCGCGCTGACTTATGTAATGATGTGCAAAGATGATCCACTTGTGACTGCCGCTCCGCTCATTCAAGGCTATCATAAAGTAAATTCTCTAAAAGAACAAGAACTCGATATTCTATATTATTTAGTGGCAGCAAGATTGTGCACCAGTGTCTGTAATTCAGCATATACTAAAAAACAAAAACCAGATTCGGAGTATATCACAGTAAGCGAAAAACCCGCTTGGGATTTACTAAGGAAATGGCTCACCATAAATCCCATAAAAGCGAAAGACGAATTTAGAAAAGCAGCAGGCTTCACTCCTAGCGCAAAGCAATCTTTGCGTAAACAACTGGAACGCCGAAAAAACCATTTTAGTGAGGCACTTTCATTAAGCTATACCAAACCGATCCAAATGCACCAATCGGCATTTCAATATATGTATGATACCGATGGAAATACTTTTCTCGACGCATACAACAATATTATGTTGGCAGGTCATTGCCACCCAAATGTAGTTCGAGCTGGTAGCACTACAATGGCCCGACTCAACACCAACACCCGATATGTTTATGAAGAGTTACTTGCCTATAGCGAGAAACTCTTAAGTAAGTTTCCTGCAAAATTGAACAAAGTCTTTCTCGTGAATTCAGGCAGTGCTGCAAGTGATTTGGCCATTCGAATAGCCATCGCACACACCGGAAAATCTAAAGTGATGGTATTGGAGCATGGTTATCATGGTAACACAAGAATGGGTATCGACATCAGCCACTACAAGTATAGCCATAAAGGAGGAAGCGGTAGAAAAGAAAACATAATTCAAACACCGATGCCTAATGCCTTCGGTTCCGGTTTTAATGATGAGGACGAAGCCGGTAATCATTTCGCTGATATCACCAACTCACAAATTGATACCGATAAGAATCAAATTGCGGCCTTCATTGCAGAGCCCATTGTAGGTTGTGGTGGTCAAGTGCCATTGGCAAATGGTTATTTAGAGAAAGTATACAAGTCGATACGCAAGCAAGGTGGAATTTGCATTAGTGATGAAGTTCAAGTTGGTTTTGGGCGCTTAGGTGATTTTTTCTGGGGATTTGAAATGCACAACGTAGTTCCCGATATGGTCATCATCGGGAAACCAATGGGCAACGGCCACCCAGTTGGAGCAGTTGTGACTACAGATGAAATTGCAGCATCTTTTGACAATGGACCTGAATTTTTTAGCTCATTTGGGGGAAATCCCGTCTCATGTGCTATCGGTCAAGCAGTGCTAGAGGTTGTAGACCAAGAATCTTTACAAGAGCATGCGAAAGAAGTCGGTGATTATTTGATAAACGAGCTTAGAACAATACAAAACCAACACGCTGAAATAGCCGATGTTCGTGGAAGTGGACTATTCCTTGGGGTTGAAATTATAGATTCAGATGGTGGACCAAATACAAAATTAGCCTCTAAAATTAAAAATGAACTTCGTGAACAGTTTATTTTGATAAGTACTGATGGGCCCTTTGATAGTGTTCTAAAAATCAAGCCTCCCCTGAGTTTTTCCAAGAACGATGCGGACACGTTGGTCAGGGCCCTTCGACAAGTTTTAACTTAAATTCAAAAAAAATAAATACATTTGGCAACGTTAAATCGCAAGACCTATGAATAATTCCCTACTAAAAGATATCGGGCTCGCTTTACTTCGAATACTTCCTTCGATAATGTTGTTGACCCATGGTATTCCCAAATTTCAAAAACTGATAAGTGGCAATTTTGAATTTGGAGATCCGATTGGTATCGGAGCTACACCTTCACTCTTCCTCGCCGTCATTGGGGAATTTGTGTGTCCTATTTTGTTGATTATTGGATTCAAAACAAGGTGGGCCGCCATTCCAGCGGCAATTACAATGGCTGTAGCTGGCTTTATAGTACATGCCGAAGATCCTTTCGGCACTAAAGAAAAAGCCTTTTTGTTTTTAGCCTTTTTCGTCGTAATAGCGCTTTTAGGGCCAGGCAAGTTTAGTATTGACAAGAAGTAGTTAAATAAACTTTACGAGGAGTTCTTTGAGCAAATCACCTTGCGATATGTTGTTAGCTCCTACACCTTTCCCTTTTAGGTCAAGTTCTCTTAGATGTGAAACTATTTCACTGACCTTTTTCATCGGATAGTTTTTTGCTGCAATTTGGTATTCATTTACGAAATACGGGTTAATCCCTAAAACACTCGCCACGCTTTTGGGGTTATGGTCTTTCATGCCATGGTATTTCAATAATTGCGTGAAAAAAGTATTCAAAAGTGTAATCGTTACCACGAAGGGATTGTCTTTGGGATTATTGGCAAAATAGTTGAGAATTCGCGTGGCCTTCAACACATTGCGTTCCCCAATCGCTTTCTTAAGTTCAAAATTATTGAAGTCTTTGCTAATACCTATATTCTCTTCAATATCAATTGGAGTAATTTCCTTTTCCTTCGGAAGTACCAATTGCAACTTTTCAAGCTCGTTATTGATTTTGCTTAAATCAGTACCTAAAAACTCGGTCAAAAGAATAGCGGCTTTGTGTGAAATTTGATACCCTTTTCCTTGAAGCATTTTTCGTATCCAATCCGAAACTTGATTCTCATAAAGTTTTTTGCTTTCAAAACAGAGTCCGTTTTTCTTGATGCTTTTATAGACCTTTTTCCGCTTATCAAATTTGTTGTATTTGTAGCACAAAACTAAAACAGTAGTAGGTTGTGGGTTCTCAGCATAGGCGTTTAAATTATCGATTGTACGAGACAGATGTTGTGCTTCTTTCACAATGACCACTTGTCTATCGGCCATCATAGGAAATCTTTTGGCGTTGCCAACGATGTCCTCGACTGAAACCTCTTTTCCGTAAAGCACCATTTGATTGAATCCCCGTTCTTCTTCTGAAAGCACATTTTTCTCAATGTATTCAGCTACTTTATCAATATAATACGGCTCCTCGCCAGTAAGCAGGTAAATGGGTTTTATATTCCCATTGGCTATGTCCTTTACAATTTGCTTTACTTCCTCCATTCAAATAAAATCATCAAATTTGTATTGTGATTCTGCTAAACTTTCCAACGTACCGCTTTAGGCTCAAAAATAGCGAAAATAAAACCCATATTTTTGATGTTATTCGCAAAAAATTCGTGGTTTTACAAGCAGAGGAATGGGTACGTCAACATGTAGTTCACTATTTAATTAAAAACAAGCAATATCCGAAAAGTCACATCAATGTAGAGAAACAGTTAAGGATCAATTCCTTGAAAAAGCGATACGATGTGGTTGTTTTTAATTCAGATGGGTCAATTGAAATATTGGTAGAATGTAAGGCGCCTGAAATTAAAATCGACCAAACAACTTTCGACCAAATTGCCCGTTACAATATGAATCTTAAAGCGAATTATTTACTGGTTACCAACGGGTTGGAGCATTATTATTGTAAAATGGATTTTGACCAAGAAAAATACTCGTTTCTAAGGGATATTCCTGAATTTAGCCGTTAATTTGCCATCGTTTTGCGAATAGCAATTGTCATATTAAATTGGAACGGGGAGGAACTCTTGGAATGCTTCCTGCCTTCGGTTACCCAATATTCTGAAGATGCAGAAATTTATGTCGCTGACAATGCCTCTACCGATGGTTCGGTTGGTTTTATAAAAGCGAACTATCCATCAGTTAAAATCATTCAAAATAGTACAAATGGCGGATTTACGAAGGGTTACAATGATGCCCTTAAACACGTAGACGCCGATGTCTTTTGTTTGTTGAATTCAGATGTAGAGGTGACCGAAAATTGGTTGAACCCGATAAGAGAAGCTTTTCAAAACTTACCAGAGGCTTCTATAATACAGCCCAAAATTTTAGATCTTAAACGCAGAGATCATTTTGAGTACGCCGGGGCCGCTGGTGGGTTCATTGATAAGTTGGGTTACCCTTTTTGTAGAGGTCGAATCTTTCAGGCTCTGGAGAAAGATGAAGGTCAGTACAATGATATTCGTGAAATCTTCTGGGCAACTGGAGCCTGTATGTTTATCAAAAAAGCACTTTTTGATAGTTTAGGAGGTTTTGATGAAGATTACTTTGCACATCAAGAAGAAGTGGATCTTTGTTGGCGTGCCAAAAACAATGGCCATAAGGTATACTATGTTGGAGCCTCAACGGTATATCATTTAGGTGGCTCGACGCTGAGCAATATGAACCCGAAGAAAACTTATCTAAATTTCCGAAACTCATTGTTTTCGATTACTAAAAACCTGCCAAGGGGAAAAGCATTATCTATTATTTTAGCTCGTTTGCTACTAGATGGCGTTGCTGCCCTGCGTTTTATTTCTCAATTAAAATTCAACCATTGTTGGGCAATTTTGCGTGCTCACCTTAGCTTTTACAGGCAATTCAGGAAAATGAACAAGAAAAGGGAAAAAGCCAATTTTATACTAAAGTACTACGCTACGAAATCCATTGTTTGGTCTCACTTCGTACATCATGTAAAGAAATTTAACGTATTAGTAAAAGATTAACTAATTTTGATTACCAAGAAGTCCGCGATTCTATAGTTTTGTGGCTTATTTCAAAAAATCGGAACAAATAACACAATTAATATTTATCACATCATTATGAAAAAAATCATTTTAGGCTGTTTAGGATTGACGCTGTTACTAGGGTCATGTGTGTCTCAGAAAAAATTTAAGGATTTAGAGGCAAAACACAAAGAGGCGCAAGATTTATTGAATTCGGCAACGGTTAAATTGAACAGTTGTTTAGAAGAAAAAGCGACTGCCACTTCAAGATTGCAGACTTTAGAAGACCAAAATGCTTTTCTTAAGGCAAACAATCAAGAGCTCATCAATAATATGGGCAATTTGACGACACTTACCACTAAAGGTGCTGAAAACTTGGAGAAATCATTGGAAAGCCTTCAAGAAAAAGATTTGACCATACGAAAATTGAACGATGCCATCACCCGCAGGGATTCAGTTAACCTTTCCTTGGTACAAAGCCTGAAAGGTGTTCTCGGTAATTTAGATGATGAGGATATCGAAATAAGCGTAGAAAAAGGAGTTGTATTCGTTTCGATCTCGGATAAATTATTATTCAGTAGTGGAAGCTATAACATCACAAGTAGAGCAAAAGAAGTTCTCGGCAAAGTCGCACAAGTTGTGAATAACAAACCAGATTTTGAATTCATGGTCGAAGGCCATACGGATGATGTTCCTTATAGAAGTAAGGGTAACATATTAGATAACTGGGATTTAAGTGTAAAACGTGCCACAGCGGTAGTACGTATTTTACAAAATGATTATAACGTAGATCCTAAACGTATGACTGCTGCTGGTAGAGCGGAATATGTACCTGTTTCTACTACGGAGAAATCAAAAAATAGAAGAACCAGAATTGTGGTACTTCCAAAAATCGATCAGTTCTATAGCATGATTGAAGAGGGAATGAAAGATCCAGCGATCAACGAGTAAGAATTTATCACATAGAAATCTCAAAGTGCGCTTTACGGCGCACTTTTTTTGTTTATAGGATATCCAAATCGCCTTTACCCTCGCGAATCACTTTCGGTTCATCTTGGGACAAATCGATAATGGTCGAAGCCATATTACCACCATAACCTCCGTCAATTACAATGTCAACTAGGTTTTGCCACTTCTCAAAAATCAACTCGGGATCCGTTGTATATTCTAATAATTCATCTTCATCACGAATAGAGGTGGACACTATCGGGTTCCCCAATTCAACGACCAAAGCATTTGCAATTCTGTTATCAGGAACACGAATACCAACGGTCTTCTTTTTCTTAAAGGCTTTAGGGAGATTATTGTTCCCAGGCAGAATAAAAGTGTAAGGGCCAGGTAAAGCACGTTTGAGGATTTTAAATGTTGCGGTGTCAATTTGGCGCACATAATCGGAAAAGTTGCTTAAATCTGCGCAAATGAAGGACCAATTGGCTTTTTCCAACTTAACACCTTTAATCCTGGCGATACGCTCTAAGGCTCTAGTATTGGTAATGTCACACCCCAAGCCATACACCGTGTCCGTTGGATAAATGACCAAGCCTCCTTTTCTAAGAACATCCACTACCCTTTTGATTTCCTTTGGATGGGGATTTTCTTCATATATTTTTATATATTGAGCCATATAAGAAAAAAAGAATTGCTGCAATTTATAAATACTTTCATAACCACCACCATTGTAGCGCCCCAAAAAAAGCTTTGGTGAAACCCTATGATTAAAAACATGTCTTAGGACCATCTTAGTTAGATAGACTCGCTATGAAAAAAGAACTAAAAACTTCCTTCCAATTCTCGGCTAATTAGTTAGTTATCGGCGGAATTTTTATTTCCTGATTAAATAAATATGAAAAAACTACTACTCCCCATTGCATTTTTGTTTTTGGCCTTTACAAGCGCCCAATACAATCAAAACGCACCTTGGATGCAAGAATTAGCTAAAAAGGAAGCCTCAACCTCTGCCAAAACACAAGACCAGTCCTATACCATAGATGAGATTAGCGCCTCTTTTGATGCCTATTGGAAAACACGTGATCCAAATAAGAAAGGAAGCGGTTATAAACCTTTTATGCGATGGAAAACCTATTGGGAGCAACTGGCCCATTCCGACGGTCGATTGCCTTCTTCATCAGAGTTATGGCAGAGTTTTAAAAACAAACAGAATCAATCGGGTAAGGCCGTAAACCCAACTAGTAATTGGACCTCCATAGGGCCATTTTCGCATGGTTCTTTATCACGAGCCTTGCCAGGTCAAGGCCGTGTCAACGCAATCGCTGTTGACCCTAACAATCCAAATATCTGGTATGTAGGAGCTCCAGCTGGAGGAATTTGGAAAACGACCAATTCCGGAAATACATGGACTAATCTCTTTGATAATTTTCTACAAATAGGAGTTTCGGGCATCGCGATTGACCCTAATGACTCGAATACTATATATATTTCAACAGGTGATGATGATGCCGCTGATTCTTTCAGCATAGGGGCTTTTAAGTCTATAGATGGTGGTGCCTCGTGGAATGCAACCGGTTTAGTACCAGACCCTGGAAATATCGGTTTTTTAATGAATGAAATTGTAATCGACCCTACAAATTCTAACGTTATATGGGCAGGTACCAGTTCGGGGCTTCAAAAATCAGAAGATGGGGGTGTTACCTGGGATACGAAACAAGTCGGAAACATAAGTGATTTTAAATTGAAACCAGGAGACCCACAGACCATATATGCAGTTAACGCAAGTAATTTCTATGTGTCCAGAAATGGTGGAACTACTTTTGATCAAATTTCAGCTAATCTTCCTAGTACTTCAGGGCGATTGGCCTTGGGTGTTTCACCTGCCAATGCAGAAGTAGTTTATTTGATAAGTGCGCTGACCGGGGCAGATGATTTTGCATATCAAGGGCTGTTCAAATCCTTAGATAGTGGGGCGACTTTTACAGAAACAACAAATTCCGTAGATATTTTTGAATCAAATCAAGCCTGGTTTGATTTAGCTATTGAAGTAAACCCAACCAATGCCAATGAAATCTACATAGGATGTCTAAATATCTGGAAAAGTACCGACGGTGGTGATAGTTTCAACCAACTCAATCAATGGTTCGATAATTCTCCTTCCTATACTCATGCTGACATACATACCTTGAAGTTTTTTAACGGCAATCTATTTTGTGGTAGCGACGGTGGCATTTATGTATCTACGGACGAAGGTGTCTCATTTACTGATTTGACCGCCGGTATTGCGATTAGCCAGTTCTATCGCATTTCGGTAGCTAAGAATGACGCTGGAAAAATGGCAGGCGGACTTCAAGATAATTCTGGTTTCGTTCGAGATGCCGGAAATTGGAATGTATATACTGGTGGTGATGGTATGGATTATGAAATAGACCCTTCTAATAGTAACCTCATTTACGGATTCTCTCAATTTGGCAGTACCCTTTTCTTTTCAAATAGCTCAGGTCAATCTACCGGGCTGGTCGGAAATCCAGGGGTACAAGGAAATTGGATTACCCCATTGGCCGTAAGTAGTAATGGTGAAGTGTATTCTGGTTTTGATGGGGTATATCGGTTAGCGGGTAATGCCTGGGAAAAGCTTTCTGGTGTAGGCACAACTAATCTTGATGACCTTGAAATTGACCCTAACAATCCTGATATTATTTACGCTGTGGAAAACGGAACTATTTTTAGAAGTCAAAACGGCGGGGACACGTTTTCTTTATTACATCGATTTGATTCCAATATTGCTGATATGACCGTCAACAGTTCGAATGGAAATATTTTATACGTCACTACTTCTAACCGGGTCGGAATTCCGCAAAGATTTCAGCCAAATGAAAGAGGTGTATTTAAGTTGACCATTGATGGTAATAATGAAATTGTTGAAGAAATTACGGGTAATCTCCCTACAGATCAAGCGTATCTTTCCATTGTCCATCAAGGAAGAGACGCTGATAATCCTGTATACGTAGGGACTAGTTTGGGCGTCTACCGAATTGATGATACCTTGACTGAGTGGGAAGACTATTTTACGGGTTTCCCTAATACTGCAGTAAGTGATTTGGACATCTCCTTGGATGCCGGATTGATTACCGCAGCTACTTACGGGCGGGGAATATGGCAATCTCCAATTCCTATTCAAATTCCTGACAATGACATTCGTATTGTAAGTATGTTTCCTGAAGAAAACGCTGTTTTTTGTGCAGGAACCCTTCCTGAAATTACTGTTCAGAATATGGGGGTTAATCCAATAACGGCAATTGATATCACTTACACTATAAATGGAGAAGCACCAGTAAACTTTGATTGGACGGGAAATCTTGCCCCAGAAGATGTCATTACTATTCCATTTCCTTCGTTCAACATTCCCACTATTGGAAGAATCGCATTGGAGGCTTCCGTTACCATTGAAAATGATGCCTTTGATGACAATAATTCCGCTAAAAGTAATTTCTTTTTAAATGAACCTACTCAAGTTAATGACATTTACACCTTCGAAGATGATTCCGATCTAGATCTTATTCCTTATAATGTAGGCTCTGATGAAGTATTGTGGGAACTTGGGGTTCCCAATGGTACCCTGCTCAACACTGCAAGTTCTGGAACACAGGTATATGGCACAAACTTGGATGGCAATCATCCCGATGGTACAAAATCTATACTTTTAAGTAAATGTTACGACCTTACTACAATTTTAGCTCCTAAGCTCAAATTTAATATGGCCTATGATTTAGAGTTCAATTGGGATGTTGTATATGTTGAATATTCCATTAATTCTGGAGCCAACTGGAATCTTTTAGGTACAACTAACAGCCAACCCAATTGGTTCACAAGTGATAGAACCAATATAAGTTCAGGAGATGACGATGACTGTCAGGTCTGTCCTGGCGGTCAATGGACGGGTACGGATGCTGAAATGAAGGAATATAGTTATGATTTTGTTGCCAATGCTGCCTTAGGTGAAGCAAATCTCACCACTGAAAATAATATATTGTTTAGAATTGTTTTTGAGTCAGATCCATTCACTAATGAAGAAGGAGTTATCATAGATGACTTTGTAGTCTCAGGCTTCGAAGACGATGAAGATGATGATAACGATGGTATTTTAGACGTAGATGACAATTGCCCATTAGTAGCTAATGCGGATCAGGCCAATAATGATGGCGATGGAGAAGGTGATCTTTGCGACCCAGATGATGATAATGACGGTATTTTAGACCTAGAAGATAATTGTCCCTTTACGCCAAATGCAGACCAAGCGGATTTTGATGGTGATGGTATCGGTGATGTTTGCGATAATGATGTTGATAATGACGGTTTGGCCAATGCATTAGACACCTGCCCTACTACCCCGCCCGGAGCAGCTATTGATGTTACGGGCTGTGAGGTTTTCTCATTGCCATTCAACAATTTCAGTGTATTGACAAAGGGTGAATCATGTATTGCTAGTGATGATGGCAGTGTCACAATTAATGCCACGGAGAATTTCAGCTATACAGCTACGTTAACGGGAGGAAGCGCACCCATCGCAAATGAATTTACCGATATGACAGCTTTCAATGATTTGCAAGCCGGGGATTATACCATCTGCATCACTTTGGCTGAAAACCCGGATTACGAAAATTGTTTCAACATTAACATTCCGCAGCCGGAGGCATTATCGGTATCGTCGAAGGTGAGTAGTTTAGATAACGAAGTTTCACTTGATTTATCCGGTGGAAGCGAATATTTCATCACTTTAAACGATGAAGTATTCGTCACTAGTGAAAGTAAAATAACCTTGCCTTTAAATTCGGTGGAAAATAAATTATCCATTCATACCAATAAATTTTGTCAAGGTAAACATGAAGAAACTATTGTTTTGAGCAATGATGTGATAATTTATCCTAACCCTATCGAAGGAGGTGATTTGACCATTTTTTTGGGGAATTTAAATTTGAATGAAGTAACGTTGAGTCTGTTCAGTACGAGTGGAAAATCGGTCGTGTTCAATAAAACCATTCCAATAACTAATAATAGCGTGCGATTCAATGTCGACAGGCTTGCTAAGGGAATTTACATCGTAAACGTTAAGGCTGATGCCCAGTTGTTAACCTATAAAATCATACGAAAATGAGAATCCTATATAAAATAGCGATAGTTTCTTCGCTTTTCATGCTATCCTGCGGAGGCGGAGGTGATGATTCGCCGACCCCTACTCCACCCCAACAGATGGTTCCGGATCCAAAGGCAACTACCCTCATATTTCCGGGAGATAATACGGAATGTAATGAAGGGGTTATTATCGATGAATTAAAAAGTCGCGTAACTTTTCAATGGAACGCTTCAGAAGATACGGACAGTTATGTCATTAGTATCAGAAACTTGAGTACCAATCAGACTAGTACAACCGCCGTAAATGCAGAACAGACGGAAGTTACTATTGACAGGGGTACTCCTTACGAGTGGTTCGTAATTTCAAAAGCAACTGGTACGAGCGTAACTGCTGAAAGTCCCAAGTTCAAGTTTTACAATCAGGGCCCAGGAATTGAGAATTATGCTCCATTCCCCGCTGAAGCTATCAACCCAACAAGAGGCGCTGATGTAGCAAACAGCGGAGGTACGGTAAACCTACAATGGAAAGGAACCGATATTGATGACGATATCACAACATACGAAGTGTTTTTTGGAACAACTGAGTCTCCTACCGAAAGCTTGGGTACAACAACGGAAGATAATCTTGATACTTCTGTGACGATTGGAAACATCTATTATTGGACGGTTATCAGTACAGATTCACAAGGAAACACCTCCCAGTCTGAAGTTTTCGAATTTAAAGTAAGTAGTTAAAAAGTTATTTGTCCCAATTAGGTATGACCTCTAAAAGCATTACAATGAAAAATATTTTAATAGCTACTTTTATTCTAAGTCTGATAGGTTGTACATCGCAAAAAAAGCTTGAAACAAGTGGTATTCCATTTGAAATTGGCCAAAGTAGTTTTCAACCGTGGTCGGGAGGACGAGAAGAAAGCGGCTCGGGGGCAGAACTTAAGATTAGCATTGCAGAAGCTATGAACGACATGTCTTTTGAAAAAATCTACTTTAGAGGGCGTGCCTTGCAATGTGAAATTAAAACCGAAAATGGCTTATCAACCCTTGTAGCTGCCTATACGAAAAAAGGAACAACTGAAATGCCCGATGAGAAAGAGGGTATAAAAATGCAAGAAATGTTTCAATTGCAGCCGGATGAAGCAATTGTAGCCTTCAAAACCCTGGATAGCAAATTAAAATATACCAAAGTCAGCGACATCAAAGAAAAAGCACCAATTTTGTATCGCAGTAGACCCAAAAATTAAAGTACCTCAAGCTTGGCAAAGCGTAACAACAACTTTTTAATATCACCTTTCTCAAATTGAATTTCAGCTTTCTTGTCGTTCCCCATGCCTTCTATTTTCAAGACCTTTCCGCGACCAAATCGTGTATGATTGACTAATGCACCTTCCGCTAAATTAGGGTCGATCTTATTGGTATTTCCAACAGGCGAAGCTAGTTCCGGTTTTAATTTGCGAAGTTTGCGCAATTGTTTTTCATTAGGTTTTCCAACCAAGGGCGGTGTACCGTTTTTAGGTTTTGCTTGTCGAAGTCTACTTTTATCTACTTCTCCAAAAATATCGGCATCAATTAGCGGTTTGTAGCGATAGGCGGCATTGTCAATTGGGGTGAGATTCTCTACATATTGCTCGTCAATCTCTTCCAAAAAACGACTGGGCTCCGCATCAATCAGTTTTCCCCAACGATAACGGTTTTGGGTATAGGTTAAATACGCCTGTTTTTCCGCTCTTGTCAAGGCAACATAAAACAACCTTCGCTCCTCCTCTAGTTCACTACGCGTATTCATACTCATAGCCGATGGAAAAAGGTCTTCTTCCATTCCCACGATATATACATAGGGAAATTCCAATCCTTTTGCCAAGTGAATGGTCATAAGGGCCACACGGTCATCATCTCCGGTATCTTTGTCCAAATCGGTTGCTAAGGCAACGTCCTCTAGAAATTCTGAAATACTTCCGGTGGCCTCATCGATTTCTCTTTGCCCTTCAACAAAATCTTGAATACCGTTGAGTAACTCCTCAATGTTCTCCATGCGGGCAATTCCTTCGGGAGTACCATCTTTCTTAAATTCCAAAAGAATACCAGTTTTTTTTGCAACATGTTCGGATAAGGTAAAAGCATCCACACTTTCACTCATGATCTGAAAGCTCTTAATCATGGTGACGAAATCTTGCAATTTTCGTTTAGTGCCTGCATTGATCTTCAATTCAATTTTGTCGAGATTCTCAATAACTTCAAAAATGGATCTTCCATAGTGATTCGCAGCTACTACGAGTTTATCCACGGTGGTATTTCCAATTCCCCTTGCTGGAAAATTGATAACCCGTTTTAAGGCCTCCTCATCTTTAGGGTTGATGACCAGTCGAAGATAGGAGAGTACATCCTTAATTTCCTTTCGTTGATAAAAGGACAATCCACCATAAATCCGGTAGGGAATATCACGTTTCCGAAGTGCGTCTTCAATTGCCCGAGATTGTGAATTGGTTCGATAAAGCACTGCAAAATGCCCGTTGGGCATTTGGTGGTTCATACGGTTGTCCCAAATGGAACCTGCCACATAGCGCCCTTCTTCGGCATCTGTAGGGCTACGATGTATTTTGATCGCCGCCCCTTCATCATTGGCGGTCCAAACAACCTTTTCCAATTGGTTCTTGTTCTTTGCAATAATTGAATTTGCAGCGTTTACAATGTTCTTGGTCGAACGGTAATTCTGTTCTAGACGATACATGCCAACATCATCATAGTCTTTTTGAAAATTCAGGATGTTGCTAATGTTCGCCCCTCGAAAGGAATAAATACTCTGCGCATCATCGCCTACCACACATATATTCTGGTATCTGTCAGATAAAGCTTTTACAATTAAGTACTGCGAATGGTTGGTATCTTGATACTCATCGACCAAAATATAACGAAAGCGGTCTTGGTATTTGGCCAACACGTCGGGAAAGCGGTTTAATAGTTCATTCGTTCTTAGTAACAGATCATCAAAATCCATCGCGCCTGCCTTAAAACAGCGATCTACGTAATTTTGGTAGATGTCACCCATTCTAGGCCGTTTCGACATGGCATCAGCTTCCATTAGCTCAGGATCATTAAAATAAGCCTTGACCGTAATCAAACTATTTTTATAGGAGGAAATACGATTTTGTACTTGCTTGTATTTATATATATCCTTGTCGAGGCCCATTTCTTTTATAATGGATGCAATCAAACGTTGAGAATCTTGGGTATCGTAAATGGTAAAATTACTTGGAAAGCCTAACTTGTCCCCGTCGAAACGTAACAGTTTCGCAAAAACGGAATGAAAAGTTCCCATCCAAAGATTTTTCGCCTCTGATGTACCAACAATATCGGCAATACGTTTTTTCATTTCGCGTGCCGCCTTATTGGTAAAGGTCAATGCCAATATGTTGAAAGCATCAACTCCTTGCCCCATCAAGTGTGCTATGCGATAGGTCAAAACACGGGTCTTACCCGAACCTGCTCCAGCAATCACCATCAAAGGTCCGTCCTTGTGCAAAACAGGTGCCTTTTGGGCGTCATTCAAGTCATCAATAAAATTCTTCAATCTTTGCGATTTTATGGGAAGGTGAATTTAGCCATAATAACGGTTATCAGAAAAACATGGTTTCAATAATTATGAACAATGGACATGGGTTTTACCGAATTTGAATATATTTAGCGTTAGAACATTTATAGAATGAAAACTAAGTACTTTCCGATACTCTTAATTTTATCTCTACTTCCGATTTCAATCACCGCTCAAGATAAATCTACAGGTCCCATTATTAAAGACTTTGGTAAGGTATGGGCAATTGAAAATCCTGATTTCAAAGTTGATACCAACAAAACCTACAAGGCCGTTTTCGATATCATGAACAGTCCCGAAAGTCATGATGCCATCAATGCGAGTATTGAAACTGCTGCACGATTTCTAAACATGCATGCCCAAAGTGGCGTTCCAGTGGAAAACTTGAAGGTCGCTCTGGTGGTACACAACAAAGCTTCGAAAGATGTAATTACAGATGAGGCCTATGAAAAGAGATATGGGACAAAAAACCCCAACAGTGAATTAATCAAAGCGTTACAGGAAGCTGGTGGAGAGATTATTTTCTGCGGACAATCTTCGGTTGCGCGTGATTTTCCTCGTGATGAGCTTTTAGAAGGGGTGCAATTTTCGCTTTCAGCGATGACAGCCTTAATACAATTACAAGACGATGGTTACAGACTAATTAAATTTTAAATATATATACATGAAAAAATTACTACTAGCCTCAATACTATTTTCAGGGTTCTTTATAATAGCGCAAGGTGACAAACTGCAAAAAGACTATGCTGCCATAGAGAGTAAAGTCATTGAATGGCGAAGGGATATCCATCAAAATCCAGAATTGGGCAACCGTGAATTCAAAACCGCAGCGAAAATTGCAGAGCACTTGGAATCGTTAGGAATCGAAGTGCAAACCGGTGTGGCACATACCGGCGTTGTAGGCCTGCTCAAAGGTGATCAACCCGGTAAGGTTGTCGCACTACGAGCAGATATCGACGCACTACCAGTACCTGAACGAAATGACTTGCCATATAAGTCTACCGCCATGGGAGAATTTATGGGCAATGAAGTACCCGTGATGCACGCTTGTGGACATGATACGCACACCGCTATTTTAATGGGCGTCGCTGAAGTGCTTTCAAAAAACAAAGATAAGATCAAAGGCACCGTCAAATTTATTTTTCAACCCTCTGAAGAAGGACCACCACCCGGTGAAGAAGGTGGCGCACTTTTAATGGTAAAAGAAGGGGTCATGGAAAACCCAAAAGTGGATGCCATATTCGGATTACATATTAATTCTCAGACTCCTGTAGGTGTGATACGTTATAAATCGGGAGGAACAATGGCAGCAGCACAAAGTTTTACCATCAAAGTAGAAGGAAAGCAAAGTCACGGCTCGCAACCATGGTCTGGTGTGGATCCAATTTTGATCAGTGCCAAGATTATAGACGGACTTCAAACAATTATCAGTAGAGAAACCAATTTGACCAACGAAGCTGCCGTAATAACTGTTGGCAAAATTACGAGTGGTGTTCGCTTCAACATTATTCCTGAAGATGCCGAGATGATTGGAACGATACGTACACTGGATTATGACATGAAGGACAAGCTTAACAAACGTATGGTCGAAATGGTTGAGACCATTGCAAAGGCATATGGTGGAACTGCTACCTGCGAAATTAAGGATGCAACCGATATCACTTACAATCATCCAGAATTGGTACAGCAAATGTTACCAACTATGCAGCGGACGGCAGGTGCTGAAAATGTTCAAACCCAAAAAGCGATTACCGGAGCGGAAGATTTCTCTTATTTTCAAAGAGAGGCACCGGGATTTTTCTTTTTCTTAGGAGGAATGACCCCTGGAAACACAGAGTCTTTTCCTCATCATACACCTGATTTTTTAATAGATGATAGTGGGTTGATTCTTGGGGTCAGAACGTTGACCGAAATGAGTTTGGATTATTTGAACAGTGATAAAACTCCAATGCTTGAAACTCCGATAAAGGGGAAATAATTCAATTGGAAGTAACGCAATATTTACGTTTCGGTACTAGGTTCAAAGTTATACGATACTCAGAAGTACTTTAAACCTTTTACCTGAATCAAGGCAGCATTTAAATTTGAACTTGCGCTTGCACTTGCACTTTAAAATATGGATACGCTTTTAAACACACTTTCAGCAGTCCCTTGGTGGGGCTATGTTCTAGGGTTTCTAGGAATCGTTGCTTTTCGAGATATCTTCATCCAAAAGGCGCATACCATTTCCCATAATTATCCGGTTGTTGGGCATTTGCGATATTGGTTGGAAAGTGTAGGTCCTGAAATGCGACAGTACTTTGTCGCAAACAATCGCGAAGAACTCCCATTCAATCGTATCGAAAGGGGTTGGATTTATGCGTCTGCCAAAAAAGAGAACAACTACGAAGGTTTCGGCACCGACAGGGACATTTATCAACATCAACATATTTTCGTAAAAAATCAGATGCTGGCTTTCAAAACCCCTGAAAATCATCCGAATGCAACATATACTGATTTTTTGCCCTGCGCCAAGGTGATGGGAGAATACAATCAACGAAAAAAACCGTATCGCCCCGCCTCTATTATCAACGTTTCAGCTATGAGTTTTGGTTCGTTATCCGCTGCTGCCGTTGAAGCCATGAACAAAGGCGTGGCCAAGGCGAATGCATACCATAATACAGGCGAAGGAGGTCTTTCCCCCTATCACAAGCAAGGTGGCGACGTTGTCTTTCATTTTGGAACGGGCTATTTTGGTGTACGTTCTTCGGACGGTAGCCTTTCTTTAGAGAAACTTGAAAAACTCGTTAAGGACAATCCTTGTATAAAAGCAATAGAAATTAAACTTTCACAGGGAGCGAAACCGGGTAAAGGCGGCGTGCTACCTGGAGCGAAAATCACAAGGGAAATTGCCGCGATTCGTGGAGTGGAAGTTGGAAAGGATGTTCTCTCCCCCGCTACGCACAAAGCGTTTAACAATGTTCCGGAATTGATGGAACTGATAGAAAAAATAGCTGAAATCACTGGACTGCCAGTGGGCATCAAGGGTGCCATTGGTAAAATTGACCAATGGGAAGAATTAGCAGATATAATGGCAGATACCGGAAAAGGTCCCGATTTTATCACTGTAGATGGTGGTGAAGGTGGTACTGGTGCCGCTCCCCCATCTTTTGCTGACCATGTTTCACTGCCTTGGGTCTATGGGTTTTCGACGCTTTATCAGGTCTTTCAGACCCGAAATCTTACAAATAGAATCGTATTCATTGGCAGTGGGAAATTAGGTTTTCCGGCCAAAGGGGCGATGGCTTTTGCCATGGGTGTCGATTGTATCAACGTGGCTCGTGAAGCCATGATGAGTATTGGCTGTATTCAAGCACAAGTGTGCCATACTAATAGGTGTCCCGCTGGAATTGCCACACAAAGTAAGTGGCGTCAAGCAGGTATCAGCATTCCCTTAAAATCCGACCGATTGGCACAGTACTTTAAAACCTTCCGTAAAGAGCTCGTGGAAATTACCCATGCAGCAGGTTACGAGCATCCGTGCCAGTTTACAATGCACGATATTCAAGTGAATGTTGACGATATTGATTTGACCCGTAATTTAAGGACCACTTATGGTTATAATAAAACGGAAGTGCCTTTCAAAGGAACCAAAGTTCTATACGATTGCGAGTACCTTGGCGGAAAGGATTTCACCGAATCGGCGAAATGATATACTTTTGTTGCGAATTTGAATTTAATTATCATTCCCAAATATTTTATATATGAAGCGAATTTTACTGTCTCTAGTTACATTGCTCCTCTTTAGTGTAACGATGAATGCCCAAAAAAAGAGTGAACTGATTGCTGAAATCGCCACCCTCAAAACACAATTGGACTCTGTAAGTTCAGAAGTTACGAATGCCCGTAAAAATGAAAAAATAGCCCAAACCGAATCAGAATCCTATAAAACCCAGGTAACCGAGTTGCAAGACGCCAACGCAACCTTGTTAAAAAGCCTCACCAGTTTCACTGAGGTTTCTTCAAAAAACTCGAGTAATTTTACGAAAGCCATGGAACAGCTGAGCGAAAAAGAACAACAACTGAAGGCAATAAATGATGCTATCGCCCGTAATGATTCGACTGCTCTGGTAGTATTAACGAATGCCAAACAGACTTTAGGAGAAAATGCCAGAATCGGTGTTTCAAATGGCATGGTTCTCATTTCATCGGATTTAACTTCTCTTTTTGGAAGTGATACCGAAGCTACAATCGCTCCAGAAGCTGAACCTTGGGTTCAGAAAATAGGGCAAATATTGACCGCAAACCCAGATATGGCAGTAACAATTGAAGGTTTGAGCATGACGGGTGATTTAAGTTTGCCTGCCCAACAAGCATCAGCAGTAAGTAGTGCATTGCAGCGGCTTGAAATTGCTCCAGAACGTTTAACGGCTTTAGGCAGAGATGGAAATTTAAAGGAAGGTATAATAATTAAAATTCATCCAAAGTTTGATGAATTTTATTTGATGGTCAAGGATAACATGAAGAATGGGAATTGATTGCTAAGTACATTGTTGAAATTAAAAAAGCTGCCCTAAATAAGCAGCTTTTTTTTTTACTATGCTTTAAGAACGCCAATAACGTAACTCATTATCTTTTCATTACCTGATAATTTTCTCCTAAACCGCGTTTAAACATATAATGTAAATTCCGATACTCATTAGGTATACCCTTATTTGAGTTATCGTGATTCATCACCTTATTGGACAAACCGATAGGAAAAGATATAGACTTACTAGCCCTTTCCTGTGTTTCTGGCACATTTTTATTGAATGCAAACCAGTCAAGAAGTTGCTCATAAGAATCTATTTGTGTAAAATCATACGCATTTAAACCACTCAATTGTAAATCATTTGTTTCACTAAAAAAAGAATTCTCTATGCTGTTTGTTATAACTTCAGGCAGATCAAGTCTAACTCTTTTTTTTGAGTCTGAGATGTCGTTGAAAATATAATACCCCCAAGACATGTTCCATGAACTACTGAAGTCTTCTGAATTCTCCCTTTTATTCATGATTATATAATGATAATCTACGTCCTCCTCCGAGGAATGTAGCTCAACGAGGTCATCCGAAATACTTGCCTCTGCTAGCCAGTCTGGCATAGTAATATCTAGCTTATCATCAAAGCCGTTGGAATTGAAACGCTTTCCTTCTCGCGTAAAGGAAATATAATTGACATAGTGGTTCAGCCCGGAAATTTTTGGTACATCAACATAGTCATTGGTGGCCTCAAATTCTTCAGACACATCATAAATATTATGGCCTCTGTTAATATCTGCATCTGACTGGCTTTCGAATCCCTGTCTGTTCCAATAGAATGTTCCCGAATCATGGTCAGGTATATCCCAACGAATATTTTCTTCTGCGGCAACTAGTACATCAGATTCTACTTCCATTGATAAATCAGCTTCTGCCGGATTTAAACGTAAATATTTATAATTCTCTTTCTTGCCATCAAAATATGGAGAAGAACCCCATGAATTAGTTTTCACGTACAGATTTTGACCAGGAACATGGGCAATTTCCAGATTCGTAAACTCCGCTTCTCCGTTATAATTTTTCACGTAATAATGATAACCGTTAGCATTGTATTGAATCAAACCATTTTCAAAAGGCACGCCGTTTAGTTTTAGATTTAAGGTACTCGAGGCTTGATCTTGATAGGTCCATACCTGCTCAACTCTATCATGTCCTAATGGAATTTTATACGTGGACATATTCAAGTCTTCAAAGGCTCCTTCATTAAATTTTACATAGTTAGCAAACGACAAAAGTATATTGTCATCTTCCAATATGCTTTCCGAATAAATTTTATGAACTCCCGCTACCAATTCAACGACTCCAAGTTCTTCTCCTAGAAGATCGTTGAGGAAAATCCATCTTGTCAAGTCAAAAGTTACTTCTTGATGGACGGCTTCATACGTAAAAAGCAAATGTTTGATCTCAATGGTATAGACTTCAGACGTCTCATTGCCTTTTGCATCTTTTGAATACACCGTGTATTCGGTAGTACCCACGGGTATAGTATAAGGATTTATCGTTACATCAAACTGTTTGTCCGTACTAGTAGCTATTTCTTCCTCGCCCAGCATTACTTTGGTTTCTACCGTAGAGTCGTCAACGATACTTATTGAGATATCGGTTTTAGTTTCGATAATATCGGTGAATCCGTTCACGGTTAATTCCGGGGCTTGTTCATCTACTACCACAGGATCCTCTTTGGGGTCTTCCGCAATTGGTGTTTTGGCTATTTCATCTTCTTTCTTATCACAGGAAAAGAAGATAACAAGTAATAAGGCTAATATTGGGAACTTAATTCTCATGGTTGTAGTGGTTTTGGTTGGATAAAGAAAACGAAATGATTCGTTTTGATTGGTGTCCATCCATAACGAGGAGAAGTCCCGTTTATTTTAGATAGTGTTAAAACTTTGTAGGTGTTTTATTGTAAAAGACATTGAAACTAAACATTTACATAATGAAGAGAAATGGGTATACTTTTTCAAAAAAAAAGGCGTTCTATTTGCAGTAACCAACCCGAACTTATCGGGACCAAAAAACCAAACATGACGGGCGATCAAATTTTTCAGCTATTTGCATATTTATTACCTTCTGTAGTCACAGGTGCCATTGCTTTTTACTTTTTTAGAATGCACACCAACAATGAAGAAGGCAGACGTAGATATCTATTACATAAAGATACTCAAGCAACTACGTTACCCATTAGACTTCAGGCATACGAGCGTATGGCGCTATTTCTAGAACGAATTTCGATTCCTAGCTTAGTGGTTCGAGTAGCTCCGAAATCGGCTGATAAGGATGCTTATGAAAAGTTGTTGATCAAGAACATTGAAAACGAATTCGAGCATAATCTTTCACAACAGATTTATTTAACCGATGAATGTTGGAATATCATCAAGGCCGCTAAAAGTGCAACGGTCCAAATGATTCGAAAAGCCGCAATGAGTGAAACCGATTCGGCCGATAAGCTTCGTGAAGATGTTTTAACGGAAACGATGGACAAGCAAAATCCTTCTGCAACTGCTTTAGCTTTTGTTAAGAAGGAAATCAGTGGTCTCTGGTAAATAACCTCGGGGCAAGCCCACGAGGCATTAGAAAGAATATTAACATTGATTTCGAGGCAAGCCTCGGAGCATTTTAAATCTCGATTATCGAGTAAAAATTCAATTTCAAACTTCCGGAGTAAATTCAATATTTAGAAGTGATAATGCTTTCTGAAACCGCACGCTACCAATATCACTTATTCAAACTCGTTAGGTTCAATAGGGTTTGTTTCTTCGTTCTTGTTCTTAGCGTATAAATACCCACGCTTCCACCACAACGTCATTTTAACCTTGTCGAATATCAAGGAATTCGTCGTCAATATTGTTGGTGTATAATATAAGTTGATAATCGCGTTTCTCTGATTGGCAACGAATTTTCCGATGCGTATATTTTGATATTCAATACGGTCTAAAATGAAACTTAGCATTGTTGTTAGCAATTCGAAGGGATTACGTGAAGGCATCCTGTTCATATAGCTAACCTCTGTATGCAATACTACCACATCTACCTCTGTAGCTCCTCTTTTTATTGCTTCCTCTATGGGTACTATACTTCCTAAACCTCCATCCGCATACTCACATCCGTTTTTTCGAACTAAACTCATAAATGGTGTATAGTTGGCTGAAATCCATATCCAATCACAATACTCGTCATAGGTATAATCGTTGATCGATTTGTACTCGACCTGGTTCAGCGACAGGTTGGAAACGGTCACAACAACGTCATTTGGTCCATTTTTTAATTCTTCGAACTCGGCAACGGTTAGACTGTTTCGAATCAGTTCTCTCAAATTTTCACTTTCTCCAAAAGTTTTCTTCCCATTGATAAAATTCTTAACTACGTTCCAATGGTTTATTGATATTTCGTCAATACCGTGCTTTTTCTTGACTACAAAGGGACAATTGCTAAAAATACTTTGTTGGTTTACGTTGGAATAAATCTCTTTTATTTTGTCCAACTTCCCTAGTGCCAAATGTGATATGAGCAAACTACCGGTTGAGGTACCCACGAACAAATCGTATTTATTGCCAGATTCTTGAATTAAGAACTGTGCAACACCACCGGCAAATGCACCTTTGCTTCCCCCTCCTGATATCACTAATGCTCGCATTTAGTTCAGTTTTGTTTTTATATAACGTAATTCGTTATCTTGAAGTTCATCTAACAAGTTGTTGATACGGTTTTTGTAATCAGCATCTTCCACAAGTTCATCAATTAAATTACGGGCAAATTTTTTGAATTGCCAACTGTGGTGAACCGCAGCATTGATCATGTTTTTTAAGCTTTCATCAGTGAATCCGATTTCCCTCAAATATTGAAATGCACCCATGCGTATCTCCCAACCGTATCCCGCAGAAGTGTAACCACTCAATTCTTTGAAGTAAGCTTGTGTATTCATAGCTTCATAATCTTCCGTAACGATAGCTAGAAGCAACCACAATAGTCGTACGTTCTTATTTGGGAGTCCTGTAATATCCTTTGTTAGTGTCAAATATTTGGCTCTTTCTTCCGGGTATCCTTGCCATAACTGGATCAAAGCCAATTCATTTGAGACATAGCTATCTTCCAGCAGAAAATTTATCAGATATTCTTTAGGTAGGAAATCACTGGATGGGGCAGCTTTTAGCAGTGCTTGATGAATGGGGATGGTATCAGATTCCATTGCCTTTCGCATACTGTCGAATAAAAGTGAACGCTCATAATTGAGCAGTATATGTTTTTTTAAGTGGATGGAGTTCGTCAAATCCCAATACTTTTGATAATCGATATCGTCACTTTGGGAAGCAGCTAGTTCCGCTTCCAAATCCGACAAAAGTTTGATAGAAGGCGATTTTTCATTCAATAGCTTTTTTGCCCTTTCTAATGGGAAGTCTTTATTTTCCAACCAATCTTTTTTAAATTGGGAAAGATTCAGTTTACTTGCAGCTTCCATTTCTTCCAGAAAATCATCGACAGTCACATTTTTAAACTGAAATTTTTTCAAGTACTTTTTTATACCCTTTTTAAAAGCTTTGTCCCCCACTTCATTCCGAAGCATGAACAGTGCCCAAGCCCCTTTTTCGTAAAAAGTCAAACTACTGGCCTTGGGATCTAATAGACTTTGCCCCTCACCTTTTTTCGTTTGATCTTCTAACAGTCGCAAAGATTCATATAGTTTCCAGTAAAAATGGTCATCGCCGAAAAGATGCTGCTCTGCCAAATAGGCGTAATAGGTGGCAAAACCTTCGTGTAGCCAATGATGGTTGCCATCTGTCTCGGTTACCAAATTACCAAACCATTGATGCGCCATTTCATGGGCGTTAACATTGACATAATTTTTGTCAACGAAGGCTGTGGAATCGATAACATAACCGTCAGAAAAAACGGTAGCAGTTGTATTTTCCATACCGGCATAGAGAAAATCGTGTACGGGAATTTGCTTGTAATTCTGCCACGGATAGGCAAAATCGATTTCCGCTTCTAGAAAATCGAATATTTCTTTTGTGTACCGATACGTGGGCTCAACCTTTAAACTATCTTTTGGATAAAAATAGTTTTCTATGGTGATGCCGCTTTTCGATTTCAAAGTTTCCTTTTCGTAATTTCCGATAACGAAGGCCAAGAGATAACTACTCATGGGTTTTTCCATATCAAAGTTCCAATTTAACTTTCCTTTTCCGTCCAAATCTTTTTCGAGCAGTTTGCCGTTCGCAATGACCTCGAATTTGATATCCGTATTAATCGTTAAATCGAACTCCACCTTTTCTTCCATAGCATCAAAACTGGGCAGCCAATGACTGGTATATTTGCCTTGACCTTGCGTCCAGATTTGTTGGTTAACCAAAATACGCTGAAGATTTGGGTCGCCTAGCTCCTTGACTGCACTTGGAATTCCATTGGTGCTCACAAAATAAACCGTTTGTTGGGGTTGTGCTTCAAAACCAATACCCAAAGTGTAGGACTGGTTCGCTTTGAATTCACGACGAAAAATGATTCTTTCATCCGTACGTTCGAAATCGGTTACTTCATCGTTAAGGCTAACATACCCGAATTTCATATTCTTGGCATCTAAAAAAACAGAATCTACATCATTCAAGACCTTGAATCTATAGGTCACCGTCCCCGCCAGTTTTTTTTCACTAGGCATTACAGAAATATAGGCATCAGCGTAGGTGAAATCAACCTTGTCTTGATGTTGGGCATGAAGTACCCATCCGAAGAAAAAAAGAACAAGTAGAATTAACAATCTGTGCATGGCTGTGATACTACAAAAGCTGAACCAAATTTACTATTTTCATTGTCCCCACCCTAACCCTCCCCTGATGGGAGCGATATTCTTTCTAAAAACAGCTCCTTTCAGGAATATACCAGAAGACAAATTATATGCCCTTATGGAAGTTATAGTATAACTTCACATTAAACTAAGAATCCCGCTTTGGGGGTTAGGGGGCTTATTCCTAATTTCGTTTCATGAATGCCAATTACTTGCAAACTCCTATTACCTACCTGAAAGGTGTTGGCCCGAATCGAGCGGAGACCTTACAAGGAGAACTGGGCATTCATACCTATCAAGACCTTTTAAATCTCTTTCCGAATCGCTATTTAGATAAAACCAAATATTATAAGGTTGCCGAACTGCAACGCAATAGTTCTGAAGTACAGCTCATCGGAAAAATCGTCAATATTAAAACAATAGAACAAAAGAAAGGGAAACGTTTGGTAGCAACCTTTTTAGATGACACAGGCAAAATGGAGCTGGTGTGGTTTCGTGGTCAAAAATGGATCCGCGAAAACCTTAAACTGAACATACCCTATGTGATTTTCGGAAAATGCAATTGGTACAACGGGGTATTCTCTATGCCCCATCCGGAAATGGAATTGCTTGAAGACCATAAAAAAGGACTCAAAGTCTTCATGCAGCCCATTTATCCTTCCACAGAAAAGTTGAGTAATCGCGGAATTACCAATCGGGTGGTTAGCAAGCTGATACAACAACTATTCATTGAGACCAAAGCCGAGTTTTCAGAAACACTTTCCGATGCTTTACTCCATGAATTGCGGTTAATGAACAAGAGCGATGCGCTACTGAACATTCACTTTCCAAAAAGTCAAGAGTTACTGGCAAAAGCACAATTTCGATTGAAATTCGAAGAACTTTTTTATATACAAATGCAGCTATTGATAAAAAAGATGTTGCATAAACAAAAGATAAAAGGCTTCAATTTTGACCAGGTTGGTGAATTGTTCAATGAATTCTATGAAGAACATTTGCCTTTTGAACTTACAGGTGCCCAAAAAAGGGTCATTAAGGAAATTCGCTCAGATTTGGGCAGCAATGCCCAGATGAATCGATTACTACAGGGCGATGTGGGTTCTGGGAAAACCATAGTTGCGGTAATGACGATGCTCTTGGCCATTGATAATGGCTATCAAGCCTGTTTGATGGCTCCTACCGAAATCCTAGCGAACCAGCATTATAATGGTATTAAAGAGTTATTGGATAAAGTGGGAGTTAGCTGTGCTTTGCTGACCGGTTCGGTTAAAAAGGGGGCACGCAAAATCATTCACGAGCAACTTGAAAATGGTGAACTTCATATTCTAATCGGCACTCATGCCTTGCTGGAAGATAAGGTGCAGTATAAAAATTTAGGGTTGGCCATTGTTGATGAGCAACATCGGTTCGGAGTAGCGCAACGTTCAAAATTATGGCATAAGAACGAATACCCACCGCATATTTTGGTCATGACCGCTACGCCGATTCCGAGAACGCTAGCGATGAGTCTTTACGGAGATTTGGACATATCTGTAATTGATGAACTGCCACCAGGTCGTAAACCTATTAAAACCGTCCACCGTTTTGACAGTAATCGCCTGAAAGTTTTTGGGTTCATCAAGGATGAAATAAAAAAAGGAAGACAAATCTATGTGGTGTATCCTTTGATACAGGAATCTGAAGCATTGGATTACAAAGATTTGATGGATGGCTACGAGAGTATAGCAAGGGACTTTCCCCTACCCGATTATCAGATATCGATAGTTCATGGTAAAATGAAACCTGCTGATAAGGATTACGAAATGGAACGCTTTGTGCGGGGTGAAACCCAAATCATGGTGGCTACTACAGTTATCGAGGTTGGCGTCAATGTACCCAATGCTTCGGTTATGATTATTGAAAGTGCAGAACGTTTCGGCTTATCGCAATTACACCAACTAAGAGGTCGTGTTGGCCGTGGTGCCGATCAAAGTTTCTGTATTCTAATGACGAGTCATAAACTTTCTGCGGAAGCGAAAACTAGATTGGAAACCATGGTACGAACCAACGACGGATTCGAAATTGCCGAAGTAGATTTAAGACTGCGAGGACCCGGAGATATAATGGGCACACAGCAAAGTGGAGTTCTGAATCTGAAAATAGCGGATATCGTAAAGGATAATGATATTTTAAAAACGGCGCGTTACCATGCTATTCAGTTATTGAAACAAGACCCGGGTATAGAAAAACCGGAAAATATGGTGGTGAGATATGCTTATTCACAATTGGTGAAGTACAAGAATATTTGGAATTACATTAGTTGAATCATCCTTGTTAATGAACTATTTTGAAGTTAATAATAACGAATAAGCATTTGAAAAATTTCCAATATTGATTGTAGTAGTTTAATATCAGCTTTTAACTTTTAATAACAACCTGGCTAGGTACTAAATCCAATTCAACTGTCTTTTGAATTTGCGCATCGAAATTAGTATAAACCAAAACCGAACTTTCTCCACCATCAATAGTAAAACACACAACAACCATACCGGTCGCTATATCTGCATCGTATTCATATCCCCAATTTTTAGCTATTTTGATTTCTGGATACTCTTCCAATAAGCCGTCGTAAACATCAACCAAAAATTTATCCAGACCATTTTCGTAAGTCTCAGTTTCAAAATTGAAAATAACTGGGCCACGACCAACAACGCCATCAAGAGGCCCACCAAACAAATCGTAATTATAATCCACCAGTACCTTTTTGCCTGCGGTTTTATAGTTAAGACAAGTAAAAGAGGCCCATATTTTGGGTGGGTTCTCGAGTGAAATTGTTAAATCAGTTGTGGCAGATCGTTTTAAGTCCCCAGTCATTAGGTCATACACCAAATATGTTCTTTCAACTGAGCTAGGTTTATAAAGAAAAACGAATAGTTCATTATTCAAAATAGCTGCATTGACGCCAGGGTCGGAAAAAGATTTTAATAATGTCTTGGTTTTTAAATTCCATACTTCCAAGTAAGAACTTGTTGAAACTCTAAAAATCGCAAAGTCTCCTTCAATTCTTCCATCCACAACGGCCCTCTCTTGCATTAACCGGGTGCTCATTTCAAGCTCTTGACAATCAAATCCTCGGAGTGAATAGATGAAAAATAACTTATTAGGCTCGTTATCATCTAAGGATTCTCTGAAATCTAGATAACCATAGTCACCGGTATTACTAAATACCACTTGAACATTTTGATTAGATTCTAAATTATCACATAATGCGCCGGATTGATTAAAAACATCCTGATCATGTGATTTTTGCCAGTAAGAAGGTGGATCCTAATTAGTTGTTGCGTAATTATGCTGATAAAATGTCAACGCTTTGTGATCCGCATAATACCAATACTCTTCCCTGTTGAAACTATAATCTTGGGTGTAGTTTATACTATCTTTTTTATTACCAAACTCATCAACAATCAATTCATGATACTGCTCATTCCGTGTAAAATAAATGGACACCTCGCTCTCAAAATTTAGGCTCTCTGGGTCACTTTCAGGTTGGTTTTCATCTTCTTTCTCCTCTTGTACAACTATTTCATCATCAATATTACTTTCCTTTTCTGGTTCTATGGTTTCTTTTCCGCAGGAAATACTGAAAGTTACAATCAAATAAAAAAACATTCTTTTAATCATAGGTCTATTTTACAAACGAACGAAATAACCTTCTTGATATTGTAGAGAAAGAAATTATTCATGCGCTCTGCTTGTGGCTATTTGATTTGGAATTGTACTAGTTAGGTCCTTTTATCTATTTGAACATCGTAATTTCCATACGTGATAATTTCCTAAAAACACCTTCTTTCATTAGATTTGCTAGCTTAGAATTGAAAGAATATGAGTGCAAAAAAGACACTATTTGATAAGGTATGGGATTCTCATGTTGTCCATCAAATCGAAAACGGTCCTGATGTATTGTTCATCGACCGTCACATGGTACACGAGGTAACGAGTCCGGTTGCTTTTTTAGGATTGAAGAATCGTGGAATACGCGTCATGCATCCTGAAAAAACGTTCGCGACCGCGGATCACAACACCCCGACCATTAATCAACACTTACCAGTGGCGGACCCTTTATCTGCCAATCAACTGAAAATGTTGGAAGAAAACGCCAATGAATATGGTATTTCTTATTGGGGACTGGGGCATGAAAAAAACGGAATTGTTCACGTAGTCGGACCCGAATATGGCATTACCGTACCTGGGGCGACAATTGTATGTGGCGATTCACACACCTCTACCCACGGTGCCTTCGGAGCTATTGCATTCGGTATTGGCACTTCGGAGGTAGAAATGGTATTGGCCACACAGTGCATCATGCAGCCCAAACCTAAAAGAATGCGCATCAATATTACTGGAGAACTTCAATTTGGAGTGACCCCAAAAGATGTTGCGCTGTTCATTATTTCACAATTGACCACTTCAGGTGCTACCGGTTACTTTGTAGAATATGCAGGTGACGTTTTCAAGAATATGACCATGGAAGGCCGTATGACGGTCTGTAACTTGAGTATCGAAATGGGTGCTAGGGGCGGAATGATTGCTCCCGACGAAACAACTTTTCACTATATCAAGGGCAGGGAATTCACTCCGAAAGGTGCTGCATGGGACAAAGCAATGGACTACTGGCAGACCCTTTATACAGACCCAGATGCCATTTTCGATAAAGAATTGACTTTTGATGGTTCTTTGATCGAACCAATGATTACCTATGGAACCAATCCAGGAATGGGTATGAGTATCAAAAATGACATACCAACTTCTGATATGGTGCAAGGGGGAGCTTCTACCTATAAAAAGTCATTGCAGTACATGAAATTTGATGAGGGAGATTCCATGATAGGGAAACCGATTGATTTCGTTTTCTTGGGAAGTTGTACCAACGGAAGAATAGAAGATTTCCGTGCGTTCGCTTCCATTGTAAAGGGAAGAAAAAAAGCAGATAACGTTACCGCTTGGTTGGTTCCTGGAAGTCACAAAGTAGAATCTGCCATTAAAGAAGAAGGAATTTTGGACATTTTGACCGAAGCAGGATTTGAACTCCGTGAACCCGGATGCTCCGCCTGTCTGGCAATGAACGATGATAAAGTCCCTCCGGGAAAATTGGCGGTCAGTACTTCCAATAGAAACTTTGAAGGACGACAAGGACCAGGTTCTAGAACTCTATTGGCGAGTCCATTGGTGGCAGCGGCAGCAGCGGTTACTGGTAAAGTGACCGATCCCCGAGAGCTCATGAAAGTGGAAATGGCTTAAATAAAACCGTCTTTGTGCGAAACATATTTGCGACGAAGCAATTTGTTTAAACCTAGAACAAAGTTTAAAAGATTCCCGCCTTCGCGGGAATGACAATAAAAATAATTAGTAATGGCATACGATAAATTTACGACCTTAACATCAACGGCAGTTCCGCTTCCAATTGAAAATGTAGATACGGACCAGATTATCCCTGCACGATTCTTGAAAGCTACGGAACGTAAAGGTTTTGGCGACAATCTTTTCCGCGATTGGCGCTATAATCAAGACAACACTCCAAAAACGGATTTTGTTTTGAACGACTCAAAATATAGCGGAAAGATTCTTGTGGGTGGTAAGAACTTCGGTTCGGGATCATCACGTGAGCATGCCGCTTGGGCGGTTTATGACTACGGATTCCGCTGTGTGATTTCCAGTTTTTTTGCCGATATCTTTAGGGGTAACTGTTTGAACATTGGTGTTTTACCCGTTCAAGTTTCTGCAGCGTTTCTTCAAAAGATATTTGCTGCGATTGAAGCCGACCCTAATACGGAATTAGAAGTGAGTCTTCCAGAACAAACGGTAACTATTCTGGCAACCGGTGATAGTGAGTCCTTCGATATCAATGATTATAAAAAAGGAAACATGACCAATGGTTTTGATGATATTGACTATTTATTGAATATCAAAGGTGATATCCAAGAATTTGCGAAGACCAGACCTTTCTAAAATGAAAAAGAGAACCATTGAAATCATGGACACCACTCTTAGGGATGGTGAGCAAACTTCAGGCGTATCTTTTACCGCGTCAGAAAAGCTGACTTTAGCCAAGCTTTTATTGCACGAGCTAAAAGTAGACCGTATTGAGGTTGCTTCTGCCCGCGTTTCTGAAGGAGAGTTGGATGCCGTAAAGCAAATCACATCATGGGCCAAATCTCAAAAATGCTTGGAACGAGTTGAAGTACTGACTTTTGTAGACGGTGGCGTTTCTTTGGAGTGGATGAAAAAGGCAGGTGCTAAGGTCCAAAACCTTTTGACAAAAGGTTCTTTGAACCATTTGACACATCAACTAAAAAAAACACCCAAGCAGCATTTCAACGCTATCCAAAAAGTCATCGCACAGGCCAAGAAGCAGCGTATTCAGACCAATGTGTATTTAGAGGATTGGAGTAACGGCATGCGCAATTCAAAGGAATATGTCTTTGAGTTTCTTGATTTTCTTTCGCAACAAGGCGTAAAAAGAATATTGCTTCCGGATACGCTGGGAATTTTAACACATACCGAAGTTTCTGCTTTTGTCTCGGAAATTGTAGAACGTTATCCCGATCAACATTTCGATTTTCATGGACATAATGATTATGACCTCGGAGTTGCCAACGTTATGGAAGCTGTAAAAGCGGGTTGTCATGGCTTGCACTTAACAGTCAACGGAATGGGTGAACGTGCGGGTAACGCTCCAATGGCAAGTGCCATTGCAGTTATTAATGATTTTTTACCCGAAGTGCGTATAGGTGTCAATGAAAAAGCATTGTTCAAGGTCAGCAAATTGGTATCTGCATTTACAGGTGTTGGCATACCATCCAACAAACCGATTGTCGGCGACAATGTATTTACACAAACTGCTGGAATACACGCAGATGGAGATAGTAAAAAGAACCTTTACTTTAGTGATTTAATGCCCGAACGTTTTGGCAGAAAACGCAAATATGCACTGGGCAAAATGTCAGGGAAAGCAAATATTCAAAAGAATTTACAGGAGTTGGGGTTGACCTTGAACGATGAAGAACTAAAAAAGGTTACGGAACGTATTATAGAGCTCGGAGATAAAAAAGAACGGGTTACCAAAGAAGATTTACCCTATATCATTTCCGATGTGTTGGATACCGATTTTAACCAAAAGGTATTCGTAAAATCCTATGTGCTGACACACGCAAAAGGATTACAGCCCTCTACTACCCTATCCCTAGAAATTAAAGGAAAACTTTATGAGGAAAATGCCTCGGGTGACGGGCAATATGATGCCTTTATGAATGCCCTGCACAAAATATATTATTCTCAGAAACTAGAATTACCTCAATTGGTCGATTATGCGGTACGTATTCCACCAGGAAGTAATTCCGATGCGCTTTGTGAAACCATAATCACTTGGGAGTCGGCAGATGGAAAAGAGTTTATATCCCGTGGATTGGATTCGGATCAAACGGTAAGTGCGATTAAGGCGACGGAGAAGATGTTGAATATTATCTAAGAGCTTATCGCAATTCGCTATTCGCTGCACGCAAATGCTAGATTGGGGAAATAATGAGAGATTATAGAAAATATAAGGTTTGGGATTTAGGTCATGAAGTAACTCTAGAAATCTATAAGGTGACACGAGATTTTCCAAAGGAAGAAATGTATGGCCTAGTAAGTCAAATGAGAAGGGCCTCCAGTTCTGTTCCAGCCAATATAGCTGAAGGATGTGGTAGGGAATCCGATGCAGAATTCAAACGCTTTCTGATAATAGCACAAGGTTCAGCAAATGAATTGGAGTATTTTACAGTCCTCGCAAAGGACTTAGGATATATGGAGGAAGCACCTTTTTCAACATTAAATGATAAAGTGGATAAATTAAGAAGAAGTTTAAACAGCCTCATAACTAAATTATAAATACTAAAAATGCGATATACGATTAGCGAATTGCGATAAGCGATAAGCGTACAGCGTTTTCGCACAGCGAAAAAAATATGAAACTAAACATTGCCCTTTTAGCCGGAGACGGAATCGGCCCAGAAGTTATCGACCAAGCAGTAAAAGTTTGTGATGCTGTAGCAGAAAAATACAATCATGATATTACATGGCAGCCCGCACTGACCGGCGCCGCAGCTATCGACGCTGTCGGAGAACCTTATCCAGACTCCACCCATGAAGTTTGTGCGAATGCAGATGCCGTTTTGTTTGGGGCTATCGGACATCCGAGATTCGATAATGATCCTTCGGCCAAGGTGCGTCCTGAGCAGGGATTATTGAAAATGCGACAAAAGTTAGGCCTGTTCGCCAATGTGCGACCGACTTTTACCTTTCCTTCTTTAATTGATAAGTCCCCTTTAAAAAGAGAACGCATCGAAGGAACTGATTTAATAATTCTGCGTGAATTGACCGGCGGGGTGTATTTCGGGGAACGTGGTAGAAAAGATGATGGCAATACGGCCTATGACACCATGACCTACCAGCGTTTCGAAATCGAGCGTTTGGCGAAAAAGGGATTTGAAATGGCCATGAAACGTTCTAAAAAACTATGTTGTGTCGATAAGGCGAATGTTCTGGAATCATCCCGTTTGTGGCGTGAAACCGTTCAGGCCATGGAAAAGGACTATCCTGAAGTAGAAGTTTCTTATGAGTTTGTGGATGCTGTAGCCATGCGACTGGTACAATGGCCCAAAGCCTATGACGTCATGATTACAGCCAATCTTTTTGGCGATATCCTTACGGACGAAGCTTCCGTGATTTCAGGATCTATGGGCTTGATGCCTTCGTCTTCAGTAGGAAGCAAGGTTTCTTTGTATGAACCTATTCATGGCTCTTATCCACAGGCTGCTGGGAAAGATATTGCAAATCCGCTAGCAACAGTGCTTTCAGCAGCTATGCTTTTCGAGGATATGGATTTAACAGCCGAAGCACTAGCCATTCGCGATGTGGTCAATAAATCATTGGCTGTGGGAATTGTTACCGAAGATCTATCCGAAGGCGCAAAAGCCTATAAAACCTCAGAAGTTGGAGATTGGTTGGCGGCTAATCTCTAAACATAGCAGTACCTAAAATTATAGCTATTTAGATAATAATTTAAATAAATGAATAATAAAGCCCAATGAATGAACATTGGGCTTTAGTGCTTCTAATACGGAAAAGGAACCGTATCCTCAATAACATTTTCATCACCTAGTGTAACGTTCAAGCTTGCCGTTGTAGGTGCCCCTTGTTCAATTGTGATATTATAATGTTGATTTGCAGTAGCATCAACATACGTTTTGGTAACGGTTACTGGTGTTCCAGTTGGTCCTGTTGCGGTAATTTCAAGATTTAAGGTGCCCGTAGTAACATAAAAATATTCGAAACCAAAATCACCTACGTACGTATTTAGGTATCCTGTCCGCGCGTTATCGGCAGTGGTCCAAATTAGGTTCGGAACAAGTCCAGGCCCACCATGTAAATATTCTACTCTTGCCGAAATATCCGGATAGGCTGCAACTACTTCACTTGAAAAATTAATGGTAGCCGCAACGTCTAGCAACCCTAATTCTAAATCTAATGGGGTATTTGATCCAGCGGTAATACTAAACACTTCAGAAAGAGCACCATGTACAGCAGAATCAAATCGTTGTGTTGAAAAAGAATAATTAGAGATAAGCAACGAATAGCTTCCTGGTTCTAATGAAATTGGCTCAGTTATATCTCTATAGTTGCTGTTAAATACATAACCCACGCCAAACGGTTCTGTATAATAAGGATCATCTGTAATTTGAACAACCATTTCATCTAATAGTGTTTCGAGCTCAAATGGTCTGCCCGTGGTCACTTCAATCACATCTTTGATAAAAGCGTTGATGGATACCGAACCTAATTCTATAACTTCATCAACTGATTCTTCAGTTACGGATTGTTCCAAAACCACAGGTTCTTGATGGTCCTTATTGCAGGAAATTAAGAACAAGCTAACGATCAAAATACTTAAAAAAATTTTTGTTTTTGTTTTCATGTTTTTGTTTTAAAGATTAGTTATTAATGCAAAAAGCCCTTGATCAGCATCAAGGGTTTTCTGAGTTTTAATTCGGAAATGTTATAACTTCTGTATTGTCTACTTCTGGCTCAAGACTGACATCTAGAGTTGTTGAAGAAGGCCCTGTCATTTCAATATTGAAGTTGTAATGCTCATTGTTAGCCATACCATAAATATCTCGTGTTACGGTAATCACTTCGCCAAAACTATCAGTAGCCGTAATTCTCACCTGCATGCTACTCGTATGAACAGTATAACCATCAACATGATTACCTGTAAACAAGCTATGATAACTCCGCCTTCCGTCATCGGCAACCTCATGGTTCAAGGACAATGGAAATTCACCAAATTCATATGAAAATGGGTCTACGTTATATCGAGATAAACGGACTGAAATATCAGGATAGGCCGCAATAATGTCATTTGAAAAATTTACTGTGGTGGCCACATCAAGTAGTTCTAGAACAGGAGATAAAACAGTATTATTTCCAGAGGTTACTTCAAAATTTTGGATATAATCTCCGTAAGCACCATCATCAAAACGGACTTGAATTAACCGAAAATTAGATATTAGCATGTTATAACTACCCGGGGGCAGTTCAATATTCGCCGGTAAATCACGGTAGTTCTCAGAAACGAAGGTGGTGAGTCCATCGGTGCTAGTTATTTCTACCAACATCACATCTAGGGCTTCTTCTAAAGTCAATGCTCTTGCTGTTGTTATTGAAATAGGGTCCTTTAAAAAAACTTCGAGACTAAGTGTGCCTTGAGCGATCGCTTCTGTCACAGGTTCATCTATTTCATTCCGACTTATTATGACTTCTTCAAAATTGTCTTTGCTACAGCTTTGAATGCAGAGTCCAACACTTAGCAATCCCATTAAAAATTTCATTCTTGTTTTCATAATTTGATGTATTTGGCTGTTAACCGATTCTTGTTTCAAAACTTCTTGGGGTTTTGTTTCCCAAGAAAAAGTGCTGTTCAAAGTTTGTGTAAAAGCACTTTTTCTGGCATTTTATGTTTTTACAAGAAAAAGGTTAACATCGAATTCAAATCAATTGAAATGTTAGCTTCAGCGGAGGTTCTGAAGAAGTATATGGACTAAATCTTACTAGAAATGCTGTCCAGGCTCCCTTTTTTTATCCTTCAAAACCATGGATACCACCATGCTCGAATAATCGAAGAAAGCAATGCTAGCTATAAAGAGGAAGTCATTATCAGGAAACATATATTCGTAACTGTCTTATGCCCAAAGGCGAAAAACCAGTCGATGAGAATGCTGCCATTACGGTGTCAAAAAAACGGTATTAATTTATGTTGCGACAATCACTTAAAAAGGTGCTAAAAAAGAAGTCGAAAGCACGTATTATAAAGCGTATTTAGAAAGAATAATAGAGACAGGTTTTGGAGCCTCCCTTATTGAATAAAGGTCATTTGAACCCTGTTTGCAAACTTTTCAGAACTGAATAATTATCCTTTAGAAAGTCCCATTCAGTACCAAACTTTCCATCGACAACATCAAAGTACCATGTTTCATCCCAAGAAAGTTCTTGGTTTTCAGCTTTAATGTCATTGAGCATTGAATCACCATAAGCATCGTTTTCACTTTCAAATGCATATTCTTTGGAATAATTCGCCGTTATATTTATCCATACGATTCCTTTGTTTCCATCTACTGTCAAATGTTTTATGGTAGATTGATAATTTGGAAATGATTCTCTAAAGGCAGCATGTTCCTCTAAAAATTTTTCAGGATTCGGTTGAAGGTATTCAGGTAGCCTTGACTGCCAATCCGGAGAATTCACAGCTGCCAAATAGTCTTCAATGAATTTCTTGGTCCCTTCCTCTTCAGAAGCTAAAGCTTCAAAGGCCTTTAATTCAGCTGAGTCCTTCTGATTGTCTTCCGTTTGGTTCGCCTCTCCACATGAAAAAGCAGTAATAAGGCTTATAAATAAAAGTAGTTTTTTCATTTGCACGCTATTAAAGGATTTAATGTTCAGTTTCGTTAGCCATGACCCCTAATTGCTCCATCAGTAGCATTTGATCGGCAATCAGCCAATGGTCCGTAATTTTTCCATTCTCGATGGTATAGCGAATGGCGAAGGGAAGATCCATCTTTCTACCGGTTGCTGCAATTCCATTGAACGCTTCCGTATTAGTGCCTGTTGCCCTGCCCTGAACAATTACCTTATTTCCTTCGGTAACCATTTCCTCAATAAAAAGTTCATACTTCGGAAAGGCGCTTTCAAAAAATAAGATATGCGAAATCAATTTTTCATCATTCGTATATTCTTCCAATCGTTTCCTGGTTTTTTCTTCCCCAGAGATTCCATTGAAGTACTTGATAATGAACTCCCTGTTTTTCTTTAGATTATCCATAAAAATAAATTTTTGGCCTGTCTATCGACAAGCGGGATTAAACTTCCGTCTTCTTCACTCCAAAGTTAGGGGGACATTCTTTACCTAAATTGACCAGATGTTGCGAAAAATTGCGTTCAGGTTACATTTTTGCTTTTCATAAACTCAGAAGGGTTGAACCCGAATTCTTTTTGAAAAGATCTTGTGAAATGACTTTTGCCGGCGAAACCCACACGATAACAGACCTCGCTTACGTTCAGGTCCTTTTCTTTTGATTGTAGCAATTGTTTAGCTTTCTCCAATCGCACATATCTTAGATACCGCTGCGGAGACATTTGGGTCAATTCTTTTATTTTTCGAAATAATTGTGTTCTACTCAGGGCCATGGCCGAGGCAAGGTTATCTACCTTGAATTCCGGTTCTGAAATATGCGAATTGATGACCGCATTAACTTTTCTTAGAAATACACCTTCGCTATTGCTTTTTAAATCTGCCGCCTTTTGCAAATTATCGGTATTCGAAAAATGCGTGGTCAGTCGTTTAACCACGGTAGCATAATAATTCGGGTACTTTTTCGGAAGCAAGGTACCGTTTAATGTAGCGTCTGTAAGCCTTGCAATATTTGGCTTGGTTGGAATGGAAGCAATAAAACGAGTGCCTTGTTTTTGCCTTTCCACCAAGAGTCCATTTTTGACCGCGGAAAGAATCTCACCCAATTTTGAAAGGTCTACCCCAGTATTTTCAATGGCAAGAATACATCGGTCTGTATTTTCGCTACATTTTTCTACAGAAACCTTAATGGAATACGATTGCGGGGTAAAAGTTATAATCCGACTCAATAAAACGGTTATCTCGGACAACGCCTCTTCTGGATTATAGAACGCATGTAAACTAGAAACCTGCGATTCAAAAACCAAGTCCACCTCTTGTGCAGCGGCAAAGGGTTGTAGTCCGGTAACCAGACCACGAAAAAGGGGGACTAAATCTGCGGTTACTTTAAAACCCATTGAAAAGGTACCTGAAGGTTAGTATACCTAAAAGGTATCACTTTTTTGAGGAATCACCAACTAACCCCTGCCCCACCGCCACCAGAACTTCCGCCGCCAAAGCTGGAAGAGCTACTACTTGAAGATGAAGAAAAAGAAGACCCTGAAGATGATTCACTAGGTCTTGATTTTTGCGGAATCGCTATTTCTTTCTCTTCCTTATAATTGCAATTGCGGCATTCATATGTATCGATTCGGGTGCCGCCATTGTCATAGGTAGCCGCAACCAGTACCAAGGAGCTTGTTTTACCAAAGGTTTTGTAACTACATTCTTTGCAGTCAGCGTACTTGCGGCCGTTCGGACCTTCATACTCCAAAAACATAATATCACTTGCATCTTCGGTAATCCACACATCATAGAGCACCGATTTCAATTCTTCTTCCAATAGCTGAGCTTCCGCGAGATAATCGATTTCGTCATAATGGTTTACTAACTTCATCGGCTTTCCATTGCGTTTGCTAAATCGCGGTGCATTACGGTAGTGCTCCAAACGCCTTTTGGCCATCCGGGCAAAGAACAACATAGGTAGAGGAAAAAGGTACTGCGTGCAACCAAATTTCAGCTTGTCCAAGCGATGGTATTTGTCGTAATAATCGTCTTTGGAGCGTTGAATATCAAAAGCTTGTCCGTAATACCAGAATCCGAATATGATACACAGCAAGGGGTATATCAAAGGTAAAAGGTAATACCAATGCCACTCAAATTCCTGTTCTTCATGAACAACGCTATAACCGTATACTTCATCAATGGCTTCCGGATTTTCCAAAAATTCTTTGACCCGCAACACCGCACTTTCGATTCCGCCACCAAAATCACCTTCTTTAAAACGGGGCACAATTTCATTTACGCCGATCCGATAGCAAACGACATCGGTCAATATCCCTTCCAGCCCATAACCAACTTCGAATTCGGTGCGGCGTTGGTCCATCACGGTCAAGATTAAGAGTCCGTTGTCCGTATCCGCTTTACCAATGCCCCACTTTTCAAATAATGCCACGGCAAAATTTTTCGGCACCTCTTGCCCGATACTCGGCAGCATAACTACGGCAACTTCTACGGAGGACTTTTTCTCGAGTTCGTATAAAAGCTTATTGATGCGCTGTTCTGCGGCAAAATCAATGATATCTTTTGGGTCGGAAACATAACCCATGATTCCCTCACCTCGTGGACTCGGCACATCGGCCACTGAATACGTTTCTAGAGTGCTATTATAAGAGGGGGCTTTAAAAATGGGATATACTATTTCGTTTTTTTCGGCTTCCTGACGTTCCAACATCCGTCGATAGGAGTCTTCGGTAATGGAGTCCAAATCAGGTGCAGGGGTTTGGGCTATGGAAAACGTACAAATCCATAGTAAAACGAAGAAAAAATAGGATTTTAAAAAAAGTGCTTGTTTCATAGTGGGTTGCATGATAGGCTAACGCCTACGAAGCTAGAAAATTATTGGAGGAAACATATCCCTTTATTCGGGGATTGACCTATTTATCGTAAGCTAAAGATTAGCTGAATCAATAGTTGCAAAACAAATTCAGTATCTTAGAGAACTTAATAATAAGTACTCTCCCCCTAACACATCACCAGTTTGTAGCTGGCAATTATAAATCAAAGCGTACCGCCACTATTAAAGAAATAGGGTTTTTACGAGCGCATTGTTACCTAACATTTTAAACAATCTTATGAAAAACGTATTGCTTACTTTAATTGTTATTCCCATGGTCATTTTAGGACAAAATGTAACGGATACTCAGAAAATGGGTTTACAAGAACTTAATGAACATTTACTCACGGAATATGCTTTAAACAAAAATACAAAGCCATTAAGTGATGTAGCAACCGAAGATTTTATCTTGATCGCGGCCCCAGGAATGATAGAAAACAAGAAACAAGCCATTGACGGGGTGAAAAATCTTAATATTTCATCGGTAAACGTAACGGTGGATAAAATTATTGAAAATGAAAATATGGGTATTGTTATCGGGATTCTAGCAATGAAGGGCACCATTATGAATAATCCTATTCCTGGAAAAATACGCTATTCGAGCACCTTCATCAAACAAGACGGCAAGTGGTTTCTTCAAGCACGAACTATGACGCCGATGCGTATGAAAAAGCCATGAAACCAAAATCCGAATTTTAACTATCTTAGGCAACCGCTATTAAACCAGCCACGCCTATGAGTACCTCCAACGAATTCGACCACCTCAAAGACCTAGAAGAAGAACAACTCCCCGTAGCAAAACACAAATTACACGATTGGACGCATTTTGCCGGACTCTACGCTGCGGAGCACGTAGCAGCGACGGAGTTTGTCATCGGGGCGACCTTTGTGGCGCTCGGTGCCAAGACGATGGATATCATCCTAGGTCTTCTAATCGGTAATATTCTAGCGGTTCTGAGTTGGAGATTCATCACTTCCCCTATTGCCGTTGATACGCGCTTGAGCCTCTATACCTATCTGAATAAGATTGCCGGCGATTCGATGACCAAATTGTACAATTGGGCCAATGTCATCATCTTTTCGGTGATTTCCGCGGCGATGATCACGGTTTCCGCTACCGCGGTTCGTTTTGCCTTTGATATTCCTGCGCAACTCAACTGGTATCCTACCAATGCCTGGTTTATTCTAATTGTATTGGCCGTGGGCATCGTGGTGGTTTCCATTGCGCTCTATGGTTTTAATGCCGTTTCTGAATTTTCTGGCATTTGTGCACCTTGGCTTTTTGTGATGTTTACGAGTGGCGCTATGGTGCTCCTCCCCGCTTTGTCTTTGGATGTTCTGGACAAAACCTTACCAGCAGGTTGGACCGATTTTTTGACCCTCGGCGACCAAAGTATCTGGACGGGCATCAACAGCGACGGAGACCCCGGAATCGGATTGGTGGAAGTCATCGGATTCGGTTGGGCCGCCAATACCATTACGCATTTCGGATTGATCGACATGGCCCTCTTGCGTTTTGCTAAAAAGAAGAACTACGGCTATGCCACCAGTACCGGTATGATGTTCGGGCACTATGTGGCATGGATCGCTGCCGGAATCATGGGTGCCGGAGCTGCGGTCATTTTAGGAAAATCCATCGTGGAACTTGACCCGGGTGATGTAGCGTATTATGCCCTCGGATGGTCCGGATTTGTGATTGTGATTGTGGCGGGTTGGACGACTGCGATTACGAATTTGTATAGAGCAGGATTGGCCGCACAAGCGATTTTCTTTAACCATTCCCGAAAGCTTACGACGATTGTAGTCGGTGTGGTCACCGTAGTCATCGCCTGTTTCCCCTTTGTATTTTCACAAATACTGCCGCTACTCACCTATGCAGGACTGCTAGTGGTTCCTGTGGGGGCGATTGTATTTGCAGAGCATCAGATTTTCCCTAGAATTGGCTTTACGCGCTATTGGTCTTCGTATCGCCAGCTGACCTTTAGTATGCCTGCCGTCGCCTCTTGGGGCTTGGGCTTGGTCTTTGGTTTCGGACTGAATGCCTTGGATGTGATTTCCTTCTATTACCTCTTTATCCCGACTTGGTTTTTTACCATCGCGGTATATACCTTGCTCGCGTCTCGGTATGGGGCGAAGAAGGACTATCCTGAAGAAGTTGCGGAAGAAAAAGTTCGGAATGAAACCATTGAACGCTTTCAAGAACAGCAAGCAAAGGAAAAAGTGGTTATTCCTAAGGATGTCTCCATGTTCTCTAAGGGATTAAAATTCATCGCCATTTCGGCTTTGGTTACCACATTGGTTTTGGCTTGTAATGTGATGTTCGGAAGCGCTTCGGAAGCCAATTATATCGAAAATCGGGAACTCTTTTACACCTATGCTTTCATTTGTACCATCATTTATTTCGTACTCGCTTATTGGGCGCTAAAACGCGGGAAATCAAATACAGCAACTTAACCATGGATAACCCAATACAACTTAATCAGGAAAATTTAGAAGCGATAGGAAGTCGAATTCCCGTACCAAACTATAGTCGTTCTGCGGATAAATCAGGAATCGTACATATCGGAGTCGGCGGATTCCATCGAGCCCACCTAGCCTATTACCTACACCAACTAAAAAATAGTGGCGATGCCTCCGCGTGGGGCATCTGCGGAATAGGTTTGAGAGAAGGGGATGCCAACCTCCATGATATTTTTAAAAAACAAGACCACCTCTATACCCTGATGGTCAAACACCCCGACGGCAACATCGAACCCGAAGTTATTGGGTCCATCGTAGATTTCAAAATGGGCACTACGGACCCCGAACCCGTCATCGTGCGCATGGCGCATGCAAGTACAAAAATTGTTTCGCTAACGATTACTGAGGGAGGCTATAATTTCAACCCCACCACTGGGGAATTCAATTTCGACAACCCTGACATTCAACACGAACTTCAACACCCAGACGACCCTAAAACAGTCTATGGCTTTCTAACCGCAGCCCTTAAAAGGCGGCGTGATGCAGGCTTGCCTGCTTTTACCATCATGTCATGTGATAATATCGAACACAACGGAGACATGGCACGCAAAATGCTCCTCACCTTCGCAGAAGCACAAAACCCGGACTTGGCCCAATGGATAGCCAAAGAAGTCTGCTTCCCCAATAGTATGGTCGACCGTATTACGCCTGTTACCACTCCAGCAGATATCGAAACCCTAGCAGAAAACTATGGCGTACAAGATGCTTGGCCGGTGACCTGTGAGCCTTTTCTGCAATGGGTGGTAGAAGATAAATTCTCCAACGGCAGACCTGCCTTTGAAAAAGTAGGCGTACAATTCGTACCCGATGTGGGACCTTATGAAAAAATGAAACTGCGACTGCTCAATGCAGGGCATTCGGTATTGGGACTTTTAGGCGCGCTACACGGCCACCCCACCATTAACGCCTGCATAGAAGACGAACTCTTCAAAAACTACTTACGTGCCTTTCTAGATCAGGAAGCTACGCCCATCTTAGGAGATATCGAAGGCATTGATTTAGAGGACTACAAAGACAGCCTGTTAGAACGTTTTGCCAACCCAAATATCAAAGACAGCGTCAGCCGTATTTGTTCGGAAAGCTCGGCTAAACTGCCCAAATTTTTAATCGCTACGATTCATGAAAATTTGGCCACTGGTGGCAGCATCAAATTCGCCACTTTGGTTATTGCGGCTTGGTGTTATTATAGCGATAAACAAGTGAACCAAAATGGAAAGCCCGTAGAAATTATTGATGCTATGCAGAGCAAGCTGCATGATGGAGCTAAAGAATCTGCTACTAACCCCTTAGCTTTTATTCGATTAGAATCGTTGTTTGGGGGGCTTGCAAAGAATGAGCGTTTTGAGGCAAGCTATACTTCGCTGCTACAAGAATTGTATCAAGGTGTAGCTATTAAAAAGTTGATGCAAGGGATGATTTCAAAGTAATTAGTCGGATTCTATATTAAATGAGATTAATTAATTGAAAAAAATAATCACATATTTCATTGCGTTAGTATGGTTAGTCAATGGGCTATATTGTAAAATTCTAAATTTTGTTCCAAGGCACCAAGAGATTGTTGCCAGAATATTGGGAGGTGAATATGCTTTTATGATTACCAAATTAATTGGTGTTTTAGAAGTAGTAATGGTATTTTGGATTTTAAGCCGATTCAAATCAAGATTAAATGCAATTACCCAAATAACCATTATTCTTTTGATGAACGTAATAGAATTCAGTTTAGCAGCAGATCTGCTTCTGTTTGGTTATAAAAACATCGTTTTTGCGGTATTATTTTCTGCACTTATCTATTACAATGAATTTATTTTAAAAGGCAAAAATGTTTGATTTAAAAAACCATCCTTTTGCTGTTGAAACATATTTCGAAAATTCGATTGTTATTACTTATGCAATGGCAAAGGAAGAATTGGAAACATTAATTCCAGAATGTTTGGAGCTTGATACATTTGAAGACAAATGGGCGTTTGTGGCAGTCGCAATGGTTCAAACACAAAGTTTACGGCCAAAAGGGTTTCCAAATTTCATGGGTAATGATTTCTTTTTAATAGGCTATCGCGTTTTTGTTAGATATACTGATTTGAGAGGAAGACGATTAAGAGGTCTTTATATATTGAAATCGGAAACCAATAAAACCAAAATGTCTTTTTTCGGAAATATTTTTACGCATTACAATTACACAACAACAGATATTGATATAGAAAAAGGCACTAGTTCAATATCGGTTTATTCTAAAAAATCGGATTTAGATGTAGAATTAGGGTTTGGTGATTTTGACATTGATTTACCAATTGATTCGCCTTTTCAAAACTGGAAACAAGCTCGACGTTTTGCTGGACCTTTACCTTTTACATTTACTTATGACCAAAAGAAAAAAGAGGTCTTAATTATTGAAGGTGTCCGCCAGAATTGGAAACCTCATCCTTTGTCGGTTCAGAAAGCAAATATAGGATTCATGAAAGACAAGGGTTTTAAAAAGGCTGTGTTGGCAAATGCTTTTAAAGTTAGTAATGTTCCATATTATTGGAAAAAAGGAAGAATTGAGAAATGGAAGAATTAAAAAGACGACCGCTTCAAGGAGTGCTGAACATTTTAAGTTTTAATAGACATTTTTATGTGATAGGACTTTTGGTTTTGGCTTTTATAATTGCAAGTCAAATTGTTTTTAGTTGGTCAGTTCCATTGCTATGGATTATTATAATAGCATTTACATATGGATTGATTATGCCTCTGATTATATCTGCGTATGTCTATGATTTTTCTGGGTACTATGATTTTAAATGGTTGAAACATTTAGGACTAACTGATTCGGAATCAAATCAAATGATTAATATTAATGCAGGTTTTGACGAAACAAGCTTCATTATAAAAGAGCACTTCCCAAATTCAAATTTAAAAGTATTTGACTTTTATAATTCCGAACGGCATACTGAACCTGCAATAATCAGAGCTAGAAAAGTTAGTTTAGTTTACCCTAATACGCAACAAATAAAGTCAGACAAAATACCGCTCGAAGATGCATCAATTGATGCTATTTTCTTACTTTCTGCGGTACATGAAATTCGGAAGCATGAGGAGAAGATTCAGTTTTTAAAAGAATGCCATCGTATATGCAAACCTACTGGAAAAGTTATAATGGTAGAACATTTAAGAGATGTTCCCAATTTTTTTGCTTTTTCAATTGGCTTCACTCATTTTTTTTCGCGCCAAATATGGAAAACTGCATTTAATAGTGCTGGGTTTACTTCATTTACTGAAACTAAATTCACGCCATTTATGTCCATCTTTAAAAGTGCTCCTTAATCAATAAAAATGGAACTTCACTTACAAATCATTGGCATAACTCTTATTGCACTTGCACTGGTGCACATTATATTTCCTAAATACTTTAAGTGGAAAGAAGACTTAAAACCTTTGAGTTTAGTAAACAGGCAAATGATGCAAGTGCATACATTTTTTATTGCCTTAACAGTGCTTTCAGTTGGTGTTTTATGTGTTTTTCATTACAATGCCATAATCAACACATCATTAGGAAACGATATAGCTCTGGGCTTAGCTGTATTTTGGGGAATTCGATTTTTATTCCAACTATTTGCGTATTCTCCTAAACTATGGAAAGGCAAATTTTTTGAAACTATTGTTCATATAGTATTCAGCTTTCTTTGGATGTATTTTACAATTGTTTTCCTTCTAATATTTATGGAGTATTAATTCTAATCACTCCCAGCTACCTCTAGTTTGCAACTAGTGGCCGCAACAGCCTGCCCGCCGTAGTAAGGTAAGACAGTCAACTTTTAAAGAAATATAGTAACTTGTTACTACTTACAGTTGTGGTGCCTTATGATTGAAAACGCTGATATGAAAAATTTGACGCTACTAGTACTGTTAATTTTAACTTTAGGTTGCCAAACCAAAAATGGTATGAAAGAACAACAAAAAGAAATCATTGAAAACTATATCAAATCTTATAATGATTTTGATATCGCAGGAATGACAAAAAATCTGTCGGATGCCGTCGTTTTTGAGAATGTTTCAAATGGCAAGGTGGAATTGCGAACAGAAGGCATAACCGAATTCAAAAAACAAGCAGAATCTGCGAAGAAATATTTTACACAAAGAAAACAAACAATCGAGTCCTGGGAATTCAATAATGCCAAGGTTACCGTTGAAATTGACTATAAAGCAACTTTAGCAATTGACCTACCAAACGGTCTGAAAACCGGTGACACTCTGGAATTAAAAGGCGTATCTGAATTTGAGTTCGAGAATGGTAAAATTAAAAGTATTACGGATAAAAGCTAAATACCGCCCGCTGGTTTACAACTTGTAGTCGTTATCGGCAAAACCAATTAAAGAAATATAGTAACTTGTTACTAAATAGCTGTGTTGGCAGGCATTGCAAAGCAGTCTGTGGCAGTTACTAAAACAATTAAAACATGGCAAAGAATAAAACAACCGAAACAGAAGTGAATGTCATTGATTTTATAGCATCTTATGTGGATAATGACCAAAAAAAAGCAGATAGCCATAAATTAATAGAATTAATGAGTGCGTGGTCAGGTTTTGAACCTAAAATGTGGGGACCAACAATTATTGGATTTGGAAGCTATCACTATAAATATGCTAGTGGACATGAAGGAGATGCTCCAATGCTTGGTTTCTCACCGCGAAAAGCACAATTTTCACTCTATGTCTACTCTCAAACTGAAAAAAGTAAAAGTTTGCTGAAAGATTTAGGTAAATTCAAAATGGGGAAAGCGTGTATTTATTTTAAGAAACTTTCTGATATCAATATTCCCGTCGTGAAAAAACTATCCTTGGAAACAATTAAATATCTCAATGAGCATCATGAGTGTGCTTGTAGAAATTAGCAGCCCCGCTGGCGCTCGTCTCCACCAAAAAAAAGGCGGACAGGTGTAACTAGTGACTACATCCCCTGCCTTACTCGTGCGTGCAATAGCATGCCTGACCGGCTATGAAGGCGTGACCATCTTCTCGCAAGCGAAAAAATCAGAGCGTATGTCAACGTACAGCACATTTCTCAACGCCTTTAGAATTAAAAATCCTAGCAAACTGATGTATCTCATTGCGGACAGTTGAAGATGTCAATATTTTTAATGGTGTAATCAGAAGGGGTTATGTTCCCTTCTTCAAAAATGTATCGCCATGAAACTATTCACTTATATCTATTTAATTGCTATAATTTCCCTGAATTTCTCCTGTAGTTCGGATGATGATGACATAGACGAACAACTCACCAAAGATGGTACGTTCCTCATCAGCGAACTCGCTGGAACCTGGGAGGCCACCAAAGCCCAATTTAGTGTAAGCACCGTCTCCGTAGATGTTGTCGAGGACGGGGGAACAGCAAGTATGACCGTGCAATCCAATGGCCGTTTTACACTGACACTGGATCCAGTAGATCGGAATGCGTATAACGTAAGTGGAGAAATGTTCTGGGAGGAGTGGCAAAAAACCTACTATTTTGCCATTGTCTGGGATGATTACCCTGATGATTGGGATACCTACGGCCACACCTTTGACGGAACAACGTTATCCTTAAATGGAGGTGCCGATACCGGGGAATATGACTTTAACAATGACGGGGACATGACATCGTGTACGGTCCATTTCATTTTTGGTCGTTCTTAGGGTATTGAGATTTTCCCCACATGGCTCTCTCGATAGCTATCAGAAGTGACCAATAACCCCTCCAAATATTAGTTCAATACGTCAATACTTGATGTCAATTTCCTCGTACTCCACCTTATCGATAATATCAGGTCTATCCCCTTCCCCATTTCTTTTATGAAGATCTTTACTAATGGGCCAGGTGTCGAAATAGGCATCTTCCAGATCATTGTCCATGATATCGATAATTTCCTCCTTGTCGAGTCCGTCTTCTAACCAATATTCGATATCTCCCTCTTGCAAAACCACCGGCCTTCGAAAATCACCGTGTTTATTGCTGGGCTGGTTGTGTATAACTTCAAATAAAGGGGTGGCCTTGTTGGTGAATATTGAAAAGGTCACCATCTTGTCTTTGGTTACATTGTATATGCCCGCCAAGCTCATTGGCTTATTATCCCTTCTTTTAAAGTAAAATGGCACTTTGAATGGCTTGCCCTTAACTTTTAAGGGTGTGGTATGCGGTTCAAAAAATCCATCCACGGGAATGACACATCTTTTGCTGAAAATATTGTCTTGGTACCTATAGTTATGAAAAATATCCTCACTTCGTAGGTTCAACCCCCCAAAGGCTCCCCTGTTTTTAGCGAAGTATTCCTTAAAATCGGCACCGGCCGAATTGCCGGGCATTATACCCCACTTCGCTGGAATCAAAAACCCTTTTCGTTCTTGCGGAAGGACCCACATGTTCGGGTGTGCCCAACCATGGGCATGGTTATAGATTAGCTCAAATTCTTGGTCCTCTTGCTCTCCCAAAAGACGTTCGACCTCATAGTAATCTTCAAGTTCGCCTACTTTTTTTGTTATTCTGGTACTGTAACACATATCGCTTTCTATACAGACAATTTAATGAAAATTGTTAAAGTTTAAAATATATGGAAACGGATTATTATATTTGGATTATATCCATATTTATGGATTTATTCCATATGAAAATAGTGTATAGAAATAACGACAGGTACGCCATCAAAAAGCTTCTGATTGATATCGGTCAGATAGATTTGGAACGAGAATGCTGGAATCGGAAACTGCATAAACCCCACAGAATCAATCTATTCTTTTTAGAATCGAATGAGCTTCGAACAAGCCTTAAATACAAATATCCTCAAAAGGGTATCGCAACGATTATGGATGTTAGCCAATATGACCTTCCCGAATGTGGATGGATACGATATAAAATAGACTATTAGCATATACTATCAATGAATTTACTCAGACAAGAAATATTACTAAAAAAACTACTACAATACAGATTTCGAAAGTATGGTCTTAAGCTCATAAAAGTGGAAGCTTATGATACCTTTGAACATGATAAATATATGTGCCGTGTAGAAGTATTCAAGAATGGCATTGAAATACAGCACCGAATTCTGAAATATGAAAGTTTTCTAGACGATACTTTCGCGCAGCGTGTGGAGGCGGAGTTATCATTACTATTGGTTGACCATACTCCGACCAGAGCTCTCCCGATTGCTATTAAAAGTGACGATTGATCAACAACCCCTGCCTGCCGGGTCAGGTAAGCCGTACACTATTAATTAAAGAAATATAGTAACTTGTTACACTATACAAGTGTTAGCACCATTTAAAATCAACTAAAAATGAAAGTTACAGCCGAAAAAAATGAAAAAGTTGCCAATATGATATTTGCATCCATTTATCCGCTTTACCTGAACAGACTGGAGAAAAATGGAAGAACAAAAGAAGAACTCGATCAAGTGATTAAATGGTTCACTGGTTTTGATCAAAAATCTTTACAAGCACTTATTGATGAAAAAGTAACCTTTGGAACATTTTTTCAAAAAGCTAAAATACATCCCAACGCACACATGATCAAAGGAGTCGTTTGTGGTTATCGCATTGAAGAAATAGAAGAGGAATTTGAATTGTATAAACAATGTAGACAAATGGAAAAGCTGATCGATGAATTGGCAAGAGGTCGTAAAATGGAAAAAATTTTGCGTGTAGAAAAAAAGTAGCAACTGGTTCAGACAAAAGGCTGCGAGCGAGTAAAAAAATGGGGAAAAAGGTTCTATTATTGATTTTTACAACCGTGTGGTTTTTTTCCTGTGGGCAAAGCAACAAAGCAAAAATAGGCAAGGCTACTATAGATACAGCGCTTCTAGTCGCGACAAAAAACAACGACCTCGAACGAGCGCCAGTCCAAGATGTAGACCACTATATATACACAGATACTACGTATACATTTGCGTCGGGAAAAGGGATAACCATACAAAACAGCTATCCAAAAGGTGGCATGATCGCACCCGATGGAACACAGTACATGGATTCGACAGGAAAAAACTACGGATTTGTGGCATTCTGGTCGCGCATTATCAATGAAACGAATACTCCATTAGAACTTCATATGAATTTTCCCGCGGATTCATTGGCAATTTTCACGCTACTTGGCTCCCACTTAAAGTTATTTTTACCGACCGATACCTTGACCTATGATAAACTATCATCGTTCAACTATGGCCTAACGGGATTACAATCTTATTTTGATGCCAATTTCAATAAAGCCACCACCTTGCAAAAAACGATCAACCCCGATTAGGAGCATATTTTCTATATCGCTGCGCTTTCTTATAAGGCAGAGGGAACCGTAAGGGCAGGACTTTTCTTGAAAGAACAAGAGCTTTATTATAGCGTGAGTATTGCACCTCATGGTTCTGGAATAATTCCTTGCGGAACGATTGCCTTTAAAGATGAAACTGATAATTAATGGGATTTAATTCACGCTTATTGTGCAAGTAACTTATTTGTGCCCAACCATAAGCCGAACGGTTTCAACTATTGACTTGAATTATGAAGAATAATAGCATCTCCGCGCTAGCTGGGGAGAAAAAATGAAATAGAGTCGATTTTATAAGTACGGTAGTCCGAATTTTTGCCATTTAGATAATATTGGACTTAAGAACTACTTTGACATCCTAGTTTTAGAGAAACATTTAAACTGGAAGTCATGAAAAAATCTAAGATTTTAAAGGTCAGTGGATGGTTTGCAGCCCTTGTTAGATACAGTACGCTGATACTAATTGTTTTAACCATACTATCCTGCTCAAAAGAGGATTACGAACTGGTTACCTATACGGGCCGTGTATTGGTTTACGACGGACCAGAAATAGGTAGATACGACGAAATCAACCCCTCTTTTCTGAAACCTTACTCCGGTGTAGAGGTTTTTATCGACTCTTGTAAACCCTGGTCTGGTATATTGGGCGGAGGATGTACCCCAGAAAGCAGGATTGAAGAAATGGATGTAACGGATGCCGAAGGAAAGTATTCGATTTCATTTAAATCGTATAATGATATTTCTTACTACCCCCAAATCGATTATCGCAGTGATTTTGTGGATAAAAGTGCGGGATATTCCGAAGATACATACAAAGATATAATTCTAGTCCCTCGTTCTTTGATCAAATAAAAATTCAATAAAACTGTTCGTATAGCTTATGCTGTAGCTTTTTTTTCAATTTTTTCCATAATAAAAAAAGACCCTATTACCACCAGTTTGCGAAAAATGGTCGAAACGGTGAGCCGCACATTTTAAAGAAATATGGGAATTGGAATTCGAAAGTGGAATGATTAAAAGTATTAGGAACAAAAGTTAAATACGCCCTCGCCAACGAGCGAATCTTCTGCTAGGTCTGTATTTTTATGCCTCTCAGTGAAATAAGTTCATTAATTTTGAGTTAAGTAGAAAACTTTAAAACATAAATAACTATGGGTAAATTCGAAATTAATAAAGATAAGGCCGGAAAATTCAGGTTTAATCTTAAAGCTGGTAATCATCAAGTAATTTTAAGCAGTCAAGGTTACGCTACAAAATCCGCTTGCGAAAACGGAATCGAATCAGTACGAAAAAATTCCAAGGATGATAAAATGTTCGAAAGAAAAAAGGCGAAAGATGGTTCACCATACTTCAGTCTAAAAGCTACCAACGGGCAAGTAATTGGCAGTAGTGAGATGTATTCTAGTACTTCGGCAATGGCGAAAGGAATCGCTTCCATAAAAAAGAACGCTCCTAAAGCATCAGTTCAAGATAATTCGTAATATCTTTAACAAACACTCATGGTACTTTTAAAAAGTACTTTGTCAATTAAAAGACAGCCCCTGCTAAGGCTGTCTTTTTCGTTTCGCAGGTTTGCTTTTAGCAGAATTTATACCTAAACGGGGCAAGCATATTGCTCGTGTCGTCTTTAGCAAGCCCCTGCAACCGCTAGTTTTCAACAAGTGTCCACATTTGCACAAGATCAACTATGAATCAATTTGTATCTTAGCATAGTGAGGCTATGACACTGACTATGCGCAAATTATTGAAGCATTCTACATTAATTTATCTATACGTAATATTAGGCTTGATGGGCTTTGTGAGTATGGAAAGCTGCGCTAATGATGACCCCGCTGTAATTGCAGAACCCGAGGAAGATGCAGAAAAAGGAAATGATACCACAAGCCTTGCTCAAATTCGTTTTGATACGAACGGAGGGGTACCTATTGTTTCCAAAGATGATTATGTAGCAGGTATCTTGACCGTAATAGGGCCACCTGAATTCAATGATTTAAGTATTGAAGCCAAAATAAGGGGCAGAGGAAATACGACATGGAGTTTTCCTAAAAAGCCTTACAAAATTAAATTGGACAGCGATGCGTCCATTTTAGGAATGGCACCTGAAAAAGACTGGGTATTATTGGCCAATTATATTGACGGTACTCAAGTGTTGAATGCGGTAGCAATGAAAATTGGGCAATTGTTAGAAATGCCTTTTACCAATACCATTGTACCTGTTGAAGTAACCATAAACAATGCCTATCACGGGTTATATATGTTAACAGAGCAGGTCGAGGTAAAACCGAATAGGGTTAATGTTGGTGATAATGGCGTGTTGTTGAATTTAGATACGAATTATGATGAAGAATGGCAATTTAGATCAGCTGGATATGATTTACCAGTGACCCTAAAATATCCAAAAGAAATGGATGCTGCTCAATTGGCTTCCATAAAAAGTGAATTCGAAACCTTGGAAGCCTTAGTGACACAAGAAGATTTTCCTAATAATCAATACCTCGATTATTTCGATGCTAATTCAATGGCCAAATATTTAATAGTTTATATGTTGACGGGGAATGAGGAAATTAATCATCCCAAAAGCACGTATATTCATAAAACCAGTGATGGAAAATTCACAATGGGCCCCATCTGGGATTTTGATTGGGGTTTCGCATTTGAAGGTTCATATCAGCACTTTAGTAGTTTTAATAGACCATTATTTTGGGCGCCATCAACTAGTTCTGGCACGCAATTCTTTTCAAGGCTCATGACAGACCCTGCCATTGGAATATTGATAAAAGAACATTGGGGCGTTTTCAAAGCAAATCATCTTACCGAGTTGATGAATTACATAGAGGACTATGCCGATACTATCCAAGAGGCGAAAGCCAGAGATCTTGCTTTGTGGGGTTACGACAATAGGGAAGTAAGCGAACTAAAATCCTGGATTGAAAACAGAGTCCTCTATATGGACAATTTTTTAAACAGCTTGTAAAAGCCTGTTTTTTTTCTGCCTATTCATCTTTTTAAGAGCATAATCGCTTACAATGGCTTATAAATCAGTAGCTAATGATGCTGCTTCCTAGCCTTTTTATTTCTGCTGCTTCTAAAGTTCCTACTATTTCTTGTTAAGTAAGCCACTAAAACGAAGCCCGCAGAAACCAAACCAATTGCAATAAGGATATCGTATAACGCTTGTGGTAAGTCCATTTACCTAAAATACGAAAAATAATAATTCGTAAGGTATTCAATGCCCGACTTCGGCACTACAAAAAAGATGGAAAAGCGTACCAGTGCAAGCTACCATGGTCATTAAGAAACGGCAACGTACTACTATTATTGAAATTTAGTAACTTGTTCTGTAATTGTTTTAAGATTTGAGGATGTTTATATCTGCAAGAAGGCTCTTTCAGCTGTATTCTAATCAAAGCCTTACAAGTGCTTAACTAATAAACTTAAAAACCAGACTTATGAAAATTTTAAAATACGTTCTCGGAATTTCGGCCGTCTTGATTATCGGATTTTTTCTTTTAGGAGTTATCAAATCGGAACTATCTTATGAATGCGAAATAATGGTCGACAAGCCATTAGCAGAATCTTGGGCGGTTAGCCAAGATGAGGAAAAATTGTCGGACTGGTTAGAAGGATTACAGAAAATTGAACATGTGAGCGGCACTCCAGGTACTGTCGGCGCGGTATCGGATGTTCATTTTATTGATGATGGTCAAGAAATGACCATTCGCGAAACCATAACCGAAATCGGCCCGGACGAATCTGTATCGATGACCTTTACGTCAGACTTTATGGATATGGATTATAATCTCGCTATGAAGTCGGTCGACGGAAAAACAAAAATAAGTTCAAGTACCACGGCCACGGGAAATGGAATGGTTTCAAAATCAATCATGGCTTTGATGGGAGGTGCCATCAAAGCACAAGAGGAAACAAATCTCGCCAAGCTCAAAGAAACGATTGAGAAAAATTCAAAGAACTATATCAATAGTGAAAATTAGTTTCGTTCGCAAACAAAGCTGATTACATGCTTGCTACCTAGGCCGGTATGTGTCTCTTGTTCGTGTTGTCAACAGAAAGTTGAAATTACGGAATATGTGTAACCAATACCCAAGCTGATACTCCACTTTAAAAATTGACAAGCAAGGGTAACTACCGGCAATACTACATCCAAAAGCTTATATACACTCTTTTTAGTAACTTACTTACTATCACTTTAACTATTAGTCAATTACAATGGGTAGACTTCATTTAATACAACCGACCTTAATTTCAATACTATTCTTGCTAACAGCGTGCTTTGGACTAGCACAAGAAAAACCGAATGTCATTTTAATTTTTCCCGATAACTTGGGTGTTGGCGAAGTAGCTTCCTTTGGAGGAGCGCGCGGGGTGCCTACTCCTAATATTGACAGAATAGGTACTGAAGGTATACGGCTGACCAACTTCAACGTAGAATATTCATGTACGCCGTCACGCATTGCCATCCTCACGGGAAGGTATGCGGTTCGGGCCGGTGAAGACTACTATTCAGGTACTACCTTATGGGAAGAAACCATTGCCGAACGTTTGAAATACGTAGGATATTCCACTGCCCTTTTTGGTAAATGGGATTTGGGAGCCAAAAACTGGCATGGCAAACGCGAACCGACCCAGCAGGGTTTTGATGAATGGTACGGTATACCGGGAACAACCCATGTCTCACAATTTCCAAGCATGGAAGGTTTCGACCCAAATTTACAGCCCGCCCCATACATTTGGGAGGGAACCACGGGGTCCCCCTCCAAAAAAGTAAAACCTTTTGACCCGGAGACGAGACGTACCATTGACCGTGAAGCCGCCGAAAAGAGTAGGTCTTTTATAAAGGAGAACGCCGCGAACAGCAAACCCTTCTTTTTGTATTATGCTATGACCCAGTTGCATTTTCCTGCCTTGCCCCATCCTGATAAGGCTGGTACTACGGGAGCTGGGGATATGGGCGATTCAATGGCCGATGTAGACTATAATGTGGGACTAATTTTAGACCAATTAAAAGCCTCAGGCATCGAAAACAACACCCTGATCATCTGGTGTACCGATAATGGCGCTGAGATGAGGCGCCCATGGAGAGGTTCACCAGGCCCGTATAGAGGCTACTACAATTCGGCCATGGAAGGCGGTGTTCGGACTCCGGCGGTTATACGATGGCCCGATAGAATAAAAGCGGGACAAGTTTCCAATGAACTCGTTCATGAAGTGGATTTATTCACGACGATTCTCAATGCTGCCGGCTCTCCGGAAGTTGTTCCTAAAGACCGTATAATCGATGGAGTCAATCAATTGCCGTTTTTAGAAGGGAAGCAAAAGCATTCGAACCGTGAGAGTGCCATCTTTACACAACGTTTCGGGCAAGTAATGGCCGTCAAATGGCGCGATTGGAAATTGTGGTATGTATACAAAACTGAAATGCCAGATCCAGAGCCTGATAACCTAGTCCGTTTATTCGATTTGCGAGTAGATCCTAGGGAAGAAATTGATGTCAAGGATTATTACCCCGGCGTAATTGGAATTATGGATAGCATCGTCAAGGACTACGAAGCGACCTTTATTACGCATCCTCGGGTAACCGCAAGCGCAAATGCATCCGATCCGTATATAGCACCTCCTGCCAATTCGGGAAATCCTGTACAAACTTACTACCGTACCGATAGAGCCACTCTTGGTCCACGAAGTGCGGCGATAGAAAATCCTAATTTTTCGGGTACTTGGTCCACCACCGTTTTACATCGTGTCTCGGTAATCAATCGGACAGATGAACCTATGGTGCCGACCTTGGGAAGTGGATGGGGCGATAAAATATCGATTCAGCATACACCAAATCAATTAGAAGTGGAGCGTGTGGTATTCATCCCAAGAGAAATTCAACAACTGGTCCGGTATCGTTATGCATTGGATGGTTCGACCTCCGAAAACAACATTCTAACGGGGCGCACTGGCAAGGCTATAGTTTCAACTAGCAATTGGAAGGAAAACAGGTTAATTATAACTTCTTCATATCCATTTCAAGATTCCAAAACTGGTGCATGGCTTGCAAGCAAAGTTACCCAGACCCTATGGCTTGAACCTGCAGGCGGAACTCCATGGGAAGCAACATTAATAGTCGAAACAACAAGGGAAGGATTGTTGGGAGGCTTGTCTTCAACCAATCGTACGATCTATACCAGAGGGTATCGCTAATTGAAAGATATGTTATAGACTAAATGTAAGATATAGTAGGCATGAGTTTTACCATTGATTGGCAATCATTTAGTGTTGAATTTATCAAAACTTAGTATTGCTGCTTCGGTTCAGTTATCATTGTGATGACTTGGATCGTATTTTTTTCTCCACTACATCCTCGGGATACTTAGCTGCAAGCTTTCGTATTTCATAGCTAAATTCCATAAATGTTTTTTCCCATAGTTCAGCTTCCTCAGGAGTGTAACTGTAGAATCCCTTTGCGTTTGATACGCCCTTCCCTCCTTCTTTCACGATTTCATCAATCAGTTTAGGAACATCGGTGGAATTGGTTAGTGTAGGAAACAAATCTTTCATCACGGTATGATAGGCAGGCACTCCGGTAAGGTCCATCCACCGGAAAACGCCTGCCAGAGTCATCCAATGCCCTGCATTATTACGACAAGCGCGGTCCACATCTTCAACGGAAGCATAGCCGTTCTCTACCAAATGAAAGGCTTCTCGATACATCGCGTACATTAAGCGATTGGTAATGAACCCTCGAATGTCTTTCCGAACTAGTGTGGGTTCTTTACCCCAGCAATGTGATAATTCATACAGTGATTCCCCCAATTGCACATCACTTTGTGCCCCACAAATAATTTCCAAAAATCTTGAAATATGTGAAGGTTCTGCCCAATGCAGACCAAAAAAACGCTTCGGATGTTTTGTTTGTTCCTGTAATAGGGTAATAGGAATTGCGGATGTATTGCTGGCCAAAAGACAAGAATCACCAACTACAGTTTCTATCTTTTGATACACGGCTTTTTTAATATCGAGATTTTCTATGGTGCATTCTATCACCAAAAAGCAGTCTTTAAGTAGGTTGTAATCTTCGGTAATCGTGCACCTCATGAAATGTGCTGCTGATTCAAGGTCGGTCAAGTTTTCTTCCCTCGATTTATTCAGATGTTCCTTTATTCTTTTTTCAGCATGATTCAAATCATCAGGAATGGGTGCTACCGCGATTACCGTATGACCGGCCATCAAAAGACATGTAGATATACTGCAGCCCATAAGTCCTAGGCCTACTACCCCAATCGTAATCTCATTTGTATCGATATTATCCCTTTTCATACTGTTGTTCATCTTAGTAAGTAGCCCTTCCGCCCGATAAATCAAAGGTAAATCCAGTTGTGAAACTGTTTTCATCGGATACGATAAAAGCGGCCATATTGGCAAACTCCTCAAGCGTTCCACAGCGCTTTTTAGGAATTTTATCGGTCATGTACTTCACCTGTTCTTTAGGCATATGTTTGACCATGGCGGTAAAAATAACAGCCGGTGCCAAGGCATTAACAGTAATACCAGTTTCTGCATATTCCTTCCCCTGTACTTTGGCCATGACAATAACAGCGGCTTTGGACGCCGAATACGCAAGCATACCTGCATTACCTTCTTTGCCTGCTATGGAAGCTATATGTAAAATACGGCCGTATGCTTGTTGCTGCATAATGGGCAAACAATATTTACTGGTCAGGAAACTTCCTATAAAGTTGACATCCATGACCTTTTTAATATTTTCCGTTGTAGCATCGTGACTTTTTATATTGGTCTCTCCTACAATACCTGCGCAGTTAATTAAGATGTGAACTGAACCGAATTTCTTCTGTACCTCTTTAAAGGTAGTTTTGACTTGTTGCTCTAGCGTGACATCAATGGCGTAGATTTCAATCTCCCCCGATAATTGTGATTGCGCCTTCAGAAGTGCTTCTTCATTTATATCCAATAAAGCTAGTTTTACACCTTCTCCAGATAGCTTTTGGGCAATTGTAAGACCCAAACCAGATGCAGCGCCGGTGATTACCGCCACTTTGTTTTTAAAATTGTTAAGCATAACTACTATTCCGTTATTTTCTACTTCAAGATAAGACAATCCACATTACTATGTTTCCAGAGCCAACTCGCGGGAATATTATGCATGCTAAGGATGAGTCCCTTTAATGGCCTAATCCCTATTTGAAGTTGTGTAAATTTAGCTTGACCTGCCCTTTCATTTAGTGAATTAAGGTAGCTAAATGTAATATCGAAGTAGTCAATCTACTGTATGGTATGTATCCTTCACTAGTTTATATAAGTCGGGTATCACGGTCTGCGCCAATCTTGAATTACCGTTCAACAATACACAAATACCTATATCGGCATCTGGAAAGAGGGCTATTTCGTTTCTGTAATTGTTGACACTTCCCCCATGATGCCACATGGTCTTTTCTTCGTTGTGCTTACTTTCTTGATAGGTATGAACCCTCCAACCAGACGCATAATGCGATTGTTTATGTCCCGGCCAGCGCTGGTAATATTTGTTGTTGTAGTCAATTTCAATAAATGGATCAAAAGCCTTCGTTATAATCGCCTGATTCAAAACCTCAGGATTTCGTCCTAACAAAAAACGCATCCATTTGCCCATATCCAAAGAACTTGCATTAATCCCTCCTGCTACTACTGCATTGTAGTATCGATCTGTTAAAGGTAAACTTCGCCATCTGTTTCGTCTGCGGGAATGTGGTAATGCAACATTCTCCGTTTCAAGCAGGGTTGAATGGTCCATGGAGATTGAGGTCATTCCCAAAGGTTTGAAAAAACGATTATTCAATAAGGCCTTTACATCTTTTCCTGTGACTTTACGCATTACCTCTTGACTCAGTGCGAATATTGCATTCTGGTAGCTGTATAGCTGCCCTGGCTCACTTATAGGTGTGACTTCGTCAAAGCGGGTAGCGATAGTCGAAACGGGAATTCCTGCCTCTACCAAATTGGTGAAACTATGATAAGGTGTTCCGGAAGAATGTGATAGAATATGGGAAATCTTTACTTTTTGTGTATTGTCAGTATTACCAAATCGAAATTCTGGAAGATATTCGACTACCTTATCATTAAAATCAAGTTTACCTTCTGCCTCCAAACTTGCCGCCAAAACCCCCGCAAACCCTTTTGATAAAGAGCCTAAACGAAACACGGTTTTTCCATTTACTTTCTTTGAACTGTTGATGCTCCGTTGACCGAAGCCACTAGAAATCAGGATAGAATCTTTATGCACAATGCTTACTCCCGCTCCAACAATGTCACCTGCATTAATTGCCTTTTTGAAATAGGATTCAAGTGCTGTTTGTAGCTTTTGTTGCTGCTCACGGTATTGTTTTATTTGTTTTTTGGAAGGTGCAGCTTTGTTAGCTGTTACTTCAGCGCCAATGTTTTTGGCTTCACGTGCGGACTCACTCTTTATGACATTGAGCGCCAATACTATAAATAAGGTTGCCAATATCAGTACGACACCTGCTAAGAATTTAAATCTTCCCACTGGATAAGTTTAATTAGATTTGGTTTTCCACGAATTTATCGTGTTTGGTATACCAATAACTGAAAAATACCTTGTTTTAGTATACCCCCATGATACCTAAGGTAATTCAAACTCACTCAAGTTCTTCTAAATGGAATCAGAAAAAAGTCACCTTTAGCGGCACCACTTATAAAATATAGTCCGTACTGACAAAATTACTCAACTTCGCATCCAACAATTGTTCAATTACTTCATTGTTCAAATCATTATCCTTGAACGCAACGAAGGTTCTTATTGAAAAAGAACGTAATGCGTCATGCACACTTAAGGTTGCTTGGGCAGAATCTTTTCTACCCGTAAAGGGATACACATCGGGGCCACGCTGACAAGAGCTGTTCAAGTTCACTCGACATACCAAATTGACCAAGGTATCGATCAATGGAGCTAATGCATAAACATCTTTACCAAACAGACTAACCTGTTGCCCATAATTGCTTTCTGCCATATCATCTAAAGGTTCCTCTATATTCGAAAAAGGAACCAAAGGAATTATAGGTCCAAACTGCTCTTCTTTGTACACCCTCATATCTTTTGTTACCGGATATAGGACCGCAGGCCAAATATAATTATCCGAATGCTCACCGCCTTTTTTATTCAATATCTTTGCTCCTTTAGAAACCGCATCATCTATTAGTTCTTGAATATATGCCGGCTTCTGAGGTTCAGGCAGTGGTGTTAATTTGACCCCATCATCCCATGGGTTTCCAAAATTTAAAGCGTCAACGCGTTCTGCAAAAAGCTGATTGAACTGCTCTTTAATAGCATCGTGTACATACACCACTTTTAATGCTGTGCAGCGTTGCCCGTTGAATGAAAGTGTTCCTGCAAGTACTTCATTTAAAGTCAAGTCAATATCGGCATCAGGAAGGATAATTGCCGGATTTTTAGCTTCTAGTCCCAAAACTAATCGTAGTCTATTACTTTTTGGATGTTGTTCTTGCAGCGCGTTCGCCGATTTACTATTGCCTATCAATGCCAATACATCCACTTTGCCTGTCTTCATAATAGGGGCCGCAACAGCTCTTCCTCTGCCGAAAATAATATTCACCACACCCTTTGGAAAACTATCCCTAAAAGCTTCCAATAATGGCGTAATCAATAATACTCCATGCTTGGCAGGTTTAAAAATTGTGGTATTTCCCATGATAATGGCCGGGATCAGCAAGGCAAAGGTTTCATTTAAAGGATAATTATAAGGGCCTAAACACAGAACAACACCTAAAGGCCCTCTCTTTATATGAGCATAAACGCCGTCATATTTTTGGAACTTGGCTGCATTTCGATCAAGATTCTTATAATCTTCTATAGTGTCGTTGATATAGTCTACGGTTCTATCAAATTCTTTTTCAGAATCTGGAAGCGACTTTCCAATTTCCCACATAAGCAATTTCACTACCTCCTGTCGCTTCCTTTTCATTTGCACGACAAAATTTTCCATACAAGAGATACGATCTTTTACGTGCATGGTTGGCCAAGCACCTTGTCCTTTGCCATAAGCCTTTAAAGCCGCTTCTAAAGCCTCCATTGCTTCAGGTTCCCCCATATCGGGAGTACTTCCTAATAATGTAGGAGCATATTTTTCGGTGGAAGATATGGTAGAATAGATTTCAGTTGTATTTCCATCCCATTTTTTGAGTTCTCCACCAACAAGATATTGCCGCTGATCGATGATTTGATCGATTTGAAATTCAATTGGAATTGTAGAGGTTTTCATAAGTGCTGTTTTATGATTTTATTAATTTAAAAGACCCACGGAAAACCCGCGGGCCCTAGATGCCCTTTCCCTTAGAGGGGAAAACTCATCCGCCCCAAGGCGGATATAAAGAAAAGGCCTATACTATTGGTTTCATAGCGGTCATCGACTCCCTTAGGCGTGCTCCAACGATTTCTACCGGATGTTCTCTTAAAATCTTATTGACGTGGATCAACTTTGCATTATCCACACTGTTTCCATCACCGTACGACGTACCAATGACATCGGTTTCTATATTTTGCATAAAATCAGCCAATAACGGTTTACAGGCGTGATCGAACAGATAACAACCATATTCAGCCGTATCGGAAATTACTCGGTTCATTTCGAACAGTTTTTTTCTAGCAATGGTATTGGCAATCAACGGCGTTTCATGTAAAGACTCATAGTATGCTGATTCTCCGATAATTCCTGATTCTGTCATGCTCTCGTACGCCAGCTCTACTCCTGCTCTTACCATAGCCACCATCAAAACACCATGATCATAATATTCTTGTTCAGAAATCTCTATATCCGCTGCAGGAGTCTTCTCAAAAGCGGTTTCTCCGGTAGCTGCACGCCATGCTAACAGGTTTTTATCATCGTTAGCCCAGTCTTCCATCATGGTTTTAGAGAAATGACCGGTCATAATATCATCCATATGTTTATAAAACAAAGGCCGCATAATATCTTTTAATTCTTCGGATAGTTCAAACGCCTTTATTTTGGCCGGATTGGAGAGCCGATCCATCATATTCGTGATTCCACCATATTTCATGCCTTCAGTCACGGTTTCCCATCCGTATTGAATTAGTTTGGAAGCATAACCAGGTTCAACTCCCTTTTCAATCATTTTGTCGAAACAGAGGATACTTCCTGTCTGTAATAGTCCGCACAGTATAGTTTGCTCACCCATTAAATCGGACTTTACTTCGGCAACAAAGGAAGATTCTAAAACTCCAGCTCGATGTCCCCCGGTACCTACAGCATAAGCTTTGGCCTGTTCCAAACCTATTCCTTGAGGGTCGTTATCAGGATGCACGGCAATTAAGGTCGGAACCCCAAATCCTCTTTTATATTCTTCACGAACTTCGGAACCAGGACATTTTGGCGCGACCATAATAACTGTCAAATCTTTGCGGATTTGCATTCCTTCCTCTACGATATTGAATCCATGCGAATAGGAAAGTGTAGCATCCTTTTTCATTAATGGCATTATAGTACTGACCACATTGGTATGCTGTTTGTCAGGGGTTAAATTAATCACCAAATCGGCATTTGGAATCAACTCCTCGTAAGTGCCAACACTGAATCCATTTTCGCTTGCATTTAAAAAAGACTGTCTTTTCTCTTTAATAGCCGCCTCTCGTAGCGTATATGAGATATCCAAACCAGAATCACGCATGTTCAACCCTTGGTTCAAACCTTGGGCTCCACAGCCAACGATTACAATTTTTTTTCCTTTTAATGCATTTACACCATCTGAAAACTCGTTTGATTCCATAAATCTACATTTCCCTAACTGGGTCAATTTGTCTCTTAAGGATAGTGTATTGAAGTAATTCGCCATTTCTAAATTATTTTGTTGTTCTGGAGGAATCCAGAATCGGTTTTAGGTTGTTATATACTTATTATTGTTCTTGAAATTCTTCTAACAATGCGGTTATCTGCATTTCAGACTTGGTTACAGCAATACGCCCTGAACGTACGAATTGCATAATCCCGAAAGGTTCTAAAAGTTTGTGCATTTCATCAATTTCATGGCGACGGCCAGATTTGGCCAAAACAAAGAAATCTCTTGATACAGTAACTATTTGAGAGTTGCTGTCTTTGATTATATTCTGAATCTGCCTTTCGTCAAAAAGCAGTCCGCTTGCAATTTTAAACAATGCCGATTCTTGGTAAATTGTTTCATCATCAGTATGATAAAACGCTTTTATCACCTCAATCTGTTTTTCAATCTGACCAACGATTTTACGCGTCCAATCTTCCGTCGCGTTAATTACTATTGTGAACTTTGAAACATTCTCTATTTCTGATTTAGAAACGTTTAAGCTCTCTATATTAATGTGTCGCTTTAAGAATATGCCAGATATTCTATTTAGTAGTCCCACATTATTTTCGGAATACACCGATATGGTAAACCATTGTTTTTCCATGCTGTTTATATAAAATCTATTTTGTTCGTACTGCTATGATCAAACCAGTTGACCAATTCATTTTTGTAAGGACAAAGTCTTCTCGATTTTCTAAATAATCCACAAGTCTATCAACATTATCAAGGTGCCCTTTTGGCCAATTGGGCTGTGCCATCATATCATCAATGATATAAAAGCCACCTAGACTTACCAAATCTAAAATTCCATCTATTTCACTATATTTTCCAGGCCAAGCATCGGCAAAAATCAAATCAAATTTGCCACCCTTATAGTTCCCTATCCATTCCGAACCGTCTTCACAAAATATTTCCAACCTGTGATCATCTCCGAAATAATCTCTCGCAATTTTAATGAGTTTAGGGTCATTGTCTACTGTTATTAGACGGGATTTCTTATTCATTCCATCCACCATCCAAGAAAGACTAAGGCCAATTCCAGTACCCAATTCTAAAAAACTTCCATTAGGTTTCGATGCTACTAAGGTTTTTAGAAGTGTGCCGACATACAAATCAGATGGCATGGTAAATCCGATTTCTTTTGATTTTCCTGCTATCGCGGAATGTATTTCAGGAATGTCTTTTATAATGGAATCGTTCATATTATTTAAAATTCTAACTGTCACGTCGAGCGGAGTCGAGATGCATTCTGCCTAAAAATTTGTTCTCGACTCCGCTCGAATTGACAGATCTGTTATTTCAATCGAATGTCAGAAACCGACGCCCCTGATGGAATCATCGGAAAGACATTATCTTCCTTTTCGACCTTAACTTCCAAAAAATAGGGTTTGTCTGAAGCAATCATTTCTTGAACCGTAGCCTTTAAATCTTTACGTTCACTAACCCTTTTAGATTCAATATGGTAGCCTTCTGCAATCTTTACAAAATCAGGATTAACCATGACTGTTGACGCATATCGGCTTTCAAAAAATAATTCTTGCCACTGGCGTACCATACCCAAATGGTCATTGTTTAGTACTACGATTTTAACAGGTATTTGATGCTGGAATATTACGCCTAATTCTTGAATGGTCATTTGATACCCGCCATCGCCGATAATAGCAACCACTTCACGATCCATGGCGCCCATTTTGGCACCGATCGCTGCAGGAAGGGCAAAGCCCATTGTTCCTAAGCCTCCAGAAGTTATATTACTTTTTGAATCTTCGAATTTTGCATAGCGACAAGCAATCATCTGATGTTGCCCCACATCGGTTACGATCACTGCCTTGTTTTTCGAAGCCAAGTTGATTTCTTCAATCACCTCGCCCATCGTCAAACCCTCTTTGGTAGGATGAATATCATTCTTAATCACTGTGTCAAATTCAACCTTGTATTTTTCTTTGAACTTATTGTGCCAAGTTTCATGCGAATTTTTGTTCACCAAGGGCAGCAATAATTTCAAGGTTTCTTTCGAGTTGCCCAGCACTGCTATGTCAGCAGTTACGTTCTTATTGATCTCCGCAGGGTCGATTTCAAAATGAACCACTTTAGCCTGTTTGGCATAGGTGTCTAAACTTCCTGTAACACGGTCATCAAAACGCATACCTATTGCCAAAAGCAGGTCACATTCGTTGGTCAAGATATTTGGACCATAGTTGCCGTGCATGCCAACCATGCCAACATTCAGCGGATGACTGGTAGGGATTGCAGATTCACCCATAATGGTCCAAGCAGCAGGAATACCTGCTTTCTCGATCAATGCCTTCAATTCTTCCTCAGCCTCACCTAAAATAACACCTTGTCCCCAGACGATATAAGGTTTTTTAGCATTATTGATAAGCTCTGCAGCGGCTTCTATAGAACCCATATTTGGTTTCGGAACCGGATTATAACTACGTACACCGCTACACTTTTCGTAAACAAAGTCGATTTCCTCAAATTGGGCATTCTTGGTAATATCGATTAAAACAGGACCAGGCCGACCTGATTTAGCTATAAAGAATGCCTTGGCCATGACCTCAGGAATTTCAGATGCCTTCGTAATCTGATGATTCCATTTGGTTACTGGTGTAGAAATACCAATAATATCCGTTTCTTGAAAGGCATCGGAACCCAACAAATGTCTTGGCACCTGACCAGTTATGCAAACCATAGGTGTCGAATCGATTTGAGCATCCGCCAAGCCCGTTACCAAGTTAGTGGCACCTGGCCCAGAAGTAGCCATGGCTACACCAACCTTACCAGATACTCTTGCATACCCTTGTGCTGCATGTGTCGCTCCTTGTTCATGCCGGGTCAAAATATGAGTCAATTTATCTTGAAACTTGTATAGTTCATCGTAAACGGGCATGATTGCTCCTCCAGGATAACCATATAGTAAATCAACACCCTCAGCAAGCAAGCAATGGATAATGGCTTCGGCGCCACTGATACGAATGCTTTTTTGCTCTTTTGCTACCGCTTTTTTTTCTTTAACTGTTTCCATAATCCTCCCCCCGACTCCCTCCTTTGGAGGGTGAGTACCCCGGGTCATTTAATTAATAATCTTCAGTATCTGGCAATCTAATTTATCAAAAACATATGATCCTAATACCTATGCTTTAAAATTCGTCCGTAACACAACCTTGTGCTGCCGAGGAAACGGATCGGGCATACTTATATAATACTCCCTTTTTAAATTTTAGCTCTGGTCGTACCCACGAGTCTCTTCGTTTTGCCAATTCTTCGTCCGCAACGTCGACGTTGATTGAATTTGTTTCTGCATCAATGGTAATGACATCACCATCTTTCACCAAAGCAATTACGCCACCCTCTTGGGCCTCGGGTGAAATATGGCCTACTACGAAGCCATGTGTGCCACCGGAGAACCTACCGTCAGTAATTAGTGCCACATCTTTTCCAAGGCCAGCACCCATAATCGCTGCAGTTGGTTTCAGCATTTCGGGCATGCCCGGTCCTCCTTTTGGGCCTTCATACCGAATCACAACTACATCTCCTTTTTTGACAAGACCGGTTCGAATACCATCGTTTGCATCGTATTCACTATCAAAAACTTTAGCCGTTCCTTTGAACAAGAGACCTTCTTTACCTGTAATTTTTGCAACAGATCCATTTGAAGCTAGGTTTCCATAAAGCATTCGTAAATGTCCTGTTGCCTTAATGGGTTTGTCTAAAGGCATAATTACATCTTGGCCCTCTTCTAAATCGGAAACATTCTCCAAATTCTCGGCTAACGTTTTTCCTGTAACTGTCAAACAATCTCCATGTAAAAGTCCGTTTTTTAATAAATATTTCAATAAAGCAGGTATTCCACCAACCCGGTGCACATCTTCCATCAAATATTTACCACTAGGTTTTAAATCGGCGATAAAAGGAGTTGTATCACTTATCTTTTGGAAGTCTTGTAAGGTGAAATCAATATCGGCAGCTCTGGCAATTGCCAGGAAATGTAATACTGCATTTGTAGAACCGCCAGTAATCGTAACTAGGCGAATCGCATTTTCCAAGGACTTTCGCGTTACAATATCCAAAGGTTTAATATCTTTTTCAATCAAAGTTCGCATCTGCTTTCCGGCGGCTATACATTCTGCTTCCTTATTTTCACTAATCGCCGGATTCGACGAATTATAGGGAAGGGACATCCCCAAAGCTTCTATGGCAGAAGCCATGGTATTAGCAGTATACATACCACCACAAGCTCCTGCTCCTGGGATCGATTTTTTGATGATACTTCTGAATTCGGATTCCTCCATAGTACCCGCAACCTTCTCTCCCCATGCTTCAAAAGCCGAAACAATATCCAGCTTTTTATCATTGTGGCAACCGGATGCGATTGTTCCTCCATAAACTAAAATTGAAGGTCGGTTTAAACGCAGCATTGCCATCAGTGCTCCTGGCATGTTCTTATCGCAACCTACCACGGTTACCAAACCATCGTAAGACATACCTTGAACTACTGCCTCCATAGAATCGGCAATGATATCCCTTGAAGGAAGTGAAAAACGCATTCCCGGAGTTCCCATAGAAATCCCATCGCTAATCCCAATAGTATTGAAAATGAGTCCAACCGTTTCTCTAGAATTCACACCTTCCTTTACCAACTTCGCCAAATCATTTAAATGCATATTGCAAGGATTGCCCTCATAACCTGTACTTGCGATACCCACCAAAGGTTTTTCAAAATCCTCATCCTTAAAACCTATTGCATAAAGCATGGCTTGAGCCGCAGGTTGTGTGGGGTCTTGGGTAACATTTTTACTGTATTTGTTCAATTCCATCAGTGTGTTCTAAAACAGTTCTTAATTTTGGGGTTTACTCATTACAAACAAATATAAAAGTTTAAAAAAGCCTTTATTTTAAGCAATTTATAAAGGTATAAAGTCAGTTTTACCAAATTTAAGTCAACTAGCTGTTTTTCAATTGCTTAAATGCTCTTTTGATACCATATTCATTACATTCAATCACGCTTTGACTTAATTGGGAAAATTAAGAAAGCCTGTATCGTATAAATGATACAGGCCTTCTTTTTTCAGTGAAAATCTATATCACCCCCTTAGAGAGGGACAATAAGAATAACACCGACTATTTTATTTATACTTTTCATTAGCACGAAATTAACCTTTTACAAGTTTAAACGAAACTTTATCTCCATACTTCTTCTGAGCAAGAATTGAAATTGCTTTATCCGTAAGCTGTAGAATTCTTGGATAACCACCTGTAGTTTGACCGTCTTTCATCAGAATAATCAATTTACCAGCTGGAGTCAGTTGAACCGTACCCGGCAGAGTAGCCGAGGTAAGCATTGATACCGCATGCCCACTTATGGGTTCGGTCATTTGATAGGCCATTCGGTTGTTTTCATTGGACACGGTAAATCCGGTGCCAAAAATTTTTTCAAGCTGATGGTCGTTCAATATATCATATTCAGGGCCTTGGGCAAGTTCTAAAACAGTTTCCTCAAAATAAGAGTCAATCTTGATCTCTTCTATTTTTGGAGTGAAAAAAGAACAGGGCTCAAAAGGTAATACACTCTTGTCCGGAAGGTACGTTAACCGCGTCAAAGACTTTGAAAAGGAACGACTTTTTAATACCACTGGAGTAGTGAAACCGCCTTTTACAGCTAGATAGCTTCGAAAACCTTTTTCCAACCTCCCATACGATAGTATGTCACCAACTGCTATTTCGTGAACCTTATAATTAAGAATGGGCTGATTATTTAGCGTTGTGGACATTTTAGCCCCGGTAAGTACTATGAAAGTGTTTTCTTCAAATTCGATGGTAGGCCCGGTCATTGTGATTTCGAGAACTGCACAATCTTCATCGTTTTCTAATAGTGCATTGGCTTTTGACAACGCCAAACCATCCATAGCACCTGAAACCGGTACACCCTTATGGCGAAACCCGAACCTTCCTTGGTCTTGAACGGAGGTATAATATCCAGATTTTAGAAGTTTAAGCATCAATTATAGATTTTTGCAATTGATAAATACCAACTTCACTCTCAATTTTGTGTAAATCATATTCGGCCCTTTCAATAGCGTAGAATTGCACTCTGTCGCCCACATTCACAAAACAAGGATTCTCATTTTTAGGATTGAACATTGTCACCGTACAATTGCCGATTATATTCCATCCTCCAGGGGATTCCTGTGGATAAATACCTGTTTGCTTTCCAGCCAAACCAACAGCGCCTTTCTGGACTTTTAGTCGGGGCTCCGGCCTTCTAGGCACCTCTAGCTCGGATGGCAGTCCGCCTAAATACATAAAACCCGGTAGAAATCCAATACCATATACCGTATACTGTGAATTAGTATGGAGCTCTATTATTTCAGGGATAGATTTATTCAATTTTTCAGAAACTTCTTGTAAATCTATCCCGAACTCCAAATCATAACATACGGGAAGTCGCCACAGGAATCGCTGCCTCTTTTTTAATTTTGCCCCTTTTTTGTACCAGCTCTCGATTTTCTGTTTATAATGATTGTAGTCAATAGGTTTTTCTCGATGGATGAGTGTAATTGAATTATAGGATGGAACGATTTCCCAATTATGAGTATCCAAACATTTATGTTGTAAATGTTCGATAAACAGGAGAATATCATTAAGAATGGCTTCATCAACACGTTGCGGCCACTCCACCAAAATAGCATGAACACCGAAAGGACGTATTGAAATGGAATAAGGGCTCACTTTTTGATTTGCAGATTATACATGGTTTGATGGTTCGAAATATACGTCAATATTTCCAAAGCTGACGGAGTGTCGCCGTGTATACAATAAGTGTCGGCCAACATGCGTATACGCTTTCCACTTGGTAAACGCGCCTCCCTTTCATGCACCATTCGAGCAATATGTTCCAATACAGCCTGTGGTTCTTCAATGACCGCATTTTCCATTTGTCTTGATACCAACAGGCCACCATCCGTATAGTTACGATCACCAAAGGCCTCGTATTTTATTTGAAAACCTGCGACCAATGCTTCCCCCTCGATAGCAGAATTAAAAGGAACATACAAAACGGTGGTTGTCTTGTATGCGTCAATGGCATTCAAAAAAGTGCGTGCCAATTCTGTATCAGAAACAATGTCATTATAAAGTGCGCCATGTGCTTTAATATGGTACATATCGATATCCTCTTCCCTTAAAATAGAGGCAAAATTATCGACCTGCCCCTTGACAGAAGCTATCAACTCATCTTTGGCCATCCATAGCGAAACTCTCCCAAAATTCTCTTTATCAGGATATGAGGGGTGTGCACCTACCTTAACATTATTGAATTTGGCCAAACGCGCCACTTTTCTTATGGTTTCGTCATTCCCTGCATGACCGCCACAAGCTATACTACATGAAGAGATAAGGGGTAAGATGTGTTCATCATTACCTATACCCTCACCTAAATCACAATTAATATCAATGTAATTTTTTTCCATTAAAATAGACCTATTACTTTAAAAACGCTTTTTATACCTAATACAATGGCCAATGCAATTATAATAATGCCAACTATATTTTGAAATTTTGTGTTCTTGTACTTCCCCATAACCGAGGTTTTGTTTACGACCCAAAGCAAGAACACTGCAATAAGAGGCAGCAAAATACCATTTGCCACTTGCGCAAACTTTATGATTTCAATAGGCGTATAACCGAAAAACAAAAAACCTACACCTAGAAAAAGAATTATCATCCATACAAGTTTGAATTTGATATGTTTTAAGTCCACTTTCCAACCAAAACAGCTATTGGCAACATACGCCGCCGCTAAGGGTGCCGTAATTGCAGAAGTAATCCCAGCGGCGAATAATCCAATGCCCATAAAGTATTTAGCAGCATTTCCATATAGTGGCTGCAGACCCTGCGCTAAATCCATTACATTTTCGATTGTCTCTCCTTGAATTGTAGTTGCAGCGATAATAATGCACATAGAAACCGTTCCTCCCAGCGCTATAGATATGTAGGTATCTCTGCGAACGGATTTTAAATCATCTTGTGATTTCCACTTTTCGCTTACCAAAGAAGCATGTAAAAACAAATTGTAAGGTACAACTGTAGTACCCACTAAAGCGATAATTGAAAGTATTCCGTTTTTAGGAACCGTCGGCACGAATAGACCTTTCACGATTTGAAAAACATCCGGTTTGGTGATAAAAGCCGTTACCACGAATGAGACACTCATGATTAGCACCAATGAAACGAGCACTCTTTCCAGCACTTTATAATTACCTATATATAATAGGATAAAAGCACATATCCCAATAATCAAAGGGTAGTACCTCGAATATTCGATTCCAAAAATAGCTTCTAGTCCCAAAGTAGCCCCACCTATATTACCGGCCTCATAGGCTGCGTTACCAATAACAATCGCTCCTAATATTATTCCTATTACGAGGTGGCGAATCCACGGAGTATTTAATTCGCTCTTAATTACATCTGCCAATCCCCTTTGTGTAATAATTCCTAATCGGGCGGCCATTTCCTGCAATACTATAGTGGCAATAATCGACAAAAGCATTGCCCATAAGAGCGAATAACCGAATTCTACACCGGCTAGGGTGCATGCAGTTACAGTACCTGGGCCAATAAAAGCTGCGGCCACAAGTACTCCAGGCCCAATTTTTTTAAACATTAATAGTGAGGTTGAAACTATTAATCGTAAATATATGAGGTTCTTTTGAAATCGATTACAATAAAAACCTTATTAATTCAGAGGTTTATTTTAACATTTTTTGTGCATTTCATCTAAAAATTTGCAGTTCGTCTAAAAGTGGGGTACCGTACATCGAGATTATATAATATTCCAAAAAAGCGCGGGTTATACTAATCCCAAATCAAAATTAACCTACTTAAATGACTTGTTTAGAATGTAATGTAGAACTCGGTTATGTCGATCACAAAAACTCCATGAATTCATTGGGTGTTGAACTATGTTCCCAACACAGAATTCGCATGGAAAAGTTGATGGAACAGAACGGAACCCCCCTTGAAGCTGTACAATTATATTATGGACTTAAACAGGAGGGCATAACCGCAATGCTTGAATGGTGGGATGGTAAAAAGTCTGTGGACATTGCCATTTCACGTGTGAAATTAAATATTGAAATTGATTGTGAATACCACATGTTGACTCATGAACAGGCAATAAATGACTTGGAAGAAGCGATGCATTCTTTCAAGAACGGATTCACCACAATTCGTATTCCACACGTGCTCATCAAACATTATTTGAAGGAAACCGTACATAATATCATTGGTATTATGGAAGGACTCAGAGCAAACATCAAAGCAATATAACCCCCAAAAATTAATCAAATGTCAAAGGTGAAAAAGATTTTGAAGCTACCCTTGAGGATTTCCATTGCCGTGTTGTTAATTGGAATGCTTGCAAAGATTTTAGAATGGTCCTATGCAAAGGAAATCATGCTAGTAGGTTTTTCGGCGATTGCAATTCTATACCTATTTCGATTCTTGAAAAAGAGTGACAAACAATTTATTGATTATACGAAATTGGTGCTTATCGCTTTTTGGGCGACCAATGGAATATTTAGGGTCCTAGACTTTCCATATACCCTATTCTTTCAAATTATTACAGCAATTGCTTTCGTCACGTGGTTTATTATGGAAGGTACCGCATATTTTCTTGATGAAGACCGCAGAGCAAAAAACAGCGTTGGACAAATACTCTGGAACTGTCTTTTGGTTGTCGGTACATTAGGCGTGATTGCAGGTACTATTCTAAAAGTATTAGACTGGGACTATGCGGTTCATTTGCTCTCTTTAGGAATCACCTTAATAGGAGCCTATGTTCTCAAAGACGTTTTTGTGCCATCTTCACCACGTGAAGAAGAACCTAACAATGAAGAATATCAGATTTGAATCCAACAAATTGTGGAGTTAATTAGGATTCTTGAACCATCACTTTTCAGTGATGGTTCTTTTGTTAATCCGCATAGGTTCATTGAATACCTCTAGCCTTAATTAGCCTATTAACTCCCCTTTTCATTCCAAACACATTTATTCGTATCTTCTTTCTCTAAAGATATATGATATGAAAAATATAGATCGTCGCAAATGGCTCAAAACAGTTGGCCTTTCTGGCGGATTTGCGTTGATGGGAGGACTGGAAGGCCTGGCTTTTGAAACTCCAAGGAATAAGATATCAAATACCGGTCTCATAAAACTAAGCTCAAATGAAAATCCGTATGGACCATCTGAACGGGTAAGAACAGCAATTTCAAATGCCTTTGATTCCGCTTGTCGATACCCATTTGAAGATTTGCGAAGTCTTGTTCAAATGATAGCGGAAAAGGAAGGAGTTTCTAAAGACCATATTGTGGTCACGGGAGGTTCAGGAGAAGGGCTGTGTGCCGCCGGCCTGATCTACGGATTAGACCGAGGAGAAATCATTGCTGCAGACCCAACTTTTCAGCAAATCTTAAGATACGCCGAGGTTCACGGCGCTTATGTGCATCGTGTGCCCGTAGATTCCAAAATGAACCATGATTTAGATGCCATGGCAGACCGGATCACCAATAAAACCAGACTGATTTACATCTGTAACCCCAATAACCCAACAGGCACAATTATCGAAAAGAACAAACTCGAAGATTTTTGTAGTTCCATTAGTGAACAAGCCGTTGTTTTTAGTGATGAAGCTTATTATGATTTTATTACGGAGCCCGACTACCCATCCATGGTCGAACTGGTCAAAAAAGGAAATAATGTAATTGTTTCCAAAACGTTTTCAAAGGTATATGGAATGGCTGGACTCCGAATAGGATACTTAATTGCTCGCCCCGATATTGCGACACGACTAAAAAGTAGTGTAATGGCAAGAACAAACATCTTGGCCATTGCTGGGGCAAAGGAAGCGTTAAAAGATGATGAATTTTACAAATACAGTATTCTAAAAGCAGCTGAGGGCAAGGAACTTATTTACAACACTTTGGATGATTTGGGACTGGAGTATGTAAAATCACATACGAATTTTGTGTTTTTTAAATCTGGTAAACATATCAATGGTTTAATAGCTGATATGCAGAAAGAAAATGTGGGCATAGGTCGGCCTTTCCCGCCATTTTATAACTGGGCGCGAATCAGCACCGGAAAAATTGAAGAGGTGAACTTTTTTAATAAGGCCTTGATAAAAGTGCTTGGGTGATTACTGGCCATCGGTTCTACAGTAAAAATCATCGTTAAAGTTCTCTCTTGAATGTACTTTATTCAGTACGTTCATAGATGAAATGCAAACGTTTATCGAGATAACCACCGTCTATCGAATTTATGCCCTCTTAAAAGAATGATTCGGGTCTGTTTTGGGTTTCTTCCGTTTTAATAACAAATCCATACGTATGCAGAAGGAAACTTCAATTTATGCTGGGCTTTTGTACACGTATTGTGCATTTTGTATTATCTGGGCACTTATCGTGCTCTTGATGTACACATGAACAATATGGTGCAATAAAACTGAGAAGCGGTGTAACAACCGCTTCTCTTTATTTTCAAAGCTTTTCAAGTACTCTATTAGCTTGAATCCCACAATATTAAAAAGGGTTTTTCGTTAGTTCAATACGCATCAAACGATATTGAAATGAAAAAGACCATTTTCTTATTATTCACATTCCTGCTGTTATATATTATCCCCACACATTCGATGTTACGGGAGATTGCAACGCAAAATCCTCCGCAGACCGCCATTCAAATTAAATTACCGAATAGCAATTCTGTCTGGACATCTCCAGGAAAGGTAAAACTTGAATGGGACACCAAGAACATTCCTGCGAACAAAACCATACAGTTTTATCTTGTAAAAGAAGATATGGTTGTGCAGGAGTTGGGCATTTTCGAGAATAATAAGGTTATAGACAATGTTGACTTGGACAGAGGGCTTGCAGAAGGAGACAATTACCGTGTTATGGGTATTGAACTTTTTCCGGACAATAAATACTCCATTGCTAAATTTGCCACTCCGTTCTTTACAATTAAAAAAGCACCCCGCGAACTAAAAGCCGTTGCAACAGTGAAAGAAAACAAAGTTGTCAAAGTAGCAGCGGACAGACCAGTTGTACGTGAAAGTTTTGATGGCAGAAATCTCAATTACGTGGATGAAATCAAGGTGTACGGAGAAACCATAAAAATCAACCTCAGGGACCACGGTCGAGCGGATGGAGATATTGTATCAATCTACTTGAACGGAGAGGCAATTGTTTCAAAACACTTACTAACCTATAGGAACAAAACATTTGAAGTAAAGTTGGATCCCACAAAGGTCAACGACCTATTCTTATATGCTCATAATTTGGGCACATCACCTCCAAATACCGTTGCTATTGAAATAAAGGATGGCGCCGTTTCAGAGAAAATCATCTTGAATTCAGACTTAAGAAGCTGTGAGGCGGTATTGATTAAAGTCGGAAATTAACACTTGCCTTTTAAATCATAACGCAACTTATCTTAGGTTTATTTACATTAGGGCTAAACATACTTCTATTAATCTTCCAATGACAATAATAATCTACCTGTAATACTGCAGACCAATAAGGATGCTTAACATTGGATGGTTATGGATATCACTTTTGAAAGCTTGCTAGTTTAATGCTTCGCTAAGAAAATACTAGCAGTCGATATATTAAAAATCACGAACTGCTCTAACCCTAAATTTTCGAAAGTCACCTATACTGTTGTAGTGATAGGATGTATTGCCATCACTAAATCGCACCAATCTTGCTTGATTTGCATCATACGGTGTTGCGCTCCAATACAATTCGTCAGCAAATTCCCCAACGTTATTGGCTCCTTGGCCTAGGGTTTTATAAATAATCTTTAGTTCGTCTTGTGTTGGTAGTCGCCATCCTTCTCCTAACTGTTCATCAATTTTCATGGCATCGTTCCAAATCATGGGGCCAAAGTCGTCCGTGTGTACTATTTTGCCTTTTTTGCCATCAGCTCCGACTTCAAAAACCAATCCATTTTTATATCGGGAGCCAATGTCCAATTTTGATAGGGAAGCCCCTGCGCCTAGCGTCTGTGTCGGGGGTTTTTCCCCATCAGTAGGTTTAATTGACTGATCCGAGTCATTTATCACTATGGATTCTTCCGGCGACTGCGGTGCCAACTCTTGCGAAGCGTCACCAGAATTACGGGAAAGCAATACTATCAGCAAAACAATGAGTGCCGCGGCCGAAAATCCTAGTAATACTCTTTTTCTCGAAGTTCTTCCATCGTTTTTTTTATCTTGTTCAGTAGCTTGGTTTTTGGGCTTTTCCTCCATTTGTTCCCGTAACCAGGCCTCGTGTTGTGCTTTTCGTTTCGCAGTGGCTTCCGCTCTTAGTCGATTTTCTTCCTCTTCCCACTTTTTCGCTGCTATCTCAGCCTCTTTCCGCTGTTGTTCTTCCGATGCCTTTCGTTTGGTATTTGCTTCCTTAATTCTTCTTTGCTCATCGACTACTCTTTTTTCCGCTGAGGCCCTCTCATCTGCCTCTTTTTCTCCCGAAAACGAGATTGCCAATTGATCTTTTATCTCATCATCCGCAGCTATTGCCTCCCACTTCTTTTTCAGTGGTTTCTGAGCATCACCATCCTTAAGAAACTTTAAAATTTTCTTAATATGGTCCGCACTACTTTGTAAAGCCCTGTCAGGTGATTCCCATTGATTAACTGGCTTTGCAGCTTCTGGTAAAACATGTAATTCCTTTAAGTTGAACGTATATTCGTCGGCTTCAAAATCAATATCCCATGGGCAATTTTCTAGAATAATGGGCACAACCTTTGATTTCGCGACCTTGTACTTGTCAATAATCATTTTAAATTCAACCTGCTCTATAAATTTCGAGTACATAAGAGCGTTGCTCACCAATAGAAGATAAACATCCGCATCTTCAAAACGAGATACTATTTGAGGTGACCATTCTTTATCAATATATACGGGATCATCATACCAAAAATGAATTTTCAAATTATCCTTTAAGGAATCCAAATGACGCAGTAATTGAAGTAAGATTGCGCTATCTTTCTTGGTGTAAATCAAGAAAACATTTATTGTTTCGTTCATTTCAATACTAGATTTTAGTGTTTATCAGGAAAACCTGTAGGAACTTTATGTTTAGCGAACTACTTGAGTATTCCGGTTAATGGTTATTTGAAAAATCTAAAGTAGAAAATAATATCTTTTTATGGAATACTGTAACTGAATTATTTACAGCTTGTTACGGGAGGCTTATGCGAGTTGCTGTATTTTGTTGTTAACCGAACGGCCTTAACGTCGCTAGCCCCGCTGCCACCAGCTTGCAACTGCCGGCCACGTAAGTAGCAAATTCACCCTAACCACCCCTCACGATCCAAAGAGCGATATTGAATTGCCTCACCGATATGGTTGCCATTAACTTCCGTAGCACTTTCTAAATCCGCAATGGTGCGCGCAACTTTTAAAATACGGTCATATGCTCTGGCAGAAAGATTTAAACGCTCCATTGCATTTTTGAGCATATCTTTTGAAGTGTCATCAAGCTTGCAGAACGCGCGTATCTGTTTGGTATTCATTTGGGCATTGTAGTGGACATTGTCCAATCCCTTGAAACGTTTTGTCTGCAACTCACGGGCCGCCGTTACCCGTTTTCTGATTTCTACACTTTGTTCTCCTTTACGGTCGTCGGAAAGTTTCTCAAAAGGAACGGGTGTAACTTCAATATGAATATCAATGCGATCCAGCAGCGGACCTGAGATTTTACTCAGATAGCGTTGCATCTCGGAAGGAGAAGAAGTTACCGGGGCATCAGGATCATTAAAATACCCACCGGGACTCGGATTCATACTCGCCACCAACATAAAGCTACTAGGATAGGTAACTGTAAAGCGTGCACGGGAAATGGTAACCTCACGATCTTCCAAAGGCTGGCGCATCACTTCCAAAACCCCTCTTTTAAACTCAGGAAGTTCATCAAGGAATAAAACGCCATTATGAGATAGCGATATCTCACCAGGTTGAGGGTAAGCTCCTCCTCCAACCAAGGCTACATCTGAAATCGTATGGTGTGGAGAACGAAAAGGTCGCTGGCTCATAAGTCCTGTATTTTTAACCTTTCCAACGACGCTATGAATCTTGGTGGTTTCTAGGGCCTCATGTAAAGTCATGGGCGGCAAAATAGAGGGAAGTCTTTTGGCTAACATCGTCTTTCCTGATCCGGGCGGGCCAATCAGAATAATATTGTGTCCGCCTGCGGCAGCAATTTCCATACAGCGTTTAATACTCTCCTGTCCGCGAACATCCGAGAAATCGAATTCTGGAAAATCGAGGCTTTTATGGAACTCGGCACGGGTATCAATTATAGTTTCTTCCAAAGGCGTTCCCTTGTCGAAAAATTCAATGACCTCACTAATATTCTCCACGCCAAATACCCTAATACCAGAAACTATTGCGGCTTCCCTGGCATTTTCTTTGGGTAGAATGAAACCTTCGAAACCTTCTTCCAAGGCCTTTATAGCGATTGGCAAAGCTCCTTTTATGGGATGCAGGCTTCCATCTAGGGAAAGCTCACCCATAATGATATACTTTTCTAAATTGGCGGATTGTATTTGTCCCGATGCGGTCAGAATACCTATTGCTAAAGTGAGATCATACGCAGATCCCTCTTTTCGTAAATCGGCCGGGGCCAAATTTAGGGTGATTTTCTTACCGGGAATCTTGTAGCCATTGTTCAACAAAGCTGCTGCGATTCGGTAATTACTTTCTTTGATGGCATTGTCGGGAAGACCTACCAGATGGTACCCCACACCTGTATCAACATTTACTTCAACGGTAATCGTGGTGGCTTCAATACCAAAAACGGCACTTCCAAAAACTTTCGTGAGCATGTACGTATTCTTCTGGCTTAAATGTAAGTAAAGATTACGATTATTGCCAAATTGAATTACATGGTTACCAAAATTACTCTACAGTTATGGTCCTTTTAATCGCCACAGGTCTACCATATATTGAAAAGCCTTCAAGGCTAAGTTCATATTTACCAGGTACTTCTGAGGTAAAAAAGCTTAGTCCAAGTTCTTTGCCTTCAAGACTAATAGTGGGTTGCCACAGTAATTGGTCTCTAAAATCAGGGATTCTACTCGCTGAGTCTATAGGATGTTCCTGGGCGTAATATCGTTTGGGGAGACGAGGACGATCCAGCGCTATTTTGGTCATGCCACTGTTATTGACCAAATCAAAGTAGTTGCCTTCTTTAGTCACAAGATTTACCATACCAAAATAGGTGGTACCGCCCATCGTGAATTTTTCACGAACGGTATTCACGGTTTTTATCAATCTGGAATCAAATTCCAATAATTCTGCCTGATTGGGCATTAAAACACCATCTATAAAAACTATGGCATCATATTCAGACTCTTCATAGGTCTCGTCGAAAGATCTTGTTTTAAATGAAACGGTGCCGTTCCTATTCTTTTTGGTCCAAACATTGGGCACTAATTCTATAATCGTTTCATCTAGCGTTTTAAACCGAGTGTATTCATCAAGGTCTATAATCTCGACAAAAGCGCCTCCATAGGGATCGTTCAATGCATCTAATTTCAAGGTATCGGGCTTCACCGCAAAATACCCGTTTTCGATTTGATTGTGTAGGCTTCTGCGAAGTATCACTTCTTCCATAGTTGAGTCGATTAGAAAACGACCAAACTCTAGACTGGAATAGTCCAGAGCGGGATCTTGGATAATTTCTACGGTATAACTTCCCTGAGGGGCATCCAATACTTGTAGTATAGCTTGGGGCTCCGTATAATCTTTGGAAATATTTGCATAGAAAAGACCTGTACTATCGGTTCCCACAACTTTTATCTGATAGTCCTCGCCAGGTATCGATATGGCAATGGGCCGCTTGGCAAGCGGCAAACCTGAAGAATTAGCCATAATCTGCCCCTTCAATAGTTCTCCGTTACCTTCCGGAGCGAAACTAATTTTATCGTAAAAAATGGGTGCGTTGACAACTTGCTCAGCGTGCCATTTGATGTAGGACTGAGGCGTACGTTTGGGTCGATGCGCCAACACCTCTTTTTTACGGACCGAAATATTATAATTACCGTAACCCGAAGCCCCTCGGAAATTTTGAATAGAGAGCTCGACTTTAGACTTCTTCGGATAGGATTCTTTATCAGTGGTCAAGATGAATCTTTTATCCTCTTCTAGGATTGTAGTTTCTCCCTCCTCTCCTATTAAAGGTTTCTCGGCTAAGTCTGGAAGCACTGCATCTTGGTTGGTCTGATAGGGGTTGATAATATTGATATCTTCTTGAAAAAAGCGATTCATGGATCCATTTTTCATCCATCGGGTATATGCAATCAGTTTGTAATTACCTGAAGGTACAGTGGTAGGAACAAAGAAATCACCCTGCCCTTGGCTTTTTACCAATCGTATCTTATGCTTAAAAACAACCTCTTGATTCTCTGAAATTAATTCTACGTAAGCAATGGTGCTGATTTCACTTGGTTGCTTTGTTTTATCATTTAGGCAATAGACTTTATAAAAAAGATATTCTCCTGTAAAGAGCAACGACGTATTCAAACTGACAAATACTTTTTCACTGGGTACATCTTTAAATTGGTCCAAGATATTATTTGAAGATTCTTGGGAAATCAACTGTTGTCCAAAAACCATAACATATATTACGAGTACAATTTTAAAATTCTTCATGTCTTCTAATTTAATCATTTTATTCCACCCAAAAATCGGGTACGATGTTACTTCCTAAGGCAGTGCAATCACCACATTCACGGTCTACTACTACATAGGGACCAGGACAAGTGATACCTACTAGCCCATCCTCATTACCATCTACGTAGGTGATACTGTTTCTTGCCATACGTTCAATCAAGGATTCTGGACAAATATTGCTTACCGGTGCACAATTAAAACAATATGAAACATGCTCTAATGGAGCCGAATAGGGCACGCAATTTTTAATATATAAGGGGAATGGCGCATCTGGGTAAAAATCGCGGAATCCAAAAAATATACGTTTTTGAGAAACAGAGGCGACTTCAAAATAACCCAATACTTTCTTATCCTCATTATTATCTACGGTAATGTTACCCGCCAAAAATCCGGGTTGAATTTCACTAAAAACACTTGCCGAAGACGAAAAATCTTCCAAACTTTGATAATATGAAAATGCGTTCGCCGATTGCACATACTGTTTTACTAGTACACTATAGCGATGAGTTAATATAAAATCTGAGCCTGAAATAAAACGGACCGGAAAGCCTTCTACCCGAGCCGCCGAAAGACCTGCTGAACTGGTTTGAATGATATCAGTTGAGTTGACCGTATTATAACAGGTTTCCTGCTCTTCTTCTCTTTCTACAATTTCTAAATCATAAATAATACGTGGGTCACAAGGGTCAGGATTACATGGTTGATAATTGGTTAATTCAAATTCTAAAGGTGTCCAAAATGGTGCAATTATCTTATAGGTTTCTTCATATTCATATCGATAATACTGTGACTCGCCAGAGTTATCAAAACTATCTGTATAAATAAATATGCCATCCTCATCGTTGTCATTTAACCCTCGATCCGCATAAACATTTTCTATCTGCGATTCAGATTGAAAACTTTCCGGTTCTGAACTATATCTAGTGCCATCACTGGTTTCTACGATCAAAGTGTATTTGATACTTTTTTGAGCCGCGAATTCTAAATTTGAGCTATAGGTACCAGGATCAGTTTCCTGAAATTCATAAACGTTTTGCATTTCATCAAGAATACGAACTTGTGCATTACGCTCTGGAGCCGAAATTGAATCTTCAAAACGTACTGCACGCGAAAGTGACACTTCATGGTGTTTCAATTCATTGGTCAATGAAGCTTCGATGACCAAGGCATCTTCAAAAGTTTCAGTTTGAAACTCAAAGGGTTCAATACAGCTAGAAACCGTCAAACATCCAAAAAATAAAATCAAAATCTTTTTCATTATGATTCAATCCACCCAAAAATCGGGTACAACATTACTACCTAAGACGGTACAATCTCCACATTCACGTTCCACAAATACATATTCCCCAGGGCATGTGGCTCCAATTGTATCATTGCCCTCAGACACAAATGTGACCCCATTATCACGCGCCAATCGCTCCACGAGGGACTCTGGGCAAGTGTTTCCGTTCGGACCACTGAAGCAATAAGAAATATGGTCAACCGGTGTAGAAAGGAGTAAACATTTATTGATATAAAGTGGAAAAGGTGCATCAGGATAAAAGTCACGATATTCAAAAAATATACGTTTTTCAGAAACCGAGGCCACCTCAAAATAACCAAGAACCGTTTTCTCTGAATTATTTTCCACAGAAATATTGCCCTCTAAAAATCCCGGTTGAATATCTGTAAAAACACTACCTGATGATGTAAAATCATCCAAACTTTGGTAATAGGAAAATGCATCGGCGGATTGCACATACTGTTTTACCAAAATACTATAGCGATGGGTCAATATAAAATCGGAACCGGGAATGAATCGCACCGGAAAATCCGAAATTATAGATTCCGAAAACCCGGCAGAACTTATTAGGTTGATATCTTGTGACATAACTGTATTATAGCATGTCTGCTCTTCTTGTTCTCTGCGAACAAGATCTAAATCATACATAATGGAAGGATCGTTTGGGTCAGGATTACAAGGCTCATAATTGGTGAGCTGAAAATCCAGAGGTGTCCAATTCGGTGCAATAATTTTATACGTTTCTTCGTACTCATAGCGGTAATATTGCGACTCACCTGAGCTATCGAAACTGTTCGCATAGATAAAAATACCGTCTTCACCCACGTCGTTTGTTTCACGCTTGGCATATACTTCCTCAACTTGAGACTCTGATTCAAAACTTTCTGGTTGTGAACTATAGCGAGTACCGTCGGTGGTTTCTACGACTAAGGTATACCTCGCGCTTTTTTGAGCGGCAAATTCTATAGAAGAATTGTACGTTCCAGGCTGTGTTTCTTGAAATTCAAATACATTCTGAAATTCATCAAGAATGCGTACTTGAGCATTTCGTTCAGGGGCAGAAATAGAATCCTCGAACCTTACCGCTCGGGAAAGTTTCACTTGATGTTGTTTCATCTCATTGGTCAGAGAAGCCTCAATTACTAGAGCATTCTGAAAAGTCTCTGTTTGAAACTCAAAGGGTTCGATGCAGCTAATAACAGCACAAATGCTAAATAGTAAGATAAAATACTTCCTCATAATTCTTAATCTATCCAAAAATCAGGTTTAATATCACTTCCCAAAACGCTACAATCACCGCAGGCAAAAGGTAAAGTAAGAAATGGAGCTATAAAATCCGTTGGTTCTTTCTCGGCAGCAAACACCAATAGGTTTGCTTGTATTTGACTTATCAATGGAGACTCACAGTTACCATCGCATACACCACTTGACCCCATAGTGCAATGATAACCTTGAGGTATCAATCGTGGGTTACCCAAAGTTGCACAATTGAAAGGGTATTCGGGTAAAGGCTCCTCCGGAAAAAGGTCCTCGTAATTGAAGTAAATTCGTTGTGAACTTATGGCAGCAGTTTCAAAATAACCGATGACCTTCTGCTCACTATCATTTTCTGAAATAATATTCCCTGACAAAAAACCAGGTTGAATTTCTGAAAAAACACTTTCCGAAACACTAAAGGCCTCCAAATTTTGGTAATAGGAATGGGCATCAACCGACTGCGAATACTGATTCACTAGAATACTATAGCGATGCGTCAGAATAAAATTTTCTCGATTCACAAAACGAACCTTAAAATCGGTTATCGTATTTCCTTCCAAATTAACGGTCGAAGCCAAAATAATATCATTGGATACATTTTTACCGTAACAAATTCTGCCTTTAAGAGATTTCTTAGGCTTAGTAGCTACTTCGAAAGCATCTCCATCCGTACAAGCTATACTATCAATGATATCGAATTCGAACGGGTCCCAGTTGGGAGCTATTATTTTGTAATTTTCCTCATAATCATATCTGAAATATCGAGGTTGATTTCCAAAACTGCTATTTTCTAAAAATACGGCCACACCGTCTTCTCCTAAATCATTGGTTTCTCTTTTTACCTCGAGGTCCGCAATAGGAACATTTTCCGGCATAGTTTCGGTTGTGGAGACATAAGACCCCCCATCCGAAGTGCTGATTTTCAATTGGTAGTCTTGACCAGTTTTTGCACCGAAAACCGAAGTTGAAACGTAATGGCCGGGTGCTGATTCTTCGAATTCATAGGTAGTACCTGAATTTTCGATTATGGATATCATTGCATTACGCTCAGGGATAATGGTGTCTTGCTCAAAAGGTCGTGCTCTGGACAACAAAACCTGATGTTGCTTTTCTTCATTCGTCAGTCTAGCATCAACAACCAATGCGCTTTCAAAACCTTGTGTCTCGGCCTCAAAAGGTTCGATGCATCCTTGAAAAAAGAAGAAATGCGCAACTAATAAAGCTAAATTTCTCATACCATTTATCAGTCGATCCAAAAATCTGGTTTTATGTTGCTACCGAATTCTCTACAATCAATACAGCCTGTTGCTTTTACAAAATAGGGCCCAAGTCCTTCTACCTCGCCATCACCTTCAGGTTCTTCATAATCTTCATTCGTTTCATGATAAGCTATGAGTCCTGCTTGAATACCGTCAAGGAGTGGAGAAACAACATCAGACTCATCAACCACAAACCCAGGACCCACATGGGGCACAAAGGAAATCAAAAGAGGTGCTGTGGTCAATTGACAATTAATGATGTAAGGAGGTATCTGACTGTCCGGATAAAAGTCTTCATAATTAAAAAAGATACGTTCCTTAGCGACAGAGGCTATCTCAAAATAGCCCAGCACTGTTTCATCATCATCTGATGCCTTAATATTACCTTCTAAAAATCCGGGTTGAACATCGGTGAATACACTTTCATCAGAATTGAAATCATCTAAACTGCTGTAGTAACTATAAGCATTGGCACTGAGGCTATACTGTTTTACCAGAATACTGTATCGCTGTGCTATTTTAAAATCATCACTTTCTAAAAACCGAACTTCGAACGTACCCGTTTCATTATTTACATTTTGTTCACTATCACGGAGGATAAGATCCCTACCCTTTTGAAAACCATAACAAAATTGAGATGCATCAACTCGTGGCTTTATGCCGATTTCAAATCCGTCATTATCACCATCTTGAAAGAATAGGGAGTCGATAACATCAAACTCGAAGGGATTATAAAAGGGCGCAGTAATTTTATACGTTTCTTCATATTCATATCTAAAATATTTAGCTTCATTATTGGTTGTTTCATTCGTTAACGAAATACGAATACCTTCATTTTCTAAATCGTTAAAACCTATTTTCCCATTCACTTCTTTGATAGGAATACTGGTTGGTGTTATTACACTTTCCGATTCATATCGCGTGCCACCAGCTGTAGTCACTTGTAACCGATAGCCAACATTGGCCTGAGCCGCAAACTCCGAAATGGAAACATAGTTTCCTGGAGCGGCTTCTTGAAAATCAATGGTATTTCCCAAATCATCAGTTATCTGAACGGATGCATTTCGCTCCACTTCAAAATCTTCGTTCTCAAAAGGGTATGTCCTTCTAAGAATAACTTCATGCCTTTTTAGTTCATCGCTAATTCGCGCGTCGATGACCAAAACATTCTCAAAAGAAAGTGATTCGGCTTGAAAAGGTTCTACGCAACTACTTATCGCTATCAACATTACGATATAACCAACTATGATATGTAAGCTGTTCTTTATCAATTAATTAAAAAAGATTAAAATTTAAAATTATAGGTAATAGACGGAATCGGTATGGAGAAAATCGAGCTCTTGAATGCCTTTACCCCACCATCTTCCGATACAAAGAATACCGAATAGGGGTTTGCCCTACCCAAAACATTGTAGACCGAAATATTCCAAAAACTATGTGCAAACTTTTTGATTTTATGATTCCCCTCGATATTTATACCAATATCCAAACGGAAGTAATCGGGAATTCTAAATTCGTTTCGATTGCTATAAAAGACATACTCCGAATTATTGAAATTGTATTGCCCAATAGGATACGTTACCGGTCGCCCGGTTTGATACGAGAAGTTCAACGATGCACTATAGCGTGTGGTAAACTTATAGTTAGTTACTAAACTCACATCGTGTGGTTTATCGAAATTAGATGGGAAAAACGCTCCACCATTAATGCGCTCTTCTGAAAATTCGCTGGCAAACTTTATCAGGGAACGTGAATAGGTATACCCCAACCAACCATTTAACTTCCCTGAATTCTTACGAAGCAGTAATTCTACACCATAAGCTTGCCCCTCGCCTTGCAACACCTCTTGCTCGATGTTGTCGTTAAGCAATAGCTGTGCGCCCGTTTTGAAGTCAAGAATATCCTCCGACGTTTTATAATACCCTTCAAGACTTAACTCATATAAATCATCTTCGAAATTCTTAAAAAGTCCCAAACTAAATTGATTGGAACGTTGTGGTTTGATATTGGAATCCGAAAGCTTCCACGTATCTATTGGTGATACCGTTGTCGTATTCGAAAGCGTATGAATGTATTGGTACATGCTATTGAAACCCGCCTTTAAAGAAAAGTCAGGCGTAAAAGAATACCTGCCCGAAACTCTGAACTCAGGACCTCCGTAGGTGTCTATGGTTTCATTTTTATCAAATTCAGAACTACCTATTAAAGTTGCTTGGTTTCTCGGTTGGCCTTCGGCATATACGCGCTGCGTAGATGGCCCTAAGGCGGTATAATAAGAATAGCGTATACCTGCACTCAATCCTACCTTATCACCTAAATTGATTTCATCACTTACATAAATTGCGGCTTCAAGAGCCCTGTCTTCAGGCACTTCAAAAGGATTGATTATTGATTCATTACCCGTTGGCCTAATAAAACCAGGGTTAACACTATATAGTTTTCCTGCTACCCCATAATCCAAGGTATGAGTGTCGTTCAAAAGATATTTGAACTTTAATTTAGCTTCTGTTTCTTCAACACTATAACCTAAGAGGAAATCATTATTCGCTTGTCCATCAAAATCAATATCGAATTCATATTTGCTATTTGCGATCACCAGACTTCCATTGTTTCTTTCGTTGAACTTGTGTTTCCATTCCAGTGAAAACATTCGATTACTGTATCCATAGAGAGAATCCGAAGTGATACTAAAAGCATCCTTGCTGTAATAACCCGTAGCTTTAACTTGGTTGTTTTCATTCACTTTGTGCGTATAGTTCGCGACTACATCATAAAAAGAGGCGGAACTGTTCTTTAACGATTCTTCGTCTAGAGAGCGCAAAATCCAATCCGAATAGGCACCCCTGCCTCCTAATACCAAAGATGATTTGTCTTTTACTACGGGGATTTCCAACATTAGATTCCCCGTAACAGGACCAATGGATGCTTCTCCGGAAAATTTTTCAGTATTGCCATCAATGGTTGTAATATCGAATACAGACGACAATCTTCCACCAAACTCAGCGGGTACATTCCCCTTATAAATATCCACCCCTTTGGTCGCAAACGGATTTAGTGCCTGAAAAATTCCAAAAAAGTGGGTCGGATTGTATACCACACCTTCATCCAACAGAATAAGATTCTGATCTGTTTTACCACCTCTTACATTTAAGCCCGAAGCACCTTCACCTGCATTAGTAATTCCGGGTAATGTTGTTGCAACGGAAAGAATGTTCCGTTCTCCCAATACCATTGGAATATCTTTAGTTTCTTCAGATTCGATGGTTGTCGAACCCGTGATTTCTTCTTCGACGTTTTCTGCCTTGTCAGCTTCAACAACAACCTCGTCAAGTTGTTCAATGTTTTCGTTAAGATTGAAATCAAGATTACCATCGTTGTAGATAATAACTCGTTTGCGCTGTGTTTCGATACCTAAAGCTTTTGTTTCGAAAAGGTTTGCCCCTGCTGGAAGGGCAATTTCATAGAAACCATTTTCGTCGGTAACGGTCCCGATTCTACGGTTTTTGACTATAAGCGAAAGGTCTGGAATAGGTTTACCTGTTTTGGCGTTTTTGACAAATCCAGAAAGTCTATACCGTGTTTTCTGACCCTCAAGCGTTTCCTTTCCGATTCGAACCGTTTCGACCTGTTGCTGTAAGCGCGATTGCTCCTCGGGAAAAAATACAGGGTTAAGCGCTTCGGTAGTTTCTTCTGATTCACCCACCTGTGGTAGTTCTTGACCCGATTTTTCAAAAAAACCATTCGGTAGTTGATCGTAAATAATATTGTTCTGTGTCAAGATGACTTTCTCACCATCCAATACATAATAATTGATTATTGTGTTTTGGAATATGGCGTCCATGACTTCTGTAACGGGAGTATTGGTATAGGTGCCGGAAATTGGATCATTACTTAACCATTCGTCTACGTAATAAAATTTCAATTGGGTTTTTTCTTCCAAAGATTTGATTACCTCACGTACATTGGCTTCGGTAAAGGAAATGGTAACATTGGTGGTTTCGGTTTGGCTCATGACAAGAGTTGTTGTCAAAACCATGAGCATTGAAAATAGTGTTTTTCTCATCGATCGTGGATGGTTTGGCAAAATAGTTGGAGCTAGGAATACCCCAATTAGTCCCTATTAAATAAAGGTTTTTTGAATTGGCAATCTTTTATTTTGAATATACTAAAAAAATCTTAAAATGAACATCAGCGTAAGGATTTTCGCCAATTTCGGAAAATTCTAAGTGCTATATTCTTTAATGTTTATTGGCGTAATCAGAAATCATCAAATTTGACAATTATCTGGGGGACAAAACCAGTTTTGAGTCCGATGTACTTAGGATTTCTTCTTTGTTCATCATCATTTTTCGGAATTCCCCATTGACGTACATTTCAGCTTGATCTTGGTAGTACTTACTAAATGGATTACCCGACTGCCCGGTAGGAAGTATACTAATGCTATTCTCGACATCTGAAAAATCAATTATTCTTCGTGTTGATGGTCCCGAGCCAACTTCGAAATAGCCTGAATCGTTATACCCAAATCCTAAATTATTGATAACTTCCCTACTTCCATGGATTGGAAAAGGTCCTACGTTGAAAAAAGAGCGTAACAGCCCTCCGGCCTGACCAATCGGGTGGCCGTGTTCTAAGGTGTGTATTTTGCCCCATGTCCAATCTGAAGGATTTCTCCCAAAATCATCTTCCAAAGAACTAAAGGCTTTTAAATAAGATTTTTGAACTATATCAGCTTGTTTTTCATGAGTTTCGGTAGCCACATCATCCCACCAAACGGAATTTGGGTTTGCGGCCATGGGGGCAATAATCCTCTTACTGAAATGAGCTTTCAAAAATTGCCCAAATCCTTCTGACCCAAGTTCGTCCTCGAAAGTATATTTAAGGAAAAAATATATCCATCGATGATACAAACCGGCTTCCGCACTCTTAGTAGGATAATCGCCCTTCCAATTGTTCAAACGGTCTAGGGCTTCAAGCTGCAAAGAATCCAATACCTTAATATCCAAACTTTTTGCCAAGTTCTTCACTATCGAAGGGTTGATGGAAGAGGTGACATCGGTCAGCATTTCACTAACAGCAGACTTATCCCAATCATTTTTGGGTTCTAGCAGTTGCACGATGCGCTTTGCTCGATTCTCGGACAAATAATACCCGGGATAAAGCATTCCAGCTATCGAATCTGGCTGATTATTTGCAGAATACACATAATTCCAAGGTGGATTAATTGCTTGTGGGTTTTCTGAAAACGGCAGATATTCACGATTTACAGGAAGTGATTGATGTTCCGTCTGAATAAATTTCGTATTCACGCTATCTGGAACTTTATGGAGTTTAGCGGTCGCCCACCAAGCAATATTTCCTTTAGCATCCCCGTACATGATATTCAAGCCCGGCGCATGTATTTTTGGCAGTGCCTCTTCAACTTCTGCCAAACCTTCTGCGGTAGACATTTTGAAGAGCGCTTGAATGACCTCGTTCTTATTTTGAGTATAGGTCCACCACATCGAAATCGGTTTTTCATGCTTTATTTCATTCATGATACCACTCATAATGGGACCTCTAACTGTTTTCTGTATGGCGAACTCCACGTCTTCGGCATCTTTGACTTTTATAGTGTGCGAAACAGTTTCAAAGGAAATCCACTCGTTTTCTGATTTATATTTGTCCCCTTCTGAATTTGTTTCCTCATAATAGAAATCAGTATCATCATTTTCGAACATGGTCATACCATAGGTCAGGTTTCGATCGTGGGCCAGTACCGGAAAAGGTATTCCCGCTAAATGATATCCATATTTTTCGTAATTAGGTGTAATTACATGGGCTTCGTACCAAACGGAAGGCTGTGCAAACCCAATATGCGGGTCATTGGCGAAAATCACTTTACCATTCTTGGTCTTCTCAGGCCCAATAACCCAGCTATTGCTTCCTTCAAACAATGGTATATGAAGTGATTCCAAGGTTTTCGTAATTGAGCTTACCAAGTCTTCCTGCGAACTGTTTCCCTTTATCCTTTTGTGATTTTTTATCAATGTGCTCTTGGGGTCGATAGAGACATCCAAATCCTTGAGATATTCTAAACCGAGACTATCTTTTATACGCGTTAGTAAGGGGTCGGTTTTATGTGCCTGCGCAAAACTGAAAGCCATGTAACCAAAAACATTTTGAACGTCATGGAGCGTGAATTCGGATTTATCAAGACCGGTAAGGTAAAATTCTATGGGAGTCGGTCCTTCTGCAATAAATTGATTGATTCCATCAAGATAAGCCAAGGATAAAAGTACTGCCTCGGAGTCCATATCCAATTCTGAGACTGTTTTCGCAGATGCTTCATCAATACCTAGTGCCAGAAAGAATTTATCAGTTTCTAGGGTTGCTTCTCCGAAGACTTCAGACAACCCTCCTCTTCCAATTCTTCGCAATAGTTCCATTTGCCAAAGGCGATCTTGGGCATGCACATAACCCAAGGCACGAAAAGCGTCTTTTTTATTACTTCCGTAAATATGGGGGATGCCGTACGTATCGTAGTGAACCGTCACTTCTCCGGTCAAATCTGTCAGTAGTTCGTTTCCGTCGTAAACGGGCTTTAGGTTATGGGCGAAGATTGCAGCGGCTATGGCTAGGATCCCAACTACAACCATCAGGGCCAAACCTATCTTTCTCAAAAGTTTCAAATCATCAGGATTTAGGTGGAAAAGATAGGAGAATTTAGGGGATTAAAAAAGATTTGAATAGGAGCTATCAGTTAATTCTTCATGGCTGTTTCACTAAATTGCTGCAAACCAGTATTCAACCAATTCAGATAGGTATCCCTGTCCGTATATTGTACTGCGCCATTGAGCACTTCAAGGTCCGGAGATAACAAAACGTAATAGGGCTGCGATGCAGCATTAAAATTCAGTGTTTGAAACGTACCCCATTTTTGGCCAATAGTTTCGATGCTTTTTACCCTTCCGGATTCATATTGGAAATCAAACTGCAGTTCTTCGGGAAGTTCTTTACGATCATCCACATAGAGCGATATCAAAACATACTTTTCTTTGATGATGGGGTAAATATCGGACTCACTCCAAACATTTTCCTCCATTTTCCGACAATTGGCACAGGCCCAACCTGTAAAATCCAACAAAATGGGTTTGTTCTCTTTTTTGGCATACGCCAGCCCTTCATCGAAATCTTTGAAACAATCTAATCCTAGCGGACAGTCGCTTTCTTTCTCCGAAACACTATAAAAATCTGGAGGAAGCAAACCGCTCAAAAGTTTTAAATCCATTGTATTGGTCAATCCCAATGCTAAATATGTTGTGAAGACAACTGTGGCAATTCCAGTGATTTTTCTTCCGAGGGATAGCTTTTGTTTGGGTCCGTCATGGGGAAAACGAAAAATCCCAAATAGATAAAGCACCAATAATAGTCCTAGAAGTATCCAAATACCAATGAATATTTCTCTTTTCAAGAACCCGAAATGACCCACCAAATCCGCATTGGATAAAAACTTGAAGGCAAAGCCGAGTTCCACAAAACCTAACACCACTTTGACCGTGGTCATCCACCCACCGGATTTTGGTAAGGAATTCAACCATGCGGGAAACAATGCAAATAATGCGAAAGGTAGCGCCAACGCCAAGCCGAAACCTGTGATACCAGCAGATAAGTTCGTCGCCAAATCACCCTCGGACAAAACGGTTCCTCCTAACAATAATCCTAAAATAGGGCCTGTACAAGAAAAAGATACGATGGCCAAGGTAACCGCCATAAAAAAGATGCCAATGGCGCCCCCTACCCTAGTCGATGCGGAATCCATTTTGTTGCCCCAAGAACTTGGTAAAGTCAATTCATAATAGCCAAAAAATGAAAACGCAAAAAACACGAATATCAAGAAGAAAATGATATTCAACCAAATATTGGTCGAAATCGTATTCAGTATCTGCGAATCAATGGAATCAAAAGCATGAAAAGGTAAACTCAACAGAAAGTAAATGAGTACAATGAAAAAACCATATAAGATGGCGTTAAAAATGCCTTTCGATTTGTTATGCGATTGCTTTGTGAAAAACGAAACGGTAAGCGGAATCATCGGAAATACGCAGGGTGTTAATAAAGCGATTAATCCACCCAAAAAACCCAAACCGAAAATACCCCAGATACCAGAACTTCCTTCTACAATGTCACCAGCGTTAGTTAGCCGTTCTTTGTGCTTAAATTCTTTTTTAAGCGAATTGGTCATCGCCAAACTACGCTCGTCTACGGTTTTTGATTCAACATTGGCAACACCACCATCTAAAACAAAATTGAAATCTTGTTCGCCTTGAATACATACCTCCTTACAAACTTGATAAAATATATTGACATCAATCTGGCGGATGTCTGGATTCAACAATTGAATTCGTTGTGTAAAAACGGCTTTCTTTTTAAAAAAGGTCTCATCTACCTCAAAAATATCACTGAATTCGGTGGTGGTTTCACTTTCGTTGGTTTCACCGATAAGTTCATAATCTGTACCGGCTTTCGAAAAGGTAAATTCAGTGGGTAATGCCCCGCCCTCGGGAGTATGTTGTGAGTAAACATGCCAACCTTCAAAGATTTTCGCTTTGAATACTAATTCATATTCGGTTTCAGAGATTTTATTGAATTCCTTTTCCCATATAACGGGTTCGTCATCGCTTTGAGCATTTAGAAAAAGGCTACCGAAAAGCAGAAAAGTATATAGAAAAATATGTTTCATTTTATCCATGTAAATCTGAGAATCTGTTTGGTAGATGGTTTAACTTTAAATCGATTGTCCGTTCGTTTTCCGATGACCCATACAATATCTTCCCCAGAGCATAATAACCATTGCTTATGTTTTGAAATCACATCTACTTTTTCATCCTTAAAGTATTTGGAAAGCTTTTTCTTCCCTGTCATTCCAAAAGGGTAAAAGTAGTCGCCTTTTTTCCAATTCCTAACGACTAATGGATATTTTAACGTCGATTTATCAACGTATAGTATATTCTCACTCGTTTCTTCAAGGGAATCAACTTCCGATACCACTAAATTAATAGGAGTTGTTATTTCGGTCGTTACTTTTTGTATTAAAAATTGACCTTTTTCTGCGATATTAAGTTCCTCTAACAACAAGTAATCTCTATCGTGTACCAATCTATGTGTATGAGATTGCACTTCTTTACCGCTTGGTCCAGTAAGCATATCCTTAATATCGTTCCAAGCTGTAAATCCATATGGACTGAGCAAGTAGAATAAATAGGTTTTTAACGGATTTAGACCAACTAACTTTGAAATAGGAATTCTAATGAAATCAGTTTCTATTTGGAACAGATCGGCTTTAAGTAATGCGATATAATCCGACAGCAGTTTAGAGGTGTCGGCCAAATGCCTTTGGGTCATTTGAAAATTGTCCAAAAAAGTAGGATGCAATTCTTTTAAATTCGGCACCACTTCGTGTCTGATTTTATTTCGTAAATGAACTGTATCTTGGTTAGTACTATCTTCACACCACTTTAGGCCTGTGCTTTCCGCAAATGATAAAATTTCTTCCCTGGAAAAGGGCAACAACGGTCTAGCTAAGACTGAAGTTTTTGATGGAATTCCCTTAAGTCCGTCAATACCGGTTCCCCTTGAAAGATTAATCAAAAAGGTTTCCAAGGCATCGTCCGCATGATGCGCTGTAACCAATATATCAATTGTATTTTCTTTCATAAGTTCCGCGAACCAAGCATATCGCAAATCGCGCGCCGCCATTTCAACTGAAACTTTATTTTTATTAACATAACCTATTGTATCAAAATGATTTACAAATAGTCGAATCCCTAAATCATTTGCGAAATTTTTTACAAAATTCTCATCGTGGTCACTCTCTGCACCACGTAAGTTGAAATTACAATGGGCCAAGTCAAAATCTAGATCGATTTTATGACATAGTTTCGCTAAAACAACACTGTCCAAGCCTCCGCTACAGGCTAAAAGAAACTTTTTTACCTTGAGTTCAGGAAATTGATTCTCAATATGTTCTTGAAACTTAGCTAACACGGGGACAAAGGTATCAAACTATTCGCTGTTCTAGCCATTTACCAGCCACCTCCAATAGTTCATGCCGACACTGATCATGATGAAGTTCGTGAAAACCACCTTCGAATAGTTTTAGCTCGGTTTTGTTTGAATTCCGATGGAATTCCTCCGTAGCCTTATAATCGATAATGGAATCACCAGTACCATGCAACAGCAGCGTATCGGTCAACAAAATGCTGGCATTTGCAATGGCCCACTCCCCTGCTTCTATAACAGGAAAAGAAAACATCGGGCTTACTAAATCATGTACCAGCGGGTCTTTGACATATTTTTCCACCTCCTCGGGGATTCTGGATATACCATTGGCATCTAAACCAGAGGGCAGTGTTAGCATCGGGAATGATTTCAGCATTAATTTCCCTAAAATCATTTTCCATTTCGGAGGTTGAAACGCAAGTCGTAAATATGGACTTGTTGCTACAATTCCCGCTATCTTCAACTGATTACGCAAGGCATAATTCAGCACAAGATTTCCGCCCATACTATGTCCGTAAAGAAACATCGGAACTCCTGGGAATAAGGCTTCCGCCCTTTCAACGACTTCCTTTGAAATTTGCATCAAAGCATCGTAGCTCGGGCAATGGCCTCTTCTTCCGCTCGATTTTCCATGACCGACATTATCATAAGAAACTACGGCTAAAGCGGACTTTAAAAGCGTAGGAATAACACTTTCCAAATATCTGCCTGAATGTTCACCCAACCCATGAACCAACACTACAACACCGCGAACTTCTTTTGGTTCGGTGTGGAAGGTGTAAATCTCACATCCATTTGTATGAAACCGAAATTCTTGAACTTCCATTTAATGTTTTTGCTGACCTTCTAGAACCTCGCGCATTGCTTTGGCTTTTAGAAGGCATTCCTCATATTCTTTTTCTGGAACGGACTTGGCCGTAATGGCGCCGCCTACGGAGAAAGATACATATCTTTTCGTAGCATTATATAGAATACTCCGAATGACAACGTTAAAATCGAAGTCTCCTTCAGGTGTAAAATAACCAACGGTACCGCTATAAAGTCCACGTTTAAAGGCTTCCAATTCTTCAATGATTTTCATTGCAGAGACTTTCGGAGCACCTGTCATACTTCCCATGGGGAAGGTTTCTTTTATTATTTCTACGGGGTTTTTATTATCCGGTACTAAGGCACTTATGGTAGAAATCATCTGATGTACCTGTTCGAAAGTATGCACTTTACAGAGTTCTTCAACCAGAACCGTACCCTTTAGGGCACTTTTTGAGAGATCATTACGTACCAAATCAACGATCATGACATTTTCCGCACGTTCTTTTTCGTCATTTTTCAGTTCGGATTTCAAGTGCAAATCCTCCAATGAGTTGGAGGAACGTCTTGCAGTGCCTTTTATCGGCTGCGAAATAACCTTGTTACCAATTTTCCTTAAATAACGCTCCGGCGAAGCACATAACAAGAACTTATCATTCAATTTTTGAAAAGCGGCAAATGGAGCCTCAGAAATCATGTTTAGCCGTTGATAGGTCTGAAAAGGGTCGATTTCGGTGTCCTCTGCATAAAACTCCTGACAATAATTCGCCTCGTAAACATCTCCACGACCAATATGTTTCAATAGTTGGTTAACCCGTTTGAAATATTCATCTTTAAAAATCCGCATTCGAATTCGAATCGGGTCGCTTTCTGAATTGATTTTAATTGGTTTTACAGGGGATTCCATAATGGACGAAAAATCAAGTTCAATTTCATCATCCACCATATTGAGATAATCGAAGGTGACCTTATTGTCGGCTATTGTGACTATTTTTTTGGGTTGGAAGAAATAGAGCTCGGGAAAACGAAGTCCGTCGGAGTTGTTGGAAGAGAGCTGCTCGACGTCATTTTTAAGGTCATAAGATAGGTAACCAAAAATCCAATCGTTGGTTTCCTTTTGATATTCCTTCAGCTTCTCGAATCCGTTTTGTGCATCGGTAACTATAGTTGTTAATGCGTCTGTAGCCAAAATTGTATCATAAGTGCTATATTTTGCTTTGTGATAATTACTGTCTAACCAAACGACTTCCTCAAATTGCAGTGACCATTCAAGGAGATTCTGTTTGAACGACTCAATATTTTCAACTTGAAAAGATGATTTCTTTCTTAACAAACTTAAATTTTGGAAATAAAATTGGCTAACGCATTCTTGTGAAGTCCTTCCAAATCTTCGTCGATAATTCCCTTTTCAGGTTCAAAATTGTTTTGAAACGATGGTAGGGAAAAAGATTCCAAAACTTCGGCTCCAAATCGCGTAAATATCTTTTTTACAGTTTCTTGCGCTCCTATTGCCCCTCTTTTACCTGGAGAAGTTGACATCAAAAACACTTTCTTCCCTTTGATGAAATTCTTATCCAAACGCGACAACCAATCAATCAAGTTTTTGAAATATGCTGACGGGTTACTATTATGCTCATTTACGGATATTATTAGTCCGTCGGCTTTTTGAATATCTTTCTTTAGCTCGATAAGTGAATTGGAAAAACCATTCTTCTTTTCATAGTCTTCACTGTACATCGGAAAAGGACAATTAGCCATGTTCAACAGCTGAACGTTGTGAGAATCCAGTACCGAAACTGTGTAACGGACTAATTTGAAATTAATTGAAGTACTTGAATTACTGCCGGCAAAGGCCAATATTGTCGCCATAACTACGTTTTAAAAGTTCGTTTGGCGAAAATACCTTAAATACCGCTTTTCTGCGACTATTTTAGCTAATTTTGCCAAGCAAAACAACCAAAACTACTGTATAACAAGTATATAGGGTTAAAAGTCAAATATCCGTTTTGGAAATTAAAAGTACCAGACTATATTTCATCGATGCCCTTCGGGCATGGGCCATTCTCATGATGTTACAAGGCCATTTTATCGATGGTCTTCTTGACAATGCCTTTCGTGATAACTCAAATACAGGGTTTACGCTTTGGAAGTATTTCCGAGGCATAACAGCACCTGTCTTCTTCACCGTTTCCGGCTTTATATTTACCTACCTCTTAATTCGAGTGCCGCAAAAAGGATTCGACAATCCACGCGTCAAAAAAGGAATCAAACGCGGTTTGGAGTTGTTGGCCATAGGTTATCTTTTGCGATTGAATCTTGGTGGGTTATTGCAAGGAAAGCTCTATGATGCATTTTTCTTTGTTGACGTCCTGCACTGTATTGGGGTGTCATTATTGCTCATAATTGGTGTTTACTTGTTGGCATATTCTAAAAAATTAGTGCTATTTCCTATCGTCTTAGTCACGATAACGTTATCCCTTTTCATTCTTGAACCTTTGTACGCTAAATCTACTTTTAGTTTTTTACCCGATGCTTTGGCAAATTACCTTACCCGAACTAATGGTTCTGTATTTACCATCATACCGTGGGTGGGTTATACCACTTTCGGAGCTTTCGCATCTTTGCTATTCACAAAATACAAGGAAAAGGAAAACTTCTATATGCGGGCAATTGGGATGAGCATTGGTGTTGGTGCCATACTCATATTTCTCTCTTCGGATTTCTTTGTTTTAATGAAGGAGGTTACGGGAATTCAATTATTCGAAGCCATCTCATTTAACAACTACTTGTTCATTCGGTTGGGAGATGTATTCCTAGCCTTTGCGGTATTTATGATACTCCGAAAATGGCTAAAAAACAGCACTTTTTTAAAAATTGGACAAAGTACCCTATCGATTTACGTGATTCATTTCATCATTCTATACGGAAGTTTTACCGGTTTGGGACTTTATCGATTTTTCCACCATTCCCTTTCACCGAGCGTTGTCATCATCGGCGCCATTGTATTTATGATAGTATGTTCGTTTACGGCATTGGTGTATGAGAAGCACAAAAAATCGATTAAGGAATATGTTGGGACTATATTTCAGAAAGCATGGTCATCTACCGAACCTATATTAAAAACTTCGTTTTCAAAAGCACGCAATTTGTTGTTCAAATTATTCGGATTGGTTAAAAATTAACCCCACAACACTTTTTGACCACAAGTTTTGACTAGCTTTAGCATTAAAATTAGAATAATGAGCGATATAAAATTCTCCCCAATTGTAGTTGACTTAGAAGAAGGAAAAAAATATGCATGGTGTACCTGCGGACATAGCGAGACACAACCTTTTTGCAATGGTGCGCATAGAGCGGCCAAAGCTACCCCACCACTTAAATTTGAGTGTGAAGAAAGCAAAACGGCCTATTTATGTACCTGTAAGAAAACCAGTAATCCGCCCTATTGTGATGGGTCGCATAAAAATTAAAAAGGAGCTGTCAATCGACAGCTCCTTTTTAATTCACATATTTCCACGATATTTTTAAACATGCAACGCCCTGTCGTCAGTAGCCGCCAATGCAGCTTCTTTAACAGCTTCTGCATAAGTCGGATGCGCATGGCTCATTCGCGCGATATCTTCGGCAGAGGCCCTGAACTCCATAGCGGTGACCGCTTCGGTAATCAAATCGGCACAGCGAGCACCGATCATATGTACGCCTAAAACCTCATCTGTATTCTTATCTGCTAGTATTTTCACGAATCCATCGACATCTCCACTGGCTCGTGAACGGCCTAATGCACGCATCGGAAACTGTCCCACTTTATATGCGACACCAGCTTCTTTCAATTCTTCTTCGGTTTTTCCGACAGCAGCTACTTCAGGCCAAGTATATACTACTCCGGGAATTAGGTTGTAATCAATATGTGGTTTTTGACCCGCCATGATTTCAGCGACCAAGGTACCTTCCTCTTCCGCTTTGTGCGCCAACATGGCTCCTTTGATGACATCGCCTATGGCATAAATATTTGAAACGTTTGTTTGTAAATGCTCGTTTACCGCTATTCTTCCTCGTTCCTCCATTTCAACTCCTGCGGCCTCTAAGTTCAATCCTTCCGTAAAAGCACTTCTTCCTACGGCAACCAAACAGTAATCCGCGGAAAAGCTTACTTCTTCGCCTTTTTTATTATCGGCTTTGATAATTACTTCCTTACCTTTTCGCTCAACAGATTTTACCTTATGAGAAAGTTCAAATTTTACTTTCTGCTTTTTCATCGTCTTCATCAATTCTTTTGATAAAGCGGCATCCATTGTGGGAATGATACGGTCCATATATTCTACGACCGTAACCTCTGCGCCCAATCTTTTATAAACCTGACCCAGCTCCAAACCGATGACTCCGCCACCAATGATGACCATATGCTTGGGTATTTCTTTGAGGGTTAAAGCTTCCGTTGAGGTGATGATACGCTCTTTATCCAACTTTATAAAAGGCAAGGTTGTTGGTTTAGACCCAGTGGCGATAATGATGTTCTTTGCCTCTATTGTTTCTGGCTTTGCTTTACCTTTTGTAATATTGATATGCGTTGCATCCTTGAAACTTCCCACTCCTTCGTAAACCTCGATTTTATTTTTATCCATCAGAAATTGAATCCCCTTAGTGGTCATATCGACTACACCTTGTTTGCGGGCAATCATCTTTTCCAAATTCACCTTTATCTCACCAGGTATTTCAATACCATGCTCCTCAAAATGTTTTACGGCGTCTTCGTAATGATGCGATGAATCCAACAGCGCTTTAGAAGGAATACAACCTACATTTAGGCAGGTACCTCCAAGAGTAGAATATTTTTCGATAATTGCGGTTTTCATTCCCAATTGTGCACAGCGGATTGCTGCTACATATCCTCCAGGACCTGACCCGATAATGGCTACATCGTATGAACTCATAAATATCTTTAATTTAAATGCAATGCAAAATTAGCATATATTTTTGGTTTACATACCTATTGCGGTCGTATGCTTCACCTCATTTATGACGAAAGAACTTTGGGTACTACCAATATTGTTGATTGCGGTAAGTTTTGTGACCATAAATTCGCGATAGGCCTCCATATCACCTACATGTATTTTTAAAATGTAATCGTAGTCTCCGCTGATGTGATAGCATTCAACCACCTCATCCAGTTTTAACACTTCCCGTTCAAACTTTAAAACATATTCTTTGATATGCTGACTCAATTTTACATGGCACAACACGGTAAACGCCCTGTTGATTTTTTTCTTATCAACTAGTGCTACATATCTAGAAACCACTCCTGACTTTTCTAAGCGTTTTATCCGTTCATAGACCGCTGTTGTAGAGAGATTTAATTGATTGGCATACGCTGCGGTAGTCCGCTTACAATCCGCTTGTAATAGCGACAATAGCTTGATATCTGTTTCATCTAGTTTCAACATGGTATTTTTTCGGTTATAAAAGGATGTCTGTTAGCAGTATAGAATAATAAACTAATATAAGTATAATATATAGATTTTAAATCTAATTAATAATATAAATATTGTCTATTAAACTATGTAGAACTAATTTTAGTATGTAAAAATCAAGTATAATGAGCAAAAAAGCTACGAACCAATTACAGGATTTACAATATTTCGGAGAATTCGGAGGTATCAACCCTTCCATCTCCGATTCTTCCACCTACACTTTTTTATCCGCTAAAACCATGTTCGATACCTTCGAGGGAAATACGGAAGGCTGTTATTTGTATAGCCGTCACTCTTCCCCTTCCAACCTCTACCTCGGGGAAGCTCTTGCTGCGTTGGAAGGTACCGAAACAGCGAATGTCTATGCCAGTGGCATGGGAGCAATAAGTTCGGTCATCATGCAACTTTGCGATGCAGGCGACCATGTTGTAAGTAGTCGCACCATCTACGGCGGGACCTACGCTTTCCTTAAAAATTTCGTCAAAAAATTTGCTATTGATACTTCTTTCGTGGATAACACTTCTTTAGAAGTAGTAGAAAAATCCATTAACTCAAGAACTAGGATGATTTACTGTGAATCGGTCAGCAATCCGTTGTTAGAGGTTGCAGATATCAAGGCTCTGGCGAAACTGGCAAAAAAGTACAATATTCCTTTGGTGGTGGATAATACGTTTTCCCCACTATCCATTGCACCTGCTAAGCTAGGTGCCGATGTAGTAATTCATAGTTTAACAAAATTTATTAACGGTACAAGCGACTGTGTTGCCGGCGCTGTTTGTGGTACTACGGAATTTTGCTTGAGTTTAAAGGATGTTAATAATGGAGCAGGTATGCTCTTTGGGAGCACTTTGGATAGCCTTAGGGCAGCATCCATTCTCAAGAACTTGAGAACACTACATATACGCATGCAAAAACACAGTCAAAATGCGATGTACTTAGCACAGAAATTCGAACAAGATGGTTTTCGGGTCGTTTACCCCGGACTAAAATCACATTCCGGCCACGAAACCATGAAAAGGCAAATGAATGCCGATTATGGTTTTGGGGGGTTACTCACCATGGATGTAAGCTCTTTAGAGAAGGCGAATGCATTAATGGAACTCATGCAAACCGAAAAAATTGGATATCTCGCCGTAAGTCTAGGTTTTTACAAAACGCTCTTCAGTGCACCCGGCACATCCACTTCTTCTGAAATTCCATTGGAAGAACAAAAAGAAATGGGGCTTTCGGACGGGCTTATACGTTTCTCAATAGGTTTAGATAATGATATCAAGCGTACTTATAAAATGATAAAAAACTGTATGAAACAATTGAATATCAAACCTGATATGGTTTCAGTTTAAGCCATTCAAATCTCGTTTGCACAGCCCTTGTCAAAATCGTAATATTACAGGATAACCAATCCGACGCAATATGGCAGACCAGAAAAAAAAGAACAAGCATCGAGAAAACGAAAACATCGTAGAAAATATAGAACTGAATATTTGGGAGGCACTCTTACCCGTATTTGTTCTTGTAGGTATGTTGGCTTACAATGTATTTGTTTTTGGAGACGATGCCTTAAGTGGTTCGAACCAATTTATCTTGCTTTTGGGGGGCGCGGTTGCTGCTATAGTCGGGTTCTTCAACAAAGTTTCGTACAAACAAATGATGGCCGAAGTGGCCGAAAATGTGAAGTCTACTACGGGAGCTTTGCTCATTCTTTTAATGGTAGGTGCTTTATCAGGTACTTGGCTGATTAGCGGAATCATTCCAGCTATGATCTATTACGGATTGCAAATTCTCAATCCCACAATATTTCTAGCTGCATGCGTCATTATTTGTGCGATTATCTCAATTGCGACCGGTAGTTCTTGGACGACTTCTGCTACAGTTGGTATCGCTCTCATCGGTATTGGTGATGCACTGGGCATTTCGCTAGGTATGACCGCTGGAGCTGTTCTTTCTGGCGCCTATTTTGGTGATAAATTATCTCCGTTAAGTGATACGACGAATTTGGCACCTGCCATGGCCGGAGGCGAACTGTTCAGTCATATCAAATACATGACCATTACCACCGTGCCCACAATTCTGGTAACGCTTACAGTTTTTATCATTTTGGGTTTTACCATTGACACAAGTGGTACGGCTGATACCGAGGCTATTTTAGCTTCTATAGAAAAAAGTTTCAACATTACTCCGTGGTTGTTTTTGGTGCCTGTTGTGGTAATATTACTTATTGTGAAGAAGGCACCGCCCTTATTGGCACTACTAATTGGAACCCTTCTAGGTGGCATTTTTGCACTGATTTTTCAACCTGGGGTGGTCGCCACCATTGGTGGGAATGAAATTCTGAATTTTGAATCGGGTTATAAAGGAATATTGAACGCGATTACTGTTAAGACTTCAGTGGCTTCGGATAATGCGGCACTAAGTGACTTATTCTCTGCAAAAGGAATGGCCGGAATGCTCGGAACCATTTGGTTGATTGTATGCGCCATGGTTTTTGGCGGTATTATGGATGGTATCGGTGCACTTTCAAGAATTACCAAATCCTTGTTGGGTATGGCTAAAACTACATTTGGGCTTTTTGCAAGTACAGTAGGAAGTTGTCTCGCTTTAAATGTTACCGCATCAGATCAATATTTGGCCATTGTGGTTCCAGGAAAAATGTTCGCTAAGGCATATGCTGATCGTAATCTTGCGCCCGAAAATCTAAGTAGGACATTAGAAGACTCAGGAACCGTCACTTCTGTCTTGATCCCATGGAATACCTGTGGAGCATATCACAGTGGTGTTCTCGGAGTTAGCGTATTTGACTATATGTTCTTTGCAATTTTTAACTGGTTAAGCCCTATTATGACACTCATTTTCGCGGGTCTGGGAATCAAAATCCGCCAACTTAGCGATACTATAACCAGGTAATTTAAATTTACACTAAGTTGAACATGTTGCTTCATAATTTTTTAATTTCGCTGAGAATCAATAATCATAAAAAATGGCGACGATAACATTACATGGAAATACAATACACACTTTGGGCACTTTGCCTTCTGCTGGTAATAATGCCCAGAATTTTACACTGACAAAAGGTGATTTATCTACAGCAACACTGGAGGATTATAAAGGAAAAAAAGTGGTGATGAATATTTTCCCAAGCATTGATACAGGTACTTGTGCCACTTCAGTTCGGGAATTCAATAAAAAGGCAGCTGAACTAGACAATACGGTGGTACTCTGTATTTCAAAAGACCTTCCCTTCGCCCAAGCGCGTTTTTGCGGTGCAGAAGGAATTGAAAATGTAGAAATGCTTTCGGATTTCAGGGATGGTAATTTCGGAAAGACTTATCAAGTAGAGTTTACTGATGGACCATTGCAGAGCCTGCATTCAAGAGCTATTGTAGTACTTGATGAAAACGGAAAAGTAATTCATACGGAGCAAGTACCGGAAATTGTTGACGAACCCAATTACAGTGCTGCCATAGATGCACTAGAAAATGCCTAAGGAATCTTTCATAAAAAACAGGATTAGAAGTGTGGGCTTCGCATTACGCGGAGCCCTTCTTTTGATTCGTACCGAAGCAAGTATTAAAGTACAAGTTTTTATTGCTCTTGTCATGACCGCTGCGGGTTTCTTCTTCGAAATTTCAAACACAGAATGGTCAGTCCAAATTTTAACCATTGCTGTAATTATGGGCGCTGAAGGTTTAAATACCGCTATTGAAAAAATGGCAGATTACGTACAACCGGAATTTGACAAAAAAATTGGCACCATCAAAGACGTATCGGCTGGTGCTGTAATGCTGGTGTCCATTGCGGCGACTATTATAGGATTAATCATTTATCTCCCGAAGATTTTTTGAACGTCAAATCGAATCTCCTTCTATTCGAAATTTGTATTTTTACCCCCAGAATCTACCAATGAATGGCAAAGAAGGTGAAAAAGACCAAGGCGAAACCTGCCAAAAAACCAAGGTCTTATAAATTATCCAAGCAAAATAAAATTATACTGGGAAGCCTTTTGATGCTTTTCAGCATTGCCCTGTTCTTTTCTTTTATCTCTTTTTTCTTCAATTGGCAAGACGACCAAAGTCTGCTCTCCGAGTTTCACGACAGAAACGAACAAGCTAAAAACCTACTGAACAAGTTTGGGGCTTCGATAAGCCATTTTTTTGTTTATAAGGGATTTGGAATTGCCACCTTAGTCCTTCCTGTTTTACTATGTCTTAGCGGCCTTTATATGTTTTTAGGTTTGGAACAAAAAGGAATGCTCAAAAAATGGATTTGGGGCTTGGTCTTCATGATTTGGATTTCCATTGCACTAGGTTTTTTTGCTTACACACAGCCACTCTTAGGTGGACTCGTTGGATTTGAGATGAACGATTTCCTACAAGATTACACGGGTAAAATAGGCGTAATGCTGCTTTTGATTTTCGGATTAATCCTGATTATGGTGCGTCTTTTCAATTTTTCCCCAGAGGGAATCGGAAGTTATTTTCAAAGAAAGTCTTCAGATTTAAAAGAAGGTCTTAAAGGAAGTAAGATAGATACAGGTTCCACTGTTACCTTGGACCCAGAAGATGAGACGCCTGTTGTAATTGATACCTACACCCATAAAGAAGATATTCCTCCTTTAGAGAAAGAGCCGATGGTAACGGTTACGGAAAAAATGGAAATCACCCCTTCGAAAGAAGAGCCAAAAGAAGAATTGGCCATGGAAGTCGAGAAAGTGATAGAGGAAAAAGAAGAAATAGACAATATTGCAGATAAGCTAGTGGATGATTTTGGGGAATTCGACCCTACCTTAGAATTGGGCAACTACAAGTTCCCCACCATGGATTTGCTTGACCAACATGGAGTTACTGGAGGAATTACAATCAACCAAGAAGAACTGGAAGAGAACAAGAACAAAATCGTTAGTACACTAAACAACTATAAAATAGGAATCGCTCAAATCAAAGCAACAATTGGACCCACTGTTACACTTTACGAAATTGTACCTGAGGCCGGTGTTCGTATTTCCAAAATCAAAAACCTGGAAGATGATATTGCATTGTCATTAGCAGCATTGGGCATACGTATTATTGCTCCTATTCCTGGTAAGGGAACTATTGGTATTGAGGTTCCCAATAAAAATGCAACCATCGTTTCAATGCGGTCGGTCATTGCTTCGAGCAAGTTTCAAAAAGCCGAAATGCAACTTCCCATTGCATTTGGAAAAACAATCAGCAACGAAACTTTTGTTGTCGATTTGGCCAAAATGCCACACCTTTTAATGGCAGGTGCTACAGGCCAAGGTAAATCCGTTGGACTAAATGCCGTGTTGACCTCCTTATTGTATAAAAAACATCCTGCGGAGGTAAAATTCGTTTTGATTGACCCAAAAAAGGTCGAATTAACGCTTTTCAACAAAATTGAACGTCATTTTTTAGCGAAGTTACCAGATTCAGAAGATGCAATTATCACCGATAATACAAAGGTAATTCACACCTTGAACTCGCTTTGTATCGAAATGGACAATAGGTACGAACTATTGAAGCTGGCCATGGTTCGAAATATCAAGGAGTATAACACAAAATTTAAAGCAAGAAAGCTAAATCCTAACGATGGGCATATGTTCTTGCCTTATATTGTATTGGTCATCGATGAGTTTGCGGATTTAATCATGACCGCTGGAAAGGAAGTAGAAACGCCCATAGCACGTCTAGCACAATTGGCCAGGGCCATTGGCATCCATTTAATAATTGCAACACAACGCCCATCTGTAAATGTGATTACGGGTATTATAAAGGCCAACTTCCCGGCCCGAATTGCGTTTCGAGTTACATCAAAAATTGACTCGAGAACAATTTTAGATGCCCAAGGTGCCGACCAATTGATTGGTCGAGGAGATATGCTTTACACCCAAGGAAATGACGTCACACGTATTCAATGCGCCTTTGTCGACACTCCCGAAGTAGCCAAAATAACCGATTATATTGGGTCTCAACGAGCATATCCGAGTGCACATATGCTTCCTGAGTATGTTGGTGAAGATTCTGGCACAGGTATTGATTATGATATTGCGGATCGCGATGCATTGTTCCGTGATGCAGCTGAAGTTATAGTAACTGCGCAGCAGGGTTCCGCTTCGCTTATCCAAAGAAAATTGAAGTTGGGCTATAATCGTGCCGGTAGAATTGTAGATCAATTAGAGGCTGCGGGTATCGTGGGTCCGTTTGAAGGTAGTAAAGCCCGACAGGTTTTGGTGCCAGATTTAGTAGCTCTAGACCAACTGTTGAACAACGAATTAAACTAATAAGAAATGAAGAAGTATTTATTTTTAGTAATTGCATTAGTAGTTACATCTTTTAGTAATGCTCAAAACTCGGATAAGGCAAAAGCCCTACTTGACGATGTATATGCTAAAGTTTCGGGTTATGAGAACATTTTCGTCGATTTTCGATTTGATTTAAAAAACACAGAGGCCGATATCAATTCGGAAACTAGAGGTACCGTTACCTTACAAGGTGATAAATATTTAGGTGATCTTTTTGGCACCAAGCAACTGTACGATGGCACCAAAGTTTATACCATCATCCCAGAGAATGAGGAAGTGACCATCGAAGATAAGTCGGATGATGCAAATACGTTCACACCCACAAAAATGTTGACCTTTTATAAAGAAGGTCATACTTACAGTTGGGATATTCTTCAAAACGTACAAGGGAGAAAAATTCAGTATGTGAAATTAATCCCTATTGACTCTAACACGGAAATTAAGTCCATTCTAATGGGTATCGATATCGAGACCAAGCATATTTATAAAATCATTGAGACGGGCAAAAATGGTACTACTACGACCATTACTGTTAATTCTTTTAAAACAGATCAACCTTTGTCAAAAACCTTATTTACCTTTGATGAAGCCAAGTACAAAGACGAAGGGTACTACATCATAAGGAATTAAGGCACTAAAGTGAGGATTCTAGACCGATATATTTTATCGCGATTTTTATTCAATTTGTTCAGTTCGTTTGCGATAATGATGCTTATTTTCATTTTCCAATCGATTTGGCTTTTTATTGATGACCTTGCAGGTAGAGGACTCGATATGATGATTATAGGAAAGTTCTTTTTCTATAAAATGCCCGAACTTACCGAAAAGGTACTCCCCCTCACCGTATTGCTTTCCTCTATTTTAACTTTTGGTACGTTCGCTGAAAATTATGAGTTCGCAGCGATGAAAGCATCGGGTATTTCGTTGCAAAGATCTATGCTGCCTATCATCATCTTTATTTTTTTTCTTGGCATAGGTACATTTTGGTTTGCCAACAGTGTCATACCTGCCTCAGAACAGAAAATTTTCAATCTCAGAAGAAACATTGCCAAACTAAAGCCGGCTGTGGCCATTGCCGAGGGAGTGTTTAGTGACTTTGAAAGCGCTGACATGAATATAAAGGTTGATAATAAGTATGGCGAAAATGACCGCTTTTTAGAGAATGTGATTATCCATCAAAAGACTCCTACCAATATCAACTACAGGGTTATTAAGTCAAACAAAGGCGAATTGATCAGTAGCAAGAAGTCTGATATTATCCAGTTGGTACTTAACGACGGTCATCTCTATCAGAATGTTCAGACCAAAGGTCAAGGTAAATTAAAGCATCCTTTCGCCAAAGGAACTTTTGAAACCTATACCATGAATATCGACCTTTCAGAATTCAATAATGTAGATTTAGAAGAAGAGCGTGATACGCGAACCGAAAAAATGAAAAACGTTTCGCGGCTGCGGAAAGATATCGACTCCCTAAAAAAGGATAATTTGAGAATTGTAAGAGCGTTTTCCAAAAACGTACTTTCAACCAAAATGGGAGCGTTTGCCGAAATTGCTTCCAAAGATAGTACGCAAACAAAGGCTAAAATTTCATTAAAAGACAGCCTTTATGCGTTGGAGAATCCAATTAAAATGATGGAAGCTGCGAATGGCACTAGAATCATTGAAGATCTTGTTGGTCTTTATCCAGAGTGGCAACAAGTTCAATTAATCAATTCTGCGAAGAGTAATACTTCCAATATACTGACTTCTGTTCGAGGAAAGAAAAACGAGCTTGACAAACGCTACGAAATACATCGAAGACATGTTTATGCAACGCATGAGAAATTTGCTTTGGCCTTTTCGTGTATCATTCTGTTTTTTGTAGGTGCACCTTTAGGAGCCATCATCCGAAAAGGAGGATTAGGTTTGCCTATGGTCGTTGCTATTATTTTATTCTTGGTCTATTATTTTTTAGGCGTGTTTGCAGAAAATTATTCCTACAAAGGTAATATACATCCAATTTTAGGCGCATGGACGCCAACCCTTATCATGCTGCCTTTAGGCATTTCTTTGACCAAAAGAGCGACGGCGGATAAAGGCTTAATGGCTTTTGGTCGTATATTTGATTTTATTACAGCATTGTTTAGAAAAAAGAAAAAGGAGCTATCGGTATGATTACAGCTATGGAAAAAAACATACAATTGAATACCATCGAGGAAGCCATTGCGGATATTCGTAAAGGCAAGGTCATTATTGTTGTCGACGATGAAAATCGTGAAAATGAAGGTGATTTTGTAGCAGCCGCGGAATTAGCCACTCCCGAGACGGTCAATTTTATGGCTACCCATGGAAAAGGATTGATTTGTGCACCATTGACCGAAAAGCGTTGTGAACAATTGGGACTGCACATGATGGTCAACAATAACACCGACCCTTTGGAAACCGCATTTACCGTTTCCGTAGATTTGAGAGGTAACGGAGTTACAACAGGTATATCCGCTTCAGATAGAGCTAAAACCGTTTGCGCCCTGACCGAAAACACCACCAAACCGCACGATTTAGCACGGCCTGGGCATATTTTTCCATTAGTGGCCAAAGAAGGAGGAGTTCTTCGACGCACTGGCCATACGGAAGCTGCCATAGACTTTGCGCGTTTGGCGGGACTTAAGCCTGCAGGTATCATTGTCGAAATCATGAATGATGACGGAAGCATGGCACGCCTACCCGAACTTTACGAAGTAGCCAAAAAATTCGACCTAAAAATAGTCTCCATAGAGTCCCTTGTCGCCTACAGGATGGAGCACGATAGCCTTATCGAGAAAAAAGAAGATTTTGATATCACCACACGGTTTGGTGAATTTCGATTACGTGCTTACAAACAAACAACCAACAATCACGTACACATCGCCCTTACTAGAGGAAATTGGAAAAAAGACGAAAAAGTTCTTACGAGAATAAATTCAACTTTGGTCAACAACGACATCTTAGGAACCTTAACCAATAACCCCGATAAGCAATTGGAGGACATGTTCAAGGCCATCAATTCAGAAGGAAAAGGTGCCATTGTGTTTATCAACCAAGATTCAGAATCATTGAATCTTTTAGCGCGATTAACGGAATTGAAGACGTTACAGGAACAGGGTATTTTCAAAGCACCCAAAATTGAGATGGATGCTCGTGATTTTGGGATTGGGGCGCAAATTCTGCACGACCTGAATATTTCAAAAATGAGACTCCTTTCCAATGGAGCACATACCAAACGTGTAGGTATTGTGGGATATGGGCTGGAGATTGTCGAATATGTTTCTTACTAACTATTTTTCTTTAGGTGTATCCCCAAGTGTATACTCCAAAACTCCACCTTTTAGTAACTCGGAATGTTCCAAAAACTGCCCTGGCACTGTGTGTTCATTAAATTTTAAACTTTGTACATAATAGTGGTCGGGAGAATTTCGATTAGCATTGATTTGTAATTTATTTCCATTAGGAAAAAATAATTCAGCCTTGGAAAACAACGGACTACTTAATTCATATTTCGGATTTTCCTCGGTGCCGCCGTTCATTTGAAACAAACCCAATTTCATAAGAACGGCCAAACTACCCATTAGGCCCTGATCTTCATCTCCATTGTAGCCCGAAGCAGGAGAAAATCCGCTGAAAACTTCATCCACGATTCTTCGAGACCAATTTTGGGTCAAATCTGGCCTTCCCAGTTTATTAAATATAAAGGCAGTCTGTATGGAAGGTTGGTTTCCATAATTGATAGGGATACGACGGTATTCAGGGTGCAATTCTTTATCATGCGAATTGCCAGAGGTAAAACTCAGTTCCTCGGCTTTCAGAAATTGTGAATTCAATTTTTCAACCGCTTTTGTTTTTCCCCCCATTAATTCTGCCAGACCATTCAAATCATGAGGAACAAACCAAGTTGATTGTGCACCGTTCGATTCGTTAAATCCATTTTCGTATTCATAAGGGTCGAATTCCTTACGCCATACTCCATCAACGTTTTTTGGTCGCATCCAGCCCATTGAACCATCAAAAATGTTCTTATAATTGTTTGAGCGTTTCATAAAATAGTCATAGTCTTCATGATGCCCCAATTTTTTTGCCAACTGCGCCAATGTCCAATCTTGATATGCATATTCCATCGTCAAACTAGCCCCATCTTGGTGAAAACCGAATTTACCTTCAGGTATAGGGTGCGGCACATAACCTTTTGATAAATAGTGCTTTAAACCACCACCCATCATCGTGTTGTGCTCATAACCCGCCTTTTCCATTATTCCATTTGGCATATGGTTTTTCTTCAAGGCCGCATATATTGTATCCAAGTTTTTTGTTATGATTCCCTTTTGAATGGCGCTTACGACAAATGGTGTGGATGAAGCACCAGTCATCACATAGGTATAATTTCCGCCAGAAGGCCCACGAGGAATAAGTCCCCCATCTTTATAGTATTGCATTAATGAATGCACGAATTCTTCCATTATTTCGGGATAAATCAATCCCCAGAGCGTATTTATGGTCCATTGAGCGCCCCAAAAAGAATCTGAATTATAATGATTGAACTTGGGATTGCCTTGTGCATCAAGGGGTAGTTGTCCGATTCTAAAATCCTTCCCTGTGTAATCAGGATATGCACCATTGACATCGTTGATGATTCGTCTTCCTTGTAGCGCATGCCACAAATCTGTATAAAAACGTCTTTGTTGAATTTCAGTTCCTCCCTCAACACGAATCCTGGTTAGAAGACCATTCCACTCTTCCCTTGATTCTCGTACTACATTATCGAAATTCCAATTTGGTAATTCGATTTTAACATTGTTTTTGGCATTCTCGTGAGAAGTATATGAAATACCTACTTTCATTATAACTTCTTTTGCATCAAAATTCACCAAGTAATTACCGGTTTCATTATTTTGAACAATAGAGTCGATACCAGTATTCAATTCAATATGAAAAAATAACTTTACTGGCTTTGGTCTTCGCCTTGTAGCTGCAATTAAAAATTCACCTGACATCACCTTCTCATTTATTTTATTGAGAACACCGTGGGTGTTTGCGCTAGGTCCTAAAATTGTATTCAAATTAAAAAGTATGGCAGGCTGTTTGTCACCCTCGAATCGATATCGGTGGAAACCCACCCGTTTCGTACTCGTTATTTCTGCAGTTATTCCATACCTCTCCAGCTCTATATAATGGTAACCAGGGAAGGTTTTTTCAGTATCATGATTGAAACTAGATTTAAAATCTTTAAAAATTATCTCCTGATTCTTCTTGCTAGTTGTAACAGGTAATACTGATAGACCCGAAAGTTGCCAGGCATGAATATGGCTGAAACCTTGAACAGTATCAATAGCATACCGATACCCACTGCCCCATGCGCCATCTATCTCGGTATCGGGAGAGAGATTTACCATACCAAAGGGCCGACTGGCCGAAGAAAAGAAAAACCATCTAGAATTTTCAGTATCCAATAAGGGATAAACCAAATCTACTGGTTCAAGCGCAGTATGTCCGGTTATCACTGGTTCAACACAGGAATTGAAAATCATGAACCAAAAGGAAGTTACTATACTGAATAAATGTCTAACAGAAATACATTTCATGGTTTATTAAGGGTAAAATAAGAAATTTGGGTTGCAGAACTATTCCCACGAACCTTTACCAGTTAGGAAAGCAACACTTGGCATTAAAGTTTTCGCAACCAAATATTTCTGAACTGGGTTTTGTTACCATGGTCCTGAAGTGTAATGACATCATCACCATGGCTCTCTGGGTAATCGTGCAAGCCAATATAATAGGTAATTCCGTTAATGACTGAATTGTTTTGCACCAATACACCATTGTGCAACACTGTTATGGTTGCTTTCGCATCTAATGTTCCATCCTCCTTGAATCTAGGAGCCCTATAAATAACATCATAAGAATTCCATTCCAATGGTCCTCGCATTGCGTTGACCAATGGAGCATGATCTTTATAAATACTTGCGGCCTGGCCGTTTCGATAGGTGCGGTTATTGTACGAATCGAGTATCTGTAATTCGTATCTGTTCTGGAGAAAAACACCGCTATTGCCCCTACCCTGACTTTCACTTTCTACAATATCGGGCGCACTAAACTCAATGTGCAATTGGCAATCACCGAATTTCATCTTTGTAGAAATACCACCCGATCCCGGAACGACTTCCATGTGGTCATTATCCACTATTTTCCAGGGTGCAGCTTTGCTATTATCGTTCTGGCTTACCCATTGATCCAAATTTTTTCCATCGAACAGAATTATGGCATCAGAGGGTGCATCGCCTAACACTTTGGCGGGTGTGACTACTTCAACCTCAGGTTCCCAAATTTCTGTCATTTCGGGTTTCATTGGCATCGGTGATTCTTTGGGAGGGATGCTTGAATAGGTTTGGGCTTCCACAAATGCAATAGAAAAAACTAAGGCTAAACAAAAAACAATAAACTTGGATTTCATATTCTGCTGGGTTTAGGATAATACAGTAGCTAAATATAGGGAAAAGACAAATAAGTATTTTCAGCTGACGAGATATCAAACTTTAGACCAGCGAACTAATAACCTCGGCCATTTTATCGGCGCGTAGTTGTACTTCTACTTCGGTCCAACCCAATTTAATCAAACAAGAAATATTCCGTTTTACCCAGTGGTCGGACTTTGAAAAATCTGCCTTGCTGTAATCCGGAAGTTGGTCATAAACTGCTTGTGGTAATTTCCCCAAAGATTTTAAATTGATCAAATGTTCCCACTTACGATAGTAATGCCAATTGTTATCGAACCAATAAAAACAGCCATCGACTCCAGCATCCCCAAGTGATTTATGAACCTTTTTTGTAGTGGTCTCATCAGGCAGAAAAAAATTTAAGAAGGCATAGCTCTCTTCACCACCTTCAGGAACACGCCTAAAGGTTACTCCTTCAACGTCTTCCAAAGCCATCCGAAGAACCGCATAGTGCTTTTTTTGAATCGCTAAAAACTCATCCAAGCGTGCCAACTGGGCAACACCAACAGCAGCGTTTAATTCCGAAATACGATAATTATATCCTAAAAAGGGATGTGTCTCCGCTCCCCTGTCCTTGCCTATATGATCGTGACCATGATCTGAATAATGGTCCGCATTCAATTTATACGTTTCGTTGTTCGTAATTACGGCGCCGCCTTCTCCACAGGTAATTGTCTTGACATAATCAAAGGAAAAACATCCTAAATCCCCATAACTGCCGAGTGGCTTTCCCTCAAAGGTCCCGCCGATGGCCTGACAGGCATCCTCTACAAGCAATAGTTCATGTTGGTCACAAATGGATTTCAGTGCTTTCAAATCTGCCATGGAGCCACACATGTGGACCGGCATGATTACTTTAGTTTTCTCCGTAATTGCATTTTTAACAGCATCGATATCAAGCGTCAAGGTATCGTCGACATCTACCAAAATGGGAACAGCACCAATGGCCAAAATCGATTCAAAACTGGCCACAAACGTAAATGTCGGCATTATAACTTCATCTCCTGCTCCAACACCTGCACTGGCCAATGCGACCGTCAAGGCAGAAGTTCCACTACTTAATAATTGTGCATGTTTGACATTCATACGTTTCGCCAAAGCTTTTTCTAACTCAATAGCCTTCCAATGTCCGTTGCGCATACCGTCAAAACCGTATCGCATCAGCACTCCAGATTCTAGTACATCATTTACCTGTGCTCGTTCCGTGTCTCCAAAAAGTTCAAATCCTGGCATTTTTTATTGTTTGGTGTTTGTACACTAATTGATTTCAATAATACTATCATCAAGGTTTCTTCGCACTTTTTTAAAAGTTGAAAAAACATCATCTTTCGCCCGATAGCCTACCGGAAGCGCTAAAACCGAGGTCAGCCCCATATCTTTTAAACCCAGAAGGTCATCATACCCTTCAGGGGAAAAACCTTCCATAGGACAGGAATCAATTTTTTCTATAGCACAAATCGTCAACAAATTCCCCAATGCCAAATAGGCCTGGTTTTTTGACCAAGCTTGTACTTCACTACGTTCTTTTTGGGAAAAGCTTGACATCAAACTTTCTTTAAACGGAGCCAAAATTTCTTCGCTCGTACCTCTAACATGTTTCACTTTTTCAAAATAATTGGCAATGTACTCATCATCAATATTGCTTTCAATACAAAGTACGAGAAGGTGCGAAGCTTGAGCTACCTGTTGCTGACCCATAGACAAAGGCACCAAATTCTTTTGTAGCTCCTTATTTTGTAAAACAACCATTTTTATCGGTTGCAAACCGTAAGAGGTCGCGGTGAGATTAAAAGCTTGTTTCAATTTTTCTACCTTATTCAAGGGTAATATGCGCTCTGAATCGAATTTCTTTACCGCATACCGCCATTCTAAATTTTCAATACTATCTTCCATTCCTAAATTTTCTTCCTTTTTAAATCATAAAGATTCCTATGAAATCGACAACGATCAAAACTAAGTAAAAAACCAAAGTTTAATGGACATCACAACGACCATAATAACTAAAAATGATTTTATGAATCCGTCACCCTTATCCACCGAAACCCTACTTGCTACCCAAGCTCCCGTGGCATTACCAATGGCCATAATCAGACCGACTTTCCAAATGACTTTGTCGTTTAAAATGAATACGGTCAATGCCGAAAGTGTATATATGAATACAACCGCCACTTTTGTAGCATTGGCCCTGACCAGCGTCATTTGGTTGAAATAATGCAAAAATAAAATGATAATAAAGCCCAGACCTGCATTAATGAACCCACCGTAAATACCAAAAAAGAAAAAGGCGAGAATACCGATCCAAAGGTACTTGCCCGTAATTCGCTCTTGCATTTCCGCAAGTTTCATTTTAGGTTTAAAAATGATTATGAACACGACCAGAATCATGATTATCGCCAGAATCTTGTTGAAGGTTTCACCTTTAATATCCACCGCGATATGCGCTCCGATGATAGCTCCTATCAAAGCCGAAATACCAAGATAAATATTAAAGGGAGCGGTTGAAACACCTTTGCTTTTAAAACCAGCAGTAGCGAGGGCGGTCTGTATCACAATGGCAACACGATTGGTGCCATTGGCAACGCTCGGTGGGAGTCCCAAAAAAATCAAAACTGGCAATGAAAGTAACGATCCACCCCCAGCCACAGTATTTATAAATCCGACAGCAAAACCTACTATTACTAATAGCGGATAATGGTACCATTCTTCCATTCGGCAAAAATAGGCAGTAAATGGTTAATCTTTAAACAAATTAGGAAGGCAATTATAAAGAGAGATTAAACCGCCAAAGGAAGCTCTCCTTCTTCAATCAATTGATTGACTCTTGTTACTATTTCCAAGTACATTGTTTGCATTTCTTCACGCTCAGAAGTACGGCGAGCATGAAGCGCTTTGCCAAATACATACTGCGAAGCAAAATGAGGAACATCGCCTATGCCTACTTCCAAGTATTCGGCAATAATGGCATCCCAGTTCAAATCGTAATTTTTTCGGTAGATATCGAAATTCTTGATTTTATGAGTCAATACAAAGCTGAAACGGTCAACATCATAGTTGATACCGCAATGCATGTGAGGATTGTAATTTTCCACGGTAATATCTTTCAATGGTAATTTTGAACTTTATCATCTAGAGCGCAAGTAGGATATTTCCTATAAGTTTATTAATATCAACGTTTAAGTTTGTGGGTTAGTATTATTTGCAGTTAAATCATGTAATTAATATTAACTCTTTACCCTGAGGGCAGTCAATTAGTTGCAATAGCATGTGTTATATGAACTTTTTCATTGTCCTTAGATTTTGGACTTGAAGTGATTTAATGCGATTTGCCTTCAAAAAAACTCCAAATCTCCGTCGCCATTTCCATATCATAATTCTGATTCCCAACTATTGCACGGTATACAGGACCAAATTTTTCGGCAATACTCGGTTCTGCATGTCCCCCATTAATTACTTTATAAAGCGACACCTCGGTATTATTCGTGCCGTTTTGATACAGGTATTTGACAACATTACAACCATCTTGGGTGTTTATATCTTCAATTGTTTCTTCAATGGGGTCTCCAGTAATTCCATTTCTTATTTTCCAATATTCGATACTATCATCGACCGACAAGACGGTACCTCTATCATCTGACATATCCCCACCGTTATAGGGCACTAATGAATCCTGTGTTCCATTCATGAATAAGGCTGAAATTGGTATCGTAGCATCCGCACATTCGGTATTGAAGGGCATATTGGCGATGACGGCAGCGATTGCAGTAATCTTTTCTGGAATTTCCATCGCCAATCTGAGTGTCATAAAGCCGCCGTTAGAAACTCCGGCAACGTATACTCTTTTGTCATCATAATTGTATCGGGTTTTTATTTTATCCAATAAAGTGCTAAGAAATGCAACGTCATCAGTTTGCGTTTGTTCATCCCAATCGCTCCGACAATCATTCCAACCACGTCTATTGGCTGGCCCAATGGTTCCGTTGGGGACAATCACTATAAAATTGTGCTGCTCGGCAAGAGAAAGCCATAATTTTTGTGGCGAGTCTTTGTTTGGTAATCCAAGAGCTTGATCAGCACTTCCTCCTCCTCCATGAAGCACCATGACTACAGGCTTGTTTGAGGGTTCATCTGGAATGTAAATATGATATTCACGTTTTACGTCGTCTACAACTATTTTTTGGTTGAGCGATAGGTTTTTTTCTATTTCGGAAGGTAAATCATCATTCTTGCAAGATGCTGTTAAAATTAGGATTGCACATAAAATCAAATATTTATCCATAACTATAGTTTTTCTTTAATATTGCTCATAGTGCTTGAGCTAAACTACGTTTCACTGTAGTTGAGGTTTGTTACCTATACTGATAACGATTTTTCATTTGTCATATTTCAATAAAATAAATTAGAGCTTCATCTAAAAAGAAATCCCTATCCCAATATAGATGCTCTCGGGAAATGAAACCCCCATTCTAAACATGAAACTCTCTCCGGGTTTTTGAACCCTCCAACCAATAGTTGCCGTACCAGACAAACCCTCATGTACATTTCCTTTTATAAAATAAGTAGGCCCGACACCTAGTTCTAAATGATGTTTCTTGACGCCCGTTAAGATTCCATATTGAGCAAGAACGTAGGTTCCATTTCCTCCCCATGTTTCATAAGTTCCGGCTCCAACTTTGACGAACGATGAGATTTTTCCCCGCTTCGCTATCATTCGTTCATAATAGCTAGTTGCTGAGGCGAAGAAACCAGTAGTACCAATACTTCCATAAATTGCATTTTTATAAAAACCTATTTTTTGAGTATTTTCTTTTTGCCCATAAACAAAGTGGTTTGAACATAACACAAGTGTTACAATAGTCAGTACCATAGTATTAGTCTTTTGCCTCATACCTTATATTCCTTACAGTATCACTTACAGCAAAACAAATACTTTCACCTTGGGTCACTTATTATCTATGTCAATTGCCAATAAATAGATACGTCCAGATTTCAGGCAATATTCGATTAGACCCAATAGGCCCGTTGTGAAATGAAAGGGCCGGTGTATTTATTGACAAAGAATTAGCATTTGAATAAGGTGTTGTCAAATCATCTGCTAAGACGGGTTCTTCATTCGCCGATAAAAGCCCTAAAGCTCTCAAATTGGTTACTTGAAAGGCAAAATCTACAACTTGATCTCGTTCGTGTAACAGGGAAAAATGTTTACTCAAAGGTGTTTCACCACTTTCAGATAACCAATTGGCAGGTGCGTCAAAAAAGGTACTGTAATCATTGGGTCCCGAGAACATAACTACCCGGTTCACCGAATATATTTTTCCCAAATAGCTAGCATGCCCTGCACCTTGAGAATGCCCAGAAATAATTATTTTATCCCAGCGGGGGGTGTTCGATGCTGTTAAATATTGGCCCCAGTTTTGGTCGGGATACTCCAAGTTTAGGTATTTCAAAAGATTTTCGACCCTGGAGTTGATACTATTCAAAGCATTTACATCGACCTCATCGCTTGATTGGTCACCAAAACAAATTTCATCCCTGTAATTGTCAAATATGAGCGGGTCTGAACTGGACCCCAATGGTGCCGCGGCGACACTATTTGGATATGATAAACTAATAACATCCAAACCTATTGATGCGGCATGATCGCAAACAAACCTATAATCATCTGGAGCGCTTCTAGTACCGCCTAAAAAAAGTAGCATGGTATTCAAATGGGTTTTATCGTTTCGAATAACATAATGCTCTTCTTCCGCTGAAGAATAATTGGCATCGGTCAGGTTTGGGGCAATCAACACCGATATATTTTGAGGTTCACCGGTAATCGGTGGATCTGAATCGTCATTCTTTACACAAGAAATAACCACTAAGAATAAAAAGAAGACCGCTATTTTTTTAATTTCCATAATTTGAAATAATTAAAGTTCGCGCATATCAAATGCAGCATAACACATATTAAACTATCGAATAAAAATAATATTGCTGGAAACTGTCGCTTCGCCCGATGAATTGACGCAGGTAATCGAAGCGAGGTAAGATCTACCCAAAACAAGTCTTTCAGCTGGCACCGTTTCACCGATACCCTGACCATAGACTATTGAGTTGGTGGTTGTGATGCCGCTCCACATCAGGCACTCTTCTAAGTCTAAATTTTGCTCCAGGCATTCGGCATCTACAAAAACTACGTTGTACACAATATCGGACTGATTGCCGCCTTTCCAAGTTAGCGCTATGGGATCTGAATTTGTATCTACCGATATATCAAGTGATTTGTTATTTCCAGATTTATTCAAGAACCAAGTGCCGTTAGGGGCAACGAAGTAGCTAAAATCCTCATCACACTCAATTTCGACTTTACCGCCAGCATTTGTATAAATACCTTGATAGCGTTCTTCATTAATCAATTCACCAGTATATGAACCACCAACATTTTCACCGTCAACGTTTCCACTCCATGAGCCGTCTAGATTTCCGTTCGCAACGGTTCCACTTACTCTTCCTAAGTCCACTCCTCCGTCGCATCCACTGTAAGAAAAGTATAGTTCGCCATCAAAATTTCCAGTCTCGGGTATTTGCAAATAGATAAAGCCCGGCAATGGATCTTCCGGGTTTGTCAAGGCATCTTCTTGGTAAGAACCGAACCAAAAATCATTTAACAAATCCGTATCCGTTAGCGGCCCTGGGGGCACTTCACCTTCACTATCACAAGAAATCACGACAGTGAAAAATGAAACAACGACTGAGATTACGAATAACACTTTTCTTTTCATAACAAATGATTTTAAGGATAACCACTACATAGTACTGAACGTACAATCTTAGTTTGTTTAATATTTTTAGGTGTGGTCAGGGAATGGCTGTACTAAAATTAGACCATACAGATAGTTTATTGACTAAGAATTAGAATTCGAGCGGTTGTAGTTAGAATTCGCTCACTTTTATGCAGGTAAAAGTAATTATTGAACCAAAATCTCGATGAGTTCTTTTCTTTTTCTTTGGGAAACAGGAAGGTTAACGGAGTTAATTAGAGTAACCGTATCATTTTTTTTATCAAAAGCACGAACATAACTTAAGTTGATCAAATAACTTTGATGTGCTCTGAAGAAGTTTTCGTTTCTTAATTTTTTTTCAAACGATTTTAAGGTTTTTGAGATTAAAACTTTACGCCCATCCTTTAGATGAAAATTGGAGTAGTTATTATCAGACTCTATATACACAATCTCGTCAAGATCAACAACATGAACTGTTTCAAGATTTTTTAGAACTAATTTTTTTTGATCGTTCTTCGTATTGTAATTATGGAAAAATGCTTCCAGCTGGTTGTGGTATTGTTGGTTTTCCAATTCTTCTATTATTTTGTGAATCGACATTACCAAGTCATCCGGATATATTGGTTTTAGAAGAAAATCGAGCGCGCTAAACTTAAAAGCCTCGACTGCATATTTGTTATGCGCGGTAACGAACAAAATTTTGAATTGGATGGAATCCAATTCTCTCAATAAGGTGAATGCATTGCCATCTTGCAAATTAATATCAAGGATCACAAAATCAGGATTGGACTTGGGCAACTCGATTTCAGCGGTTAGTATAGAGGTGATTGTTGAAAGAATCTTAACCTTGGGGAAGTTTTTGACAATGACGTTCTTTATAAAACTTGAACTGCTGAAATCATCCTCAATAATTATGCAAGTAAAGGCCTCACCCATGTTTTAAAGATACTCCTAATTTTTTTTGACGTAACGGAAATATCAAAGTTACGGCTGTTCCAGTATCGCCCGAATTAGTTCGTATTTCGCATTTATAACCTAATGTTTTTCTAAGGTTGGTTATTCTTTCCTTTAGGATGTCCACACTCATCGAACGATGTAACTTTTCGGAATTCTCCAATGATTCGGTTGAAAAACCCTTTCCGTTGTCCCTTATCAGCAATATGAGGTTTTCATCCTTTTTGCTGTATGTAATATCAATTGCGCCATTTTTCAAATTCTTCATTCCATGAATTATTGCGTTTTCGACAAATGGTTGTGTAAACATCGGCGGTATTTGTGTATGCTGGTTCAAATCATCGGTTATTGTAACTGAAGCGGTAAACTGTTCATCTGCATTAAGTCGCTGTAGGTTAATATATTCGGTCAAAGCTTGTGCATCTTCCTCTATAGTTATAAAGTCTTGATCAGAGCTTTCTAAAATAGACCGCATCAGCTTGCTGAAACTATTGATATAATCAGAAAGTTTCTTTTTTTCATCAGAATAGTTGAAACCTTGCATGCTGTTCAAAGCATTAAAAAGAAAATGCGGGTTCAATTGTGTTTGAAGTAGTCGGTTCTGAATTTTAGAAGTATTCAATAAAAGATTTATCTTTTGATTGCGATAAATCATAATTCCCAGACCAATCGTTGAAAGAACAAAAATCGCCAGCGCCCAAATAAGATTACGTTGTTCTTTTAATTTGCTTTGGTTTAAATCATCTTTTGTACGTAGCAGGTTAATACGTTGTTGTTGCTTTTCTGATTCGTATTTTTCTGTAAGTTCATCAACTTTTTCACGTTGCGCTTGAATGTCAATGGAATCTTTTACTCTTATGTTCTGCTCTAAATATTCATAGGCTTTTTTATAATCTCCCTTATTTTGATATGCTTGCGAAAGATTATTGTATACCAATGACCTCAATTCACCTTTGGCCACTGGTAACGATAGATTTAGGTAATAAATGGCTTCGCCGTTTTTTCCGTTTTGTAAAAAAGCATATCCCAAATTATTAGTTACAATACTGGTATTCTGATTTTGGTTTTTCTTTATGGATAGAGCTTTCTTTCCATATTCAATAGCAGTGTTATATTTTTCCTTATACAAATAATACCTACATAAATTGGAATAAATCAAACCTAAAACCGAAACTGATTTATACGTCTTAGCCAATTCTTCGGCTTCGTGTGAAACCGTAATTGCCTTGTCAACATTTTTTTCGTCATAATATACACCAGATAAGTTAGCTAAAACTTGCATTTTCAACCTGTCATCCTGTCCAACGTTATCCAATGCCTTGGTCATATAAAGTATAGCCTTTTCAGAGTTTCCCAATCGCGCATGAATACTTCCAATATTTGCAAAAGCTTTGCTTAATACCGCTATATTTTCAGGTTGTGTTAATATGTTAGACGCTTGTACATAATATTTAACGGCATTTTCAAAATCCTGCTTGTAGTGAAAAAGATTGCCCATATTATTATAAGTCATCCCTAGAATCTGGGAATCAATCTTCACCAATTTTATATTCTGATTTAGAAGATTTTCCGCTTCTTCGTATTCCCCTGTCACGATTAATATTCCAGCCTTGTGCGCTCTAAGCTTGGCGTTTACATTGACATCTTTTATTTTTTGGGATAGCGTTATCGCCTTATTAACAAAAAACAGTGAGCTGTCAATTTGAGAAGTTTTGAATTCCTTAGATTTTCTTAAATATTTCTCTATGTCCTCTAGGGTTGTAGCATCAGCCACCCTTGCTTTTTGCCCAAAAACGAAAAAGGAAGAAAATATAATTACGATGAAGTAGCACTTTTTCATTTCGTTATCGGATTTTGAGCTACCCAAAACTATGAAAACTTCGTTTAGAACATTTAATGAATAGAAAAAGCCTAAAAACGAGAGACACCAAAACTGTCACTTCTTATCAGTAGTTGAACTTTTTAGCTAAAATTGTCAGTTTTTGTTAGAATAATGCCTTTTGCTTGAAGATAATATAGACTACTCCATACAAAGTTAAAATTCTTCGTCCAAATGGTTAACTACAAACTAAATATGACCACGTTGTCCTCTTATTTAGCTCTATGCATATGTATGGAGTATTAAAACTATTTATTCCACCAATATGTTTCTATGAACTTTGTACTCATCTGACCAATAATTTTCATGGTAAATTCCTTTTTGAACGGCAGATGTGTATTCAATATAGTTTTGTATACTCTTTACTAACTGCAGACTGTAATCAAAACTAGTCGCCTGAGGATCAAAAGGTTCACCACAAGGAACATTCCTAAACCATTTCATCCAAGCGTCAGAGGCCATGGTGCCGTTTTCAGGGACACTAATAGGAGGGTTATTTATTTGTGCAAGTATGGGGCTAATAACTGGATATTGGGCAGTACTATGGCATGCCATACAGCTTGAAGTAGGATCGTCTACAGGGCCGTTTAATCTAGAATTCCACCCTAAATGCATTGGAGGAAGATCTGGAGATGGATTAATAATAGTTTCTTTTAAGTTTGAATTGATCATTGTGCTAACCGGCTTTGGATTGATGCTACTTAATTTATTCGTTGGGTCTTCACCCCACATAATACCAACTGGCATTAAATTATCCCAACGGTTTTCATTACCTAATTTTCCTTGATATACATAGGTTCCGAAAACCCATCCTCCTGTATCAATTGCTCTGGCATCCTTTACCATAATATCCATTTGAATCAAGTTTACTTTGCTCTTAACTCGGGTAAGACTACCATCTCCATTAAGGGGTATCAACATACCTGGAATATCCGTGGCATATATGTAGGCATTCCAACTTATCGGATTTTCAAGATAAGGGACTTCATCTTTATCAAGGGGAACGAATAACACTTTCGCAACCACAGTACCTTCCGGAAATCCTTCAGTCTTTAAACTGGAATAATTAGGGGTAGCAGAGGGCCACACTTTACCTATAGTATATCCTCCTAAATCATTATAAAATCCAACGGCATACGCGTGGGTAGAATCAGTTTGAGTTTGGGCTAAAGCCTGAACACCAACAGGGCCCTCTTGAGTAAGTCCATGAAAACCCTCCCTTCCGGTTTTTCCCCAATGTTGCCATGGCACATGGTACCAATCTCTTTTAGTATTGTCTTCAAGAAAAAAAGAATTTTCGTAATCAAGTTTGGCATTCCCATCAAAAACGTACCTTTTTACGGCCGACATATAAGCTTCCCAGTCCTTCTTAAAATCTATCGAAAGGATTTCGTTAAGTGCTGCATCTGCCTTGGGTTCATTCTTCGGAAAGTCATCACGGAGTCTAAAAACACGTCCCTTATAATCTTTGACAGGAATCATATAGCCAAAATCCGGGTAATCTATACGATTTTCAGCAAAGTCTGTATTATCTTCAGAAAGATTTGTATTGTCTTTATCTAAGTCTTGATAAGTATTTGATGATTCCTTACAACTTATAAGGCAAATTGTCAGTATAAAGGAAGTGAAGATTAGAGTAAAAGTTTTCATATTTAATTCGTTTTAAATTGAGATTAACAACTGCATACCACTTTGGGGTTATGAAATATCATTATTAAAGCTTGTATTGTCCTAGCTTTTTTCTTCATTGGATATTTCACCTTTGTCAGGACCAAAATGCATAGCATAATTCAATTGAATATATTCTAAAAGGTCACAGGCCAATGGCTTAGGGTTCCCGGTCATAGCCTCGAGAACATCGCCAATTAGGTGGTGTAAGTCATTCACGTGTCCTTTGTCCATTTGCATCTCAAAACCCAAGGGTTCCAATTCTGGTATATCATCTTCGCGGGGATTTTCCAGTTCCAGTAGGCAGGAAAAATCGGGTGCTGCTTTATCCCTTTCGGTGAGGCTTCCTTTAAGTTCAAAGCAATTTTGAATTGTTTTAATTATCGACGAATGATCGAAAGGAATATACCCGTCGGGCCTGGCAATTCGCCCTTTCTTTATATAGGGGTTAACAACTACACAAGGCACTCTTACACCAAAACGATTAAAAAGGAATCCGTCCTGCCCAGGTCTCTTATCGGAATAGGGGTTCTTTGCCCCATTGGGAGGTGGAACATGGTCATAGCAGCCACCATGTTCATCATAAGTAATGATAAGCATTGTACTTTCAAAGGCCGGAGAATCTTTTACCATATTATAAATATCTGCAATAAGTTTTTCACCGGCTCGGATGTCCGAAGGGGGATGCTGGTCGTTCTGTCCTGGACCTCCGTAGTTTGGTTCCAGGAATGAATAGCTCGGTAGCTCCCCATTTTTACATTTGTCTGCAAAATCTGTGAGTGTGCCAAAATTCTTATCATACTTTTTACTTTGCAATTGCGTCATGATGAGCCTGGTAAGAGAGAAATGATCATTGCCAAATTTCCCTTCTTTGTCTTTATCGTCAGTGAACACATTGTTGCCGAAAATTCCCCAGTTTAAATCATCGCAACCAGAATCAATTGCCTCCTGTATCTGGTGGAAAATGGTATTTGCACCGCATTGAACTGCCAAACCGTTGTTCACATGGCCTGTTGAGGTTGCAGCGTGCACAAAGTCACGATTGGGGATGGTCTGACTCGGTACCGAGCAATGGTAATGATCAAGAACTGCAAAGTTCTTTGCCAACTTACTCAAAACTGGTGTTTGCTCGGGAGTATAGCATTTCATAATGGCACGCGGATTTACGGGATCGTCTCCAAAACTGTATGCTCCATACAACATGGCGTTCTGGTAGTTTTGAACGAAACCTTGATTCAATGCCGGTGGCGGGTACTGTAATGGTACTTCGTATTTAAGAAACAATTGGTGATTGGTATCTTTGTAACCTTCCCCTGGATCGGGATTTGGTAACGTAAAATCTACAGGATTCGGGACAACATTGCCCCTATGCTCCTTATGCTGTCCGTTTTTCTCTATAGGGACTTTCTCAATAAATGGAATGCCATCGGTGTCTAAATTATCAAGTGGGTTCCACAAGTCTTTGGTTAATCCCTCAAAATGTTGCCCATCTGGTGGTGCTTCGTCTTCGTATAGCCAGCCCAAAAGGTTGTCGAATGACCTATTCTCAAGCATCAGTACTACAATATGCTTAATTGTATTTTGTAACCTGTCTTTATTTGGCTTTAGGTATTGATTCATCTTATTTAGTTTTTTGTTTCTTAGTTTTTGGTAATGGATCATGGACGGTTTTATGTGTGGCTTTGATAAGGTGTTTTGCATCAATCTTATTATGTCCCGGAGGCGCCACGATAAAATCTATCTTTGACAAAGCGGTCCATAATGTCTTGTCTTGAAATGCTATAGTTCCGCCTCCTCTTTTTTCTTGGGAAATCATTCTATTAATGTCCCCAACACATACCCAGTCCGAATCAACACTAATACCCCATTTTGCATGGTCGTGGGTTTCAGGCCAGTTCCACGGTACTCCTAACGGACTCAGATCAATGTACTTTACGTCAAAAGTCTTGTGAATTCCATCACTGTCCAACGTGGGAGGGATCTTACCCCGAATCCAGGTTTCCACATTTATGTCTGACTTGAGCGCGGGGCCAACCAAATCGATCCAGAAATCTTTATTCCATTTCCGATTCTTGGCGATTACCTTAAAGTCCAGTCCGCCACGTGATTTATAGGCCAACACATCCGAATCGGCAGTCGTGTTAGCATCGAGAGTTTGTGTAAGTTTATAGAGTGAATCGCTCGTTTTTAAGGTTGTTGGCATTTTCGGTAAATAAACCTGAGGTATCTGATGATTGGCCATTTGTGTAGCGATCTTACTCGCAGTTTCTAAATCGATTGAGATACAGAGGAAAGTTTGTCCATACTCGGGAGTGGGCATCTTAGATGCACTTGGGTCTGCAAACTTAGGCCAAGAGTGAAGTAACCAAAAAGCTGTTTTCGTCGCGATGTCGAAGGCAATTACCCCTTTGGTATGTCCATATTTACTACTATCGGTTCGCTTGGCATCCGCCGGCATCTCGTCATTGTACAGAATCCATCCAGTAGTCGAAGTGGGTTTGCTAAAAACAGTTTTTAGGGTAAGGTCCAGAGCCCCCATACCATCCGTGAGTAAATTTGGCGATTGCACCACTTTTTTGATATTCGGGTCATAGTAAATGTATTCATAACCAGTCGCCGTTGGTCCATTGGCGACCTTGCCAAGTTTAGGAACTTTATATGCGAACCACCAGTCCACCGGTTTACCTTTTTCGTCTAATGCGGAAATTTTATTTTTAATGCTTTTTGTAGCCATCTTATGTCCTTATTATGAGTTGAATATTAAATCCGTATTGGTAATTTTAGTGACCTGAAAGCATGTACATTTCAGTTGTTCAAATAACATCTGGAACATCAGAGATTTTAATAGTTATTTTGGTACGGTTAGATCTCCCCTTTGAATGGGTACAACAACCGATTTGTACTCGCTTTTCCAGCTTCCCTGCTGGTTTGCGTTTTTTACATCGAAAAAATTCTGCAAGGCAATGGCGACCTGAAATGAGAAATCGGTAGAATATACTTCATCACTCATCGAAGTACCACATTCTAAATTCTGAAACCATCGCATCCACTCATCGTTTCCTCCGCCCACAGGTGGCTCCAGTCCTCCGTCCGGCGAAGCATTAGGAGGAACAAGCGAAGTTATTTGAGGATATTGCGCTGCATTATGACACGACAAACAAGAGACCGTGTTCAAATCGGCTGGCCCATTCAACCTGCCGTTCCAACCAAGATGTTGTGGAGGTAGGTCTACACTTTCAAAAATTACCGTTTCCAAGAGCTCTTTATTGACTTCAGTTTTAATAGGTGGAAAAGGTGTGGTTTTGTTAATTCTGTTTTCCGGATCATTTCCCCACATGAGCCCTACAGGTACAAGGTTCATAAACTTGTTTTCCTTATTTAGTTCTCCGTTATAGCAGAAAGTGCCAAAAACCCATCCAGTTCCCTCTGGATTTTCTGGGGTTCTATCTGCCCTAGGGTCGCGTACAGATATATCCATTTGTAAGAGGTTTACATCTGTCACAACACGGGTATCCGATTTCCAAAAATTTTCAGTGATATAACCTTTCCAAGTAAGTGGATTGACCAGATAAGCTACACTATCTGTTCCTTTAGGTGCATCAGTAAATAGCAATTTTGCGAAAACTGTTCCCACCGGAAATCCTCCATCTTTAAATCGTTTATCGAGTACTGTCACATTTGGATTCTTTGGGTCCTTCCACATTCTGCCCATAGCATAACCAGCCATATCGTTTACCAAAGTAATTGCGTAAACAGAGTAATCACCGTCAATCCCCTTTAGATCTGGTCCTAATTGCAATGCTCCTAAAGGTGCTTCTTTGATAAGTCCACGAAACCCTTCAGTACCTCCGTTTGGAGGATATCCGCCATTCGCCGTTGTAGGGTGTAACCATGGAATATGATACCAATCGCGAATTTTATTTTTAAAAGGATCCCAATCTGGTAAATTTCCTTCGAATGAATAATCGCGAACGGCATTAATGTATGCCAAAGGATCTTCTTTGAAATCAATCTCTAGAAAATTGGGCATTTTTTCAGGTTTAACTTTCGGAAAATCTGCTTTCAGCTCAAAAATTGGCTGGTCTGAATATTTTGTATGATAATCTGTTGGGCTTACCATAAATCCAAAATCTGGAAAATCGTTCTTTTCATAATCTATTCCCAATAATGGTGTCTCTACCTCAGCAGTATTTTCAGAACGAGGCACATCCGAGGCCTTTTCATTACAGGAGATGAACAATACCGAAATTGCGATACCAAAAAGTTTTAATTGTTTCATAATCTTAGTTATGTAGTTAAGTTTAATAGGTTGTATACTTTAGTTTTTCTGAAGTTCGATTCTCGAACTTCATCCTGTTTCCAAAAAAGACCTTTACGAACTGCTAAGGTCTTTTTCAAGAACTTCACACGCTCTTCTCACTTCCTGAACTGTTGCAGGTGCATCAAAGCGAAAAAGCTTAGGAAGATTCCGTTCAATTCTGGAAGCACGTATAGCGGCCTTAATCGCCAAGAAAACACTATTGGAAAGCACTAAAGGAGGCTCTCCAACTTCTTTTGCTGAAAAGATTTCGTTAGTATCCTTCGGAATGTTTTTAACCGATTCATCGTTTCTCGGAAAAAGGAAAGTGTTCATTTCCTGTGGGATAGTTGTTATCGCGGGAATTTTATAACGCCAGGTGTTTGTAGTATTGAGTCTGCCCTTATGATCACCATCTATTTCTGAAACTAGTTTCTCGGTGAGAAGATATCCAATACCTTGAACGAAAGCTCCTTCTATCTGTCCAATATCGATGGCCGGATTCATACTCCTTCCCATATCATAAATAATGTCTGAGCTTATAATCTTAACTTCTCCTGTGAGAATATCCACTTCCGTTACAGAACAGGCCGCTGAATAGGTGAAGCCCACAAATGAGTCAACACCTCCACCTAGAGTGGCATTTTTCGATCGGTCAATTCCTGGAATATTAGGTTGATCCGCTTCAGTTTTGAACGTCATCGCCGGTATCTGAACTTCTCCTCCTTTGATTTTTGCGTTAAAGGAGGCTATGAGGTTCACTCGCTGTGATGATGCTTGACTAACAAGGTTCTGCCAAATCATGATTTTATTACAATTACCGCCTTCTACCATAGTAGCCCAGCCTTTTCCTTCTCCCGCACCGTAATTCCAGAAGTCAATGTTTTGATCCTTGCACCAGTCTTCTCCATTCTCTTTCAACATTTGGTACCCAAACTCCATAAGTCTGGCACGCAACTGCTCACAAGTTTGTTTCACAGCTTCACAAGAGTAGGGCGTCCCCGTTGACCCCCCTGTACTTGTAGGATTGGGTGTAATGCTTGTGCTTACCGTTTCTAAGAATATCATTTCCATAGGTATGCCCAAAACGTATGCAGCAACTTGCTGCACCTGAGTGACCAATCCTTGTCCAATCTCAATCCCTCCCTGATGTATTACAATGGTACCATCTTTCGGATTAACAACAACTATAGCAGCCGACTGCTCTAATAAAAGCAGATTATAACCAGAACCGTACTTTACCGGTATCATAGAAATACCTCGTTTGCGCCATTTGTTTTCTCTATTGAATTTTTCGACTTGGTCATGTTTGTGATCGAAATTGGATACCTTCATTGCATAGGCCCATACTTGCTTCATATAGCAGTAAGAAAGTGCTTGTCCGAAAGGAGTAACATCTCCCCGGTCATATAAATTCTTAATACGCAACTTATCAGGCCTCATATCGAGTGCAATGGCAGCGTCATCTATTGCGTTCTCAAGAATGTTTTTACCTTGAACATCTCCGAAAGAGCGCATAGCTGTATTTGGTGCGGAATTTGTTCTACACACATCAATCTGACTCTCAAAGTTGGAAATATTGTATGCATTATCTGTTCGCAATTGAATGCAATTGGAAACAATAAACGAGCAGTCGTAAAATGCACCTCCATCTCCCCACATCTTTAGCTGCAGTCCGTGTATAATGCCTTTATTATGCTTATTAGCAGATCCATCATCTACCGCGATTTGATATTCCCCGTAGTAAGCATGACGTTTGCCAATCATCGCCGTATCCTCATCTCGTGGAACCGCAAGACGAACCGGTCTTTTAGTAGCTTTTGCTGCAACGGCGGTAGGTCCGGCGATAAAACGTGACTGTTCGGTTTTACCTCCAAATCCTCCTCCAACTTGTGGTACTTTAATTTCAACTTGATGATGATGTACACCAAGGGCCTTAGCAACTGTGTCATGCATCGCCGCAGGACTCTGAACAGAGGGTTGAACTAACATTCGTCCTTCATCAAGAGGAGTGGCAATACACCCTTGGGGCTCCATATAAAAATGTGCTTGCCCGCCACAAAGTTGAGATGACTCCACAACTGTACAAGGTGCTGAGTTAACAGGAACTTCCACCCGTACACCTATTTTCTGATCTCGTCTTAGAACTTTTTCTTTGCTAAGTGTACTGTCTGATATCCATTCAAACTGACTCCCAGGCCTGATGATCTTCCAAATATGAGAAACAAAAGTTGCGGTGGTAGGTGCATCGGGAAAAATACTTCCCTTCCTCACAGCATCTAATAAATCAACAATAGGTTCACTCCATTTACCCGTCCAAGGCCTTCCCGGTATCGTATACGAAACACAATCTTTCGAAACGAAATCTGCAATCGCTATGGCTTCCTGTTCATTTTCAGCAAGTACCATCGCAATAGACTGCCCCACATAACTGATGAATTCCTCAGCAAACAAAGGCTGATCGCTACCCATTCCTTGCATATTCACACCTCCGTTCTTAATATTTTTATGGGTGATAAAATCTGTGAAAGAAGGGAAACGTCCCTTTAAATATTTCCGTAGATCTTCGATTGAAATTTTCTTATCCTTCTCTGGGGTTTTGAAGTGGTACTTCTTTAGTGCGCGTGTACTCTGTACAAACGCAGCATTTAAGGCAAGTGGCGGTACTGGAAGTTCGTGCGTATAATGTAGCTGACCAGATGTTTGATACATCGCTGTAACTTTAATAATGGGTTGTGCTACTGGTGCTTTCCAAAATTCCCTTGCATATCTCTGAATTCCATTACTCACCTTCCAGTTGCCCCATTTAATTTTACCAACCGATTCCAGATTTGCTGGGACCCTCAATCCTTTTACTAACATAGCGTTTACCATGGCTTTGTAAAAGAATGAAACAGCAAGTTGTTTTCGATATTCAGAAGTGAATCCTTCATTTGGAACTTCTTCCATTCGTTTTTCCCAACGATCCAGTTCTTTAAGAACTTCTTTGCCAAGCATTTCTGAAAATTTAGAAGCATTCGCAAGAGACAGTTCTTGGTTTTTCATCACTTTTTCGGTATTAAATGCACGCCACGGATAGGGTGCAATGGCCCCAAAAACAAGCCTGACAGAAGTCAATTCGTTGCTATCATTAAGACGGAAGTGAGTTGTTGTGTTTACAATACTATGAGCGTTCACTTCACGGAGCGCTACTTTCTGCGCAAGTATAACATCGCTAGAATTTCCCAAAGGGATTCTGTATGCGGCAAGCACTATTTTATCAGCAAGTTTTGAATCTTTAACTATTGCATGAACAAGGTCTTCAGCAGTTTTTGTATGCTCCTTGAAACCTTTTGGTGTTAACTCGTAATAATTAATCATTGCATTGACAGCAAATAAAGTCGTGAAAAGATCGGAAGGAAAGGGTTCTCCTGTACCTTGTTGAATATGTTTAAGAACAAGCATCGTATTCCCGCCTACGGATGCTGCGTTACGCACAATTCGGCCTGCTGTGCGTCTGGCCATATAGTCAAGAGCACCGACAACTGAAATACCGAGTTCTGAAGTTTTTTTAGGATGGATTTTAAGCTTCTTCATGGTCTCACCGAGCACTTCGATAAGCTCGCTATAAGTTGTGCGAGCTGAAATATGAAGCTCGTTTTCTTTCAACTGAACGTCTCCATTGAGCTCCGGAATAAATCTGATATCCACGAACGTTGAAGTATCGCAATACTCATCTTTATAAATGCCATAAGAGGTATTGCCATGCACGAGTCGGGTATTTTTCTTTTTCTTGAGAACATCAGCCAGTTTGGCCATTGTTGTCGGAGTTTCCCAGCGGGGTACATTTACTCCAAAAGCCGGTTCACGGGCTTCTTTCGGAAAAGGAATCGTCACATTTGCAGGAAGCTGCGCTTCACTAACATGGTCTTCGGTGCACGTCATTCTGGCCGCTTCGTCTGAATTGGTCCAATCAGATGCGAAGGTTTTCATACCTGTAAGAATGGATCGGTAACCGGTACACCGGCACAGATTTCCATCGAATGCATCTTCTATCTCTTTTTTAGTTGCCTCTGGATTGTTTACGATAAATTCAGACATATTCATAACAAAACCCACACTGCAGTAACCGCATTGGCTTCCATTGTTTATGGCAAGGCGATGTGCGACAGGATTCATTCCTTCATGCGAATGCTCTGAAGGATGGTCGGCAACTTTGTCGATTGTTTCTAAAAAGTCCCGACTACTTTTGTTTTTTTTATGCCTTGCTGTCGCAGCCGCCATTACTGACATTCGTTTCTCTTCAGCGGCTTTCTTAGCCGCTTCAAATACTGGGGACTTGTCTTTACCGATAGGAACACCGGTACGTGTCGAGCTATGTCTATGTAATAGATACTGAGAATCAGGCTTTCGAGCAGCGCCGGTGCCTTCAATAGTGGTAATAGTAAGGCCTCCTAAGGCACAAACAGGTCTGAGGCATGAATTTATAGCAAGGTGATCGGGTTGCTGCTTTGCCTTATTCCAAGATGATAAGATAACGGTACATCCGCCGCATCCACCCTGACCACAGGGTTTCTTAGGGCCAATAAGACCAACTTTGGGTGAACGTAGGTAGTCGATTAACAGTAGTTCAGGGGATGGGTTTTCTATAGAGACTAATCTCCCATTTAGAAAAAAGCTAACATTATTTTTCATATAGGTATTGAGTTAGGTATTAAACAGACCAAGGAGATTTATCAAATTTTCACGTTTCTATCACCATAGTGATTGAAATAGTGAATATCCATTTATCATTAATTAGTCTCTGATAAATCTATTATTTGAAAGCAAACAATGTTGCTAGAATCAATGCAAAAAAACAGGGGGAGTGCTGAATAACTTTAATAAAATTTATAAACTAGGGGGAGTCAAAATGAATGAATACGAGTACTCTCGAACGAGGGAAGTCAAAAAAGGATATTTATAAATATTTACAAACTGAATGTAAGAATTTATTTTCATATTAGGGGTATAAACGTATAGTTTTTATCAGAATAAATTACCTCTTCTCCATTCCAAGCTGTCATATTCTCACTTCATTTTATTCAGGGAATAAACTTCGAACTCATCGTCTTTGCAATAGTCTTGTATTTTGTTCAATGCAATGTTTCAGAAATCAGAGGAAGAAATAATTAGATTACTAGACGTTAAAGCGAAAATTCTGTGTCAGTTACAACTGACCCCGAATTGACCCCTTTTAGTATGGTTTTAAATGCTATTATTTGAAACTAAAGAAAATGAAAAACCCTGTAAATCAATAATTTACAGGGTTTGTAGTAGTGGACTACCACTATTCAGCGGAGAAAGAGGGATTCGAACCCCCGGAGGTGTGACCCTCAACAGTTTTCAAGACTGCCGCATTCGACCACTCTGCCATTTCTCCAAGTGTCTCATCAGGTATTCCCTGAATGCGGGTGCAAATATAGAAAGCTTTTTCTATTCAATACAACGTTTTGTTGAAATTATTCATTTGAAGGTAATCCTATAAAACATCGCATTTCGCAAAAACAAGCTAAAAATCTCGACGTAAAGCAAAAAATAAGGGTCAAAATGCAAAACCTATGAATTTTTATTAATAATCGATTCACAACAAATTGTCAACTTTGACCCCAGTATCAACCCAAAACCCCCAATCCCATGAAAAACTTTATTACCTACAGAGCATTATTATCGGGCATCATCTTGCTCTTCACTACTGCCTTGTTCGCACAGAAAAACTTTACGGTCAATACTGCTCATGAATCACAAAAGAACAGCAATTACGAAAAACTCAAAAACCTTGGGAACACAGAAAAAGAAATCTTTGAAGACTTGGGCAACGCTAATTTTCTATTGGAAAAATATGAAAACGCAGTTTTCTGGTATAAAAAACTTATTGAGCTTCAAAACGGAAAGACGTCCAATGCCAATTATCAAAAAAGATATCAATTTGCCCTAGAACAGACAATGGGCGCGAACACTATTGTTGCCGGCAATAAAGACTGGCTGGAACAAATCAAAGAGGACTATGAATTGAAAAGAGCTTTTGAGTCTCGAAAATCAAACCTTAGTTCAAGGGAAGTCCATCAGGAATTTGATTTTCAACCTGACCTGAGATCACAATCCCTAGATTATTTGGTAGAATATGAAAGAAATAAAGCATTCCGATCAGAACCTTTAAATCGAAAAAACAAAAACTCTTACCCAAACTATGAGGAACCTGTAGCCATGACCGCCGATGGAAAAACCGCATATTTCAGTAAGGCCGTTTACATAAAACCTTTAAAAGGAATTTTCTCAAAAAAGGAATTGATCTATAAAATTTACCGAACAGATAAAATCAACGGGCAATGGAAAAATGTACGGGAAGTAACCCTAAGTCCAAAATATTATTCAGCGAAACACCCGGCAATATCCGATGATGGCAAACGGTTGTTCTTCGCCTCTAATATGCCGGGTACTTTTGGAGAGTATGATATTTATGCCGCTGATATCGACAACGGTAAAATTGGACCTTCAAAAAATCTGGGCACCAAGGTCAACACCAAAAAGAACGACCTATACCCTAGCCTAGTGGCCGACGGCACGCTGGTCTTTGCCTCTGAAGGAAGGGAAGGCTACGGAGGACTCGATCTTTACATGACTGAAGTAGGCAAACAAAAAGTGGGTTGGGCAACTAACTTAGGGAGCCCTATCAACAGCAACAAAGATGATTTTTCTATGTACTTGTTGGCCGAAAAAGGTATCGGTTATGTACTTTCTAATCGAGGAAAAAACAAAAATCAACTACAGCAGGTTGCCTTTTCTTATTCTAATAAACAAAGAAACTCCTATGAAAAAGAAAAAGAGTCAAACCTTCAAAAGGCGCTGAACAACACCTTGAAAATCGACTACACCACATCGGTGTTTGAAGATCAGTAAGGAAAATCTTGATGACGACCCTGAATCTCAAAATGTAAACTCTTTTTCAACAATCCATATCCTACTGTTATGTTGTATCGTTATAAAGAAAACTATAGAATATTTCTTTTGTGCTTGTTGTTGCATCTAACTTGGGCACAAAGTGTTTCAGGACAGGAAACCCAAACCGAGCTCGGATCAAAAAGCACCTATCATAACCAACTGTACTTCAATCGTTTTTTCATCAACCCTACTTTTTCATTGGTGCGAGAAAACAAATCATATTTAAATATTCTTCATAGAAATCAGTATACTTCTTTTGAAGATAATCGTCAGAACTATTTTCTGGGCTTCAGTAACAAGCTAAACGAACATACTGCCTTGGGAATCGGTGTTTATAGTCAATGGTCAGGAGTGGTTCAAGAATTCGGTTTTAATGCGAACTATGCCACCTCGGTGAAACTGGGTGACAAAAGCAAACTAACCTTCGGAACGAACCTTACTTATTTTACCGAAGGTCTTGATAAAAACAGAGTTATTGTCGCAACCGATGATTCACGGCTAGCAGAGGCAAAAAAAGAAAGTAAATTAGCCATACAACCAGGAATTACGCTCTCACTCGGAAACTTTGATTTTGGTCTTTATGCTAAAGACCTGCTTCGATACAACCAAACTACTAACATTTTTTTGACCAATCTGTCTGAAAAAAGCATCAAAGCTTCAATGCAGTATACGCATTCATTCAACACACAAAAAGGGCTTTTTGAAAATGCTAGGCTCATGCCGCTTTTACAACTCGGTAAAAACAATGAAGGCCAGTATTCTTTTATCGGTTCGTTGTTATTGGATATGCCAAATTACGGGTGGTTGCAAACCAACTTTGACGATACCTACGGAATGTCACTAGGACTCGGGTTTAACCTCAGTAGAAAAATGTCACTGGGATATTTATTGGAAAAAGACATTTTACAAAAAGATGCGGATTTGGGCTGGAACCATGAAGTATCGCTTGCTTACACCTTTAGTAAAACTGATGACACCAAAGAATGGGTTGAAAACTCGGAAGACCGAAAAATCGACCAAATCGTTCGAAATTATGAAGAACAGATTCTACAGCTAAAAGCAGAAAAAAATCGTTCTCCGGAAAAAGAAGTACTGAAGAATAAACTCACCATAAATAAGTTAGCACATGAAAATCGCTTGATCCTAGACCAACTAATTTTACGTCAAGATTCGATGGAAGCAGCACGTAACGCAGCCCTAGAAAAAAGATTCGAGATGATCGTACGGGCAGTGAGAACTGATATTAAAAACAGTATCAAGTCAAACTTAAAAAATCTAAATACGAATCAAACAACCGCATTGGCAATCAATACCCCTAAAACCGAAAGAACTGCGGAAGATAAATATAGCAACTTCAACGAACTACCGATAAAGATGCTAAACCAGACAGACATTGTCGGTGCCAAATCTGGGTATTATGTGATTGCCAATGTTTATAAAAACAAAAAATATCTCAACGCATTTATGGTAGACCTTAAAGCAAAAGGGTTGAATGCGAAGGAGTTTTATAACAAAGAAAATGGGCTGCATTATGTTTATTTAGCAGATTACAATTACAAGAAAGACGCACAGACGGCCTACGTTTCTAATTTAGATGGTAAATACCAAGATGAAAAATGGATTATGGAAGTTGCCAATAATTCGACCATAGTACTAAACTCTTATGACAATTGAGAAAACCTGATGCAAATGCTAAAAAAACAAGCAGTTGAACGAAAAATCTTATATATTCAGTATGCTTTGATTAGACTTTACTACATTTAAATGCATTTAAAAACTAAAGTGATTTCATGTAAAACCCTCAAATCCCCTACACTATGAAACCAAATCTTAACCTCAACACAAACGCAAAAAAAGTTTACGAATTTAAATCCGAAGTACTTCTTATACTTCGAAAAAAGTATCGCTTCGGTTTTGGCAAAACTGAACGGCGTACCTATTCTAGCAGTTCACCAGTTTAGCATTTTCTAAGCGAAACTGTCCAATTCAATTACCCTTATCGAATAAAGCACAATCAAGTATTAGGTAAAACTACCTGAACACCAAACTTGTGTTTTAATGTACTATGGATTTAAAGTTCCATAGGTGTTTTAATATCCCAAAATCAATATTAAAAGGCTACAAAACTTGACCATAAAGCCTTCCAGTAAACCACATGACTATGAGACCAGAAACATTAAAAGTAATTATTATTGAAAATGATGTACAACTGCATGCAACATATAAAAGCTATTTTGAAAAATACAATGATTTCAATTTAACCGGATTGTTTACCACAATTGAAGAAGCTTTATCTGCCTACGAAGACGTAATGCCCAACATTATCATTTCAGAAGTGACCTTATCAAAAATGAATGGAATTGACGGCATAAAGTATTTTCGTCAAAAGGACCCCAATGTCAAAATACTGATGACAAGTGCCGATAATCAATTTGAGATTATCAAAAAAGCTTTTAAAAACGGGGCAAACGGATTTCTTACGAAGTCTGTTACACGAAAAAGGTTGCATCAAGCCTTACTTTCGATTAAAAATGAAGGAGCTGCTATCAGCAATGATATTGTAAAGAAAATAATATCCATGTTTCAACCTAAATCTTATCAGTCCTTTTCAGAACGAGAAAACCAAATTATTGATTACTTGAGTCAAGGTGCCACCTATAAAACCATCGCGGACAAACTATTTGTTACTACTAGCGCAATAAATTTCCATATTCAGAATATCTATTTAAAGCTAAATGTAAACTCAAAGTCCGAAGCATTGATAAAACTCCAAGAAATCGAATAGTTCATGACCTGCAAGTTCCCCTGCCACCTACTTAGACCTCATTGGTATTTTTAAAGTCCTTAAGGCACTAATGAAATTTAAAATGAGGTTTGTAGGTCATGTTTGTGTCCGTTCATTGATTTGGTGAGCGGACACTTTTTTATATGGGTTTTTATAACTTGCCTTTATGCAAGACGATTTGATAAGCATCTTGATTCCCTTTAAAAACACGGAAGGTTTCCTATCGGAATGTATAGACTCTATAATAGCCCAAACCTACCAAAATTGGGAAGTCATAGCGATAAATGACCATTCTACAGATGATAGTCATCAAATCCTGCAAGCATTTTCAGAAGAAGATCCAAGAATCAAGGTGTATAGAAATTCTGGGGAAGGAATTATTAAAGCCCTCCGTTTTGCATATGGAAAGAGTTCGGGTCAATTCATCACCCGTATGGATTCTGACGATATCATGTCTACAGATAAATTGGAGGTATTGGTCAGATCACTGACAAAGTTTGGAAAAGGCCATTTGGCAATAGGTCAAGTAAAATACTTTTCAAAAAGAGGAATAAGCGATGGCTATGCACGTTACGAAAAATGGCTTAATAATTTAACCCAATCCGGAACCAACTATTCCGAAATTTATAAGGAATGTGTCATCCCCTCCCCTTGTTGGATGGCCTTTCGCGAGGACATTGATTTGTGCGACGCATTTGAACCAGATCGATACCCTGAAGATTATGATTTGGCTTTTCGCTTTCGAGAGCAAGGCCTGAAATGCATACCCTGCAATCAAATACTGCACCATTGGCGTGATTACGATATGAGGACTTCCCGCACGAGTGAACATTACGCCCATAACTATTTTCTAGATATAAAGCTGTACTATTTTCTTAAACAGGATTTTGACAAAGTACGGGCACTAGTCGTTTGGGGCGCAGGAACCAAAGGTAAAACTATCGCTCAAGGCTTGTTAAAAGCCAAAATCGATTTCACATGGGTATGTGACAATCCCAATAAAATAGGAAAATCAATTTATGGGGTTGAAATGAAACATTATCAGTTTCTTGAGGACCTTAAAAATCCACAAAGTATCATTACGGTAGCCAATGAAGGCCAGCAAAGAATCATTCGAGCATACCTTCATGATATGGGCCAATTTGCAATGAAGGACTATTTTTTCTTTTGTTAAGAATGCGATGGTTGAGATCTTTGCTTGCAAGAACATTACCTCTCAAGGGGAAAATGCCTTGAAATTAAATTTAAAGTTTGAACCTCGACCCTTTTTAGTCTTGAATCTTACACCCTAAAGCGCAGCGGCTTAAAGTCTTTTTAATTATATTTGCCAAATCAAATTCAGGAATGCAATTCAAACATCCAGAACTTCTTTGGGCCTTATTTCTCCTCCTGATTCCCATATTTATCCACCTTTTTCAACTCCGCAGATTTAAGAAAACACCTTTTACGAATGTGAAATTCTTACAGAAGGTCGTATCTGAATCCCGTAAAAGCAATAACCTAAAGAAATGGTTGCTCTTGATTACGAGAATAGCAGTACTGACGGCTTTGATTTTAGCTTTTGCACAACCCTTTTTCGCAAAAAAATCCGCTCTCAAAGAAAAAGAAACCGTAATCTACCTTGACGATTCTTTTAGCATGCAGGCAAAGACCAACAGTGGCACGCTTTTGTCCGATGCAGTTCAGGAGCTTTTAAAAAATATACCAGAAGACAATACATTTACCCTTTTTACCAATGACAAAATATTTCGTAATGCTTCATTGAAATCAATTCAGAATGATTTATTGGTGTTGCCCCACACCCCGAAACAATTGCAGTTAGATGAAATTTATTTAAAGGCCAACACGCTGTTCAACGCAAATGAAAATACCGTGAAAAATTTGGCGGTAATATCCGATTTTCAACAACGTATGATTCATGCGGTCTCGGATTCGTCAACTACAATTCAAAAGAATTTAATACAAGTAACTCAACCAGAACTTAAAAACGTATCAATAGACTCGGTTTATTTGACCGACTACAAGTCGGAAAACATTGAAATTACCGCGTTGTTTTCTAGTAACTATGCTTTGGAAAGCATTCCTGTCTCCCTATTAAATGGAGAACAACTTATTGCGAAATCAGCTGCTTCTTTTAATGAAAACAAAAAGGGGATCGTTACTTTTTCACTTCCGAAGAATGAAGTCATTACCGGCAAAATTCAAATATTAGATGCCGCCTTGGGGTATGATAATGAGCTCTTTTTCAATATCGACACAAAGGAAAAAATAAAGGTTTTAGCTGTAGGCAACGCCCCTAGTGCCTATTTAAGGCGAATATACACGAAAGATGAGTTCCAATTTGTATCCTTTGAATTAAAGAATTTGAATTTCAGTATACTCGATGAACAGAATCTAATTGTTCTCAACGAATTGGAAACGATACCTAACGCCCTAGTGACTAGTTTGACCTCATTTATGCGCAAAGAAGGCCATCTTCTTGTAATTCCAGCTACTTCCATTGATTTTGATTCTTATAATCGTTTGCTTTCAAATTCGAGTGCTACCAATTACACCCAACGGGTCAACCTTGAACGAAACATCACGGATATTTCGTTTTCGCATCCCATTTATCAAAATGTTTTTGAAAAGAACGTTACCAATTTTCAATACCCCAAAGTGTCCCAATACTTCCGAGTGAAGACCAGTGCGCCTAGCTTGTTGGCACTTCAAGATAAAGATCCATTTCTTTTCGGGGCGAACCAATTTTTTGCCTTTACCGCCTCTTTGTCCAAAGAAAATTCGAATTTTAAAAACTCGCCATTGATTGTTCCCACTTTTTATAACATTGGTGCAAATAGCCTCAAATTACCACAATTGTACTATGTTCTTGAAAATGAATCTAAAGTGGACATTCCCATAAAACTTGACAAAGACAATATTTTAAAGATAAAAAAAGGGGAATATGAATTTATTCCGCAACAAGAATCATTTGCTAACAAGGTTTCTTTATCATTTCTTGAAAATCCATCGGAACAAGGTATTTATAGTTTAATGAATGCAGAAACGCCCTTGCGGAACCTAAGTTTCAATCACACTAGAGAAGAGAGTCAGTTGGTTTACGGTGATTTGAACGGTATACCTGCTACCTTTAAGAATGAGTCCATAGCAACTTTTTTCGACCGTATGCAAAAAGACAGTTCCATCGACGAGCTTTGGAAATGGTTTGTTATTTTAGCCTTGTTCTTTATGAGTATTGAGGTTCTGATCCAGAAATATTTAAAATGAGCCAAGTAAATTCTCAAACTAACCGAGATGTTCGATGGTGAATTACATCTGACCGATGAAAGAAATAAAAATAAACAGATGAAATGAACATACTTCTTAAATCCGCTACCATAGTCGACCATGTCAACAAGGAAATCCTTCTGAAAAAGCGCGATATCCTTATTAAGAATGGTGTGATCAATAAAATAGCCACTAAACTCAATACTTCTGGCAAGACCAAAATCATCGAGTCGAAAAACCTTCATGTCTCCATTGGATGGTTCGACACCAGCGTAAGTTTTGGCGAACCCGGTTATGAGGAAAGGGAAACCATTTCAAACGGATTACATACAGCCGCTAAAAGTGGTTTCACCGATATTGTATTGAACCCTAATACCAATCCGGCACCCGATAGTAGTTCAGATATTGTTTTTTTAAAGAACGCTGCGAAGTCCAATGCAACAAGACTGCACCCCTTGGGTACCTTAACCATGAAATCAGAGGGAACTGATTTGGCCGAACTCTTTGATATGCGAAGTGCCGGAGCAGTTGGCTTTTATGATTTTAAACATCCCGTTCAAAATGCGAATTTGTTAAAAATAGCCCTACAGTACACCCAGAATTTTGATGGATTGGTGCATTCCTTTCCCATGGATATGCAAATCGCAGGTAAAGGCGTTGTCAATGAGGGTGAAGTTTCAACGCAAATGGGCCTAAAGGGAATTCCCGCTTTAGCTGAAGAACTTCAAATAGCTCGTGACCTCTTTATATTGGAGTATGCCGGAGGAAAACTGCACATTCCGACCATTTCAACAGCCAATTCGGTCAAGCTTATCGCTGATGCAAAGAAAAAAGGGTTGGATGTTACTTGCAGCGTTGCCTTGCATAACCTTCATTTTACAGATGAGTCACTTTTCGAATTCGATTCGATATTCAAAGTGTTGCCGCCTTTGCGGACAAAAAAGGATTCAAAAGCACTAGTTGATGGTGTAAAGAAGGGAACGATAGATTATATCACTTCTGACCATATACCCTTAAATATTGAATTAAAACAAGTGGAATTCGATAATGCAGAAGATGGAAGTATAGGTTTGGAAAGTGCTTTCGGTATAGCGAATCACATCTTTGGAATGGAAAAAGCAATAGAACTATTGACCAAAGGCAGAGAACGCTATGGTATTGAAACTCCGTTATTGCAAGAAGGTGCCGAAGCTAATTTAACCCTGTTCGAACCCAAATCGACGTATTCCTTTGAAATCAAGCACATTTCGTCAAGCTCTAAAAACAGCATATTTTTAAACAGTCAGATGAAAGGTACCATTTTAGGGGTGATTAGCAACAATCAAGCAATTATTTAAGTAATTTGCTGTTATATTTAAATTAATCAACCTTAAATTTTATAGTATGGAACAAAGTACAATTGACGAAGGAAAAACAATGGCAATTATTGCATATGTTACGCTTATCGGAACTCTTATTGCATGGTTTATGAATAAAGATAAAAACAATGCGTTTGCAAAATTCCATATCGGCCAGGCCCTTAGAGCTTGGATTGCTGGCATCATAATATCGATAATCGCAAGTATATTGGTTATGATAACAGGTGTTGGCGTATTAGGATATTTGACCTACGCTGGCTGGGTTCTTGCCATCTTAGGCCTTATCAATGCTGTCAACGGTAAAATGGACAAAGTACCCTTAGTAGGGGATATTGGATAAAGAGACTTTTCCTTTTTTATTGAGATCCACTTTGGGTCTCTTTTTTTTGCCAAAAATCCACGGTTAGCCTACTTTTGAAACATGAGTATCGAAAAAGAAGGAAAGACCACCGCGATAGTTGCCTATTTTACCATTGTTGGTGCGTTAATCGCTTTTACCATGAATGCCGAACCCAAGAATGAATTTGCCCGTTTTCATACAAGGCAAGCTTTTGGCCTTCATTTATTCTTTTTAGGTTTCGCTCTTTTCATTAGTCAATGGTTCAATGAATATGCTTGGATTGGCCTTTACGTATGTTATATTGTTTTATGGGGATATGGTTTTATCGGTGCATTAACAGAAAAAAGACAGTCCGTTCCCATTCTAGGTCCCTATTTTCAAAAATGGTTTACCTTCATCCAATAAGACTCAAATGACCACCGCCCCCCTATCCCTTGAACACTTAATCAGACCATCATCGGTCACCGAAGGAAAACCCCCTGTACTTTTTATGTTTCACGGCTATGGCAGCAATGAAGAAGATCTTTTCACCTTCGCTCCTGAATTACAGCCAGAGTTTTGCGTAATCTCAGTACGGGCCCCCTACCCTATGCAACCTTTTGGCAATGCCTGGTACGCTATAAATTTCGATGCCCAACAGGGCAAATGGAGCGATGATGAGCAAGCTGTACAATCACGGGAGAAAATTGTTGCTTTTATTGATGAGGCTTGCGAAATATATGGTCTTGACAAAAATAAGGTTACTTTACTGGGTTTTAGCCAAGGCACAATTTTGAGCTATGCGGTTGCACTATCCTACCCCGAAAAAATAAAAAATGTGGTTGCCTTAAGTGGTTATATCAATGAAGGAATTTTGAAAATAGGCTATAAAGAAAAAAATCACGAAAATCTTAAAATATACGCTTCGCATGGCCAAGTGGATCAAGTAATTCCTCCGGAATGGGCACAACGAGCACCTGAATTCTTAAAAAAGCTGGGAATTGAGCACGTCTACGAAGAATTTCCGGTAGGTCATGGTGTAGCCCCTCAAAACTTTCATTCGTTCAAAAAATGGTTGGACGATAAAATCTAGTTGCTTCTGGTATACAACAAATGGTCAATCAATGTGAAATCAACGCCCATATCATCTTTGAGTTCATATCTTAGTAATACCTCACCCCAGTATTTTCCATCCGAAAAATCAGCTATGATCCATTTATGGTTCATGATTTTGATTTTGTTCAATTTGAAATCGCCATCCATTCCCTCATAGGGTATCAACGGATTATTCCCACTACTTTCATTGGTTTCTAGAAGTTTATCGGCGATGTATCTGGCGGGGTCTTCGATATCCAGATGCTCGTAATATGCCAGAGCGTCATCATTGTTCTCCAAAGAGAAATACTGCATGTCCAACACTTTCAATTGTAATCCCTGAACTGAATCTTTATACGTGTCGACCTGTCCATTCAATTTTTGGATTTTTGCGTCTTTTTCTTCGGACATCTTACCACCACTTACCACGAGGTACAATGCAATCAAGGCTGCAAAAACAAATAGATAAAGAAATATATTCTTTTTCATAGAAAACTGTTTTTATTTTTCATTCCCGCTCAGGCGGGAATCCCATTCACTTTATCTTAAATTATAGCCATAACTAATGAGCTAGATAATCTTTTAAACTAATCTCTAAACGTCGATCACCAAATTATCATATGCCAAATGTACATTCTTTGGTAGTTTTTTTTCCACCACGTCGTGAAAGCCCAGAAGATGACTAATATGCGTAAAATAGGTTTTCTCGGCACCAACTTCTTCTGAAAAAGCCAAGGCCTCCTCTAAGTTAAAATGCGAATGATGCGCTTCTTCCCGTAATGCATTGACTACCAATATTTTGGAATTTTTTATTTTTTTCATCTCAGATGCTTCTATCGTTTTCACATCGGTCAAATAGGTGAAGTCTTTTATGCGAAAACCAAAGACCGGAAGTCGATTGTGATATGCTTCAACGGGAACAACAGCAGTATCACCAATTTTAAAAGAGCTATTGTTTTTTATCTCATTTATGGAAACCGCGGGTGCTCCGGGATATCGGTTCTCATCAGCAAAGATATAGTCAAATCGCTTTTTCAAAGACGAAATCACTCGTTTATGGGCATATATGGGAATGTCACCTTGACGAAAGAAATACGGTCTAATATCATCTATTCCCGCGGTATGATCGGAGTGTTCATGCGTGAATAAAATTCCATCTAGTTTATTAACCTTATTGGTAAGCATCTGCTGCCGGAAGTCAGGCCCACAGTCGATTACGTAATTGTAATGGTCCCAAGACAACAAAACTGATACCCGTAACCGATTGTCTTTTGGATTCTTACTCAAACAAACAGGATGCTCACTACCAATCACAGGCACACCTTGTGAAGTTCCCGTACCTAAAAAAGTAACTTTCAACCGATTGCTCATCTTTTTCAAAATTAGGACATATTCGCTGAAAACAAACCGATTATTTCAATTGATCTATTAAAAAACAGTCCTTAAATATGACGTTTAAAGGCATGAAATAGCTAATGCCTAAAAGAATATTTAAATATTTGAAACGTTTCTTACTCAGATACCCCGAACTTGTTAACTTTGTGATTCTGGTAACATTATTTAATTGCTATCAAATTAATATAACAAAATGGCTTCAGCAGTTCAAAGGCGCGACACGGCGTTTGAAAATATCCCTTCAATAAAGGCTAAAACACTTCGAATAAATTTAAATCCAGATATCTACGGAACATTTGCAGAAATAGGTGCTGGACAAGAAACCGCGCGACATTTTTTCAGGTCAGGTGGAGCCTCGGGCACTATAGCGAAGGCCATGAGTGCCTATGACAAACAATTTAGCGATGCTATTTACGGAATTGAAAAAGACGGCCGTTACGTAACCCAAGCAAGGTTAAAAACCATGTTAGATCATGAGATGAACCTTATGGAAGAACGTATCAGTAGAGAAAGTCACCCTGATCGCTTATTTTTCTCTTATGCGAACACGGTCGCTACTATTGATTTTTCAAAACGATACAAAGGTCATGGCTGGATAGGAATACGATTTCAACTGGATCCAAAACAGAAAGAATTTGATGAGATTATTCTTCATGTTCGCTTTAAACAGAACGAAGCCAGGCTACAACAAGAAACCTTAGGTATTCTAGGTGTGAACTTGATTTATGGTGCTTTTTACAAATACCATAAGCCTAAAAAAATGCTCAAATATCTTTATGATCACATTGACAGGGATACCATTGAGATAGATATGGTCAATTTTGCCGGCCCCAACTTTAAGGATGTGGATAATCGCTTGATGAGTCTACAGCTTATTAGAAATGATATGACCGATGCGGTTATGTTCGGTCCTGACGGTAATAATGTGTTGCCTGCAGCAATTCTGTATAAAAAGAACATCTTGGCACTACGAGGTAGTTTTAGGCCGGTTACCAAGGTAAATATGGATATGTTCCAGAAGTCATATGATATATTCGTTCGCGACCAGATGGTCGACGTGGACAAAACTATAGTCATTTTTGAAATAACACTATCAAATTTAAGGGCATCAGGTGAAATTGATGAGCAAGATTTCATGGATCGCGCCAAACTTCTTTGCTCCTTAGGTCATTTCGTAATGATTTCAAAGTTTCAAGAATATTATAAGCTTGTTGAATATTTTAATAATTATACCAAACAACGTATTGGTCTTACTATGGGCGTGAACAATCTGGTAGATATTTTTGATGAAAAATATTATAGACACCTAAGCGGTGGAATATTGGAAGCATTCGGCAAACTTTTCTTCAAAGATCTTCAGGTGTATTTGTATCCGATGAAGGATACCGAAACCGGTCAAATAATGACCAGTAACAATGTGAAGGTTCATCCAAGAATGAAAGAGCTTTATAAATTCTTTAAATACAATGGCAAGGTGATGGATATCATCGATTATGATCCGGAGATCATGCATATTTTCTCTAGGGATGTACTCAAAAAAATCACTAATAACGAGGATGGTTGGGAAGAACAATTGCCTGAAGGTATTGCTGAAATGATAAAGACTGAAAGTCTGTTTACCAGAAAGTTATTAACATCAGAAAAATCATAAAAAACGTCAAAATCAGAAAAGCCCTTGATGAAATCAAGGGCTTTTTTTGTTTCCCATACCTGCTAAATTTAATCTAAAATTTGAGCAGCATGATCTTTTGTTTTCACTTTTTCGATAACCTTTGAAATAGTTCCGGTTTCGTCTATTATAAAGGTCATTCTATGAATACCGTCGTATTCCCGACCCATGAATTTCTTTGGACCCCAAACACCAAAAGTATTGATGACGGTATGGTCTTCATCTGCCAATAGCGGAAAGGGAAATTTGAATTTATTCCTGAAATTAGTTTGTTTCTTTTCTGAATCGGCACTAACCCCCAATAGCTCATAACCTTGAGCTTTCAACTCCTTATAGTTGTCCCGCAAATTACAAGCTTCTGCGGTACAACCAGGTGTATTTGCTTTGGGATAGAAAAAAACGATTAATTTTCTTCCCTTATAATCAGATAATTTGATAGTATTGCCATCTTGATCTCTTGCTGAAAATTCGGGCACCTTATCTCCCGCTTTTAAAGTTTTCATGTCGTTATTTTATTAGTTTTATGTTTAAATAATTTTATCCAAAGTTAAACAAATATGAACAAATCTGAAAAGGTTGATTTTGTAATCCGGAAACTTCAAGAACTTTATCCGACGATTCCCGTCCCGCTTGAACATAAGGACCCGTATACCCTGCTGATAGCCGTTTTAATGTCGGCCCAAAGTACTGATGTACGTGTAAACCAAATTACACCCTTACTTTTTGCCAAGGCCGACAATCCGTATGACATGGTAAAACTTTCTGTGGATGAAATTAGGGAAATCATCAAACCCGTAGGTCTTTCGCCCACGAAAGCAAAAGGAATTTATGGACTTTCTAAAATATTGGTCGAAGAATACGATGGTGTTGTTCCAAAGGACATAGCACTTTTGGAAGAATTTCCGTCCGTAGGTCACAAAACAGCTAGTGTTGTAGTCTCCCAAGCTTTTGGTATTCCTGCTTTCCCGGTAGACACACATATTCACAGGCTACTATACAGGTGGGGTTTCTCAAATGGAAAAAATGTAGTTCAAACTGAAAAAGATGCAAAGCGGTTATTCCCCAAGGAATTATGGAATGATTTGCATTTACAGATTATTTGGTACGGACGAGAATATTCACCTGCTCGAGGCTGGGAGTTGGAAAAAGACATTATTACCAAGACCATTGGAAGAAAAAAAGTCTTGGATGACTATCATAAACTAAAAAAGACCCGCTAACTGCGGGTCTTTTTTAGTTTAAAATACTCTCAAACTTGAAGCTTTGATACTCCATCACTCGAAGTGACTTCGAAAAGTTCAGCAAAAACCGAACCGTTTCCGGAGAAGTTTTGGTGAGCTTACAATCTTGTTGGTCTCTAGTGTAAATTTTTTCCATATCGAGTTATCATCATGTTATGATAAGATAACGCAACTAAAATGGAATTATTGTTACTACCTAGGAGAACCCTATTAATTAGTTAATACGATATTATGCTTGTCTATGATCTTTCTAAGGTTGATAAGTGCATATCTCATTCTTCCTAATGCCGTATTAATACTAACACCGGTGTTTTCAGAGATTTCCTTAAAGCTCATATCTTTATAGATACGCATTAAAAGCACCTCTCTTTGATCATCCGGTAATTCTTCGATCAAATCCCTTAAATCAGAATCGATTTGATTTTTGATAATTTGCTTTTCGGCATTCAATTTATCATCTCCGATAACGGAAAAAATATTGAAGTCATCATTACCTTCGAACTTCGGCATTCTTTTGTTCTTTCTAAAATGATCGATGATCAGGTTATGTGCAATTCGCATTACCCATGGTAAAAATTTACCTTCCTCACTGTAACTGCCCTTTTTCAAAGTTTTAATTACCTTAATAAAGGTGTCTTGAAAGATATCTTCCGTAACATCCCTGTCCAATACTTTTGAGTAAATAAAGCTTGTGATGCGCTGGTTGTGCCTGTTGATGAGGATTTCCAAAGATTTTTCATCTCCACTGATGTAATCTCTGACGAGTACTGAATCTTCAATCTGTAATTCCATGCTTGTAGGTTTTTCTGTTAAGGTTCGGGACTTCCTGTTAGAAAGTTTTTTTTGGGTCATTATCTAGTTATTTTTTGAGTTTAATTTTAAATCTTGGTTTGAACCGTGATTTTCAATTATGACCTAAAACTAGATATTACGGGGCGAGCCGAAAAAACAATGTTGTCAAATAGGCAGTTTTTGATGTGAAACGCTACTTTTTCAATCTTGAACAAAATAAATTGCACTCAGAGGCGTTGCTTCGTGAAACAGGTAAGAATGTAGTTCGTCGATGTTTTGAGTACAATATGGTTTTTGAAGCTTCAGCCGCAATTAATAATCACAGTTGCCAATACTAAACAAATCACCTTTTACAAAAGCTGGTATAACAAAAAACCCCGACAATTATAATTGTCGGGGTTTTTCTAAAGCTATGTAAGACTTAATTCAAATTACTTTCAAATTTTATGCCCTTGGCTTCCGTAATCTTGAGTGACTTAGAATAGTTCAACAAGAAGGCTACCGTTTGGGGTTGTGCTTTAACTAGTTTACAATCCTTATTTTGTTTAGAGTAAATTTTTTCCATATCTATTTAAAGTTTTGTTTCACTAGTAAAACGCCATATTAAATAAATATAATCAATCCGTTCGACCGAACGTTAATTAATTCGTTTATTAGACCTAAGGTCCAATTAGTTCGTTAAAACTATATTGTTCTCGTTAATTATCTTCCTTAGGTTGATAAGAGCGTATCGCATTCTTCCTAAGGCTGTATTAATACTTACACCAGTATTCTCTGAGATTTCCTTAAAACTCATATCCTTATAAATACGCATCATAAGAACCTCTTTTTGATCTTCGGGCAATTCTTCAATTAAGATGGTCAAATCAGAATCAATCTGGTTTTTGATAATCTGATTCTCGGCATTCAGTTTGTCATCACCCATTACAGAAAACACATTGAAACTATCTGAGCCATCGTACATAGGCATTCTGCTACTCTTTCTAAAGTGATCTATAATAAGGTTATGTGCGATTCGCATGACCCAGGGCAGAAATTTACCTTCTTCACTATAGGTGCCCCGCTTAAGGGTTCGAATAACCTTAATAAAAGTGTCTTGAAAAATATCTTCAGTGATACCTCTGTCGTTGACCTTTGAATAAATGAAACTGCTGATACGTTGATTGTGCCTATTGATCAATGCTTCCAGAGCTCTCTCGTCTCCGCTAACATATCTTTTTATAAGTACTGAGTCTTCAATTTGTACTTCCATAACAATTACTTTTTGGGGTTAAAATTAGTAGCCTTTTCAAGTGAAAAGGTTTGTGGGTTATTCTAACTATTTCAAAAAAGTAATTGTATTGCTATAGGCACTTTCGCTTTTAAGTGAGTTCAAATATAGAAAAAAATTAATACTTAGTTAAAAAATATAAAAAGGAAACTACATTTTACATCTAGGGGTTCATCAAAATTGGGGATTGAAATAAGCATATTGTATCTTCGCAATCCGATAAAATATCATGACGAACCTGCTTGACGTAAATCCGAAAGAAAACATCATTATCAAAGGTGCAAAGCTGCATAATTTGAAGAACATAGATGTTGTCATACCAAGAAATAAATTGGTGGTAATCACCGGTTTGTCAGGTTCAGGAAAGTCAAGCTTAGCATTTGACACCTTATATGCTGAAGGGCAAAGAAGGTATGTAGAAAGCCTTTCCTCCTATGCAAGACAATTTTTAGGGAAACTCGACAAACCAAAAGTAGATTATATTAAAGGAATCGCCCCTGCAATAGCAATCGAACAGAAAGTCAACTCCACGAATCCACGCTCTACAGTTGGTACGACTACGGAAATCTATGACTATTTGAAATTACTTTTTGCCCGAATCGGGAAAACGATTTCACCAATATCGGGGAAAGAAGTCAAGAAGGATACGGTTACGGATGTTGTCAATCATGTAAAAAATTATGCGGAAGGAAAAAAGCTGCTTTTATTGGCCCCTATTTCCATCAAACCAGAAAGGGAAACCCTAAAATCTTTAGCACTTCTCTCAAAACAGGGGTATGCCAGAATAAAATACAAGGGAGAGGTTATCCGGATTGATAAAGCGCCGAAGGATATTGGAAGGCAATTTGATTTAGTCGTTGACAGAATTATTACGAAAGCGGATGAGGACTTTTTCAATCGCTTGGCAAATGCCGTGGATACCGCTTTTTTTGAAGGTCAAGGAGCATGTTTTATCGAAGAACTTGAAAATGGCGCCAAAACAACTTTCAGCAATAAGTTTGAACTAGATGGCATGTCTTTTTTAGAACCTAACGTTCACTTGTTCAGTTTTAATAATCCGTACGGAGCCTGCCCCAAGTGTGAAGGCTATGGTGATGTAATCGGAATTGATGAAGATTTAGTAGTTCCCAATACAGCTTTGTCAGTATTTGAAAATGCAGTTTTTCCCTGGCGGGGGGAAAGTATGGGGTGGTATCGTGACCAGTTGGTCAACTCGGCTTATAAATTCGATTTTCCGATTCATAAACCGTGGTTTGAACTCTCAGAAGAACAAAAGCAATTGGTCTGGGAAGGCAACGACCATTTCATTGGACTTCACAAGTTCTTTACACAGCTGGAAGAAAAGAGTTATAAAATTCAAAATCGTGTGATGCTCTCACGTTATCGTGGAAAAACTCGCTGCAACGTTTGTAAAGGAAAGCGTTTAAGACCCGAAACGCACTATGTAAAAGTTGACGGAAAGTCAATTTCAGATCTGGTAGAATTACCTATTGAGCGTCTGATGACATTTTTCGAAAATCTCACACTTAGCACTCATGATGCTCAAATCGCCAACCGCCTTCTTAAAGAAATCAATACCCGACTAGGTTTTTTATACAAAGTAGGATTGAGTTACCTTACCCTGAACAGAAAGTCAAATTCCCTTTCCGGGGGAGAAAGTCAGCGAATTAATCTAGCAACCTCTCTAGGTAGTAGTCTTGTAGGTTCAATGTATATTTTAGATGAACCGAGTATAGGACTGCATCCAAAGGATACTGAAAACCTTGTTGACGTTTTGTTATCGCTCCGAGATTTAGGTAATACAGTGATTGTAGTCGAGCATGATGAGGATATCATGAAAGCTGCGGACGAAGTTATCGATATTGGTCCTGAGGCAGGAACCCATGGCGGTGAAGTAGTCGCATTTGGACCTTTAACCGAGGTGCTAAAATCACAGTCGTTGACCGCAAGCTATTTAAATGGTTCAGAAAAAATTGATGTCCCTAGCAAACGAAGAACATCCAAGAATTATATTGAAATTAAAGGTGCACGAGAAAATAATCTTAAAAACTTTGATGTAACCTTTCCCTTGAACATGCTGACCGTGGTCACAGGTGTTTCCGGAAGTGGTAAAAGTACTTTGGTAAAAAAGTTACTGTATCCTATAATCTTAAAAGAGGTTGGTGGTTACGGTGAAAAAGCGGGCCAGTTTACCGCATCAAACGGAAAATACCAGCATATCAAACATGTTGAATTTGTAGATCAAAATCCAATTGGACGATCATCACGTTCTAATCCCGTGACCTATATCAAGGCATATGACGATATTCGAAGCCTATTTGCATCTCAAAAACTGAGCAAAATCAGGAACTACCAGGCGAAGCATTTTTCCTTTAATGTGGATGGCGGACGCTGTGAAAAATGCAAGGGTGAAGGTGAAATCACAGTGGAAATGCAGTTTATGGCCGATGTGCACCTCGAGTGCGATACTTGTGGCGGAAAACGATTTAAAAAAGAAGTTCTGGAAGTCAAGTTTAACGATGCAACTATCGATGATATTTTGAATATGACCATTGATGATGCCATTGACTTCTTCGATAAGGGAGAGCAGAAGAAATTAGTTACCAAGTTAAAACCCTTGCAAGATGTAGGTCTAGGCTATGTGACTTTGGGGCAGTCCTCCTCTACCCTATCTGGTGGCGAGGCACAACGCATCAAGCTCGCATCGTTTTTGGTCAAGGGAAATTCAAAAGACAAGGCATTGTTCATTTTTGATGAGCCGACCACAGGCCTTCATTTTCATGATATCAAGAAACTTTTAAAGTCCTTCACGGCGCTAATTGAGCGCGGCCATTCAATTATTGTAATTGAGCATAATATCGAATTGATCAAATGTGCCGACCATATCATCGACCTAGGTCCTGAAGGTGGTGAAAACGGTGGTCAACTGCTCGCGTTCGGAACTCCTGAAGAACTCATTCAGAGCAAGACTTCACATACCGCAAAATATCTTAAGGAAAAGCTATAGTTAAGGGACACTTAATCAATCTAAATCCAAGCTACTTTGTTTCAAGTAGTAAAACAGAAGTTCTCTTTTGCTCGATACAGAATAATTTCAACCATCTCATTTTCAAATACTTAATTGATTTTTTTATTTTCTGGCACGTTGTTTGGTATATAGTTATCGAATGTAAATAGTTGCATTCGGGAACTTAAACCTTATATCATGAGAAATTTAGTTTTACTTTTTATGGCGATTATTTTAGGAACCTCAGCTTCCTTCGCTAACACAGCTGATGATAAGGTTGCAGAACGCAATGCTTATAGATACAATAACTCCTTTATTTTTGTAGAGGAAGGTATCACTTTCGCGGTCTATCCCGATGGAGAGTTTGACTTTTACATTGACAATAGAATTGGTAGACATCGTAGAAATGTGACCTTTAATTCAGGTTTTGATTACAGTCCATATGCCCAATACGATGATTATGGTGCAGTAATTCAAGTTGAGAACATTCCTATCTATTATGACTACTACGGTCGTGTTTCACAAGTGGGTAGTGTCGATATCAACTATCGTAACGGACGTGTAAATCGGTTGGGCAACATGTACGTATACTATAACCGAAGAGGTTTCTATGATTACCATACAGGGTTTATCAATGTATACAACAGACGTTATATCTATAGACCTTTTCATAGCTTCTTTGCAAGACCGGCTATCGGATTCTGTTTTGTAAGGACTACTCCTTACAGAAGATACTATAACCCATTTAGGTATACGTTCTATAATCCATATAGATATAATAGAAGACATGCGTACGCGAAAATTGGGAGGACACATAGATATAATCAAGTACGTAGAGAACGTTCAAGTGTATATCGCAATGACAAAAGAGTTGCTCTACGTGAAAACCGTGCTAAAACCAATAGATCTGTTGCGCGTTCAAACGGTGCCAGAAGCGTTAAGCGAAGTACGGTATCAAATAGGAATATCAATCGTGCGACTCAAAAACGTTCGAACAATAGTACCGCTAGAAGTACGAGAAATGCCTCTGCCAATCGTTCAAAAGGTATAAGCAGAAGTACGTACAGAAAAGGCGATACGCGTTCATCGAATAGTAAGACTGTTAAAAGAACCACGTCCACTGCTCGAACTCCGCAGCGTAAAACTGTAGCTAAAAGAACAGTTACACAAACACCACGGAGCAGAACGGTAACAAGGAGTACGACACAGTACAGAAAGCCACAGGCCAGAAGTACGCAAAGGTCAGCACAAAGAACGCCCTCTAGAAGTAGCAATATCAAATCTAGAAGTACATCTTCGAGATCGGTTGCAAAGGCTCCTTCAAGAACTAGGAGTACAGCGACTAGAAGTACATCATCAAGTCGTTCAAGAAGTAATAGAAGTGCTACAAACTCAAGAAGAGGAAGGCAATAAAGATAGTTTTTAGGTTGGTTAGTTGTTTAGCCCCGTAGCGGATTCGTCCGTTGCGGGGTTTTCTATAAACAAAAGGCCTTAGGATTTACCTAAGGCCTTTTTAAAGTTACAGTGTCAGGGGCAACTGCCACTATAACCCGCTTCTTATAAAGAGTTTACAAAATCAATTGCAGCTTGTGGCAACATTACCTTGTCTATCACATGGACAACTCCGTTAGTGGCTTCTAAATCTATAGTAGATAAATTGGCATCTACTTCCGAGGCATCACCGATAACAAAAGTATCGCCGCTCATGATAACAGATATTGAATTATCAGTAAAAGCTGTACCTACATCACCAGCAGCTAAATCTAAAGATTTCACTTGAGACGGTACAACATGATACAATAAAATATTCTTTAGAAGTTCAATTTCTCCTTCCGTATCAAAATCATCTAGGCTGTTGTAATCATTTCCCAATGCGTTCAAGAGAGCCGTAAATGCTTCATTGGTAGGCGCGAAAACGGTAAAAGGTCCTTCACTCGTTAAGGTTTCCACTAAATCTGTTTTAACAACAGCATCCACAAGAACACTAAAGTTATCATCGCCGGAAGCGATACCTACAATATCTACCAAACTTCCTGCAAAATCTGCGGCCGCTTGGGGCAGCAATACTTTATCAATAACATGAATGACCCCGTTATTTGCAGCCACGTCGGTAGCTGTAATACCTGCATTTACTTCAGAAGCATCTCCTAGAGTGAAAGTATCTCCATCGGCAATCACTGTAATAGAATTCTCAGGAAAAGCTGTAGCAACATCACCTGCAGCCAAATCAGCAGAACCTACTTGACCAGGAACGACATGATATAATAAAATATTTTTTAGAAGTTCTATCTCTCCTTCCGTATCAAAATCTTCCAAACTATTGTAATTGGATCCCAAAGAACCTAATAAAGCAACAAAAGCTTCGTTGGTGGGTGCGAAAACCGTAAATGGACCTTCACTTTGTAACGTAGCAGCCAAGTCAGTCTTTACAACAGCTTCTACTAAGACGCTGAAATCAGGATTCGAACTTGCAACATCCACTAAATCTTGTAACGATGCAACAAAATCTACTGCAGCTTGGGGTAGAAGGACCTTATCTATTAAATGGACCACTCCGTTGGTAGCACCTATATCAGTAGTGGTAATATTGGCATCTACAGCTGACGCGTCTCCAATCACAAAAGATCCACCGTTTGCTATGACCGAAACCGAATTATCAGCTAGGGCGGTTGCGACATCGCCGGCAGATAGATCAGCGGCTTTTACTTCAGCAGCAACAACGTGATATAACAATATATCTTTCAAAAGAGCAATCTCACCCTCTGTATCAAAATCATCTAAACTGTTGTAATCATCTCCCAGGGCACCTAATAAAGCTACAAAAGCATCATCTGTTGGGGCAAAAACCGTAAAAGGACCAGTTCCACTTAGAGTTCCAACTAAATCTGCCTTAATTACAGCAGCTTCTAATTGGGCCAAGGATTCACTTGCAACTGCCAGTTCAACAATATTGGAAGTTGGGGTCATTTCTTCTTCAATCATCGGAGGAATAACTACCGGGTCATCATCACTACAGGATAAAAAGGCAACGGATAAAACCAAACCTGCCATCAAATACATTGTTCTAAATAATTTGTTCATAGCTTAATTGTTTTAAGGATTAATTATTGTTTAACTTATTTTATTAAACATTGAACAACGAAAATAGCGTTTACCCTACTCTGATTATATGGTATTTATAAAATGTTTAACATTTTATAAAATATTTACAACAAATAATATTATCTGAATATTGGGAGGTGTGCTTTATTTTTAAAGCTGGTAGATTACTTTAGATGTGTTTAAAAACACTCTTTATCTCAAAATTTTTGCTAGCCTAGATGTCAAAGTCTTTCGGCTATAGTTTTCAATATTTTTTGAAGCTAATTTAAGTTCACCGCTTTGATAGGTCATAAACCAATCTAGAATCATCGTTTTTAGTCCAGTTCTGTCTGTATAATCAAATACCTCACCTGCTTCGCATTCATCGATAATAGTTCCTGCATCCCAACCTTTAGGACCAATAGCCAAAATGGGACGTTGGGCGGCAAGATATTCAAAGACTTTTCCAGGTATGATACCGGCAGTTTCAGGCGAATTGATTTCGACCAACAATAGAACTTGGCTTTTTTGCTGCAGTTTTATGGCTTCTTCATGCGATACATAATCGTGAAGGCGAAGATAAGGCTGCAACCCATGACCATACATATTTTCAAGTACATCGCTGCTGACCACACCGATAAGCTGTAACTCAAAGACCGCTCTGAAATCTTTATTTTCTTGAACTATTTCACCCAAAACAGACCATAAGTTACTGGGATTTCGTCCTGTGAGTAAAGAACCTATATGCGAAATCGTGAACTTCATATCAAGCTCGAGGGATTCATTTGCATGCGCATCTAGGTCATAGCCGTTTGTAATTACTTCTATGGGAGTATTGGTTAATTCCTCAAATTCTTTTTTAGTAGCAGCGCTTGTCACTATAATTTTATCTGCTCCATTCAGTACTAATCTTTCTAAACTCTTATGCTTTTTTTCTGAAGATTTTGTCAGCTTTAATTTCTTGTGATACCCAATAGATGTCCAAGGGTCCCGAAAGTCAGCCATCCATTTAAGATGATGTTTTGCTTTCAGACCATGACCAATGAGATGTACACTATGAGGCGGGCCGGTAGTGATTATGGTATCAATGGCTTCGGAGGAAATAATTTCAGTAAGATATTCTATGGACGGTTTGACCCAGTTTTTTCTCGCGTCAGGAATGAAAAAGTTTCCCCGCACCCATAGAAGAGCCTTTTCCAAAAACGACTGATTCTTCGTACTGATGATTCCCGAACTGATTCGTTTGGTTTTTTTAGGGGATAATAATGCTGCCCAACGATAGGGTTCTTTAATCGGAGACTGATAAATTTTAATTCCTTCTGGAATCTCATCAATCAAGGAAGTGTCAATAATAGGATAATTAGGATTCTCGGGGATATAAACGACCGGTTCTATTCCAAAATTCCGAAGGTATTTCACGAACTTTAGCCAGCGCTGTACTCCGGGACCGCCAGCTGGCGGCCAATAATACGTGATGACCAGCACTTTGCGCATCAGGCTACCTCTTTTTCTTCCTTTCTGGAGCGCCAAAAAGAGAATACGATTCCTCCGATTAGGATAAGGCCCAATAAGATTGAGCTTGCCAAGGTAATCTTACTTCCTTTTTTGACCACTTCAGGCTCGAACTTAAATTCGATTTTATGCTCTCCGGCGGGCAATTTCATGGCCCGAAGCACATAATTCACCCTAAAATGGTCCTGGATTTTTCCGTCCACATAGGCATTCCAACCATGTCCATAGTACATTTCAGAGAACACAGCTATACCCGCGTTGTCATTTCTGGAAGTATAGATCAAATGATTGGGTTCATAGTCGACTAAAGTTATAGTGGCGGTAGAATCAGTTCGAAAATTAAACCGATTGATATTCTTGAATTCATCCGTATTTATTACCGCTTCATTGGCAGTATCCAAACCTTCAAGAGCCAGTATTTCATCGTCTGCAGTTTTTACCTCCTTAAGTTTGGATACAAACCAAGCATTTCCATTTGCTTCGGTATTTAATCCTGCATACCTTCTACCCTCCTCATCTTGTTGAATAACGTACTTTACATTGAGCATATTCAAGATATTGAACTTACCACGGTAGAGGTAAAAGTCGAATAGGTCTTGTATGCCAGCGGGTTTCGCCGCATGATAACCAACAATAGATTGATGAAAATAAGCTGTTCTCGCACTATCAAACCCTTCTGAGGGATCAAAAACTCTGAACTTACCTGTATCTTCCTTTATTTGCTTATCAACAGCGGTTTCTTGAAACGGCTGTGTCATTTGACGTTTTGACACGAAATTACTTTTATTCACATAACGCAAGTCTACCCCTACCAGATCAATTACGATTAGGACGCCTAAAACAATAATGACGATATTTTGTTTGACCTTTCCCTTAAGATAAAACCACAGAGCCACAGCTGCCAGAAATACGAAAAGCAATGAACGGAACAAATCAGAAGTATAGAACGACATACGATCTGCCTTGATCAGCTCCGGTAAATCTTCCATTCCTTTCATCCGAAACTGTTCGTCATACGGATTGGTAAAATCAAACATTCCTTTAAAAACAAAAAGAAGTATTCCTAATGCAAAAACACCAAAAAAAGTATATTTTAAAGCATTCAGCTTTTTGGCATTTTCTAATTTTGAATCAAAAATGGCTACTAAGGCCAAAATAGCCAATACTGGAGCACAAAGTTCAAGAACTACTTGCGCTGAAGATACTGCTCTGAATTTGTCGTAGAGCGGAAAATAGTCAATCATAAAGTCTGTAAAGAGACTGAAGTTCTTACCCCATGACATCAGTAGCGATAAAACGGTACCACCCAAAAGCCACCACTTTGCTTTTTTTCGAACCAAAATCAACCCTAAGAAAAATAAAAAGAATACTATCGCCCCAATATATGCCGGACCTGCTGTTCCCGGTTGTTCGCCCCAATACCATGGCACACCCTCTGCAAATTCCAAGGCTTTGGACCTTGGTATGCCCTTTTCGACCAAATAATCATATGTTTTGGAATCTTTTCCCAACTTCTCAGCGGAACCACCACCAAAAAGATGTGGAACAAAAAGGTTCAAGGATTCAGCTATTCCATAACTCCAACGAGTAATATATTCTTTGCTTAGTCCACCAGTATTTTCCTTGGTTCCCCCATCGGGGTCAATGGTAAGTTCCGATTTTCCACGGGTGCTCCAATCGGCATATTCTTTAGTTGCCATCAGTCCTGTTGCATTCGTTGCAATTCCCAAAGTAACAGCAACCAATAGAAGACCAACGGAGATGAAAAAATGTTTCAAGTATTTCTTTCGAATGGCATCATACAAATAGACCGCTCCCAAAATCAATACCATTAGCATGAAATAATAGGTCATTTGATAGTGGTTTGCCTGTATTTCTAAGGCCATAGCGATTGCTGTAAGTAGAAATCCCCATAAATACTTCTTTCGAAAAACCAGTATTATTCCGCCCAGAAGCATCGGCAAATAGCCCATTGCATGTGCTTTTGCATTATGGCCGGCACCAAAAATAATTATGAGGTATGTTGAAAATCCGAAGGCCAAGGCGCCGACAATCGCAAGGCGATAGTCGACTTTCATACAGCATAGTAAAATATAGAAGCCGATGAAATATAAAAAAAGATAATCCGCTGGTCGAGGTAAAAACCGGATGAGACTATCCAACTTTTTGATGTAATTATGAGGATAATAAGCTCCTAATTGATAAGTGGGCATTCCGCCAAAGGCGCTATTTGTCCAATAGGGTTCTTCCCCTGTTTTTTTACGAAAGTCGTTTTGCTCTTTCGCCATACCCGTGTACTGGGCAATATCATTTTGATATAAAATTTTCCCTTGAAGTACAGGACTGAAGTAAGCTACGGAAGCGACAACAAAGAAGACAGCAACAAAAAAGTGTATGAAAAAAGCCTTAAGACCAGTCTGCATGGATTCGTTTAGTGGTTGTTTCCGCTAAAATACTCAATCAATTTCCTCAAAGTCAATATAATCACCAACTTTTTCCGAACCGGTACTTTTCTTGGGTGGTTTCTTTTCGATAATCACATCGCCTACACGCTCTTCACCCTGAGATTGAGATTGTTGAGTGAACTGCCCAAATTGCTCCTTGAAATGAGCTTCGGTTTTCTTTGCAGCGTAATTGATGATTTTAGGAGCGAACAGTCTGGCCAATATCTTTAAGAGATAATAGACCATAATGATGATTAAAACTGTCTTTAAAAAAGCCATATAATTTATTGTAGAATATATCAAAAATACAATTCCTGCGTTGTATTAGGTAACGCACGGTCTTAAAATAATAATAAAATCGCATCTATGGGCAAATCCCTTGAAACGAAAAAATTGGAAATCCTTTCGATTCTTATACTCCTTATATTACCTTTTTGGGGCATTTCTCAATATACCGATGTTATCAATTCAAATCGACCGGGCCTCTCTGTAAGTGCTTATGCAGTAGGTAAAAACGTGCTTCAATTGGAAATGGGCATTGGATATGAACAAAGCGACCACACGCTGTTGAATACCCAATCAAATATTTTGGGAAGTGATGTTTCATTGCGTTACGGACTGCTTTTTGAACAATTAGAGGTCAATTGGGAGGGGACGTTTCAAAACGAATCCAAAACATTTGCCAATACCGGAGCTGAAACTTCTTTCGCGAAATTCTCTAGAAATAGATTAGGGTTGAAGTACCTAGTTTACGACAGATATAAATCGCCGGAGCGAAACAAACCTAACTTGTACAGTTGGCGAAAAAACAATCTTTTTCAGCTGCGTAATTTAATTCCATCTGTCTCAGTTTATGGCGGTGCGACTTTTAACCTTTTGGATAATCCTAATTATATGGGAGACCCGACCGTTATGTATCGATTTATGGTGGCGACGCAAAGTCGATTGACGCCGCGCTTTGTTTTAATATCTAATATCGCTTATGATAGAATTACTTCGGAATTTCCTGAAATGAGTTATCTCGTTTCATTGTCATATGCCTTTAGAAACCCAAAATGGAGCACTTTTGTAGAGCATCAAGGTATACAAAGTGACCGATATGCTGACGTTTTGCTACGTGGAGGGGTGGCCCATTTACTTGGTGAAGGATTGCAGGTAGATGTCAACATGGGGGCCAGTTTTAAGAACACACCTTCCCGTATCTTTATTTCTGGGGGATTTTCATACCGATTTGACTTCCATCAAGACCCTCCACCAGCTATAGAAGACCAAGAGGCCGGAGAAAATGGTGGTCCAATTAAAAAGAACGCCATGAAAAAGAAAAAGAAAGGTGATAAAAAAGATAAGAAAAATGTTGGGTCTGGTGCTGAGGATATCGATTTAGGCCCCTCCAAGAAACAGCTTCGAAAACTCAAAAAAGAAGAAAAAAAGAAGAAAAAGGGTAAAAAGAAAAAAGATGAAGGTGTTATTGAATTTTAGATTCTAAATTCGACCTTATATAATTATAACATCTTGCTTTCCGTAATAAATTAATATGCCTAATATTGACTGTACAAAAACCTATGTATGGTTACCCTTAAAGAAGCGGTTACAAAATCAGAGTTAAAACAGTTTGTAAAGTTTCCTTTTTCACTTTACAAGAACAATCCGTATTGGGTTCCGCCTATAATCAATGATGAGCTGGAGTCCTTTGACAAGTCGAAAAACCCCGCTTTCAAAAACGCGGACGCTTGGTTTTTTCTTGCCTATAAAAATAATGCTTTAGTAGGGAGAATCGTTGTAATCATCAATAGGCTTGAAACCAATGATCAAGGAATTAAGAAAATCCGTTTTGGTTGGTTCGATTTTGTGGATGATACCTCCGTATCCGAGGCTTTGTTAAATAAGGTTGCCGAAATTGGCAAAGAGCAGGGTTTGCAGTATATGGAAGGTCCTGTTGGTTTTTCAAATCTGGACAAGGTAGGAGTTCTAACGGAAGGTTTCGACCATATTGGAAGTATGATCACTTGGTACAACCACTCCTATTACAAAGACCATTACGAGCGTTTGGGTTTTGTAAAGGAAAAGGAATATATGGAGAATAAATTCCTTGCACGGAATGCAGACCCGAAGTTATTCACCAAACTGAACGACCTGATAAAGCGGCGTTATGGGCTTCGAGAGATTAACTTTACCAAGACAAAAGATGTCATGCCCATGGCAGATCAGATGTTTGACCTGTTCAATGAAACCTATTCAAAACTATCCTCTTTTGTTCCCATAACCGAGGTACAAAAAGCATATTTCAAAAAGAAGTACATCAGTTTTATAAACCCAGAATATATTAAGTTTATCGTTGACAAAGAGGATAAACTGATTGCATTTTCCATTGTGATGCCCTCTTTTTCAAAAGCACTGCAAAAAGCAAACGGAAAACTATTCCCCTTCGGGATTTATCATCTTTTGAAGGCTAAAAAGCAAAGTAAAGATGTGTATTTCTACCTCATCGGCATTCACCCAGAATATCAGAACAAGGGTGTCACGGCAATTGTCTTCAATGAATATTATAAAACGTTTACTGCAAAAGGCATCGATATGTGCTATCGTACACCTGAGCTAGAGGAAAACATTGCTATAAAACAGATGTGGAAGCACTTTGATCCTGTGGTATACAAACGTCGACGAACCTACCGCAAAAACTTCTAGTAAATCTAAAGAAAATTCCAAAAATGGTTTTTACATTTCTGTTGGAATTTGGAACTTTAGGGCTTTAGACTGTAAAACGAATACATCTTGCCTACTCTCCCATAGCTGCCGCAACCGCTGCCGAAAGTCTTTTATAGGTACCGTTTTGAAGCCGTTCTCGAATTGCGGAAAAAGCATCTAAGGTGATCGCTATATCCTCTAAAGTATGAGTCGCCGTGGGAATCATACGTAATAAAATTAATCCTTTAGGTATTACAGGGTAAACCACTATAGAACAGAATATTCCATGATTTTCGCGAAGGTCTTTCACTAATGCCATCGCTTCTGGAATACTTCCATTCAAATATACTGGTGTTACACAACTTGTAGTAGTGCCAATATCAAAGCCCCTTTCTTTAAGTCCGTTTTGTAGGGCATCTACATTTTCCCAAAGCTTTTCCTTAAGCTCAGGCATCGTACGAAGCATGTCCAAACGTTTCAAGGCTCCTTTTACATAGACCATTGGAAGTGACTTCGCGAACATTTGTGAACGTAGGTTGTATTTTAAATAATCGATAATCTCTTTATCAGCAGCCAAAAAAGCCCCGATGCTTGCCATAGACTTTGCGAATGTGGCAAAATACACATCAATATCATCTTGAACACCTTGCTCTTCACCCGCGCCTGCTCCAGTTTTGCCCAAGGTTCCGAATCCATGTGCATCATCGACTAGCAAACGAAACTGGTATTTTTTCTTCAGTGCTACTATTTCCTTTAGTTTTCCTTGTTGTCCGCGCATACCGAAAACACCTTCGGATATCACCAAAATACCACCGCCGGTCTGCTCGGCCATCTTAGTTGCACGTTCTAGGTTCACCTCTAAACTCTCGACGTCATTATGTTTGAATGTAAACCGTTTGCCCATATGCAACCGTACACCATCAATAATACAGGCATGACAATCAACATCATAAACAATGATATCATCCTTGGCAACCAATGCGTCAATACATGACATGATTCCTTGATAACCGAAATTCAACAAATAGGCAGCCTCTTTTTGGACAAATGCCGCACATTCCTGCTCTAATTGTTCGTGAAAATCTGTATGTCCGCTCATCATTCGTGCTCCCATCGGATAGGCTGCACCATATTCCGCGGCAGTGTCGCCATCGATTTTCTTTATTTCCGGTAAATTTGCCAAACCTAAATAGTCATTGATACTCCAAGTAATTACCTCCTTACCTTGGAACTTCATTCTGTTGGATATTGGCCCTTCTAGTTTTGGAAAAACAAAATAGCCCTCTGCTTGCGAAGCCCATTTCCCCAACGGTCCCTTGTTCTCAGTAATTCTATCAAAAATATCTCTCATTTGACCTGTATGCTTTTTTGTTAAATAAATGCAAACATCTACTTAGTCTGCAAAAATATAGATTTTCGGCTAGAAAAAAAGGCAATAACTTCAAGAAGTTATCGCCCATTTCCTAACAGTGCTTTTATAGATTTATCTTATGATTTGAATTTGTTCGGTTTCTTCTACCGAATTAGCGTTCAAGAAGCCTTGATCTTCCATCCATTGATCACTATATATTTTACTCATATAACGTGATCCATGATCCGGAAATATTAGGACTACAATACTGTTCTTATCGAACTCACCCATGTCGCTCAGTTGCTTTGTCGCTTGCATAACCGCCCCACAGGTATAGCCTGCGAAGATACCTTCAGTTTTAGATATTTCCCGTGCAGTGTGTGCGCTCTCCTCATCGGTAACTTTAATAAATTCGTCTATACATGAAAAATCGGTAGCTCCGGGTATCAAGTTTTTACCCAAACCTTCAATGCGATAGGGATAGATTTCATTCGTATCCAACTCACCGGTTTCATGATACTTCTTAAGTACCGAACCAAATGCATCAACACCGATAACCCGTACTTCTGGGATTTGCTCCTTCAAATACTTTGCCGTACCGGAAATAGTTCCTCCGGTACCGCTACAAGCGATTAAATGAGTAATAGTTCCATTGGTCTGTTGCCAGATTTCTGGTCCTGTAGATTTGTAGTGTGCCTCAATATTCAATTCATTGAAATATTGATTGATATATACTGAATCTTTAGTTTCGCGGTGCAAGCGTTTCGCAACTTCATAGTAAGATCTAGGATCATCTGCACTAACATGTGCAGGACAAACGTAAACCTTGGCACCCATTGAGCGGAGCATATCGATTTTATCGGGCGATGATTTTGAGCTTACTGCTAATATGCACTCGTAACCCTTGATAATACTGACCATAGCAATACTAAACCCCGTATTGCCCGAGGTAGTTTCTATAATGGTGCCTCCGGGTTTTAAAATTCCCTTACGCTCAGCTTCATTAATGATATGTACCGCGATTCGGTCTTTGGAAGAATGTCCGGGATTGAAGGCTTCAACTTTGGCGTAAAAATTACCAGTTAAACCGTCAGCTATGCTATTCAGTTTAATCAGGGGAGTATTACCTATTAACTCAGTAACGTTGTTATAGGCGCTAATTTGGTTTTCCATAGAGATTATCTAGGTTTTTGAAAGTTATGTATTTCTGGAAACATAAAATTCAAGGGCAAAATTACTATTTTTTTTTAACTACTCTGTTTTACCCTCCAAATCCAGTAAAAAAGCATACTGTTTGGCGACCTCTTTCAGCGATTCAAAACGGCCTGAGGCTCCACCATGACCGGCATCCATGTTGATATCAAAAAGTAACAGGTTATCATCGGTTTTAACTTCCCTCAGTTTGGCCACCCATTTCGCTGGCTCAAAATATTGTACCTGAGAATCATGGAGACCCGTGGTTACCAATATATTTGGATAATCTTTAGGCACAACGTTGTCATATGGCGAATACGATTTCATATAGTCATAATACTCCTTTTCATTAGGATTGCCCCATTCATCAAACTCCCCAGTTGTCAACGGAATAGAATCATCAAGCATCGTAGTAACTACGTCTACAAAGGGTACCGCTGCCACTATTCCGTTGAATAACTCCGGAGCCATATTGGTAATTGCACCCATCAATAAACCACCGGCCGAACCGCCCATGGCATATAAATGATCTGAACTCGTATAATTATTTTCAATTAGATGCTTTGAACAATCTATGAAATCGTTAAATGTATTTTTCTTTTTCAACAGCTTACCATCCTCATACCACGGGCGCCCCAAATATTGGCCACCTCTTATGTGTGAAAGCGCATATACAAAGCCCCTGTCCAATAAACTCAAGCGAACCGTTGAGAAATAGGGGTCGATTGTTGAACCGTAAGATCCGTATGCATACTGTAAAATAGGTGTGTTTGCCCCAATTTCTGTGTCTTTATGATAAACCAAAGAAATAGGAACCTTCACACCGTCTCGTGCAGTAGCCCAGATCCGCTTTTCAATGTAATTGGACTTGTCAAAAGTACCGCCAAGCACTTCCTGCTCTTTCTTTATGTCCTTTTCCTTGGTTCTCATATTAAAATCGATGATAGAACTAGGTGTAGTCATCGAATTATAAGAATATCGGAGAATTTCAGTGTCAAAATCCGGATTAGTACTCACATAGGTTGTATAGGTCTCGCTGTCAAACGGCAAATAATAACTATCAGAACCGTCCCATCGAACAATTTTGAGTTCATTGAGGCCATTTTTACGCTCCGTTAGTACATAATACTCTTTGAAGATATCGATACCTTCTAGTAGCACATCCTCTCGATGGGGAATGAACTCTTTCCAGTTTTCCGCCGAGGTATCGCCCTCTGCAACTTTCATCAATTTAAAATTCGTTGCCCCGTCTTTGTTGGTCAAAACATAAAAATCGTCGCCATAGTGAGAAATTGAATACTCAAGTCCACGGGTTCTAGGATGAAACACTTTGAATTTACCATCGGGGTCATCTGCTCGCAAGGTTTGAAATTCCATGGTAAGCGTACTATAGGATACGATGATGATATATTTTTTTGACTTCGACTTGTAAACAGCGGTACCGAAAGTCTCATCTGTTTCGTTGAAAATCAGTGAATCCTCACCCGTATCGCCCAAAATGTGCTTAAAAATTTTATCGGAGCGCAGTGTAACATCGTCTTGTTTGCTATAAAAGAGGGTTTTATTATCGTCAGCCCAAACCGCGTTTCCTGCGGTATTGTCAACTTTATCCTTTAAAATTTCTCCTGTTGAAAGATTCTTAATTTGCAATGTATACTTTCGCCTTGAGACCGTATCTACGGAAAATGCAGCTAATTTATTATCTGGACTGATCGAAAAACTGGACATATTGAAAAACTCATGCCCTTTTGCAAGTTCGTTACAATCAAAAAGAATTTCTTCTTCGGCATCTAAAGATTCCTTTTTTCTGGAATAGATGGGATATTCCTTTCCGGTCTCATATTTGGTAATATACCAATATCCATTTTGTTTATAAGGAACCGACGAATCATCCTCTTTTATTCTCCCCTTCATTTCCTCGAAAAGATTTGTCTGAAAATCCGCCGTATGGGAAGTCATCTCAGCGTAATAAGCATTTTCAGCTTCCAAATGGGAAATCACCGTTGAATCTTCCCGCTTGTTCATCCAATAGTAATTATCAACACGAACGTCATCATGTTTTACAAGTTCTTTCGGAACTTTTTTGGCAACGGGGGCTTTGACTTTATTCATATCCGATTCCTTGGTTTGGCAAGAAGCCGCAAAAATAACACATCCTAAAAGAACAACTTTAAATTTTTCCATCTGTATCATATAATTGTTATAACATCACAATTTAGTAATTTTGAAAGGTAAAAACTTTTAAAATCAATTTATGTTCGGAGATATGATGGGTATGATGGGTAAACTCAAAGAAACCCAACAAAAAGTGGAGGCTACCAAAAAACGCTTGGACACCGTAACACTTGAAGAAACCGTTGCGAACGGGCTGATAAAGGTTACTATAACTGCAAATAGGGTCGTAAAGGATATCGTAATTGATGAAAGTCTATTGAATAACAAAGAAGAGCTAGAGGATTATCTTACGCTTGCAATGAACAAAGCCATAGAAAAGGCTACACAAATCAACGAGAGCGAATTAGCCGCTGTAGCCAAGGAAGGAATGCCGAATATTCCTGGTATGGATGGTCTTTTTAAGTGATTTACTGTCAGCCGATTGGTAATAATCCAAAGGTTTAAGCGTTATAGTATACGTAATGTTCAGCACTTTGTTCATACTGGCAAGTTTGTTGTTACTTCATAAAAAAAGCAAAAATGAAAAAACTGATTCTATTGTTTATTTTACCCCTTTTTATGATTGCCCAAGCGGAAAAATCCGTGGGAGTCGAAAATTCGTGGTTGACCAACTATGATACGGCATTATCACAGGCGGAGAAGGAAGACAAGAATATACTGCTTTACTTTACAGGAAGTGACTGGTGCGCTCCATGTAAGATGTTGAAGAAGGATTTATTTGATACTGCCGAATTTCATGATATTTCCAACAGTTATGTGCTGTTATATATCGATATACCAATGAACAGGGACTTGATTTCTGCCGAACAATTAGCCCATAACAAGGAAGTTTCGGCGAAACACAATAGAAAAAGTGCGGTGCCATTGTTGACCATATTGAATGCGAAGGGAAAGGAATTGGAAGCCTATTCCGGCTATAGTATGAACGGAGAAATACGTTACCATTTAGAGTTACTAAAAAAGTATCAATAAAATCAAGAATTATCAGAATTAAAAAAGGGCTTTCCATTACGGAAGGCCCTTTTTTGGTTGGTTAGTTTTAAAATTCTCAATTAGTCATTGATTAGTCTGAATTCTGTTCTTCTGTTAACAGCATGCTCACGTTCTGTACAGGAAACTCCTTCTTTACATCTGTTCTTAGTTTTGGTCTCACCATATCCGTTAGCAACAAGAAGGCTTGGGTTCACCCCTTTTGTAATCAAATAATCAGCTACGGCCTTTGCTCTTCTTTCAGAAAGATCCTTGTTATTCGAGGCCGAACCTCTAACATCGGTATGTGAAGCCAACTCGACTTTAACACCAGGGTTCTGGTTCAACACCGGCATCAGTCTCGTGTCAATGATATTTTTAGCTGTAGCGGTCAAAGTAGCACTTCCAAGATTCCAGCTAATAGGTAACGCTTGGTATTCTACAAGCGAACATTCTACTTCTTTCCATGTGGTCAATCCACCTTTCTCCTTCAAAACTTCTTTAGTTACCGTTTTGGTGACAGCAGGTACTGTTTCTTCAGTCGTATAAGCATCCTTATCCAATACTGTCTTTGTAATCTCTTTAAATTCCGCAGGAATGATTTCTTCAACCACTTTAGCCGGTTCCAATAGAACCCTCTTCGTGTATGTAGCATTATTTGAACCAATAGGAGTTTTACTTACGGAAGCATCACTAGCCAAGGTAGTAGTCTCAATAGTTGTAAACTCAGCAGGATATCCTTTATAACACCAGTACCTGCAGTCATCCGGATTGCCTGAAGCACAATCAGGTGCAGCGGCACCAAGTTCCCACTGAGCGTACGCTGGTTTAATTTCAATAGTTTCAGAACCTGTACCAAAGGATGCTGGAGTGATTCTCAATGTATTTCCGCCTTCTTTTGAAACATAAGTAACTGTCTCGGTTCCCCATTTTTCAGGAACAACGGTTAACTTTTTACCCGCTGCCTTTACCTCAACACGTTCTGTAACGGTTTTAAACGTTGCAGGTACGGTCTTTAAAACCTTATAAGCAGGCTTGATGGTTAAAGTCACGGTCTCATTTACGTAAACATCAGGGGTAGTACAGCGTACATAACATTTACCAGGCTCGGGATTGGTTGGCAAGTCTTGTGCCATTGCGAAAGATGCGGTAAATACCGCACACAGAAAAAGTACTCTTTTCATTGTAGTTAGTGTTTAATTAATAATTAATGGTAGCGCAATGTATTATTTTTTTATGGAAAAATTAAGATATATTTAAGATAATATTTTGCCATTCATCGAATTTAACTTTAGTATTTATCTTGAAAACAAGCTTTTAGGAACTACGTATTTCGACTTACAAAATAGTTGTTGTATTTTGTGTAGCTATAAATGAGAGATGTTATGATCGATATAATTGGCGACGAGAAAGACAATTATAAGTTTACTCTAAAAGCTGAAGGTGGCAATGTGCTTTTAAAAAGTATAGGCTTTAGAAATGAAAATGAGGTCAAGGAGTTGATTCAAAAGCTTGGCACAATCCAACAAAAAAGAAGTGTTTTTGAGCGCAAGACCAACCATAATGGAGAATTTCTATTCCAAATGAAAGATTTACAAGGTAAACTAATAGGAACTAGTGAATCATACGGTTCCGAAGCGGGAATGGAAAATGGAATAAAGAATCTTAAAAAGAGAATTGTAGTTTTGTCGAAACAGAGACAGTTATAGCCTTTGGAGTATACCTAAAAAGTCGTTGTGCATGTCGTCCGTATAATCCATATGAGTTACAATTCTTAGTTTGCCTTGGCCCATACCTATAATATGTACATTTTTGTCTTCTAGCTTTCTGACGAATTCATCCGCACTCAATTTTGACTCATCGATTTCAAAAATAATGATGTTTGTCTCTATCGGCTCCACTTTTTTAATATAACCCAGACTTTGTAGCCCCACGCCTATTTCTTGGGCCTTTTTGTGATCTTTGACCAATCGTTGCAAATTATGTTCAAGTGCAAAAATAGCGGCCGCAGCTAGATACCCTGCTTGTCGCATGCCACCACCAAAAACCTTGCGAATACGTAAAGCCTTGTCAATAGCTTTTTTAGAACCAACTAAGACTGATCCGACCGGGCACCCTAAACCTTTGCTAAAACACACACTTATGGTATCAAAAAGTTCGCCGTACTGTATTGGTGTTTCTTGCTTTACCACAAGGGCATTCCAAAGTCTTGCCCCATCTAAATGGTAAGCCAATCCATGTTTTGTACAAATCGCTTTTATAGCCTTTAATTCCTCAAAATCCCAACAGGCTCCCCCACCCTTATTGGTGGTATTTTCGATGCAAACTAAAGAAGTCAGAGGACTATGATAAAAGTCAGGCGGATTAATCGCTGCCTCTACTTGTGCCGCTGTCATCATACCCCGATGCCCATCCACCAACTTACAAGATACACCACTGTTAAAGCTAACACCGCCCCCCTCATAATTGTAGACATGAGCATATTTATCACAGATGAGTTGATCTCCTGGGTCGGTGTGTAATTTAATAGCGGTTTGATTTGTCATAGTCCCGGAAGGGAAATACAAAGCTGCTTCTTTTCCGAACAATTTTGCCGTTTTTACTTCGAGGGCATTTACTGAAGGGTCGGCCTTGAACACATCGTCACCAACTTCTGCAGAAAACATAGCGTCAAGCATGCCTTTTGATGGCTTGGTAACCGTATCGCTAATTAAATTAATTTCCAAAGGAATCAAAATTAAGTGTCAAAGTTTTAATGGAAGCAATCCATACCAATAGGTGAACCATCTGGGATTTTGGCTACTGGAAGTACTTTAAATTCTTCAGGTTCCTCCATAAATCGATTTATTCTTCTAACCATTTCAGCCGCAGTTGAACTTTTTCCACTTGAAAGCAGTGAAGATTTTAGGTTTTTCAAGTTTTGATAGGCAATTGCATTTACCTGTGGATGAACTTTGTCATGCGCAGCTATATTCATGAGATGGAACAATACTCTAAAATTGATATTGGTCTGTACCTCAGCCTGGTAACTATCTTTGTGACTTTTTTTAATCGTTTGTTCTACCAGTTCATCTAAAACTTCGGATAAGCCAAGATTATTGGGTTCCAAAGCCTTTTGTTGGATTAATCTTGAAGCTCTCTCCGGATGCAACAATAGCCCCAACGTCATATCGGCTGAAGTTTCGGGTGCGGACAGGGCATCAAATGAAACTCCTGTTTTTCCCTTTATAGACTCCCTAGTTCTTCCATATCCAAAAGCGCGAGGTGGAAATAGCGATAATTTGTCTTTGGGTATGGCAATGACCGCAGCATCAAGTGTTTGTAAAATTGATTTTAACCCCTCCTCTTGAGTCGCCTTTTCAGCTATTTTTACGGTTGCTTGCCCATCTCCTTTTACGGCATAGTTGTATTCCAAGCCTCCGATGACTTTGGCGACCGCTTCTGTTTGATAGCGATGAAAAAAGTACAGGGGAGCAAAAATATCCTCCAAAACAGAATTGGGTTGGTTTGTCGGAATGTTATCGATTGAAAAGTTAGCAATGGCCAATTCCCGAATTTTTAACATCTCGTTCAATTCTTGACTCACATTTTTTCCATTATCCCATAAATGCGCCAGTACATGAGCGCCTCCTTGAGGGCGTGCGTCTTGATCCGTGATAAAACGCAGTCCTTTGGCCGCAGACTTTTCTAAAATTTTGTTCAAAGCTGCCTTTTCATTGACGCCACTAGGAAAGGTCTCATAAGAATAGGCTACGGTCACCTTATCCCAAGGCCCTATTTTGTCATCGTATGCATTTGAAAAGTCAATTTCCCCGTCTTTAATACTAAATTGCGGATGAGGATAATCCATCACGGAAGCTTTGTCATTGGTACTCGCTGCATAATTATGAGCAAAACCAAGCGTATGGCCTATCTCATGTGCCGAAAGTTGGCGAATTCTGGCTATGGCCATATCTAACATTGGCTGATGGTTATCGTCCCGTTCGGCATATGGCTTGTTCATTAAGGCCTGCGCGATTAAAAAGTCTTGACGAATACGTAAACTGCCCAAACTAACATGGCCTTTCATAATCTCTCCAGTTCTTGGATCTGTAACACTAGCACCGTAGCTCCAACCGCGTGTCGATCGATGCACCCATTGTATAACATTATACCGAACGTCCAATGGATCTGCCTCATCAGGTAAAATTTTAACTTGAAATGCATCCTTATAACCTATCGCTTCAAAAGCTTGATTCCACCATCGACCACCCTCTAACAAAGCAGAACGTACAGGCTCTGGAGTTCCATTATCCAAATAATAAATTATGGGTTCAACAGCTTCGCTTACATCGGCCGTCGGATCCTTTTTTTCCAATCGGTGTCTTCTGATGAACCTTTTCAAAATAGGGGATTCCACAGGAGTAGAATAATCATAATACATAAAAGGAGAAGCACCCGATCTCGGGTCGAACACTCTAGGCCTGTAACCGTCATCTGGTAACTCTATAAAAGAATGGTGTTGAGCAACGGTGAGCAAGCGCGGATTTGGCGAAACGGAACGAATGTTTGCCCCCTCTGGATTACCCCCAAAAGTAAGGGTGACATCAAATTCAATATTTTTCGGAAAAGCCTTAGTGCGCTCCAATGCAATCGCACTTTTGGTCTTGTCCAATTTGTAGGTTCCCTGTTTATTTCGTTTTAAACGACCAATAACCCCATGGGTGTCTTGCATTAAAAACTCCGTAATATCAATGATGAACTTCCCATTTTTTTCTTCCTCAATAGTAAAACCGCCAAGAATCGATTTGGCGAAAGCTTGTTCCACTGATTTGCGCTCCAATTCGTTATCGGTTAAAGCCCTAAATTTTAAATTAGGTTGAACCAAAAGAAGTTTGTTTCCGGCTTTTTTGAAGAAGACAACTTGTCTTCCTCCAAGTTGCCCTCTATCCAAACCGATGTCATTACTTCCGATACCACTACTCAACGAAGACACATAAAGAAATTCCTTTTCCAATTCCTCGACCTCTAAATAAATTTTATCGGTCTTTTCATCATATTGAAAATTGAAGTATCCATTGAACTTTTGAAAATCCTTACTTTTTTCAGCAAATTGGGCCGCTAAAAAGGACAGTGGAAAAAAAGATAAAATTAAGAGAAGTTTGATACGATTCATTGTAGTGTATGTTTATGAGAACTAGCCAGCACTAAATTTAGATAAAATAGATTGTTCAACAAGAGTTAAGCAGTATTTTTGCTGAAAATTCAATTACATGACAATTACCACAGACCATTACAAAGGTCTTTTAGATCGCCTTGGTGCGTTAAGGAGGTATCTTTGACATTGATGCCAAGCTTATTGAGATTGAAAATGAACAGGAGAAAACCCTAGCACCAGATTTTTGGGACAATGCCCAAGAAGCGCAAAAGCACATGCGGTTCATTCAATCCAAAAAACAATGGGTTGATGATTACAATTCGGCAAAAACGCTTGTCGGAGATCTTGAAGTACTTTTAGAATTCTTGCAAGAAGGTGATGTATCTGAAGAAGAAGTAGAAAAACATTTTGAAAAGACTTTAGAGGCCATCGAAAACTTGGAGTTTAAGAACATGCTTTCTGAAGAGGGCGATGAACTTACTGCGGTTCTTCAGATTACTGCAGGGGCTGGTGGCACAGAAAGTTGTGATTGGGCTTCCATGCTCATGCGCATGTATATGATGTGGGCCGAAAAAAACAAATTCAAGGTAAAAGAACTCAACTATCAAGAAGGTGATGTCGCGGGGATTAAAACCGTTACTTTGGAAATCGATGGTGATTTTGCCTTCGGGTGGCTTAAAGGTGAGAACGGGGTACATCGGTTGGTGCGTATCTCTCCTTTTGACAGTAACGCAAAGCGGCACACTTCTTTTGCATCCGTTTATGTGTATCCTTTAGTGGACGATTCTATAGAAATCGAAGTGAATCCTGCTGACATTGAAATCACCACAGCACGTTCAAGTGGGGCTGGTGGCCAAAATGTGAACAAAGTTGAGACCAAAGTGCAATTAGTGCATAAGCCTACGGGAATTCAAATTTCATGCTCCGATTCGCGATCCCAACATGATAATAGAGCTACCGCTCTAAAAATGTTGAAATCACAACTGTACGAAATCGAACTTCGAAAAAAGATGGAGGCCCGTCAGGAGATAGAATCCTCAAAAATGAAAATTGAATGGGGATCGCAAATACGGAATTATGTGATGCATCCGTATAAGTTGGTGAAGGACGTTCGCACGGGGGAAGAAACAGGAAACGTTGATGCTGTCATGGATGGAGATATCAATCGATTCTTGAAGGCCTATCTAATGGCTATGGGTCAGAAAGAGGAAGAAGCTCCCTAATCGGCATCCTAAGATTTTTGACCTTTGAATATGAACCTTTAACTCTATACTTTTATCACCATGACCAAAATATACCACAACCCGAGATGCAGAAAATCACGCGAAGGGCTTGAAATACTTGAAAATTCTGGAAAAGAATTTGAAGTAGTAAAATACTTGGAAGACATTCCATCTAAGGAAGAATTACGTAACATCTTAACATGTTTGGGAATCACAGCAGAAAATCTTGTACGTAAGAACGAAGCTATTTGGAAGGAAAACTACCGGGGTAAGATATTATCGGAAGAGGATATTTTGAATGCCATGATATTACATCCCAAATTAATAGAACGACCGATAGTTATAAACGGTAACAAAGCAATTATAGGAAGGCCCCCAGAAAGAATTAGGACTATTCTATAGCAGTGCCAGTTCAATACCAGGTAGTACTAAAAGATTGGTACATTTGTTGCTTTATCTTTTTAACAAAGATTTAACCACTACGGGTTAAACCTTCATCTAATTTTGAAATCATAGTAAAATCGTTAGCTCATGAAAACCAACGGCAAATTTTTAATCGCTTTATTTATTGTTCTGCTCGCAGGAGTTGAAATGCAAGCCCAATATGGCTACGGAGGTGGTGGATATGGATATGGGGGCTATGGTGGTTACGGCGGAGGTCGTGGACGTGGCCTTGGAAGAGGTTATGGCAGTGCAATTCCGCAAGCGGAAACTCCAGCAGAAGCACCGAAACCCAAAACAGCTGATGAAATAGTTGATGGTGAAATGCCAGCAATAGCGGAGACCTTAGGCTTAGACGAATTTGAAACTGCCGTTTTAAGTACAACTTTAAAGAAGTATGTTCAAGAACGAATAGAATTACAAATTCTAAAACTTCCTGCGGACAAAATGCGGGAGGCATACGAAAAAATTACCGTAAGACAAGATGAAGATCTCAAAGCGGGTCTTCCTCTAGAAAAATACGAAGCTTTTGTTAAAATGCAGAAAGAGGGTGTTGCCAAAATGCAAAAAGAGCAAAAAAAGGCTGAGAAAAAGAAAAAGAAGAAAAAGAAGAAATCAAAAGACTAATATGACCAAACTGTTCTCCGTTACACTTTTTTTATTTTCATTTACTTTAATAACAGCACAAAGACCAAGTGGTCAACGACAAGGAGGACAGCCACCCAATCCCATTAAATTGACAGGTACGGTTTTAGACCAAGAAACCAACCAACCCCTTGAGTATGCTACATTGGTTCTTCAAAGCATTCGAAACCCAGAAAGACTAAGTGGTGGAATTACCGATGCATCAGGAAAATTTGAGGTAGAAACGATGCCTGGCAGATACAATGTTAGGGTAGAGTTCCTTTCATACACCACGTATCAATTAGAAGAACAAACATTTCGCACATCTACTGATTTAGGCGTCATTAAACTTTCGCCCGATGTAGAACAACTAGAAGGTGTAGAAGTTATTGCTGAAAAAACTACTGTTGAAATCCGTCTGGACAAAAAAATATACAATGTTGGAAAAGACTTAACCGTTAGTGGCGGAACGGTCAGTGATGTTCTCGATAACGTGCCTTCCGTTTCCGTAGACGTTGAGGGTAATGTTCAACTGAGGGGAAACGATGATGTTCGTATCTTGATTGATGGGAAGCCCTCAGCGATTACTGGGCTAAATTCAACGGAAGCACTTCAGCAACTTCCCGCTGAGTCTATTGAAAAAGTAGAGGTCATAACTTCACCTTCAGCGCGCTATGATGCTGAAGGATCCGGTGGAATTATCAATATTATTTTGAGAAGAAGTAAGCTTCAAGGTATGAACGGAGCCTTAACCGCTAACATAGGTGACCCTACCCGTTTTGGTCTGAATGGAAATTTAAACTATCGAACAGGCGATGTCAACATTTTTACCAATACTGGATATAATTATCGCAAGTCACCAGGAAACTCTTTTGACAGTACTGTTTTCTTCGACCAAGATGGAAACTTCACCAATAGCATTATTGAAGACGAGGAAAGTGAACGATTAAGAAAAGGCATAAATGCAAATGTTGGTGTTGAATGGTATGTAAATGAAACATCGTCGATTACACAAAGTATTTTTATTAGAAGTTCAGATAACAGTAATGAGACCATAAACAATTTTTCCCAACAAGACATCAACCTAAATCTCACTAGTGGTTTTAGATTTGACGACGAAACTGAGGAAGATGATACTTTTCAGTATTCATTCAACTACGATAAAAAATTCAATGACTCGGGGCATAAGCTCAGCTATGCCTTTCAATATGAAACAAGTGAGGAGGTAGAAGCATCGTTGATACAACAAAATGGTTTTGATAGTGAAACCGTGCGCACTGCCGAAGACCAAAGACGGGTTTTTATGCAAACTGATTATGTGCTACCTATCGGTGAAAATCACCAGTTCGAATTTGGGTACCGAGGTGATTTCAATCGTCTGGAAACGGACTATGATGTGGCCTTCATTCAACCCACCATCGATGAGCTGGGCATTACTAACCCTAGTAATGTTCTTGATTTTAAAGAGACCATTAATGCTGTCTATACACAATTTGGAAGCAAAGTAGAAAAGTTTTCGTACCTCGCCGGATTACGTTATGAATCTACTAGACTCATTATTGATCAGGTCGAAAGCAATGATTTTGCAAGAAACAATTTTGATGGCCTTTTTCCGACCTTGAACCTGAATTACGAATTGACTGAAAAGCAAAGCTTGTCCTTGGGATATAATAGAAGACTGCGAAGACCCCGTTCTTTTTTCCTGAATCCCTTTCCCTCTAGATCAAGTCCAACAAATCTATTTCAGGGGAATCCTCGCTTAACTCCTTCGTATAGCAACCAAGTCGATTTTGGATATCTCAACCGATTTGAAAAAGTCACATTGAACGCATCCATTTACTTCCAACGGGCAACCGACGTAATCACCTTTATAACAGAGGATACTGGAGAGGATACTTTCTTTGATGGCCAACTTGTGAGTATACTAAGAAGAACACCTGTAAACTTGGCAAAGAACGATCGCTATGGCTTTGAATTCACAACGAACTATAGGCCTACAAAAAAATGGAATCTCAATGGTAACTTCAATATGTTTAACCTGATTACTCGGGGTGATTTCAATGGACAGAATTTTGATGCCGAAAACTTAAGCTGGTTTGTACGATTAAATAACAAAATAACGTTGTTCAAAAATATTGATTGGCAAACTCGTTTTTTCTATCGTGGACCTAGAGAAACAGCACAATCAAGAAGTAAAGGCATTGCGTCGGTCAGCCTAGCTTTCAGCAAAGATTTATTTGAGGAAAAAGCTTCATTAGCATTAAATATTAGTGATGTTTTCAATAGTCGGAAACGTATTAGTGAGACTTTCACTCCTTTCTTTGAAAATGACAGTGAATTTCAGAGACGTGTCCGTAGTATAAACTTATCCTTCACGTATCGCTTCAATCAAAAGAAAAAGCGTAATGGAGAGCGTCGAGGAGATGGTGACGATGGAGAATTCGAGGAGCAAGGTTAAGATGAATACACGTTTACAAGTAAAAAAAAGGAAGCCAATTGGCTTCCTTTTTTTTTATGCTTCACGCGCGGCCTTTTTTTTATCGCGCTTTTCTTTTAATAACTCTTTAATATTCCCGAACAACCAATATGGTACAACGAAGGTCAATAAGAAAATCATTAACCAAAACCCTATGGTCAGAATGGTCAAAAATGCTAAAAATCCTAAATATTGGTCGAATTCGAACATGGAACTTTTTTTATGTAGTACAAAGATACTTTGAAAACCATAAATACTGCAAATCAAAATTGAAAAAAGTACGCTTTTCTTTTCCCAGCATTCCTGATTACTATCACAAACCGCTAACTTTGTAACACTAAAAATCTCATATCATGAATTTCAGAATCGAAAAAGATACAATGGGCAAGGTCGAAGTACCGGCTGATAAATATTGGGGCGCCCAGACAGAACGTTCAAGAAATAATTTCAAAATAGGGCCTGCAGCATCCATGCCGTTAGATGTAGTGTATGGTTTCGCCTATTTAAAAAAAGCAGCCGCTTATGCAAATTGCGAACTTGGTGTTCTAACTGAAGACAAAAGGGATTTGATTGCTGCTGTTTGCGACGAAATTCTAGAAAGAAAACATGATGACCAGTTTCCGTTGGTCATATGGCAAACGGGTTCTGGCACACAGAGTAACATGAACGTAAATGAAGTAATCGCAAATCGTGCCCACGAAATAGCGGGAAAGAAAATCGGGGAAGGTGAAAAAACCATACAACCCAATGACGATGTAAATAAATCACAATCCTCGAACGACACCTTCCCAACAGGAATGCATATCGCGGCCTATAAAAAAATCGTACAAACCACCATTCCAGGTGTGACTCAATTGCGAAATACATTGGCAAGGAAATCCGAAGCGTTCAAAGATGTAGTCAAAATTGGGCGCACCCATTTGATGGATGCCACTCCCCTTACCTTGGGACAGGAATTTTCTGGATACGTATCACAATTAGACCATGGAATTAAAGCCTTAAAAAACACTTTGGATCACTTAAGTGAGTTAGCACTTGGTGGCACTGCTGTGGGTACCGGATTGAATACACCAAAGGGTTATGATGTGCTGGTGGCGAAATACATCGCAGAGTTTACAGGACTCCCTTTTAAAACTGCAGCGAACAAATTTGAAGCCCTTGCAGCACATGATGCTATTGTAGAAAGTCATGGAGCTCTAAAGCAACTGGCAGTTTCTTTGAACAAGATTGCAAACGATATTCGAATGATGGCATCAGGACCTCGTTCAGGAATTGGAGAGATTATTATTCCCGCAAACGAGCCGGGAAGTTCCATAATGCCCGGTAAAGTCAACCCTACTCAATGTGAAGCGTTGACCATGGTCTGTGCGCAAGTGATGGGTAATGATGTTGCAGTGACCGTTGGTGGTACACAGGGCCATTATGAGTTGAACGTATTCAAACCTATGATGGCAGCTAACATTCTTCAATCAGCGGAACTTCTTGGCAATGCCTGCGTAAGTTTCGATGAGAATTGTGCCGCGGGTATTGAGCCAAATTACGAAGTGATTAAAGAACTGTTAAACAATTCTTTAATGTTGGTCACCGCGTTAAATACAAAAATCGGTTATTACAAAGCCGCAGAAATAGCAAATACTGCTCATAAAAACGGCACTACGCTAAAAGAGGAGGCTATTAATCTTGGTTATGTCGCTGCTGAGGACTATGATGCTTGGGTAAAACCTGAAGATATGGTAGGAAGTCTTAAATAACGAAAGCTAAGAATATACTAAATAAAAAAGGGTCAATCGTGAAAGATTGACCCCTTTTTATTAATGGATAGTGCTTTTTATTTCAATGCGAACTTAGAAGTTCCCAATAATTTAAGTCTGTCATCATAAACATTCACCATGTAATTTCCTTTTTGGAAGTCACCTGCTGGTTTGCTGATATAGTCACAAACATCCAATGATTTGTTCTCATAGTAGAAGTTTGTTCCTTTGCTGTAGGTAACCGATGCACCGCTGTCATTAGTTTTGCTGTAGCTTTCGCCTAAAACATTACCTTGAGGGTCAAGAATTTCTAAAAAGAATTCCCTGTCACCCGCTTCAGCAATTACATTATTAGCAACAGTAAAGCAAATTTTAAATTTGTCCGTTGACTTCGCTCTGGAAGTAGAAACCAATTTTCCGCTGTTACGTTCTTTCACGGCATCAACATTGAATTTAGATAAGTTCAAAGCAGAACCTTTTTCGACAACATCAGCTAATTGCGTATTCTGTACAACCAAAGAATCATTAAAAACCGTTTGCTTTTCCAATTCAGTATAAGTACTATCACGCTGCATAGCGATCAAAGTGTTCGATGTCTTCAAGGAATCCACTTGTTTTAACAATTGCTCTCTTTCCGCTGTTAAAACACGAACTTGTCTTCTATATCTTGAAAGAGACGAAATATCGGCCTTCATAGATTTTACAGAATCAATATACTTTGCGATGTTGTCCCTAGCACTTACCAATTCTTCGTTGGTAGCGTTGCTTTCCAAAATCGCTTTGTCATACTCAGACTTTAAGCTGTTCAGGTCTTCAACTACCAAGTTTTTCTCTTCCGTAAGCGCAACCTCATTCTTCTTCTTGTCTTGATAAAGGCTTACTGTGTAGATAATGACACCTAGAAGCACTACTCCAAGCAGGCCTGCCAATACCTTCAATCCGTTGTTACTCTTTGTTTCAGTCATAATGTAATAATTAATTAATCTATTTAGATTATTATGGGTTTTTGTTTGTATCAGTCTATATACGGTTCAGTTTTGGTCTTGGATTTTTTGAGAAAAAAAATTTAAACTCAGATGTTATCAAAACCGTTGTATGGACTAACTTTATCGATGAAATGCAAAAGTAATAAAATGCAGATTAAGATTATTCCTTTTAAACCAGAACATGCAAATGCTTTCAAAAATCTTAATTTGAATTGGCTGGAACAGTACTTTTATGTGGAGGAAAAGGATAAGGAACTACTTGAAAACTGTCAAGAATCAATAATAGACGCTGGCGGATATATTTTTATGGCCGCTGCTGATACTAAAATTGTGGGCTGTTTTTCATTAATTCCTTTTGGTCCCGATATTTTTGAATTAGGAAAAATGGCAGTAGCACCTAAATATCAAGGCTTTAAAATAGGGCAAAAACTCCTTTCCTTTGCTATTGATTTTGCAAGACAACAAAATTGGAAAGCAATTACACTATATTCGAGTACTAAACTTGATACTGCTTTGCACGTTTATAGAAAGTACGGTTTTAGGGAAGTTGAACTCGAAAAAGACCTGCCTTATGCAAGAAGTGATATTAAGATGGAGTTGAGTTTGGATACGAAGTGATTTGAATCTATTAAATATAAAGTAAGGTATGAAAACAACGTTAGTATTATTACTCAGTGTCCTTTTCTTTGGATGCAAAGAGAATTCGAAAAAAACCACACCCACCGATACAGTGTCGAATAAGACAGAACTATTTGAAAACACTACTATCAAAATAATTCCTATCGAACATGCAACAACGGTGTTAGAGTGGGATGACATTACCATCTATATAGACCCAGTAGGTGGCCTGGAAGCCTTTGAAGGACAAAAACAACCAGACCTTATTCTTATTACCGACATTCATGGTGACCATTTAAGTGTTGAAACCTTGGAGGTTTTGAATACTGAAAAAGCAAAAATCATTGTTCCACAGGCTGTTGCCGACAAAATGCCCGAAAGCTTTACGCCCCAATTGGATGTACTTAATAATGGCGATAGTAAAGAACGCTACGGGGTAACCGTTGAAGCCATACCCATGTATAATTTAAGAGAAGAAGCTTTAAAATTTCATGAAAAAGGACGAGGAAATGGATATGTGCTTAATATGGGTGATCAACGTCTGTATTTTTCGGGCGATACAGAGGATATTCCAGAAATGAGGGCTTTGGAAAATATTGATAAGGCATTTATATGTATGAACCTGCCCTATACCATGACCCCTGAAAGTGCCGCGGACGCCGTATTGGAATTCAAACCCAAAAAAGTATATCCGTATCATTACCGAGGGCGACCCGATGTAAGTGACGTGACCGAATTCAAAACACTGGTTAATACTGGGGATTCCTCTATTGAGGTGGTGCAACTTGATTGGTACCCCAAAGAAGATTATTAACCGAAAACGTAACATTCTGAATACAAATGAGTCCTAAGTATAGTGAGACTTCAATTAATTATCAATCTAAAAAACAACTGTATGAAAATCAAATCAAAATGGTTTGTCCTTTCCCTTTTCGCAATCCTGATCGCTAGTTGCGCAGGAGAAGAAGAAAAAAAGGAAGAAACCGCTCAGTTCAAAGTCCCTGTGGAGTATTACAAATTAGATAATGGTCTAAAAGTAATACTATCGCAAGACAGGACCTCTCCTACTGCTATTGTCGCGGTATATTACAATATCGGCTTCCGAATCGAACCTAGAGACCGTACTGGTTTTGCCCATCTATTTGAGCACATGATGTTTCAAGGATCACAAAATTTGGGTAAAATGGAGTTTATCAAGCTCGTTCAACAAAACGGTGGTGTACTCAATGGTTCTACCCGATTTGATTTTACCAATTACTTTGAAATCATACCCTCCCATAAACTGGAAACCATGCTTTGGGCGGAAGCTGATAGAATGCGGGGGTTGGACATTACTCAAGATAACCTGACCAATCAGCAAGGTGTTGTTAAAAACGAGGTCAAGGTAAACGTACTCAACCAGCCCTACGGTGGATTTCCATGGTTAGACATGCCTCAATATGCAAATACAAACTGGTACAACGCCCATAACTTCTATGGGGATTTAGCCGATTTAGATGCCGCAAAACTCGAGGACGTAGAAAGTTTCTTCAAAACGTACTATTCTCCCAATAACGCTGCGATATCCGTAGTAGGTGATTTTGAAATTGAAGAGGCCAAAACTTGGATTGATAAGTACTTTTCCAATATTCCTGCCGCGGAGATTCCAGAGCAACCCGATATTTCTGAACCAAAACAAGTAGAGCAAAAAGAGTTCGTCAAGAATGACTCTTTAGCAAATAAGCCTGCAATTGCCCTAGCATATCATATGCCTGAGCGAAATTCCCCTGAATATTATGCGATGGGACTATTAGATCAGATTTTGGTTCAAGGCGATAACAGTCTACTGGCACAAAAACTGGAAAAAGAAAAAGGATACACATCCGATGTCAGTGGTGGAATTAACTATTTGGGAAATATGTACAACTATAAAGGCCCCATGATTTGGATGTATGACTTGACATACGATACTGAAACGTCGCGAGAAGAGGTTTTAACTGCTGTAGACGAAGTCATGACCAATTTAAAAGCGAACATTACACAAGAAAGCGTTGACCAAGCAATTGTAAAACTTCGCTCACAATTATATGATGACATAGGCCGCACTTTCGGTTTGGGAAGGGCCGATTTGTTATGCAGCTTTGCGCTTTTTGATGACAATCCCGAACGAATAAATACCTTGGAGGATGAGTTCAAAAAGATAACTCCTGAAATCGTCAAAAAAACCATAGATGAGTATTTAATCAGTACCAAACGTACTATCCTCACAGTAAACCCTCTTTTAGCCGATAACGAAAAAACACAATCCTAATGAAAAATATAATCACATACATATTAGTCTTTTTCTTTTCATTTTCATTGATTGCACAGGAAAAAGAGCTACCGCCAAAGGGTGGTGAACCAAAGAACTTCACACTCCCTAAAAAAGAAGTTGTGAAACTTGACAATGGTCTGACGCTAGTAATGGTACCATATGGATCGATACCTAAAGCTACTATTCGCTTTAGCGTTAAAACAGGAAATATAGATGAAGCGGAGAATCAAGTCTGGTTAAGTGACTTACTAGCAGATTTACTCGAAGAAGGCAGTACTACCAAAACCTCAAAACAAATTGCCGATGAAATGGCCGGCATGGGAGGTAATTTAAACATCGGTGTTGGCCTTCATACTTCATCTATAAGTAGTTCTGTATTGTATGAGTTCGCACCTGAGGCGATTATGCTTATGGCCGATGTACTTAAAAATCCGAAATTTCCGGTTGAAGAATTAGATCGTTTAAAAGCGGATATGAAACGTGATTTATCAGTACAGTTATCTAGACCAAGATCACAAGCAAATCGTGATTTTTATGCACAGTTGTATCCTGACCATCCTTATGGGAGAGTCTATCCTTCCGATGAAATGATTGATTCATATACGGTAGAAGACATAAAACAATTCTATGATGGACACTTTGGAGCCGTACGAACAACTGTATATGTGGCCGGAAACTTTGATGGTGAGGCCGTAAAAGAGACCGTTAAAAAGGCTTTTTCTGATTGGCGAGAGGGAACTCCATCCAAATTTAATGTTGCAAAACCAGTAGTTTCCAATGAGGTTAAAATTATAGATCGGCCCGGAGCACCCCAGTCTACAATTTATTATGGATTACCAGTCATTGGACCGTCCCATGAAGATTACATCGCTTTAGATGTTACCAATTCAATATTAGGTGGCTCGTTTGCGTCAAGAATTACGAGTAATATAAGAGAAGACAAAGGCTATACCTATTCTCCTTTTAGTAGTTTAGATACTAAATATAAAAGTGGGGTATGGTATGAATCGGCCGATGTCACTACAGAACATACGGGTGCTTCTTTAACCGAAATACAAAAGGAAATCGAAAAACTTCAAAATGAACCACCTTCACAAGAAGAAATGGATGGTATCATTAATTACGAATCAGGAATCTATGTACTTCAAAATTCTACGCCTAATGGCATTATAGGCCAGATGATATTTTTGGACACCCATGATCTGGATGAGTCTTTTTTGACCAATAAAGTAGCAAATATGCATGCGGTGACTCCTGAAAAGGTTCAAGAAATGACAAAGAAATATATCAAACCTGAAAACATGACTTTGATAGTCGTTGGTGATCGTGAGAAAATAGAAAATCAGATACCAAAGCCTGTGAAACAACCTCTAAAACAATAGTGGAAAAGTGCTTAAAAAAAACTCCCGATATGTTTCGGGAGTTTTTAATTTAACGTATTAATTTCTTGTATTTGATACGCTTAGGAATCAAATCACCGCCCAATCGTTTCTTTTTATTTTCTTCATAATCAGAGAAAGAACCTTCAAAGAAATATACTTGAGAATCACCTTCGAAAGACAGGATGTGGGTGCAAATACGATCCAAGAACCATCTGTCGTGAGAAATAACCACAGCACAACCAGCGAAATTTTCCAAACCTTCTTCTAAGGCTCGTAAAGTATTGACATCTAAGTCATTAGTAGGCTCGTCTAAAAGTAAGACGTTACCTTCCTCTTTTAAGGTCATGGCCAAATGCAGACGGTTTCTTTCACCACCGGAAAGCATATTCACTTTTTTGTTCTGTTCACTTCCAGAGAAATTAAATCTACTTAAATAGGCGCGAGAATTTACCTGACGACCACCCATCATCATCAATTCTTGTTCATCAGAAAAATTCTGCCAAATCGTTTTCTCGGGGTCAATATTCGCATGACTCTGATCTACATAGGCAATCTTCACAGTATCACCAACCTTGAATTCCCCTTTATCTGGCGTTTCCTCCCCCATTATCATTCTAAAAATGGTTGTTTTACCTGCACCATTCGGTCCAATGACCCCTACGATTCCAGCTTGGGGCAGGGTAAAGTTCAAATCTTCATATAATAATTTGTCCCCATAAGCTTTACTGACTCCTTTGGCCTCAATAACATTGGTCCCCAAACGAGGTCCGTTAGGTATGTAAATTTCCAATTTCTCGTCAAGCTGTTTTTGATCTTGGCTCATAAGCTTGTCGTAGTTCTTCAAACGTGCTTTCTGCTTTGTTTGTCTTCCCTTTGCCCCTTGACGCACCCATTCCAACTCGCGTTCCAAAGTCTTTTGACGTTTGGAGGCTGTCTTACTTTCTTGTGCCAGACGTTTGGACTTCTGATCCAACCAACTGGAGTAGTTTCCTTTCCATGGAATGCCTTCTCCTCTATCCAGTTCCAAAATCCAACCAGCCACGTTATCCAAAAAATATCTGTCATGCGTTACAGCGATAACCGTTCCCTTATATTGTGCCAAATGGTGTTCCAACCAATGTACGGATTCGGCATCCAAGTGGTTGGTAGGCTCATCCAAAAGTAATATTTCAGGCTCCTGTAGTAGTAGTCTGCATAGGGCTACACGTCTTCTTTCTCCCCCAGATAGCACACTTATTTTTTTATCGGGTTCCGGTGTACGTAAAGCATCCATGGCGATTTCTAACTTTGTATCCAATTCCCACGCATTTGAAGCATCGATTTTATCTTGCAAATCAGCCTGCTTGTCCATCAGCTTTTGCATTTTATCGGCATCTTCATATACTTCAGGAAGACCGAACATGTCGTTTATCTTATTGTATTCATCCAAGATGGCGACCGTTTCGGCCACCCCTTCCTTAACAACTTCGAGAACAGTTTTTTCCTCATCCAATTGAGGCTCTTGCTCCAGATATCCTACATTATACCCAGGAGAAAAAACAACGTCACCTTGATAGTTTTTATCCACTCCTGCGATTATCTTAAGTAAGGTTGATTTACCAGAACCATTGAGTCCGAGAATACCTATTTTAGCTCCGTAAAAAAAACTGAGATATATATTTTTAAGAACCGGCGTATTAGCCGTCTTGAATGTTTTGGTCACCCCCGACATGGAGAAAATGACTTTCTTATCGTCAGACATTTAAATTTGATTTTGTAATTGAAATTGTGTTTGAACTTGAGTAGTATTAAACCCTTCCTTTTAAAGCATTAAATACCCATGCTATGGCGAAAAAACCAATACCGACCGAAGCGAAGCCCCAACCTGCAACATCATCATATCTAAACGCTCCTAAGGCAATTAAGCCTAAACCTACTAAAATCATGATAAAAGTGGCCCAAGCCAGGACAGTATTTTTGTTCATTCCCATAGTTGTGTTTCGTTTGGTGGTAGCCTCAAATATCGTAAAAAATCAAGGAATTATCCCTCTTGAAAATGACTTTATTATTCGAAAGGAAAGGTAATTCCTGTTTCTTTCCTCACAGCGTCAAGAATAGAAACCAAATCAAGGCTATTTTGAAGACTCCAGAGATTACTTTGCTTTTTACCAGCCCGGAGACATTGATGTACTTCTTCGATTTCATGACTATACCCCTTGCCTATTGTCGGTAATTCGAAGTGGTTTAGTTCTTTATCCTTTTCTAATGAATAGCCTTGTGTTTCATGCCATCTTGGATGCAAAAACAAGCTGCCTTTCTGCCCTGAAATTTCGGCTTTCATTTCACTATTGGATGTTAATCCGCTATATAACAGGGCTTGAGCCTGTTCATATTCAAATAGCATCGAGGTCTGAATTTCAACACCCGTTCTGTAAAACCTAGAGCTTGCTTTAATCGTTTTAGGCATTCCAAAAAGCAAATATGACAAGAAAATAGGATAGATTCCGATATCCAATATTGAACCTCCTGCCAATTCAGGATTCAACAATCTACCTTTTTCATCTCTATCCAAAGCGTAGAAACCGAAATCGGCGTAGAGATATTCTAATTTTCCGATAATGCCTTCTTCAATAAGTTGTTTTACTTTTCTGATGGAAGGATTGAACCTGCTCCATAAAGCTTCCATCAAAAAAACATTATTGTCTTTGGCAGCAGCAATCATCCGTTCTACTTCATCTTTACGAATTCCCATCGGTTTTTCACATAACACGGCCTTTTTATGTTTTAAGGCTTCTAAGGTTAATTTACAATGCGAAGTATGTGGTGTGGCAATATAAAGTACGTCTACCGTATCAGCTTTAAATAATTCTTGATAAGAACCGTAAACATGATCGGCTCCATACTCATTCGCAAATTCTTTTGCCCTATCGAGGCTTCTAGAAGCCACGGCGGTGAGTCTTCCACCAACTACTAAATCCAAATCTTTAGCGAAACTATGTGCAATATGTCCGGGACCGACAACACCCCATCTGATTTCATTTTTCATCTCAATACTATTCCGTTTATCCAAATGTAATCAAATTCTCTTCTTATCTTTATTCCCAAGAAAACTAGCTGAATGGATATTAAATTCAACAAAAACGAAGACCACAATAAAATGCTTGTTTCAGAGCTCAAAAAAAGGCTTGGCAAAGTCAAACTGGGTGGTGGTCAAGCTCGAATTGACAAACAACATAAACAAGGTAAATTGACCGCGAGAGAGCGTATCGCCTACTTGTTGGATTCCGACGAAAACAGTATTGAAATCGGTGCCTTAGTAGGTGATGACATGTATGAGGAACATGGCGGTTGTCCGTCAGGCGGAGTCGTGGTTAAAATCGGTCATATCAAAGGCAAACAATGTATTGTTGTTGCGAATGATGCAACGGTAAAGGCAGGAGCGTGGTTTCCTATTACCGCAAAGAAGAATCTACGTGCCCAAGAAATTTCCATAGAAAACAAATTACCAATCATCTATCTAGTCGATAGTGCAGGCGTATATCTGCCGATGCAGGATGAGATTTTCCCAGATAAAGAACATTTCGGAAGGATTTTCAGAAACAATGCTATCATGAGTAGTATGGGTATCACTCAAATTTCAGCTGTGATGGGAAGTTGTGTCGCAGGTGGAGCCTATTTACCAATTATGAGTGATGAGGCCCTAATTGTTGACAAAACCGGCAGTATTTTCTTAGCGGGTAGTTATCTAGTAAAAGCAGCAATCGGTGAAAGTATCGACAATGAAACCTTAGGTGGGGCAACCACTCATTGCGAAATTAGTGGTGTAACCGATTATAAGGCTAAAGATGATAAAGATGCCTTAGATACCATTAAAAACATCATTGATAAAATTGGGGATTTTGATACCGCGGGTTATAACCGAACCAAGGCAATCAAACCAAAATTCAATTCGGAGGAGCTTTATGGCATACTTCCGCATCAACGTACAGATCAATATGACATGCGCGACATCATTGCTCGGCTGGTCGACGATTCTATTTTTGAAGAGTATAAAAAAGAGTACGGACAAACTATTCTAACAGGTTATGCTCGAATAGATGGATGGGCCGTAGGTATAGTCGCCAATCAACGTAAAGTGGTCAAAACTGCCAAAGGTGAAATGCAGTTCGGAGGAGTGATTTATTCGGATTCCGCCGATAAGGCAACCCGTTTTATCGCCAACTGTAATCAAAAGAAAATTCCCTTGGTTTTTTTGCAAGATGTTACAGGATTCATGGTGGGCAGTAAAAGCGAACATGGGGGCATCATCAAAGACGGTGCTAAAATGGTAAATGCGGTCAGTAATTCCGTAGTCCCAAAATTTACCATAGTTATTGGAAACAGTTATGGTGCAGGTAATTATGCTATGTGTGGTAAAGCCTACGACCCTAGATTAATAGTGGCTTGGCCAAGCGCGAATTTAGCCGTCATGAGTGGAAATTCAGCTGCCAAAGTCTTATTACAAATTGAGAAAGCTTCTTTAAAAAAGAAAGGCGAAGTGATTACCGAAGCAGCCGAAAAAGAGCTCTTCGATAAAATCAAAAATCGATACGACAATCAAGTATCACCGTATTATGCTGCAGCACGTTTGTGGACAGATGCCATTATAGAACCAATTGACACAAGAAAATGGATTTCGATGGGCATAGAGGCGGCAAATCATGCACCTATCGAAAAAGACTTTAATATGGGAGTTTTACAGGTTTGACAAGCGGCTACTCCCGATGCAAATTCATATTGATATTCGTTTTATCCAAGAGTATTACGGTCATCTTTTTATAGCCATCACCTTCAAATGTAATTATATCATCCTTCTCCCCTAGAATTTGATACCTGCCTTTTTCATTGGAAAAAGTTTCTTGGTTAGTAGTTAGATTAGTAACCTTTACATTTCGTAGTGGCCTTCGTGATGAGAAGATAAAACCCGAAATGTTCTGTTTTGATTTTTGTGCTTTGGCTACTTTGCTCTCGGCCCGTTTACTATCTGAATAGTAGGTGGTATTTAAATGATATGCCATAGCAGACTGAGTCAATCGCTCCCATTTGTCCATACTTGCAAATTTGCGCAGGGAGTAGGTACCCTTCTCGGCAGAGGCAGCAAGTACCAACCCGATAGGTTTATCGCCATATACTTTCAACAATTCTAGGCTAACAAAAAAATCATCGGTCACATATATGGAATGTGGCGTTAAATCCACCACAGCTAATTTTGTATTGGGCTGAATGGTATACAGTATATTTTTGTTTGAACTGTTCAAATTCTTGCCTACGGTAGTCCTCGATTTGCCCGTTTCATAGATATTCACTCTTACGAGTATACTATCCGATGGGTTAGCGAATACTTCAAAAAATAGGGTATTTAATTTCCGAACACCTTTCTTAACCTGAATTTTTGTTGCCAGTTCACCACCTAAGGATATATTATCCTTCCAATAACCGAAGGTTTTTTCTCCATAATTTTGATAGCCCACAACATCACTAATTTCAAAGGCACCCTTATTGGTAACAATAACTTCATTAAGTACAACACTCTCGGGTTGCATTACAATTTTGGGGTATTCGTTGTAAACGAATTCTAAACTCGAAACTGGTTTTTTTAGGGTTGTATATCCCATTGCAGAAAATTGAACGATATCAGAAGGTGAAAGTCTCGATTTATCGATAGGGAGGTGAAAAAGTCCCTCTTCATCGGATACCGTACCTATACCTTTACCAAAAACCCCAATATTCACGTAAGGTAATGGTTCACCGGTTTCTGAATCTAGAAGTTGGCCTTTGTAGTCTTGTTGGGAAAAACCTAGCGTGCAAAAAATAAGGAAAAATAAAAATGAAATTCTTGTACATTTCATCAGTTAGAAACTTTAGACGTGTTATACAATTCAAATAATTTTTGATTTATATTTTTAAGGGTCAATTTAAAAAACTTAATTTCTTTTAGTTGCGAGGGGCTACCATAATCATGATAAACAGTTGCCTTTAGATATGTTGGGGTCAAACTTTTATTTCCTAAATATCTTATATTCACTTGCCATTTACCTGGCATTGATTCATCAATCAAATGTTCTTCCATAGCATAGCCCGCTATTTTCTGACTTCGTATACGCTCCGGACTCGCAAATAATGAGTGTTCTGTTTTAAAATATTTTCCCTTGGGATTTACGAATTGAAGCTCAAATTCAGCCTCGCTATCATTCCATTCAAATACTAAACGAGTATTAACCACCTCTGTATACTCGGATACCTTTTTTTGGGCTTTTCTACTGAGAAGCTTGTCACCCTTTTGAACCAATAGGTTTTTATATTCTCGAGTCAATAATACATCGAAATTTGGCTCAGGTTGAACAAAGCCTTCTTCCAATAAATAGCTATATCGCGCATAAATACCTGCAGCTTTTTCGTACTGCTCAATTTCTCGATAACTATTCGCCAAGTCAAAGTAAGACTGAGCGTAGTTGGGTCGAGAGACAAAAATTTCTTTAAAAGCTTCATGAGCCTTTAATAAACGTCCTTGTACTTGGTATATGTATGCAAGGGCCTTTAAAGCCATAGCGTTGTTTTCAAAAAGACTTCGGTGTTTTACAATAATGTTGTCGGCAAATTTGGGTTTTTCCAAATTATCATAGAAATATTGATAGGCATCCAATACAAAGTGCATTGAACTACTATAACTAGTCAAAAACTTCTGATAAATTCCTTTTGCCTCATCAAAGTCTTTACTCTTTCTTAGTTCAGTCAGATACGTTGGGCCATCTTTGTTTAGGTCTTTGTAATCTAGGACAACATTTTGAACATTGTTATTTCGAAGTAAATCTTTATCAACTAAACCAGAATCTCCATCTTTTGGAGAAAAATTACCCGATTTTGTATTGATTATAAAAACACCGCCTACCCCAATGTTACCATATCTCGCTGCAGATGCAAAGGATGGTAAAAGTGCAATACGCTTAATGTTCTGGGCATCTAAAAAAAGTGGCGGGTCTACATAAACAAAACCATCAACCTCGTAGATAGCCGGAGTGGGATTACTTATTGAACCACCTCCTCGTATGTAGATCACCGCGCCTGGGTCCAGTGGACTCGTGGTTCTTGTAGGGTCCCCTTTTGGACTCATCTTGACTCCGGGAAACTTACCATTAAGTACGGCAAGAATGTTTGTAGCTACAGGATTAATCTGCTCTTCATCTAAAATATACATCGAAGTCCCCGAGATTTCCTTATCTAAAATACCAAACTGCGTTTTTATCAAATTGGGATTGGTATTATACTCCAGAAATAATTTCTCTTGGGTTTTTCGGGTTTTCTTCTTTTGAGTTACCGTCACATTGTCCAATACCTCTATGTCAGGATTCATCACTAAATTCAGCGTTCGATCCGTGTCCTCAATGATAATTTCAACGGATTCATGTCCAATATGGCTGAACAAAATAACATCACCTTCTATGGCATTTAAAACATACTTGCCTTGAGTATTCGTCTTTGTACCTTTTGTGCTTCCTTGAATTGTAATGTTTACATCGGATAGGGGTTGCAATCCATCCGTTACCTCTCCGGTAACCGTTACCTCATCGTTTTGGCTAAAGATTATTTGGGACATAAAAATAAGTACAGTAGTTTGTAAATATCTTTTCATGTTTTGGTATGCTTAGTTGGTTGAAATTCTTCCTGAATTTACCACATCAAATAACTTGTGATTGATATTTTTCAACGACAAGCGATATACGTTTACTTCCTTACGTTGTGAATTCAAACCGTAATTAAAGTAGGTCGTTACTTTTAAGTAGGTCGGTTCCAACTTTTTATTGCCTTTGTAGTTGATATTCACTTGCCATTTACCTACTAGAGACCCATCAATCAAAAATTCTTCGGAAGAATAGCCTTTAAGTTTTTCGTCCCGTATACGGTCTTCGTTTGAAACCCAAGTATGTTTCCAAGTATGGTAATGTTTCTCGGGATTTACGAACTGCAATTCGAATTCTGCCTCACTATCGTTCCATTCGAAAAGCATACGTGTGCCATCGAATTCAGTGTATTTGGCAAGCCTAGTTTGTGGTTTTCCGCTTTCCATCAGCTTGTCCCCTTCAAGAGCCATGAGATTTTCTGAATCCCGGTCCATAATCGAGCCCAAACCCAAGCTGTCGGACTGAAGGAAATCTTCCTCCACCAAATAATTATAGCGGGCATACATTGATGCCGCTTTTTTATAGTTCTTGGCATTGCGATAGCTTTCTGCCAGATCACGGTATGACTGCGCATAATTGGGGCGTAAAATAAATACTTGTTCGTATAAATCTTTAGCCCTATTCAAATCTCCATTGGCTTCTGCATAATAGGCCAACGCTTTTAAGTATACCGCATTTTTATCAACAAGTGGTAGGTTTTTAATTAAAATATCTTGTGCAAATTTCTCCTTACCCGTACTCATGAAATAGCCGTAAGAATCAATGAAGAAGTAGGGTGAGTTATGATACTTCCCATAATGGTGGTCGAAGACAGCAATCGCAATTTCAGAAGACGAACTATATTTATAATCGACAAGATATTCTGGCATGTTTTTCTCAACTTGAGAAGTAGCAAGTGCATCGTCTTCGTAAATATTACTTCTAAGACGAGCTCTGTCAACGAACTTGTTAATTTGGGGGTTTCCATTCACAGTATTTATAATAATTACACCGCCGGCACCTAGTGTCCCATACCTAGATGCCATCGCCAAACCAGGAAAAATAGCAATTCGCTTCATTGCGGTCACAGGAACCCATATTGGTGCATCTTTAAAAAGTTGTCCGTCTACTTCAAACACAAATGATCGACCTTGTGTTATAGAACTATATCTTCTTGAAGTCACCGCTCCCCCATTGAAACAATCACCACTTACTTGTACGCCGGGGAACCTACCTTGTAGTAAATCAAGAATACATATTCTAACTGGGCTAATATCTTCTTCACTCATAAGCCAAACTTGACCAGGCGCTCTCTCAACATCAATATATCCCCATAGGGTATTAACAATATTTTTATCTATTGGATATTCAGCTTTTAAATCTTTTTGTGTGCGGCGTTTACTAGCTTGAACTACAACTTCGTCTAACTCGGTAAACTCGGGAGACATTGTAATATTCAAAATACGGGTTACATCTTCAACAACAATTTCCATGTCACGAAGGCTGGGATAGGAAAATGTAATAATATCACCTTGGGTAGCATTTACTTCATATGAACCATCAATGGTAGACTTATAAATCTCTTCAGAGCTAGACACTTTAATATCCGCGTTAACCACAGGTCCTCCGAGGTAAGAGATTTTACCTTTTATGGTTTTTAGGTTTTCTTGGGCGTAGGTGGCTGTAAAGCAGATAAGGGCGACGAGAAGTGAAAAAAATCTTTTCATGGGTTGGTATTTAGCATTAAACTTCAAAAACGAGGTTACGTAAACTTTCTTTTCACGTAAGGCTTCTTAACTTACTTTAAAACTTCGTGGTATTAGCAAGCATACCATTCGATTCTTCTAATTACTTCGGACCGAACCTGAGTTCATAAGATCGAACAACTTATGGTTCGTATCTTTTAAAGAGAGTCGGTATACATTTACTTCCTTGCGTTGCGAATTCAAGCCGTAATTGAAGTAGGTCGTTACTTTTAAGTAGGTCGGTTCCAACTTTTTATTGCCTTTGTAGTTGATATTCACTTGCCAATTACCTGCTAGAGATGCATCAATCAAGAACTCTTCGGAAGAATAGCCTTTTAGTTTTTCATCCCTTATGCGGTTTTCATTGGCTACCCAAGTATGTTTCCATGTATGATAGTGTTTTTCAGGATTTACGAACTGTAATTCGAATTCCGCCTCACTATCGTTCCATTCGAAAAGCATACGTGTGCCGTCAAATTCTGTATACTTTGCTAGTCTAGTTTGTACCTTTCCACCCTCCATTACTTTATCGCCCTCAAGAGCCATGAGGTTTTCGCTGTCCCGATCAATAATTGCCCCTAACCCTAAGCTGTCCGATGGAAGGAAACTTTCCGCTACCAAATAATTATAACGAGCATACATCGATGCTGCCTTTTTGTATTTCTTGACACTACGATAGCTTTCAGCTAAATCACGATAGGACTGTACGTAGTTAGGCCGTAAAATAAAGACCTGTTCGTATAAATCTTTTGCTTTATTCAAATCACCATTGGCTTCTGTATAATAGGCCAAAGCTTTTAAGTATACCGCATTTTTGTCAACAAGTGGTAGGTTCTTACTTAAAATATCCGTGGCAAACTTTTCTTCGCCTTTGTTCAAAAAGTAAGCGTATGAATCGATAAGGAAATGTGGGGAGTTAAAATATTTCTTTAAATTGTTTTCATAAACCGATTTCGCCGTATCGATGGATGTACTTGATTTATAATCCAATAAATAGGTGGGTTCGTTTTTGGATAAATCGCTTTGGGAAAGTGCGTCATCTTTGAAGATGTTGTTCCGAAGACGGGCGCGGTCCAAGAATTTTCCGGACTCGGAGCCTACAATTCCACCAATGGTATTAATGACTATTACTCCAGGAGCACCAAGGTTACCATACGAAACAGTATTGGCCAAACTATTCATTACAGCTACCCGTTTGATATTCCTCACATCAATCCAAATTGGGGCACTGGGCGTAAAAGGTCCTTGATTGGCAATAATCTGTCCATCAACATCCCAAATCATTGGTCCAGGTCTAAGACCCCTTGCAGAATAAACTTCTCCTCCCTTATTACAATCCCCAGAAACAATGATTCCAGGAAATCTGCTTCTCATCATGTCTAATACGCAAAGCGAAACGGCATTGATCTCATCCTCGTTCAATATCCTAATCTTTCCGGCAGAACGTTCTGCATCCAAATACCCAAAAGCTGTTCGAATGATATTTTTATTGATAGCATAATCCTCCCGCAAGTCATTTTGACTTCGACGTTTACTAGCTTGCACTACTACTTCATCTAACTCATTGATTTCTGGTGACATGGTAATGTTCAAAATACGCGTCACATCTTCCACCACGATTTCCATATCTCGTAAACTCGGATAAGAAAAAGTGATGATATCTCCCTGGTAGGCTTGTACCTCATAACTTCCATCCGTATTCGATTTTAAAATCATTTCTGTACCGGATACCTTTATATCAGCATTAGCTACTGGACCTTCGAGATAGGTTATCTTACCTTTTATGGTCTTGAGATTTTCTTGAGCGTAGGTGGAAGTAATAAAAATAAGGGTCGCTAACGTAAAGAGAAGTCTTTTCATGGTCTGGAATATTAAAATATAAGAAAATACCCTCAAAAATCTTGCCGATTTAAGTTTTGTTTAGAAGAATTGCTAACTCTTTTAAAGAATAAAGGGGAAAACCCTGCAACAAGTGATTCTAGTTATTTAAAGCCAATTTCGCTCCGACCGAAATGGCAAATAATTCATGGGGTGTATTCTTAAGGCTAAGTTTGAACACTTTCACCTCCTTACGTTGGGCATAGGTTCCGTAGTTGTAGTAAACGGTTGCCTTTAAATAAGTGGGTGTCAGACTCTTATTTCCTAAATAATTCATATTGACCTTCCATGTGCCTGGCAACGAACCATCTATTAAATACTCTACGGCACTATAACCATACTCTTTTTCCCTTGCAATCATATCTGCATTGTCGGCTAGACTGTGTTTCAACATAAAGAACTGGTTTTCAGGATTTACAAATTGCAAATCAAACTCGGCCTCGCTATCGTTCCATTCGAATACCAATCGTGTGCCTTCAAAATCTTCCTCCGCCACAAATAACTCGCTTGCGGTTCCTTTCTTGACAATGCTATTTTTATCCAAGAGCAAAAAGTTGTTGTACTCACGCTCAAATAGATTAGCGAAACCAATAGAATCATTTTTCAGAATTCCCTCTTCGAGTAAATAATTGTAACGGGTATAGATAGATGCCGCTTGTTGCGGCTTTCTAATATCCCTGTAACTATTGGCCATATCAAGATAAGATTGCAAGTAATTAGGGCGTAATCGCAAGACCTCTTTGTACATTTCATTCGCCTCTTCAAAGTCTCCTAACGCCTCTGATTGGTACGCCAATGCCTTTAACAAAACCGGATTGTTTTCAAATAAAAAAGACTTACTCTTGAAAATTTCGTTGGAAAAATCGGAAGCACCCCAACGTTCCTTAAAATACCGCTGCATGTCTAGTACAAAATAAGGGTGTCCACCATATGATTTCGTATATCCTTCGTATATCCTTTTCGCCTCCTCCAAAGATTGGCTTGCTTTAATATCTGCCATATAGCTTGGTGCGTTGTTTTTTAAATCTTCTTGTGAAATGATGTTATCAGAAACAAAATTATTCCGCAACCTTGCCCGATCATATATTTCATCCGATTTTGGACTACCTGATATCGTGTTTATAACAATAACCCCGCCGGCTCCTGCACTACCGTATGAGGTTGAAGCGGCAAAATTATTCAATATCGCCAAACGTTTGATATTCCTTATATCCAACCACAACGGCGCATCGTTTAGAATTTGTCCATCGACATCAAAAATTGCGGACCTTGGGTTTGACAGTGAGGAAGTACCTCGTACAAATACTTTTCCTTGATTTAGATTAGAACGAACCCCTGTACCCGCATTGGATGCTGAACCGAAAATACTAACTTCATTTTCAATTTGTCCTTCTTGATTACTTGCGTTCTCAGCGGAGTTTATTATTGTGGGTCCGAAAGCGCCGCTACACTCCCCTTGAACTCGAATACCGCTAAATCGGTTTCTTAACAAGTCTAAAATACAAAGGTAGACCGGATCGATTTCGTCACTATTTAAAAACCGAACATTTCCCGGAGCGGTTTCCGCATTTATATACCCAAAAGCTGTTCTGATAATATTGAAATTAGATGGATACTCCAATTCCAAGACTTTTTGTGATTTTCGATTACTGCCAAGTACCGTAACTTCTTCCAGCTCTTGAATATCAAGTACCATATTCAAGTTCAAAACACGGGTAACATCTTCGACTTTAATCACAATATTCTTAAAACCCTGATACGAATATTTTATCTTATCGTTTACATTTGCGTCAATTCTATATTTACCATTATCATCGGTAAATATTGCCTCTGAGGCATCGTTGATAGAAATAGCAACGTTTTTCAAAGGAGCTGAACCATCTGTAACAGTTCCGAAAATTGTTTTTTCTTGGGCAAGGCCAAAACTGGATATCAAAACGAGAAGAAACAATAACTTTTTCATAGCTTTAGTTTTATCTCAAGTTACAAAATTTTATTGATATTACTACCTGACCATCTGGACTTTACATCTATTTAAATGTTAATTTTTGTAAGCCTTGACCCACTTGGTACTCAATCGATAAGCATCAATTGACCAAAAGATTCTTTAAATTCTTTTTCTCTCCCGGCTTAGAAAAATGGACCAGAATATCTTCCCTTTTTTGGGTGGGCGATCCAAAATCCTCATAAATAGTTGTTTTTAAAACTAAAGGTACTTCATCTGACCCCAAAGTTTCACCTAAGTATTTTGCATTAATAACCCACTTCCCTGCTACATCGCCATAAAACTCGTATTCCTCGACCCGATAGTTACTCTTTAGTTCATTTTCCATACGTGATCTAATGGCAGAATTGGTGTGTTCCCAGTTGAAGAATCTTTTCTGCGGATTTACGAATTGCAATTCGAATTCGGCTGCTGGAATGTTCCATTCAAAAACGAGGCGCACCTTATACTTTAGATTTTTTAAATATTCGGGATGCACATTGGTCAAGTCAAGCTTATTTTTGTGCATTGCAATCAGGTTTTTTATTTCGCGTTTCAAGGTCTTTGAAATTCCAGATGCATTTACGGAAAAATATTTTGTACCCTTTTCAAGAGCTAATAACTCATTTAAACCTTCTTGATACTTTCCTAATTCAGTTTTTGCCGTGGCACTGCTCAAATAGGCGTTGACATCAGAAGGAGTCATTTTAATGATTTCTTCATTCACTCGAATTGCATTTTCATGGTCACCTATGGTTGCCAATGCCTTCGATACTACCTTCAAAACCTCAACATCACCGCTTTTCCATTCCAAGAGGTTAGAAACAATCCTACCAGCTATTTTTGCGTCTTTTTCCTTGAAGTAGTTGAATGCATCCAAATAGAATTCGATATGGCCTTGGTTCAAGTTCTTAAGAGCCATATACGTGTTATAAGCATCATCAACCGATTCACTCCCATTCAAGGCAACAGTGATCGGACTTGTATCTGACGCCAATTCACCTTGTGTTTCATCATAAACATTATTTTTAAGAAGTGCCCGATCCACTGGTTTTTCGTCTTCGCCAGTGCCGTATACAGCTGTTTTGGTAGTTATTAAGATAACTCCCCCACGGCCCTCGCTACCCCAAGCATTCGTTGCTGCCAATCCTTTTAAGACTGTGATTTTCGCAATATTAGCGGGGTCGATAAAATCCATATTTGCATTTGTAGTAGTATATGCACCACGGGCACCTGAAGTCTCACTTCTTCGCATGGGAACCCCGTTAACAACTACCAAGGCGTTCGTATTCATATTTATGCTACCGTTCCCCCTGATTCTTGCAGCACCAAGACCACCCGCTTGTTTACCCCCAACCTCTATTTTTCCAGTTATTTCGAGTCCGGGCACCTTTGTGTTTATGGCATCACCAACATTAGTGGTGACCTCAGAAATATCTTTATCATCAACCTCGGAAACTGTATACCCAATTGCCTCTTGTCGCTGAAGTCCATAGCCCGTTAGCGTCATTTCCGCTTTTTTCAACTCTTTTTCTACAACAATAACCTCATCCAACGCAACGATGTTTGAGGTCATAAAAACATCGGTACGTCCCATAATTTCTACAGGAACGGTTTTAATTGTTTTGCTATTTCTACTGGTGACAACCAACGTATCACCTACTTGTGCGGGAATCGAAAAATAACCTGAAGCACCTGTCAAGAAACTATCGGATATACCCTTGATCGCAACCCGTACGTCTGGTGCTGGTTTGTTATCTATATAAACCGTTCCCTGAATTCTCGATTCTTGACTTTTTTTTGTTTCAGTTGCCTTTTGCTGTAGTTTCTTGACATTTTCAGGAAGCATCGTTGCAAAATCCATTAAACGACTTTTGTTCAATAGCGCTGTGCGCTCTAAAAATTTTGCATCGCGATTTGGGCTGCTGTTTATTAAAAAACTTTTTCCTTCCAAAGACAATATATCTTTGGTCAACGTTTTTTGTCCGTCCGTAAAGACATATACATTTTGATTTTTTATTTTTCCCTTAAGTGCTGCATATATTGTTCCACCATCATATTGGACATTTTCCAGATCTTTTTTAAGCTGTGCCCAGTTACCGTCTTTTATCGTATAATTCCTTTCGTCGAGGTCTATACCGAATAATAGCAATTGCACTTCTTGGTCTCCGTTTCTTTGAAAAATTTTGTCCAAAACAGAAAGTTCTTTGTCCAAATCGCGGGACTCCATTGAGGCGGATACATCCCAACAGATGGTTGTTTTATCGTTATGTACTTCTTGAGTTGTTCCAACAAAAGTGAAAAGCAATAAAACAATAAGTGCGATTTTGGTTTTCATGGTTCAGGTTTTAATTTCCTTGATGTGATTGAACCCTTGGTATCAATAACAATTCTGTTTGACGCCCATTGACATATCTGAAGCCCTCTTCTCCGTAAAAACCGGCTTCTTCCAACATTATCCTAATATCCCTTTTCCATTCGGGAATGGTAACGGTGGTATTTAATTCAATGGCATAGACCGTATTCGGATTCAGCGGATAGTTCTCTCCATCATCTTTCATTACGCCGCCTTGAGAATCCCACATGCCAATAGTTGTTCCAGCAGAATGGCCGTAAAGCCCTAACGGATGTGTGTAAATCGAAGGTCTCAGACCAGCAGCTTTGGCCTCCTGTAATGACTTTGCCAAAATTTCATTCCCCGTTCTCCCCTTTACCATATTGGATGTTAGAAAGTCTTGAACCCTGTTTCCGTCTTTCAACCCATCTACCAAAAATTTTGGTGCTTGTTTTTCTTCAGGTTTTAATACATATGCCAATTCTTGACAATCAGTATTCAATCTTAAATAGTTAATGCCGAAATCACAGTGCAACAAATCTCCAGGGAGAATGACCATATCATCAGGTCTACCAGAAAAAGAATACAGATGGCCGACCAATTCTTCACTAGAACGTTGTACGTCAACTGTGGGATGAAACCAAGTCTCCAGTCCTAAATCGGTTACTTTTTGTCGCATCCACCACTCTACTTCAGTTGTTGTGGTGATGCCGGGAGTTATTACTTTTTCCGAAAAAGCTTCTTGAATAATATCGTGGGTAATGTCAACTAATTGATTGTAAATGACCATTTCTCGTGCTGTTCGGGTCTCGATCCACCGTACGGCCAGTTGTTCTGCGGATACCACTTTCTTATGATGCTTTTTAGGTAAGTTTTGCAGGAATTCATCATAATCCGTTTTGTCGAGTCCATCCGCAATATTGTGGTCTTTTGAAAAATTCAATCCTATTTTATTTGGATTACGTTCTTCGATAAGTTGTACCAAGCGTTTCCATTGATTAGGTTCCTTTTCCTTATCCCAGGCAGATTCGATATTATCACCCACATTGTATCTAGCAACCGCTAATTTTTCAATGGTTTTCTTGGCCTTATCCCGATAAAACAAAAGAATCGTTCTCCTTCTTGCATTCAACCAAGTGGCTGGAAGCATTGTTCTCAGAACTGGATCTTCATTGTATTCCCTTGAAATAACTACCCACATATCGATATCGGCTTGGTCCATCAAATCAGGTAGCAGATGGTCAAATTTATCCGCCAGAATTTCATCGATAACTCTTGCGCGTTCTACTTCAGGTAGTATTTGTTGAGAGGACACAAAAAAGAGGTTGAAAAAACAAATAGCAAACAGTATTTTATTCGTTGACATCATAGTAGCGTTATAGATTTAACTTTGCTTCTAAAATACATCTTATCTTTGAATGACATGAAAGGCGCTTACTATTTTTATCGGATTGTCTTGTTAGTATTCATTACACTAATGACCTCATGTAGTGCTCAAAAGGATAATGACAAAATACTTAATGAAAACGAAACCGATGTCTCTTCAGATAAGGAAGCTATACTTTTTATAGGAAATAGTCATACCTATTATAATCAAGGAGTTTCAACTCATTTATCAAAATTCAGGGCCAATGATAATTTGGAATTCGAGCCTCTATTTGAAGAGGCTGCCCACGGCGGATACTCGTTGCAAGATCATCTGGGAGACCCCTCCACGATCGCAAAAATAAAAGAACGCGCTTGGGACGTTTTAGTTTTACAGGAAAACACTTCGGTCGCGGCCGAAACTTTGCCGTCGACTACAGCGGCAATGATTGCCATTTCAGATATGGTTGCCCAACATGATACGAAGGTTTTTTTGTACATGACCTGGCCGTATAAAGATTTCCCGGAGATGTTATCAGGTATTAAGAACACCTATGAAACTGGTGCAACTGCAACCAAGGGTACCTTAGTTACTATTGGTGAAGAATGGTTAGCTGTTCATACGAATAATGAGGTATCTGTCAACCTTTATGACGATGATGGAATACATCCAAGTCTTCAAGGTACTTTCTTTGCCTCCGCTAAATTCTACAGGGCCATTTATGGAAAGTCACCTTCGGACAATTTGTATCAAGCTGGATTGGGCGCTGAGGTGGCCAATTATTTAAAAACAAAGGCTAATTAAAAAAACGCCCGAAGGCGTTTTTTCATAAACTGCTTGCTGTGGCATTTACCAAACGAATGAATTCAGCTCGATAACCTGATTTATCATCTCCCCTTCCCGATTCAGCGAGGGTCAGCACATCCTCTAAACTTGTATTACTTCGATACGCAGATTTTTTTAATTGCATTCCGAATAGTGCTACGGATGCCGCAAATTTGAAGTCCGTAGACATTTCGGTAACTTCGGTGTTCAGAACATGCACCATTTCAATACTTTGTGAACCCTCCGGTTTTTTGTAGCGGAACTTGACGGTCAACAATTCGTTTGAAAAATTATTATTGTTCTCCAGACTAGTATATTTCAAATCAATATCATCTTTTAGGTAGTCACTCTGCACTCCTGTGGGAATTACTTCATAGAGTGCTGTGACCGTATGTCCACTTCCTAGTTCACCGGCGTCTTTTGTATCATCAACAAAATCTTCGTCGGCCAATAATCGATTTTCATAACCAATAAGACGGTATGCCTGTACCATCGCAGGGTTGAATTCCACTTGAATTTTAACATCCTTGGCAATTGTATATAGTGTGCCTCCGAACTCTTTACCAAAAACCTTTTGTGCTTCTTGCATGGTATCGATGTAAGCGTGATTTCCATTTCCTTTATCCGCAAGAAGTTCGAGTTTTGAATCCTTGTAATTGCCCATTCCGAAACCGAGTACTGAAAGAAATACACCTGATTTTCTTTTTTCTTCTATCAGCTTCTCCATCTCCTTATTACTTGAAGCACCTACATTAAAATCTCCATCAGTGGCCAGTATCACCCGATTGTTTCCTTTTCTTTTAAAGTTTTGTTCGGCCAATTTGTAAGCTAGCTCAATACCTGCGCCGCCTGCTGTAGAGCCACCGGCTTCTAACTTATTCAAGGCTTTCAAAATTTTTTCTTTGTTACTTCCACTTGTGGGGTTCAAAACAACACCCGCCGCTCCGGCATAAACAACAATAGCAACATTGTCTTTTTCTCGAAGTTGATTGACCAATAATTTGAAGGCGGATTTTAATAATGGTAATTTGTTCATACTGCTCATAGAACCTGAAACATCTATTAAAAAGGTTAGGTTAGTCGCTGGAAGTTCTTCATTGACATACTCCTTTCCTTGAAGACCGATTCGCACCAACTTGGAATTTGGGTTCCATGGAGTACTTGCGGCCTCGGTATGAATTGAAAAAGGATGTTCATCAGTTGGTTGGGCATATTCATAAGCAAAGTAATTGACCATCTCCTCTATTTTCACCGCATCCACTGGAACTTTTTGTCCGTTGTTAACGAATCTTCTTACATTACTGTAACCGGCCTTGTCTACATCAATAGAAAATGTAGAGAGCGGGTTCAATGCAACCTTTTCAAATTGGTTTTCAGAAAGTTGTGCATAGTTTTCATCATTCTCAATAAGGTAGTTTCCTTTTTTGGTTGTAATTACGATACAACCATCTTTTGCTATTTTACCAAAGAGTTGCTTGGCCTTGTACCCTTTGTACGTATTAATTTTATCAATCGCATCGGGATTCAATTGCGCGATTACCCTGTTGTTTTGCTTTTGAATTGGAACTCCGTCTACAATATAAAGTGGTTCCTTTTCATTTGTTTTATTGCTATTCAAGCCTCTTTCCTTCACCTCGGAAGCATTGCTGGCTACACCGATAACCTTTCCTTGAAGTTGATCGGCTAAACTTTGGTGATAAGCATTCTTCTTGTTCTTCCTTATCCTTGCTTCGGAAACGACAGTAGACACAGCGGCGGTCATCGACTTTACGGTCTTTGTTGCGTACCCAACGACGACGACTTCTTCCAATGCTGCGTAGTCAGCCTCCATTGTAATATTTATAATATTAAAAGCCCCTACATGTATTTCCTTAGAAATATACCCTAAATATTTGAATTCAAGCGTATCACCGATAACGGCCATTAGTTCATAATTACCATCGAAGTCGGTTTGTGTACCGGTGGTCGTGCCCTTAACTACCACGTTTACACCTGGCAAGGGCGATGTAGCTTCATCAGTAACGGTACCTGTGATTTTTCTTGTTTGAGCGGTCAAGGCCGTAGTCATCAAAACTACAAGCCATAAAAAAGTAACATTTTTCATAATCATTGGTTTTAGTTGTTTAATAAATAATGAGTAGCCGCCGCACTCGGTGCAACGTTAATTGATTCAATATTCGCTGGGTTAAGTGTATTTAAAATGGAAGCATCGTATCTGATACCATCTACTACTATTATAGTGTGCTCTTCGCCCCGAATTTTGATACTTGGCGCCCTATTCGGATAAATATTTGGAAGAATTGAAATACTGGGAACTTTAGTTGTCAATGTGTTGTAGATGGATTGAATGTCCAACCAATTCTCCTTTTTTGAAGAAAATTCATAAAGTTTGAACGGGAGATAGTAATCAGCAGAGACATATTGAACAACTATACCCGGAGCATTACAGGTCAAAATAAATGCTTCATTAGTCTTAGGTGCCGTATGGTAAAAAGAATCAAGAACAATTTCCACCTTTTGTTCTTGCCCTTTGGCACTAAGGAATACGGCGAATGTTAAAAGATAAAAGATTAATATTTTCATCGAAATACTTGTTGATTCGATGTAAACTTAAGAGCAATCTATTCGGTAAAAAACTTGAATTGAGGGAATGCTACTTTTGAGTGAGGGAAGACTATATTTTAATGAGACGAAGACTTTCTTTTCGTTGAATTTTACCTGAATCCGTTTCGATAAACTCAGGGATTGTGTAGATATTCTTCAGAAAATCAAACTGTTCCAATCCTTTTAACTGCTTTAGCCTTTGAAAGAGTTCTTCGGAGTTTGATTCGCCTTCCACCACCAAAATCAATTTTTGTCCTAATTTTTCATCAGGGAGACCCGCAGTGAAAAATCGATTGTTTATATGAGGTGACAGTTTGGCTTCAATTTGTTCTGGAAACAATTTAATGCCTCCTGAATTAATAACATTATCGTAACGCCCAAGCCATTCGAATTGGATTTCTGAAATGAGGTTTACAATGTCATTTGTAACCACCTGGTCATTCGAAACCTTTGGTGCATCTATAACCAAACATTCTCTCTTATCTATCGAAAAAGTTACATTGGGTAGCGCCATAAAATAAGTTGGTGCTTCCAATCTATCTGTTTTTAAGACGGTATTGCCTTGGTTTGTCTGCTGTTTATGCGAGCTCGACCGGGCAGCATTCGAATTTAGTTTTTTGACCGCTACGTGTGTAATCGTCTCGGTCATTCCATAAGTCTCGAAAACCTCAGTGGATTCTAACTGCACTCGATTTTTCAACTGCATTGAAACTGGAGATCCACCAACTAGCAACTTTTTGATTTTTTCAATGGAATTGAGAGAGCTATGAAGCTGCATTGGCACCATAGCACAGAAATCGTAGTACTTTTGACTGTTTTGTAGAGGACTCGAAGAAGGTTCTACATAATCTAATTCCAATCCTAAAACCATCGCCCGTACGATCATCATCTTACCAGCGATATAATTGGCAGGCAGACATAACAAGGCAGTACTTCCTGGCTCTAAATCAAAAAACTCACCGGTGGCCATGGCCGAGTTGACCATATGCTGTTTTTGAAGTAAAATGGTTTTTGGTTTGCCTGTTGAACCGGAGGTTTGCACCTCAAGGCTTGGTTTATTGTCCAACCAATCAGATATAAAATCACCGATTACCTTTTCGTAGTCATCTCCTTCTTTAATCAAGCTATAGGCTACTTCCTTCAGGTCCTTAATATCATGAGAAACCCCGTTGAGTTTGAACTGTGAGTGTATGTCTTTATAGTTCAAGTAAACTTTCATCATTTGAGGTGCCAATAGGTTTTTGAGGAAGGAATTCTTCCTTTTCGATAATCGGACCAAATAGGCGTTCTTTCCAATTCGTCCACCCATATTTCTTGGAAAAAATCAAGAGCAAAATAGGATAAATGACTAATACAGGTACAAAAACATCCCATCCTAAAACAGGTTCTGAAATATCACGATAGAGAGAATCGGTTTGAAAAGCAGTCCAATCGGCTGTGACCAAAAGTGCCGTGGTCAGATTATTGGCTGCATGGAATCCCAAGGGCAACTCTAAACCTTCATCCATTAAAGTCAGTATGCCCAAGAAAAATCCAGTACCTATATAGAAGACCATAATACCATACCCTAATTTTTCGACTTCCGGATTAAGAATGTGCATCAGACCGAATAGTATGGATGTAAAAAATAAAGGTACCCATCTATTTTTTGCCAATAGACCAATACCCTGCATCATATAACCACGCAGATAGTATTCTTCCATACTGGTCTGAATGGGTATCATAACGATGGAAACTACCGCCAAAATCAGAAAGGGTTTTAAATTGAAATTGAACTCGTAATCATTTGGGGATAATTGAATGTCGACGAATACGAAGGCAATTGAAATAATGGACCAAAGTATAAAGGCGAAAAAAATACGCCCCCAGTCTACTTTTTTTCTTGAGGTCGTGAGTTCTTTAATAGGCTGTTTGTGCACAAGTTTGGTCCAAATAAAGAGACAAGCCAGTCCGATAGCAAAAGTCAATAGCATCAAAAAGAGAAATAGGTTGGAGCCCAACGCCTCTGACATCAGCCCGACATCACCACTCGCAAGAATTTTCATCGCGTTTGATTTTGTAAACAAAGCAGCTATTAAAGGTGCCGCCCCGAATATTTGCCAACCAAAAAAAATAACGCCGATACCCAAAAGGTACCTCCAAAATTCATGTTGACTTTTATATGCCTGTTCTATGTACATAATGCTCTGATTAAATTGGGTTTCCACGATGTGTTCAGATCGTAATATAGCGCTCCTTTACTAACTCGCAAAGGGCTTTCGAAATTATTGGTGAATAAACCACCTGTGCCCAGACCTTGTGGCAAGTGGTTGTTCAAAGTAAACGTCCATTGCGCTATTGCGTTAAGCCCGATATTACTTTCTAAAGCACTTGTCACCCACCAACCGATATCTAACTTTTTGGCTAATTGTATCCACTCCGCGCTTCCTTTATACCCACCTACCAAACTTGGTTTTAAAATTAAGTATTGGGGTTTTATACGTTGTAGTAATTTTTCTTTTTCCTTGATATCAACTATTCCAATCAGCTCTTCATCCAGAGCTATATCCAAAGGTGCATCCTTACACAAATTAGCCATCACAATTGGATTTCCCTGTTGTAAGGGTTGTTCTATGGAATGAATATCCAAACGGGATAAAATCAGTAACTTTTCCATTGCCTCATCAATAGGAAAGGCACCGTTGGCATCTACCCGGAGTTCGATTTGTTCTTTGGAAAATCTGTTTCGGATGGACTTTAGAATTTCGACTTCATTTTTAAAGTCTATCGCTCCTATCTTCATTTTGATACAACGGAAACCTTCTTTTAACTTTTGTTGGACCTGCTCGTTCATAAAGGCTTCATCGCCCATCCAAATTAATCCGTTTATGGGAATGGGACACTCAGCTTTCGTAAAATCGGATGGAAAAAGTTCAAAAGGATTTTCAGACGCTAAAGACAAGAAAGCCTGCTCGACACCAAATTGAATACTGGGAAAATTGTGTAAGGCTTCCCATAATACTTTTTTTCCTAAATGAATATTGGAACAGGTCCACTTTAAGGTTTCCTCATACTCGGGAACATCATCAATGCTCAAACCCCTTAAAATTCCACATTCTCCGATTCCCAATTTTCCCTCCTCCTCTAAAATCAAAAACCACGTTTCTTTTTGAGTAAGCATGCCTCTGGAAGTTCCACTAGGTCGCTTGAAATTCAGAATATATTTTTTGTAAGTGGCCTTCATAAGATACCTTCAAATTTAGTTATATTCTGGATTACAAATGAATACGATATGAGTAAGATTCACGGTGCGACAGTATTAGTAATCGGTCACAATCATTGTATAAAAAATTATTGAGATAATCAGGGCAGCAAATTTGAAGCCTATATGGGTAAAACGGAAGTGACAGGAATCTATTTGAAACGATTTTTTCCAAAACTTTTGCACTGCGTACTCAAACGCACAAGCTAAAAGTTTAGCACTATTTAAAGTTGAACCAAAAACGTACGCCTTCAGAAGTTTTATCAATATTTAGTTTAGATTGCAACTGGTTGACCAAACGGTTCATTAAACGGATTCCCATTGAGGAATTTGTGCGCTCATCTGTATCCTCGGGCAGACCAATACCATTATCGGTATATTCAAAAAAGCCATCTTGATCCGCTATTTTTCGTAAGTGAATGTAAATTTTTCCATCGTCCTCACTTGTAGGAAAGGCGTATTTGAAAGAGTTTGAAACCAGTTCATTCAGAATGAGACCAAAAGGAATGGCCCTATCGATATCCAACTCTACATCTTCTGCATCAATGGTAATATTTATATTATGCCCTCCTTTTTTATAGACCGATTGTACACTATTGATCAAACTTTCAATGTATCCCTGCATCTCAATGACCGAAAGATCATCATGCTGATACAATTTTTGATGTATTAGCGCCATGGCCTTAACTCTACTCTTGCCTTCTTCGAGGGCTTCTATGGCGGCTTTACTTCTCGTATTTTTGGTTTGTAGACTCAAAAGACTGGAGACCATTTGTAAATTGTTCTTCACTCTATGGTGTATCTCCTTCAAAAGGGAATCTTTCTCCACTAAAGAATTTTCTATGATGTGTTTCTGTTCGGCAATTAAACGTTGGTTTTTAATACTCTTTAAATAGGCATATACCAGGCCTGCAAAACCAAGGAGTGTAAAAACCAAGGAGACGAATATTACACTAAACTCTCTTTCCTTCTCGACCATTTCATCTTTTGACCTTTCAAGTGCGGCCCTTTGCTCCTCCATCATCCGCTTTGCGTTTGCTTTGTCTTCACCCACAACTGCCGCCAATTGTTGCTCCCAAAGATTGGACTGATTCTCTTCTATAGAATCACGAATACGCATGTTCTTCTTATAGTACTCAGATGCGATTTCAAATTCATTTGTTTTGTCGTAGTAATAAGCTAACAATCGGTTCTTTTTTAAAACATTTTTCAACTTTATGGGTCTATTACCATCGCTGAGAAAATCAGTTGCTTTTTCAAAATCTTCCAATTGTAAATAACATTCGGCAATTTCTAGTTTATTTTCTACCAATTCGGATGAAAATTTGCCGGCATTATAGACTGAAATACTATCGATACTTCGTTCTAAATATGGGATTGCTTCTTGATACTGTTTTAATAATACATGACATTTACCGATATTGCCGTCGATAATCGCCCTTAGAACTTTACTTTCTGTTTCCTGCTTATCCGACTTGTCGGTTATAACATCATTGAGGTAAACATTTATAAAACCAAGTGACTTTTTGTAGTTGCTCAAAGCCGTCGGATAAGATTTATCCAATCTTAAATACGTACCTACGTTATTCCAAAAAACAGCTTGTCCGTAATAATCCTTTTCATCTATATACTTTTTTTCATTTTCAAAGTAATCTTTCATCGCATCGCGATGAAGTCCTAAATCAGAATAAATATCGTAGAAGGCAATGTTTTTTGTTATTCCAAGTTGCTTCTTTTCCTTTCTTACTTCCATTTGCTCCGCGTAGAGCTCTAATTTTGAATACGTGGTATCCATCAATTCCAAAAGTATTGTTTTGGTATCCAGATCCAGAGCCTCTTTGTTAACATATAGCTCCTTCGCAATGGCTAAACTTTTGTCATAATCCCCCAAATCATGATGTATCTGGGATTGTATCAATTTGTAATGGGTAATGGCGAGTGAGTCTTTGGTTTTCTCGGAATTATTAAGATAGATGTTTACAGCCTCAAGCCAATCATATGCGGAGTTCTCATTATACCGATTGGGAGTATTGAAAAAAAACACTGAACGTTCTTCGGAGCTAGTGGAATTCTTGAATTCATCAAAAAAACCTTGTCCTGCTACTACATCATTTTGGGCAAATATGGGCAGTATACACAGGTAGCAGAGTAAGAGGTAAACAAAAATCTTGAAAGGGACTTTTTTCATATCACGTAAACGAACAAAACCAAACATACTACTATATCTCGGTTCTGCTAAATTTTTGTTGTAGGCCCACTTCGTCATTTGAAACATTCTCATCAAACTCAGAACCAGGTACTACAATACAATTGTTCTCAAAACTATTTTTGGTCCATAGCTATATTAAATAAATAGGCCGATTTCTTTTGAAAAAGCTTTAAAACAAAGACTTAAAACAAAAAAAGCTGCAAAATGCATTCGCGGCTATTTAACCCTGTTCACAGAAAAAAGCAAGATTTTGGGGATCCACTTGTTCTTTTCAAAATTATCGATAAGAATTCAATGTTTAACCACATTGTTGTGTAATGCTTATTTTTTGTTGTGAAAATCAAAAATCATGAAAAAGTATGTATTTCGTCCGATTTATGTGCATTTCGTGCCAGTGACTTGGTAGGGCAAATTTAAAAAGGGCATCAAAAAAAATGCCCTTAAAGAATTGTTTCAACATGTTACTTTAAGAATTCATTGCTGAAATAATAAATTCCTTAAAGTCTTTTGAAATGGGAATCAAATTATTATTAATCATAATATCTTTAGAGTTGATGGCATCAATATGATCCACGTTCACTATATATGATTTATGGGCCCTATAAAACTTAGTTTTGGGTAATTTTTCCAAATAATCTTTTAATGGAGACCTCACCAAGAATTTCTTGTCTACCGTATTTACCTCCAAATACACGTTGTCAGCCTTGATAAACTGTATATCACCAAACTGAATACGGTAATAAAGGTGTTGCTTTTTTACGAAAATGGAATCTTTAAGCACCGAATTGGACATTGGCACATCATCTTGAGACATCTGGTTCTCAGCCTTGTCACCACCAGAACCATAGGTAAAGTTTGCCAAAGCAATCTCTATTGAAGTATAAAGATCTTGTTGCTCAAAAGGCTTCACCAAATATCCATTTGGTTTCACCGTCTTTGCATTTTCAACAGTTGCCCTATCTGAATTGGAAGTGACAAAAATGAACGGAATATCATAGTTCTCGCGAATATGTTTTCCCAAATCAATTCCTGTTCGGTCAGATGCAAGAATAATGTCGATTAATACGAGGTCTACCTGCTGGGTTTTCAATACCTCTTCAGCCTGTTCATAAACGATAACATTGTCTACGATTTCATAGCCGATCTCCTCAAGCATAGACTGCATATCATCTGCAATGATGACATTGTCTTCTACGATAAGTATTCTAATAGGTTGTTCCAAAGTAGTTGTGGTTTAAATGGTTAGGATATAAAATTATTAAGTTAATTAAATGCGATATAAAACAGTATAGCCAACAAAAATGTGCTCAAGGCCAATTTTTTTAATTCAGGATCAAGCAAATAGGGTTCATTTGTTCGATAAACTTTCAATAGATGGATTGCAATGGGCACAAAGGCCAATAGTGGAATCAAATGATACCATGCTGAAAAGTTTATCAAGGTAAATATCAGCATGCAAACAAAACCTGCAATGAGCAAGGCATAATGATATTTTTTTCCACTTTCATAACCGATTTTTACGATAATCGTATTTTTATTCGCCTTTTTGTCAGATTCAAAATCACGTAAATTATTCAAATTAAGTACTCCGACACTTAGAACACCAATTGTAATTGCAGGTAGCCAAGAGAAATCGATCAAAAACTTTGTATAGAGAAACATTGAGCCTAAAACGCCCACGAGTCCGAAAAAGATGAACACAAATACATCACCCAGTCCTCTATAGCCATAAGCCGAATCACCAACGGTATACTTAATAGCTGCCCATATACTTAATAATCCAAGGCATCCGAACAAAAGAAAAAATCCGATATTCTCCAGCCCGAACGATGTATAAAGTAAAGCAAGTACCAACAACAAACTCACTGAAATAGAAATGATGATTCCATTTTTAAGTTCTTGTCGTGTTAGGCTACCACTTTGTAAAGCGCGCATTGGACCAATTCTATCAGAATTGTCAGTACCCTTCACACCATCGCCATAATCATTGGCGAAATTAGAGGTAACTTGAAAACTTATCGTTGTGAACAAAGCAAGTAAGAATATTAGTAGGTTATACTTTTCGTAAAGATTAGCGAGCGCGGTGCCGACAATAACGCCAGAAATAGATAGGGGTAGCGTTCTTGGTCTAGCGGCATCCAACCATGCACGTAATTTTGGCAAAATTAATAGGGGTCTTCTATTTTAATTCGTTTTCCTTCTTTATAAGATGCAACAAAGGCATCATCAAAACCAATATCGACCAATTCTTTTCTAAACTTCTGGGCTTCTTCCAATGTTTGGAAATTACCTAAGGAGTAAGAATAAAAAGGGTTTGTCTTTACAAACATAGTATTGGTCAACGCTTCAGAGGCCAAAGTGACATTATTATCAACAAATGACTTTACCTGAACTGAATAGATCATTTCTTTCTCCAAGAATTTTTTCGCGAGATAGTATTCCTTTACTAAACTCAATTCTTCATTCTGTTCCTTAAGATTATCAATTCGTGTTTTTATCGCATCAAGACTATCAATAGATACTAACAAGTTATTTTGTTGTTCTAAACCACCACCGCTACTACTTAAACCTGCTGTAAAGGAAGTAATTGCCAAAGTTCCTATGAGGAAAAGTGCCGTAACCCCAGCAAGCACGTTTCGCTGAATTTTACTTTTTTTAAGTTCCTTGTTCTTAATTTTAATTTGATCGAGAAGGCGTTCATTTATGATTTGAGCCTTGTCAATATCTTTGTGTAGTTCTAGTAAATCACTTTCTTCTATAAACGGCATATGCTGTTGTGGTTAGGGGGTGTCTGTGCGCTAAAGTAATTAAAAATCATTGATCACTATAAAATAAATAATGTCAATGTTGCAAAATTACAATTTTTAGTGGTCAACAGAAGAATAAACGTTGTTAAACTCTTATATTGAATTGATTTCCATTTGCTTATCGATGAACTACGCAGTTGGTTTTTATTGATTTTCCTCGAAAAATTAAGCGGTTATCAATTCATTCTAAAATCGAAAACGAATGATTTCATAACATGATACCTTAACTATTCGGATTCAACTAAATAAATACCATCGCTTTTGATATCAATTTTTCGAGCTTTGTAAAGCGTGCCAATTCCCTTTTTAAAAGTCTTCTTGCTCATCTGTAGTTCTTCTTTGATAACCTCCGGATTTGATTTGTCGTTTAACGGAAGGAAACCATTGTGGATTTTCAACGTGTCATAGATTTTGTTGGCAGCGGGTTCCAAGATTTTTTCTCCGAGCGGTTGCAACGAAACATCTATTTTGTTATCACTACGGATACCCTTGATGACTCCAGGAACATTATCTCCTATCGCTAACTTTTTGAAAACTTCGTTAAAATAGACCAAACCCTTATGTTGATTGTTGATGATAACTTCCCAACCCAAATCGGTCATTCTTGTTACGATGAGATCAACCTTTTCGCGTACGCGCACGGTCAGTTCTTCATTGCTTAAGAACTTATCCAATTTATTGGAAGCCACCAATCGATTACTACGTTCATCCAAATAACAATAGACTACGTACCATTGACCCTCGCGCATCTTATTTCGCTGCTCGCGAAAGGGAACCAAAAGATGCTTCTCAAGGCCCCAATCCATAAAAGCCCCATACTCATTCACCTCGACGACTTTCAATAATTGAAACTCGTTTACGATAATTTCAGGTTCAAGGGTGGTGGCAACAGGGCGTTCTTCATGATCCAAATAGCAGAAAACGGTGATTTTTTCTCCAATTTCATAATTTTCTGGAACATATTTGTTGGGCAAAAGTATACCCGAGTGTTCATCATTTCCTAAAAATAGCCCTACGCTCGTATGTCTGAGTATTTCTAGCGTATTGAATTTGCCTAAATCGATCATAAAGTAAAAATACAGTTTAATAAACGGTCAAAAAAAAACCATCTGAAGAAACATCAGATGGTTTTTATAAATTTAAGAATTGTCTAGTAGACAGATTGTTTTTTGAAGTGCTTGCACAACATATAATAAACCACAGCTCTGTGCTTATTTCTATTGGCCGAACCATATTTGTCCATTACAGTTTTAATCCCTTCCATCAACTTTGGACTATCGCTCATACCTAGTTTTTTGATTAGGTAGTTGTTTTTAACTGTTTCCAGTTCTTTTTCATCAGCACCTGATACTTTAGAAGCATCTAGATTGTAAATTGAAGGTCCAAGGCCTACAGTAACTTTAGTCAATAAATCCATATCCGCAGCTTCACCAAATTTGTCTTTAATGTCAGCAGCGTACTTTGCGATTAAATCATCTCTTTTACTCATAATAGTTAGTGTCTTTGTAATTAATGGTTAAACTTAGGTCTAAGATATAAAATCGAAGTAACCAAGCAAAATTTTATCGTTCAAGATTCTTGGGGTTCTGACCTCTAACAGGCTAGGCCCTGTTTTTTGTTGAAAAAAATTGGATAAAGTCTTTACTAATTTTTTTTCATTTTCAACACAAACGTGTCTAATTCCGAACATTTTGCACAAATGGGAGACCTCACAGTTTTGAACGGTTTCAAAATAAGTTTTAAAATTTTCTGTGTCTTCTTTTCCAGGAAGAATCCTAAAAATACCTCCTCCCCTATTATTGATAAGAATAATTTTAAAGTCTTTGCGTATGTAATCGTTCCAGAGGCCGTTACTATCGTATAAAAAACTCAAATCACCTGTGATGAGCAAAGTGGGTTCTTCTTGATAAAAGGCTGCGCCCACTGCCGTTGAGGTACTTCCATCTATTCCGCTGGTTCCTCGATTACAAAACACCTTAATACTAGGTTTCAAATCAAAAAGCTGTACATAGCGAACCGTTGAACTGTTCGCCAACTGTACTTGGTATGCTGAAGGAATGCTTTTACAGACGTAGTGAAAAACAAGCATGTCTGAAAATGCAATCTGATCGATATATTCATCCCGCTTTTTTTCGTAGTTCAGTTTAACGGAATTCCAATACGAGAAATACGAACCTGCGGTATTCTCTAAGGGCTGAAGAAATTCGTTGAAAAATCTGTTAGGGCTTACCTTGAAGTGCTTCGTAAGTGAAAAGAAGGTGTCAAATGCCTTTAGCTCATCAATATGCCAATGTTCTTTTGGTTTGAAATGCCTCAGAAAAGCCTTTATTTTTTTCGAAACAATCAATCCGCCGAACGTAAGTAAGATTTCCGGCTGTAATTTTTTAAACAGTTTTTGTTTTTCTTCCAATTTCTCAATGGGAGCAACAATACTATCGATGCTAGGGAAAAAATTCGGATGGTGTAGGTTCGACGTAGATTCAGTCAAAACCAGTACAGTTGGGTCATTACCGAGAATATCCAAAAAACGTTGTTCCACGGCATTGGGGTAATTGACGCCTACAAGCACCATTTTTTGTTTTGACGAATTCCATAAATCCTTATAGTAATCAATGCTATCCATGGCAACATTTTCAGCGGTACTTTTTAGGATTTCTGGTTGCACAGTAGATTCGCTCAGTACATTGTACAATGGTTCTTCGAAAGGTACATTAATATGTACGGGCAATCCTGTCTCGAAACTTGTATTCAAAGCCCTGTTCAACTCAGAGTCGTTGTATGTTTGTACGTTTTGCTGTGCATCAAGGACGCCTATCTCCGAAATCAATGTTGGTGCATACTTTTCAATGCGATCCGTAGCATGAACAACATCTTGTTTCAGGTTGGCCGAATAGCCGATATGCCTATGAAAAACATCATCTTGACGAATGGTCTGACCGTCTCCGACATCGATTTTATAGCCTGGCCTGTCCGCTGAAATTACTACTAACGGAATATTGCTGTAGAAGGCCTCTGCTATAGCTGGGTAATAATTCAAGAGCGCACTACCTGAAGTACAGACCACGGCTACAGGTTTTCTTAACTGTTGTGCTATACCTAACCCAAAAAAGGCTGCACTTCGCTCGTCTACAATGCTAAAACATTTAAAATACGGATCTTCCGTAAAACTTATGGTAAGTGGAGCATTTCGCGATCCGGGAGAAATAACTATATTTTCAATGCCTTTGTTCTTACAGTGCATTACTACGGTCTGGGCCGAGGGAATACTGGAATGCTTCATCCTCACAAAAATACGACCTAAACGGGTTTTAACCCAATGAAGCGGAAAATTCTAATCCACATTTAAAACCTTCAGCATGGTATTGGTTTTCGCAACAGTTTCTTCCCATTCCTTCTCAGCATCCGAATCTTTGGTTACACCACCTCCAACATAAATCAAGGCCTTGTTTTCTTGGAGCTGCATACAACGTAGATTTACAAAAAATGAGGTTGTGGAGTTTATAGCCTTGTAGGCACTGTTTTCAACATTCCTAGTTCGAGATGATCGTCTGGTTTCATATTTCATGTTAAGTTCTCCCAAGTATCCTGTATAGAATTCCCGTTGATAATTTTCGTTTCTCAAGATAAATTCCTTCGTCGGCTGCATCGGCATTCCACAAATTGCGGGAGTCGGGTGCAAAGCGCTGACTATTTCACCCAAACGCTCTTTCTTATAATCAGCGGTAAGCTTTGTACGTAGATGCAAAAGGTTTCCGGCACGTATGGTCTCGCGTTCAAAAATTTTGAGGTCGCTAACTTTATCACCTAAGGCATGTGAGATGTAATTCGTTACCAATTGCTGCTCTTCGAGTTCTTTTGGGCCCCAAGTGGGATCAAGGTTACCCTTAAACTTTTGTGTTCCTGCGAGAGACATGGTAGTAATTTGTTGGTTGGTTCCCCTTAAAAGTATTTCGGGGGTGGCACCGAGCCAAATGCCAATTTTAGGATGATACCATAAATAACAAAAAGCATTTTGGTAATTGGCAAGAAGCCTCTCAAACAAAATCAAGGGGTCTGTAGTACACTCCACTTCGACCTTTCTGGTCAACACCACTTTTTGGAATTCATTCTTTTGAATGTGTTCAATTCCTTTTTTAACAAGGTCAATATGAAATTGCTTTTCACTAGTATCGACAATCGATTTAAATTCTGTATGTGGATAACTATTTAAGGATGCTGAATCAATTTCAAACCGTTCATCACAATGCAACAGCACAATTTCTTTCTGCGCATCGAAAGGAGCAAAAATAAAACCTGATTCAGAAAATTCAGCTAAGTGATGTAATCTATTATCCTTTTGAAACAAAGCTGTAACATGCTGTTCTTTTGGTTTTCGATAGGCAACAAAAGGTAACTTTCTCGAGTACTGTGTAGTTAGTTTGTCTATAAGGTCGTTGGGCATCTATTTTCTAGGCAATGCAATTGTAGTGAGTTTACAAACTGAGATCAAATCACCCTCAACATTGGTAATCTTGATGTCCCATAATTGAGTGGTACGCCCTTTGTGAATGATGGTCGCCTTTGCGAATACTTCTCCGTCACGGACACTCTTTACATGGTTCGCCGAAATCTCAATGCCGCGAATGAACATTTTTTGAGCATCTAAAAAAATGTAGGAAGCTGTGCTACCTACACTTTCGGCAAGAGCGACCATGGCACCACCATGTAAAACACCATCCGGTTGATGTACAGCAGCATTTACAGGCATTTTTCCCACTAAAAAATTCTCACCAACATCTACGTATTCGATTTGCAAAGTCTCCATCATCGTGTTTTTGGAAGAATCATTACAAACTTTTAAGATTTTGTCCTTGTATTCGTTCATTCGTCTTATTTAGCTATAAAATTAATCATTCTGCAGGCAAAATGTAATGCTAACCCCAATATGTACTTAAAATTGAACTAAAGTGGGTGCTCTTTTTTTTCCTATTCTATTGATTATCAATTCTTAAACTTTGGTTAAAATTCCGTTGTCGTTAATGCATTATCAAATATATATTTGTAATTTTTCAAGAATCATTCTCCCCTATTTTAGTGAAGCGCAGTACAATAATTCATTAACATGTTAATCCTATGTTATTGATAGTTTTTCATTATTGTTATGTTTAGAATTTATGGGATAAGGATTCATCATCAATCAAACATCCATTTAGATCATGAATATTGGTTTAGAAAAATACCGATATTATACAGAGATTTTAAGTGGGAGCAAATTATTTCTGGAACTACCCTACAGCTCCTTAAATGAACTTCTCGAGATAGCCTCCAGCCAGATATGGCCAAAAAAGGTATGTGTTTTAGACACTCATAAAAAATGTTACAAATTCTATATCATCATTTCGGGAAGGTTAAAAGTCTACAACTATGATATAGAAAAAGATCGCCAACTTACCATATTTATCCTTGAGACTCAAGACGTTTTTGATATTTGCTCTTTGATGAATTGTAAACGACATAAAGTATACTACGAAACCCTGGATGAAGCCGAAGTACTGAGCATACCACTACCGGCAATGAAACGTTGGATTCTTCAGAATCAGCGCTTCAATAAAAACTTCCTTACCTATGTCATTGAAAAGATGAGCTATTTGCAAAATTATGTGGTTGATATGGTCTTTCAAGATGCATCGTCAAGATTAGCTAATCTTATTTACAAGAATTTTAACACACATTCGAATAAGCTAGAAACCATCAACGATCTCACACATCAAGAACTTGCTGCCATAATTGGAACTACTAGGGCAGTCTTGAATAGGCATTTACAAAAATTCAAGGAAGATGGCATAATCAGTTTGAGCCGTAAACAAATAACAGTGCTTGATGTAGCGCAGTTAATGGATAAATGCCAAAATGGACATTGAAAAAATTCTAAAGCTTGAAACCACGTGTTAAATATTTCACAAAGCTTTCTGTAAAAATCTTGAAATGCTACTCAAGTAGCATTTATTTTCTCATTGATATTTTAAATTTAGATAATACTAGTAAGAACAAGTCAACCACCGTTCTTATAAAATAGGATCCCCTATTTTTTTATTTCCCCATTACCCCCTTTTTAATTCTCTAACATTATAATTAAATGGAATATTTATTTGTACTAATCTTTAAATCATATTCATCATGAAAAAATTATTCATCAATCTAATCGCAATGGGTGTTATAACACTGGGCTACTCACAAGAAATTAATGAAGAGGTTAAAGAATTAGCTCTCGACGAGGTTACAGTTTCAGGGCTGAACACAACCTATCTTCATTCTGTAAATGTTGAAGAAATGCCACCGTCTGTAGATAAGTTGGAAGCTAGAGCTGCCCGATATGACGTTACCAAATCACGTCGCTTTCGCTCTTCTTACGAGGCTTATGAAGTTATTTTTACCCAAAACAATGGCAAAATTGTCGCAACTTATGACAAAGATGGTAAGATCCTATCATCTTTCGAAAAGTTCAATAATATAGCTCTGCCTCCTGCAGTAAGAAACAAAATTTGGAAAGATAATCCTGGCTGGGTCATTCAAAAAGATATTTATATGGTAGACTACTATGATGATTGGAAAGTAACCAGAACATGTAAAATTCAACTCGTCAAAGACGGGCAAAAGAAAAATCTTAAATTAAACTTAGATGATATATTATAAATACTTCATCTCAAATAATTAATTCATCAAATAGAAAACGCCCTCAAACAAGGCTATATATTTCCAAAGGTTGGCGTTCATAAAAAGTATTCATTAATCTTAAAATCATAAATCATGAAAAAGCTGTTCATCAATTTAATTGCAATTAGTTTAGTTACACTAGGTTATTCACAAGGAAACAATTCTGAGCCGGGCGAAGTCGAATTGGAAGGGGTCACTGTTAGTCCTTTTAATCTTACCTATATAACAACCGTTAAAGAGAATTCCATGCCCGAGTATGTTTATGAATTGGAAAGTAAGGCCGCTCGTTATGATATACGAGAATCAGAGGTCTATGATGTTGATATCGAAGTTTATGAGGTTATGTTCTCACAAAACAACGGAAGTATTATGGCCACTTATGACAAAAATGGGCGAATTTTAGATTCGTTTGAAAAATTTACCGACGTAACCTTGCCATTTAATGTTCGAAATAAAATATTCGAAAAATATCCTGGCTGGGTAATTCATAAGGATGCCTATTTAGTTTCTTACTATCGCAACGAAGGTGTGGTTAACAAAGTGTGTAAAGTTCAGCTTCGAAAAGATGGAAAAAGAAAAAATATTAAAATCGATTTGGATGGAAATAGCATTTAATCAAAATTTCATTTAATTTTTCAAATTTTATCAATCATTAAACGGAAAAAACGCAAGAAAGCTAACTTGCGTTTTTTTTATTGTCTTGAGTATCGACTTATATTTGAGTCATGAATGAAATGCAACACGAGGTTAGGTATCAATCAACCAATACGTACAGTACTCTTAATTCACTAACCAATAAAACCAAAAATGTTTGGGTGGTTTTTCATGGTATCGGATATTTGAGCAAATACTTCATCAAGTATTTTGATGAATTAAACCCCGAGGAAAATTATATCATTGCGCCGCAGGCTCCATCAAAATATTACCTTAAAAACGAATATCGACATGTTGGAGCAAGTTGGCTGACCAAAGAAAATACTTTGATGGAAACCAAGAACGTCATTAATTATTTAAATGCAGTTCTTGAAGCCGAAAGTTTTCCCGAACAATGTAGACTATTTGTTTTTGGATTTTCTCAGGGGGTATCCGTAGCGGCCCGATGGGTAGCGTCGGAAAAAATAAATTGTAGTGATTTAGTACTGTATGCAGGGGGAATCCCTAACGAACTCACCTCGGCAGACTTTGCTTTTTTAGAAGAAAACAATACTCAGGTAACAGTTCTAGTGGGCGATAAGGATCCATATATCAACCAAGAACGATTGAAACAAGAAGCCGCAAAAATCGAAATGCTTTTTCATGGACGGGCTAAACAGATTGTTTTCGGAGGAGGACATGAAATAAAAAAAGAATTGATACAACAGCTTATTTAATATGAAAGATTTTCCAAAACTACTTTCTGGCCGCCTGATATTGGACCAAATCAAACCTTCCGATATTCCTGAAATAGTTGCTTATGCCGGGAATATTAAGATTGTGGAGAATACCAGAACCATGCCCCACCCCTATTTTGAGGAAGATGCCATTTCATGGATGAATATGGCCAATCAAGGTTTCAAGGCGAAAAACAACTACATTTTTGCAATACGATTGAAAGAGACCCAAAAGCTGATTGGTGGTATTGGTCTTACCTTGGATGTTGATAATAATAGAGCCGAATTAGGGTATTGGTTGGCAGAAAAATTCTGGAACAATGGTTTAACCACTGAAGCTGTCAAAACTATTTTGAAATTCGGATTTGAACAGCTTAAACTCAATAAAGTGGTTGCCGTCTATCTTACAACCAATGAAGCATCAGGCAAAGTGATGTTAAAAAATGGTATGGTCAAAGAAGGTGAATTCAAGGATCATGATAAAAAAAGAGGAAGCCATATTAAAGAAAATAAATATGTTTCTCTCATCCAATATAGGATGCTCAGAAGTGAATATGAGAATTTAATCAATAACTTATAATGTCAACCGATTTGGCTTCTTTAGAGAATGAACGAGTACTACTCTCGTCGCTAACAATTGATAATTATGAAAAGTTGATTCCCATTGCTTCGCAAGAAAAGCTAGTGCAATATTCGCCGTCGGATATATACACACCTGCTTCACTCAAAAATTATGTGGAAACCGCCCTTGAGGAAAAAAATCGAAAAACCAGCATCCCCTTTTTAATTTATGACAAGGCTAATAAGCAATATGCCGGAAGCACCCGTTATATGAACATTAATTGGAAAAACAAAGTTTTGGAAATTGGTTCAACCTGGATCGGACGAGAATTTCAAGGGAGCGGACTCAACACCGAAATGAAACATTTAATGATCAATCACGCATTTGATAAAATGGGTTTCGAGAAAATAGAATTCCGTATTGATGAGCGGAATGTACGCTCGAGAAAAGCCGTCGAAAAATTGGGTGGTGTGCTAGAAGGAACCTTAAGAAGTAATGTTTATCTACTTGATGGCTTTAAACGAAATACCTGTTGCTACGGCCTATTGAAAGCAGAATGGTCAACATAATCCATTATTCGTTCTTCACTTCTTCTTGCGAATCGTAGTACGTAATCTTCCGTGTTTTATAAGTATTATCCGGTGTGATTATTTCTTTAATCCAATTTCCAAAAGGGTCAAATTGATAAACGTATTCCTTTTTTTCTTCCAACTTTCCCTTTTTAAACTTAGAAGCCAATAACACTCCTGAGGCATCATAAACGTATGTAACCTCCCCTACTTTCGTAAATTGATTGGTCTTGGAGTTATAAAAAAACTCGATTTTTGAAATTAGATTAGTTCGCCCATCAAATACTTCTTCAACTGCAGCGTTGGGCTCCCCTTCTAAATACTTTTTGGTCAAAACGGTTTTTGAAATCAAACTATCGTTCTCCTTTTTAACCGAAGTTCGAATCGATTCTTTCAAAACCCCATTTAGTTCGTAAGTTTTAGTGGTTTCACCCTTCAAAGTTTCATAAAAAATCAAGGTTTCGTCAACACCTTCGTTGTTCGTTCTAACTATTTTACGAATCGTATCGTTTGAAATATGATATTCATATTGGTCCAAAAACTCTTTTTCATAAGAGACGATTTTCTCAATAATCTTGGTGTTTTTGGTTGAGTCAATGGTATAAATATTAGCTATGGAAGAAGCGGGATCAAAGATGTTGTCTCTATAATTCTCTAAGCGTTTCTCTAAAAGAGCTTCATCCGAATACTTATAATATGTGATATCGTAGTCGGTTTCATTGTAGCGGGTGACCGCTTTTGTTAGTAATCCTCCTTCGTTAAAGTCATATTCTTCCTTACCATAATTGGTACTAACCAAACAGGATTTCACTTTCCCCTGTAAATCAAAATCTTCAACCTTGAAAATCCTGATTTCTTGGGAAGACAATCCCAAGGGAAAAAGAAAAATTACTACAAGAAGTATAACAATGTAGTTTTTAACCATGACGCGAAATTACTTGTTATTCTTACAACTAAGAACAAAAGGAATGCCAAATCGATAAAATACAAGAGTTAGTAGTGCATGGTAACGGAAACGATGTTGCCTTCGCCTGCAACTAGACCGCCCAGATTCCATGGTTGCTCATTACAGCAAGAGGTTCGAATGAATGCTCAAAAACTTCGTTATCAAGCAAAAGCTTGAATCTAATTAGCGTGTCGCACAATCCTATAATTTTTTAAAGCGACAATTAGATTTGCAGAACACATTCAACTAGTCACGATTCAAATTTTGACAAAACTGTTGGGTCGATAGGAATTTTTGAAGCTGAAGAAGTATATAAAAACCAAAATTAACCTTTAGATATAAATTCAATATAACAGAAACGTACTATATCAAATCAAAAGTTCTTGCTGATAACCAAAAAATGGTAAGTAATCAATAGATAAAACCGGAAACTAAAATAAAAAACCCGCATAGCTGACGCCATACGGGTTTCATATTTATCGTTAAAGTATTACTTCACTTCTTCGAAATCAACATCTTCAACATTATCGCCTTCTGTCGATGCATCAGCAGTCGCTTCTCCTTCAGGAGCTTCTCCATTTTGCTGTGCTTCGGCCTGAGCTTTATACATTTCTTCCGAGGCAACTTTCCAAGCTTCATTGATTTTATCCAGGGCAGGGCCCACTAAAGCAACATCTTTAGTTTCATGTGCCTTTTTCAACTCTTCTAAAGCTTCTTCGATAGGTTTCTTCTTATCATCGGATAGCTTATCCCCAAATTCCTTCAATTGCTTTTCTGTTTGGAAAATCATGCTATCGGCCTCGTTCAACTTATCAGCAGTTTCTCTAGCAGCTTTGTCAGCTTCGGCATTTGCCTCGGCGTCTGCCTTCATTTTTTGAATTTCCTCTTCAGTTAATCCAGATGATGCTTCGATACGGATATCTTGCGTTTTGTTCGTTGCCTTATCCGTAGCTGAAACCTTGATAATTCCGTTTGCATCTATATCGAAAGTAACTTCGATTTGAGGTGTTCCCCTTTGAGCAGGTGGAATTCCATCTAAATGAAAACGACCAATCGTTTTGTTGTCAGCGGCCATTTGACGTTCGCCTTGTAGTACGTGAATCTCTACTGAAGGTTGATTGTCAGCAGCCGTTGAGAATATCTGAGATTTCTTCGTTGGAATGGTCGTATTCGCATCGATTAACTTTGTGAATACATTCCCCATGGTTTCGATTCCCAATGATAACGGGGTAACATCCAATAGAAGTACATCCTTCACATCTCCTGTCAATACACCACCTTGTATGGCGGCACCTACGGCAACCACCTCATCAGGATTCACTCCTTTAGAAGGTGCTTTTCCAAAAAACTTTTCAACGGCTTCCTGAACTGCAGGAATACGAGTTGAACCACCAACCAAAATAATCTCGTCAATATCACTTTTAGATAAACCAGCTGCCTTCAAAGCAGTTTGGCAGGGCTCAATTGTTCTTTTTACTAAATCTTCAATCAATTGCTCAAATTTAGCTCTGGTCAAGGTACGTACCAAGTGCTTTGGTCCCGTAGCGGTTGCAGTGACGTATGGTAAATTGATTTCCGTTTGAGCAGAAGATGACAATTCAATTTTAGCCTTTTCAGCGGCTTCACGTAAACGTTGCAATGCCATTGCATCATCACGAAGATCGATACTTTCATCTTTTTTGAATTCGTCAGCTAACCAATCGATTATTTTTTGGTCCACGTCATCGCCACCCAAGTGGGTATCGCCATCGGTCGCCAAAACTTCAAATACACCATCACCCAACTCTAAAATGGAGACGTCATGTGTACCACCACCGAAATCGAAAACAACTATTTTCTGGTCGGTATCTTTTTTATCCATACCGTAGGCCAATGAAGCTGCGGTAGGTTCGTTAATGATACGTTCTACAGTTAAACCAGCAATTTCACCAGCCTCTTTCGTAGCTTGACGTTGCGCATCGTTAAAGTATGCGGGTACAGTAATAACCGCTCTAGTGACATCTTGACCTAAGTAATCTTCAGCTGTCTTCTTCATTTTCTGAAGAATCATCGCAGACAATTCTTGTGGCGTATACAAACGTCCATCAATATCAACACGAGGTGTGTTGTTGTCTCCCTTTACAACTTTATAAGGCACACGATCGGCTTCTTTCTTAGACTCCGAAAATTTGTTGCCCATAAAACGTTTGATAGAATAGATGGTGTTATGTGGATTAGTCACCGCCTGTCTTTTGGCCGGGTCTCCCACTTTAATCTCACCACCTTCTACAAATGCGATTACAGATGGCGTAGTTCGTTTACCTTCAGCATTTGGAATTACCACTGGCTCGTTACCCTCCATTACAGAAACGCAGGAGTTGGTGGTTCCTAAATCTATTCCTATTATTTTACTCATTCTATATGTATTTATTTAGTGCGTATTAATTTTTACAATCGGTAGGGAAATGTCAAACAATATGCCAAGGACTTAAAACTGACAGGTTGTCATTTTTTGTTTGTTCATACTAAAATCAATTTCAAGAATTAAGTTCTTTAATTTTCATAATTTACATGAGATAAATCAACCATCGTAGCTCATGAATTCAAACAGAAGAAATTTTTTGACCAAGGGTATCCCATCGTTTGCCGGAATTGCCGCAGCATCAATGTTGCCTTTTGACCTTTTCGGTCATAATAACATAAAACCGGAATTAATAGTACTGCCAAAAGAAAAACGTTCGCAACCGAAAGAAAACATCCGATTTTCGGTGATTGGAATCAATCATGGACATATATATGGAATGGTAAATTCACTGATTCAGGGTGGCGGAACACTTGTGTCGGTCTTTGCCAAAGAACCCGATTTGATACAGCAGTTCACCAAAACGTATCCTGATGTTAAAATAGCCAAAAGCGAAAATGAAATCATCAATGACCCCAACATACAATTGGTTGCGAGTGCAGGTATTCCCGTTGAACGAGCACCACTAGGCATTCAAGTGATGGAATCAGGGAAGGACTATATGGCCGACAAACCGGGGATCGTCACTTTTGAACAATTCAATGAAGTAAAAAAAGTACAGCAAGAGACCAATCGTATATATTCGATAAAATATAGTGAGCGATTAGGCAACCCCGCTTCTGTCAAAGCCGGGGAATTGGTGAAAGCCGGCGCCATTGGAAAAGTGGTACAGCTCATAGGTCTGGGGCCACACAGGATGCGCCCTGACAGCCGACCGGATTGGTTTTTCGAACCAGAAAAAGCTGGTGGTATCTTATGTGACATCGGTTCGCACCAATGCGACCAATTTTTGTTCTATACGGATTCTAAAGAGGCAGAGGTAAGTTTTGCGCAGACAGGCAATTTCAATATTCCAGAGTACCCCAACTATCGTGATTTTGGTGACATGAGCGTACGAAGTAAACATGCCACAGGCTATATACGAATTGACTGGTTTACGCCAGAGGGATTGGGAACTTGGGGCGATGGTCGTACTTTTATCTTAGGCACTGAAGGTTATATCGAAATGCGAAAATATATTGATATTAATGGGCGCCCCGGAGGCAATCACTTATTCTTAGTAAACCAGAAAGAAACCAAATATTATGACTGCAAAAATGTACATATGCCCTATGGGGAACAACTGGTGAGCGATGTTGTCAACCGTACCGAAACTGCTATGACACAAGACCATTGTTTTCTAGCGACAGAGTTGGCCATTAAGGGACAAGAGATGGCTTTTCAATTGAATACATAAGTGGTCTTCCAAATTAAAGCCCGTTAGATTCTTGTTAAGCTTAAACCAGAGAATACCATTATCTTTATCCGATAACCTAATCGAATAAGTTTTATGGAGTGTATCAGTATCTTCGATATGCTGAAAATAGGGATTGGACCTTCAAGCTCGCATACGCTGGGTCCCTGGCGCGCTGCAGAACGTTGGATTTCGGAATTGAAATCCTCAGGTCATTTTGAATCCGTTCAAAAAATCCAAGTTCATGTCTATGGTTCATTATCCTTAACAGGAAAGGGACACGCGACTGATTATGCCATCATGTTAGGGTTATCAGGAGCTGATCCTGTTGAAATTCCGGTGACTGATATTCATAGAATAGTGGCCGATATTTCAGGAACCGGGCAATTGCATTTTGGTGGAGAGCGGCAACTTGATTTCAATCCTAAGGAAGACATAGTGTTCAATAGAAAATTTTTACCCTTCCATGCCAACGGGCTGAAATTTGAAGCAACTATTCAGGATGGCACCAAAAAATCGCAAAAATACTATTCCATCGGAGGTGGTTTTGTCGTCGTGGAAGAACGTAAAAACGCCAAAAAGAAAATAGCAACTTTCAATACCTTCCCTTACCCTGTTCAAAAAGGAGATGAACTATTGAACTATTGTAAGCAGGAGCATAAAACAATTTCAGAAATTGTTCTTACAAATGAGCAATCTTTACGCAGTGATGGGGAAATCGACACTCAAATTAAACGGGTTTGGGAAACCATGCTCGAGTGTATGTATATCGGTTGCCATACCGAAGGACACCTACCTGGTGGGCTCAACGTGCGTAGAAGGGCCTTCGAAATACATAAAAATTTAATGCTCACCGCCGATTCATATAATACTCCAGAAAATTGGTTGCAAACCATTCGTCAGACGGAAGTGAAATTTCGTCAGATACTGAAATGGGTAAGCTGTTTTGCGTTGTCGGTGAATGAAGTGAATGCCTCTTTAGGAAGAGTCGTGACGGCTCCAACAAACGGAAGTGCAGGCGTAATTCCCAGTGTACTGATGTATTATATGGTCATTGAAAATCATGATGCGGGTTTTGAACATATTAAAAAATTCTTATTAGTAGCCGGTGAAATCGGGAGCATCTTTAAAAAAGGCGCAACGATTTCCGCCGCCATGGGTGGTTGCCAAGCGGAAATAGGAGTTTCCTCTGCCATGGCAGCTGGCGCTTTAACCGAATTATTGGGCGGTACTCCTGAACAGGTTTTAATGGCCGCAGAAATCGCTATGGAGCATCACCTTGGGTTAACCTGTGATCCTATTGGTGGTTTGGTGCAAATTCCATGTATCGAAAGGAACTCCATGGGCGCCATAAAAGCAATCAACGCTGCGGAACTTGCTATTGATTCAAACCCAGAAGATGCCAAAGTTCCCTTCGACAAAGTAGTACAGACCATGTGGGAAACTGCTAAAGACATGAATTCGAAATATAAAGAAACCTCGGAAGGCGGATTAGCTGTTGGCGTATTTTTGAGCGATTGCTAAGCTTTATACAACCTAATAATCCTTATTTTTATCCGCATAAAACAAAAACCGATGTCAACTGCCAAGAAAGAATACAAACGCGTAACGGTAAAATCCCTTGTGGATATGAAAAAAAATGGAGAAAAAATCTCCATGTTGACCGCTTATGATTTTTCGATGGCGAAAATCGTTGATGCTGCCAATGTTGATGTCATTTTGGTGGGAGACTCTGCGAGCAACGTCATGGCCGGTCACGAAACTACCTTGCCAATAACATTGGATCAAATGATCTATCATGCATCCTCTGTGGTAAGGGCTACCCAACGCGCCTTAATCGTAGTCGACATTCCTTTCGGAAGTTACCAAAGTGATCCAAAAGAGGCTTTACGCTCTGCTATTCGCATCATGAAAGAAAGTGGTGCACACGCGGTTAAGGTAGAAGGCGGTGCGGAAATTAAGGAATCAGTGAAACGGATTCTAGCTGCTGGAATACCTGTAATGGGTCATTTAGGACTAACGCCACAATCAATTTATAAATTCGGTACATACACCGTTCGGGCCAAAGAAGAAGAAGAAGCCGAAAAATTGAAAGAAGATGCCAAACTTTTAGAGCGTTTGGGTTGTTTTGGTATAGTGTTAGAAAAAATTCCCGCTGCCTTGACCAAAGAGGTTTCTGAAAGTATTTCCATTCCAACCATAGGTATAGGAGGTGGTAAGCATGCAGACGGACAAGTACTGGTCATTCATGATTTGCTAGGAATGACGCATGAGTTCAATCCTAGATTTTTAAGACGCTACATGAATTTGTACGAAGATATGGGTAACGCAATATCTCAATATGTGGCGGATGTAAAAAGTAGGGATTTCCCAAATGAAGATGAACAATATTAGAGGGGAATTCCAATCAAAAACTCTAAGTTTTTACAAATTCAGTGTGGGGGTTTTACTTCGAAATTATCTAATGATATCAAGTTATGATTAAGAAATTTGGAATTATCCTACTAGTACTTTTGAACATTGGCTGTGACCAAATATCAAAAAGTGTAGTCCGTAGTACGGTTGCCTACCAAGAGCATATTCCCCTTATCAATGATAATTTCATTTTAACCAAAGTCGAAAATAAGGGCGCCATGTTGGGTTTTGGATCTGAGCTCCCTCCTGTTCTGAAATTAATACTTCTACAAGCCTTACCCATTATCGTACTTTTAGTTATTCTTTTTAGAATTCTTCAAAAGCCAAAAATGAACAAATGGTTGGTCTTCGCTTTTGCTTGCGTGATTGGTGGTGGTATCGGAAACCTAATCGATAGGATAGCTTACGGTCAGGTCACCGATTTTTTCCATATTGATTTAGGAGGATATTTTAAAACCGGTATTTTCAATATGGCCGATGTCTCTGTAACCATGGGAGTTTTGATGATTCTTTTTTTGAATTTTCGCTATCGTAAACTTGAAGTGTAGTGATGAATAAAATTATTTCTACAGCTAAAAACCTACAAATTATTTATGAAGACAACCATCTTATCGCCATTAATAAGCGCCCCGGTGATATTGTTCAAGGCGATAAAACAGGTGATTTACCGCTGAGCGAGGTTGTAAAAGGCTACATCAAAGAAAAATACAATAAACCAGGAAATGTTTATTTGGGTGTGGCGCATCGATTGGATAGGCCAACCTCAGGCATTGTGGTGTTTGCCAAAACCTCAAAAGCCCTACCCCGTTTAAATAAACTTTTCGCAGACAAGGAAGCTAAAAAGACCTATTGGGCAATTGTCAAAAATCCACCTGAAAATAAGCAAGAAACTCTGGTGCATTGGATGAAACGAAATCCCAAACAGAACAAATCATACGCCCATAAAAAAGAAGTCCCTGAAAGTAAAAAAGCGATTCTGGAGTACAAGATTATCAAAAAATTGAATAGCTATTTTCTATTGGAAATAGGTCTAAAAACAGGCAGACATCACCAGATTCGAGCCCAATTAACTGCTATCGGTTGCCCTATCAAAGGCGATTTGAAATATGGGTTTGACCGTAGTAACAAAGACGGTAGTATTCACCTACATGCAAGGTGTCTTTCTTTTATCCACCCTGTAAAAAAGGAAATGCTCGATTTGGTCGCTCCCCCACCCCAAGATCCAGTTTGGAACGCTTGTTGCTAATTTGGTTATATTTAAAAACCATTATAAACACTATATCATGATCAAGAGAACACTTTTTGTATTGACCTTTATCCTTATTTCTTCCTGCGGAAGTTATAATTCCATTGACTCTTTTTATGAGGCCCATAAAAATGATGACCAAGTGACGGCTGTGCGCGTACCGCAGTTTATGCTTTCAATGCTTGGTAATATATCGCCCGAAATGAATTCATTGATAGGCAGCACCCGAGATTTACGCTATATGCAGTTCCCCAGTGCGACACCAGAACGCACCAATTTTCTGAATAAACAAATGAACAATATGACTGGCAATTCGTTTATTGAAGTCTACCGAAAGAATGACGACCAAAAACGCAATGTCGTTTCTATTCGTGAAAAGCGAAATGCCGTGAAGGAAATTTTAATCTACAACAACAATACCACACGAGGTTCTTTTTTGTATTTCAATGGTAACTTCGACCCTGTAAAGGTTCGTGAAATGGCTAAAAACGAGGATTTTCAAAAAATCGGAGACGGACTTATTAATCAGTTTAATATGAAAGGAACTCCTGGTATTATTCAAGAAGAAGATAAAAAGGAAAACTAAAATCCAATAATAAATAGTAATTCTAATAGCATCGTTTAATACGATGCTATATTTTTACCAGCAATGATTAAACTTAAATTTTTATTCTTTCTTATTCTTGTATCAATAAGTTATGCGGCAATAAGTCAGGATAGCATTCAAAAAAAAGTAAACTATTATCTTTCTCAGGCCAAGTTGGATTCAGCCAAATTCTATATTCAATCTAGTCTTAAAAAAGTTAATCTAGAAGAGAATAGAAATGACCTAAACTATCAATTGGTTAAGGTATACTTTATGCAATCTGCCTATGACGAGGCTTTGAATCAAGCATTTAGCTCTTTAGACAATATTAAGAATGAGGAACAAAGAGTGAAATTCAATTTCATGATAGGTGTTATTTATTCGGCTGTTAAGGATTTCGATAAATCAATTGAATATTTTGATTTAGCAGTTAAACATAGTCAAACTCCCTCTCTCACTGTAAAAGCACATCTTCTACTATCAGATCTCTATCTAGGCAGGAATGACTCCATTAATTCCGGTAAATCATTAACAGATGCCTATAAGATTACAAGTGTCTCAATTTTAGACGACAAACTTACTAAGCATGTTGACATGCAATACAGTTTTTTCAGTGGTAATTATGAGCGCTGTAAAGAATTGAATTTTGAGATAATCAAAGACACCACCAGTTTCTTAAACTCTAAAAGTTATGCCTATTCAATGATTGGTGATTGTTTGGTGAAACAAGACTCTTTATTAGAGGCAACCAAATTTTTTGATGAATTTTTAAAGCTTACCGTTGAAACAAAAGATCCAGAGCAAATAAAGGTATCTGCACAAAAGCTAATCGGTGTTTATGAACTTCTTGGAGACCAAGAAAAAGCGAATGCCTATCATAAAATTTATAATGAGGCTGTAAATGACTCTTTGAGTTTTTCCGTTGAAAAGTATAGAGATCTATATAATGTTGAAAGAGTAAGGGAATTGAAAATTGCCGAAAGCAAGTATTTCTGGCGGAATATTATTTATGGTGCAATACTTATACTGTTTTTTTCAACAGGTTCCTACCTTTTTGTAAAACGGAAAAACGTAAAGAAAGGTCCTGGCAAGAAAATTTCTATTAGCGCAAATGAGGTTGAAAAAATGACAGCTGCGATTGATGAACTTACTTTAAAACAATTGTTTCTGATTCCTAATATAACCAGAAAGTCGTTTTGCTCTGAAAGCGAATTAAAGTCTGAACGTTATTTAAGTCAATTCATAAATGAAAAATACAAGAAATCGTTTTCCGTATTCATAAATGATTTAAGAGTAGAATATGCATATAGCCGTATTCAAAATGACAGTAGATTTCGAAACTACAAAATCGAAGAAATCGCCAAAGAATGTGGTTTTGGTTCCAAAAAAAGTTTTGAACGAGCATTCTTCGCGAAATACAATGAAACTCCGTTTAAGATTATTTCCAAAATAAACGTCTAATTTTCAACAATCTACCAAAGGTCAATTCGCGAAATGACGCAACATTTCACGTAATACTTTCATCTAATTATCATTCCCCGTCTAAATTTCAAATAGTTTTGTCTTCAAATAACGATGCATAGGCAGGCCCTAAACCTAGTTTTATCGAAATTCTTTACTTATTTATTTTAAAGAGTTCCAAGCATTTAATCAAGGTTACTGACTAGCTAAAAAATCTAAGCGAAATTTCCTCTCAGTTTTAGAATGCAATTAATTAGAATCGTTAGATGCAAAATTTAACCAAACCAATAAAAGCCATCCGAATGAACAGGCAAAACAATGAAGGCGTAAAAAAATCAATTTTCAAATGTGGCCTTGCCATAGCTGCAATGTTACTGCTCGCAAATTGCAGCAAGGCTGGTTTACCAGGTATTGGCTGTGCCGATGGTAGTTGGGTAAATGAATGGACAAAGGCACAAGAAGCTCTTAGTACAGCATCACAAGCTTATGGCAATGAACGTACTTTAGAAAACTGTACAAACTATAAAAATGCCATCAATGACTATTTAGATTCTTATGAAGATTTTAAAAATTGTTTCCCGGCCTCTACCCGTTCTAGTCTGGACGAATCCATTAAAGAATCAAGGAAAGAAGCTGCTGAAATAAACTGTTCTGAAGTTTAATGTAAACAATTAGCAGATACTAAAATAATAATAGCAACTACTATTAAATAAATCCCATGAAAAAAATAACAATTTTACTCATATCCCTTTTCTGCTTTACTATACCCACAAACGCCCAATTCTTTAAAAAGCTTGGAAAAAAAGCTGAAAAAGCAGCAGAACGTACCGTGGAAAAAAGAGTTGAACGTAAAGCTACCGAAGAAACCGAAAAAGTGCTGGATTCTTCACTGGATAGAAAAAGTAAAAAAAATAAGGGGATGCGCATGCCCGGTTTATCCAATGTAGCTCCAGCGGAAAGCTATGCCTTCACTTACAGATCTGAAATGGAAATAATATCTGGAAAAGAGCGCATTAATGTGGATTACTTTTTACCTGAATCTGGAAACTTCTTAGGTATGCTTCTAAAAGACAAAAAAATAAAGGACAATTTCATGACCGTTTACGATGTAGAGCGCGAGACCATGTACACTTTCATGGAAAACAGCGGTGTAAAACAAAAAATGGGAGTTTCTTTTGAAACAGATAGTGCCGCAGACGAAGCCTTAAATGAAGCTAATATTGAAATTACAACAACAGGCAACACTAAGACGATATTGGGTTACAACTGCAAAGAATATAAAATGAACGGAAAAGAAATGACCGCTACCGTTTGGGTGACCAAAGATGTAAATATCAGATTTCCAAGTGCTTTCCATAGCGTAAAGCAGAATAGAAATGGAAACCAGGCATGGTTAAAAGATATGGACGGATGGGCAATGGAAATGACAATGATTGATACCTCCAGAAAAAAACCACAAACAATTACCATGAATTGTATCTCGATAAATAAATCCAACTTAATAATAAACACAAATGCCTATCAAAACATGGGGTACTAGTATCCTTAAAATAGTATTCACATGTATTACGATAACTCTTTTTACAGGATGCAATTCTCTAACTGGAGTAGAAATAGCAAGACTAAAAATCAATAAAGTAAGTACAGCAAGTAATTTCACCGATGATGAGGTCACTTTGGAATTAAAAAAAGGTGATGAAATTGCTCTTTGGTCAGATATGGATATGGAATATGATGGTGATGTGAATTTAAGATTCAGAATTAAGTTGTTTAAAGACGGTATCAAAACTTCTGAACATGAGATTGACCCGACAAAGAAAAATATAACCATTGGCGAGGTGAAATCTAAAATCATGAATAAAACAAAATGGAGTTTTTCTGGAAAGAACTCAGAAATAAGAATTGAAGAAGATGGCAACTATACGATTAAAAGCATACTCGTTGCATCAAAAAATCCCAGCCTGAAAGTCAATAAGGCCGAACTGGTTCTTAAAAAATAATTAAAATCCGAAAAGTAATATATTAATGAATAACCTAACTCCTATACTAATCTGTCTTGCTCTTATTTGTGGCTGTAAAGAAAAAGTACCTACAGCAGATTCTAATCCTGGCACGACACAAATCAAGACGAAAGAATCTTCTGGTAAAATAGAGAATTTTGAATGCGCTACTTTTTTCAAAAAAGGAGACTATTCATCATTAAGTTTTACTGACTCCAAGCTACCTGAATATATTAATAGAGGCTGCATTTTTGATTTTGTTACCGAAGGGGATAAACAAGAGCAAAGCATTACAATTCAAATTGCAAGTAAAAGTTCTGCATCATTGGCAGAAATGAGTTTTAACTTAACTAAGACTAACTACAAAAAAGGCAAGGTAAAAGATATTTCCAATCTTGGCGATTCCGCCTTTTTTGATGTGCATGGTACAGATTTAAAGTCTTTGAGTAGAAGCAACAAAGATTTACACGTTCTTCATAAAAACATAACGTTTGTTCTCATGGCGGAGTATTTGACTAGCACAGGCACACCGTGCTTTTATGAAGACAAAGAAATGATTGCGTTTGCAGAAACCATTATCTCTAACATGTAGATAGTTAGCATCCCATGAAAGCTTGATTTAAGATCGAAAAATTAATAGTTGAAACCATCCATCTTTAAATAATGAAAACTAAAAACACATTAATTCTATTTCTATTAGTATTAGCAGGTTTAATTTCTTGTAAAAAAGACAATTCCGAAAAAGCTAGTGAAAATGGCACTTACACCTTCCAAATTGAAGGGGAAGAGCAAAATATTAAAAGTGCATCTGCTTTTTTGGATGATAAATACAACTTCAATGACAACAATAGGTTTGCTGAGGGACTTAGCTTAAAAACGAGTATGGCATTAGCGGATAATACAGGTGTTTTTATTAGTTTTAATAATGATGATTTGAATGCTGAGAACATGACTCTCGGTGAGTATACAACAAATATTGATGGAGCCTTTGGTGCCAATAACTTCAAATTCGGAGAAGTTACCCTTTCAGGTTCCAATGGTTATTTCTCTTCATTAGGCAGTAATACCGATAGTATCAAATTAACTAAATGTGACACCATTGAAAAAAAGGTTTCTGGGGAGTTTGATGCTATTCTTACGAATAAGGAAAACAATGAAACCATCCGAGTAGTAGGCGCTTTTACAGATTTAAATTTGGTGATTTCATTCTAATATGAAAAATTACGCATTAACCCTATTAGTTCTACTTGTGTTTCTTTCATGTAAAGAAGATGTAAAAAAATCAGAACCAAGTGTTTTAAAACGAAAAAAAGCTCAAGAAACTTCAACAAGTACAGAACAACTTAAAGAAGTAATAGGCGACTTTAAAAATGTTCTGGAAAAAAGTTCAAAGGATAATAAAAATGTAGCAATATCCGTAGATAAGGCAGAAATTGAAAGATTATTTCAACTGAGTCATATCCCAAAAGAAGAATATCAAGAAAAAATCAACAACCCCGATACCTTAAAACAGCTCATCAAATATGTTAAAAAAAATATAAAAGATGCCAAACCACGCAGAGGTTTGCAACTAAAAGCCAATATTTCTAAAGAAGAATTAGCTTCAAAAAATACGCCTACAGGAATTTCCATAGAAGAAGCCATACTGGTATTACAAAATGATTTAAAAGGAAAAATAACACCAGAGAAATTAAAAAAAATTGATTCGCTTTCAGGAACTGAAATCATATCTAGGTTACCTGAAAGAGAAGCTAGAAATGTGCTGCAATATGCAAAAGTTCAAGAAGGTAAAAGACTGAGACCAATGACCATGAAGGCTGGCTATATGCATGATGCAAAAGAAGCTGGAGAGTATCTTGCTGAACTTGAAGCCATTTTGAAAGCTTGTAATGATGGTAAGATAAAGGCCAGTCCTAATTACAAATCCATAGTAAAGCGCAGTATAAAAATTGTAAAATCAGCTCAAAAGAAAATTGTTAAAAAATCAAATATTGCCAAAGAAGAATTTAAAAAACTAAACCCTGATTTATACTTTGGCGATGATGTGGGTGAGACTTTTTTTGGAGGAAAAATACAGACCGCAGTGTATTTACCTTTGGGAAGATTGTCTTTTGCGGATAAAGTTATAAAGGCTTATCATCCTAAATTAAATGTACTTGACTTAAATAATGTTTTAGGTACTCCAGATATGATTCAAGACAACGGAGCAATGACTGTCACCGGCATCTACAGTCTCGGTTTAGCAGGGAGTTTAACCGTTCAATTTTTAGACAATGCTTTAACGGATGTTAATGGCCCTGATTTATACATTTTTGAAATAGGGAAGATTGAGCCCACAAGTCTAGAGATTTCAAAAGATGGAATTAAATGGATTAAAGTCGGGAAAATCGATGGAGGAATTTCAGAAGTAGATATTGCAGAGTTTGTAATGCCAGGAGATTTATTCTACTATGTTCGCCTCACGGACCTTGAGCAATATAGTGCTTTACCAGGATCAGATGTAGATGCTATAGCCGCTATTGGTGCCGCGATGCGTTTAAAATTGGATAGCAAAGTTTTATTCGAAACAGGTAAGTCCCAACTAAAACCTGAAGGTGTTGAAGCACTCAAGGAGTTAGCCGAAAGTATAGTGGTTTTAAAGAAGGGAAGCGTTATCGTTGAAGGACATACTGACGATGTAGGTGATGCCAGCTTCAATAAAAAATTGTCTTTAGCGCGTTCTAAAAGTGTTATTGCACAACTCCAGAAGTTGATTCCAAGCAATGAATTCACATGGATGGAAAAAGGATTAGGAGAATCAAAACCTATCGTTAAAAATGACTCTAATGAAAACCGAGCTATAAATAGACGCGTTGAAGTTTTGGTGGTGCCAAACTGAATTTATTTATGTAATAGATACATTTAATCAAATGAGGCATTATAACTAGTCAGCATCTTTGATGATTACCAAAGAAAGTAAAGAACATCTACCAGACTCCTACCTATACGTCCGAACACTCTCTACAACGACGGCCGTCAAAATCAAAACACCTCCTAAAACAGTAGACCAAGTAGGGTATTCCGATAAGAAGAGCATGCCGATAAGAATGCCATAAACGGGCTGTACACTACTTAGAATACTTGCTGTAGTTACGGTAAAGTGCTTAAGACTCAGAAGAAACAAGGTATGCCCTATGGCTGTTGTCAGTAATGCTAGGGTTACTAGCGCTTCCCATTGCGACAAAATAGAATCTAAATTGGTAAAGAAAAAAGCAGGTATAAGTGAAAACCCGACTACTGCCGTTTGGTAGGACATCAAAAGTGAACCATTGTATTTCGCTACTTTCGGCTTCATCAACAAATTCCGAAGCGCATAAACGACTGCTGATAGCACGCCCATGGCAATCGCGAGGGTATATGAACTCTCCAAATCAAATTCAGGAATCAAAAAATAGATACCGAACAACACCAAGGCTGCTAGTACCAAATGAATTTTCTGAAATTTGGTTTTCAGCAAAACTGGTTCTAAAAAGGCAGTCCATACGGGATAGGTGAACATCGAAAGCATGCCTATAGCGACGTTTGATAGCTGTAAGGCATAGAAATAGGCAATCCAATGGAAACCAATAAGTACACCACTTAGTATAATCATGGGAAGGTCTTTTTTTTCGACCTTAAAGGAAATCCCTTTGAACTTACAATAGAGCAGCAATAATAAGAAGGCTAATATAGCCCTTGAAGCAATGGTTACCGGTACGGGTAATTGAACAAAGCGTCCTAAGGCACCTGAAGTACTGATAAAGAGCATGGCCAAGTTAATTTCAGAAAGATGGGCGATATGAAGGTTTTTCGGTTTCAACAACCAAAAATCAGCGAGTTAACTGTTTTGCTTTTTCTTGAATAATTATAGCGACCGGTTTGTCTTGCAAATGACTTTCTAACCACGAGATAATATCCAAATACAAAAACGCTCTTTTCTCATATGGGTGATCTTCATATTTCTTTAATTCAGTATGTAGTTTTTGAAATTCCTGGCGTAATTCATGAGGGTAAATATTTCCTAAGTTTCTCAAAAATTTGATCATTTCCTTTTGTACGGCATGCAAATCATCCATCTTTAGTAAAAACTTGTAAGTGCTTTTGAGCTGTACCTCCAAATGATAGTCCATACCCGCTTCATAGTGCGCCACCAAACTCAATACCCGCGCAAAACACATCAGGTCTTCGCGCATTTTTAAATTCTTGTTGTTGATAATTTTCTTGAGATATTGAATGCACGTTTTGTTATCTCCCATACCAAAATACAAACACGCAATTTTGTAGTAAAGCAACATAATATGATGTTCGTCAATACGGTCTCTGTGCTTGTTGATGCCGTACTCAATAATCTTTACTAAATAAAGTCCCCTTTTAAAAGTGCCCTCTAAAAAATGTAGGTTCAATTTGTTCGAATTGATATATAGAAATGCCAATGAGCTTATATTATCATTTTTTGGAAACTCCTTAGTTTCTACAATGCTTTCCAATTTACCAAGTGTCTCCCTAAATTGAGAGCTATACTTTACAAAGAATAGAGATTCTAATAAATAATGATTCCCCTTTAAAAAGAAAACAGGGTTTAAATAAATCATCTCTTTGTTTTCATAAAAAAGGTCAACCCATTTACTCGCGTATTTGTAACAAGAGAGAAAATCTTGTATCAAAAAACTATACCATAAATAGGCCTTGTACAACCACAGTTTTTCACGAAAACCCAAGTCTTCTATCTTGTACTTTGGTAGTTGTTTCTCGAAATATTTTTTAATTCTTTTGATATCTTCATCACTTCGCGCATAACCCACTTTCAACATCAATCCATATAATTGAAGCGAAAGGTTTGAAAGCTTACTGGTCATCACATTATGAGCGGAAAGTTCTTTAGCTTGAATGGCAAGTTCATCTGCCCTATGCGGTATGCTGCGTGTGATATACTGTGTCTCAATTATTTTTTCCAGCTCAACAATCTCGTAGGCCACGTTTTTTTCCTCATTTTCAATGGCGGTATTCTTTGCCTTATCTAATATTTTTAAGCTTTGTTTGTAAAGTCCTTTTTGATAAAGTATCGTAGCAAAGTCAAGCTGTTCTCTAATCTGAACACGAATATTTTGATTTACTGGATTGAGCCTTAAACTTATTAGAATTTGCTTGTAAAGATGTGCTTTTAAGTTGGATAGCTGCGATTTTGTAACAATGCCGTTATCAAGAATTGTCTTTTCGTTGTAGGCTTTCATTTTGTCCATCAAATTGAAGAGCGCAATGAATTTAGCATCGGTATTGACACCTAGCCGACCCACATATAGTTTGAACTGTCTCTTTTCTGACTTGGAAAGTGATTTTACCAGTACGAACAATGCATCTTTATGCACATTTGTCATCGTAAAAAATAGGGTTTAAAGTTTTGTTTATCAGCTTGTTGAATATTTCCAAATGTGATTGTCCGTTGTAAAACATAATCGCTTTTTTAGGAGATTTCCGCTATTGGTTATATATTCGTAAGGGTAGATAAAGCTACACAAATATAATGAGCAAAGATATAGTACAAATTTTTGATACTACCCTTAGGGACGGTGAACAAGTACCTGGTTGTAAATTGGACGCCGATCAGAAATTAGTGATTGCAGAACGATTGGATAATTTGGGAGTTGATATTATTGAAGCAGGCTTTCCAATCTCAAGTCCGGGGGACTTTAATTCCGTTTACGAGATTGCCAAATTGGTAAAGAATGCAACCGTTTGTGGCTTAACACGAGCGGTCAAAAAAGATATTGAAGTCGCTGCAGAAGCCTTAAAGCCTGCCAAAGTACCTAGAATACATACTGGTATAGGCACCTCTGATTCGCATATAAAATACAAGTTCAATTCCAATAGGGATGCGATTATAGAGCGCGCAGTCGCTGCGGTGAGCTATGCCAAGACTTTTGTTGAAGATGTTGAGTTCTATGCCGAAGATGCCGGTAGAACCGATAATGAGTTTTTGGCTAGAGTTTGTGAGGCGGTAGTAAAAGCAGGAGCAACCGTATTGAATATACCAGACACTACTGGGTATTGTCTTCCAGAGGAATATGGGGCAAAGATGAAGTACCTGAAAGAGAACGTCAAAGGCATTCACAAAGCAGTGCTTTCATGTCATTGTCATAATGATTTAGGGCTGGCGACTGCCAATTCAATTGCGGGAGTGGTCAACGGTGCTAGGCAGATAGAATGCACTATTAATGGAATCGGTGAGCGCGCCGGAAACACTTCTTTAGAGGAGGTCGTGATGATTTTGCGCCAACATCCAAGTCTAGGTCTAGACACTCGAATAAACAGTAAATTGTTGTACGATACCAGTCAGATGGTTTCGCAAAAAATGGGAATGATGGTGCAACCCAACAAAGCAATTGTTGGAGCCAATGCATTTGCGCATAGTTCAGGAATACATCAAGACGGCGTTATAAAAAATCGTGAAACTTACGAAATTATAGATCCTGCCGATGTAGGCGTCAATGAATCCTCTATTGTTCTTACCGCACGAAGTGGACGCGCGGCCCTAGCTTACCGCGCAAAAATTGTTGGTTACGAATTGACAAAAACCCAGTTAGATTCAGTGTATCAAGAGTTTTTAAAATTCGCAGATAAGAAAAAAGAGATTCTCGACGATGATATCCATGAAATAATTGCTGCAACTGATGTCACCATTTCTAAAGTCTCTGCCCCATGAATCTGAAAATCGCCCTTTTAGGCGGTGACGGCATTGGTCCTGAAGTTCTCGCCCAATCTGTAAAATGCTTAAAAGCAGTTGAAGAAACCTTTAATCACAAATTTATTTATTCCGAGGCACCGGTTGGCGCTGTCGCTATTTCAAATACGGGTAATCCCCTTCCTGAAGAAACCTTGGAATTGTGTAAGGCGTCAGATGCGATTCTGTTCGGCGCAATAGGGGCTTTAAAATACGATTACAATCCAGAAGCTTCAGTGAGACCTGAACAGGGACTCCTCAAACTCAGAAAGGAACTGGGGCTTTTTGCAAACATCAGACCTGTAAAGGTGTTTTCAGATCTAATGGAGAATTCACTCTTGCCCAAGAAAGTTATTTCGGGAACAGATTTGGTCATTTATCGAGAGCTTACCGGAGGTATCTATTTTGGCAAAAAGACGTTGAGTAAAGACGGTACCGTGGCTTCAGACCTTTGTGAGTATTTCGAGGGTGAAATCTCGCGTATCGCCCATATGGCATTTAAAGCCGCAAAAAGAAGAAGACGTAAATTAACACTGGTAGATAAGGCCAATGTATTGGAAACTTCAAGATTATGGAGAAAAGTGGTTACTGAAATAAGCAGTAGTTATCCAGAAGTGCAACTCGAATGTCTATTTATCGACAATGCCGTGGTACAAATGATGATGAACCCCAGACAATTTGATGTTATACTGACAGATAATATGTTCGGGGATATTCTTTCAGACCAAGGAAGTGTGATTATCGGCTCCGTCGGGCTACTACCTTCAGCATCGGTTGGAAACGAAAATGCGATGTTCGAACCCTTTCATGGTTCTTATCCACAAGCCAAAGGAAAAAACATCGCGAACCCCGTAGCGTCGATTCTTTCCACAGCAATGTTACTTCAGCATTTTGGACTCAATGAGGAAGCCGATGCGGTTGTAAAAGCGGTACATAAATCATTTCAGAAAAATGTAATTACCAAGGATATTTTAGGGAGTAGTAAATATGGCACTGATTACGTCGGTGATTTTATTGCAGAGAACATCGCATATTCCGATGAAGATTTGAACTTGAACGATGAAAATATCGGGCTGGGGAAATCAACGATTATTTAGACAATTACTCAGCCAATAATTCTTTTACAAAGCCTTCAAACTCTTTTTTAAATTCGATGAACTTCTCACCCGTGGCCGGACCATTGAAACCTGTATGAATCTTTCGTACTGCACCTTTTTTATCAATAAATATGGTGGTTGGATAGGATAGCACATGGTTCAACATAGGTAGCTTTTCTTGTGCCAAGGCCTTGTCAGAAGTACCAAACTGCGCCAAAAGAATCGGGTAGTCGATTCCGATTCTATCTTTTAATCTTTTGATACTCTTAAAAGCACCCTCTTTGGTTTTGGCATATTCAAAAGCTAAAGCAACAATCTCTATATCCAAATCCGGATTCTTTTTGAGATAGTCCACATAAAACTTGCTTTCATCCAAACAATTGGGGCACCAACTTCCCATAATCTGAACTAAAACTACCTTATTATTAAATTTATCATCCTCCAGAGAAACCAACTTTCCTGTGGCATCCGGAAATGAAAAAGCAAGTTTATCAAAACCCTCCTTTAAGAAAGTCAAAGAATCTGCACTTGGGAGTTCAAAAACTTCGTTCCGTTTCGCTTCAAAGACTTCTTTAGAATGATTTCCCGAATAAAATACTCCGTTCATGATACTGTCAGTAACCGAAGCCGTAAAAACAAAAGCGTGTGCACCATCAAACGCCGAAATCTTTAAAGAATCGCCACTAACTACTCCATCGAGATACCTATAATCTCCTGTGGTCGTTCTGAAGGTTCCTGTTACTTTATCGCCGTCCTGGGCAAAAATTCCTTTTGCCACATACTCATCTTCTGTTCCCTTTTCAAAAATTGTTTCCCAGATTCCGGAAACATTTTTTGTGGAGGCCTTACTATTTCGAAATCTTTCCTGCACTCCGAATGTAGCTTCAAAGGGAACCACTCTGTCTAAACTTTCTTTAATGAACTGTCCTTCTATTTTATTTTCAGAAAACGTACCGGCGATATATCCTTCATATACCGGAAATTTTATTCGTACGGAATCGTTCTTGAAACTGATTTCATCTACCGCAATTACTTCTTCTGCGTTATAAATTTCAATTCCACACTGTCCGTCCTCATGTTTAACTAATTTAAAATTAAAGGGGAGAATCTCATTATCCATGGTTTTTAACTCCGCTAACCAAATACCTTCTGAGAGCAAAGTTTCTTTCTCCTTTTGACACGCGACCAGAATTAAAATCAGAAACAGTATCGAAATCGCTCTTTTCATATATTGGGCTTTTAGCACTAGTCGAAATAACAATAAAAAAGCTACACTAAAAAATTAAAAGAATTCAATTCACAAGCAGTTGAATGTGTTGAAGCATTGTTTTATCTTTATCGGCTGTAAAAACCACCAATGAATATTTCATACAATTGGCTAAAGCAATTCTTAAAATTAGATTGGGAAGCCGAAAAAACCGCCGAACTTTTAACAGACCTAGGCCTTGAAGTTGAGGGCATTAGCCAATTTGAATCGGTCAAAGGGGGCCTCAAAGGAGTAGTTGTTGGTCATGTGCTTACTTGTGTACAACACCCTAATGCCGATCGTCTGAAACTTACTACTGTAGATATCGGAAGTGAGAATCCATTACAAATTGTATGCGGTGCGCCCAATGTTGCAGCAGGACAAAAAGTTCCGGTAGCGACCATCGGCACCCAACTTTATACGAAAGAAGGCGAAGGTTGGACCATAAAAAAAGGAAAGATTCGTGGTGAAGAAAGTCATGGAATGATTTGTGCCGAAGATGAGTTAGGCCTAGGTGAAGGCCATGATGGTATCATGATATTAGAAGACTCCCTGAAGGTTGGCACTCCTTGTTCAGATGTATTTGAAGTAGAACATGATGAAGTTTTCGAAATCGGACTGACTCCTAACCGATCGGATGCAATGAGCCATTTTGGAGTTGCCAGAGATTTGAGAGCCGGGTTACGTCAAAAGGAAATCGAAAAGGAGCTCATCACTCCCCCACTCACTAATTTCACGATAACCGATAGATCTCTGAAGATTGACGTAGTAGTAGAGAATAATCAATTGGCTCCGCGCTACTGTGGTATTACCTTGAGCAACCTAATCGTTCAACCATCGCCTGATTGGTTGAAAAATAGATTAAGCGCCATTGGCATAACTCCAAAAAATAATTTGGTTGATGCCACTAACTATGTACTACACGAGCTAGGCCAGCCTTTGCATGCCTTTGATGCAGCTAAGATTAAAGGCAACAAGGTGGTCGTGAAAAGGTTGCCCAAAGGCACAAAATTCAAAACTTTAGACAGTATAGAGCGCGAACTTCATGAAGAAGATTTGATGATCTGTGATGCTGAAAAGCCCATGTGTATCGCTGGAGTTTTTGGTGGAGAACACTCGGGGGTTACTGAAAATACAACGGCTATCTTTTTGGAAAGTGCATATTTCAACCCTGTTTCCATACGTAAATCGGCTAAAAGACATGGGCTGAATACAGATGCCTCTTTTCGATTTGAGCGGGGAATCGATATAGAAAATGTTGAAGCTGCCTTACGCAGAGCGGCCATTCTCATTAAGGAAATCGCTGGGGGTGATATTACCTCAGATGTTGTGGACCTCTATCCGAATAAAGTAAAACCACATGAGGTTTTCTTGAGTTTTGATAAAATTGACAAATTATTGGGCCAAGAAATTCCACGCGACAAAATCAAGAGTATTTTAGCCTCCTTGGACATTAAGGTAATGAATGTTACAGAATCTGGAATGGGCCTGATGGTGCCAACCTATCGTGTAGACGTTCAGCGAGATGTTGATGTGATTGAGGAAGTTTTAAGGGTTTTTGGATACAATAATATTGGGATTTCAGAAAAACTGAACGCTTCAATAGCGCCTACTTCAAAATTTGAAGACCATAAACTACAGAACCTTATTGGCAACCAATTGGCAGCCCAAGGATTCTATGAAATCATGGCGAACAGTCTAACATCTGCTGAATATTGCAAACTTTCGGAAACCCAGAATGAAGAAAACGCCGTAACCATGATAAATCCGTTAAGTAGTGATTTAGGGGTTTTACGACAAACAATGCTGTTTTCCGGTTTGGAAGCCATTTCTTACAACAGTAACCGCAAAAAACAAAACCTTAAAATTTTTGAGTTCGGAAAAACCTACCATCAGTATGATGCAAAAAGAATCGAGAACAAACACTTGAGCTTGTTCTTGACCGGAAATAGATCAGAGAGTACCTGGCTTAATCAGGACAAAAAAAGTGATTTCTATTATTTAAAATCAATTGTAGAGAATGTTCTTTTAAGACTTGGGTTTACTGATGTCAAGCTAAACCCGTTAGGGTTATCTGACTTCTCCGAAGGGGTTTCGCTTCAATCGATGAAACAGGAATTGGTTGTGCTTGGTGTAGTCAAAAAATCTGTACTGAAAAACTTTGATATTAAGCAGGAGGTTTTGTTTGCCGATTTTAGTTGGGACAATATCATGAACCTGGTATCTAAAAATGAAATCGTGTTTAAGGACATACCCAAATATCCAGAAGTCAAAAGGGATTTTGCACTCCTTTTGGATAATGCAACCACATTTAAAGAAGTTTTTGATATCGCTTTTCAAACTGAACAGAAAATGCTAAAAGATGTCAGCCTATTTGATGTGTATACCGGAAAGAAATTGCCTGAGGGTAAGAAGTCCTATGCGATCAGCTTCACCTTGCAAGATGAAAAGAGTACCTTGACTGATAAACAAATCGATAAGATCATGGATAAATTACAGCACAAGTTCGAGCAAAAGCTAGGTGCGGAACTACGTTAAAATCTAAATTTTACCTGGTCGAATGACGCTGTCGATTTCATGAATAACACCATTACATTGATTCGCATCTGCAATAGTTATCCTGGCCGAATTTCCCATATTATCGGTTAAGACAATATCCACGCCTTGCATTGTAGCAACAATCTCATCGCCTTGTACTGTTGTAAATGAAGCGCTACCAGCTCCCCTGCACATTGCTTTCAAAATCTTCGAAGCTGAGAACTTTCCTGCGACGATATGATACGTCATTAGCTCATGTAATTCTTTCTTGTTCTCGGGCAACAAAAGTTTGGTAATTTTTTCTTTGGATAGTTTATCAAAAGCTTGGTCTGAGGGAGCAAATACCGTAAAAGGGCCATCAAAACCAAGAATTTCTTCCAAATCGGCAGCGCGCATTGCTGCCAAAAGCGTCTTGTGGTTTTCTGAACCTTCAGTATTTTTTAGGATCGACTGTTCTGGATCCATCCCAGAATTCGAAGAAAATTCATTATTGATTTTTTTATGGGTTTGAGCTGATAATGAAAAAATGAAAAATAGGAAGAATACGGACATGGGGACTGCCTTACATTTCATAGGTTCTGGTATTGGGATTCATAAATTAACGTAAAGATCGATGAACGGTAACGATTTATCGGCAATTTACGGTAATAATCCCCTTGGTGGTGTTAAGAAAATAGGTCGTTCATAGAAATTAACAAAATATTAACCTTTTTAAAAGTTAAACAAAAAAACTAGAGGTTTATGAATTAAGTAACTTTGGATAATTGCTAAAAAAGAAAATTATGCTTTTTCCAAAAACAAATATTGAAGATAAACTCGTTGGGCAAAAAAATAAGGTAACCGATATTGATAGAACTTTGGCCCAGGTATACGAAATTCTCAACGCTCATCAAGACAACCAGGAAAGAATTGAAAACAATATAATTACCGGTGCCACTAGGGTTATAAACAATTTTGAATTTGATTTACTGGAAACTGACAAGATTTATCACATAAGCCAAATTAAAAAAGTATGTATTGACTACAGGCTTCGGTTTCTAGATTCAAAATATTTTAAGGGCGATATTCCACAAGAGGCTTTTTACAAAATTTCCGAAATCGAAAAGCAGCATGGGATCGAGGTCAAAGGTTTCAAAATCATTGCACCATCCAAACTGTTTAAATTAAAAGACAAAGACGACCCCTTATTATTTGCCCCAATTGGAAACGATTATTTCTATCTCATTCACAAATGGGGAAATGATTTGCATCCGCTACGCAAGTTCTTAATGTGGCCTTTTAAGAATATCGTGAATCTAACACTTGTCGTTTTTGTTGTGAGCTACCTTGTTACTCTTCTGGTGCCGGACGGCTTGTTTTCAAAAACAAGTTCGGCCGCCGAGACCATGATTGTTTTCTTTTTTATGTTCAAATGTTTAGCCTCGGTAGTTATCTTTTATGGCTTTGCCTTGGGGAAAAATTTCAACCCTGCCATTTGGAATAGCAAATATTTCAATGCGTGATAAAAAGGAGTTTTTTGAACAGTATACTCTGATGTCATTTAGAGCGCAGTAGAGTTGCATTGCCAGTGGTCTAAATTTTCGACTGCCCACTAAGTAACAGAAAAGTTACAATTCAGACTGGAGAGACAGTCTTTTTGGTTCGAACCCTTAGTAATTCTTAGTTGATAAAAATCTCGTAAGGAACACCGTCTAAATTAATATTATCAATGAACGCGGGTTCTGGAGCTGGCTTTATTCTTAGCAGTCCGCCTTCTTGTTTGTCAACCTTCTTATAGCCGATTAAAATCATGTTGTTTTCCTTATCATAGTTAATGGCTGTAGTCGTTTCTATTTCGAATTCAAAGTCCCGCTTTTCCTCGGTTAGAAAGTTCTCGAAAGCATAAAGAGTCACTAAGTTTTGAGCAAAATCATATACTGCGGGTATTTCAGGGTAGATGCTAGCAGATTCGGAGACTATTGGGTAATACAATCTTCCTTCAATGTCAAAGTGATCTGTGGTATTTGTTGTAAATTTTGGTTCTGTTCCATCACCATAGTTGGTATAAACTACTGACATGTTTGCACTATTCAAAGTAGTATGCAGTTCATCATAACTTATGATGATGTCATCATCCATATTTCTGAAAATACGGCGAGCGCGAGATCCTAAATCCTTTTCATGTATCAGTGAATTTGAATCCAAATCCATTACTGAGAGAAAGCTTTCTCCAGAGACAGCGACATCTAATGTCAATATGAAAAGTCGATTATTTGCCAAGGCCAAGTCAACAGGTTTTTTATTCATTGGGATATCAACAAAACTAAATTCCGACGAGTTCAAGTCAATTACCCTAACCATATATTCAAAGGTTTTGGAATCGATTTCCAATTCATAGGCTACAAATAAAGAAGATTCTGAAAATGATATTGCGTTGGCCGTTAAGGTACAGTCATTCATGTCATCGAACATATTAATTTCTACCATCTGATCTGTGGCAAAATCATGTCTAATGACACTACCGCTACAATCACTTTTTCTTTGGTATTGAAAAAACTTTGTTCCGTTTATAGAAGTTAGTTGTGGAATTTCTTTTACACCTAAAGCACTCTCGGCAGGATTCAAAGTAATTACTTCTGCGTTTGCATTTAGAAGCTGTGTAGTAATCTTGCTTCCTTTTTTCAGTAAGGTTACGTAATCTGCATCAACACTTTTTTGTTTTTCTTCGCCCCCCGTGCCTTCGTCAGATTGACTGCAACCAATAATCAATAGTGCCAACAGCACATAGATAATGTTGTAGGTTCTCATGATGTTCGAATTTGGGTTCAATAAAATCAAGCAGGAACCACGTACATTTTTGTACGTTGTTCCCTTATGGCCTTGTCAGACATATATTCATCGAACGTCAAATACCTGTCAATATTGCCTTTTGGAGTCAATTCTATGATGCGATTCGCCACCGTTTGGGCAAACTCATGATCGTGCGTGGTGAACAGAACGGTACCCTTGAAATTTTTTAAAGAATTATTGAAGGCCGTAATACTTTCCAAATCCAGATGGTTGGTGGGTTCATCAAGCATAAGCACGTTTGCCCTTAGCATCATCATTCTGCTCAACATACATCTGACCTTTTCGCCTCCTGATAAAACAGTACACTTTTTCAAAGCCTCTTCGCCACTGAACAACATTTTTCCTAGAAACCCGCGTATATAAACTTCTTCTCTTTCCTCTTCCGTTTTGGCCCATTGACGTAGCCAGTCAACTAAACTGATGTTCTCTGTAAAAAAATCCGAATTGTCGGCAGGAAGATAAGATTGATTTGTAGTCACTCCCCATTGAAAAGAACCCTTGTCAGCCTTTCGATTATTGTTGATGATTTCATAAAACGCCGTGGTTGCCCTAGAATCTTTTGAAATGATGGCAACCTTATCACCTTTAGACAAATTGATATTGACATTTTCAAAAAGCAAATCACCATCAACAGATGTGGCAGCTAGCCCTTCGACATTTAGAATCTGATCTCCGGCTTCTCGTTCCCGTTCAAAAATAATAGCGGGATATCTACGGCTCGAAGGTTTGATATCATCGATTTTTAACTTTGACAACATTTTTTTTCGTGAAGTTGCCTGTTTACTTTTTGCCACGTTCGCGCTAAATCGAGCAATGAACTCTTGGAGCTCTTTGGCTTTCTCTTCCGATTTCTTATTCTGCTGTGCCCGTTGCCGCGCAGCTAATTGACTACTCTCGTACCAAAAAGTATAGTTACCTGAATAATGATTGATCTTTCCAAAATCGATGTCTGAAATGTGTGTACAAACAGCATCTAAAAAGTGACGGTCATGCGAAACCACGATTACAGTATTGTCATAATTTGCTAAGAAGTTCTCCAGCCAGCTGATAGTTTCATAATCTAAATCGTTGGTTGGCTCATCCATAATCAAGACGTCCGGATTTCCAAATAATGCCTGTGCCAACAACACACGGACTTTTAACTTGGAATCCATATCTGCCATCAAAGTGTAGTGAAAATCCTCTGAAATACCAAGATTCGATAACATTGCGGCTGCAGAGCTTTCAGCATTCCATCCGTCCATTTCCTCGAACTGAACTTGTAACTCCCCTATTTTATCGGCATTCACGTCACTGTAGTCGGCATAAAGTGCATCTATTTCTTTTTTTAGGGCAAATAGCGGTTTGTTACCCATTACCACAGTCTCTAAAACAGTTGATTCATCATAAGCATTATGATTTTGTTCTAGAATTGACATGCGCTTTCCCGGTTCTAGATGAACATGCCCAGAAGTTGGGTCTATCTGACCTGAAAGAATTTTTAAAAAGGTAGATTTGCCCGCGCCATTTGCACCAATGACTCCATAGCAGTTGCCCTGGGTAAAAGCCACGTTCACTTCATCAAACAAAACTCGCTTTCCGAACTGAACGGATAAATTAGAAACAGATAACATAACAGTAACTTTAAATTTCGTGCAAAAATAGAGACTTTAAACCGATTTTGAACAATTTAGAAATGCCTATTGATTTAATTAATAAAACAGTGAAGACCATAGAAACTTTAACTCTTAATTTTTCTTAACGTTAACGTAAGCCCCTAATTTTTAACGCCCTATTAACAGCAATCGGTATATGGGTTTCTTAGTTTTGTTCGTTAGATAGCATATATTCTTATATGATTAAAAATTTACTTTTTCTGTTTCTTATCACATTGGCTGGTTGTAGTAATGGAGAGAAAAATTCCCCCAAAGTTTTTTTTGCCGGACAGATCATCAACCCGACAGATGACTATGTTGTACTCTACAAGGGTGAACACATCATTGATTCTGCAAAATTAGACGAAAAAAACAGATTTGTATTTGAACTGGATTCTGTTGACGAAGGCCTTCATCACTTCAATCATTCCCCAGAGTTGCAATATGTTTTTCTTGAGAAAGGCGATAGTTTGATGATTCGTCTGAACACTATTGATTTTGACGAATCATTGGTTTTTTCAGGGACAAATTCAAGTGCCGAAATAAATAATTTTTTATTGGATCTATTTTTATCCAACGAAAAAGAGGAAAAAACAATTTACAAAGAATTTTATGGTCTTGAGCCCTCAGAGTTTTTAGGGCATGTAGATTCCCTTCAAAAAGAAAAAATCAACAATCTGAAGAGCTTAACTTCAGAAGTAGAACTTTCTTCTGGCGCCGAAGAAATTGCAAAGGCAAGTATTGATTATACGTACTTCAGTTACAAAGAGAAATACCCTTTTGCCCACAAGAAACACAACGGACAAAAAGTTCTTAAAAATCTTCCTGAAGGTTTTTACGATTATCGGAAGGATATCAGTTTTACAAATGCCCACCTCAACTATCTTCGACCCTATTACGATTTCATGCAAGCCCATATTCGAAACCTATCGTTTTCAAACTGTTCAGCATCTTGCGAAATTAAAGGTGATGAGGTTCGAAACCAGTTACATTTCAACAGACATAAGTTAAGTCTAATAGATAGCTTGGTGAAAGAGAACGAGCTTAAAGACAATCTTTTTAGAAATGTAGCTTTTAACTATCTATTAGCGGCGAACGATACCGAAAAGAACATTGAAAGTTTTATTTCCGATTTTTATTTAAGGTCAGGAAACAACAGACATATTGAAGAGATTAACAATTTGTACAAGGGTATTCAAAATGTTCAGCCGAAGAAAAAAATCCCGAATGTTCTTGTCACTAATTTGGACGGTGAACAAATCTCTTTACAGGATATTTCAAAGGATGGAAAAGTGGTTTTTTACTTTTGGACAGGAACTGACAAAGGCCATTTTAAAAGTATCATCAAAAGGGTCGAGCACCTCTCACAGACGAAAAAGGACTATTCTTTTGTTGGAATCAATATTAAGACCGAAGATAGCACTTGGCGCGGAATGGTCGAATCTTACGGTCTTGACAGCCAAAAGCAATATAAGGCCAATGATTTTGAGGAAATAACCAAAGCGTTAATCATACATCATCTCAATCGTTGTGTCATAACGGAAGACGCCACCATTGTAGACGCTTTTTCTGATATGTATACAGCTTCACTTTGACTTCAGTCAAAATAAGCACCGATTTCGAATAGATCGAAAAATAAAAAGGCCGGAACAGTTGTTACGGCCTTTTTATTTTTGTTAAAACTAGTATTCAGTTTCCCTTTTTGTAATCTGCCAAGAATTTGGCAAGACCAATATCAGTCAATGGGTGCTTTAAAAGTCCTTCAATGGATGACAAAGGTCCTGTCATCACATCTGCGCCAAGTTTAGCACAATCAATAACGTGCATTGTATGCCTAACCGAAGCAGCTAAAATCTGTGTTTCAAAAGCATAATTGTCATAGATATGACGAATTTCCGCAATCAAATTCAATCCATCAGTGGAGATATCGTCAAGTCTTCCTATAAATGGAGAAACATAAGTGGCTCCCGCCTTTGCTGCTAACAGAGCTTGACCCGGAGAAAAAACTAAGGTGACATTGGTTCGCACACCCTTATCCGAAAAATACTTACATGCCTTTACACCATCTTTTATCATGGGCAACTTCACAACAATCTGTTCGTGAAGCTCAGCTAACTGCTCCCCTTCTTTAATCATCGCATCAAATTCGGTTGCAATAACTTCTGCAGATACATCACCATCAACAATATTACAAATATCAACGTAGTGCTTTAAAATATTATTCCTTCCGGTGATATTCTCTTTGGCCATCAAAGATGGATTGGTAGTCACCCCATCAAGAACACCTAGAGCTTGTGCTTCACGTATCTGTTCTAAATTGGCCGTGTCAATAAAAAATTTCATAGTGTAGTTTATTATATTAAAATGTGCTTTTCCTGTAAATAAAACAATGAATTGAACTGTTGACGAAATTACAACTTATAATGCTTTAATAACATTTTCTCAAATACTTTGTCGGGTAAAAGTGCCTTTAAGACCAATGAGAATTTTTGAGTAAACGTTCCAACTTTATAGTGCGCTTTAGGTTTCTTGGCTGATATAATCTTATATACTGCTTTTGCAACCAAGATAGGATCTTCACCATCATTAACTCCTTCATTTATTTGTTGCAAGGTTGAACCATAGGGTTTCTTATATGGTGAACTGTCCAACACGGGAGAATGGTAACGACCTGCGGCAATATTGGTAACAAAATCTCCTGGCGCCAAATTTGCAACATGCACACCAAAATCTTTGACCTCCATTCGTAAGGCTTCCGTTAGTAACTCCAAAGCCCCTTTAGTCGCAGAATAAATTCCCCGATAGGGCAAGCCCATGTAGCCTGCAATTGAAGTAATATTGATAATCAACCCTTTTTCTTGTTTGCGCATCTGCGGTAAAACCGCCTTGATTAAGTGTAATGGCCCATTGAAATTAGTGTCGAACGCGCCCAAAATCTCTTCATGTGGAGTTTCCTCCAAAGGTCCCGTGATGCCAACCCCGGCATTATTGATCAATACGTCTAAATGCTTTTCCTTTTGAAGCAACTCCTTAATTGCCTTTTGAACGGAATCAGTCTCGCGAACATCCATTTCTAAAAGAGGGAAAGCCACAAAACTATTGTGCTTATTCAAAGAACGTGTAGTACCGTAAACAGAATATCCCTTTGTAACCAAGTATTCCCCGATTGATTTCCCAATACCTGATGAACCTCCGGTGATTAGAACTGTTTTATGTTTCATAACGCTTACAAATTAGCGATAATCGGAAAACCGTGAAAATTATATTTTGAAGTCTATCGCTTGAATTCCATTACTAAAACCCTAAGTTTAGGGCATAAAAAAAGGCAAGCTACCTACATCGCACCGCTACAACCATATACCCTTGCTGCGTTCCCACCCTGGGGGATTCTACAGGAGCTGGTCGTGTAGGACTTGCCAAGTGCAAAGATACGATGTTTTAAAACTTTCACAATCCTTTTCGCATTCCTTTTTACATTCTTAATTTTACAACTGAATAATATTCAGTCGACATTGAAATCATAGTTGGAATTAATCCCTGCCAATCGCGTAAAAAATTTCGTTTTTAAAACTAAATAGATTCAAATGAACCTCATTAAACCGCTCACTTTTATCCTTGTTATGTTCTTATTTGCCGCCTGTGGCGGGGAGAAAAAAGCCCTTCTCTTTGAAATACAAACAAATGGAAATAGCTTTCAGCAGAACGAGAGTATTGATGTTTCCATAAAAAATGAGGAAGGTGAGGCAATTAACAAAGTAACATATTTCATTGATGGAACGGAACTTCCTGAAAAAGATGGAAAGATAGTTCTATCCGTTCCAAAGCTAGGCAGTAAAACATTGAAGGCCAGGGTTTCCTATGATGATACAGCAACAGATATAACTAAAGGCATAAAAGTACTCGCTGAGCATGCGCCTGAGCTGTACACCTATGAAATCGTCAATGAATATCCACATGATGATAAAGCCTATACGCAAGGCCTTGAATTTCATAATGACACCCTATATGAAAGCACCGGTCACAAGGGAACATCTTGGTTACGAAAACTGAATTATAAAACCGGTGAAATCTATGCTCAAATTGATTTGGATGACACCTATTTTGGTGAAGGCATTACCATACTCAATGGGAAAATTTATCAATTGACATGGCAAAGCGGGGTCGGGTTTATCTACAACCTAAGTGATTTAAAGAAATTAGATAATTTTCAATACGGAGAGAGTAAAGAAGGGTGGGGTCTCACCAATGATGGAAATAAAATCTATAAAAGTGATGGCACCGAACGTATTTGGCTTTTAAACCCTGATAACATGACCGAAGAAGGGTATATTGAAATCGTAACCAATAAATCTATTTTCAACAAGGCCAATGAATTAGAGTATGTAGATGGAAAGCTTTATGCCAATGTTTATCAAAAGGAAAGTATGATGATTATCGATGCAACTAGTGGAGCGATCGAAGGCGTTATAAATTTTGGAGGATTAAAGGAAAAAGTTACAAAGCATGAAAAACTAGATGTTCTTAATGGTGTTGCCTATCACCCTGAACGAAAAACTTTCTTTGTGACAGGGAAGAATTGGGACAAAATGTTCGAGGTCAATATCATTAAGAAATAGACGAACGCTAATGGAGCTTTTCGAAAAAAGTATAACGGTATCAGAAGATGATCTCGATGATTTGAACCATGTGAACAATGTTCGTTATGTACAATGGATCCAAGACATTTCAAAAGAACATTGGCAAAGTACCGCACCAAGAGAAATGCAAGACGGTGCTGTTTGGGTGGTTATGAACCACAATATAAGTTATAAAAGTGCCGCGGTTTTAGGTGATGTAATTTCGGTGCGCACCCATATTGATGATAGTAGAGGAGCAACCTCAATACGAATTGTAGAAATGCATAATGCTAAAACAAATCTGCTTTTATTACGTTCAAAAACCGAGTGGTGCCTTTTGAATAAAGAAACCCTAAAACCTATGCGAATTTCTGATGAAATCAAAAGTGTTTTTTCAAAAGATACCAGGTAACCCATTGGATTTTAATTTTAGAACATCTAAATCTTTATTCCTTTTTTAAAAAATGCATCGATATTTCCATCTCATAATTGTACTCCTCATGATTTTAGTATGGGGTTCATGCCGAAAAGATATGGATTATGCACCAAGCAATGGTCTACTTGAATTCTCCAAGGACACGATTTTCCTTGATACCATTTTTACGAATATCGGTAGTAGTACCAGAACGTTGAAGGTATATAACCTAACCCGAGATGATATTGAAATTCCAATAGTACGTTTAGCACAAGGACAAAACAGCAGTTACCGATTAAATGTTGATGGAGAAGCGGGAAAAGAGTTCGAGAATATTCCCATACTGGCCCGAGATAGTCTTTTAATCTTCATTGAAACTACCGTTGATATTTCCGAAACAGGTCAACTCGAATTTTTGTATACAGATGCCATTCAATTTGATACCGATAACTTGCTGCAAGAAGTTCAACTGGTCACCTTAGTCAGGGATGCCGTTTTTTTATATCCAAAAACATTAGCCGACGGAAGCAAAGAGACTCTAAATCTTGGATTGGATTCAAATGGTGACCCAATAACTGTCGAAGGTTTTTACCTAACGGATGACCAATTGAATTTCACTAATGAAAAACCTTATGTTATTTACGGCTATGCGGCAGTTGCAGATGGAAAGCAATTAAATATTGAAGCTGGAACCCGCGCATACTTTCACAAAGATTCAGGTATCTTGGTTGCCTCAGGAGGAGTTATAAGCGTCAATGGAGAACTGAGTGAAGATCAAGAACGATTAGAAAAAGAAGTGATTTTTCAGGGCGACCGCCTAGAAACAGCATTAGCTGAAGTACCAGGTCAATGGGGTACAGTATGGATTTCATCAGGAAGCACCGACAACAGCATTGACCACCTTACGATAAAAAACGCCACTGTAGGCGTTTTGATTGAGGGTGATGGAATGTTGCAATCCCCTACCCTAACTTTGAAAAACACCCAAATTCTGAATAGTGCCAGTGTTAACCTTTGGGGGAAATCCGCTTATATAAACGGCGAAAATTTGGTTTTAGGTGGTGCAGGCGACATTTCTTTATACTGTAATTTGGGCGGTTCCTATTCCTTCATTCACTGCACTATCGCTAATTTCTGGCAGAATGGTTTTAGAACAGGGGCTGCTTTAGAAATCGATAACTTTGACGATACTAATTCAGCTGACCTTATACAGGCAAACTTCCTCAACTGTATTGTAGATGGTAATACGTTCTTGGAATTGAACTTAAACCCAAATCAGAGCAACGTTTTCAATTATTCCTTTACCAATAGTATAATCAAGTTCAATGATAGCGGAGGTCAGTTTGAAAATGACCCACGTTATGATTTTGAGAATACGCTTCTTTTTGACCAAGTGCTTCTAAATGAAACACCTAAATTCTTCGATACCGCAAAGAATGATTTTAGAATTGAAGATTCTTCAGCTGCGCGTGACAAGGCAAGTTTTGAAGGGGCAATTTTGGTCCCCACAGATCTTTTAGGTCGTGACCGAACAGGTTCTCCCGATATAGGAGCCTATGAAGTTGGCACTCAAAACTAACCGTTCTCCATTAATTCATTGATTTTTATTAAAAAAGAGTCTTGTTTTCGGTATATAGTAAAAGGGAATATTCAAGCTATTTTGGATTCAATTTCTTAAGTGGCGAATCAAACATAACGCTGAAATAAAGTATATATTCTTATTATTGTAGGATTTTTCTTTCTTTTTATTTATATTAAATGCCTTTAAGCCCAAAACCTCCATATTTATAAGGTTTTCGTAGGGTTTTTATTGTTTCACTAATACTAATTTTGATATGAAACTACTGGGCGATATGCAGTTCACATACACCATCATAGATTCTGATGCTTCATCCAACTTACAGCTACAGCATTATTTGGAAGAGTACGGAGACTTCATTTGCTCGTCCATATCAAGAAATTGCAATGAGGGCTTGAATGCAATTTTAAAATTTTCGCCCGACATCGTTTTCATAAACCTTAATGAAAGTGCCGAGTCTTCTTTTAGAATGACAAGCGAACTGCATCAATATGAAAACAAGATTCCCGTGATTATTGGCATCTCAAAAAGCAAGGACTATGCATACGAGGCCATAAAAAATAATTTCTTTGATTATTGGCTCTTACCTTATAATGAATTTGATATTCGCAAATCTTTGTTACGGCTTAAAAAGAAATTGCCCAAAGACGAGACTCCCCAAACACTTTGCCTCAAATCATACCGTGATTTTCAATACCTCAATACAGATGATATCCTCTATCTAAAAGCAGACAATAATGCGACCGAGTTCGTAATGAAAGATGGCACCATTAACAATGCGTTCAAGACCTTAAAAACTTTTGAGCAACAAATGCCACCAAATTTCGTTCGTATTCATCAAAGCTATATCGTCAATATTAATTACATATCAGGTATCAGCTATGGCAGGGGGTTGTGTACGCTTAAACTTCGTAAACTACAGCTGCCCTTTTCCAAATCGTATCGTTCGAATATAGACGAGCTAAAGAAATTACTCGCAAAAAACACGATTTCTTCACTGAATTAATTAGATACTAGCAGATTTGCTGCAAATACTCACAGATTACCAGCATACACTTTTGAAATTTGAAACAGGCTCTAAAACCTGTTAGGTACCCTTAGTTTTACTCTAGAAATAAAACATAGGAAAGTAACCCCTAAAAATTTTAGAACATGAAAAAAGTAGCAAGTGTAGTAGCAGTGGTAGTATTCGCATTAGGTCTTTTCGCGACCCAAATGGATGACAGTATTGATTTTGGCTTTGATATCGAAAATATGTTGGCCTGTGATGATTGTAGTGGTGGTGATGACCCTAGAGGAGGGACGGCATAAATTAGAAAATAATCTTACAAAGCTCCAATGCATTGCATCTGGGGCTTTTTTTTTTATCTTGTAGGAAATTGATTGCATGACTGACCTCAACGTACGAAACGGATTGAAAGGTTTCTATTTGATTTTCTTTTTGTTTCTCCTTTTTAACTGCACTACGAAAAATGATTCTCAATCCTCAATTGCAGCAGTGAAAAAGGATAGTGTTCGCATCTGGATTGCACAAAGTAAACTTAAAGAAGTTCAAGAACAGGCTAAGTCATACCTCTTGAATAAGGCCTACAACAAAACACAAAAAATTGAAAACGATTCTATAAAGTGCAATTACTTTACGGAATTATCCTTCTTATTACGAAAATCCAATGATTCCAAATTATTCCAAAAAATAAATAGTGAAGGCCTTAAACTATCTAAACTATTAAAAGATTCAATATGTCGTTCAAGTTTACATTGGGACTTAGGGGATTTTTATAAAAACCGTGCCATACGAGATAGTGCTTTTTACCATTATAATGAAGCCAACAAAATATACACAAGATTGGGTGACGATTTTTCCTCAGGACGAGTTTTAAGTGCAATGGCTAGAGTTCAAAATGAAATTGGTGAATACACTGGCAGTGAAATTACGACGATTAAGGCCATTGAAAAGCTCAAACCCTTAAAGCAGTATAAATTATTAATGAACTGTTATAGTAATTTAGGGGACGTAACCAAATGGCTGAACGAGTATGACAGATCTTTGGAGTACTACGAAGAGTCTTTAGTCTATCTAAGAAAAGCGAATATGGGGGCTTTGCGAGAGCTGTCTTATAAAAATGATTTAGGTCTAGTATATCAGAAAATGGGTCAGCATAAAAAAGCGGCTTCTTATTTTTCCGAAGTAATTGCTTTTGATAGCCTTCGTCAAAAAGATCCGCGGTTATATGCTCGTACTTTGAATAATTTGGGGCATAGCTATCTAAAATTGAATAAAACAGAACAACTACCAGGTCTTTTCGAACAAGCATTTAAAATTCAAGATAGTATCAACGATATTGGAGGGAAATCTTCAAGCACATTACGTGTAGCGGAGTATCTTTTGTTAGAGAAAGATACAGCAGGTGCACTGGTTCATTTAAGGGAATCTAATAAATTTGCCCAACAAGCGTCAAGTAATAAAAAAGTACTCGAAATTTTGAGAATGTTATCTCGTGTAGATCCAAAAAATGCGACCGAGTATACCTTAGCTTATGTTAAACTCAATGATAGTCTTCAAAACCAAGAACGGCAACTACGTGAGAAATTCGCACGCATCCGCTTTGAAACCGATGAGGTGGTTGCCGAAAATGAACTATTAGCACGGCAGCGTCAACTGTTAACGGGCATTGCCGCTACCCTATTATTACTGAGCTTGTCTGCCTTCGTCATAATTAGCCAGCGCATTAAAAATCAAAAATTAAGGTTTCAGCAAGCACAGCAAGCCAGCAATCAAGAAATTTTCAATTTAATGCTTTCGCAAAGTGAAAAATTGGAGGAAGGCAAACAGATGGCACAAAAAAGAATTTCAGAAGAACTGCATGACGGGGTTCAGGGCCGGTTACAAGGTGCACGTATGATGTTATTGGGCCTGAACCCCAGAAGTGATGAAAAGGCGGTCAGTGAGCGAAAAAGGGCAATCGTCATGTTAAAGGAGGTTCAAGATGAAGTACGCGCCATTTCTCATGAACTAAGCCATGCTGCCTATCAAAAAATTCATAACTTTATATTATCATTGGAAGATTTGAAAACAACAATTTCACAATCGGCCGATATTGAAATCGATTTCAAATATGCAGAGCATTTAGATTGGGATGCGTTAAGTGCCGATATTAAAATCAACTTGTATCGCATCATCCAAGAAAGTCTTCAAAATGCAGTAAAACATGCACAGTGCAGCAAAATTGATATAGATTTAGAAGCAGAAGCCGCGCATATAAAAGTCACTATTTCCGATAACGGCAAAGGTTTTATCGTAAAAAAAGGAAAAAAAGGTATCGGAATGCGCAATATAGCTTCGCGAATGAAAAAAGTAGATGGAACTTGGGACATTGCCAGTGAAATAGGCCAAGGCACCAGAGTAACCTTAGTGATTCCCATTATCGAAATAGATAAAAGTAATGTAATAATTAGTGAACGTAAGAACCTACAAAAAACATAAATGAACGAAGATGAAGAATTAAGGGTCGTCCGTATTCTAGCAATTGACGATCACGAAATGACCACGACTGGTTATAAGTATATATTAGAAGCTGAACGCTTTGATGATTTTGAAGTTCGTGTGGACATTGCCACAAATTATGAGGATGGTAAGGAAAAAATAGAATTTTCTGCGCGCTCGCTGAATTATGATATCATTTTATTGGACATTCAACTGTTTCCAAGTCATGAAAAAGAAATTAGAAGTGGTGAAGATCTTGGGGTTTTGGCACGAAAAATTGTTCCAGAGTCCAAAGTGGTGTTCATGTCCTCCTATAGTGATAACCTGAGAATAAACAGTATTTTCAAATCAGTGGATCCCGATGGTTACATGGTCAAGTCGGAGATTGATGAAAAATCACTTCGTACTATGGTAGAGACCGTGATTGAAAAACCTCCTTATTATACGGCCGGTGCATTTACTGCGATTCGACGAAGAATGAAAAATGACATTGTTATTGACGAGCTCGACAAAAAGATCCTCTACTATCTCTCTATCGGAACAAGAACCAAAGACATCGCCCCACTTATTTCCTCTGCGACCACCACGGTTGAATCGAGAAAACGTCAATTGAAAACCCTTTTCGGCATCGAAAGCGGCAATGACATTGCCCTAATCGAGGAAGCACGAAGGAAAGGGTTTATCTAGATTGTACTTTGTGTTTTTTTATATAAGTATATGTGATTGACAATCAGTTGGTTATATAATTTTTACTTCCTGATAAATGAAAACCTCCGTTTTTATACGGTTTTCCTATGGTGGCAAATCAAGGTTTAAAACTACTTTTGATACTTAGCTAACCATTTTTATTGTTTAACATGCCGTCAAATCAAAAGAATTTCAAGAACAGTTCGTCCGTAGGATTAAATAAAAAAGAACTGATTGAAGGGCTAGGTTCCTTTAAAAGAAATCTAGAAAAGCACTTTTTCTCGCAAATCGTTGTGCGTGATTATTCTACCGAACCCACATCGGTAAAACTAGTTTTAGAGTTGAACTGTAATTTTGGACTTACAGAAATGTTACACCATTTTAACTTGGGCACTTGGGGTAACTTTGAGAGTAATGAACTTTCTTTTCATCCCCTTCTTGAAACATTAAGAGAGAGTACTGACCTTTATATAGAGATAGAAGAGTTCTCTATTTTCCTTAAGGATACAACCATTGTCATCAATAAAATCTACGATGAAAGCATTCCTGACCAATTAGAGGCGATACTTCGCTCAGTTAGCAAAAACTATGTTCATTTCACAAAAGAACTGACTGAAGTACCTTACGAAATATATGTACCCGTATTTGAAGAAAGCTTGTTGGAAAACGATACCACACTAATGAATATCAAATCTGGAAATAACGATGTTCAGGATTATTTTAAATACTGGGGTCTATATTTTTACTCCGAGGACGATGCGTTAATCTATGATTTAAAAAACACTTCGATTATCTCAGGTGATCTGCAAATGTTGAATGGATAAAACCACACATACACCGCTATGTTTTAAGCATTAAATAAAGCCCTCCCGGCCATTAGGGCATTCACCCTATTTTTCACATCAGAAATTACCGATTCATTTTCAGGATTTGATATTACCTCATCCACCAATTCTACAATAGTAGACATATCATCATCGTTTAATCCTCTTGTTGTGATTGCGGCAGTCCCGAAACGAATGCCCGAGGTCACGAAGGGAGACTTATCATCAAAAGGCACCATATTCTTATTCGCAGTGATATCGGCTTGAACCAAAATTCTTTCTGCATCCTTACCTGTAATATTCTTGTTGCGAAGATCAATTAACATCATGTGGTTATCCGTTCCACCAGAAATTATTTGATAGTCTTTAGCCACGAATGCTGCAGCCATGGCCGCTGCATTTTTCTTTACCTGTATCATATACTTTAGAAAATCGTCACCTAATGCCTCACCAAAAGCAACAGCCTTGGCAGCAATAATGTGTTCTAATGGCCCTCCTTGATTTCCAGGAAACACAGCCAAATCCAGAAGTGCAGACATTTTTCTTAGGTTTCCATTTTTGAGTGTAATACCAAAAGGGTTATCAAAATCCTCACCCATTAAAATGAGTCCGCCCCTTGGTCCACGCAGCGTCTTATGCGTTGTAGTGGTTACAATATGACAATGAGGAATTGGATCATTCAATATTCCCTTGGCAATGAGACCTGCTGGGTGGGCAATATCGGCAAGTAAAATTGCCCCAACACTATCCGCAATTTCCCGAAACCTTTTAAAGTCCATATCTCGCGAATATGCGGAAGCTCCGGCAATAATCATTTTGGGTTTTTCTCGCAAAGCAATTTCCTGAATAGTATCATAATTCAACATTCCTGTCTCCTTTTCCACCCCATAAAACACCGGATTGTATAATCTTCCAGAAAAATTCACCGGTGAGCCGTGTGTCAGGTGACCACCGTGTGATAAATCAAATCCCAAAATCGTTTCACCCGGTTTCAAGCAAGCATGATATACGGCCGAATTGGCTTGCGAACCAGAATGCGGTTGTACGTTGGCGTATGCAGCTCCGAAAAGTTCTTTGGCCCTATCGATTGCTAATTGTTCAACTTTGTCGACCACTTCGCAACCACCATAGTAGCGCTTGCCAGGGTATCCTTCTGCATATTTATTGGTCAGTACTGAACCTGCCGCTTCCATAACTTGTGGGCTGGTAAAATTCTCCGATGCGATTAGCTCGATTCCATGAAGTTGTCGTTGTTTTTCCGCTTCGATTAGGTCAAAAATTTGGTGATCTCTTTGCATAGCGCATTATTCTGTTAAATGAGCGGTAAAAATACAAATTGCGGGTCTTTAATTAATGGAAAATAATATATTTGATAGGTAACTTATCAAATACCAATTAACAATTCAGATATGCCCATAGAAACGAATAATCCTTCAAAAAAATCATGGTTAGAGGTAGCGAAAAACTCGGATTTTCCTATTCAAAATATTCCCTTCGGAGTATTTCTAACCCGTGACGATATCATTACCATTGGTACTAGAATTGGTGATTATGCGATAGATTTAGGAGCTTTGCATCAATTAGGGTATTTTGAAGGAATTCCGTTAACCGAAGATATTTTCCTGCAAGACACTTTAAACGATTTCATTTCGGATGGCAAAAAAACATGGCGAGCGGTAAGAATTAGAATAAGTGAAATATTCGACATTGAAAACCTTAGTCTACAAAATAACGAGGCACATAAAAAAGTGATTTTGTTTTCTATGGATGAAATAGAGATGAAATTACCGGTACAAATTGGTGACTATACCGACTTTTATTCAAGTAGGGAACATGCCACAAATGTAGGTACCATGTTTCGCGATCCGGAAAACGCCCTTTTGCCAAATTGGCTCCATATACCGGTAGGTTATCACGGCCGCAGTTCTACGATAGTACCTAGCGGAATTCCCGTGCGAAGACCTTATGGACAAACTTTTCCGAAGGGAGCCAACAATCCGGTATTCGGACCTTCCCGTTTGGTCGATTTTGAATTGGAAATGGCGTTTATTACTACGGATGCCAATAAGATGGGGGAAACTATTGCCATTGACGAAGCAGAAGACTATATTTTTGGGATGGTACTCTTCAATGATTGGAGTGCCCGGGATATTCAAAAATGGGAATATGTTCCCTTAGGTCCGTTTTTAGCAAAAAATTTCGCATCTTCTATCTCACCTTGGATAGTTACCATGGATGCGTTGGAACCTTTTCGGGTGGACAGCCCGAAGCAAGACCCGGAGCCTTTTCACTATCTAAGACAAAAAGGCAAGAACAGTTTTGACATCAACCTAGAGGTGTCAATCGCCCCCGAAGGCCAAGAAGAAACTGTAGTTTCAAAATCCAATTTCAAATACATGTACTGGACCATGGCGCAGCAGCTAGCACACCACACAGTTAATGGCTGTAAGGTAAATAGTGGCGATTTAATGGGTAGTGGTACCATATCAGGGCCAACCCCCGATTCTTATGGCTCCATGCTTGAACTTTCTTGGCAAGGCACCAAACCTGTAAAGCTAAAAAATCAGGTGACCCGAAAATTCATAGAAGACAATGATACCGTGATTATGAAAGGATATTGTGAAAAAAATGGTGCTAGAATCGGTTTTGGAGAGGTTGTCACCAAATTACTTCCGGCCCATCATATCGAATCCTGATTTTAAACTTGTTGAATAGCATTTGAACTGGATTATACGATTGTTCAACGTTTTGCGTTAACCCAAAGTACCTTTTTGGCACGGCTGTTGAAATTGTTCCCCTGAATCTTAAAATCAATCGTTATGAGAAAAATTCTACTTTTTATAGGAGTTTCGACTATGTTCGTTAGTTGTGGCGGTGTGAAGAAAACGCAAGAAGCCCTAAATGCAGGAGATTACACTAACGCAATCAATACATCCATTCAGCGTTTGACAGAAAACAAGTCTAAAAAAGGAAATCAACAATATATTCTGTTGCTCGAAGAAGCGTATAAAAAAAATACGGAAAGGGAATTGCGACATATCGCTTTTTTGGAGAAAGATGGCAATGAAGCTGGCTATGAAGGAATTTTTAAGGCATATACCGGCCTAAGAAGAATTCAAGAAAGAATTAGACCTTTGTTACCGCTAAGGCTAGTGGAGGAAAATCGAGATGCCCAATTTGAATTCAATAATTATGAAAACGAAATTATCGACTATAAAGAAGACCTTTCCGAATACCTATTCGATAATGCCGAAGAATTATTGACCAATGCCGTTACAAAGCAAGATTACAGAAGAGCATACGACGACTTCTTGTATTTGGAAGAAATTAATCCCGGGTTTGAGGATACTAGAGAGAAAATGGAGGAAGCTCTTGAAAAAGGTATTGACTACGTCAGTGTAGCTGTAGTAAACAACTCCCAGCAAATTATTCCCGCAAGGTTGTCTGAGCATCTCCTAAATTTCAATACATACGGGCTTGATGAAAGGTGGATAAAATACCATACCAATCATCTCATAAATTTGAAGTATGATTATGACATGCAAATTTGGCTCGAAACCATAGCCGTTTCCCCTGAACAATTAAGTGAAAAGCAAATCATTAAAGAAAAACAGGTGAAAGATGGTTTTAAATATGCTGAAGATAAAAATGGCAACGTGGTGAAGGACAGTTTAGGGAATAAGATTAAAATTGATAAGTTCAAAACTGTGAGGTGCCGTTTTGACCAGTTCATACAAACCAAATCTGCACGAGTTAGCGGACAGGTACTATTTGTTGATTTAAAAACAAAACAGCAAATCGACAATTACCCCATCTCAAGTGAGTTTATCTTTGAGCACAGTTATGCGAGTGCCAATGGTGATGAAAGAGCTTTAGATGATGATTTGCGGCCTCTATTAAAGTTGGGTGCAGTACCCTTCCCGACGAATGAACAAATGGTATACGATGCAGGGGAAGATTTAAAAGCAAGAATAAAAAAAATATTAATGAGGCAGCGATTTCATTAAATCAAAGTCGTTAATAAAATGTAAAAACCCACTTATTTAAAGATAGTGGGTTTTTTTGTGCTTTATTTCAATTCATCTGTCAATCATTCTATTACACAGAAGTTATAGATAATTCGACAACTCAAGTTCAGCAATGGCCCCATGAGAAGCATGGGCTATGGCTGTTCCATTTTTAACCACTATCAATTGAGGTGATTGATGTAAGACCTGATACTTGATCCCGACTTCGTTAGATATCTCACGGTATGCGTGTAGGTCCAGATAGTAAAGATCCAGTTGTGATTCAGAGAAACTATAATTTCCATTGAACATATTCATTACCATACGGCTAATACCACAAGTAGTAGAGTGCTTAAAAATTATTTGTGTTTTCTGCTGAGATTTTTTATCTATATCATCTATCTGGCCTAAAGAAGTAAGTGGAATCCAAGGAATGGATTTTTCCGCTTTCTTACCTTCCTTTTCGGAGTTGCCAAATATATTCCCAAATAGACCCATATTGTAGTTTTAGAGGTAAATAGTATCGTTAACTAATACGTTTACCTGTCGAAATGTCCTGTTATTCTTGAAATTAGCGGACATTTTGTCTTGTCTCCCGTATTGGTAAGATTCTTGACCTTACGGAATCAAAAATAGGTAATACAATAATAAAAGATATACTATGAACTTTAATAATTTGACCATAAAATCACAAGAAGTGCTTCAGCGGGCGCAGTTGCTCGCCCAAGAAATGGGGCATCAACAAATTGAGAATGAGCATCTTTTCAAGTCTATCATGGAAGTCGATGAAAACGTACTTCCTTTTATCCTGAAGAAACTGAATATCAATACTTCATTGATAGTACAGATTCTAGATAAACAACTAGAAAGCTTTCCAAAGGTATCAGGAGGGGACATCATGTTATCTCAAAATGCAGGTAGAACTTTGAACGAGGCCACCATAGTTGCAAAGAAGATGGAAGATGAATATGTATCCGTTGAACATCTACTCATAGCCATCTTCAAATCTAAAAGTAAAATCGCCCAAATCTTAAAAGATCAGGGTGCAACAGAAAAAGACCTGAAATCAGCAATTCAAGAATTACGAAAGGGAGGAAAAGTAACTTCACAAAGTGCTGAGGAAACCTATAATGCATTAGACAAATACGCGCGTAACCTCAATGAACTTGCAGATAGCGGAAAACTTGACCCAGTAATTGGAAGAGATGAGGAAATTCGCCGTATTCTTCAGATACTATCCCGTAGAACAAAGAACAATCCGATACTGGTAGGTGAACCAGGCACTGGTAAAACAGCAATAGCAGAAGGGCTAGCCCATCGTATCATTCAAGGTGACGTACCGGAAAACCTGAAGGATAAAATTATTTTTTCTTTGGATATGGGTGCGCTCATTGCCGGAGCGAAGTACAAGGGTGAGTTCGAAGAACGCCTAAAATCAGTCATCAAAGAAGTAACGACTTCCGATGGCGATATCGTCCTTTTTATTGATGAGATACACACCTTGGTCGGTGCTGGAGGAGGTCAGGGAGCCATGGATGCTGCGAATATTCTGAAACCTGCCTTGGCACGAGGAGAATTAAGAGCAATAGGGGCAACTACACTTGATGAGTATCAAAAATACTTTGAAAAAGATAAGGCTTTGGAGCGTAGGTTCCAGAAAGTTGCTGTTGATGAGCCCGATACCGAAAGTGCCATCTCCATTCTTCGAGGAATCAAGGAAAAATATGAGGCACACCACAAGGTACGCATCAAAGATGAAGCGGTCATCGCCGCGGTTGAACTATCACAGCGTTATATCACCAATCGGTTTTTACCAGACAAAGCCATTGATTTAATTGACGAAGCGGCCGCTAAATTGCGAATGGAAATTAATTCGAAACCTGAGGATCTTGATGTACTTGACCGCAAAATTATGCAGCTCGAAATTGAAATTGAAGCCATCAAAAGAGAGAATGACAAGGCGAAATTAAAGACCTTGAATGCAGACTTGGCCAATTTGAAAGAAGAACGCAATGAATTATTTGCGCAATGGGAAACTGAAAAATCAGTTGTTGACACTATCCAAAAAACGAAACTGGATATTGAAAATTTCAAACTGGAAGCTGAGCGTGCTGAACGTAACGGTGATTATGGAAAAGTTGCCGAATTGCGCTACGGAAAGATTAAAGAGAGTCAAGAAAAACTTGAAGCCCTACAAAAAGAGTTACAAGCACAACAAAACGAAGATACTCTGATTAAAGAAGAAGTAACCAATGAAGATATTGCCGAGGTAGTTGCAAAATGGACGGGAATACCCGTTACGAAAATGCTTCAAAGTGAGCGTGAAAAACTGTTAAAGCTAGAAGAGGTCCTCCACAAACGTGTCATTGGACAAGAAGAGGCAATTCAAGCGGTATCTGATGCGATTCGTAGAAGCAGGGCCGGATTACAGGACACCAAGAAACCCATAGGCTCTTTCTTGTTTTTAGGTACTACTGGTGTTGGTAAGACGGAATTGGCCAAAACATTAGCGGCTTACCTTTTCGATGATGAGAATGCAATGACCAGAATCGATATGAGTGAATACCAAGAAAGTCATTCAGTGAGCAGATTGGTCGGGGCACCTCCGGGATATGTTGGTTATGATGAAGGTGGGCAACTGACCGAAGCAGTTAGGCGTCGCCCCTACTCTGTCGTTTTATTGGATGAGATTGAAAAAGCGCATCCGGACACCTTTAATGTTTTGCTTCAAGTGCTGGATGAAGGTCGTTTGACGGATAATAAAGGTCGAATTGCGGACTTTAAGAATACGATTATCATAATGACTAGTAATATGGGAAGTCATATCATTCAGGAAAAATTTGATGATAGCAACGATGTCTATAGCGCCACGGAGGCCGCAAGAGTCGAAGTTTTAGGGTTACTGAAACGCAGCATACGACCAGAATTCTTGAATAGAATAGATGATATCATAATGTTCACTCCACTGAATATGGAGGATATTACTAAAATTGTAAAGCTGCAACTATCGCAATTGAAAAAGATGTTGGCAAAACAGAACATCACTATCGATGCGACGGAGGAAGCCATTGCACATTTGGCAACTAAGGGCTACGATCCACAGTACGGGGCACGTCCGATTAAAAGAGTAATTCAAAGGGAAATTCTTAACAACCTTTCAAAAGAACTACTTAGCGGAACTATCAAAACAGAGAGTATCGTATTGATTGATTCGTTTGATGATAAGCTAGTGTTTCGAAATCAGAACGAATTGGTAAAATAATTAATTTTTTATTAGTTGGGCACCCTTTCAAAATCTTTGGAAGCGGTGCCTTTTTTTTCAACAATATATACCACGCAGTATATAGTTTTTTTATATTCGTGTAAAATAGATTACAATTCATGTCGACCAAAGCCGAAAGAACCTCTGCTTTCATTATAGAAACCGTTGCACCAGTGTTCAACAAACACGGTTATATCGGGACCAGTATGAGCGACCTTACCGAGGCAACCGGACTTACAAAAGGCGCGCTTTATGGCAATTTTGAAAACAAGGAAGCATTAGCATTATCCGCTTTCGAATACAATAGCAAACTATTATTGGAAAAACTCGATGAAAAATTAAGTATTGAGGGAACGGCACTTGACAAAATTTTCGAGCTCACGAAATTCTTTCGTAATTATGATATTTTCACCCAAGAAATGGGTGGCTGTCCGATTCTCAATATCGGTGTGGATGCGCAACACAATAACGAATTGTTGAGCGCTGCCACCAAAGAGACGATAAAAACTATTGAAGGCAAAATTGCTTTAGTGCTAGAAAATGGGGTAAACAAAGGTGAATTGAAGTTACCTGTAACTCCGCTACAATTTGCCAAGCAATTGTACACTATGTTGCAAGGCGCTGTAGCCATGTCTACCATGACTCGAGATCGTAAGTACTTGATGAATACGGTAGCCTATTTGGATCAGTTGGTCAAAAAAGAGCTTCGTAAATAATCTATTGCTATTGGCCTACCACCCTGAATATCCAAGTTTTACCTTCGTATTTCCCCTCAAACTTACTATCTCTTGCCCTTCTAGCCTCACTTATGGTACTGTACCTTTTTAGATAGGCATAATTGTAATTGTTCTTACTTCTCAAGAATGACCCTGGTTCAATTCCCTTCTTTCTTAGGTCTTGCATAAAGGCATCAAAATACTTTTTGGTGCCGAAAACATTGGCAATCAAATAAAAACCAGGCTCTAGTCCGTCTTCCGTAACCACCTCTTCATATTTCTCACCGGCCTTCGGTGTAACCTTTTCTTTGACCTCTTCAGCCTCTGTGATTTGAATATCATCTGTCGTCACCTCGGATTCAAGTGCTTCTTTTGATTTTTGAATCGAATCTTGCTGTTGCTGTATTTTTAATTTCTCAGCTTCGGCCAAGGCAACCTCAGCCTTTACCTGTGCAATGGAATCAGCTTTTTTCTGCGCCTCTAATTTTTCAGCTGCCGCTATAGCTTCCATCTTTTCGACTTGGGCAATTGAATCCTTTTGTCTCTGCGCCTTAATCCTTTGAGCTTCTGCCAAGGCTTCTGCTTTCTTGAGTTCTTCCGCAGCCTCTTGAGCCTTTTGCTGTTCGTTCAACGCGGCAATTCTTTTGGCTTCCTCAGCCGCGGCAATGGCCTCCTCTTCTTTTTTCTTTTTAGTGGCTACCTCGGCTATTTTTGCCTCTTCCTCAGCTTTCTTTATCTGCTGTTGCTTCTCCTTTTCGGCAAGAGCTAGGGCTTCTTTATTCCTTTTTAACTGATCAAGTGAATCTTTTGTGCGCTCTTTGGCTAATGCACGTTCTTCGGCGGCAAGCCGCTTCGCCTCTTTTTTATCTATTTGAAGCTCCTCTTCAACTGGAGATACCACTTCTTCGTTTATTGGGGCATCATCCGAAACTTCTTTTTCCTCTACATCTTCTTTGTTATTTTCTTCGGAGGCTATTTTCTGAGCATTTTCTAACTCCTCCTTCATTTTTGCCACTTTCTCCTCCTCTGTCAAAAGCACCACTTCTTCATCCAAAGCATCAAAAACATTAACAACTGATTGTCGACGGTTTTGAGGATTTCCTAGGAAGTAGGAAGCAATGATTTCAAAAGATGCATCTTTAGAATTTAAGGAAGCACTCGTTCCGAATTCCACTAAAGCACCTAAAGAGAATCTATTGAAAATAGTCCCTCCGGCTCCCACCGAAATCCCATAAAAATTATTATAGCCTGCCTGTGCCCAGTATTTTTGTGTACTGAACAGCGTATTTAATCCTATTTGATTCTGTTGTTCAGGTATCGTTCTTAAATAAATTGAAGGTCTCAAATACGCCGTGGAATCTGATGCCATAACGGGAAAATCATAGGAAGCCATCCCCATAAAAATCTTATCTGACGTTTCTGTATTCGCTCCTTTATCCGTGACATTATAATCAAAAAGGTTTTCCGAGGCCATGCTCAAAGAAAAATTCTCAACTGACAAATTAAAACCAGGTGCCAATTGAAGAATGAAATCATCGCTCACATCCAAAGGTATTGGTAAAACATCAGGATCAGGAAGAAAACGAGTGTCCGCCAGTTGTTGTTGAAAACCAAATAGGTTCGCGCCAACTGACAACTTGATTATCGGATTTAGCTTGATTTGGTACGCATAATTGACCACGCCGCCCGTATTAAAGTAGATTCCTGTATTATGCTGAAAAAAACCGGCCCCAAAACCAGACTTTTCATCAATCTTACGTGAATAATTTAAAAATAGCGTAGTCGGGTCCGTATCCACTTGTTGCCATTGCCACCTCGTCCAAAATGAAACGGACTGTGGATTGTTTCTATCCAAAGAAAACGTAGGGTTGAAAAGACTCGCATTGTACTGGGTAAGCGCATGTTGCCTAAGGTCAGCCGGAAGTGAAACCTCTTGGGCAATAGCCACATAGCACAGTAATAGGAAAGAAATTAGGGTTGTTCTCGCAATCATATGCAAAAAAACAAAAAACCACCAGTTTTACATACTATTTTTCGCTTATTTTAGTTAAAACAAAAAGAAAGTTTTCAACAACCCTATCAACTACCCATGACACATTTAAAAACAGTATTAGTTTTCGTTCTTGTTTTCAGCATTTTTAGTTGTAAGGATGACAAAAAAGAATTAGTTGAAGAACCTATTGAAATGGGGGTTTCGACCTTTTATTTTATCCGACATGCGGAGAAAGATCGCTCAGACCCAGAAAATTCTAATCCTGAGCTAAGTCAAGATGGTCTGGGAAGGGCAATGCATTGGGATGAAATCTTAAAAGATATTGAACTTGATGCCATCTATAGCACGGACTATCAAAGAACGGCTATGACGGCGGCTCCTACTTCGGTGAACAGAAACATCGATGTGCAATACTACGACCCAAGAATAATAAACATAGAAGAGTTCAAAACTGAAAATTTGAACAAAAATGTTTTAGTAGTGGGGCATAGCAATACCACACCAGCATTCGTAAACCAAATGCTTGGAGAGGAAAAATACTATGCAATGGACGATAGTGATAACGGAAGTTTGTTTATTGTACAAATTGTGAACGGAAATGCTACTTCGCAACGAATTCACTTCAATTGTAATTGTCCAGATTAACCGAAATATTTTCCAATTCTATTTTTGAAAGCAATTCTAAACCGCCATTTAAATAAAGACTGTCGGCAGAGAATATTGTCGCGGTTGTGTCTTTCGGCTTTAGATTCTCATAATCAACAAATCGTATTCCTTTGACTGTTCGTTCATTAAAGGCGACCCTAAATCTTGTACCACCACCATTTACGTGAAAACTATATCCTAAATAATCAGGCTTGAAGGTTTCCTGGTTTATCCAGTAGATATAGGTATCGTCAAAGTCATCTCCTCCGCCCTGTTGATCAAAAGTGACTTTTACTTTGTAGTATTGTTGGTCGTTCATCTCTATTTCCCCTATAAGTTCTTTCTGTACCGCAGGATCATTCAATCCGTAGGGTAGTTTCGAAAAATAATGTACCGAATTCACCGAGTTGGCATATACATTGGCCAACGAATCGTTTAACGTAACCAAGGTGTCATTTCTAAAACGCAGAAGGCCTTGGCTTGTTCTAACATCCTTCAAGTGAACGGTATCGTTCTTTAAAATTCGGGTCAGCGTTTTTTTCTTCCCTTTCAATTCCGAAATATAATGCCTATCCCTAAAATCAAATTCCAATACACTATTCTGAAAAAGTTGACCTCCACAGGCTTCAATACTTTTATCAATGATTTCTTGAGCGGTCATCTCCTTTTTGACTTCCTGCTTACAAGCTAACGCGATCATTATTAATAGAAGACTATAAATTCTATTCATTTGAATTGTTTTATAAACTGTTCGCAAAAATGAGCCATTCTTTACAGAAAGAAAAACCTTATTATCCATTCTCTGGGGATTTCCTTAAAAATGTAACTATTTTTGTATCATGGTTCAGAAAAACATCAACATTAAAAATAAACGCGCTCGTTTTGAATACGAGCTGCTTGACAAATACACCGCAGGCATTGTTTTAGGTGGAACCGAAATAAAGTCGATACGTGAGGGCAAGGCATCCATTTCAGAGAGTTTTTGTGAATTTAATGACGATGGAGAGCTTTTCATTGTCAATATGCATATTGACGAATACTCGCACGGCTCGCATTACAATCATTTACCAAGGGCAGAACGCAAATTACTCTTGAACAAAAGGGAATTGAAAAAACTTTTTAAGGAGGTAAAAGCCTCGGGACTCACCATCATTCCCCTCAATCTGTTCTTGAACGACCGTGGACTTGCCAAACTTAACATTGCCCTGGCAAAGGGGAAAAAACTTTACGACAAGAGAGATACCATTAAAGACCGTGACAACAAGCGAAACTTGGATAGAATCAAAAAAAATTTCAACAATTAGTTTTTATTCTGCAAGAGTGGTACAAATCGAAAAGAACCCAGTTCTTTTTTTTCAAATTCTGTAGCAGAGGTGCGAACAAAAAGGGTCATAATCTGCTCATCGGTACCAACCGGGATCACTAGTCTACCTCCTATCTTAAGTTGAGACATCAATGCTTTTGGCACTTCAGGTGCGCCAGCGGTCACGATAATCCCATCGAATGGTGCCTCCTCTGGAATGCCTTTATAACCATCGCCAAAAATCATTTTTTTTGGTCGATAGCCCATCTTTTTAAAAAATATGCTGGTCTTTTTGAATAGCTCTAGCTGACGTTCAATGGTATATACTTTTGCTTTAAGCTTTAAAAGAACAGCCGTTTGATAACCACTTCCTGTACCAATTTCCAAGATTTTATGGCCTGGTTTAACTTCTAAAAGTTCTGTTTGAAACGCTACCGTATAAGGTTGTGAAATGGTTTGATCCGCACCAATGGGAAAGGCCTTGTCTTGGTAAGCATGACCTTCAAAACTACTGTCCATAAATAAATGTCTCGGAATACTACGTATAGCATCCAATACTTTCTTGTCCGTAATACCCTTGCCGACTAACACATCGGCCAGTTTATTGCGCATTCCACTATGTTTAAGGGTGTCCTTCAATATGCTGGTTTTGGTACCAACGAAGTTATAAAAGTTTAGTGGTTTTTGAATTTACTTTTTAGCCTTTTTAATAAATATCAATCAAACTGAATCGGTTTATGTTTATCAAAATCTTCCTTGCCAAGTACCCTTCCATTTATGGAACCGGTGTCCCAATCTTGCGTAATCTTCCAAAGACCATCAATCTTTTTCAAAACGATATGAAACTGCCCATAAATTGTATCAACTCCATCTACGTTCGATAATGTCATTCTGTAAAAACCGACTTCGTACGATGTGCTTTCATTGGTATTTATACTATCGAACCAAAAATCCAATCGCAAATCAGTATTATTTTCTTTGTGGTCGTTCAACCGTTCGAAATTTGCATCTTTAAAACTGTTATCGGTATCAATTCCTTTCGGCGTGACACGTAAGACTTCTTCCGCATACAACGAATTCAATTTTTCGGCATCCAAATCTTCAAAAGCCTGTTTGAAAGGTTTCCATAGGCTTTGGTCGATTTCCCCCTGTATTTGTTCGTTATGCTGAGAATGAACGAAAACCAATGAAAGCATAGTTATTAACAGGATATACTTTTTCATTTTTACAATATTTTGAGTTAAACAATTTTAGGCAAAATATCTGGGTTTGCGAAGCTATTTATTCCTCTAGGGAGAAGAAGTTAATTGGTCAAATCTCCTTATTTTTGAACAAAAGAACGAACATGCTCAAAGTTGGTGTTTTGGGAGCTGGTCATCTGGGAAAAATCCATTTGCGACTCCTCAACGAATCTGAAAAATATGACTTGATCGGTTTTTACGACCCTGATGCAATAAATGGGAAAAAGGCAGCTGATGAATTCGGATATACCTATTTTGATAATATTAACACCTTGATTGATGCCGTTGATGTGGTAGATATCGTTACCCCTACCCTCTCTCATTTTGATTGTGCCAAAAAAGCAATGGAAAAAGGGCGGCATGTTTTCATTGAGAAGCCAATTACAAATACCTTACAAGAAGCAGAAGAACTTTTGGTGTTGGCCGAAAATCACAAAGTTAAAGGACAAGTGGGTCATGTAGAACGATTTAATCCTGCTTTTACTGCCGTAAAGGATAAAATTCAAAACCCAATGTTCATCGAAACACATCGGTTAGCGGAATTTAATCCGAGAGGTACTGATGTACCGGTAGTATTGGATCTAATGATACACGATATAGATGCTATTTTAAGCGTGATGGATTCTGAAGTAAAACAAATCAATGCAAGCGGTGTTTCCGTTATTAGCAGTTCTCCCGATATCGCCAATGCGCGAATAGAATTTGAAAACGGATGTGTCGCGAATTTAACTGCAAGCCGAATTTCGCTGAAAAACATGCGAAAATCACGTTTCTTCCAAAAGGACGCCTATATCGCCGTAGACTTCCTTGAGAAAAAAGTCGAGGTGGTAAAAATGAAGGATGCACCTGAGCAAGCTGGTGATTTCGATATGATTTTACAGAATGCCGAAGGTGTGAAGAAACAGATTTATTTCGAAAATCCAGAAATAAAGAACAATAACGCTATTAAGGACGAACTTGAAACTTTTGCCGATGCCATTGAAAACGATACCACCCCCATCGTAACTTTAAAACAAGGAACAGCTGCCTTACGCGTAGCATTGAAAATCATTGATTCTTTCGAAAACTAAATGTTTTTTTGACAACACCAAGACACGAATTAATAGATTCCCCTCCTCAGGGGAATGAATTTAAAAAATAAAAAGCTATGCAAAATATAGCGGTTATCGGAGCAGGAACCATGGGCAATGGTATTGCCCACGTTTTCGCCCAAAACGGATTTAAAGTTCATCTTATTGATATTTCTCAAACGTCATTGGACAAGGCGATTGCGACTATCGGCAATAACCTTGACCGAATGTTAGCAAAAGATAAGATTACAGCGCAAATCAAATCGGAAACTCTTGCAAAAATAACTACGTTCACGTCCATTGCCGAAGGTGCAAAAGGGATGGATTTAGTAGTGGAAGCCGCAACCGAAAATCAAAACCTAAAACTCGATATTTTCAAACAATTAGATGCGATTTGTAATGCTAAAACCATCTTGGCAACTAATACATCTTCCATATCCATAACCCAGATTGCGGCTGCTACTGAAAGGCCTGAAAAAGTAATCGGTATGCATTTTATGAATCCGGTACCAGTAATGCAATTGGTCGAAATCATTCGAGGTTACAATACATCTGATGAAACTACCAAAAGTGTAATGTCCTTATCCAAAAAACTAGGCAAAACACCCACGGAGGTAAATGACTATCCGGGTTTTGTTGCGAATCGTATTTTGATGCCAATGATCAATGAAGCCATTGAAACACTGTATAACAATGTCGCCGGCGTTAACGAAATTGATACAGTGATGAAGCTGGGTATGGCACATCCCATGGGACCTTTGCAATTAGCTGATTTCATAGGATTGGATGTTTGTTTTTCTATTCTTAACGTAATGTATAACGGATTTAAAAATCCTAAGTATGCTCCATGCCCACTCTTGGTCAATATGGTGATGGCAGGAAAATTAGGTGTGAAGTCCGGAGAGGGTTTTTACGACTACTCCGACTCTAAGAAGGCCGAAAAAGTTGCCGCTCAATTTAGATAGAAATATGGCGAGTATTAAACCCTTTAAAGCTATTAGGCCAGCAAAAGATAAAGTCGCCTTCGTAGCTTCCCGTTCTTATCAAGACTATTCAAAAAAGGAGCTGAACGCGGAGCTTGCTTTTAACCCCTTTTCTTTTCTGCATATCATTAATCCAGGATACAAATTTCATAAAAAGGTATCGGGTACTGAGCGTTTTAAGCTTGTTCATAATCGCTATTTGGAATTTCTTGAGGAGGGTATTTTCATAAAGGATACAGATGAATGTTTTTACCTCTATCAGATTAAAAAGGGAAATTTTAGTTGTTGTGGACTATTTTGCGCTGCGAGTGTTAAAGACTACAGAAATGATGTCATTAAAAAACATGAGGACACTATAGAACAACGTGAAAAATTATTTGCCGATTATCTGAAAACCGTCGAGTTCAATGCCGAACCGGTGTTGATGACTTATGAGAATAGCCCGACTATCTCGACTTTATTGAAAGACCAGAAAAAGAACGAACCAGATTATTATTTTACGACAAAGGATAAAGTTACTCATCAACTTTGGATAATAGCTGATAGTGATGTTGTTACGAAGCTCTCCACTGAATTCGAGAAAATAGACTCTTTGTACATCGCGGACGGTCATCACCGAAGTGCTTCTTCAAATCTTTTGGCCACAATTTCTGAAAATAAAAATCAATCACACTCGGGAAAAGAACCGTATAACCATTTTATGAGTTATCTGATTCCTGAATCTGAAATACGTATCTACGAGTTTAATCGCATGGTCAAAGATTTAAACGGCCTTTCAAAAGAGCAGTTCCTGATTTCGCTGGATGAGTTTTATAGAATAGAAAATCAAGGCAGTATGCTCTATAAACCCACCACAAAGCATCATTTCAGCATGTATCTAGATGGGGAGTTTTATTCACTATATCTAAGAAAAAAAGTATACCCCTTTTCCGATGCCCTTAGTAAACTAGACACCCAAATACTTTTCAAAACCATATTAGAGCCTATCTTGGATATTCACGACCTCCGTACCGATAAGCGAATTCACTATGGCTATGGCAAGCACAATGTAATTCAAATGAAGGATGAAATTGACAAAGGCAATTTCGCAGTTGGTTTCAGTTTAGTTCCTATAACAATTTCAGAAATAAAATCCATTGCGGATGCCGGTCTTGTTATGCCCCCAAAAAGTACATATATCGAACCCAAGTTAAGAAGCGGAATTACGATTTACGAATTGTAAATTTCATAAATCATGCATAAATGTCTATAGTCTCGAATTTAGAAAATATAAAGAAGTCCTTGCCAGAACATGTAACTCTGGTAGCAGTATCGAAAACAAAGCCTATAACCGATTTAGTGGAAGCCTACAAAGCTGGGCAAAGAGTCTTCGGTGAGAACAAAATTCAAGAGATGACCCAGAAATGGGAAGTGTTGCCAAAGGACATCGAATGGCATATGATCGGACACGTACAGCGTAACAAAGTAAAATATATGGCACCTTACGTCTCCTTAGTGCACGGGGTAGACAGTTTTCGGTTATTGAAGGAAATTGACAAACAGGCTCAAAAAAACCTGCGTACCATCAATTGTCTATTACAGATGCATATTGCAGAAGAGGATACCAAATTCGGTCTTGATTCCAATGAACTGTCAGATATACTAGGTTCAGAAGAATTTCTTCAACTGGAACATGTAAAAGTTGTTGGTCTTATGGGTATGGCAACTTTTACCGAGGACGAAGAGCAATTGCGTAGGGAATTCAAACAGTTGAAATCCTATTTCGACTCGGTTCAAAATAAACTTCCAGATGCCAAAATCCTATCTATGGGGATGAGCGGGGACTATAAAATCGCCATTGAGGAAGGAAGTACAATGGTACGTATCGGAAGTAGTATTTTTGGGGCAAGAAATTATAACTAAGCCACAGATCACGAAAGGAGAATGATGTACGCAATTTTGGATATCGAGACAACGGGCGGAAAATACAATGAAGAAGGAATTACCGAAATTGCAATCCACAGATTCGATGGTCATCAAGTAGTTGATAAATTTATTTCCTTAGTAAACCCTGAAAAGGAAATACAGCCGTTTGTGGTCAAGCTCACAGGCATTAACTCTAAAATGCTTCGTACCGCCCCTAAATTTCATGAGGTAGCCAAGCGCATTGTAGAAATCACAGAAGATACCGTTCTAATTGCACATAATGCGCAATTCGATTATCGCATTTTGCGCACCGAATTCCGTAGACTTGGGTACAATTTTGAACGAAAAACACTTTGCACGGTTGAATTGGCTCAAAAACTACTGCCAGATTCTGAATCTTATAGTTTAGGGAAATTAGTGAGATCACTGGGCATAGCAGTTAGTGACCGTCATAGAGCTAACGGCGATGCTTTGGCCACCTTGAAATTGTTCAAATTATTGCTTGATAAAGATTCAGATAAAAACATCCTCAAAACTGTTGTCAAAGCCGAAACATTAGGTGAATTATCACCTAGACAATTGGATATTGTCGAAAACGTTCCCTCCGAAACAGGCGTATATTACATGCACGACAAAGACGGGGAGGTTATTTTCTTGGGGAAGAGCAGTAATATGAAAAAAAGAGTCAACCAGCATTTTACCAAAAGTGGCAATCGTGCGAGAAGGCTCCAAAAAGAAACGAAAAAAGTAAGTTTTGAAAAAACAGGCAGTGAATTGACCGCTCACTTAAAGGAATATTTTGAACTGAAACGAATTAGACCAAAATACAATCAAGGTTTAAAATCCAAATTGTTCTCACATGCTATTTACCGAACCACAAATAAGTTGGGGTATGAAAAATTGAATATTGGCCGGAGTAATGAAGTTTATGACAACCCAATAACCACTTTAAATAGCTTGCAAAGTGCACGGATTCTCCTAAATCAAATGTGTGATGAATTTGCATTATGTGATACAGTCAACGGACTTTCCAAAACTGAGGGCAGCTGTAAAAAATACGATAAAGGAAAGTGTTACGGCGCATGTACAGGAATAGAAGAGCCGAGCGAATATAACGAAAGGGTTCAGGGTGCAGTTCAAAAATATTCCCTCAATAAGAAGGATATCATTATTGTTGATAAAGGAAGGTCAATAGGCGAATACTGTGCAATTCTAATTCGAAAAGGCTTATTCGAAGGATTTGCTTTTTATGACCTTAACCATCAAATAAATAATATTCATATCTTAGAATCATTAATTACCCCTATGCATGGCGACGCTAATGCAAAACACATCATTGAAACTTTTCTTAGAAAGAGAAGGGTTATCAAAATAGTAGAATTAAATACAACAGATTGAAAGACGAAAGGCCAAGCGCTGGTTGGAAGAGAAATCTCCATATAATTATATATGGTACCCATACCCCTGCCGGAAAACTTTTCGATATTCTCTTACTGATCCTTATACTTTACAGTATTATCATCGTAATGCTCGAGAGTGTACCTCGCATCGATGAGAAATACCACGAGTTTCTAAATATCTCTGAATGGGTGGTCACCATACTTTTTTCCATTGAATACATACTTCGAATTATTTGTATAAAGCGCCCAAAAAGCTATATTTTCAGCTTTTTTGGCATCATTGACTTCTTATCAACGGTACCCAAATACCTATCTTACTTATTTGTCGGTTCTCAATATCTTACAGCATTTAGGGCTTTGAGACTACTTCGTGTATTTAGGATACTTAAATTGGTGCGATTTGTAGGAGAATCTAATAACTTGGTTCGGTCTCTAAAAGCTAGCAGAACAAAAATATTCGTTTTTGTATTTTTTGTTCTTGTAGTTTCAGTTCTCTTAGGTACACTCATGTATCTTATTGAGGGACCAGAGCACGGATTCAATAGTATTCCCCATAGTGTTTATTGGACTATCGTAACTTTGACCACAGTTGGCTATGGTGATATTTCCCCAGAAACTCCATTAGGCCAATTTATCGCCACGTTTATTATGATTATCGGTTATGGTATAATTGCAGTACCTACTGGAATCGTTTCAGCGGAGTATGCCTCATCGAAAAACAAGGATAAAGATTTTGACGAGGGCAGATCATGCCCTAGCTGTAGTGCAGAGATCTATCGTTCCGATGCACATTATTGCAGAAAATGTGGTTTTGATTTAATTGAGGAAGAGTGACTTCAAATATACTTGTTTCCATAGTTGGTCCAACGGCGATTGGCAAAACCTCACTCGCTATTGCCCTTGCAAATCATTTTAATACCGAGATAATTTCTGCAGATTCGCGACAATTTTATAAAGAGTTGTGCATTGGTACGGCTGTACCTTCTGAAGAAGAATTGAAAAGTGCCAAACACCATTTCATTCAACATAAAAGCATCTTCGAAAAGTACAACGTTGGGGATTTTGAGAAAGATGCCATCAAAAAATTGGAATCTATTTACGCTACGAAAAATTTTGTTATAATGGTTGGCGGAAGCGGACTTTATATGGATGCTGTAGTTAAGGGATTAGACGAATTCCCAGAAATCGACCCAAATATGCGGATAAAATTAAACAAGGCATATGAAGAAAAGGGGGTTCAATATTTGCAGGATGCGTTAAAAAAACATGACCCAACCTATTACCAGGTGGTAGACTTAGGTAACCCGCACCGGCTGATAAGAGCCCTCGAGGTTTGTATCGGATCAGGAAAACCCTACTCCTCTTTTTTGAAAAAAGAATACACTCAAAGACCATTTCAAACAATCAGCATTGGTATAACAGCGCCACGGGAAATCATTTATGAACGAATCAATATGAGAGTAGATTTAATGATCGAACAAGGGCTTATAGACGAGGCTAAATCTGTTTACCAGCACAAAGCACTTAACGCCCTTAATACCGTGGGATATAAAGAACTATTCAAATATTTCGATGGTAAATGGACACTTGAATTCGCCATTGCAGAAATCAAAAAGAACACTAGACGATTTGCCAAACGACAACTGACCTGGTTTCGAAAAAATGAAAATACACTTTGGGTAGCCTATGATGATGGCTTACCCCAAGTGATAAAAAAGATAGAAGAACAAATGATACCCAGCAACCAATGAAAAGACCTCCGATATTTATTGTAATGGGTGTTTCGGGTTGCGGAAAATCAACCATAGGGAAATTACTCGCGGAACAGTTCAAGTTTCCATTTTTTGATGGGGACGACTTTCATCCTGAAGAGAATGTAATAAAAATGTCTAATGGAATTCCGTTAAACGACGCAGATCGCGAGGGTTGGTTGAAACGACTTAATTTACTAGCCAAGGAAAATAAAGATTTTGGAGCAGTAATTGCTTGCTCCGCTTTAAAAAAGGCATATCGCAATAGTCTAATTGAAGATCTTGAAACTCAAATGGAGTTTGTTTTTTTAGATGGCAGCAAAGAACAAATTTCAAAAAGACTGGAAAAACGAAAAGGCCATTTTATGCCGCCTGGCCTACTGGACTCACAGTTTTGCGCTCTCGAGGTTCCCTTAGATGCCATATCAGTATCAATTGTACAAAGTCCCGAACAAATTGTTTCTAAAATCTTAGCAGATTTCAAAGTAAAAAAGCCCCAATAATAAAGTTAGAGCTTTTTATAATTTTTAATTTAAACTTGTTTACTCGTTTTTTACGACCAATCTAAATCCTTCTCCATGAATATTCAATATTTCTACGGTAGGATCTACTTTAAGATACTTTCTGAGTTTGGCGATGTACACATCCATACTTCTTGAAGTAAAGTAGTTATCATCCCTCCATATTTTAGTAAGTGCCAATTCTCGGGGCATCAAATCATTTTCATGCAAGGCCAAAAGTCGCAAAAGCTCGTTTTCTTTAGGAGAAAGTTTAATCGCCTCAGTATCCTTATATTTCAAAAAGCGAAGCTTGGAATTCAGATGAAATCCACCAATTTGAAACTCGAATTTTCTACTATCTGCCAATGAATTGGAAGCTTTTCTCTGAAGTATGGCTTTCAATTTCATTAAAAGTACCTCAGAATCAAAGGGTTTATTCAAATAATCATCAGCCCCTGCTTTATATCCCTTTAAAACATCCTCTTTCATTGTTTTAGCAGTAAGGAACACAATGGGGACATTCTCATTCTTTTCACGTATTTCCTTAGCAAGAGTGAAACCATCTTTATAGGGCATCATTACATCTAATATACAGATGTCATAATTGTCCTTCTTGAATTTCTCAAAACCTTCCATTCCATTTTTGGCAAGAGTTACATCAAAATCGTTCATTGACAAATAATCCTTTAGCACGATACCAAAGTTTGGGTCATCCTCCACTAAAAGTATTTTCTTGTTTATCGTCTCCATAAAATTTAAATTAAAGGCAGTTTAATATAGAAAGTGCTTCCTTTTCCTTTTTCACTTTCTGCATAAACCTCACCTTGGTGATCATCTACTATTTTTTTTACGTAGGCCAAGCCTAAACCATGCCCTTTAACATTGTGTATATCCCCCGTGTGCTCACGGTAAAACTTCTCAAAAACTTTTTTTAGAACCGCCTTGCTCATTCCAGCTCCTTGATCCTGTATTTTAATTATAATATAATTTTTTGCCAACTCTGTAAAAACATCGATTTTCGGTGCTTCGGGAGAATATTTAATAGCATTGTCCAAAATATTTACAATGACGTTGGTAAAATGCATTTCATTCGCCAAAACCTCCGATCTATCGGCTTCAAGATGTAAATCTACATAACCACCCCGATCTGCAACTATTAGTTCAATGTGTGCTATCGCATCTTGAACTATGTCGTGTACATCAACCCTATCCTTACGGATATCTAGTTGGTTCTTTTCCAACTTTGAAATGCGCAGTACATTCTCAACTTGTGCATGCATTCTTTTGTTCTCGTCTCGAATCATCTGCAGGTAACGCTGTACTTTTTCGGTGTCACCAATGACTTTAGGGTTTCTAATTGCCTCGACCGCTAGATTAATTGTCGCAATAGGCGTTTTGAATTCATGTGTCATATTATTGATGAAATCGGTTTTTATCTCTGAAATCTGCTTCTGCCTAATCAGTTGATATATCGCTCCTGTATAAGAGGCAACAATGACCAGGGTAAATAAAATCGATAACAAACCCATTACTAATATCTCACGTATCAAAAAACTCTTCTTCTTAGGGAAAGAAATCAGTAGCGAAAAATCTGAATAACCCTCACTATCCTTAAAAATTGGGGCTTCAAAAAGGCCGGTCTTCGCATATTTGAACCGTTTTGATTTAACCTTAGTCGGCAATCCGTTACTGTAGATACCATATTCATAGTCAATATCAATTCCTTGATTTTGCAATTCTTGATTCAAGCGTAATTCAATTTCCTGCTTTGAAACCCTTTGGTGAATGGGATGTTTTTTTGCTGCCTCACTAAATACATCCTCGAATTGCGCTTTTTCAATGGCGGTAAGTCCTCCAACTTTTTCCAGTTTTTGGCTTGGAGACAATCGGTAAGAACTGCCATCGAGACCAAAATCTTCTTTCAGAATAGTAGTGGTGCGCTTACTGGTAAAATTTTTGACTATGGTACTATCAGTCGTATTCGTATTGTCAAAGAACGTTGATGCGATGTTATATTTTTCTTCGAGAATTCCGTGTTCGTACAAACGAATCTCATCGGAATTTACATCCCTATTTACAAAAAAGAAATTAGTAAAGTTCGAACCTTTAAACTCGCCTATACTATCTATTCTACTTAAATAACGGTCGGAATAGTCCTTTCGTTCCCGTGCTTCGATCTTATCAGTGACCTTATTTAACACCTGAGTTACTGTATTGGAAAACTGTTCTTCTTTGTCTTCTACAGACTGTTTGAACCAATAGCCCTGAACGAAGATGATTCCAATAAGTGAGAGGCTCATGAAAATCACTAGTAGAACAAACAACCTCTTATTCATCTGTAGCTAAATTAAAGATTAAAGCACTTGCACATTCTACGTTTAACCAAACCTTAACAAAAATGTTAAAAAAATTCCGAAACACTAACTATTGTCAAGGAGAGCCTTATGTATCTCCTCTACTTTCAATCTCGTTTTTGACAGCTCAATGTTCTCGAGCACATAATCTGAAAGTGGTATTTTTTCTTTATCATCGAGTTGATTTTGCAACCTATTCAAAACATCATTTTTAGAAGAACCATCACGCTGAATAACTCGTTCAATACGCGTGCTCAGTGGCGCAGTGACCAAAATAACGAAATCGTAAAAATCTTGTTTCGAATTTTCGAATATCAATGCAGTTTCCTGAATTACGTATGGTGCTTTTTGCCTTTTTGCCCAAGCTAAAAAATCTTTCTTGACCGCAGGATGTACGATTTCATTCATTTTTTCCAATAGTGACACATCATTGAAGATTTGTGCTGAAATGTACTTTTTGTTTAACTTTTTTCCTTTGTACGCTTTTTTACCCAATAGTTCGATTATGGCTTTTTTCACGTGTTTAGAGGCTACCATTAACTGTTTCGCCTCTTCATCGGAATTATATACGGGTACTCCCAATTCAACGAAAAAATGGGCAACTGTAGTTTTACCGCTTCCTATTCCTCCTGTTAAACCAACTATCATCACTTTTTTCTTAGTATATACGCTACCTGATTCTGAATCAAATTGGCTCCAAAAATGTTCTCGGGTGTCATTTGTAAAGTGACCGATAATTTATTGGTCTTTTCATTTGCTTTAATGACCTCATTATAATCAGCGACAACTTTGAAATCACCGCTACTCATTTTTTTCAAATCACTCAGTTTAGCTTTGCACAATATTTCAACTTCTTCGGGAAAGGTCGTGATGTTCATATTTTTTGGAAGATTCAATACTTGTACCGGTACCTTAATAATTTTTTCGGAAAATCTTGAGACCTTACCACTTACGGTTACCCTTTCACCTGAAAAACTCGAATTGAGCAACGTATCTGGTGTAATGACCATTGCAGTTCGTGAGAAATCAGAAGACAAATCCGTCAATTCAATTTTAGGGGTTTTTAGCAAGGAAACTGAAGCGACCTCATCAACAGGCCCCGTTAAACTTATGGTAGCGGGATCTACTTTTACTTTTCCGTCGAGTATATAATTCTGCTTAAAAGTCATTTCCAAGACTGGCTCTACCGGCAATTCTTTTGTTATGACCTCACTGAAATCAAAAAATAAAGTGTCATCGACAATTTGAACTAATTGCATAGAGCTTGATAACTGTTTTTCGATTTGTTTCTGATACTGATTCTTTGTGACAAAATACCGTCCAGTTGACTTATTTACTTTCGACAAATCAATATCAACTGTCTTAGTATTAAAATTGAATCGAAGAAACTGGAACCCCACTGCTTCAAGTTTTACATCTAGTTTTTCTTTGGAAGCGCTTAGGAGCATTTTGTTCTCGGGAACACCAATAAAATTTAGGTCAAAGGTAGTATTGCTCGTAAATGATTCGGATAAATTACTTATAAACCAAGCAAAGAACGAGCATACTAAAAAAACGAAAAAGAGCTTCACTTTTCGTTTCTTCATTCCTTTTTGGATTTTCCCTAGCAAATCTCAGAATATTAAATTAGTTCAACCTAAATCAAAAAAAAACTTCAGGAAAGAGCTCTTGAGGTTTCTTTCCCGTAAATGCCAGTAGCATAAAGGACTTCAGAAATCCGAATCCGTAGCCTAAAAACTGAATGCCTACTGCTAGTAAAGATAGCAAAGCGATGGCAATGCTTTTGTTTTTGAAGAATGAATCTATAAAGATTAGTGCGAAGTAAAAAGCAAAGAGAAGAATTGGCAATACGATACCAGCCGCCCATAGCACCAACGCTACCAAAAAACCAATACAGAAGAGTGTTGGAAACCAATAGGTTGCTTTGGCGGTTTTGGGATGCCATTTATTCAATATAGGTCTTACGGTACCGAATTTATAGACCTGTGTAAAAAAACGCCCCCAATCGATTCGACGCTTATGATAAACAAATGCTTCAGGTATCAATGCGGTTGAAAAACCTTCATTCCAAAGACGGATACTCAAATCAGGATCTTCTCCTGGATGTATCTTTCCAAATCCACCTGTGGCTTCAAATGCTTTTTTTGAAATACCCATGTTGAAGCTTCGGGGTTGAAATTTATCTACCGACTTTTTGTTTCCTCGGATACCCCCGGTTGTTAAAAATGATGTCATGGCATAATTGATTGCCTTCTGTACCAGACTAAATGATTCATGTGCAGCATCAGGGCCACCAAAGCAATCCACATATGTTTTTTGAAGAGCTTCATCTACAGTGTTAAGATAAGCGGGAGGAAGAACACAATCGGAATCAAGAATCAAGAAATAGTTGCCCCTTGCCCTTTGCATTCCATAATTTCTGGAATCACCGGGTCCTGAATTCGATTTTTGAAAATAGGCAATTGAAAGTTCGTTCTGAAAGTCAGCCACAACCTCTCGTGAAGGAATGGTTGAGCCATCTTCCACTATCACCACTTCGAAAGGCTTGGAATACGACTGATTTGTCATACTTTGTAACAACTCCTTGATTTCATCAGGTCTGTTGTACACGGGAATGACAAAAGAAAAGAATAGGTCCATTGTGTTAAAAATACACCTAATAAAGAAAACTCGAGGTCTTTATTTAGCTATTCGGAAAAACGTTCGATTACCTCTTGACTGACCCCTGTATTGGAGAAGCCGCCATCGTGAAAAAGGTTTTGCATCGTTACTTTTCTGGTCAAATCGGAAAATAACGATACCGTATAATCAGCACAGTCTTGCGCAGTTGCATTGCCTAGCGGCGACATTTTTTCGGCATAACTGATGAAACCATCAAAGCCTTTTACGCCAGAACCAGCGGTTGTAGCTGTAGGAGATTGTGAAATGGTGTTCACACGCACCTTTTTTTCTTTTCCGAAGAAATAACCAAAACTACGTGCTACCGATTCCAAATACGCTTTATTGTCGGCCATATCATTATAATCGGGGAATGTTCGCTGAGCAGCCATATAGGTCAAAGCCACGATACTGCCCCACTCGTTCATGGCATCCGCTTTGTATAAGGATTGCATTACCCGATGGAAAGAAAGAGAAGAAATATCCCATCCCTTTGTGGTAAAATCGTAATTCTCATCGGTATAATGTCTACCCTTTCGAACATTTATCGACATTCCTATAGAATGTAGTACAAAATCTAACTTACCACCTAGAATCTCCACGGACTTACTGACCAGGTTTTCCAAATCTTCTTGACTCGTAGCGTCGGCAGGTATTACCTCAGAACCGGTTTTATTGGCCAAAACCTTGATTTGACCCATTCTCATGGCAACGGGTGCATTGGTCAATACGAAAGTTCCACCTTCGGCATGTACACGTTCGGCTGTTTTCCAAGCGATCGAATTTTCATCAAGAGCTCCAAAAATAATTCCCCTTTTTCCCTTTAGTAAGTTATATGACATGTTCTTAGAATTGTTGGATTTATGAAGTTTCAAAGATATTTAAAATATTCGGCAGAAAAGTCAACCTAATTGATTTTCTAAAATTCAAAAAATAACCCTCTGGAGTTATGGGTTTGGATATCAGGATTTCAATTTAACAGTTGTCTGGCATGCGCCAATGCCGAATCAGAAAGGTCTTTACCTCCTAACATTTCTGCCAACTCCACTACCCTCTCATCATCGCCTAATTTTTTCATTCTCGTACGGGTTGCATTTGCTTCATCTACCTTAAATACTTTAAAGTGATGATTTCCTTTGGAAGCCACTTGCGGCAAATGTGTTATTGAAAATACCTGCATTGTATTACTCATCTCTTGCATGATATCACCCATTCGATTCGATATTTCACCAGAAACCCCAGTATCAATTTCATCGAACATCATCGTAGGAAGCTGCTCATATTTTGCCAAAATAGACTTTATGGTTAACATAATACGGCTTAACTCACCGCCCGAGGCTACTTTCTTCAACTCGCCATAATCAGTTCCTTTATTTGCGGAAAAGAGAAAGGTCAAATCGTCCTTTCCGTTTGTCTTAAAAGTATCGGAAGGCTTAAGGTTTATTTTGAAAGTGGCATTTGGCATTCCAAGTTTAGAAAGGCTAGTTTCTAACTGTTTTTTTAGTTCTGGAATTACTTTTGTTCTACGTTCATTTAAGGAAGACGTTAGTTTATTCAAATTTTCCTCCTGACCCCTAAGTTCGGCCTCCTTTTTTTCAATATTGGATTCTAAATTCTCGGTCACACTTACCTTCTCCGTAAGTACATCCCGCACGGCGATCAATTCGGAAATATCGTTCACACCATGCTTTTTTTGCAAATCAAATAAGGTCTGTAGTTTTCCGCTTATGGTTTCGAGCAATTGGGGATTCGCCTCAGCGCCTTCTTGAAGAGATTGCACCTCTGTTGATATATCATCCATTTCAATGAAAACGGATTGTATCCTTTGATTCAATTCAACATAATCAGTACCATAGTTTGATAGTTTATTTGCAACCTGTTTTAGTTCTGATATTAAGTTCAGAATACCTACTTGTTCATCGTTCAGCAATTGATCTCCTTTGGCAAGCTGTTCGATAATGCTCTCCATATTATTCAACTGCTCATACTGACCTTCCAATTCTTCCTGCAGACCGATTTTTAATGGCGCTTCATCAAGTTCCTTCAACAGAAAACTATTATAATCATGTTCTTTGTTCGCATTTAACTGAAAATCAAGTAGTTCTTGAAGCTCTTTTGTAATGTTCCTATAAACTTCCAACCCTTCTGAATACTCGTTTAATAGGCTCTTATTATCCGCCAAAGCATCAATAACTTTCATCTGAAAATCATTATTTCCTAATTGTAAAGTTTGATGTTGAGAATGCACGTCGATAAGACGATTACCCAGTTGGGACAAAACATCTAACGTTATGGGTGTGTCATTAATAAAAGCTCTCGACTTGCCACTTGGGAGAATTTCACGACGAATGATCGTCAAATCCTCATAATCCAAATCATTTTCCTTAAAAAAAGATTTCAGGCCATATTTTTTTATCAGAAACTCAGCTTCAACAATGCACTTTAAGTCCTTGTCTTGTAATGCTCCCAAGTCGGCCCGTTTGCCGAGCACCAATGAAAGAGCACCTAACAAAATAGATTTACCCGCACCCGTTTCTCCCGTGATACAGGTAAAACCAGATGCAAAAGAGACATCGAGCGAATCGATGAGTGCATAATTCTTTATGGAAAGCTGTGATAGCAATACTTCGAGTTCAAGATTGCCGTAAAGATAAATTATATTCTTATGGGTTCAATACTTTATATCATTCCAAGTACTGGAATAATATGGTGCAACGCGATTAAGTGTTTCCTTCAACTTAACAATGTCGACTTTAGGGCCATCGGAAAAAATATTTCGAATTTCTTCGTTCTTAGCATCAAAAAAAGTCTGTGTTAAAAAAGCATTGGGTCTTCGTTTCTGCATGGTTTCAAACAACTTCATTGTACCAGCGATAACCTGTTTTCCAGTACTATTGTTGTCGCTTAAAATATCCAAGCCCTTGCGATGGTAGTTGTACATGGCAACGCGGTACTCGCGATAAGTATTCGACATTAAATCATCGATGAGCACAAAACGACTGCGGTTCTCGGTAGCATCCCAACCTTTGTAATTGGTTCCTTGGGCTTGGGTGGTGATTTGTTGTGCCATCCGGTAATGTTCGGTACCGCCTTCCAAAGAAAACGTATCGGCATCCATACCTAACATAATATTTATGTAGTAGGCAATTACGCCGACCAAATTAGACTCGTATACGTTCTCATTGAATACCAAAGGTTGAAACTCGATGTACTCAAAGGTCAAGGCATTGTCTTTATAATTGAATACCGAAGTCTCGTAAGACGTATTGTAAACCGGTCTAGAAGACTGAATCTGAATGTTACCCTCAAATCGATTGGACTCGTACTTCGTAATCGTTATGAACATTTGTGCGTTTACACGTTCGTTCTCTTTGTAAACGCGATTGCTCCATTTACTTTTATTGACAAAATCATTTAATGAACGTTCCAGCGTTTTAAAAATGGGCAGGTCCCCTTGTGACAACTGATCGGAATTCACCGTAATCGTACAATTCAATTCTTGAGCGCATAAAGCGAAGGTACCAGTAAAAAAAATAAAGATTAGAACAAGACTACGCATTGATTCTATAAATGATTTCGGATAAAATATCGGCAGCAACGGCCGCCTTGGTTTTTAATTCAAACGTTTTTATGGATGAATTCTTATCTATGAAGGTGATTTTATTAGTGCCCTTTCCAAAACCTGCGCCCTTGTCGTTCAAAGAGTTCAATATAATGGCGTCTAAATTCTTTCTTTTAAGCTTTCCTTTGGCGTTTTCTACCTCATTTTCGGTCTCTAACGCAAAGCCGACAAGAAATTGTTTCGTCTTTTTTTCTCCGAGGGATAAAAGAATATCTTTATTCTTAATCAACTCTAGGGACAAATCATCAGAAGATTTTTTAATTTTCTGGTCAGCAACGGTTTTGGGCCTGTAGTCTGCAACAGCAGCGGCGGCAATCGCTATATCTACCTCATCATAAAATGCATGGGCTTTTTCGTACATCTCAGCGGCTGAAACTACTCGAATCAACTTTACATTATCGTGCTCCATTACTAAGGAGGAAGGTCCGGAAATCAGAAAAACCTTCGCACCCAGGTCAGCCGCCGATTTTGCTAACTCGTAGCCCATCATTCCTGAAGAATGATTGCCAATGAAGCGCACGGGATCTATGGCTTCATAGGTTGGCCCAGCCGTAATTAGCACCTTTTTACCACTTAGCGGAAGGCCTTCGGATAAGTGCGTGGTAATAAACTTTAGAATGTCTTCCGGTTCTGCCATTCTACCTTCGCCATGCAATCCACTTGCCAATTCACCAGAAGTTGCGGGAATCATTACATTCCCAAAAGATTGTAATTTCTCAAAAGAGGTTTTTGTGGAAGGATGCTTGTACATATCCAAATCCATCGCCGGTGCAAAAAATACAGGGCATTTTGCTGAAAGATAGCTTGCCAACAACAAGTTATCACATGTGCCATTCGCCATTTTCGACAAGGTGTTCGCAGTGGCGGGTGCGATCAGCATTAAATCTGCCCACAGACCTAGTTCGACATGGTTGTTCCAGTCGATTGAGTTTACTTCTTCCTTGATAAATGAAGAAAGCACCGGATTCTTTGAAAGTGTTGCTAATGTGAGTGGAGAAACAAAAGAGCTGGCACTTTCCGTTAAAATGACTTTAACGTTCGCGCCAGCTTTTATCAATAATCGTACGAGAAAGGTAGTTTTGTAAGCAGCGATTCCTCCGGTAATACCTAAAAGAACATTTTTGCCGCTTAACATTGCCTATGCGTCTTTCTCAGTATTGCGATAGTAAATCTTATCGGTCAACCACTCTTCAACTGCCAAAGCGTGTGGTTTGGGCAATTTCTCGTAAAACTTGGAAACTTCGATTTGCTCCTTGTTTTCGAAAACCTCTTCTAAACTATCACTGTAGGTTGCGAATTCTTCCAATTTCTCCAAAAGTTCTTTCTTGATTTCAGAATTTATCTGAATCGCTCTTTTTGAAGCAATCGAAATTGCTTCGTAGATATTCTCAGTTGGAGCATCAAATTCATTTCTGTTAATGGTCTTAGTAGAAACAGGAGCTTTTGAATTCTTAAGGTCGTTCATGTTCATAATGACTGTATTTATTTTGTTTCTTGAGGGGCTGCCTCAGTATAATTTTCTAATTCTCTGTCGATTTTCTTCAATAGGTCTGCTGCCTTCTTATCAAATTCAGATTCAGGGTATTGTTTTTTAAAGGTATTGTATGCCTCTTTAGCAGTGTTCAATCTTTCTTTCTTGAATACTTCGAAACTGTTCATTGCCAAATTTGTCGTGGCCTCTAGCTTCACAAAAAATGCCTCTTCCCGATAAATGGAACCTGGAAAATCAGATACGAAATTATCGACCGCGGCAACTGCAGATTTCAAAAGGTCATAATTGAACTCACCTAACTTATTAAATTGCTTAGCAATTTCGAATGCTTTACGCTCCTTTTTTGTGGTCAACTCTTTAGCCATTGCATTGGCCTCATTGAAGTATTCCGATTCAGGATAGGTATTGATAAAACCCTGTAGCTTTACAAGCGCCTTATCTGTATCTGTTTGATCTAGCGAATATTCTGGCGATAATTCATAGTAACTTTTAGCGCCAAAGAATGCCGCCTCAGGAACTTTATCACTTTTTGGATAGGATTTGATAAAACGTTCAAATTGGTACCCTGCCATATTGTAATCCTTTCGCTGAAAATAAGTGTCGGACAAAAAGAACATGACGCGCTCCCCTTGGGGCTTACCTACATATTTTGGGGCAATTTGTTCAAACAGCCGATTCGAGCGTTTGTAATCCTCGGCTTCATAATATTTTTGAGCCAAATCGTACTTTGCCTTGATATCCGTATTCTTTAGTACCTTTTGATACTCGTTACAAGAGGATAGCAAAACAAAAAAAACCAGTATCGGTAGAAGTAGTCGTATTCTAAAAAACATTTTGCAAAATTACGGATAAACGGCGGATATAAAAAACATTTTTAAGCCATCTCAAAAGTAACCCTATGAAAAGGGTCCGCCAACTTATTTAGCTAAGATTTAACGTACTACAAAAGCAATGCTACGCAGTTACTTCAAAGAAAGGCTTTACAAAAGTCGCTATTCTTTTCTTGAGGTTTTCGGTGGCCTCTACCAGTGGTAATCGCACGACGGCAGAAGATAGGCCAAGTGTTTCAAAAATCGATTTGATACCTGCGGGATTACCTTCTTCAAAAATCAAGTTCATTCCTTCACTCATTCGGTTATGTAATTCTTGAGCGGTAGTCTTGTCCCCTTTTAATCCAGCACGGATCATTCGTGAAAATTCAGTGGGAAGTCCTTGTCCTAGAACAGAGATTACGCCCGACCCACCGGCCAATACCGTTTCCAAAGCTGTGATGTCGTCACCAGATACAACATGAAAATCTGAAGGTTTGTTATTTATGAGTTGCTTTACCTGTTGCATGTCACCAATCGCTTCCTTTATTCCCACAATATTGTCGAAGTCGTTCGCTAAACGTAAAACAGTTTCCGGTAGCATATTGCTGCCAGTTCTACCAGGAACATTGTACAAAATAATGGGTTTGGTAGCAACTTCCGATAGGGCTTTGAAATGTTGGTAAATACCTTCCTGAGTTGGTTTATTGTAATATGGAGATACTGATAGAATCGCTTCAAAATCATCGGACTGAAAAGACTGAACCTCGTGTGCCACACGATACGTACTATTACCGCCAATGCCTAAAACTAGGGGTAATCTTCCTGCATTGGCTTTCACTACAGTCTCCATGACCAGCTGTTTCTCCGCTTTGTTCAGTGTAACGGATTCACCCGTAGTACCCAATACAACAAGATAATCGACCCCGCCATCGATACAATAGTCTACGATGCGCGAAAGTGCCTCTGTATCAATCGAAAAATCAGTATTGAATGGTGTAACCAAAGCAACACCTGTACCCATCAATCTTTCCATCATTTTATTTCGTTAAGAACCCTTAAATACTTCTTGAGCTCCTGTTTAAACGTTTTAAAGTCCTTCATCGGGGAGTTCAGAATCAAATCATTATATTGTTCATCAACTTCTACGAACCCGACCCTTATTCGTGCTCTTGTTTTAACACTCATCAACTGTAATAGCAAGTTTTCCTCCGTGTAATAGTTGACCAGCATATCGTATTCCCTACTTAAAAATTCAAGCACATAACTATTTTCAATCGCTCCGTTCCAACCCAAATCCTTATCTGAAAAGACAGGTGTGGAATAGGGTGAATTCTTGTCGTAATAATTCTTATACCCAATTATTTTGACCGCATTTGGTCGCAATGAAAATTCCTCCACAAATTCATAAAATAGACTGGCGTTCTCAAAATTATCCAAATCTACCAAACAAGCAATGGAGGTAATACCCTTGCTCCTCTTTACTTCGGGAAACGGTTTTTTTAATTCCTCCCTTAAAAATTTAAGTCCTGATTTGTACTTAAATTTATCTTTTATTCCCTTAAACATGTATTTTTACATTTACACAAATGTAAAGATTCTCCGTTCAAAATATAGATGCAAGATAGAACCAATTATGGATTTAAAAATACAACATTTTGTTATATTTATAACAATATTGTTTTTAGTAGCGTGCAAGCAAGGGGCCGTTGGCGTTTCGGAAATTGAGGCAAAACAGATTCGGATTGATACTGATTTGGCGCAGGTCGATTCCATCGACTCTTTTGTTGCGCCTTATCGAAAACGGGTTCAGGAAGTGCTTGATAGTACCTTGACGTATGCTCCTAAAATGATTACCAAAGATGATGGCAAGTACAATACCTCGGCTGGAAATCTTATGGCCGACATCATTTTATCCGAGGCTAGCCCTATTTTCAAAACACGGACCGGCAATGAGATTGATTTTGTTTTATTGAACCATGGTGGCATAAGGTCTATCATATCTAAAGGTAACGTCTCCGCGCAAACGGCTTATGAGGTGATGCCCTTTGAAAATTCAATTGCCGTGGTCGAGTTGGCCGGAAGCGCTATAGTTGAGCTTGTCGATTTCCTCATAAAATCAGGGAGAGCTCATCCTATTGCGGGAATGCAAATCACACTTACGCCTACAGGGAATCCAAAATCCATTAAGATTCAGGGAAAGCTACTTGACTTGAATCGAAATTATTATGTGGGTACATCGGATTATTTAGTTTCAGGTGGAGATAATATGGTTTTCTTTAAGGATGCACTTTCGGTCACAGATATCAACTATCTCATACGAAATGCCATGATTGACTATTTTAAGAAAGTTGATACCCTTACTGCCTCGGTTGATGACCGTTTTGTAAAGTTGAAATAATTACATAGTTCATGAAAAGAAGAGCATTTCTAAAAAATACGGCAGCGGCGACGGCACTAACCGGCATAGGCGGAATCTCAATCGGCTCATGTTCAAGTTTGAACCAAAAACACGTCACTATTCTGCATACCAATGATGTCCACAGTCATATTGATGCCTTTCCTAAAGATCACTCGCTGTATCCAAATTTAGGTGGACTTTCAAGACGAGCTGCGTTGGTCGATTCGATTAGAAAAGAAAACCCGAACACCTTGCTTTTAGATGCCGGCGACTATTTTCAGGGCACCCCCTACTTCAATTTTTATGGAGGTGAATTGGAATTCAAATTGATGAGTATGCTGAACTATGACGCAGCAACCATTGGCAATCATGATTTCGATAATGGTATCGATGGCCTTTACGCTCAACTACCCCATGCAAAATTTGATTTGTTAAGTGCAAACTATGATTTTAAGAACACGGTACTTGATGGGCACGTAAAAAAACACAAAATCTTTAAGGTCGATGGACTCAAAGTTGGAGTGTATGGCATCGGAATCGAATTGAACGGACTCGTCAACAAAGCCTTGTTCAAAGAAACTCGGTATATGTACCCATATGCCCTGGCCCAAGACGCCGAAAAAGCACTCAAGGTTTACGAAAAATGTGATTTGGTCATCTGCCTTTCCCATTTAGGCTACGACTATGAAAATAAAGACAAACCGAATGATCTTATGTTAGCGCAGAAAACTGAGTATACCGATTTGATTATCGGTGGACACACCCATACATTTCTGGACAAACCAACCATAGTGAAAAATAAAACCGACAAGAACATACTAGTCAATCAAGTAGGCTGCTACGGAATTAATTTAGGTCGTATTGATTTTTATTTTGACGACCTGAATAATCTTAGTGCAAATGGGGTATCTATAAAAGTTTAAAACACTTTTCAATGCTACGATTAATCAGAACCAATTCTAAAAACAACGATTTCATACAGCTTGTTGCAAAACTTGACGCCGATTTAGGAGAGCGTGATGGTGAAGACCATGCATTTTATAATCAATTCAATAGCATTGACAATTTGAACCATACCGTTGTTGCCTATTTAAACGGAAATCCCTTAGGATGCGGGGCCATAAAAGAACATGATACAAATTGTATGGAAGTAAAGCGCATGTACGTGCCGCCGGAAGCAAGAGGAAAGGGTATTGCCACAAAAATTCTACAAGAGCTTGAAAAGTGGGCTGCAGAACTGAATTATACCCATTGCGTTCTTGAAACTGGAAAAAGACAACCCGAAGCAATCGCGCTCTACCAAAAAAATGGTTATGAAAGAACACCCAATTATGGACAGTATATCGGGATAGAAAACAGTGTTTGCTTTAAAAAAAATGTATCTTTCTAAACTAAATTCGAGAACATGTATACTATCAATCGTTTTTTTTGTCTTTTTCTTCTCTTAGTGGTTACGAACTCCTTTTCCCAGGCACGGGAATATTACCAGCTTAAAATCTATTCTTTTGATACGGATGCCCAAATGGCCACTACAGATGCCTATTTGAAGGATGCTTTTATTCCGGCTTTGAAGAAATTGGATATTGGTCCCATCGGCGTTTTTAAGTCAAGACCTACGGATTCTGTCACACCCAAAAAGACCTATGTTTTAATTCCTTTTAATTCTGTTGTTCAATTTGCATTGTTAGATGATGCGTTAATGGCCGATGAAGCCCATCTAGAAAATGGAAAAGCATACCTAAACGCTGCTTATGACAAGGCACCTTACGAGCGAATCGAATCCATTTTGATGAAAGCTTTTGTCGACATGCCCAAAATGATGGCCACTAAACTTGATGGCCCTCGTAAAGACCGGATCTACGAATTACGTAGTTACGAATCTGCTACTGAAGAACTGTACAAGAAAAAAGTGGATATGTTCAATGCAGGTGGGGAGGTAAAACTGTTTGATGACTTAGGTTTCAACGCAGTTTTCTACGCGGAAGTACTATCCGGCGGTCAAATGCCCAACTTGATGTACATGACCACTCACGCCAACCAAGAGGCCCGTGACGCCAATTGGAAGAATTTTGTAGATTCTCCTGTATGGGCCAAACTAAAAGTATTACCCAAGTATCAAAATACAGTTTCAAGTAATATTCAAACATTTCTGTATCCAACCGATTATTCGGACTATTGATTCAGCATAAACTCCACTAGTTCTCGATGTTCCTCCTCTAAAGTCAATTTGGAAAAAGGCTTTCCTGCTTGGCGATACCAATAGCCCGCATTCCAATCGTCGCCTTCTTTTCGGTGTAGGTACGCGTGAATCCATTTTGAATTAGAATCACTTTTTCCGTCAACAAGTTCATGTGCCGAATGCCAATTTCCTTGCGCATCGTACCAAAGTGCTACTAAAGCATCGGAATAATCATTCGGAGGTTCATTATTTTTTAAAGTTGCTTTAAATTCTGTATAGTTCATACTCCAAATGAATTTATCGATTAAATCACCGTAGCCAAATATCCGGGTTCAAATAAAACATACGTTTCCAACCCTGAACCGAAACATCATCATAAAGCTTCGGGTACGGAAAAGGTGTTGTAATCGCATAATGTAAATGCGCTGGCTTACCCTTGGCGTTTCCCGTATCCCCTACCGTTCCAAGAACAGCACCTCTTTTTAATGGTTTGAAAACAAAAGTTTTTATCTCATCTAAATGTGCATAGTAGTGAAAACGCCATTTAGGTCCTAAAACCATAACGGACTTCCCTCCTTTTCCACCTTCATAGGTATACACAACAATACCATTAGTTGCGGCAATAACATCTGTTCCTCTTGGTGCAAAAATATCGATGCCTTTATGCGTAATGGAAGTTCCCCATGGATAAGCCCAAAAAGATTTTTCACTCCAGCTTTTAGTGGTTGCATCCTTTACGGGAATAATCATATGCTGAGGCAATAAGAATCCCAGACCAACAAGCACCAAGGGAACCCAAAACCATTTTCTCAAACTACGGTTGCGGACTAAAAATGCCAATGACATTAAGAGCGCATACCAAAAACGTCTTGTGGTGTTGGTAATCATTATGGGCTAAAATAAAAAAAGCATCCGACTTTTGTCGGATGCCTTACAATTTGAATCAATCATTTTATTAGTTAAAGGTAGCGTTCATTAACGCAACCATTGCAGGCTCTTTTCCTTCCTCTACGGCCCCGGTGATATATAGTGTTTGCTTACCAGTGGGTTTCTTCGTGAACGGAATTGCAATTGCCGTACCCGGAGTACCCGCAGGTGGCGGCGACATTGTTCCTTTACCGATTATCTCTCCATCGGGACCACCAACGCGTATATCAAAGTTATAACCTACTTTCGGTGCTTCTTGCCATCCCGCACCTAAAACAACTACATTGACACCGGTGAGATCGATATCATCCAATTGAAACCATCCTTTCGGTCCATTAAGAACAAGCAGGTCTTGACCTCCGAAAGTAACGGCCATCATATCTTGAGAAACGGTTTTATCTGAAAAGCGCACAGTGTTGCTCTGCAGGGCAACGGAATTCGAACCGGTTAATGGAATTGCTCCTTCTGCCCCACTATCGGTATAACTGGCCGTCAAGACCATCAAATTGCCCGGAGAATTTGCCTCTGCCTTGACCGAGCCTTTCGGAGGCAGCGAAGGTTTGCTTCTTTGTCCTCCGTCTGCAAGAGATATAATATAGGAAGCAATTTGCCGTGATTCATCAGCGGTTACATTGGGGTGTGCCGGCATCATCACCTCGCCCCAAACACCTGTACCGCCTTCCACTATTTTCTTTCGTAAATAGGCCATCGCATCGCGGTCTCCTTTATATTTCTTCGAAACATCCATATAATTGGGCCCAATAGATGCGGAAGCTTCTTTATGACAAGTCTTGCAATCCATAGATTCAGTCAAGGCTTTACCGGTAACTGCGGCAGAAACTTGTTGATGGCCTAGTGACATGGCGACTTTGTCCATTCCTTCTAAATAATCGACGGAAACATAAATGTTGGCCGGGTCGATTTCCCCACCTTCTTCATCGGTTACCGAAACTTCATAATTCACATTTTGGCCTGGCACATAAAAAGAAGTGTTTCCGCCCGTAACAGTTATTGCCACCTCAGGTCTTGAATTGCCAGCAACCACGCCAGTGGCAGCACTGGTAGCCGATTTACCTTCTGCATCTATAACTTCTACGGAAACTTTGTATTCACCCGCCTTATCATAGGTATGGGAAATTTGCGGTTCAGTAGTTTCCTTGGTTTCTCCATCTCCTAAATCCCATACATAACGTACGGCATCTTTCTCCCTATCGTGAGCTTCTACTTTGGCCGTAATAGCCAAAGGTAATTTGCCCGAAGTCTTGTCAACAATCATATTATCGATAACCGGTGGACGATTGCCACCGTTAAATTCCACATAGCTCAAACCAGAATTGTCATTCTGTTGAAACCACCCACTTCCATATTCCAAGAGGTATATGCGGCCATCAGGACCCATTTCCATATCGATCAGATTGTTTACTTCTATGTCCGATGCAAAAGGTTCCATTTTATTGAAACTTCCATCTTCAAATAGTGTTATGGCTTTCATCCATCCACGCATCCAATCGTAAATAATTACTTTTCCATTATAGTAAGAGGGTAGTCCTCCGCCATTCGGATACATGTCAGAATAGTACGTTGGGCCAGCCATCGCATTTCGACCTCCAGTTTCTACTTGTGGAAATTCAGAGGTTTCCACATAAGGATAAAATACATACGCAGGCTGCGCAGGAGGTAATTCAGTCAAACCTGTATTGTTTCTTGAATTATTGATGGGTTTTTCAGGATTGAATGCTTCACCACTTTCCCCTGTTTCATAATTATAGGCCACATAGGGCTTGTTGTCACCAATAAACAGCGGCCAGCCAAAGTTACCTGCCTCTCGGGCTTGGTTCATTTCATCATAACCCCGTGGCCCTCGGGTTTCTAAACTATCAACCCGAGCATCAGGCCCAACATCGCCCCAATACAAATATCCTCTCTTTGGATCTACCGAAATACGATATGGGTTGCGGTGACCCATGGTATATATTTCTGGTCTTGTTTTATCCGTTCCTTCGGCGAAAAGATTTCCTTCAGGAATAGCATAGCTGCCATCTTCGTTCACTTTTATACGTAGAATTTTTCCTCGTAAATCGTTCGTATTTCCCGAAGACCGTCTCGCATCATATTGGCTATGACCGGGAATATCATTTAATGGCGCATAGCCACTATTGATATATTTTACATTCTTCTCGTTGAAAGGAGTGGAATTGTCACCAGTAGAAAGATAGAGGAGTCCGTCGCCACCAAACGCAATGGAACCGCCTGTATGACAACAAATCTCGCGATCTGAGTTCACATCCAGAATTTTTTGTTCAGAATCCATGTCCCAAACACCATCTTTGTATTTAAAGCGTGACAATCGGTTCACAGATTCGTCGCCAGATGGGGCGTAATAAACATAGATCCAATTATTAGTTTCGTAATTCGGATCTTTCTGCAATCCCATCAAACCCTCTTCCGCATTGACACCCGGGGTGTTCAGTGTTTTTGCGTACACATCAAGTTTAGCAATCTCTTTCAACTCATTGGTTTCGGCACTATAAAGCATCACCTCTCCCCTACGTTGTGAAATTAGTACATCATTGTTCTGAAGAATGGCCATTTCAGTTGGCTCAAAGAATTTACCCTCTGTCAGCGTAATTTTTGAGAAACGGTCGATTTCAGGTGGTATTTGAGTTGTTGCCTTCGCATAATCCAATTTCAGGTTCTCGCCTATGGCATATTGAATTCCTCCCAAGATGTGTTTTAAAAAAGGTTCTTCGGAATAACTTTCATCGGTATGACCGGCACCTGTATAAAAAGCCCTACCCCCATCGAACTCATGATACCATGCAAAGGGGTGGTAATCACCGTTTGCACCACCTTCATATGTAGATTCGTCAACGGTCATCAACACGTTCACATCAGGATTGATTCTTTTGTAATTATAGATTTCATCAGACCGGTGCCATACGGAATCGGTAAAATGCTTCGTAGCGATAAAGCTATTATCATTAATAATAAAATCAGCTTCTGGTGTTCCGGCAGGATGGCTCAAAAACTGCGCACCTACTAATTTGTTATACCAACCCCAATCGTATTCACAGTCTGCGGCGGCGTGAATACCAACGTAACCCCCACCAGCTTGAATATATCTTTCAAAAGCGGCTTCTTGGTTATGGTCGAGCACATTCATCGTAGTGCTTAGAAAAACTATGGCAGAATACTTTTGTAAGTTTTCCTCATTGAATAGGTCGGCATTTTTGGTCGTGTCTACTTCAAATTCATTTTCCGAACCTAATTTTTCAATAGCTGCAATACCCGCGGGAATGGAAGCATGTTTAAAACCCATGGTTTTTGAAAAGACCAACACTTTCGGTTTGCCCTCTCTTTTCTTGTCTCCACAACTGGTCAAAACCAATCCGAAAATGACAACTAGTGTTAAAAATATTTTTTTCATGAATGTGTAGATTGAGTTATGTTCAATTTCTAAAAATACACTAAAGCCTGTCAATTTGCCAAAAACATCCGTTGGAAAACATTATTTTTAATAAAATTGAAAAGAAAGTTCTAAATACGTGAGCGAAATTCAAGAATATTATTTCAAGAAAGACTTGCAATGGCGTGAATGGCTCCATGAAAACCACGGGCAAGGAACCGGCATCTATCTTATTTTTTATAAAATCGAACACCAAAATGATAGTATGCGTTGGGAAGATGCCGTAAGAGTCGCCCTTTGTTATGGCTGGATAGATAGTACCGTAAAAAGCCTTGGGAACGGTAAAAGAAGACAATACTTCTGCCCGAGAAAACCAAAAAGCGTTTGGAGTAAAGTAAATAAGAACCATATCAAAGAGCTCAATAAAAGCGGATTGATGCATAAAAGCGGATTGAAATCAATTGCCGCTGCCAAAAAGAACGGTTCTTGGACTGCTTTGGATGATGTTGAAAACGGAATAATACCAGAAGATTTGCAAAAGGCATTCGATAAAAATCCAAAAGCATTTTCAAACTATAAAAACTTTACGCGTGGGCAACGCAAAAGCTATTTGTACTATTTGAACCAAGCGAAGCGCGAGGATACAAGGCAAAAAAGAATTGCGGAAATAGTTGAGCTTTGTTCGAGGAACGTCAAGGCTAGATACACGGGCCGATAGCAGACTCACATTTCCCTTTTCCCGTACAAGCGATGATATATCAGGGCAGCGGTTCCCCCAACTAGGGCAAATCCCGTCAACATCCAAAAAACATTTTGATGCCCTCTTTCCCCAGGGTTTGCATCCAAGAGATATCCAAAGGTCGCTGAGGCAAAAATATCAGGAGTATATCCTACTAAAGAAATTAAACCAACGGCCGTTCCTGTTAATACCAAAGGAATCTGTCCTGTCTGCATAACCGCAAAGTACAGTGCACGAGCCGCATAAACACCTGTCGCGATTATTACTACAGAAAGAAAGAAAAGCGCTGTTGAAGAGGGACCAATACTACCACTGGCGAAAAGAATACCACCTATGGTACAGGCCAAAAAACTTAAAATCAACCATAGTGTAATTTTGTAACGATCCACGATCAGCCCTACCAAAATGCCCGTTGTAGGTCTTAAAAATTGGAAGAAAGTTCCGACTTGTGCCGATTTCACCTCATCATACAACATCACCTCATTGGCATATTGTGATACGATATCCGTGATTTTGTAACCCACATAGGCGCAGAGAATAATGATCATCAACAACCAAACGGATGGTAGTTTTAGTACTTCACCAATTTGTTTAACCGATATTTTTTGCAAAATAATTTCCCGTTCATCGATCCCCGACTTCAGAAAGAACCAAGTCAAAGCCCCAATTGTTGCGATAATTAAAGACGAACAGTAGATAACATATTTAAAAGCTTCCTGCTTTTCCAAAAGCGAAGCGGTTTCAACATTTTCAGAAATAAATTGTGAATAAATGAATACCCCGAGCAATCCAAAAAGTGCCCCGGTAAGTCCACGTCCGCCATCCAATAGGCCGAAGGCTTTTCCTTGTGAAGTTGTGCCTCCCCAGACTCTGGTTGCTTTAATCATTGGAGCCCAAAACAAAAAAATAGTCGTAAAGCCCCAGTAGCCAAACAAAACTTGTAACACTTCTAAACTGGGGAATAAAGCGAACACGAGACCACCGAGGGCGGTCATCCATAGTGCTACCGCCATCAACTTACGGGGTGGATAAATGTCAGCTAAAATTCCTCCAAAAGGATATGAAATCATAGCAACAATTCCATATACAGCAGCACTTAAACCCCACTCCACATTGGTCATTTGAAAAACATCCAAAACGGTGGGCCTAAAAACACGAGGCAACATAAAGGGCAATATAAATACAGCTTCGCCGGCCAAAATCAACAGCGTGAGATAATACCATGGAGCGGATTTCTGCATATTTTCGAAAGGTACTAAGAACGGATGGAATCTGAAAAGAGGCGACATTTGAAAATACACCTTGTCGAAGAACTTGTATCTTTACCCAAAAGAACGCAAAGCAATCACCAAATAGCAACTCAACCGTTTACAAATAATCAATTAAACCTTATCTTTACACAAAGTTTTGCGAAGTGTACCGGGCCATCGTGTTTCCGTTACCGGTTTTCTTCCAAAGCTTGATTTCAATGTCAAAATTACCCAAGCAGAATCAATTCTTGGACTTATCCGATTACGGCAGACCTTTCGCAAGAATCATCGCGAATTCATTAAAGAACACCGCTTTTACACCGATTCACGTAACCATAGCCTTTGTGATTTCTGGCCTAATAGCAATCGCTTGTATACTACATCACTATTACTGGGCAGCTGCTTTTTTCTTGGTTCTCAAGTCTATTTTGGATGCAGCGGACGGAGAATTGGCCCGAGTTAAAAATACGCCTTCGCATACCGGAAGGTATTTAGACTCGGTCTCCGACATCATTCTTAACCTATTGATCTTAGTAACTATTTGGTACGTTACCGATGGCTCCTTGTTGCTTACCGTTTTGGCCTTTTTAGGTATTCAATTGCAAGGCACACTCTACAATTACTATTACGTAATCTTAAGAAATAAATACAAGGGCGATACCACAAGTCGCATTTTTGAAAATAAAACGCCAAAAGCCTTAAAAGGCGAGAAGCAAAAAAATGTCAATGTTCTTTTTCGTCTGTACACTTTATTTTACGGAATATTTGATTGGATTATTTACCGAATAGATCGTGATGCCGTACGGGCCAAAAACCTCCCGAATTGGTTTATGACTGTTGTTTCAACCTTTGGTTTGGGCTTCCAATTACTCCTTATTGGGCTAATGTTAGCGATAGGATTAGCAGATTTCGTAATTCCGTTCTTCATTGGATATTCCGCTTTTGTACTTGTATTTATTGCCATTCGCAGAATGCTAAATCGGTAAGTATTCTGTATTTTTCGGGGAACAATCCAATCCTATGCACAAGATTTATCCCGTACTGTTTTACCTAATTTTCATTCAGGGCTGTTCTTCTGAGGAAAAAGAAACTTTCGATATTGCCATCTTAAACGGAAGCACCATCGATTTAATTACCGGAAAAATTGAGCCAAAGGATATTTTTATTTCCGATGGAAGGATTAAAAAAATACTACCTTCCACGGCAGGTTTATCTTTTGAAGCGAAGGAAAAGATTGATGCCACCGAAAAGTTCATATTACCAGGTTTTTGGGATAACCACGTTCATTTTCGAGGTGGCGACAGTTTAATCGCTGCTAATAAGAATTTCCTGAATCTTTTCATTGCCAATGGAATAACAACGGTTAGGGATGCTGGCGGAGATTTGACTACCTCCGTCATGGAATGGAAAGCACAAATCGCATCTGAAAAACTAATTGGACCAACAATTTTCACTTCTGGACCAAAAATAGACGGCCCTAATGGTACTTGGGCCGGTTCTTTAGAGGTTGAGACTGAAGAAGATATTATAAGAGCACTGGATTCACTCCAATCAATTCCAACGGACTTCGTGAAATTATACGACAGCAGAATTTCTGGGGATACCTATTTAAAAACTATATCAGAAGCTGAAAATCGAAACTTGATTACATCAGGTCACATGCCTTTCACTGTTGAACTGGATGAAACCATCGGGGCCGGAATTGATGCTATTGAACATCTTTATTATATTATGAAGGGTTGTTCTAGCGCGGAAGAAGAAATAACACAACAACTCGTAGAAAAGAAAATAGGTTTTTGGGATGCAATGCCTGTTTTGATGACTACCTATCAAGATTCGACCGCTCAAAAAACCTTCAAAGACCTAAAGGAGAATAACGTATTTGTCGTCCCTACCTTGCATATTGGAGCAACTTTGAGCTATTTAGATGAAACGGACCACACTAGCGATACCTATTTACAATACGTGTCCGACGGAATTAAAAAAACCTACCTGGGTCGTATCAATAGGGCAATGCAATCTTCAGAGCAACAAATAAAAGACCGAAAAGAATTGCAGCGCTTTTTTGGAATATTGACTAAATCATTAAACGATTCTGGTGTACAATTACTGGCAGGATCCGACAGTGGTGCGTACAACTCCTATACCTACCCAGGTATTTCACTGCATAAAGAATTACAAGAAATGGTCAAAGAGGGAATTCCCCCTCTAGAAGCATTGCGAACATCTGCCTTTAATGGCTCAAAATTCTTAAAAAAAGATACTGATATTGGTTCAATAGCAGAGGGCAAAATATCGGATTTGGTTTTGTTGGAGGCGAATCCGTTGGAGGATATTAGCAATACGCAAAAAGTGTTTTCTGTCATAAAGGGAAATGTTATCTTGGATAAAGCGGAACTTCAGAAGTTATTGGATGATGCTTTGGTGAGATAACTATTTTTCTAAAAACCAGATTCCCCCTGAAAAGAGGAAACTATTGATGTAAAAAACTACTAAAAACTAAAATAATTATCTTTAAACACCACCTAAAGAGCAACATCCGATGAAAAATATAGCTTTCCTTTTACTTCTGGCCCTCTTAGCATCTTGTGGCCAATCTCAAGAAAAGATTAGTCCTACCGCGATTTTGATTTCCAATGTAAATAGCATAGATGTTCGTAACGGCTCTCTTTTGGCGAATCAACAAATCGTAATCGATTCGGGAAAAATAAAACGCATTTCCGAAGAAATTCAAGATGCCGATAAGTATACGAAGACCATCGATGGGACAGGAAAATACTTGATTCCCGGCCTTGCGGAAATGCATGCCCATATTCCACCACCAAGTACACACTCAGACCGTGTAGAAGAAGTTCTTTTTCTTTATGTAGCCAACGGAATTACCACAATCCGTGGCATGCTTGGTCACCCTGGGCATTTAACACTTCGGGAGGTTGCCAAAGAAGGTAAAATCATAAGCCCCCGTATTTTTACTTCTAGTCCATCCTTGAATGGCAATTCCGTTAAAACAAAAGAAGAAGCTATTGAAAAAGTAACGGCTTATCAAAAAGAAGGCTATGATTTCTTGAAAATCCACCCCGGAATTCAAAAAGAGGTATTTGACCAAGTGGTTACAACCGCTAATGAAGTAGGCATTTCCTTTGCAGGTCATGTACCTGTTGATGTTGGTATTCGTCATGCGTTAGAAAGTAAATATGCGTCAATTGATCATGTTGACGGATTTTTAGAAGGCCTAGTTCCAGAAACGGCCAATGTGAAACCTACAGAGAATGGATTTTTCGGTTATGCGTTCACGCCCTTAGCAGATACTTCAAAAGTTGAAGAACTGGTAAGTCTAGCCAGAGAAAATAAGGTCTGGATCGTACCTACCCAAAGTCTCTTCGAACGTTGGTTTGCGCCGATTACTTCGGAGGAACTGCTTAATCAGCCTGAAATGAAATATATGCCTACGGCCACTTTGGAAAATTGGAAAATACGTAAAAATGAATCCATTAATGATCCAAGTTTCAATGAAGAACAATGGGTTAGATTCGATAGTATCCGTAAACTTTTCATCGCTCGATTGAACAAGGACGGACATGGGATGCTGTTGGGTTCCGATGCACCTCAATTATTCAACGTACCCGGTTTTTCGATTCATCATGAAGTACAGGGAATGCTCGGAGCTGGAATGACCCCAGCTGAAATTATTGAGTCAGGCACCATAAATCCAGCAAAATATTTTGACATGGAAGATACGTTCGGTGAAATCAAGGAGGGATTGGATGCGGATATAGTTTTGTTAGATTCAAATCCTTTGGAAAATATGGCAGCACTGAAGGAAATATCGGGAGTGATGTTGAGAGGACGCTGGATACCCAAAGAAGAAATCGAGGAAAAACTGGCCATTGTAGCGAAACATGCTGCTCAAAACTAGATCTATGCAAAAAAAACTAGCTATCATTTTATTTTTTATCACCAGCAATTTCTTCGCTCAAACCCTACTCCATCCCGATCGTGTTTTTGATGGAGAAGATATGCATGATAATTGGGTGGTTCTCGTTGAGGAAAACACGATTTCGTATGCAGGTGAAGCCAGTGGAGTAGAATTACCAGTAAGTACTAGAACAATCGACCTAAAAGGCATGACCTTGATGCCCGGACTAATCGAAGGGCATTCGCACTTATTATTACATCCGTACAACGAGACCTCATGGAATGACCAAGTACTAAAAGAGTCTCCTGTTGAGCGTGCCATTCGAGGAACGGTTCATGCTAAAAACTCGTTAATGGCCGGTATCACAACAACTCGTGATTTAGGTGCAGAAGGAGCAGGCTATACCGATGTATACCTCAAGAAAACAATAGATGATGGAATAGTTCCCGGTCCACGAATGTTAGTGGCAGGTCCGGCTATCGTGGCGACCGGAGCCTATGGGCCTAAAGGTTTTCACGATGGTGTTCAAGTACCTTTGGGTGCGGAACCCGCAAGTGGTGTACCTGAAGTGATCAGAACGGTACGCAGGCAATTGGGCAATGGGGCGGATTTCATAAAAATTTATGCGGATTATCGCTGGACACCCGGAGCTCCTTCCCAGCCCACTTTTCTGCAGGAAGAAATTGATGCCATGGTGGCCACAGCCACCAGTGCGGGAAGTTATGTCGTAGCACATGCAAGTACGCCGGAGGGGATGATGCGTGCCATTAAAGGGGGTGTGGAAACCATCGAACATGGTGACGGGGGCACTTTGGAAATCTTCAATTTGATGAAAGAAAAAGGTGTAGCATTTTGCCCTACACTTGCTGCCGGAGATGCTATTACCCAATATCGCGGGTGGAAGAAAGGAAGCGAACCCGACCCAGAAAGAATCATGGAAAAAAAATGGTCTTTTAAATTAGCTTTGGAATCGGAGGTGGATATCATTTTCGGCGGTGATGTTGGGGTTTTCTCACATGGTGAAAACTATCGTGAGCTTGAATTGATGGTTGATTATGGTATGCAGCCTTTAGCCGCCCTTAGGTCAGCTACTTCTTTGAATGCCAGGGTTTTTCATTTAAATGAATTAGGAAGAGTAAAGAAGGGGTTTCTTGCGGATATCATTGCCGTAACCGGTAATCCGGCAGTAGACATTGCCAATATGAGCAACGTACAATTTGTGATGAAAGATGGCGTGATTTTCAACAATGAAAAAGAATAAAGAGCAAGAATATTGGTCGCAACACTATTTGAAAGAAAATATGGGTTGGGATATAGGCTATCCTTCCACTCCATTGAAGGAATATATTGAACAACTTAAAGATAAAAACATTTCCATCTTAATTCCGGGGGCAGGCAATGCATACGAAGCAGAATACCTTTGGCAACAAGGATTTAGAAATGTATGTGTGATGGACATTTCGGATATTCCCTTAAAACAATTTCAAAAACGCAATCTCGATTTTCCAAAGTCCCAATTATTGCACGCAGACTTTTTCAAACACGAAGGTCAATACGACTTAATTTTAGAGCAGACCTTTTTCTGTTCCTTTGTCCCCACAGATGAGAACAGAAATCGCTATGCCAAGCATATGGCAAAACTTCTTAAACCTAAAGGTAAATTAGTTGGTGTTTGGTTCGATATTCCATTGACCAGGGATATAGAAAAAAGACCTTTTGGAGGAAATAAGAACTTGTATATAAACTATTTAGGGTCGCACTTCGAAACAATTACTTTTGAAAGATGTTACAATTCGATTCCCCCTAGAATGGGAAATGAATTGTTTGGGATTTTTACAAAATCCTAAACTAAATTCTATCTCTTTATTGAACCGAAATAAGCTATGCCAACCCTGGGAACTTTATAACAGATAAAAAAAATAGCCGCAAATAGACTACCAAAACCTATTGGTATAATTGCCCCGAACGTAAAAGCAGAGCCCAACACCCATCCGAGAAGGTATTCTGACTTATACAATGGAAAAATAAATGCCGCAACGAATATGGTTAACATAATGTATTCAATCGCATCAATTTCGAAGGTGAATAAAACGGAAATAATTATAGCGACTATCATTGCCAAAAGAAATCGGATAATAACACTTCGCAGACCCTCTGAAGCAAGCGGTATTTTAGGCTCATTTATTCTTTTATGAATTCGATAAAGCAAAAACCAAGTAAAAAATGGAAGCAGTATACCGCCCAACCAATTTGGAATTCCTGGCAAGTTATCGTCATGTAATAGATAATGGGTTGGAATACCCCCGTGTAAATGGTCCCAAATGATATGGCCCCAAACCAGAAGGGTTACCAAAAGGGTAAATAATAGACGAAAATTAAGTGTAAGTTTCAAGATGGCTGTTTGATTGATTAGCTATGAGACTTGAATTTGAAGGAATTGTTACATGAAGTAGGGTAGGATTTTGCGTTTAACATAACCTCATTAACACTGCTTTAAGAATTCTACTTAAAGATTTCCCTATATTTAGACGACTAATAAAACCACTCTAAAATTGATGAAACAATTACTTTCCTTTGCGATGCTTTTCGTATCGTTATCCCTAGCAGCACAAGAATTTAAAATGGATTTGGTTCAAGACCTAAAACCCAGAAATATAGGTCCTGGCGGTATGAGCGGTCGGGTTACGGCCATTGACGCGGTTCATGATAATCCCGATGTGATGTATGTGGGTACCGCTTCTGGCGGACTCTGGAAATCTACTTCTGGAGGTATCAAATGGGAACCTCTTTTCGACAAGGAATTGACAGCATCCGTTGGTGCAGTGGCGATTCAACAATCGAACCCCTCTGTAATTTGGGTAGGTACTGGTGAAGGAAATCCGAGAAACAGTTTGAATGGTGGTTTCGGCGTTTACAAATCGTTGGACGGTGGTAAAAGCTGGAAATCCATGGGCCTTGAAAAAACCCGTCACATCCATAGAATAAAAATCGACCCATCTGACCCAAATACAGTGTACATAGGTGCTATCGGTTCCCCTTGGGGCGAACACCCTGAACGAGGCGTATTTAAAACTACCGATGGCGGCGAAACTTGGACAAAAATCCTATTTGTCAACAACAAAACAGGAGTTGCCGATATGGTCATGGACCCTACCAACCCGAATAAACTGCTAGTTGCGATGTGGGAACATAAACGTGATCCTTGGTTTTTCAAATCCGGAGGAAAAGGTAGCGGACTATATATGACGCATGACGGCGGAAAGAATTGGAAGCAATTATCCGAAGAAGACGGCCTGCCCAAAGGAGACCTCGGTAGAATTGGAATCGCTATTGCCGCTGGAAAACCGAATATTGTCTACGCACTTGTTGAAGCTAAAAAGAACGCACTGTACAAATCTGAAGACGGAGGGTTCAAATGGAAGAAAATCAATGACAAATCAGATATAGGGAATCGTCCTTTTTACTACTCGGAAATCTATGTTGACCCGCAAAATGAAAATCGGGTTTATTCGGTTTTCACTTATGTAAACGTTTCCGAAGATGGTGGTAAGAATTTTAAGGAACTCATGCCCGCCTATCGGGTGGATAATGGCGTACACCCTGACCATCACGCCTGGTGGATTCATCCCAACAACGGACAGTTTATGATGGATGGTAATGACGGCGGAATGAACATCACCAAAGACAGTGGCAAGTCTTGGCGGTTTGTGGGTAACATTCCTGTTGCGCAATTCTATCATATCAACACCGACAATGAATTCCCGTATAATGTGTACGGTGGCCTACAGGACAACGGCTCCTGGCGCGGGCCGGCCTATGTTTGGAAAGACCAAGGTATTCGTAACAGCTACTGGCAAGAAATCAGTTTTGGAGATGGTTTTGATGTTGTTCCTGATCCAGACGACTCCCGATATGGTTATACCATGAGTCAGCAAGGTTTTGTACAACGCTATGACCATGTAACAGGCAATAATTATATCGTACGTCCTACCCCACCGGACGCAGAAACCAAATTACGGTTTAACTGGAATGCCGCTATCGCTCAAGATCCGTTCGATAATAATACGGTCTATTTCGGCAGCCAGTTTGTACATAAGAGTACCGACAAGGGGTTGACATGGCAAATAATTTCCCCTGATTTGACCACTAACGATCCTGAAAAACAAAAGCAAAGTGAAAGTGGCGGACTATCCATGGATGCAACCGGAGCTGAAAACCATACGACGCTTTTAGTTATTGAACCTTCATCATTAGAAAAGGATATGCTATGGACAGGTTCTGACGATGGGCGGGTTCACTATACTCTAAATGGAGGCGAAACCTGGGTCGAGGTGACCCAAAACATCAAAGGGCTCCCACAAGGAAGCTGGATTCCACAAATAAAGGCATCGAACAAAAATAAAGGAGAAGCTTTGTTAATTGCCAATGACTACAGAAGGTTCAACTACACGCCTTACGCCTATCGTACACGAAATTATGGAAAAACATGGGAACGCATTGTAGATTCAAACGATGTTCAGAGTTATACATTATCGATTATCGAGGATATCGAAAATCCGAATCTTTTGTTTTTAGGTACGGATGACGGACTATATATTTCTTTCGATGGCGCTGCAAACTGGCAAAAGTGGACGGAAGGTTTTCCAACCGTATCCACCAAAGATTTGGTCATTCAACCACGCGAACACGACTTAGTGATCGGTACTTTTGGACGTGCTGTTTGGGTCTTGGATGATATTCGTCCGCTTCGGGCCTTGGCATCGGATAAAACGATTTTGAATAAAGAGGCAAAATTATTTGAACCTCCGACAGCGTATCAGGCAGCATATCAACAACCCACAGGAAGTAGGTTTGGGGCTGATGCGATGTACAATGCCGAGAATCGAAAAGAAGGAGCGATGATAACCTATTATTTGAAGGAGGGGAAATCTCCCTCGGCTAAAGCTTCGAAGGAAGAGGAGAAAGATGCTGAAACGAGTTCAGCACAAGAAAGTTCAGAGGAAAAAAAGAAACTAACCGGAGTGCAAAAAAAAGATTCTGTTCAATTTGAATTTTTAGATGGGGATAAAGTGATTCGCACCTTAAAATATAAAACTCCTAAAAAAGCTGGTTTCCATAGAATTTACTGGCCGATGAATGTTAAAGGTCCAGATAGGCCTTCTAGAAAAATTAGTAAAAGAAAAAATGAACCTAATGGTCATTCCGTTAAACCAGGCATCTACAAAGTCAAAATGAGCTTTGGTAATGTGACCGATGAGCAAATGATTGAAGTTAAATCAGACCCACGGATTGATGTAGACACCAACGCCATCAACGAAATTTTCGTAACTACCAATATAATTTCTTCAATGACACAAACCTCAGCGGATGCGGTCAAGCAATTAGTAGAAAGTAAAGATGTCGCTAACAAATATTCAAAAGAGTTGAAAGAACTCGATGAGGAAAAATACAAGGAGGAAATCAAAGCCTCTAAGGGTATTATAAAAGAAATTGACTCGGTAATTGCATTGTATATCGGCAAAGAAGACAAGCGACAAGGTATTACTCGTAATCCTGAAATTACCGTGATGCAACGCATAGGTACGGCATCTCGTTATACCCGTAGTCGCCAGACCGGAATCACGGAAACCGAGAGAAAATTGATGAAATATGCCGAAAATGATTTGAAAAAAGCCCTGGAGAAAACCAATTCATTTTTCAATGATAAATGGAAAGCGTACCGCAAATCGATACAAGATTTGAATGTTTCGCCTTTCAAGGAGACAAAAACGTTTAACTTGGAATAGGGAAAGGAAAACCTGGTGCTGGAAGATGGAATTTACCTGACTGTCACTTAGAGCAGAGTCTAAAAGTTGGCGAAGTCGGTTTAGCTTGCGCTTTAAGTGACGGTCTGTATGAAAAAAAACAATTCATTTATGAAGAAAACTATTTTACTGCTTGCCCTATTTTTTACCTTATCCAACGTTGCCCAAGAAATAGGCGATAACAAACTAGGCTCATGGCATATGTATTTTGGCACAAACAAAGTTTCCGAGAAGCTGAGCATACATACCGAGGCGCAGCTACGGTATTATGAAAATGGTAAAAATTTTAATCAATTATTATTGCGAACCGGACTGAACTATCACATCAATCCTGATGCCATTGTCACAGGTGGCTACGCTTATATATCGACCGATCCGAGCTTTGAAGGTAACGAAAATCAAATCAACAATATTTCGGAACATCGAATTTTTGAGCAGTTTATTCTAAAAAATAAAGTTGGCCGATTCCTGTTCGAACATCGCTATCGTCTGGAACAGCGTTTTATCGAAGTAGAAAACCCAAACAGTCCTTTTTTTAGAAAAAGTACTCAACACCGGGCAAGATATCGAATTCAAGTAACCTACCCCTTAAGTGATGTATTCTTCTTGAATTTTTACGATGAGATTTTCTTGAATTTACAGGACAATGTATATGGACAAAACAGATTGTACGGAGCAATTGGGGCCAACGTCTTCAAAAACACCAGTGTTCAAATTGGTTTTTTAAAAAATCATTTTCCGACAGCAAATTTCGACCGTTTGCAGATAGGAGTGTTCTTTAATCCCGACTTACGAAAGAAGACAAAAGAGTAAATCAGTGAAGAGTTGCAGATTGCACGATTTTCAACTGGTTTTCCTTAACTAATACAAACTAAAATGAACTTGCAAAAAGTAACTTTCCAAAATAAAGAGGGCCAAACCTTAGTAGGTCGGTTAGAATTACCTGTGGACCGACATCCTCACAACTACGCTATTTTCGCGCACTGTTTTACCTGTAACAAAAATTTATCCGCAGTAAAGAATATTGGAAAAGCACTAACCTCAAAAGGTTTTGGAGTTCTCCGTTTTGATTTTACGGGACTTGGTGAAAGCGAAGGTGATTTTGCAGATACCAATTTTTCAGGAAATGTGGAAGACCTAGTCGCAGCGTCAGATTATTTAAAGGATAATTTCCAAGCCCCTACCCTATTAGTTGGGCATTCTTTGGGAGGTTCAGCGGTTATATTTGCAGCCGCGGAAATCAACTCCGTCAAGGCGGTTGCGACCATCGGAGCTCCTTCCAACCCCAATCATGTAAAACAATTGCTTAAAAGTGGAATCGAAGAAATCAAAACATCAGGAAAGGCGGTAGTGAATTTAAGTGGGCGCGATTTTACCATCAAAAAACAGTTCTTGGATGATCTGGAAACCAAATCCCTCCCAGAAACCGCAAAAAACCTACGTAAAGCTATGTTGGTGATGCATTCTCCTCAAGACGGCACCGTAGGTATTAAAAATGCGGAAGAAATCTATCTTTCTGCACGTCATCCAAAAAGTTTTGTTTCCTTGGATGGAGCTGATCATTTGTTGATGAACAAGAAAGATTCGGTTTACGCAGGTGAAGTTATTGCGGGCTGGGCACAACGCTACGTAGATATACCAGAGGAGTCAAACCTTAAATCACAACACCAAGTGGTAGCTAGTCTAGATAGTGAGGATGCCTTTACCACAGCAATGAAGGTGGGTAACCACTATATGATTGCAGATGAACCTACCTCTTTTGGTGGTAATGATTTTGGTCCTTCCCCATACGAATATGTCTCCGCTGGCTTGTCCGCTTGTACTGCAATGACCGTGCAAATGTATGTCAAAAGAAAAGGATGGTCGTTAGAGAATATCGAAGTGCATACCTCTTATGGAAAGTCTCATGCCGAAGATTGTGAAGACTGCGAATTGGATAGTGCAAAAATCGATACCTTTCACAGGGAAATAAAACTCACGGGCGATTTAGACGAAAAACAGACAGCACGAATCTTACAAATAGCGGATAAGTGTCCTGTTCATAAAACGTTGCATAGCGAAACCCAGGTTATTACTAAATTGGTTTAAAACTTGAAACTTATCAAATCCAAACCCTTCGAAATTACGATTACCGGAAGCTATTACTCCCTTTTACTTCCTATGGAAATAATTCAACCCTTTCTTGATAAGGGTATCAAAAGGGTAAAGGCAAAAGCTTCTTTTGAAGGAAAAGAAATGGAATTTCACGGGGCGCTTCAAAAAAGAAACGGAAACTACTATATGATGTTCGGAAAGCGTTATCAAAAAGAATTAGGCATTTTTCCCAACGACTATTTTCAGTTGCAATTTTTTGAAGATGATTCCAAATACGGAGTGGACATGCCAGAAGAGTTCGATGCAGTATTACTAAGTGATTATGATGCGTATCAAATTTTCGAAACCTTAACGCCTGGAAAACAACGCGGTTTGATCTATGCCATCTCAAGGTATAAGAACTCCCAAACCAGAATTGACAAGTCCATCTTGATTTGTGAAAACTTAAAACGAGGTATTCGCAATCCTATGGAACTGTTAAAATCATTTTGAACACCACTTGAAATGCCTTTAAATATTACGTAACTTTCAAGCTGTTACAAATAAAGTCCCATTTCCGTGGGAATAAAAACTAAATATATTTATGAAAACAATAAAATTGTCGGCAATGGCACTTTTGGTTGCCCTATCGTATAACTGCAAGGAAGTTAAAAAGGAGGCACAGGAAGCTTCAGAAGATGTGGAGGCGGCTGCTGAAGAAATGAAAGAAGAAATGGTTGAAGTTGAAACCATCAAATTTAAAATGGAACCTAAAAGCGACAGTAAGGTAACAGGTGATGTGACCTTTACTGAGGAAGACGGCGAGGTAAGAATGACGGCAGTGCTAACAGGTTTAACACCTGGCGAACATGCCATTCACCTTCACGATAAGGCGGATTGTTCTTCAGACGATGGAAAATCTACTGGTGGTCACTGGAACCCAACCAATACCCCACATGGCAAATGGGGAGCAACAGAAGGCTACCACAAAGGGGATATCGGTAACTTTACCGCCGATGCCGACGGAAATGCGACCGTTGAGTTCGCTACCGATGAGTGGTGTATAGGCTGTGATGACGAGACCAAAAATATTGTAGGGAAAGGAGTTATCGTACACCAAGGTGTCGATGATTTCACCTCGCAACCTAGTGGAGCGGCCGGTGCTCGTGTGAGCTGTACGGGAATTATCCAATAAGATAAAATTATAGTTATAAAGCTACCTTCCTTGTAGCTTTATAACTATATTACAAGCCGACCAATCCCCACAATATGGAGTTAGACGATTTAGTTGCACAATTTCAAAAGAAGGATATTACCGCTTTTGAAAAATTGCACAGTATGTACGCCGAAAATATCTGTGGTGTCATCAATGTTATTGTCAGAAACGAGGCTCTTGCACAAGAAATCTGTCAAGACGTTTTCGTCAAGGTTTGGAACAAGTCGGATAGCTACAATACTTCAAAAGGAAGGTTCTTTACATGGATATTAAACATAGCTCGTAATGCTGCCATCGATAAAGTGCGCTCAAAATCCTTCAAACGGGAAAAACAAAACTTATCGGCAGATTACTTCGTAGGTATACTGGAAAGGCCTGAAGAAGTAAGCGATTCAATTGATTTCAAGGGGCTTCGAAAACTTGTTAAAAGTCTAAAAGCGAAGTGTATTGAAATTATTGAACTACTTTATTTTAGGGGATTGACACAAAAAGATGCCGCTGAGGAATTGAATATTCCAATCGGCACCGTAAAAACAAGAAACAGGAGTTGTATATCGCAGTTGCGCGATGCAATGAAACTGTAATACAATGGATGTTAAGGAATACATAGCGTCAGGAATTTTAGAGCTCTATGTGGCCGGTCTGCTTTCGGAAAAAGAAAATCTGGAAGTGCAAGAGCGAGCTTTGGAATCTGCTGAAATTCAATCCGAAATCGAAGCTATAGAAGGTTCAATTTTGGCGTTATCAAAAACTGTTTCCCCAGGTCTGCCACTTGGTTTTAATATCGTAAAACAAAAAATCGATGTTGACAAAGAAATCAAAGTAGTCGATTTGAAAAAACGGGATGTCAACTGGTCTTGGTACTTGGGTTGGGCCGCTTCGCTACTTTTAGCCATTGGATTCTATTGGATGTACACCCAAAACCAAGAACTTAAATCGAAAATTCAGGTTGCTGAAGAAGAGAACGCGCAATTGGAACAACAAATAGCGGACTCAGATGCTTCCCTAGAGAAGTCAGAGGAGTTGTTGAACACCATTCGTGATAAAGACATTGCCGTAATCTCACTTGGTGGGCAAGCGGTCTCACCTACCTCATATGCCAAAGCCTACTGGAACAAAAGCGAACAACAGGTATTTATCGATGCACAAGGTTTGCCTGAACCCCCTGATGGTTTTGTATATCAAGTATGGTCCTTAAAATTATCGCCGTTGACCCCAACCAGTCTAGGGCTACTAGAGGATTTTGCTTCAGACGAAAACAAAATCTTCACACTTACCAATACCAATGAGTCAGAGGCATTTGGAATTACTCTAGAGCCTGCAGGCGGTAGTGAATCGCCTAATTTGGAGCAGTTATATACTTTAGGAGCTGTATCGGCTTCTTAATATTAACATCTGATTTACTATTCTTTCACGAAAAAGCTAAAAAGAACGTACCTATTTTTTTTAAGTATAAGGATTGCATAGCTTTATCATATTTAAATTGTTCAAGGACATCGAGATTTGTTTAATATACGGACAAAATTATAACCCAAACAAGGGCCTCCTATGAAAAAACCTGGTCCAGTTCTATAAAACCGAATAATAAAAGAAATAGAAAGTCATACCGTTCCAGAATTACAAAAACCCATGAGGCTTCAAGATTATGGGGTAGGTATTTTCAACACCATTATCAGTAAATCGGCCTTAAAGAAGGCACTGAAAAAACAGCTTATTTCCGTGGACTATTCCATCGCCACAACCGCTACCTATATAAAAGGAGGTGAATACATTCAACTTGCCGAAGAAACACCAACTTTACCGAAACGAACATTCGACCTGACCTTGAAAATACTTTTTGAAGACGATTATTTAGCCGTGATTCATAAGCCTGCTGGTATTTTGGTCAGTGGTAATCATTTCAAAACCATCTCAAATGCACTAAGCCAAAATCTAAATCCAAGTAGCCTGCCCAACGCCACTATCCCTCAACCAGTACATCGACTAGATTATGCCACAACTGGTATTCTACTTATTGGTAAGACTACGGAAAGTATTCGCGATTTGAATCAGCTTTTCGAAAAGAAGGCCGTTCAAAAAACCTATTATGCAATTACCATAGGAACCATGCAGACCAAAGGCGAAACCAGTTTTAAAATCGATGGTAAAGAGAGTTATACTTCATATGTGGTACTGGCATCGGTTAGCTCGGAGAGATTCAAAACACTCAACTTGGTACAACTGCATCCTCAAACAGGTAGAAGGCATCAATTACGCAAACACCTTTCTCAGCTAGGTAATCCTATTTTGGGAGATGTAACTTATAGTTCGAAAAACCTCTTGCTTAAAGGCAAAGGCTTGTATCTGCATGCGTATTCACTTGAATTCAAACATCCATTGACCCAAGAACAATTGCATTTAACAGCCGATCTGCCGAAGAAGTATAAAAAAATATTTGGTACGCTAGAAGTGTAATCCATCTATTAAAAAAGTCCCCTATCAATGAAAAATCAAAGCTAAGGGACCATGGAGTACTGGAAACAAATCTAACAACCTAATCGTTTACTTAAAGAGAGGCCAATAGTTTCGGAAATTCGGGGCCCATCTCAAAACTAGCATCTTGCAACATGTCCTTTAATTCCTTTACCCTTTCTTCAGCGCCTTTTGCCTTATATATTTCGGCCATATGAAATAAAACTTCAGGTTCGTGGGTTTTACCTTCCACATAAGTCATTACCAAATCAAATGCCTTTGTTGGGTTTCCGTTTTTTAGATGTGCATAGGCTAGTAAATCATAAGTTTCAGGTGTAGGCCTATTCGAGACTTCCTCCTCAGCCAAAAACAACGCCTTGTGATATTGACCAGTTACCTCTATGTAAAACTTAATTTTATGAGTGTTGTACATATTACCATAAGCTTCATTCTGTACACTTTGATAGAATGAATCAAAAGATTTACTAGCTCTCAAATCCTCCTCGGCATAAGATGCTATTTCCGCTTTTAAAATATGATAGTCAGGTGTTGCATTAACATCGGTCACCGCCTCTAATATTTGAAGCGCCTGCTCTGGATTTTTCTCGTGCGAAAACACGATCCAGGCAATTCCTTTCTTGGCATAGGCATTATCACCGTCAATGGCCAGTGTCTTTAAATAGTGCTGGTACGATTCTTCCAACCGACCTGCATGTCCGTAAAAATCAGCCAAATTGGTGTATGCCCATAATTTAGTTTCCGGATTGTTACTTGCATCGGCTTTTCGTTTTGCCTTTTCCATTAGAAAGATGGCTTGGTCAAGGTTTCCTTTATGATCTTGCCATTTTGCAGCTCGAATCAAATACCCAAAATCTTCCTTGTTATAAATCAAATCGAGATATGAATGTGCAGTGTTGTAGTCGCCCAATTCCATATGCACGTCAAATAACAAGCTACGTGAGGCTCTCAAACCACTTCCCATTCGCTCTGCTTTTTCTGCCCACACCAACGCTTCTTTAAATCTATGTTGTGAAATATAATTTCGTGAGAGTGCACGATAATAACCAGATTTACCCACAGCAGCGATAGTCGCAGCCTTTTTCAAGGCTTTCTCAGCTTTTTTTAAGTACGTAATATTTCCGGTCTCGTTGAAAAACCTCGTATACTCGCTCGCCACGATTCCAAAACTAGTCAGTTGCATACTGTCAGGTTTGATTTTGGAATTCCAAAGTTCAAAATACTTTGAAGTTTCTTTAGCTGGTTTGGAAGTCAAATATTGATTGTAATCACTTGAATCTGTAATCTGGGTTGCAGTCTTTGAAGAACATGACCATAGGAATAGGATACAAACAAAGAATAGTATTGATTTCATAGATTTATTTTAAAGTAGTTTAAAAATAAGGGGGAAAGCCAACCAAAACCCTCCCCCAGTTTTCCCTTTCATAGTGTTGAAATCTATTCCGGGGCACCTAGGTATGGAAATGTCGTACTGATATCGGCGGTCAATGCTACGCCATCAGAGGTAAGCCTTGGCAAATCCGCATTCCCGTCACCATCAATATCTTGACCACTAAACCTATCACCGGTTGCTCCGCCGAAAAATAAAATCAACGAAACATCAATGACATCATCTTGGGGCGTTCTCCCGGTTAAACCGATGGCACCTTCGAAAGCAGGTGCGCCTGCACCTCCATTGAAATATGTTGTAGCAACATCGGGTGCAACTTCCAATACATCATCGGCCAATACACTGGTCAAGACGGTGGCAGAAACAGGATTATCCGTGGCTCCATCCTTATCAGGGCCATTCAGAATATCCCCTAGAATATTGGGTTCATAGTTAACATCTTCCGGGTTTAACCCTAATAAAGTGGCATATACATCGTGATACTGTTCTAACCGTGCTTCGAAGCCAGCTTGAAAAGCAACCTGCATTTCAGAAGGAATCGTTGTATTATGAGCATCTTTTACACTTGCTTGACCGTCTAAGTCGAGGCTTAAAACGGTATTGACACCTGGTCTTCCCATATGATCGGCCTGGGCATAACTACCCGAGAAATCGGTACTCATCATAGGCTCTTCGCAAGCATCACAAGCGCCACCACAATCGATACCCGTCTCATCACCGTTCATAACACCATCTGTACATGTTGCCATGGCAATCGGTTCTACGGTCACATTATCATCATTTGAGCATGATGCGAATAACAAAGCGCTACAAAATGTAATTGCAACAAGTTTTAATTTATAAGTTTTCATATTTTTTATATTTAAAGTTTATGTTATTGCTTAATATTTGTGGTCACCCAAGTCTTATATACCGGAATACCCAATACATTAGTAGCAGTAGGTGTGCCTAACATGGCATTTGGCAGCTCAACCACGATGGACATGGTATTGGCGCCATCGAAAGTATCGGTGGCTTCAGCGGCAACTTTGAATCCTCCAGGAGCCATACCTCCTATAACTGCATTAAATTGAAAGAAATCAAAGTAAAATGGATCCTGTCTTGGACCAGCAAATAATTTTACGTCTTCAGGCGTGGTTTCCGTGACAGCGGTTGTAGATGAAATTTCAACATCTCCCAATGGAGAATCAACGAGCACTTCACTGCTAAGACCCGTTTGAGTAGGGGCTACGGGACCAAAAAAATACATTCTACCATCTCTTGGTATAGCTTGAATTACCAAATCCTCTACCAAATCACCGTCGGTATCGATGTTGATTTCAGTCAAAACATTTTCATCAAATGTACCATACGCCAAATCTGGTAAGACGTTTGTTTGAAGATCAACTGCGAAAACAGTGTTATCTGAACCAACTGAAGGTTCAAAAGCAAAATAATCAGCTATATCAGCTGTGGTATTCATAGAACTCGGTGCATCAATATGGTCAGCGGCTATGAGGACCACACCAATCAAGGCTGGTAATGCAAAAGCTAAAATTTGTTTTGTTCGTTTCATTGTTATTCGTTTATATATGTTAAATTCATGCTTACCTACGGGATTAAGTTCGCGGGGTTTGGTTTAATAAGTTAAAATTATGTTAAAGAGAAAGTCTTGTTTTTTATGTTGTTCAATTCTCTAGTATAGAAATGAAATCAGAATCAGAATTAGAATAGTAAATACGTGCTAGCTAAATTTTTAAATTCTTAACTTTAGAAAGCACACTAAAAAAGAAGTATTATGAAATTAGGGGCATTTTCAGTAAGCCTTGCCGTTAAAGACCTCGAGGCTTCAAAACAATTTTATAGCAATCTTGGGTTTACCGTTTTTGCGGGTGATATGGAAAAGAACTATCTCATTATGAAAAACGAGAATGCTTTGGTAGGCCTGTTTCAAGGTATGTTTGAAAATAACATTTTGACTTTCAACCCCGGTTGGGATGAAAATGCAAGTACGCTGGAAGCCTTTGACGATGTTCGCGAAATTCAAGCAGAACTAAAAGCTAAGGATATGAAATTGGAACGAGCGGTTGATGAAAGTACCACTGGACCCGGTAGTATCGTCATTATGGATCCCGATGGGAATGCGATATTGATCGACCAGCATGTTTGAGCGCTTTGAAAGACCTATAGCAAAAATGTTACTAAAGGGAAGAGCGCAGTAAACGGTTGTGAAGTTTCTTCAGTTTTACAGGCGGATACCCAAACCTAAAGAGAACTAGCAGGAGAAGGTTCGAAAGATTAACACGAAAATAAGAATTACTCCTGTATTTTCTTGATGACACAATCAGGTCATTTTTGACAATCGTATAACGTATTTTGTTTCTTTTCATACGGTCGAAGAATTCAAAATCTTCCATCAAAACCTGTTGTTCATTAAAACCACCAAGCTTCAAGAATACGTTTCTATTAATGAAAAGGCATTGATCCCCGCCTCCTGTGAAAATTCCATCCTTAGCTGTAAAACTGGCATTGATTTTTAAAAGAAAATTGTTAGAATCGAATTTATAGGAAAAGAAACCTGCGTCATTATTCCCATTCAATGTAGCACAGATATCTTGTAAAAATGTATCAGGCGGTGTTACATCGGCATGTAGGAAAACCAAAATTTCTCCTACCGATTCTTTTACGGCAGCATTCATTTGCGTTGCCCTACCCTTTTGGCTGCACTTGAATATTTTAACTGGAGTGGTCGTAACAACATCCTCAGATCCATCGTTATTTTCACAAGATAGTGCGACAATGATTTCAAAAGGTATCGGAGCCGCCAAATTATTTAATTTAGGAAGTAAACGCGTAAGGTTTTCTCGCTCGTTGTGCGTTGGGATTATTAAGGATACCATAAGGAAACAGACTTCGTTTTTTGTTTTAAGAGTTCAACGACCTGTAAAATACATCGTCTGTATTACCTACGTATATTTGGCTGAAAGGTTTTTTTAAAAATTCGACAAACCTTAGGCACTTTATTCCGTAAGTAGTATACTACGAATCTACATTTAATTTTATGAAATCACATTTTTCAAAATCCTGCTTTTTACTCATTTTCATTATTTTGGGCTGTACCAGTAACAAAGCTCAAACACCCCATTCAAATATTTCAGATTTCAATCTGTTATCGGAACAGTTTCTAGAAGATATTAGGATTGGTAAGGATACCAAGGTCTATCAAGATCAGCTCGCAAATACCACCCTCGAGTCTTTGGAGGAAGGGTTACAAACTGACGAACAAAAACTAGCTTTTTGGGTTAACATCTACAATGCTTATATACAAGTCTTTTTATCGAATAACCCTGAGCTTTATGATGACAGGCAGGCTTTTTTTAATGACGAGCGCATTCGAATCGCAGGTGAAAAACGGTCGTTCTCAAAAATTGAACATGGTATTATTCGTAAATCACAATGGCCTTTGGGATTAGGCAAAATTCGTAAATGGTTTCCAAATAAGTTTGAGCGAAAATTACGTGTTAACAAACGTGATTATCGTATTCATTTTGCCTTAAATTGTGGTGCGAAGGACTGTCCTCCCGTGGCAATTTATGAAGCTGACCGTGTAAACGAGCAATTTGACAAGCGGACCGCCGCTTACTTAAAGAGGACCTCCGAATACGACGATAAGACAAAAACTGTAGCGGTAACCTCCCTATTCAGTTGGTTCAGGGGAGATTTCGACGGCAAAAGTGGTACTAAGAAAATTTTGAAAGAACAAGGGCTTATACCAACCAAAGATATTGAACTAGAATTCAAAAATTACGATTGGACCCTTGACCTCGATAATTGGACAGAACTTTAGGCAATAAGTCTTTGGTAGCTTGAATGCCTAAAGTAGCTAAACGCAAACTTGAAGAAATCTACTAAATATGTCCACTGAAGCAATGTTTTTAAAAAAATCAAAATAGCACTTCATTATTCCCTTTTTAAAAAGTATAAAACTCTCGCATTTCCTTAAATTTGCAGTTGGCAACTGTTCAAAGACGCTCCGTTCCTCAAGGCATCAAATGCAAAAACTATTTGCTTTTAAAAAATCAATACTTGGGCTTTTCATTCTACTTGGAATCGTTTCATGTTTTTCGCTATTTAATCTAAAGTTCTCCTTTGATTTTAGTCAATTTTTTCCGGAAGGAGATGAGGATCTCGTTTTTTATCAAGCTTTCATTGAGGAGTTCGGTGTGGACGACAGTTTTCTTTTAATTGCGATTGAAAATGAGGATACCGTTTTTGAAGAGGACTTTCTAGAGCGGTTCGCTACATTTTCAAAGCAATCAAAAAAACTTCCCTATGTAATTGAAAACCAATCGATAACCACTTTATATTATCCCCTAAAAACCTCTTTTGGTTATAACCGTTTGCCCATAATACATTTAAAAGATTCCACAAAATACGCCTCCGATTGGAAAAAAATAAAAGCTGATAATCTCTTCATCAATACCTTAATCGATGAAAACTCGAGTTCTTTGGTAGTCTCACTTGAGACTGAAGATGCGTTGGATTATAACCAAAGTAAAGAATTGTTGACTGCCCTAAGAACCATGTTAAAAGAGCACGGTTTTCACGAGTATCATCTTCTTGGGCGTAGTTTCTTCTATGAAGCTTTGGTGAATATGCAAAAACAAGAGCTGATTCGAACCACGATTTATGCCACCTTACTGGTTCTACTGATACTTTTCTTGGTATATCGAAGAGCTGCTGTAGTTGCCATTGCCTTGTCTTCAATAATACTGGCCTTGATACTATTTTTAGGAGTATTATCATTATTGGGCAAAGAACTGAATACACTATCCTCTTTTTATCCCATCTTGTTATTGATTGTGGGCACTTCGGATGTCATTCATATCATGGACGATTATCTCGCCAAGCTGCGAGGCGGCCTTGAAAAGAATAAGGCGATGTTGCATACCCTGAAAGAGGTTGGCATATCTACCTTACTCACTTCGGTGACCACCGCGATTGGCTTTGCCTCCTTATTGACCTCCAAATCAAGTGTTGTAAGTGGATTTGGAATCAATTCCGCTCTCGGTGTATTGATCGCCTTTGTGACGATTGTGGGTTTTTCATGTTCCCTTCTTCTATTGATCGATAAAAAGTACATCCTGCCAAAGAAGGCCGTTTCCATAAAGTGGATGACAGGCCTTACACAGATAAATCTTTTCACTCAAAAATTTCCGAATCGTATTTTAGTGCTGAGCTTGGTTTTCGCTGGAATTTGCCTTTGGGGCCTATCAAAAATCAATACGAATTATCAAATTAAGGAAAGTCTCCCCACAGGAAGTGCCATAGCAGAGGATTTTGAATTCTTTCAAAACAACTATGGAGGATTTAGGCCTTTAGAGGTTGCTATAACGGCTCAAGGTGCCTACAAAGTCACGGATTTTGAGGTAACAAAAGAAATCGAGAAAGCAGTACAAGAATTAAAACAACTTGATCCCATCAGAAACGTTCAGTCTGTGAATACCTTCTACAAAGGTTTACATAAAGCGAATAACTTGAATAAATCTGAATATTATGTATTGCCTGAAAGAGAAGAAACTTATGAATCTTATAAAAAGGAAATAAAAAAACTAATACGACGACCTTATGGTAAATTTGTAAATACCGAGGAGACAAAATCTCGAATAACTGCAAAAGTACTCGATGTTGGACTGGACACCCTAAACAAGGTCTATCATAAATTCAACGAATTTGCACGTACGGAAATTGATTCGAATATGGTCAAACTCAGGTTGACCGGCACTGGCATTTTACTTGATAAAAATGCCTATTACGTCAAAGACAGCCTTATTCAAGGACTGCTCATGGGATTGCTATTGGTGGCAATTATAATGGCCCTACTATTCAAAAATCTAAAACTACTGTTCATTTCGTTGCTTCCCAATTTATTACCGCTTTTGTTTGCGGCCGCCCTTTTAGGATTTTTAGAAATTCCCTTAGAGGCAACTATTTCAGTAGTTTTTGCCGTGGTTTTCGGTATTGCAGTGGATGATACCATTCATTTCTTGGGAAGGTACAAAATCGGCCTTTCGAAAGGGTTAAATAAAGAAGAAGCACTTCAAATCACTTTCGCCGAAACGGGTAGAGCCTTGATCATCACTACATTAATTCTCTTCTTTGGTTTTTTGGTACTACTGTTTTCAGTACATACACCAAGTATCACCATAGGTCTTCTGGTAAGCGTAACACTTTTGACGGCATTAGTGCTCGACCTTTTTTTGTTACCCGTACTGATCAGAAAGTTCTTATAGCAGCAAGGGCTAAAGAATTATCGTGAAAGAGCTATTTGAGCCTGTATTTCCTTCCCCGGAGGGTTTTGCGTAATTGTTTACGTGCATTCAAGACAAAATACATCAATACCGACATAATAGAAATCCAGATAAAAAAAAGGAAGTATTCCATAACACTCTAGTTTTAGGGGAACTGTTCGGTTAAATTCATTAGCAGTTTCTGCAACACTTGGGGCATTTCAGAAAGCAAAAAATAATTAGGGCATTAAATGTATACAAAACATGCATTTATTCCTACAAAAAAAAGCTAAAATCGACCAAAGGGTATTTTGAGCTTAATGATTGAAAAAGGTTCGGAACGACTGAAAAGTCGCTATTTTCACTTAATTTAGCGCCTCAAATCATCAATCAATGAACCCATCTGCAGCAGGCTGGATCAATAAATTCGGGCAACTTGTAAGTAAAGGTCCAAACAGGTATGATAGTTTTCAAGACCTCTATAGCGGGTTAAAAGAAACGGGGTTCATTTATGGTATTAATACTAAAGTTCCAGAATATATTGAAGCTGAGCATAAGCTTTCTGAAGATGAAAAAGCTAAAATCAATTTACTCATCGGCCTATATCATGCCTATCTTTTGGAAAGACCAAAGTCGGATTTTGAAATATTCGTTGATAGCATATTTACTTTTTACAACGATTTAGATGTACACCAAATTTCATTTTTGAACAAAATCCTGACTGGTTCGAAAACCTCGGATCAACTTGAAAAATTGATTGATTCACGGGTATATCTTGAAGACAATTTAATTAGCAAAACTTTCAATAGCATCATCACGAATTCACTTTTGTTTATTGATATATTAGTTTTTGTAAGATACTTGCGCCAACCCAAAGCAATTCGAAAATACGCCCAAAACCTCGAATATATTGTGATCAATGTTACCTATCACGCGTTAAATTCAAAGGAAAAAGAACGAAACGATGAGCGATTGGCACAGCTATTCGGGGCATCCCTTACATTTATCGAGAACAATGGGCAAAGTTTTGACGGATCGTATAGAGAGAAAATATTACAAAATTCTGCGATTTGGGAGAACCACTACTTTTTGGATATTGCATGCCTAAGTGTTTGGGAAGATCATTCATTGGATTACAAAGAATCTGATTTCATTTTCGGACTAGGTAAAGACCTAGGGTTTGAGGAAAAACAAATTTCACGATCCCTAGAAGAAATAACAGCCTTTTTTGACAAGAATGCAACAGACGTTCCTTTTTTAAAAGATAACAATATGGCCATGCAGTTTTATGAAAGCATGTCAAAAGCGGTCAATAAATTAATTCTACGAAACAGTAAAAGGCTTCAGAAAGAATTATCGGAGAGTGCGGAACTTGTCGCCTTACTTTCAAAATCAACCTTGCGTGATTTGAATGCGGAAGAAAAGAAAAAAGTACAAAATCAGCTGATTGATATTTTCAAAAGTATTCCTTCGTTGGCGATTTTTATTTTACCAGGCGGGGCAGTTTTACTACCAATTTTTATTAAATTGGTACCGAAGTTACTACCATCATCCTTTGATGAAAATAGAGTTGACAAAAAGACGCAAAAAGGTCAAAAATAGGTAATATAAGAAAAATCTATCGTTGTGTTTAATATTCTAATAATCAGTGTTTTAAATCTATTTACTCTAACCATAACTTAAAATTTCGAACTTTTTCCCTACTTACTATAATTTCTTGCTCAGAAAAGTTGTTTAGCTTGATTTGAAGCCTTGAATTGGTGTATGAAATGATGTCTTTGATATGGTTAATATTGACATAGAATTTTCGGCTTACCCGAAAGAATATTTTAGGATCTAATTCAGTTTCGAGATTTTCCAAAGTAGTGTCCAACAAATAATTTCTGCCATCTGAAGTGGCGGCATAAGTGCCTTTATTTTCGCTATAAAAACTCTCCACTTCATCTGCATTTATAATTTTTAGGTGCTGCCCTACTTTGACCGTAAATCTTTTTTTGTGTTCCCGTTCCAGCGGATTGACCAACAATTTTTTGATATCCTCGAAATCCAATGCTAATTTTTGCGATTGAGGTTTTAAGGAACGATATTTTTTCACAGCACTTTCCAATTCTTCGTCATCAATAGGTTTCAAAAGGTAGTCAATGCTGTTCAATTTAAAAGCCTGTAATGCATATTCATCATAGGCCGTTGTGAAAATAATAGCACTCTTGACTTCAACTTCATCAAAAATTTCAAAAGAGAGTCCGTCAGAAAGCTGAATATCCAAGAATATTAAATCTGGATGTTCGTTGTTCTGAAACCAATTGATCGCTTCCTCAACGGAATGAAGCATTATGGATACTTCTACCTCAAACTCCGCCAATAGTCTTGAGAGTCTTCTTGCTGCGGGTTTTTCATCTTCAATGATTATAACATTCATGTTATCTAATTCTATTTATTAATTTGTTGGTGCTATCTTTTTCGTTCTTCTTCAATAAACTTGTCTATTTGACGGTCTTCCCATTTCTTCATAAAAAGGGGTGCTTTACCAAATACCAAAATAGTATGAATGGCGAGTATCGCCAACCATATGTATAGATTCCATTCGACCCAACTCATGGCTTTAGAATTTACTGGGTTTCCTTCTCCGAATAAAGCGATTGCAATACTTTTTTTTGAAAGCAATAGAAACCCATTGATGATGATAAAGATAGCTATATGCCTATAATACCCTTTGATTTTCGCCACTCTGGACCGTGCACGTTCAATTTTGCTTTGCCTATTATTTTTTGTTGCCATCGCTTGTATGCGTATATTTTTCAACTTCTTTTCGGTCTTCCTCCATATATTTCTGTATCTGACGCTCTTCCCAATCCTTATTGAAAAAAGGGTTCATTCGAAAAACCTTTATCGCATGAAACCCCAGCCCAATACCCCAAAAAAGCCATGTTGCAAAGGTGCTAAAGTGCCATAAAGGCCCCATGAATGTTTCTCCGTAATAGTACGTGCCAATTAGCTTGACCACCGTAAGCATGGTATTAATCATGATGTAAACCATTAAATGAGTATAAAAACCCTTCAATTCTTTAACTCGATTTTTGGCTTTAGTACTTTTGTCCGTTTTTGTAGCATCCATAATTAAAATCTCACACCATCGTGTTTTGTAAGCGGTTTAGCAAATAGTAATGATTTACTTTTTTTAGGTTTACATTGAAATCTACGGCCTATTTTCAATTTCTTCGTCCATAAATTGCTGCATCTTGCGTTCTTCCCATTTCTTTCCAAAAAAAGAAATATTTCCAAAAACTTTAATGGCATGTACACCCAAGGCTATTCCCCAAACGATGGCCGTTCCAAAGACATTCCAGTCAATCCATTCCAAAAACTCAGGGTTTCCGATAGCCTTTTTACTCAACAGAATAAAGGTAAATTTATCCCTGGCCAATAACAATACGATGTTCACAATGATATAGGCGGCCAAATGATTATAAAATCCACGTATTTGAGCCACTTTTTTTTGTGCTCGTTCGTATTTTGACAATTGTTCGTTATTTTTCATCGTTACTTCTTATTCTTTTATATTTCTCAGCCTCTTCTCGACTTTCATCCATATACTTTTGGATCTGTCTTTTCTCCCAATCCTTCCCGAAGAATGGATTGATGTTAAATACTTTTACGGCATGAAACGCGAGACCTATTCCCCAAAAGAACCATACTGCGAAGGTTCCAAAATCCCAGAAGGCCTCACCGAAACTTTCTCCGTTGAAAGTGTTCCGTATTATTTTGCTTATGGTAATGAAGGAGTTAACTATCAAATAAACTGCCAAATGCCAATAAAACCCTTTCAATTCTTCTACTCTTTGTTTGGCCCTTGTTTTCTTATCAATATGACTTGTTTCCATAATAATTGATTTCAATTTTATTTTCTACGTTAACCGCTACTCCCAACGGTCCTTTTGTTCTTCTTCTTGCATGAACTCTTGTATTTTTCGCTTTTCCCAATTCTTTCCGAAAAAAGGATTGACACTAAACGCTTTAATTGCTTGAAATACAAGTCCGATTCCCCAACCAAAAGCAGCCCATAAAAACCATGCATAGCGCCATTCATTGGTGTAATAATTCAAAGCGGCTAAAAACGAAATCACTATCACATAAGACACCAAGCTGCCATAAAACTTGCGAAGTTCGGCTACTTTTTCTTTGGCTCGTATATATTTTTCATCTTCTATTTTATACATGAATATTCTTTTTTAATAGGTTGTTTTTAAGTATTCTAAAGATAAGGAATCTTAGAGTTCATTGTTTTCCATGAGCTCTTTGATCTTTCGTTCTTCCCAGTTTTTACCGAGAACAAGATTGTGTCCAAATGTACCTAACCCATGACCTAATAAGCCTAAACCCCAGCCCAAAGCCGGAAACAAAACCCATGGGAAATTCGTAGTCTTATAGTTCAGTAAAACCAGTATTGAAATTACTGCAACATAGACGATCACATGCGAGTAAAAAGACTTGATCTCACCTACACGTTTTTTTGCTTTCTTGTATTTGTATTCGTTCAGATTTTGCATGATATATTTTTAGGTTGTTTTTTAAGTACTCTTCAAATATCTACAGATTGTGAGGCAATTAAAAAGGAAGCTTGCTCAATTGTTATTTTTTGATACCGAACTGTAAAATACCGTACCTAATTCAGACCGGGATTACTTGGAATACTATCTCAATAAAAAAGGCTTCCCAATAGGAAGCCTGATAAACTCGGTTGATGATCGATTAAAAATCATCGTCTTCCATCAACTCTCGCATTTTTTTCTCTTCCCAACGTTTGCCCCATATAGGGTTATATCCATACGCCTCCATTGCATGGGCTGCGACGCCGAAACCCCAACCCAAGGTAGGAAATATTGCCCAAGGAAAACTAGTTGTATTATAGTTGAGAACCCATAAAAAAGGTATTACGATACAATACGCCAAAAGGTTCCCGTAAAAGCCTTTCAAAGCCTCTACACGTTCTTTGGCCTTTTCGTATAGCTTATCTTCAAGATGTGTTTCTTGGGTTTCAAGAACAGAAATCTGTTTGGTCAGCATTGGTAGTTTCACACTAAATTCTGAAGCTGACTTTTCAATCTCGACTTGTTTGTTGGTCAAAATACCATAGCGTTGTCGTATATTTTGCAGACCCACCCCACTACTCTTTCTGACCACCTGTTTTTCCTGTAAATTATTACTGACAGTCAGCATGCCCCCATTTTCTTGAACTTTAATATGCAAAGGCCTTTCTGAGGTCACCACATTATGTTTTACAGCATTTTCCAATAATAGCTGTAAGGATAAGGGTACGATTTTAGCTTCCGGGTCACTACTTTTTTCCGGAATGTCAAATATGATACTATCTTCAAATCGCATCTTCAATAAACGTACATAGGTTCTAGCGAATTGCAATTCTTCATCAACGGTAACCAGATCTTTATTCTTTTGTTCAAGCACATAACGGTACACTTTGGAAAGGGAAGTCGTAAATTTTTGCGCTTGATAAGGATCCTCCTCAATAAGACTGGTCAATACATTCAGGCTATTGAATAAAAAGTGTGGGTCTAGTTGGTTTTTGAGGGCATCGAATTTTGCCGATGCGGTACCCGCTATGATTTTTTGTTCTTTTACTTTTGTCTCTTGACGATGCTTGTAATAATGGAAAATATGGAAAATAGCCAATACAACGGCCGTGATTAGCAATGATGCATAATACTCTTCAATTCTTTCGTTAGATAAAAACTCGCTCAATGACATTTTGCGTATAACAACAGACACAATTGCTCTAGACACAAAAATACCTAGCATTGAAACAGTAAAATGCCCTGCCAAGCTAATTAGCAAACGTTTTGGAGATTGAAAATCGTCATTGAACTTGAGTTCAAAAAAACGCCACACCCATAAGTTGGAGAAATAAAGAACCAGCGACGGAATCATATTATTGTAATATTCTTTCCAAGCGATTTGTAGATTAAAGCCGTCATCAAAACGCCCCATGAAATACAGTATCAACAGTATGATAATGTAAATCAAAGTGCCTATTAAAAGTGCATTTCCAATATCTTTTATTAGTCGTCGCATTCAACAGTGTTATTTACCACAATTTTGAATTGTCATTTCGGCCCTATCTTTACCCCAATTTGGATGGAAATCAGATTCAGGCTTAAAGGTATCGAAAAGTTCCAATGCACGCTCAACATCTTTACAATATGGAGCCGTATCTTGACCGAAGTATGCTGCAGAGCCCATATCCCATTCGGCTTTTGAAAACACCACTCTTGGGTTATCGGGAGCCAATTCAGCTGCTTTTGCATACAGGGCGGCTACTTTACCCGAAAGTGTCATTCCGTAGGTCGCACCGTCAAAAGCAATCCAAGCGGTAAAGGTCATGGCCTGCTGTACCAAAATCTCCGGATTATCGGGAGAAATATTTTTGGCCAAGTCGATATATTCTTGAGCCTTTTCCAATTGTTGCGTCAATTTTTCCTTGTCCTTTTCTCCAAAGGAAACAATAGTATTTATTTGAGCCACATAATAATAGGGAAGCCAATTATCCATTTCAGCGTTGGCGATACGTTCGAACATATTGGAGGCTTCGGCAGATTTTCCTTCTCCCCAAAGTTGAAAAGCCTTTTGCATGCCTTTGATATATTGGTCTTGGGCGAATCCTGTAGCGGTAATGAACAAGGTGGCGATAATAATTATATTTTTCATGATTTCTATAGCTTAACTGTTTGTCGGATTGTCGTTCCTGTAACTTCGAATTTGGCATCGTCCCATTTTGGCGGACCGAAATTTGCCGGAGCATTGTTCGATGATCCGGTATCTTCTTTGGGAATTCCTAGAAAATTAGTGTCTAATTTACCATTGTTATTTTCATCATGAAACAAGGAAATCGCATAGATCCCGGGTGGCACATTCTTAAAGGCCACCTCACTTTTGCCATCCTCTATTTTACCAATGACTGACATTTTCGTTTTTTTTAACCAGTTCACTTCAGCGTCATAAAGCCCGATGAGCAGCTGTCCGTCCACATTGGAAATATTTTCAATTTTGACTTCGATTGAAGTTCCTTCCTCTTGTGAATGAACAAAAGTGGTTATTAATAGTAATGCTAAATAGCGAGCTAGAGTATACATGTAATTAGTTTTAGTTAATTGCGAATCAAATTTGAGAAGATATTCGCTCGGGATGAAAAAAGAAAGACTGAACTGTAGAATTGTGTGGATGGATTGTAGCTACATTGTCAAAAACCAAATAGCCAAAGGAAAAAATGCGTAAAAAAACCTCTAGACCATGTTCTAGAGGTTCTACAATTTCAATTAGTATTCGCCAAAAAGTCACCTTGCCATACGGATCAATTCCGCTATATACACATATTTCATGTCTCTCGCCGCCATACCTTCTTGCATCAACTTGGTCAACTCTGGAGTTGCCCCACCTTCATAGTTAATATTTTGGTTTAAGGCTTGGTTATAATCTTTGTACATACTTACGGTCATATGAGATGCATAGGTGTCGCTACCAATAGGGCTCATAAACCGGATCAATCCCCAACTTGACTTTTCACCCGCATCCACGGCCTTTTGATGTAAGGCTTGAAAAACTTCTTTCTCAGCTTTTTCATAGGCACCGTAGTTTTGAAGGTCAGCTTTCATCATATCCATCTGTGCTACTGTACCTAGCACCATTTCGGTTGCCGAGGAGCCTGTTGTGGTAGCAATTTCTTCGGCATAAATTCGTACCGCGAGGTCTCGTGTTTTGGCAGAACCGTTTAATTTTTCCATCAAATCCGACTCTGACATAGTTGGATACGCTGCCTTGGCTCTTTCCATAAGATTTGACCAACTACTGCCATCCATCATCTTAACAGGATCGTTATACAACGAAACCGTCAGGTATTGGAAATCTTGCATTTCACCTCCTGGTTTTAGCGACCAAAGGTCCCAACCCATAATATCTCCGGCTTTTACTCGCTGTTGTTGAATTTTTTCCCAAAAGGCCTCCGTTTCCGTATAAGCAGCTTCTTGCTCATTATCCACTTTCATAAATTCGAAAACCAAGTATAATTTTTCTTGTGCATTAACTGTAAAGCCTAACAGCATTAGAGCCGAAATTAGTAGTAACTTTTTCATGTTCATATATTTATTGGTTAAAAACAAATTGGTTCCACAAAACAATATTTAATGTAAATATTTGATAATGAATTACTTTGTAGTAAAGGACGAATGAGGTTTATTTCTGTCCGAAGCTGTGCTCTGAGTTATCGAGAGGTGTTGATCGATTAGATGGTCTGAATTCGACTCATTAAGAATTTTTTATGCGATTTGCTCAATGGAATAACTTTTCGATTGATTTCTAAATGATGATCTCCGACCACGTCAAGCTTCGAGATATTGACCATATAAGATCGGTGCACACGTACAAAGTTGGACTTTGGGAGTTTGTCTTCCATAGTTTTCAAAGTACTCGCCAATACGTAGGTGCTTGAATTGGATTTGATAGTGCAATAATTTCTGTCGGCCTCGATATAGTGAATGTCATTCAAAAGTAATTTGGTCATCTTGCCTTTATGCCTGACGAAAATGCGATCCTCGAGTATTTCGACACTAGGTCTATTTTCACGAATAGCTTTTTTATATTTTATCCGTTCACACACTAGAGCTATGGCATGTTGTAAATCTAATTTGTTGAAAGGTTTGGATATAAAGGCATACGGTTGTGTATCTCTTGCTAGGTCAAACGTCGTCTCGTCACTATTGGCGGTCAAATAGATAACCGGAATATCATGGACTTTTTGAATGATTATGACGGTTTCGATGCCATTTAGCCTTCCTTTAAGGTTGATATCCATCAATATAATATCCGGTGCATTTGCCGAGGCATGAGCAATAGCCTCTTCGCCACGCGACTCTATACCGGTTACCTTATAACCTAATTTGGATAATTGTAGCGATAAGTTCGCTGCGATGATCATATCATCTTCAACAATTAATATTTTGGCTTCATTATCCATTTATGCGGCCTTGTTTAGTTGGAATTCAAAAAAGACTGACGTCCCGTTTTCTACGGACAACTCCATTTTACCATCCAATTGTTTTGTCAAAAGTGCAATGAGTTGGCTGCCAAAACCCGTACCTTCTGGCTTCGTATCGGCGATCGTTCCGATGCCGTCATCCGTTACTTTAAGATGCAATACCGAACCGATTTCTTTTAAAGTAACTTCTATTCTTCCAGTAGCTAAAGAAGGAAAAGCATATTTCAATGAATTAGTTAATAACTCATTTACTATCAAACCAATGGGTATTGCCGTATCAACATCTAGTTCAATATTATCCATGACACAATCAAACGTTATTCTCTCTCGCGCTCCGTACGAATCGATGATATAATCCCCCAGATTTACAAAGTAATCTTTCATTTCAATATCGGTCAGGCTCTTTCCCTGATATAATTTTTGATGAATCATGCTCATGCTATGCACCCTTTGTTGACTTTTCTGCATTGCCTCGGCGATAGCTGGATCATCGATTTGTGCCGCTTGCAATGACAGTAGGCTCGAAACAATTTCTAGGTTGTTCTTTACCCGATGGTGTATTTCCTTTAATAAAAACTCTTTTTCTTCATTTTGGTTTTGTAAAAGTCTGTTTTTCTTCGCGTTGTTGCTTACTGCTTTAAATAACAGGATTAATAAGAGCCCTAAAAGGCATACCACGATTACCGCAAGGGTCTGTATGGTGCTTTGCTTTTTGATTTGACTTAGTTGTGCTTGTATGGTACTTTCCTTTTCTGCAACTTTGAACTCGGTCTGGATTAATGAAATTCGTTGATCGGCCTCTGCGGTGAAAACGGCATTCTTGAATTTGTCATATTCCGCAAAAGCTTGGTAGGCTTCTTGATATTGGTGGTTTCCGGCATAGGCCTTTCCTAAGGCGGCATAGGCCTGGCTCAAGCGAAACGCATCTCCAAATTCATCAGTGGCAATAGCAATGGATTTTTGAAGGCTTTCAACGGCCGTACCGTATTTTCCTTCCAAATTCTGTAGTTTTCCTATCGAAAGCCAACTACTCATAACCATGAAGTTATTGCTTAATAATTCGGCATATTTAAGTGCATTGGCCCCGGCCTCGTTTGCCTTTTCGTATTCGCTAAGATCTGCGTACAAATCAACTAACAAAATATAGGCATCGCTCAAATTGTTATAAAAACCATAGCGTTCTCCGATAACAATGGAATGTTGAAAATAGCTCAAGGCCTTGTCGTATTCTTTCAAGGATAGATAATTGTTACCGACCACGAACAGGGTAAAACCATAATCCAAATCATTGATGCCCCGTTCCTCGTAAAGTACCAACGATTTAAGCCCGTACTCAAGCCCCGATTCAAATTTTGATAACTTCCAAAATAAATTGCTTAAATCGCTGTAGGCCATCGCGACAGCTCTTTCGTCGTTCAATTTCTCTCCCAATCGAAGTGATTCGAGCGCATAGTCTGCTGCTTTGCCCAATTGCCCCCTTCGCTCATAAACATAGCCCAATTGGGTGTTGAGATGAGCCAAATCTTTTTCAAGCACTTTAGATTTTGCACTTTCGAGCACTTCTTCAGCTTTATTCAACTTTTCCATCCGAAGTAGGATTGCCCCTTGTGTAATTTGAAATCGCCCATGCCACAAAGTGTTATTCTTAAATGATGTCAGTCGTAGTCCCTCTTCTGCATATTCCAAGGCCTTAACCAAATTACGGGTGTGCGTATAATACGCCAGATCGTTGAGTATTGAGAATTTAAGAGAGTCTTGTTCAACCATAAGATAAGCCTCAGCCAAAATATCCAAATAGGAGGAACCGAAATTATCGGTCTCCACAAAGACTTTATTGTAAGGGTTTTCGCTGCTGAAGTCAATAATTTGGGCAAAAAGGAGACCACAATTCGATAAAGAAAGGACGCAAATACAGACGGCTTTGTTAAAAAAGCACCTCATGTAAGGTTCGGTTGTCTAAGGGAGGAACAGGTTGAATGTTAAATATACAACAATATCCTGAAATATTGTTTGATAATCAATACAACCCCTTCGGACAAAAAATAACTCTGTTCGTCCTAATCAAATTGTTTTGAAGGTTAAAAATCAATTTATTGATGAAGCCAATAAAAAAGTATAATGAAATCAGCATTATATCTCATGATAATCTTATTGCTTTTGACTATCTCCTGCAATAGGCAGCAGAAGTCATTGGATACTATTATGGCCAACGAAATGCGCATTACGTCCACTTTCAACACTTACATGGATTCATGTTGGAACAAAAGAAGTATTTCAGGTATGGAACACATAACCACGGAAACCTTCGTCAGAAACCTTAACGGAATAACCGTGGCAACAGGGCAAAACGAAATGCAGGCCCATATGGCAGTATATTTTACGGGGTTCCCAGATCTTGAGGTACAATTGGATAACACTTATGTCAAAGATAATGTCATCTTCACACATTGGACCTCGAAAGGTACCCACACTGGCCTTTTTGGTGAAATAGAACCAACTGGTAAAAAAGTAGACATCAACGGTCTCTCACAACTGTATTTCAATGCCGAGGGGAAATTAATCAAAGAGGATGTGGTCTTCAACGAATTAGAACTTTTACAACAATTGGGATACACTTTGACACCCCCGATTCTTGAATAAATTAAAATTAGACATAAACAACAACTAAAAACTAGAAATCATGAGAACACTTAAAACAAAACTAGTAACGGCATTACTTACTTTACTAATGTCTGTAAGCTTGCTGGCACAAGAAAAAAAAACAAAGGCGTATTGGGTTCATGAAGATGTCGTAAAACCGTCGATGGTTGCTTCATATGAAAAAGTATGTAAAGACTTAACCTCCAATTTGAAAAAACATAGTATTCAAGGGGTAAGCATGATCGTTACAAACACAGTTGACCATCGTTACCTATGGGTCAGTCCTATCGAATCAATGGCTGATATCAACTATACTGCTTTTAGTACATTATCTGAAAAAATGGGGGCCAGCGCCATGGGTGCTTTATTCGATGAAATGGACAAAAGTTATGATAAAGAACATGACTATGTAATTCATTTAGATGAGGAACTAAGCTACATGCCCGGTGGTATTACCCAGACTCCCGATGGTCAGGACTACCGAAAATTTCACTATTTCCATTATACCCCTGCCAATGAGGATCAGGTGAGAGAAAAAGCAATGGCCATCAAAAAGATTTTTGAGAATAAGGGGTCTAAAGTACATTATCGAACCTATAAGAGTGGCTTTGGTAATCGGGGTGCTTTCTATATGGTGGCCATTGCGGCCAAAGATGCGATGGACTACGCTTCTAAAATCGCAGAGAACAATCAACTTTTGGGTGAAGAATGGGCTAAAATATATGGAGATTTTCAGGCAAGTCTGTTGGAGTATGAAATGATCGAAGGCCAAATGCGCCCCGATATGGCCTATTCGCCATCGAACTAATTTTTTACAAATTCCTGATGGTCATCGTGGGAGATTTTTTTACAAAAATAAACCAAAAACAGATTTCCGTCTTGCGTAAATAACAAAAACAACTAATTATGAAGAAAGTAACTCTATTGGCAATGACAATCTTGTTGTTCATTGCTTGTAATCAAAAACAACGTTACTCACAGAACTCTCCTGAAATTGACACTTTTAAATCTGTCATCAAAAGCTATAACGATCAAGACTGGGAGGGTATGACGGATCATTACGCCGATACGGCAAAAACATTCAACAATAGTTCAGACAAGGGTCTTGCCCTTGATGAAATGGTGGCCTACCATAAACAGAGTCTTGATAACCTTTCAAGTCGCGGGTTTTTGGATAAGGACCAAGAATATGAAATGGTTGTAACCGATAAGGGAGACACCTGGGTCAATTTTTGGGGTGACTGGGAAGGCACTTTGGCCGCTAATGGCAAAACAATCAAAATACCCATTCATTTAACAGCTCAATTTAAAGCAGGCAAAATTGTTCGCTCTAGCGGCAATTGGGACAATGCCCCAATGGTTTTGGCCTTACAAGAAATCGAGACTAAGAAAAATGAACCGGAATCGACTCAACGGATACGAGCCACCTATGATGCCTTTATCGAATTACTGAACAATCAGGGGATGGACGACTTTCACACCATCGCAACCAAAAATTTTGTTAGATATGGAAACGGTATAAAAGAGGCCAATAATCCAGCGGAACAAACAGCCATTATAAAGGTCTTTCATAAAGCATTTCCTGATTTTCATATTACCTATAATAATCTTGAAATAAGAGATGGCAAATCGTACAGCAATTGGATGGTTACCGGGACCAATACAGGTGCGTTTGGAGACAATCCTCCCACGGGGAAAAAGACTACTACACACGGTATAAGCATTTGTCACTATGATTCAGAAGGGAAAATGACCGAAGAACATGTCTATTACGATATGCACGGCGTATACGAACAATTGGGCTACATATTGAGTCCACCAAAATAATGAAGATTAGTCAAAACCTAACAAGACGAACCCTACAGTATCGGGGGAACTAAGGGTAAATCTTGTTAGGTTTTAATTTCACAAATGAACAAGACAGACCGGTTAGTGTTTAACAAAAAAAAGATAAAGAGGCATGTCATTGTTAAACCTGTCCGTTTTATTAGAAATCGGAGCTGAAAAGAATAGCAGCTTCGAAAGAAGAACACATGAGTAATAACCCATTAAAAATAAAACCAATGAAAAAATTATTATGTACACTATTGCTACTGCCAATTTTGACACTAGCACAAACCAACGAAGCTTTGGTTATTGAGAATGTAATGCTCACTGTAAATCCGGAAAAAATCGTGGAATTCGAGGCGGGCATCGCTAGTCATAACAAAAAATTCCATTCTGACGGACCCTATGGCGCAAGGGTATATAATGTATTAAATGGCAAGAATGCCGGAAAATATATGTTGATTATGGGGCCGCTACCGTGGAGTGCTATGGATGGAAGGCCATCGAGTAAAGAACATACGGATGACAATAATAACAATATCAACAAATACCTTACTCCAGAAGTTGAGGTAAACTATATGAAAATGCATCCTGAGCTTTCAAACTTTTCAAAAGATTTTGAAATTAACAAAGTTTCGGTGTTCATGATTGATGTCAAACGCAATAAGTTCATGGAATTTATGGACAAGGTCGTGAACAAAGTGGTCAAAACATATAAAGAAAAAATGCCGGACGAGATTTATGGGATTTATTCCAACACAATGAACAATATGGATGGAATGGATTTCGCATGGGTCGACTTTTTTGATAATTCTTCTTGGTTGGGAAGAGAAGACAAATTTTTACAATATTTCGAAGAAGTTCATGGCGCCGGCAGTTTTTCACAATTCCTAGCCGATGTAGAGGCTACAACCGATGGTGAAAGAACCGAAATATGGACGTTGCGTAAAGACCTTAGTGGCGCCAACGCAAAAGTAATTGCGGCAACACGGCAGTAATAGAATTTGAAAGAGCAACATATACATAAACTGACCTTTTTTGCGAAACCCAGAAACTATTTCTGGGTTTTGTTTTTAAAACAAACTGCTAACTTCAAAATTCAGTTAATTTTGCTCCATGGTTAGAAACATCCAGCTAAGGGTAAGTTTAAAGGAAGAAGGACAACTAGGGCTTAAAACCAAAACTGCTAAATATTTAGGTATTTCTGAAGAAGATATCGAAATCAAAATACTTCGAAAGTCCATTGACGCGCGCAAACCAACTATCTACTTCAACTATAAGTTGGAAGTTTACATTAATGAGGCGATACCTTCTACAAAAGATTACACATTTGATTACAAAGATGTTTCTAAGTCAAAGCCCATACATATTATAGGTTTTGGCCCTGCTGGAATGTGGGCTGCATTACGATGTTTAGAACTTGGTTACAAACCTATAGTTCTCGAACGTGGTAAAAACGTTCGAGACAGAAGAAGGGATTTAAAAGCGATAAACCAAGACCATATCGTAAATGAAGATTCTAACTACTGTTTTGGCGAAGGAGGCGCTGGCACCTATTCCGATGGAAAATTATACACAAGAAGTTTGAAAAGAGGAGATGTCCGAAGGATTTTTGAAAGCCTAGTACATCATGGCGCAACCGAAGAAATTCTAGTAGATGCGCACCCGCACATCGGCACGAACAAGCTACCGAAAATAGTTCAAAACATCCGGGAAACGATTTTGAAATTTGGCGGAGAGGTCCATTTTAATACTAAAGTGATTGATTTTATAATAGAAGATAATTTATTGAAATCCATTATTTTAGAAAATGAAAATGAAATGAATGTGTCACGAGTAATTCTAGCAACGGGACATTCTGCCAGAGATATTTTCGAACTCCTACACAAAAAGAATATCGCCCTAAAAGCAAAGTCATTTGCCATGGGCGTTCGGGTCGAACATCCACAACATATTATCGATGCTATTCAATATCATTGTAAAGGAAAGCGAAATAAATTGCTGCCAGCAGCTGCCTATAGTCTGGTACAGCAAGTTAAGGGTCGCGGGGTGTATTCTTTTTGCATGTGTCCGGGAGGGTTTATTGTTCCAGCAGCGACAGCTCCGGGCGAAGTAGTGGTTAACGGTATGTCTCCCTCTAAAAGAAATAACCTATTCGCCAATTCTGGAATCGTAGTCGAAATCAATATCGACGAGGATATTCGGAAATACGAAAAGTTCGGAGTACTGAAAGGACTGGAATATCAAAAAGATTTGGAACGCTTGGCTTTTACTTCAGGTGGAAGAACACAAACCGCACCCGCTCAACGACTAACGGATTTTGTCGATGGACAAATTTCAGCGGATTTAAACCCTACTTCGTACCAACCGGGATTGAAATCAGCACCCTTACATTCCCTACTTCCCAAATTGATTGGAAGCCGGCTACGGGCGGGGTTTAAAGCCTTTGGAGAAAAGATGCATGGCTACCATACTTCCGAAGCGAATATCGTAGGTGTAGAATCGAGGACCTCATCACCGGTCAATATCCCAAGAAAAGCAAATTTAGAGCATATTGAAATCGAAGGTCTTTTTCCCTGCGGGGAAGGTGGTGGTTATGCAGGTGGTATCGTGTCTGCCGCCATGGACGGGGAGCGATGTGCCGAGGCTGCAGCGGTTGGTCTATAAATTTAGGGATAGCATTCTTTTCAGAATCACTTGTCGTTTTAGTCAACTTCAAATTTACGTATTTCAAACCTCCTACCTCAAATAGCCGTACCTTCGCGGCTTATTTTTAATTATGACATTCAAACAACTCGGCCTGGCCGAACCTATACTTAAAGCACTCCAAGCCGAAGGCTACGAAAACCCCACTCCTATACAAGAACAGGCGATTCCCATTTTATTGAAAGGAAAAGACCTTTTAGGTGTGGCCCAAACAGGAACGGGTAAAACGGCAGCGTTCGGAATACCTATTTTACATCATTTATATGAAGGGATCAGTCTTCGGCAAAATAAGAGAAAAGTAAAAGCCTTAATTGTCACTCCTACTCGAGAATTGGCCATACAAATCGGTGAAAGCCTAACGGCATATGGCAAACATACCGGCTTACGGAACACGGTTATATTTGGTGGTGTAAAGCAAGGCCAGCAAGTCAGAGCATTGCAAAACGGAGTTGACATTTTAATCGCAACCCCCGGTCGACTGCTTGATTTAATGAACCAAGGATACATCTCTTTTCGAGATCTTGAATTTGTGGTACTTGACGAAGCCGATCAGATGCTCGACATGGGGTTCATTCATGATATAAAAAAAATAATCGCTAAACTACCTCCCAAAAGACAATCGCTTTTCTTCTCGGCTACGATGCCAAATACGATTGTGGAATTGTCCCGTAAAATGTTAGGTGATTTTGAAAGAGTAACCATCAAACCACAGCAAGCAACAGCTGAGAAGGTGGAACAGGGCGTATACTTCGTTAGTAAACAGAACAAACCAAAATTATTGGTGCATTTACTGAATGAACGTCCTGAAGACTCGGTTTTGGTATTTTCAAGAACCAAACACGGGGCCAATAAAATAGTAAAGAAATTAGGACAGGCCGATATTCGCGCTGCAGCAATCCACGGTAATAAATCGCAAACTGCCCGTCAAAAAGCCCTAGGAGACTTTAAAGATGGTAAGTTAAAGGTTTTGGTCGCTACGGATATAGCCGCAAGGGGTATCGATGTAGAAGAACTTTCATTGGTTGTCAATTACGACCTGCCCAATGTTTCGGAAACCTATGTACATCGTATAGGTCGAACGGGACGTGCCAGTGCCAGTGGTATTGCCCTATCATTCTGTGATAGAGAAGAAAGGCCTTATTTAAGGGACATTGAAAAGCTCATCAGACAAGAGGTACCGCGAATGCCAGAGCATCCCTTTGTTGGTGATGATCAAGCCCAATCCGAACCGGAACAACATCGAAGCCCAAGAAAACAAAACCCGTCCAACAACCGAAATGGCAATAGAAACAACAACCGGAATCGGAATCGCAACAAAAATCGTAACAGAAACCGCAATCAGAATAAGGGAGGTAACAAAAAGTAAATCCTCAAAAAGGCCAAATAAATGGTACTAGGAGCATGGTACAAAGAAAAAATAAAAGAAGCAATGGAGCTCCCACTTTTACATAATCCATAAATTTGTAAGCCCCTGCCGCCATTACCATTGCGTTCGTCGTAGTGCCTACTGGAGTCAAGAAAGCCGTAGACGCACTAATTGCAACCGCTATCAAAAAAGGTTTGGGAGATACACCTAAAGAAGTAGCGGCAATTACTGCTATGGGCGCCATAAGCACCGCTGTTGCCGAGTTATTTATAGTCTGGCTCAAAGCAGTTGTCAACAAAAAAACTCCGCCTAAAAGCATTGCCGGATGAATTGCACCAAGATGGGTCACTAATGCAGTAGCGGCCGACTGCGCAATACCGGTTTTTTGAAGCGCGACCCCCATCGGAATCATAGCCGCAATCATCACCACACTTGTCCAGCTTATACCTTTATAAGCCTTGCGTATCGGAACGCATCCGGTCAACATCAATATACCGGCGCAAATGAGTGAGGCCATAGCACCTGGTAAAATCTTCAGTACCAGAAGTACTATCATTAAAATCAAGGTGCCCAAAGCGATATAGGATTTTGGTGTAAGTACGTCTACATTTTTGGCCATTGCCTCAGGGCTACCTGAAATAACGACGTGTTCATAGGCCTTTTGAAGTTTTTCGATGGCTTCCCATGAACCACGAATGATAAAAGCATCGCCAGGCCGTACGGTAATATGAGTATCCTTTAAGGGGGAATTGTTTCTTGAAATACCAACGAGTTGAATTCCCGCTTGTTCTAAATACATTCCCAAAGGAATTGTCTTTCCGACAAATGCCGAATTTGGCGTGATGATCATTTGCGACAGGCCCACTTCTTGATTAATAAATTCCCCTTTAAGTTCGTCGCTCGTGTATTCGAAGGGAATGAGTCCTAATTTATATTGGAGCATCATTGCATCTACATCCTTTGATGCTCCTTTGACGGTTATAATATCGTGATATCGCATCTCCGTTTCCGGTTTGGGGAACTCGACAAAAGGTGGTATCCCTTTAAACGGACTTGGATGGCGTCTTCTTAGGCGCATTATCTGTACGCGATGCTTTTCTTCAAAGTCCCATTCCCCAATCTTAGTATTTATCAATGGTGACATGGAGCGAATACGGAAACGATAGAGGTTATCACCTATACTATAATTCTCGATCCATTTATACATCTCGGTATCCAGATTTACGGGACGATTTGCTGCTCTATTATTCGGCAGCAATCGATATCCCAAATATTTGAAATAAAGAATTGTTATGATTAGCAAGGGTAGCCCGATTAGGCCAAATTCGAAAAACGAAAAGCCTTCCATTCCCGCCTCTAATAGCGCATTACTGGCTATAATATTCGGTGGCGTTCCCGTGAGCGTCAACAATCCCCCGGTATTGGAACCAAAAGCAATGGGCATCAAAAGTTTCGAAGGCAGGGTACCCGCGTTCCAGGCTGCTGAAACAGTTACCGGTAGTAACGCGGCCACTGTACCCGTATTGCTCACAAACCCTGAAAGCAATCCAGCACCCAAGGTCACGATCATTAAGAGTTTTGATGTGCTATTTTGGGCCCAAGAAACGAACTTACGCCCCGCAAGAGCTGTCCACCCGGTCATTGAAAGTCCCTCTCCAATTATAAACAAAGCCGCAATCATTATGACGGTAGGATTGCTGAAACCGCTCAGCGTTTCATTCAAGTCAAGTATCCCAAAAAGAAATAGTGAGATCATTGAGAGTAGCGCCACTACATCAGGTGGAAACTTGCCCCATATAAAAAGAACAATGGTAATGCTAAGAATTACTAAAACTGAAACCATAGAATATTCCAGAATTAGTCGATGACAAGCACCGGAACCTTAGAACTCATGGTAAGTTCTTTGGTCAACAAACCTTTGGATCGTTTGCTTCCCTCAGCATGGGTGAGCGGCAAAACCGCAATCATATCAATGTCATTTTTAGCAACGTAGTCCTCAACGCCGGCAACAATATCCGGATTCTCATTAAAAGCATGGTGCGAATAGAAACCCTCTAAATAATACTCTAAAAGGTTCTCATTGCTTTCATCGTTTTCGGAATACCCATAGATTCCTTCTTCGTTTTGAACGGTTAGCACCACAACCTTGGCATTGAACCTTCGTGTAATGCGTAACAAGGTCTCCAGCACCGAGCGGTCTTGGATTTTATCCTTACCAAGAACTAAGGCAATTTTAGAAATGGAGAATTCAAACTGTTGATCGGGTACTGCAATAACTGAGCAATTATCAATTTCAACGGCCAGTCTTGAGGTGTTGTTCACCTTTGATATATCCTTACCGTCTTCTCCCGAAGTACCCATGATTACCAAATCTACGGTTTGGTTTTTTTGAATTGCAAGTAAAGCTTCCGTGAGGCTACCCTTACGAATAATCCACTCCATTGATCCTCGAAATTTAGTCTTACCTGACTTAACATCCTCAAAGGCTGCTTCAATAGCTTTAGTATCCTCTTCCTCCGTTACGTGTGCCAAAAGAATTTTAATATCCCTATCCATGCCGATAAAATCGATAGTGTAATCCAAAGCTTTTTTAGAAATTGGTGAGAAATCGAAGGGTACTAATATGGTTTTTATCGTGTTCATGGTTTTTCTAGGGATTTATCTGATTAATATAGTGTAAATCTAAGTAAGGCTTTTGTCTCTAAACATGATAGGTATCATGTTTTTTGAACAGGGGATTGCAATTATTGAAACTTCACAATAAATTATTTTAAGAAACTAGGTCTCTATAAAAAGTCAATCCGTTTTTAAATGGGTCGTAAAAAGCGAACTCTCTAGTACCCCAAGCTGTTTCTCGTAAAAGCGTATGTGGATGATAAACATCTTTTTCAGCATATTCGTTATACAATTCTTCAATGTTTTGTGTAACGATTCGCAGCATCGGGCGGTCAATTTCCAAATCCCATTCCTTAGCATCATGCCACTGGAGGTGGATTTCGATGCCATCTCGCAGAACACCGGCATACCTAGGGTTTTTTGAATCATCGGCAAAACCTATTTTGAATCCCAAACGATTCACGTAAAAATCGAGCGCCTCCACTACATCCTTTACCGGCAATACCGGATGTATTTGATGCAGATATCCTTTTGCTTCCATGATTTAAATTTAAAGTATTCTAGTTAACTTGTTAGCGAAGTTAATGACCTTAAAAAAATTAATGGTAATTGGTATGTAATCAAAGACCATATGGCCTCAGTTGATAAATCAACAAATCTGTAATGAGATTAACTAAAACCTTTTTCGTCTTCACACTGCTGTTGCCTGTTCTAAACACGGCCCAAGAGTTTAAAGTAATGACCTACAACATCAAATATGATAACGTCAATGACAGCATCAACAATTGGAATGACCGTAAGCTCTCAATGGTTCAACTATTAAAAAAGTATTCCCCATCCTTTATCGGAATGCAAGAAGTACTATATAGACAGTTGGAATATCTCGATGAATCTTTGGGAGCTTATAAGTACCTTGGAGTTGGAAGAGACGATGGTAAACAAAAAGGGGAGTTCTCCCCTATTCTATTCAACGCCAATCAATATGAGTTATTAGATTCAAATACGTTCTGGCTTTCAAAAACTCCCAATGAAATATCTGTAGGTTGGGATGCTGCTATGGAACGCATTTGTACCTATGGCCTTTTTCAAAACAAGAAATCCGAAGAAAAAATCTGGGTTTTCAATACGCATTTTGATCATATTGGCAAGAAGGCAAGAAAGAAATCGGCAGAACTCATTATCAAAAAAATAAAGAAAATCAATACAAAAGGCTTTCCAGTTGTTCTAATGGGGGATTTTAATCTGATGCCCGAAGAAAAACCCATCCAGCTAATTCAACGAAAAATGAATGATGGTCTGGCCGCTTCAAAAGCCTCCCTTAAAGGACCAAAAGGTACTTTCAATGGATTTGATTTGACCGCGACCATAAACAGGAGAATTGATTACATCTTTGTAAAAGATCTTGAAGTGGAGAGCTATATCCACATAGATGAACGTTTAGAAAACGGCAAGCATATTTCGGACCATTTGCCCGTTTTGGTATCATTTATTGATGAGCTTTAAAAAAAGCCGAACAAGATGTTCGGCTTTTTTTACAAGTGTTAGATTTCTTAACTCTTCAAAAAATCTATTAATATCCTGTTCAACGCATCAGAATGCGTAATATTCAAACCATGTGGGGCACCTTTAATTAACTCGTATTTACTTTCAGCGATTCCTTTGGCAGCTTGTTCCGCAGAGGTTTCAATTGGCACTGTTTCATCGGCATCTCCATGAACGATTAAGGTTGGCACTGTTACATTCTTTAGTTCAGGCCTAAAATCGGTATGCATCCAAGCCAATGCACATTGAATCGTTGCCCGAGGAGACGCATGTGAAGCTACAATAAAATCATAGTCAAGTTGTGCTTCGCTCACTTTGTCTTTATTTTCGTCATAATTGTAAAAACCCTTATGGAAGTTTTTAAGAAACCCAACACGGTCTTTTTGCAAAGCGTTCTTGATGTCATTTAAAGCCTCTTCAGGTACACCGCTTGGATTATCATCTTTTTTCTTTACCAAAGGTATAATGGAACTTATCAAAGCGGCCTTTGAAATTTTTTCCGCTCCGTAGTCGGTAAAATAGCGCACTACTTCACCACCTCCCATTGAAAAACCCACAACAGTTACCTCGTTTAAATCGAGCTCTTTAATAAGCGTATGCAAGTCGCTTGCAAGTGCTGAATAGTCGTAGGCGGTCCACGGTGCTGACGAAATTCCAAATCCTCTGCGGTCATAAGAAATGCATCGAAAACCCTCATCTACGATTTTCCAAACCTGTTGTTCCCACGATTTGCGGCTCAGTGGCCAACCATGTATCAATATAACTGGCTTTCCTGTACCATAGTCCTCATAGAAAATATCGACTTGTTCTTTTGCTGTTTTATTTGATATAAATGGCATAATATATTTTTTAAGTTCAATTAAAATTAAATAATATAAAAAATTTGGCTTAACTGCTTTCAAGAAAATATTGGCTCTAATACCATTTAGGGTTACTTTTAAGATTGAAAATGCCCATTTTAGTGACGTTAAATTTCAATTTATGTACATACCTAGCCCTTATGTAAATGAAAATATTGCAGAGGTTAAAGAATTCTTAGTTGACAACAGCTTTGGAATTTTGGTCAATCAAGTCGATGGAAGACCATGGGCGACCCACATTCCATTGGAGCTCGATGTTGATTTAGAAGGAAATGATATTCTGGTCGGTCATATCGCCAAATCCAATCCGCAATGGAGGTATTTTAAGGACGATACCCAAGCTCTCTGCATCTTCAATGGCCCTCATAGTTATGTTTCTTCCTCGTGGTACAAAGATGAAGAAGTACCCACATGGAATTACATTGCGGTACATATTTACGGAACTTTAAAAATCCAAGATGAGCAAGCATTGTTAGCCTCCTTACATAAACTGGTCGACAAATATGAAGCCGACTCCAAAGAACCGGTTTCTTCACGAAATATGTCGCCTAAAACGATACGGCAGGTAAAAGGCATTGTTGGTTTTGAAATAACCATAGAAGATATTCAAGCCACCTATAAACTTTCGCAAGGAAGAGAACATGACCACCCGAAAATCATTTCGGAACTAGAGCAACGAGAACATTCAGGTAGCACTGCTATTGCAAAATGTATGCGAAAAGAGTGAATTGAAAACCAAATTATTATTGTCTTATGGAAAACCGTAGAACATTTATCAAAAAAACCGCACTCGCCACTACGGCGATTACAATGCCTGCTTTTTATGCTTGTGGTAACCAATCAGAAAACGTCATGCCTAAAATATCTTTGGCCCAGTGGTCACTAAACCGAGCTTTTTTCAGTAAAAAACTTGATCCAATAAATTTCGCCAGCATTGCCAAAAATAATTACGACATCACAGCGGTTGAATATGTAAATCAATTTTATACAGATAATGCATCCAACGAGAAATTCTGGGATGAAATGGCGACTCGAGCATCGGATGCGGGAGTTCAAAGCCTGATCATGATGGTGGATGAGGACGAAAAGTTGGGGGATTTAGACGATGGCAAAAGAAAAAAAGCGGTCGAAGACCACTACAAATGGGTGAACGCTGCTAAATTGTTGGGCTGTCATTCAGTTAGGGTAAACGCTTTTGGAGAGGGAAGCCTAGAAGAATTAAAATCTTCACTCACTGATGGACTTGGGCAGTTAACAGAATACGCTGCCAAAGAAAAGATAAATGTCATTTTAGAAAACCATGGGCTCCATACCTCGAATGCAGATTTCATTTTAGACGTAATTCAAGCCGTAAACAATCCATATTTGGGTACCCTACCGGATTTTGGAAATTGGTGCCTAAGTGCTGAATGGGGCAGCACACAAACCATTAAAAACTGTTCTGATATATACCCACCACATGAAGGGCTTTCAAAATTGCTTCCATATGCGAAAGGTGTTAGTGCGAAATCCTATGTATTTGACGCCAATGGTAATGACACTGTCATCGATTATCCTAAGCTATTAGGTATCGTAAAAAAATCTGATTTTGATGGACATATCGGAATTGAGTTCGAGGGGAAAAACATGGAAGAACCAGCTGGGATAAAAGCTACGAAAGCATTGATAGAGCGTGTTTGGGAACAACTATAACTGAATCTCGGACTAAAATGTCCAATTAAATAAATGGGTAACGTCATTTAGAATAGAATGCCCCATTTAAAGGAAGGAAGTCTATTCGAACATGAATATTATACTAAAGTAGATACATAAATGTTATGGCATATGACGAATTTTTAGCCGATCGAGCACGACAAATTTTAAAGGAAAAATCGGTCACGGCCATTGAGGAAAAGAAAATGATGGGCGGACTTTGTTTTATGGTGGATGGTAAAATGTGCTTTGGCATGCACATCGACAAAACCAGCGGGCATTCTTTTTTGATGGCAAGAGTTGGGCCCGATCAATACGAGCATGCACTATCCAAAGACCATTGCAGTATCATGAATTTTACCGGCCGTGAAATGAAAGGCTATGTTTTTATTACTGAAGAGGGTATTGATACAGACAAGGACCTCGAAAGTTGGATTCAAATGTGTTTGGATTTCAATCCGCTGGCAAAAAGTAGTAAGAAGGAAAAATCAAAAAAATAAAATCAGTTTTTGGTCCTCGCCTTCCAATCTAGCCAGACCTGATGGGCAAGTCTTGGGTTTCCTTCTCCATCCAAGAGGCCATTATCACGCCAAATCTTTAGAATATCGGGTGGATTTGGTGTAGCGTCGTATAGCAGATCATAATCCCTATAAACAAACCAAGCCAAAAATTCTGCCTCCAAACCCGTGGCATGGTCGAACAGTTTTTTTAAATAAGCTTCTTGCCATTCGGGTGTAGCCTTTATGTCGACCCCCAAATTTGGAATGACAAGATCATCGGCGCAAAAACCTGTCTCGGAAATTGCAAAAGGCTTGGTGGTATCCAAATTCCTAAATTGGCTCAACCAGTTGTCTTCGAAAAGAGAAGGGTTTGCGTCCCTAGTAAGATTCTCATAGTCTATAAACGGATACGTACTCATGGCTATGTAATCTGAAAATGGTAGCAAGGCTTCGGTAATTTTAAGTAGCTCTTCTTTCGTATTATTAAAAGAACGATCTTGAAAAGTCAAAAAAATCGGAAGATTGGGGTAATCTGATTTCAAAGTAGAATAAACACTATCCGCCAAGACAAGAAATTGTTCAAAGGCGGCATCGTCTTCTCTAAATGCTGCTGTAACCTCGATTCCGTAGGCAAAGTAATCTGGACGTATTTCGTCAACAATCCTTTTGCAGTAGTTGGTATACGCTAAAATAACATCGGAATCGTCGAAAGTCTTGTTTTTCCAATAATCGGGCAGCGGTTGATGACTTCCGGCATCGTTCCAATATGCTGCGAGACCGTCGCGCAACTGATTCGTGGGCGTCGCTGTCAACAAGATTTTTGTATTAGGTTCAAGTCCGTTTTTGGTTACATCGATAGCACCCTGGACTTCATTTGGAAAAGGCAAATCGTTTAGTGCTTCGTTCCAAGGCACACCATGGTCAAAATGATTCAAAAACAAGTCACCCGCTTGAATCACATTTTGATACGTTTCGACAGAAGCGTCTACCGTCAAATCGTAAGGAAAGGCAGTAAAACCCATATAAAAAGGTCTCGTCTGGACGGTAGGCTCTTTGACACCTCCATCATCACTTGAGCAAGAGGCCAAACTGAATAGGCCAATTAAAATTATAATTCGCTTCATGCATCTGCTGTTTTTTATTCAAACGTTACCTTAATTCTAATATTGCTTCTGGTAGTATTCGTAAAGATGTTATACTAGTCAGCTTTTCAACTCTAAAAACGGGTCGTAAGATCTTGAAGTTCATCTCGAGTGATGACCGCATCACTATTCATCATCTCGATAGTATTTTTATTGTCTTTGATAGCCACTTCTGCTCCGTTCCAACTATGCCATTGTAGAAAATAAGCGGCTTTACCCTTGATCGTATTAGCGAATTGCATCATGTTCCATTGCCCATAGCCTGCATCCTTTGGTCCAGATTCACTCATCACAATGGTTTTTCCTAAAGATTTTAATTCCTCATAATTCGGAAAATCAGGGGTCGCTCCATAATAATCCATCCCTACCAAGTCTACATAATCGGACCCAGGATAAAAGGTGGTTACATCGGCGTTCCAACCAACATGAGGAATCACAGAATAGGTCCATATCAGATTGTCCAACCCATAATCATAGGTCAATGTATTGTACAAGTCAATCCATAGTGCTTTGTAATCTGCCTCATTGGTTTGTTTATTGTTGTAGGCATCCATTCCCCACCAAAAAAAATCTCAGTTCATTTCGTGAAAGGGTCGCCAAATAACCGTGACACCAGCATCGCGAAGTTCTTGTAAGGCGCCTGCAACATTATCGAGTTCAGTTCGGTAGCTTATCCAAGCCTCGGTTTGCGGTTCGCCCTTCCGCAGGGATTTTAAATCGATCTTTTCTTTGTTTTCAACGGAATTCCAGTATACATCAATACCAGTTTCAAAAGGATTATCCGCGTGCCAACTAACCGTGACCAGACCGCCTTCGTTCCAATGATCAATTAATGTATTTACTGGATAGTAAGACCCTGAATACCAACCAAAATCGGCACCGACAATTCCCACATGCCTTCCAGCTTCATCGGCTAGCACATCAACATAGTTGTTGTAGTAGTCTTTGGTAGTAGTCGGAGCATCACCGCAGTGCTGCCCAACAATCACTTGCTCGTTCGCGATGAGTTCGTCGAAATAGGCTAAAATCGTTTCTTTGCTCCTATGGTCAAAAGATAGCCCCTTGGGTGTATTTGAAGATGAAGATTCATCCGTAATTTCAGTATGCTCAACAGTCGTAGTGACTTCTTCTAAAGTATCTGACGGGCTACAGGAAAAAACCAAGAGCAGCCCAAGTAGCGGAATCATTCTCTGCATCTTGATGGGTTTTGCGGTCTATTTTTAGGGTAGCAAGAATCGTTCCGAAAGTTCGTTCACCAGGGTCATTGAAGAAGGTATACTATACTACTTTAAAATAACCGCACCCTCTATCCTGTAAAAATTTAACTTTATTATCCCATTGAAAATGAGTATCTTATGATAGTTAAATCTATAAATAATTCGTTATGGCTAGCATAAAATCATTGAATAAATGGGCCAATACCCATACGTATTACCCATTAGATTTAGTAAGAGTGGCATTGGGCGTTTTCCTTTTTATGAAGGGGGTCGATATTATGTCGAACCAAGCTCAAATGGCTGAGGTATTCAAACCTTTTGAAAATCTTCCAGGGGGAATGTTCCTTCTTCATTATGTGGTTCCCGCGCATTTCGTAGGTGGGTTTTTGATTGTGGTGGGCTTATTGACCCGTTGGGCGGTGCTTGCCCAGTTACCTATTTTAATAGGTGCCGTATTGGTGAATTTTCTTGGGGAATTGAATAGTACCAATTTAATTCTGGCATCTATCAGCCTCGCGTCATGTATTTTCTTCTTGTTCTATGGTTCAGGGAAACATTCGGCGGACTATTACCTGAAGATGCAGCAATAGGAAAAGAAAATAAGAAAGCCAATCCCATGCCTAGTAAAAGCTTTACTACTTAGGTGATATGGGTTAGAACACTAGTTCCCCGCTAAGGGCGAACCAAAAATACCTACGGCCAATTCTGCCCAAATTAGGACAAAGGCGGCGATTACCAAAATAATCAGTACAATTCTGGTTTTTGGATTCGTAATTCGCTGCCTTAAGTATTGAATGACAACTCCTGTACCCAGCAGTAATAAACCCGCGATTACAAAATCGCCAACACCCCAATTCACTTCAGGAGTAAACTTCATGGCAATTAGAGGTATAAGCAGTAAACCTGCAGTCATAATGAGAATTGGAAAAAATGCTTTTTTAGTCATGATACTCACTATCCATGTTTTACCTTAAAGTTATTAAAACTTTTACGAACCGGTGCATTGAAAAAATGCTTAGCATTTCCCTCCCTTTTGCTGCAGCAATTTTATTCCTTATTGCTAATACACATTAGCGTCTCACCTTTACTAACTGGTGGGGTTCCAATTTTGTATAATATAATTCCAGACTTTGGAGCTTTGATTTCCGAAAGTATTTTTCCGAATTCGTCTTTAATTGTACCAACAATAGCACCATTTTCAACCGTATCTCCAGCTTTGAATGAACTGTAAAAAATACCTTGCTCTGGAGAACGTATATAATCTTGATTGTTCAATCGAATATGTTTCACATTAATTTTAATAGCATTGATATACATGCCCATTTTGTGTAGCATATTATAAACACCTACTTTAATTAACTCGACCGCTTCAGTTTGCACATTTCCTAACTTTCCCGATTCTATACTGACCCCGGTTTTTCCATCTTGCACGGCTTGTTTAAAGACATACTTAGCAGGTTCATCATCTTTTAAAGTATACGGATAGGACACGATATACTCAAAACCACTGACTTCTGAAAGTTCTTTTGCAAGCTTGGTTTGCTCGGGATTTTTCTTATTGTTATAATAACAAATAAAGGGTAGCAAATCTTCACTCGCATCTCCCCCATGAATATCTAAAAACACATCCGTTTTCGGAATAATCTCTGTAGTAATGAAATGAGCGATTTGCTGAGTCACCGTACCCTCAACATTTCCGGGGAAGGCACCATTTAAATTGACCCCATCATTTGCATTCTTAAAGGGGGTGCGTGTAAAAAAGGAGTTGGTACTCGCAATGGGAATCACTATTAACGTTCCCATCAATTCTTCTGCTTTGATTTCTAGTAGCAACTCCTGAACCGCAACAATAGGTGGATATTCATACCCATGCACTCCCGCAACCATCGTAAAAACAGGACCTTCTTTTTCTCCCTTAATAACCGAAATAGGCAAGAAAGTAGTATTGTCAAGGGAATCTTTAAAATTGATACGCAGGTTTTCTAAAGATGGGCGACTGGTTTTGTCAAAAGCCTTCTGGAAAGCATTTTGTGCCAAAACCGACGGAGTGGATAAAGAAATTAATAGAACTGCGATTGTTCTAGGGATAATCTTATGTATCATTTATTTTAAAAATTAACGCCGATGGTTATACCGGGTAAAACACTTTTCTTGAATTACGAATATATGTAATACTAAAAAGAAACCCTGACACAAAGCATCAGGGTTTAATTGTTATAAAGCTTTCAATTCATCAAGCCTCCAAGGCCTTTTTGACCATCACCTTGGCCAGATGCGCACGATATTCCTCATCAGCAAAATGGTCGCTCATCAACTCGTCTTCGAGTCCGTCTACAGCATGCGAAGCTGCATCTGAACTACCTGAATAGGCATCTTCTACCGCCGTGGCGCGGTAAGGCGTTCCGGCAACGCCTGTAACCCCAACTTTAACGGAGTTTCCATCTTTCACACAAGCAACTCCGACAACGGCGAAACGCGAAGCGGACTGAAAGAACTTTTGATAATTGCCATTGGCAACCTTTGGAAAACGAATAGCAGTTATGATTTCATCTTCTGCCAAAGCGGTGGTAAATATTCCTAAGAAGAATTCTGTTGCGGGAATGGTTCTTTTGCCACTCTTCCCCTCTACTTCAATCTTGGCATCACAAGCCAAAACCACTGCCGGGTAATCAGCTGCTGGGTCCGCATGAGCTAAACTTCCTCCGATGGTACCTCGATTACGGACTTGTATATCGCCAATATGTTTCGCGGTGGACGCAAGAATATTCAGTTCTGAATTTATCAAATCAGAGTTAACAATATCGGCATGGGTACAATTTGCACCGATTAAAATTTCATTACCATCCTCAGTGATGGAATTCATCCCTGAAATTCCATTGATATCGATAAGCACTTCCGGCCGACTTAATCGCAATTTCATGGCGGGAATCAAACTGTGTCCCCCTGATAAAATTTTCGCATCATCGCCGTGCTTTTCAAGCAAACCTATTGCTTCACTTACCGACGACGCTTTTATATATTCAAATTTTGCTGGTATCATGTTGTATGTTTTTTAATTTAAATGTTCTCATGCGAGTACTATTTTATTTTTACGAGCCACTTTTGCTAAAATGGCTATAAGCTTATCGCTTTACGCCTAACGCAATAAAAATAGCGTGTAGCGTATGACGCTAACTCTGCATTGCTTTCCAAACGCGTTTTGGTGTGACTGGCATTTGAATGTCGGTTACTCCCAAATGCGATAGCGCATCAACAACCGCATTGACCACGGCTGGCGTGGAACCAATGGCTCCGGCCTCCCCTGCTCCTTTTACACCCAAAGGGTTATGCGGACAAGGAGTCGTGGTTCTATCGGTTTCTATCATCGGAATATCATCTGCTCGTGGCATGGCATAATCCATATAGGAACCGGTAACCATCTGACCTTCGCCATCGTAAACCACTTCTTCCAATAAAGCTTGACCGATTCCTTGAACAACTCCACCATGAATTTGACCATCAACTATCATGGGATTCATCACATTACCCACGTCGTCACACGCGACGAAACGTTTTATTTCAACTTTTCCGGTATCTGAACAAACCTCAACTACTGCGATATGGGTTCCGAAGGGATAGGTGAAATTTGTTGGGTCATAGAAGCTGGAGAAATCCAATCCGGGCTCTACACCTTCGGGATAATCATGTGGTACGTACGCCGTCAAGGAGACATCTCCGAACGAAATTGATTTATCAGTTCCCTTTACGGTCCATTTGCCTTCGGCATATTCCAAATCCTCTTCAGCGGCTTCCAGTTTATGGGCTGCAATTTTAGCGCCTTTTTCCAATACCTTTTCAATACTTTTGATAATTGCACTACCACCAACTGCTAGACTACGAGAACCATAGGTTCCCATTCCAAATGCAACTTGGTCTGTATCTCCATGTACGATATCGATATCATCCATGGGAATTCCCAATTTATCGGCGACAAATTGCGCAAATACCGTTTCATGTCCTTGTCCGTGGGAATGTGCTCCAGTAAAAACAGAAACCTTACCTGTAGGTTGTACCCGAACATGTCCGACTTCGTAGAGTCCTGCTCGAGCTCCCAAAGAACCAACTACGGCTGAAGGTGCAATTCCACACCCTTCGATGTAAGTGGATATACCTACACCCAGTAATTTTCCATTTTTGCGGGCTTCTGCCTGTTCTTTTCTAAAATCCTCGTAGCCTAGCATTTCGAGTCCGCGTTTGAGAACACCCTCGTAATTTCCACTATCATATTGCAGGGCAACTTGAGTTTGATACCCGGGTTCTGTAGTTCCATTAAACGGGGAAATAAAGTTTTTAAAGCGAAGTTCCGCGGGGTCCATATCCATTTCTTTTGCGGCCTTCGATATGATTCGTTCCAAAAGATATGTTGCTTCGGGCCTTCCCGCGCCGCGATACGCATCAACCGGAACGGTATGTGTAAAAGGTGCTACTACATTCAAGTGAATCAATGGAGTGGTATAAACTCCCTGAAAAAGCGTTCCATGCAAATAGGTGGGAACCGCTGGCGCGAATGTAGAAAGGTAAGCTCCCATTGCACAGAATTCATCCGTCAGGTGAGCCACGATTTTACCGTCCTTATCAAATCCCATTTTAGAATGAACGATGTGGTCACGACCATGTGCATCAGTTAAAAAGGCTTCTGTTCTATCGGACGTCCATTTAATAGGCCTCCCAATTTCCTTGGATGCCCAAGTCAATAAAGCTTCTTCCGTATAGTGATAAATTTTGCTTCCGAATCCGCCACCAACGTCATAGGAAACGACACGAACCTTATGCTCGGGAATGCCCAATGCGAAAGCGCAAAGTAATAGTCGCACGAGGTGCGGATTTTGTGTGCTTGTATATAAAGTCCATTTATCGGCATTTACATCGTAATCGGCAATATAACTCCTTGGTTCTATGGCATTCGGTGCTAATCGATGATTTTTGTAGGTCATTTCGGTAACATGATGCGCATTCGCCAAGGCAGCTTCTACCTCAGCTCTATCGTTGCCGATACACCAATCAAAAGCAGCATTATCTTCCCATTCGTCATGGACTTTCGGCGCACCTGATGCCATGGCCTTTTTGGGACAGGTAACTGCCGGAAGTGCTTCATATTTAACATCTACCAATTCAGCAGCGTCACGAGCCAATTCCAAAGTTTCGGCGATTACAAAGGCAACGGCTTCACCTAAATGTCTGATTTTATCTTTTGCCAATAGTGGATGCATAGGTTCGCGCATCGTCTCCCCATTCTTGAAATCTACCTGCCATCCACAAGGTACTCCAATAGTACCGCAGGCATCGCTGCCTGTATACACGGCCACTACACCCTCTGCTTTCTCCGCAGCGGAAGTATCAACACTTACTATCTTCGCATGTGCATACGGACTTCGAACAAAGGCCGAATGTGTCATTCCGTGAAGCTTAATATCGTCGGTATACTTTCCAGCTCCTTTTAAAAACCGATTGTCTTCTCTTCTTTTTACGGGTTTTCCTATAAATGTTTCCATAGCTTATGCGTTCATTTTTTCAGCGGCATGCTGTATCGATTTGACAATATTGTGATAGCCAGTGCATCGGCAAAAGTTACCTTCGAGTCCGTGTCGTATTTCTTCCTCGGATGGATTCGGATTGTTTTTTAGGATATCCGCTGCGGTCATGACCATACCCGGGGTACAGAATCCACATTGTAGTCCGTGGTTTTCTTTAAAGGCCTCTTGGATGGGATGCATTTCGCTTCCATTGGCCATGCCTTCGATAGTTTTGATTTCACAGCCATCTACTTGAACAGCTAAAAGCGTACAGGCTTTTGCAGAAGCACCATCTACGTGAACGGTACAGGAACCACATCCGCTAGTATCACAGCCGATATGAGTTCCGGTTAGGTTCAATGTCTCCCGTAAATATTGGGCCAGACTAATTCTAGGCTCAACGTCATGGGCATACGTTTTACCATTGATCGTTACTGAAATTTGCATATATAATAAGATTTAAAGTGTTTCTAGAAAATCATTATCGTTTTCAAAGAACCAATTCTTTCATTTCGAGGGAAGTCGAGAACCAAGGAACATAAACCTCGACTCCGCTAGATGTGATAGAAAAAATTCTAATTTGATTTTTAAACTTAGGTCTATCAAGATAAAAAGAAGAGTTGATATTTTGACCAATTTATCAATGAAATTTTGTTTTATTCATGATATTTTGGCTAGATATTTACATATAACACAAAATAAAACTAAACATGTTGTCTATTCAACAAATTTCTTTTTTGGTGTAGTTGCCGTAAAACTTGTTTCAGGCTTTCCAAATTATGAGCGGACGCCAGTACATCAATATACGGAAGGGCTGTTTTCATTCCGATAGCTTCGGGCGAGAAATCGGGACTCCCAGCCAAGGGATTCAGCCAAATTACTTTCTTCGATTTTTTATAAATGGTTTTCATGGCTTCTTTCATCACCTCAGGTTCGCCGGTATCCCATCCATCGGATAAAATCAAAACGATGGTTTTCTTATCCAACATGCCGTGTCCGTAATTGTTTGTAAAATCCTGTAAACAAGAACCTATAGTCGTGCCGCCGGACCAATGAGGTACCCGTTCTGAAATCGTTCGGAAGGCTTTGTCAAATTCATTGTTATCCAATATTTCGCTTACCCGATGTAACGCCGTACTGAACACCAGGGTTTCTATTTTGTCATAGGCATTTTGGAAGGCATAAATCAGGTGAATAAAAAACCGACTGTACAAATCCATCGAACGACTCACATCACAGAGGAGCACCAGTTTCAGTTTGCGGTCTTTTTTTTCGGAGTAAACCAGCTGTTGAATTTCTCCGCCTTTTCGCATGTTTGCGCGAATGGTTTGTTTTAAATCGAGTTGTTGATGCCTTTTAGATTTCTTTCGCAATCGACTTTTCTGATGAGCCAGCTTGCGAGCCAACTTTTGCAGAACCCGCATCATTAAACGCATCTCATCTTCACTTAGATCTAGAAAGTCTTTTTTGGTCAAGACTTCTAAATCACTAAAGGCCGATACTTCTTTTTCTTCTTCGGATGGACTTAAATTCAACCAATCTTTTAAAGCATCAAACTGAGCTTCTTTGCTCTTCTGTTCCGGCTGCTTTTTTTGTTCAGGAACTTCTTTGACTTTGGAATCCGTTGCTTTTTTTAGTTGTTCTTTGAATTCGTGATAGTATTCATCAAACTTTGTGTGTTGAAATTGACTTTTGGTCAGAACAGAACGTAATGCCTCCTTATAATAGACTTCGGAATGAATAGGTAAAAATGAAATGGACCTTAGAGCATCCGCTTCTTCTGTCGCAGTTAAATTGAAATTTTTATTACGCAGGAAACGGCAAAGCAAAACTACATTTGCTGAGAGCTCGGTTTGGTGGGTTGCTGTGGTTTTCACGACTACCCTATTCTAGAAGTGACTCCAGTTCTTTCCAACAACTCAGAAAGTGAATCCTGTGTATGCCGCATATCTTGCCAATCTTTTAGAACCACGCCCAAAGTGTCTTCAACTATTTGTTTATCTAAATGTGTTAAATGCATGCTAGCCAGTGCTCTAGCCCAATCTATTGTTTCTGATATGCCCGGTGTCTTTTCCAATTTCATTTCACGTAATTCCTTCATAAAGGAACAGATTTGTGTGCCCAGTTTTTGGTCGATTTCTGGAACTTTGGACTTGACAATTGCTAATTCTTTTTCGAATGTTGGGTAATCTATCCACAAGTACAAACATCTTCTTCGCAAAGCTTCAGATAGTTCTCTGGTTCGATTTCCGGTTAAGATAATTTGCGGTTTGCTGGTTGCTTTTATCGTTCCGATTTCGGGAATGGTCACTTGCCAATCGGAAAGTACTTCCAGCAAAAAACTTTCAAATTCTTCATCGGCCCTATCGATTTCATCAATCAACAAAACCGGATTTTTTTCATGGGTGATGGCCTGCAAAATAGGTCGCTTCAATAAAAACTTATCCGAGAAAATAGTTTCTTCAAGGGCGTTGACATCTTTGCCTTTACTTTCTTGCATTTTTAGATACAGGAGTTGATGCTGGTAGTTCCATTCGTATAAAGCATGGGTGCTATCCAAACCCTCATAACATTGCAGTCGGATTAAGTCTGTTTGCATAGCTTTGGACATTACTTTTGCGATTTCGGTTTTACCTACTCCTGCCGGACCTTCGACGAGCAAAGGTTTTTCCAATTTCATTGCCAGGAATACGGACATGGCGATAGCGCCATCATCGATATAGCCTTGATTTTTGAGCATTTTCTTGATATGGGATAGTTCTTCGCTCTTCATTACGTATGGATTTATCCTAAGGGTTTAAGATACCCAAATTCGAGTATTGGGACAAATTTGATTTTAGTTGCTTGTGGGATTTAACCACAAGGGACGCAAAGGAAGACGCAAAGGCCGCAAAGAGTCTATAATCAGCAATTCGTCTTTGCGAACCTTGCGAAACCCTCGCGACCTTTGTGTTTATAAAACGAGTATATTTCCATCCAAAGAAAAAGTATGAGTTGGATAGAAACCATAGATTACGACAGGGCTAAAGGCAAACTAAAAAGTCTTTACAAAAGGGTTAAAGGTCCAGGAAATAATGTGGATAATGTTTTGAAAATCCATAGTCTTCGTCCGCATACACTTGAAGGGCATATGGTTTTATACAAAGCCGTATTGCATCATTCAGGTAACATTTTACCCAAATGGTATCTCGAAGCTCTCGGATGTTATGTAAGCCATCTCAATAACTGCTCGTATTGTTTAGACCATCATTTTGCAGGACTCCAACGTCTTCTGAACGATACTGAAAAATCAGAGCGGTTTTTAGAAGCAATGAAGAATGAATCCTTAAATTCCTTCTTTGATGCAAAGTTTAGTAGCGGAGCTACTTATGCCAAGAAGTTGACTTTGAATATTCAAAATATCATTGAATCGGACTTTAACGCTCTCAAAAAATCAGGATTCGCTGAAGGTGAAATACTTGAAATCAATCAGGTCGTTAGCTATTTCAATTATGTAAATAGAAGTGTAATCGGTTTGGGTGCTAGTACAAAAGGGGATATTTTAGGACTTTCTCCTAACCAAAATGATGACCCTGATAATTGGGGGCATTCGTAACAGATTAAAATATCCAAGCGCCATGAAAACTAAAGAAAATATCTTCGAACATTTTGAAAAGTTTATCAAACTTTCAAAACAATTGAAAATAGAACTTTCCGAAAGACTCGAAAAAGTTATCTTCAAAAAAGGAGAACTGGTTTTAGATGCAAACCAAATTTGTAGAGAAAGTTACTTCATCAATAAAGGGATTCTGAGAACTTATTTTGTGAAAGATGGGAATGAAATAAGTGAATACTTCTCTGGAGTTGGCGAATGGGTAAATTCACCCAAAAGTTTTATGCAGAGAAAAAAAGACATATACTATATTGATGCAATCGAAAATACCGACGCCTATTGTCTAAAAGTCGAAGACCTAGTATTTCTTTTCGATAATTTTCCGGAAATGGAACGTTATGCTCGTTTATCAATGGGAAGTGTTTTTGGCCATTTAATGGAACGCATTGCCTCCATGCGGTTTACTTCTGCTACCGAGCGATATCACCATTTTCAAAAAACCTATCAAGATATTTATCCTCGAATTCCTTTAGGAATGGTAGCATCCTACTTAGGAATCACCCAAGAAACATTAAGTAGAATACGGGCTAAAAAATGATTATTTGACATAGGTCAAAAGTTATGACCGCTTCATTCCGTAGGTTTGGTCTAAAACCATATCTTCATGAAGAAAAAAATCAAAATTTCCCTCCTTATTATGTCCCTATTATTAACTGCTGGACTTATATATGTTTTCACCTACGTCCCTCCAATCCCAGAACAGCATGGTATTGTCGAAGCAAAATTATTTCTAGGAAATTCTAGCAAACAACCATTGTTTGTTGGCTTTGGCGGTGGTGGTGGCGGTAATGATTGGACTAGAAACTATTTAAAAGGTAAAAGGGATAGCCTAAACATCAAAGGGTACGCGGTATTGGCCATAGGTTATTTTAAATCAAATGGAACACCGGAATACTTAGACCGCATTTCATTGGATGCAATTTCAGACACTATACTAAATTATACCAAACATCCGAAGATCGATGGTTCTAAAATAGTGCTGTTCGGAGGATCACGTGGTGGTGAACTGGTTTTAAATTTAGCCAGTAGGTTTAGTCACTTTAATGCAGTTATCGCAGCATCAACCTCTCATGTTAGTTTTCCGGCGATTACATGGACAGCAAATACTTCTTCATGGACCTATAAAAACAAAGAAGTTACCTATGTACCTGCCCCGCTTAAAACAATCTCTCCTGCCTTGAAAGGAGATCTATTTACTGCCCACAGTATAATGTTGGAAGATGAAGAAGCCGTTAAAAAAGCAGAAATTCAAGTAGAAAATATAAATTGCCCGATTCTTATAATTTCTGGAAAAAAGGATGACCAATGGCCTGCTACATCAATGTCCAACAGGATAATGGAAAGACTAAAAGAAAATCAGTTCGAACATTATTCGAAACACATAATACTTGACGGTGGACATATCGCTCCGTTAGAACAATTCCATCTGGTTTATGACTTTTTGGCTAAAAATTTACCGCCGGACTGAGGGAATTCCTTATCGCACTGATGCGCATACTTAGTTTGGTCTAAAGATTATCCAACTGATTGCTACTCTTATCATCACTAATGGTCCAGAAGAAACCTACTACGAAAAAAGCATCAGCAGTTGGGCGTATAGCGCGGCGGTCGAAAATCCCATCCATATTTGGCGTATCGGCATATTGATAGCCGTTTACGTTCTTAAATCCAGTAATGTTGCTGACGGAGAAAAACAGTATTTTTTGTTGAGATATCAGATAGGCCCAGTTCACATTTAAACTGTTGAATGATCTTGTTTTTTCCGCTAAGAATTCTGGCGTATTTGGATTGTCATAGGGTCTACCTGAACTATAGTTGTACGACACCCCAATCTGCGAACGCCAATCTTCTACCCAATATTTGGTCACTAAAGAAAGACCATGCGTCGGAGCAAAATTGGGAGTCGCTCTTTCGGGGAAGTTGCGAAAGTCCCTTTCAGTATTCAAATAGGAGTACGAAGCCCAGTAATCTAAATTCTTGATACTCTTGTTATCACGCCAGAAGACATCCAATCCCGTGGCATAACCACTTCCCAGGTTGTTGAATTGGGAATTGAATTGCGGCATCTCAGTATCGAACTTTACAAGTTTGTCATAATCCTTATAAAATGCCTCCGCTCGGAAGGTTTTCCCATCGGATAAGTATTGATAATTCAAGATATAATGCGAGGTCTTTTCAAAATTCAAGCTTTGGTCGAATTTTAAAGATTCACTCAAAGGATTTTGGTAGAAATCACCATATGCTAAAGAGAATTGGCCTTTTTCGCTACTTTTATATGCCAAAGAAACCCGTGGGGCGATATTGGAATCCTCTAAAAAACTAGAATATTCGCCGCGAACACCTAGTTTCATGGCGAATTTGTTGCTAAAGAAAATGTCAGCTTCGGCAAAAGCGGAACTTAGATTATCCTTAAAGCCAGATTCAAAGGTAACGCCATCGAACGCCACTAATTTGTCCTCGAAATCAGTAATAAACTGTTCCGCACCGATATTTAATTGGAATCTACTGCTAAAATTCTTCTTTAGTTTCAATTTCAAATGGCCCGCTGTTTCATTGGTTTCAATATCATTTGCCTCAAAACCAATATCGTTTCTATCCGAAGAAAGACTAGCACCTGCTGTCATGGTCCATTCCTTATCGAAAAAATGTTTGTACGTGCTATTCGCATAGAGGTTGCTGTTCTTTAATCGAAAATTTACAAAATCATCGAAATTGATATCCTCTTGGTCCAAATCTAGGTTCGCCTGATTGAATCCGGTATAGAACTTAAACATCCCCTTATCAGTCTTGCTTCTAAATACCGCCTCCCCCGATATAGATTCGTAAGGTTTGTTCCAACGTGCACCTTGCTCATTGGGAATCAGCCATTGATAGGGTGCCAAATTTATATATTGTGCATTGACGCTCAGCGATTTGTTGTCCCAAATTTCGGTGCGCCCTAGGCCTGCGCCTACGGAAAGCACCGAAATATCTGTTTTTTCTTGGTCGGGTTCGTCGGTAGTATTCAGTAATAGCACACTAGAAAGTGCTTGTCCGTATTCCGCGGAATAACCCCCCGTACTGAATGTAATTCCTTTGAACAAAAAAGGTGAAAAACGCCCTCTAGTGGGAATATTATTAGCAGTGGCATTAAAGGGTTGAAAAACCCGGAGGCCATCAATAAACACCTGCGTCTCCCCCGCTTGTCCACCACGGACAAAAAGACGACCGTCTTCACTAACATTGGAAGTACCGGGCAATGTTTGCAGGGCGCCGACGAAGTCCCCTGCAGCTCCAGCAGTCGTTACGATATCCAAAGGTTTTAGAACGGATACCTTGGAATTATCACCTGCCTGAAAACTTCCAGCGGTTAGCGTCACTCCGGTCAATTGATTGATGGCTTCCGTTAGTTCAATTTTTAAATCCTTTAAATAGGAAACATCTCCTGCTTGCATATAAGTATCATAAGCTATCATTGATGCAATTAGGTTTTGGGTTCCTGTTTCGGAAGTATCAAAACTAAATTTTCCATTTTTATCAGAAGACGCGCCATCGTAAGTGCCTTCTAAATAAATATTGACGCCTTCAATTGGGTTGCCTTTGATATCGGTTACCGACCCCGAAATAGTCGTTTGGGCAAGGCTAACCAAAGTAAAACAAAATAAAAAAAATGTAAGGACTGATTTTAACATCGTTGTTCGCTTTATTAATTGATGAAGCAAAGTTGCAAACACAGAAAGGCTTAGAGAAAATCATATGACTGAATTGTAAATTTTAGTGACTGAATTGAAACCAAAATATCTATTTACAATTCGGGCATTAAAAACAACAGTTCGGTCAGAAGCATTTCAAAATCGGAAGGTATGATTGCATCTTTGGGTCATAAATAACGAATTAAACTATTAATCAACAGATTCTTGCCTTTACTGAAACGAGTTCAGCACAGGCTCTGGAATGACATTAAAAACTATTAATCATGAAAAAATTAACACTAGTTCTCGTATTAACTATTATCGGTTTTACTACCAACGCACAAGATGATGAAGGCGCAACGGTAACTGTTGTCATCGAAAATGTACTTTCAGACGGAGGTACCATTCTCGGGGGATTACATACTTCAGATACATTTATGAAAGGCCAAGGTGTAATTAGCGCAATGGCACCGGCAAAAGCAGGTGAAGTAACCCTAACTTTTGAAAATGTTGAAGCAGGAACCTTTGCCGTAATGGTCATGCACGATGTGAACGACAACAAACAAATGGATATGGACCCAAACGGAATGCCCAAAGAAAGCTATGGCACTTCTGGCGAAATGAATATGTACGGACCTCCTTCATTTGATTTGGCAAAATTCGAAGTCACCGATACAGACCAAGAAATCAGAATTCGGTTTTAAATAAAAATTCATCTATCAAAAAACTAATGGCTTCCAGTTCGGGAGCCTTTTTTCATTTGCGTGATATGATAGCACATCAAACAATTGCGTTTTCTTGCAATAAGTTATATTCGTAGTGTTCACAAAAAAGAAATATAGTTACTAGTAACTATATAGAATTGTTACTCACAAGCTTCAAAAAATGAACCAAAAACTCAAATTAGGACTATTAGTATTCTTCATCGGACTTATCGGAGTATTTTCATCTCTGGCAATGGACGCTCCAATACCCGAAGAAATGCAAAAAATGGTTTCCGAGCTATTTACGCCCTTGCAATTTAAACTACTAAGTCTTATAAATCCAATCATTTTATTAATGGTTACCGTAATTATTGGCGCGTTGCTTTATGATAAAGTGAACTTTAAATTACCCATAATCGAAAATCTAATTAACAGAAACAAACCAGGGGACACATCAGGAATTTTAAAGTTCGGAATAATCGGCGGAGTAGTAAGTGGAATCCTAATAACTATAACGGCAGTTCTTTTTAACCCAATTCTTCCGATTGAATTCATAGAAATCGGAGAAAAATTCAAACCACCTTTGGTTACAAGATTTCTGTATGGGGGACTAACCGAAGAAATTCTAATTAGGTTCGGCGTTATGACCTTTTTTGTGTGGCTATTATTTAAAATTTTAGGAGAATTGAACGCTACTGTTTATTGGGTCGGAATTTTGGTTTCTGCAATTATTTTTGGATTTGGTCATCTTCCAATTGTTTATACACTAATTGGTACACCAACAACGGAATTGTTATTCTACATCATTTTTGGTAACGCAGTAGGTGGAATTGTTTTTGGTTGGCTCTATTGGAAAAAAGGTCTTGAAGCAGCTATGATTGGACATATTTCCGCACATATCATAATGTTGACGGGAGAGAATATCCTGAACATTTAGAACGGAAAAAGCCTGTGGGTAACAATACCTAAACGTAAAGCGGACTTTAGGGCAAAATCGAAAGGTCTGTGTATATTTATGAAGTCGCTAAATCTTTGGGATTTAGCTTTGGACAAAAAAAGAAAAAGCGAAACCAAAAGCTTTAGCTCGTGCGTAGACGGAAGCGAAACGTTTACTTGCCTCCGCATTACGCTTAGTCTGACCGTTGTGCGTAATTTTGGAGTAATTTTTGATGCTTTTAAAAATATGAAAAAGACAACCTTTATATCATTGATTTTTCTTGCGTTGGGACTCTTGGCAAACGGACAGGACAAGTCAGTTTCAGAGTTTGATTTATATGGCGGTTGGATTTTGGACCTCGAAAAAACTGAACAAAATAAAGGCAAATTGATTTATAAGAGGTCAGAAGAATCCAAAACAAAATTAAAAGAAGGAGTTAGTGCTATCTATTTTCAAGCTTTTGAAGAATGTAAAATAGCTACTTATCGACCTTTTATTTGTGGTAACGAAGTTCCCCCACCAGATTATAGTTGGACATTTGAAGAAGACACAGGAATTGTTAATATTTATAGTTTCAAAAAGTGGCTGAAGGAATTCAAAGAAAATCATCCGGAAGAGCATGAAAAATTCGGTTCACCCGAAAAATTTGATAAAATGAGACTTACGGTGGTTGAGTTAGATAACGGCAAAATTGGATTAGAAAAACTACGCACAACAAAGCCTATAGCAAATAGGGCTAAAAGCGAGTAGTCTTAGGGCTTGCATATGTTTGCCAAGTCCGCCAAATCTTTTGGATTCACTTATGTGATTTCTATTTTCAATACGGAATTCGTGATATAGCGGAGCTGAGTTGGCAATTAAAAAAGAAAAAATAATTACAAAATAACCCCGAGGCTTCGGGGCTGGCTCGTAGACGAGACGGAAACAAAAAATTTCCTTACTACCGCACTACGCTTAGCTGCACCGTTTGCAAATATTTGAGAAATGACAATACAAGAACTTAGTAGAACAAAAAACAAATTATTAAATGCAAATTTCATAGCAATCATCCTGTTCTGTTTCGTGATATATGGGTTGGCAATTTTTCAGGACTATATATTTTCAAGATTTAAATCGACTGGTTTTTATTGGTCGGACACAATGCTTTATAACATTTATTGGCTTTTCTTTATTCCATTTATAAAACTTGCTAAATATGCTAAAAGCAGAATTCAGCCTAAAAAAACCAAAATTCTTTATGCTTTGGCATCTGGGCTTGTCTTAAGTACATTACATATATGTATTTTTTCTTTCATTTTTATTTTAGGAAGCAATATAATTTATGAAATACCACATAGATTTTCAACAATATTCAAAAACGCTATTTCAAGTCAATCACAAATCACAATCCTCGCGTATTTGTTTCTTCCTTTTGTTATAGACTATCTAAACAGAAAAAAAAATCAAAATAATTACATCACAAAACAAAAATTTATATTTGTTAAAAACGGTACTCGAACAACAAAATTGGATGTATCAACAGTATTATTCATTAGAACAGACAGACCATACACAGCAATATTTTCTATCAACCAGAAATTACTTCATGATGAGAGTTTGAAAAAACTTGAAGAATTATTAGACCCCAATATTTTTATTAGAGTTCACCGTTCGACAATTATCAATAAAAACCATATTTCAGAAATTTCATCTCGGAGAAATGGGGATTACGATGCCATTCTTACCAACCAACATACTGTTCGAATGAGCAGACATTATCGTAAAAATTGGAATACGCTCCTTAACCACTAAGCATTAAAATCACTCCTTTAAGCTTATTTACTGCACGTTATTTTTATAGTGCATTCTATTTTTTTGACATTTGAAATCAAAAAAATAGAATGTAATGATTATCATCAAACAAGTACCAACGATTTGTATTGTAGTTTTCCTACTTTCCTTTAATGCTTGTTCCCAAGCGACTAAAAAGCAAAAAAAGGATATAGAAACCTCTGTTCAAAAACAGAATAATCCCAGTTGGGGCGGAGCATTTGAAGTTCCGGTAAATGTGTCGTGGAGAACTACCATTCCACCAAAAGGCGAACCAGGAGAAAAACTCATTATTTCTGGAACAGTTTATTTACCCGATGGCAAAACTCCGGCTAAGGATGTAATTGTTTATGTCTATCATACTAACAATAAGGGGATTTACCCTAAAAAAGGAAATGAAAACGGAAACGGCAAACACCACGGATATTTGCGTGGATGGATGAAAACAGAATCCAATGGCAAGTATGAATTTGAAACTATACGTCCCGCTCCTTATGAAACCCACGATGGAGGACCAGCACATATCCATTATACTATTGAGCATCCTGACCATCCTGAATATTGGCTAACGGGTTTGTGGTTTTCCGATGACCCAAGAGTAGCATCTTATTTAGATAAAATAGAAAGAGATGGTGGGTTTTCCAATATTACAACACTCATTAAAGATGATAACAACGTTTTGAGAGGTACAAGAAATATCATACTACAAAAATTTACGGATTAGAAAGATAAAAGCAATAGGATTATTCAAAAAATCTGTTGAAACTACCTTTTCCAAAAGCGTCAGTTTTAGTTTGATTGTATTGAGAATTGGTGTTTCGATTTCAATGATTTATCTACATGGATATCCAAGACTAATCAATTTTAGTGAAATTAGTTCTGAATTCGCTGACCCACTCGGATTGGGAACCGCTGCAAGTTTAGCTTTAGTTGTATTTGCTGAATTCTTTTGTTCTTTATTTTTAATTATTGGACTGTTTACAAGGTGGAGTTGTATCCCTCTTATTATAACAATGTTCGTAGCCACTTGGGTAATGAATGGAGGGAAAGGCTTTATTTTTCAAGAAAAAAGTTTTGTCTATTTAATTTGTTACATCAGCTTGCTAATAAGTGGAGGCGGTTACTTTTCTTTAGATTTCAAACTATTTGGGGAAAAATAAAAACTACTACCAACATCGTCTATAGCTCATTGCGGCCAAATTCCTAATCGAAAATCATTGCCATTTGCTATCTTTCGTATATTTAGGAAAGAATACTGAGGATTTTTCCACAACGAGCCCAACCGTTGTAAAACAAAATCAACCAAACATAGCGCAGAACAAAATGAAAAAAATATTATTAAATATTTGCTTATTAATATGCTTTGCTTCACAAGGGCAAGAATATACTTTTATTCCTGATAGTTTTAGATTACTACCAATGCAAGAACTGGTAAAAAAAGAACCACCTGCAGATTTTGAACCAGTTTATTATGAGGACGGAACACAAGTAGCCTTTAAAGAAGTGTTGCCACTAATAATGGACCAAAAATTAATACCACGCATGTTTGTTGATGAAAATGGAGAATACAAAGCGTTGGTTGTTAAAAGCACTCTTAAAAATGAAGACATCAAAATTGTATGTGATGATATACCTGAATCATTGGAAAAACAAGGTTATTCTTATGGAAACCCTGACAGTGATACGGTAATCATAAATATAGATGGTGGGCCTGAAAATGATCTTAGAACGTATGTGTTTGAATTTACATTTAGCGTTCAAGGTGGAATTGATGAAAACAATTATTTTTTGATAAATATGCGTGAATCACAAACACTTTACCCAGAAGAAACAGAAAAGGAAGAAATTTCGTGGGAACAGGCAAAAAATTATAATGAAAAGACTGTAAAAACGCTTTATGAGCTCATTAGTTATTTTAAATCACTAAATAAAAAAGTGTATGTTGTTGGTGGGTCTTACGGCTCTTTGGTTGGTTTAAAATCTCTTGTTGATTACAACAATATTGCAGACGGATATTTATTAATGTGTGGTAGACTTGATATGACTAAAGAAGTCAGTACAGCTTATTCTAATGGATTCGAGGCGAATTTTGAAGAAGACGCAACTACACCAATAATTGGTGAAAAATCAGATAATATATATACAGTTAACATGCGAAAAATTGCCGCAGCAATAAATAGAGACGTAAAATATACCGAATTATTAAAAGACACCGACCTCTCAAATGTCACCTACATTTACAGTGAAATTGACCAAAGCGTTGGAAAACTAACAGAAAAGGAAATAGCATTCCTCAAATCAAAAAACGCTGAAGTAGTAAGTGTGAAAATTGAACACGGAAAATATTTCAAACTAATTTTAAAAGAAGGACTGGAAATGTTGTTAGATGATTAAGAATCGTAAAATTACGTTTTACAACAATGGTTATAATACATTGTGGTTTGTACCTCACCAAAATAAGAGTATATATCAAACAGCTGGATTTCGGCGCATTAATCCTGCGGATAATTCCACATCTTAATAATAGGCGAGACCGTTTTGTGCAACCTAGACTTGAATGAATACTTAATTGGAAAATGGCAAGAAAATATTATCTTTTTTAAAGCCCCAGTTATTGGAAAGAATACTGGAAAAATCTTCTATTAAAGATTTTTCCAAAGGTGTCGAAATCTTAAGAGAGGAGCAGTACGTAAAAGTACTTCCTATAGTATTATCTGGACTTATAAAGGTTTACTCAAGATTTAACGAAAAAGAACTCCTCCTTTACTATATAGAACCTTCACAAAGCTGTGTAATGACATTCTATGCGGCTCTAAAGAACACACAAAGTAAGGTGTTTGCAACAATAGAAGAAGATTCAAAAGTTCTACTTATTCCTGTTCAATACTTGCCAAATTGGTTAATAGAGTTTCCAGATTTCAATGAATTATTTTATAACCAGTTTAATCTAAGATATTCAGAACTTTTAGATACCATTGGGCACCTTTTGTTGGACAGAATGGATAAAAGACTCTATGACCATTTGAACAAAAAGTTAAAATTAACCCATAAAAACTCAATTAAAATGAGTCATAACCAGTTAGCTAATGAATTGGGAACCGCTCGTGAGGTGATTACGAGAGTTTTGAAAAAACTTGAGGTTGATGGAAAAGTCATTCAAAATTCGGGTAATATTCAAATCATTAGTGATTGGTGACCGTAGTCACTGCACAGGGCTTGCCCTTAATCTACCTTTGATATAAATTATTTCTTAAACATTTATATTATGAAAAAAAATATGGGTTCTGCGGATAGAATTATTAGAATAATAATAGCCGCAATTATAGGGGTTCTTTATTTCACGGGAACAATTTCAGGTACATTGGGAATAGTATTATTGGTGCTTGCGGGAATATTTGTTCTCACAAGTTTCATTAGCTTTTGTCCTCTATATGCACCATTTGGAATCAGGACTTGTCCTTTAAAAGAAAAATAAAATGAAAATATTAAAATTTGAACAAATTTTATCAATACTGTTGATCGCAGTGGTTTTGTATTCATGTAGTGAAGATGATAGTCCGAACAATGAAAACACTCAAAATCAAATTGAAAATAACGTTCAAAGTGGAACATGGCGGATTACCAATTTTATAGATTCGGGAACAAATGAAACCAATGATTTTATAGGATATGATTTTACATTTAGTAGTTCAGGCGTTATGAACGCGAACAACGGAACTAACAACTATGATGGTACTTGGAGTATTACAGATAGCAACAGTAGTGATGATAGTCAGGATAATCTTGATTTCAATATCAATTTTAATCTAACAAATGATTTTGAAGATCTTAACGATGACTGGGATTTCATATCAAATTCGTCAACAAAAATTGAACTCATCGATGTTAGTGGAGGTAATGGAGGTACTGATTATCTAACATTTGAAAAGAATTAAGTGCAGCACACAACTGGGTGCGGAAGCAATAGCGGTTTGGGTGTTTGTCCGAACCGTTTTTCTTTATTTATTAAGTATTATTGTCAAAGGTAAAGTAAAAGCATCTGAATCCGCTACTACTCATACACGAGACCGTTGGTTGCAATCCACAAAAACGCGAGAATTCTATAACTTAGCGTTATACATTGTTCTTAACCACCTTTACAGAAACAACCAATGAGAATAGTCGCCTTCTTGTTTCTTTTAAACCTAAGCTACTCAACTTATCCACAACTTCGTGAGGGTTTTGATCCCAATGAAGTTAAATCGCTGATCGCATTGTGTAACAGTTATCCTTTTCTGGATATATACGGTTCCGATTCTTTGATTCTACCTAAAGAATTAAAGAAAGTCTTCACCTCTGAGGTAATTGGTATGGACAATGTTTTTCAGGTCTATGAAGGTGATGGTGTGGGGGTAATCAATTTCAGAGGTTCTACAAGCGCAACTTCAAGTTGGGTTCAAAATTTTTATTCAGCGATGATACCTGCTAAGGGCGTAATGAAAATTGACTCCATTGATGTTCCCTACAGTTTTGCAAGTGATACAAATGCAGCGGTTCATTCAGGATATGCCTTAACAACGGTCCTACTCGCTCCTAAACTTATTGAACAAATAAATTCGCTTAATGAAAAAGGTATTTATAACATTTTAATTACCGGTCATAGCCAGGGTGGTGCTTTAGCCCAACTGAGCCATGCGTATCTTGAAAACGTACTGGGCAATGAGCCGTTCACACAGAATGTGTACAAAACCTATGCCTTTGCCAATCCCATGTGCGGTAATAAAGAATTTGCCGATGAGTATAAGAGGAGATACTGTGATATCAACATGAATTATAGTATTATCAATCCGGCCGATTTGGTTCCAAAATTACCCATAAACTACCAGGAAGATAGGAATGCCTATGGCAATTTATTTTACAAAAGTTGGGCAGATTTAATTACAAAAGGAGATGTTCCAAAATTTAAGAACATGTTTCTGACGATATTTAAATCGCCCTTAACCAATTATATCAACTTCAGTAATCTGGCCATTGAAAAAATAGTATCTAATTCTTATGTTTCCATTGAAATGCCTGACTATGTTAGGGATATAAATTATGTTCAAACTGGATCGATTCATCTTTTAGAACCTTTTTCAATTCCTGAAGATCAACCCAAGACAACTAAAGCGAACGAGGATGAGGAAAAAAACGACAATCCTAAAAAAGCATCTTTCTCCCAGCATAAACCTTACAATTATTATGTTGCTGTTTTGAAAAAGTATTTCCCCGAGGAATATAAAGAAATAGACTTACTTTATTTACCGGAAAATAGAAATGAATAACTACGGCCAACAATGCATAAAAATAATAGTCGAGATAGTAGTAAATTCAAGTGATTTAGCGCGCTTCACCTTTTTTGTAGCTTGATAGGAAGGTACTACGCAGTGGGTACAACTATAAGACTAAACGTTGTGCTTCATTTTGCTACTCAATACTTAATTTTAATTAAAAAAAATATTCGTCATGAAACAGTCACTTCAAACATTCTTAACCTTATTTATTCTCATCCTAATTACCGCTACTAATTCGGCTCAAAAATTAGAGAAAAAATCTGAAGAATCGACTTTAAAAACAGATTTTACAGACCGCCAAGAAATCATTGAAATCATTGAGAATTTTTACATTGGAGACCATACCGGAAGTATAAAGCATAAAAAACTCTCGATGCATGAAAAGGGCGCTTATAGATATGTCAACAAAGATGGAAAATATGCAGAAAGTGTTTTTCAATTGGATTCGGATAGCGCTGACCCGAATTATAAAGAGGAACTATTGAGTATTGAAATATATGATAAGCTCGCTTTGGCTCGACTTCGACTAGATCAATTTCGAACCAAACTGCCCGAATACAAATTAATGACGCTTCATAAGGCTGATGGAGGATGGAAAATCACCAGCATAACTTGGGGTTTTGGAATTATACAGTAAGATATCTGAACGGATTTTTAAAGTAATCCTACTCGGTAAAAAATGAATGTTTTTGGAGAATTAAAAAAAATAGCGAAAGGATAAGAAGGTGTCTAATTAACAAAAGAACAACAAAGTAATTTCAAAATCAAGACCATTTTAAGCTGCGTTCATGGGCTTTCAATAGGTTGAAATAATGATCCCGCTACCCATCCAATAGACATTTCACCCTACTTTATTGCATCAATTAAGAAATATGGTATCTTGTGTCATTACCAAGAACCTAAAAAGTTATCGACTACATTTCAAATCAATCAATTTTTATATGAAAGCAATCAAGTCGTTGCAGTTACCTTTTTTACTCCTTTGTCTAATTTCCATGGTCATACTGGGATGTGCAGAAGAAAAAAGTATTGGGTATGAGCAATCAGAGAACACCATAAATCCTGAAAATTGGCCTACCATAGCACCGCTGCCCTTAGACCCAAAAATCGAGGCACAGATTGATGAACTATTGCCAAAACTGACTGTAGAGCAAAAAGTGGGTCAGGTGATTCAAGCCGACAATGGTTCGGTGACCCCTGAAGAAGTTAAAAAATACCGTTTGGGGTCGGTCTTAAGTGGGGGCAATTCGGCACCTGGTCCTTTACCCTATGCTGACGCCAAAACATGGCTGGCACTAGCCGACGAATATTACCATGCATCCATTGACACTACAGGCGTTGAAGTTGCTATACCTTATATCTGGGGAATAGATGCCGTACACGGTCACGCCAATCTTACTGGGGCGATTGTCTTTCCTCACAATGTCGGACTCGGTGCTATGCGTAATCCCGATCTTATCGAAAAAATCGCAGCGATAACAGCTCATGAACTAACGGTTTCCGGTCACGATTGGACCTTTGCTCCCACTTTGGCGGTGCCACAAGACATCCGCTGGGGAAGAAGCTATGAAGGGTTCTCAGAAAACCCGGAAATCGTGAAATCGTACTCTGACCGAATTGTAAAAGGTTTACAAGGTAATTTTGGCGACGAAGATTTTATGGGAGACGGTCGTGTTATATCGAGTGCCAAACATTTTCTCGCTGATGGGGCTACAGAAAAAGGTGTCGACCAAGGTGATGCTCTTATTGGTGAAACAGATTTGCGCGATACACATGCAGCGGGATACTACGGAGCCATTCCCGCTGGCGTACAGACCGTGATGGCCTCTTTTTCGAGCTGGCAGGGTAGAAAATTACACGGCGACAAAGACCTGTTGACCGATGTGCTAAAAGGTCGAATGGGCTTTAACGGCTTTGTGGTCGGCGACTGGAATGGTCACGGACAAGTTCCGGGCTGTACCAACACCGATTGCGCACCCTCTCTAAATGCCGGCCTTGATATGTTTATGGCACCCGACAGCTGGAAAGGCCTGTATGAAAGCACCTTACAACATGTAAAGGATGGCACCGTTCCGATGGCACGATTGGACGATGCCGTACGCCGTATCCTCAGAGTGAAAATTGCATCGGGTATATTTACAAAGGGAGCTCCTAGCACCCGTAAAAATGCAGGCGATGAAAGTCTTTTGGGACTGCCTGAAAACAGGGCCATTGCACGACAAGCGGTACGCGAGTCGATGGTTTTGTTGAAGAATAATGGGGGTGTATTGCCGTTAGACGCCTCAAAAACCATCTTGGTAGTCGGTGATGGCGCTGCCAGTATTTCAAAAACCTGTGGAGGTTGGACACGTTCTTGGCAGGGTACGGGCCACACCAATGATGAATTTCCGAACAGTGAGTCCATTCTAGATGGTATACAAGATGCCGTTAAAGTAGCTGGCGGTAAGGTGATTTTTTCCGTAAACGGGAATACGAACGAAAAAGCAGATGTGGTTATTGCCGTTTATGGTGAGGACCCCTATGCGGAGTTCCAAGGCGATCTTGAAAATCTCGACTTTGTTCCTAACGGATTTGATGTAGGCAAATTAGCCCAATTCCGCAGCAAAGGCATTCCTGTGGTAACCGTTTTTCTATCTGGCCGCCCCTTATGGACCAACCCCGAACTCAATCAATCTGATGCTTTTGTTGCTGCATGGTTACCGGGTACCGAAGGTGGAGGGGTATCCGATATGCTGTTCCAACGGGATCTATCATACGATTTTAAAGGTCGTTTGTCCTTCACTTGGCCCAATAGTGCTGTAGTTTCCGAGGACTTGGTAGAACAAGGCTCAAACACCTTGTTCGAACTCGATTATGGACTCACATATAAGAACACCACAACAGTCGACCAGCTTTCCGAGGAGTCCGGTTTAGAAAGCTCGGAGATAGCTTCAACGGGCAATTTTTTCAGCAAAGGTGCTGCCGTTGCGCCATGGGGATTGTGGTTAAAATCAGGAGACCTGAGCAAACAAATAGCTAGCTTTCCAACATCGGTGGGTGGGTTGATTGTTAGCAAAACCGACCACGAGGCACAAGAAGATGCTTTGCGTATTAAATGGACAAAATCGGACTTTGACCAATTTCGGGTAAGCACGCCTTCGTCTAGCGATATGTCTAGACAAACCAATGGCGCGATGGAACTCACATTCTCGGCAAAATCATTCAAAGACGGCCCTGCAGCTGTAAAGATTAGCATGGGCTGCGATCAAGATTCAGATTGTGAACAAACCCTCGATATCAAAATCGAAGGCGAGTGGAAAGAATATCGTATCAGCCTAAGTTGTTTTGCCAATCTTGGTGTCGATATGAGCAAAGTTAGTACAGCAATCATGATTTCTGCTGGAGAAGGCGTTGACATCGGACTTGGTGCTATTCGTTTAGAATCGGATATTGATGCAAAACCCGGATGTGATGGCAAGTAGTAGAGTTTTCTCCTTACGCATAACTATTTTGAAATGAGGTACATCCTTATTTTGTTCTTGTTGATTTGTATCTTGGCCTGCGCCATAAATGCGCCAACCGAATATGTGCTCGATGGAAAAGACCTTGTACCTGAAGGAATCGCTTACTCTAGGGAGAAAGATGTCTTTTACCTAACCAGTGTAACCAAATCGAAAATCATAACGGTAGATCGTAAAACGGGCAAGCAGACTGATTTCATTTCAGAAAACGAATTTGGGTACCAACCTGGCGTCGGTATTTGGGTCGATGACGAACGCGATCTGGTCCATGCCCTAGGCGGTTATTATTTGCTGCCCGATTCGCTTTCCTCCTTATACACTTTTGATATCAATACCCAGAAACTGCTGAAACGTTATGATCTGTCGGATGAACATTTTTTAAATGATATGGTGGTTGATAAAAAAGGCCATATGTATTTGACCGACACTAAAGACGCATCGATATTTCTACTGAAAAAAGAGGCGGATTCGTTGGAATTATTTTATAAATCCCCTGAAATCGAATTCCCGAATGGTATTGCCATTTCCGATAACAATACGAAACTGTACATCGCGTCGATGCCCAAGGGTGTCAAAGTGTTGGAAATTGCAACAAAACAAATTCTCAATCAAACCGATACCCTGGATATTTCCACAGGCATTGACGGACTGGAATTTTACAAAGGGAATTTATACGGCGTTCAAAATGGCGTTGGCGCCAATGGCTTTAATTTTAGAAAGTTGATCTTGAACGAGGCCCAAGATAAAATATTGAGAGCTGAAGTCATCGATAGCGGCAACCCCGAACTTTATGTGCCACTTACTTTTTGCTTCACAGGGCATAAGGCTGTTGTCATCGGTAATTCGAACCTCGGTCATTTAAACCAAGACACGATGATATTTTCGGACTCCGATACCATTCCGAAGTCTAAATTGCTGGTTTACGATATAGATTGAGTGAAAAAATGGGAACTAAGGTCCGTTCGATTTCTTACAGATGTCCAAATAATTTTTAATGTATCAAAGGGTTGGATCAAAATTTGGTATCTTTAATTCGTTCAAAGCCAATGATTTATTATTAATTCATAAAACAACTATATCATGAGCCGATTAAAAAAGCTTAAGTACTTCACTTTGGTTATGTTACTGTTTGGTTTCATTGCCGCTGGGTCGTTGACCTCTTGTAGGGAACAAAAAAAGGAGGAGAACACTGAAGCACAAGGAGAACATCCCGAAGGTGAAGAACATCCTACCGAAGATGGGGCCGCTGGAGAAGAACATCCTGAAGGCGAGGAACATCCTGAAGGTGAAGAGCATCCTGAAGGCGAGGAACACCCCGCAAAAGATTCCGTATCAGGCTAGACTTGGTCGATTTTACAAGGTTGCATTATCGCTTTTCCTTTGAGACTGTTTTGAAATATGTGATTGGAATTTTTATAGGTCGTTTTTGATGCCATTTTAGGCAAAAATTTTCTAGCATAGCTTTAGCTACGGTATGGAATTTTAACAGGACCGAAAACAAGGGCCAACGATTTGGCCTTTGAAAGAGGGGCCGGACGGAGCGTTGGCCGCAAAAAGGGGCATAAAAAATAATCGGGAGATCTCAAAACAGTCTCTTGAATGAAAAAAATGTTTTTGGAAAGGCGGGTGTATCCCCGATTTCCATAACAGGGTATGCAAGAAAATTGATAGGTCCGGAATGTGGTCCGGGTTCTATTTGAAGATCGCGTCCGCGAGTGAATTCAATTCGATTCGCTGGATGCCTCCCAAAATAGTAGGTAGCGAGTGCCGTATATTTATTGGCTTCGCTAATATCAACAGGCCACCATTTTCCCTCTGCATAAAATTCCGCCCAACAGTGATAACCATCGATACCACCTTCATCACGGTCTGACGGAATTGAAGCCCCGACCGCGAATCTTGAAGGAATGCCGGCCGATCTGGCCAACGAAATGAAAAGCGAATGAAATTCGGTGCAGTTACCAGTCAGTGCATCACATGCGTAAACGGCATCACCCGTTCCATATTTTCCGGCTTTTATATAACGCATATTGTCTATAATGTAATCGTATAAGGCTCTAGCCTGCATGATTGTGCCTTCGGTACGTTTACTTCCGATAATGGAATCTGCCAGTATTTGAAATCGGTCGCCTACTGGCATCAGCAAGCTGGGGTTTAGATATTTGGTAGGCGGCGAATCTTCTTCATAAGGCTGCTTTTCTTGTCTTTCAACATCATATACCAGTTTCAATTGCTTACCGCTATGTTCCGGGGCAAGCTCCATATACAAAATTGAATTTCCATTGCTCTTCTCTTCGAGTACCTGGTATTCTGCAGGAGCATCAATAGTCACCAATTTGACCGTTTGAAAACGATCGCTTTGCGGAACGGGGATCCACATTTTTGCCGATGCCTCGATTTCTGGTAGGGTAACCTCATACTGAAATTCAAATTTGTCGGTTCCTTCGATGACCCCAAGCAAATCTGATGAGGCGTTTTGTACGGGCATTCGATACCAGGTTTTATCCTTACGTTGCTTCCAAGTGTAGAAAGGCTTACCATTGAGCTTGTGAAGCGTCGTTTCAGTAACGTTCATACTACCAGGGTCGCCATCTAAGAAAAAATCAACATCATATACATCACCACTTACATCGGCAAGATCAACACAGGCAAAATGACGCCGAGGACCCAAATTCGAAAGGTATTCGGTATGTACACGTACCAACTGCAGGCGCAATTCTTTCCCTTCAGATTCCATGTGAAAATATCCGTTGCCTTCTTCGACCTTTTTATCAATATTAGCTTTGATGCCGGCCTCTATATCGCTAGTAACTACCGTAGGGATCATCTCGGCCATGCGCTTCGTCTCTTTCTTAGTTTGGTTGGTGTTTGTATTGCAACCCATTACCAGGGCAAGCATAAGGGTAAAAACTATCCGAGCGTCTTTCATTCTTTCGTCTTATTTAGCGTTGTATGAATTTACAACAATTCCAACATTCGCCCAATATGAATAGTTGATCACCCCTATTGGTTCAGAAATATGTACTCGCTAGGAGCATCAGTAAAAACTAACTCTTTCCCCCGTGCATAAGCAGAAAACCGGTTTCACAACTGTTCCGACCCAACACTAAAATTGCTTTAGTAAGGACTACTGTTCTAGAATTCAAAATCAGATTCTATACTGAACTCGAAGCTATTGGTTTAGGATATCGATTAATAGAGAACCCGACAAAACATACTTGGTATTGTCATTATTTGATTTGAATGCTGCGAATCATAAGTTTTATCAATAGATTTTTATATTTTTATATTTTAAAACTATATGGATGACGATAACCCAATTACAATACGTGCTTGCGGTAGCGGAATACCAAAATTTCACGCTCGCAGCCCAAAAAAGCTTCGTAACGCAACCCACTTTAAGCATGCAGGTACAAAAACTTGAAGATGAATTGGATGTGCTGATTTTCGACCGTGGTAAAAAACCTATCGCTATTACCGAAGTAGGTCAAAAAATAGTCGCCCAGGCCAAGAACATTGTAAATGAAGCCAACCGTATTAAGGATATCGTTGATCAGGATAAAGGATTTATTGGCGGGGATTTTATTCTAGGAATCATACCAACCGTAATGCCCACTTTACTGCCGATGTTCCTTAAAGCTTTTATCAATAAGTATCCCAGGGTAAATCTCATTATTAAAGAACAGTCTACCGAAAGCCTGATTCGCAATATCCAAGACGGTCATATCGATGCGGCTATTGCCGCCACGCCTTTAGAAATCGAGTTCATTAAAGAACGTCCTTTGTATTACGAACCTTTTGTTGGGTATGTTCCAAAAAATCACCGTTTGGGCAAAGCCGAAACACTAACTCCGGAAGATTTAGATATTAGCGATGTGCTCTTGCTTCAAGATGGGCACTGTTTTCGAGACGGAGTGATCAATCTCTGTAAAGCACCAAAAGACCTCTCCAAAGAGCACTTTCAATTGCAAAGTGGAAGTTTTGAAACACTGGTGAATTTAGCGGATGAAGATATGGGTATGACCCTACTCCCCTATTTGAATACATTGGAGTTGGACGATACCAAAAAGCAGAACCTTAAATATTTTGACAATCCACCCCCTGCTCGTGAAGTGAGCTTGATATACCATAAAAGCGAGTTGAAAATACAAATTACCGAAGCCTTGCGTGACGTCATCTCAGGCATTGTAAGGGGGGCCATTGCCTTTCAAGATGTAAAAATCATAAGTCCGCTGGGTGCGTGAAGCGATACCATTCAAAATTTCCTATTGCCAGCGCTTAAAATTGTTGCTTCAGAAAATTAAAAAACCCCAACAAACTGTCGGGGTTTTTTTTATGCTCTTAGATAAATTAAACTTTCTTTTAGCTCTGGTTTGTCGGTTATGAACTGCTGTAACCAAAGTTTGAGTTCCTCAATTTCGTGGGGGAGTAAATTTGAAATCGCTTTTTTTAGTTCTTTGCAAAAAAGCTTCGTATCGAAGCTTACTTTTTTGAGTACTGTTTTGGTATACTCAAGCATTGCTCTAGCCATATTCCAAAATGTTTAAGTAATTAGGTTATTAGCGCGAAATTCGCATCATAAATTTAAACAGAAAAGTATATATGTTATTGCCCTCTTTTTGTTAAATATTAAATAAATTCAAGTTAATCCAGCAGAATAAAGGGTAGTTACTTATTTCCTTATTTTTGATTTCATGAAAACAACAATTGCATACTTCTTGTTCTTCTCCCTTATAGTGGGGTGTTCAAGCACTAAACGTAGTATTCAAAAAAGTGCCCAAAAGGTCTTTGATTCATCTTTTTATGATAATCAATTTACCGGTTTTTTGGTAGTAAATTCACAAAACAAGGACACATTGTTGAATTTTAACGGTGAAAAGTACTTTACCCCTGCCAGTAATACCAAAATTTTTACGCTATTCGCCGCCAAAACTTTGTTGTCAGACAGCATCCCCGCCTTGAAATATATTGCACAAAACGATACCCTCTATATAGAGGGAACAGGTGACCCAACGTTACTTCATTCTTATTTTAAATACAACAAAGCTGTTGAATTCCTGAAACACTATTCTATCATTGCTTTGTCACTAAATAATTTTCAGGAAGAAAAGTTTGGTCCCGGTTGGGCGTGGGACGACTACGGGTATTATTATCAACCTGAAATAACGGCATTTCCGCTCTATGGGAATGTTACTACAATCTACAAGTCAGATAATCTGAACGTAAGCCCTCCATATTTTAGAGATTCCGTAATTGCAATAGATTATCGAACAAACCGAGAATTGGAACGCAATCTGTTTTACTTCTCACCTACGCAGCAGGACACTATTGAAATTCCCTTTAAGACCAACCTCAAACTAGTAACGGATTTACTTGAAAAAGCCCTTGGAAATAGAGTTATATTAACAGATAAACTACCTATTGGAGAAAAGAAAATACTCTACAGTGTTCCTTCAGATACCGTTTTAAAGCGAATGATGCATGAAAGTGATAATTTTCTGGCGGAGCAACTACTCCTACTTAGTTCTTCGACCCTATCGGATACCCTAAGTGGACAGAAAGCGCGTGATACCATTTTAGCCAATCAATTAGCCGACCTGAACCAACCACCGAGATGGGTCGATGGGTCGGGTCTATCACGTTACAATTTGTTCACACCGGAATCAATGGTTGCTGTTTTAGATAAACTGTATACTGATATTCCCACTAAAAAATTATTCGATTACTTCCCAGCGGGAGGAGTTTCAGGAACCTTGGAAGATTGGTATGCTGGAAACCCAAATCCTTATATCTATGCCAAATCAGGAAGTTTGGGAAATGTCTATTGCCTTAGCGGATATCTTCTCACAAAGTCAGGTAAGACCTTGATTTTCAGTTTTATGAACAACCATTTCCGTCATTCTTCTTCAGGAATTAAAAAACAGATGGAACAGATTTTCGAAGAAATTAGAGATAATTATTAGTGGTCAAATAATCCATTGATTTGAGCATACTGCAAAAGCATTATCGTTTTAGCATCTCGTATTTCACCCCTTTTCATCATTTGTATTGCTAGTTTAAAAGGATATTCCAATACTTCAATATTCTCGGTTTCATGTTCTGAACCTCCACCCTCGTTCACCTTCATTCCGTCTTCATATTCTCCGATAAACAAGTACAAAATTTCGGTCACCGACCCCGGGCTCATATAAGTCTCTATTACCTTTTCAACATTATCAATACGATAACCTGTTTCTTCTTCGGTTTCCTTGCGGATACAATCTTCGGGATTGTCTCCATCTAGCAGTCCTGCACAGGCTTCAATCATCATTCCATCTTCATTGCCATTGACATAGGTTGGCATACGAAATTGTCTGGTCAGTACAACTGTTCCTTTCTCCTTGTTGTACAATAAGATGGCAGCTCCGTTACCTCTATCGTATGCCTCACGTTCCTGGGTTTCCCAAGTGCCGTCTTCCTTTTGATAATCAAATTTAAACTTATTCAGCGTATACCAATTGTCAGATAGGAGAACTTTTTCAATATTTCTTATTTTTCCGTTTTTCACACAACTAAGTTAAGAACTCCCACAATACAATCTCCCCATAAATTCATATCTTTCTCATTCAAGACCACAACGCTTCCAACCATGAAAACCCATTGCGGCCTTTGGCTCCTATTCTTTTTCTTTACCGTCACTATTGTATCTCAAGATTTAGGTGAAACCTATATTTCGGCGTGGAAGAAATTCTATCCTTCGAAGTCATTGAAATCGGGTATTCGAACGTCAATTTTTCAATACGAAGACCGTTCAGAGGCAAGTATCATCCAATGGTTGGGATTCAACGAACGCATCTTGTTAGAGCTCTCTAAACCTAATCCGAATATTGATCCAATCGATGGAAGATTGCTTCGAGTTCAGGCACAGTCAGAGGTCGACAATTGGGGAATTCTTGCGGAACACTCATCCTCCTTAAGAATGTATTCAAGGCTGATAGCTGAAGCCATTCCCTCTATTTTCGAGGCAGATTACCTTATCGCACCTGAAAAATCGGAATTGTTGTGCAAACGTCTTGTAAGTATCGAAAAACTAGCTACTGCGGGGAAGTCTAACCTCAAAAAAGCATCGAGAAATGATATAGAAAAAAGTTTGGAGGATCTATCTGAATCCCTAAACTATTTAGAGATTGATTTGCAGAAAACCATGAAATTGCACGGAATTCCAAAAACCTGCAAAGACTTTGACACCGATATAGCCAAGGCAGTTCTTGGCATCAAAGCATTACTAACCTTCGCAAAGTCAACAATTCAAAACAATGTTACAGAATTGGATCAAGTTCTTGGAGTAAGGGAATACGATCGAAGACTTCAATTGTATACGGACAGTGAACTGACGTCTAAAAATTTGGCAGAAATGGCGTTGAACGAAATCAAGACCGTAAAGGGGTTGATGGCAGAAGTCTCAAAACAATATCTTTCAGAAACCTATCCTGATAAAACCCAACCTCTTGGCGATTTGGAAATTATCAACTTGGCCCTTGTTGATATGGAAAAAGATGCGCCCTTAAATAGCATCGATTATCTTGAATTTTGGAAACAGTTGGCTGATGCAGCGGTTGATTTTATTGTTGCAAATGATATCGCAACCTTGCCTAAAAACCAAACTCTTCAGATTCAAACGGCTCCTGAAAGTGCCGGTCCGGCAGCACGAATAGGCTGGGTAGCCAGTGCCCCGCCATTTGACCCTAATCCGATGACCGTACTGAATTTGCCCTCCATTCCTGATACCTTACCACAACAGGAACAAATCGATTTTTGGGCATCTTTCAACAAACCTTTTAACCGTATGATCGTGATTCATGAATTGTTTCCTGGTCATTACATGCAACTGAAAATAAGTCGGGAAACGCCGCATCCCATTCGATTGTTATTTCCATATGGAATATACATAGAAGGTTGGGCCACTTTTACCGAAAAAGTTTTACTTGATGCCGGTTGGGAAAAAGGTAATCACTTAACTCTTTTGGCACATTTACGTAAACGACTTGAGAATGCAAATCGTTCGTACACCTCGGTGCAGGTGCATTGCAATGGCTGGAAGCAGGATCAAGTCTTAAGATTTTCAACTGAAATTTCCTTATTGGCCCCTCAGTTCGCCAAAAGCCTTTGGGGACGAATCATGAACTCACCTTTGCAGCTTACTTCTTATTATTTAGGAGGAGCGCAATTCACTGAATTGCTCGAAGCTGAAAAGTTGCGCCTAAAAGATAAGTTCAATTTAAAAATGTTTATGGATACGGTTATGAAAGCGGGCCCTATACCCATCAATGAATTCTACAATATTCTCAAAAATACCACCCCCAATTAATTTATGGAGCGAATAGAACTACAACCAGGTTATTCCATTTCCAGAATCATCAAAGGAGGATGGCATTTAGCCGGGGGTCACGGAAGTATATCCGAAGAACAGGCCTTAGAGGATATGAGACATTTCGTAAAAGCCGGAATTACCACCTTCGACTGCGCCGATATTTATACTGGCGTGGAAGAACTCATCGGCAAATTCCGTAAAAAATATACAGATGAATTTGGAGCGGGAGAACTTCCTCCGATACAAATCCATACGAAATATGTACCCGATTACAGTGCTTTGGCAACCCTTTCAAAAGAGGACACCACAAGAATCATCGACCGATCTTTACAACGTCTGGGAGTAGAGCAATTGGACTTGGTACAGTTCGCCTGGTGGGATTATCAATTCCCTAAATATCTCGACACGGCATTACACCTTTCCGATTTACAAAAAAGTGGAAAAATCCGCTACTTGGGCGTCACGAATTTCGATTCGAAACGCATTCAAGAAATGCTCAATGCCGGAGTCGACATCGCTTCGAACCAAGTACAATATTCAGTTCTTGACCAAAGAGTGGAAAACCAAATGACGGCACTAGCACAAAAACATAATATACCTTATCTCTGTTACGGTACCGTAGCGGGCGGATTTTTAAGTGACCGTTATTTGGATGCTCCAGACCCGATTCAACCCTACGAAAATCGTTCGTTGACTAAATACCGCTTGATTATTGATGAATTCGGCGGATATGAATTGTTTCAAAATATTTTACACATTTTGCGAGCTATTGCGAATAAATATGGAGTTGGCATCGCCGAAGTTGCTTGCAAATATATCCTTCAAAAACCGATGGTGGGCGGAGTGATTGTAGGAGCTAGAAATAGAAATCATTTAGAGAGTTTGCAACAATTAAGCAGCTTCTCATTAGAAACCGATGACCTAGCCAAAATCGAAGCAATTATATCTCAAAGTGAAGGGCCAAACGGATCTTTTTACGAACTAGAGCGCGATAAAACAGGTAAACACGGTTCAATAATGAAATACAACCTCAACGAAGATTAAGCTTGAAACTGAACGAACCACAGCAAAAACTGAAACAAATTGAATTCTATGGTGGCCCATGGGGAGCCTTGCTTCCGTTTTTAATATTCGTGGCCGGTGTCATAACCATTGCACTTTCTGGAGCACCCGACGAACGAGGGTTCTGGCCTGTTTTGGTTTTGGCTTTGAGCCTAGGTCTTCTACTTTGTAAGGACCGTACCGCGTTTTCGGAAGCGGTCATTTCAGGAATGTCGCAAAAAATAGTGATGATTATGATTACCGCGTGGATTTTAGCGTCCATTATCGGTATACTTATGACCTTAACCGGATTCGTGGAGGCCCTTATTTGGTTGTCAGACCAACTACATCTTAACGGTACAGGGTTTGTCATCGCCACATTTCTAATTTGTTGCGTGGTTTCCTTATCCACAGGTTCAAGTTTTGCCACGATATTAATCTGTAGTCCACTACTCTATCCCACGGGGGGAATTCTCGGTGCCCACCTGCCGGCCCTGGCGGGAGCAATTATTGGAGGGGCAACATTCGGTGATTTTATCGCCCCAATATCAGATACTACCATTGCAAGTGCGCTGAGCCAGAATGCGGAAATAGGACCTACGATTAAAAGTAGATTGAAATATGTGTTACCCGCTGCTTTGTTAGCACTATTTGGTTATTTAATAGTATCCTTTACCAACGATGCCGATGCTAGTACAAATTCCACAGAAATACTCGGTAGCCCTAAAGGACTTCCCATGCTTTTGGTTCCCATATTTATTATTTACCTATTCTTAAAGGGGAAACACCTTATACACGGACTTTTATTTGGATTGCTTTTCGGGACGATTTTAGGGCTTGCTTTCGGGCTTCTTCCATGGTCAGAAATCATTTCCTTGGACTTGGAAAACTTCACAGCTAAAAGCTTTGTAATAGACGGAATCAATCGAGCCGTAGGCTTAAGTATATTTACGATACTGTTAATGGGTATGGTAGCCACGTTAAAAGCAAGCGGACTCATGAACAAATTGGTCGACTTTGCCGTAACTCGTGTCCACAGTGAGAAGCAAGCCGAGGGTTGGATTGCAAGTGTAATGAGTATGGCGGTTTTATTGACTACCCATAGTATAGTTGCCATTTTGATGGTGACTGATTTCACGAAGAAAACCGGCGAGCGTTTTCACATTTCCAACATCAGGCGGGCAAATTTGTTAAGTTTGATTGCTTGCGTATTTCCCTTTATACTCCCGTATTTTATACCCGTAATCTTAATGGCGAACATGACGAAAACCGGACAAGATTTTAATCTTGCAAGTGTGAGCCCTTTAGAAGTCGGTCTATATAACTTCATGTCATGGGGCTTATTACTTATGGCACTGATTACCTTGCTTTTTGGCTGGGGAAGAACCAAATTGAATAAAAATGGATAAGAAAAAAGAACTTCGAGAAGACCAATTTGAATTGTACGATTTAAGCATTGTAGTGGAAAAAATTGATGGGAACTGTACATGCAACATGAAGGAAGGTGATGAATTTTATTTAAAAAGCGGAAAATTGTCCATGCCCGACAAATCGGATTTCTGCCTATATGCCTTACAATCAACGCTACCCCTATTACCGACAAAACAGCGTAAAAACCATCCTGCAGACTGGATGGAAACCGACGCACGAGTAGTTTGTCCTGACCCGGAATGCAAATTGGTCATGCGTATTGACCGTGACCAATTACGAGTATTAAACCATGATGATGTGAGTCCTGTGAAATGGAAATAGCACAAATAGAGGTTACTTAATTACCCTAAACTCCACCGATTTCCAATCTCCGATAGTGGTTTGCAACCTTCATAGTCACCCGGTATAGGGTCGTAGTTCAAAACGTTTTTTCCAATTTCCTCTGAAGTAAAATAAGCCCAAATAGCCATTGATTTTATGGAGCGATAAAATCCGATTTCCTCTTGTTCACCGATACTAGTGCCCCATACGCCTAGGCTGAATTTACCATTTGATTTTTCCGCAGCCTTAAGTACTTCGATTCGTCTGTCTTCATTCAAATCAACGAAATTGGCACCGTAATTATCTTTACAAAGGCTGTTGAACTTAGCAATCTCGGCACGCATGCTTTGCTGCCCCTCTTCATCATAAGCTCGTGCAATGACCCTATCGATGAATACATCGACCTTTACATCTAAGGCTCCAGGAGTATCTGTACGCGGTAAAATCATATCGACCAATACACCTATGGTTTTGGCTTCTTCCTTGGTGAAAAATTCAGGCTTCCAAGTCAATCGAGCTTCGTTCTTGCATGACTGTAATAAAGAGAGCATTGATGGCATGGCTACGGCTCCGGCTAAAAGTCCTGTTTTTTTGAGTGCGCTTCTTCTATCCATAACTTAAAGATTCATTTTTTTCAATTCAGAAACTGCATGATTGGCGGCTCTCGCCGTTATAGCCATATAGGTCAATGAAGGGTTTACACAAGAGGAAGAAGTCATACAAGCACCATCGGTCACAAATACATTCTTGGCAGCGTGTACCTGGTTAAAGCCGTTCAATACTGAAGTTTTAGGGTCACGACCCATTCGGGCAGTTCCCATTTCATGCACGCCGTACCCCGGTGGATGTTCGTTATCAAATCCAACTATATCTTTTAATCCAGCTTTTACGAGCATTTCTACGGCATCTGCCTGAATTTGCTTGTTAGCTGCTTTTTCGTTTTCCTTGAACTCCGCATCGATTGCTAAAGTCGGTTGTCCCCATTTGTCCAATACATCCGGATTTAAATACACTTGATTATCGTGATAGGGCAAGCATTCAGCAAAGCCCGTGATAAAGAACTCCCACGGCCCTGGTTTTAAAATGTTGTCCTTAAAATTGGCTCCAAAATCTTCTATGTTGGCAGGGTTACCACCTCGGTAACCCGCACCTTGATAACCAAAGCCACGAAGAAATTTGTCATTTTTAGTTTTTTCATCTAGGTTCCAATATCTGGGTATATAAATTCCATTTGGGCGTCTTCCCTTGTAATATTTATCTTCAAAGCCTTCTACTTTGCCCATGGCACCGACGCGATAGGTATGATCCATGAGATTATGGCCCAATTCCCCACTATCATTACCTAATCCATTTTCAAAACGTTTCGATTTTGAGTTCAACAGTATCTGGGTTGTACTTAGAGTAGAAGCATTGCAAAAAATCACTTTGGCTGAATAGTCAATGGCCTCATTGGTTTCCGCATCAATGATTCGAACACCTGTAGCCTTTCTTTTGGCATCATCATAAATCACAGATTGCACTATCGAATATGGCCTGATAGTCAAATTTCCAGTAGCATTTGCCGCTGGTAATGTTACCGCGTTGCTACTAAAATAGGCTCCGTAGGGACAACCACGACTACATCTATTCCGATTTTGGCATTGTCCTCGACCGTTATGAGGCACGGTTAAATGGGCACACCTACCTATGATCATATGTCTACTGTCAAATTCTTTTTCAATTCTGCTCTTTATGTGTTTCTCCACACAGTTAAGTTCCATAGGAGGTAAAAAATGGCTGTCCGGCAATTGGGGAAGCCCCAAAGGCTCACCGCTGATTCCTGCAAATTTTTCCACATAGGTGTACCATGGTTCAATATCCTTATAACGAATGGGCCAATCCACCCCATGGCCATCTTTGGCATTCGCCTCAAAGTCGAGGTCACTCCAGCGGTACGTTTGTTTTCCCCATAACAAAGACCTTCCGCCCATTTGATGACCACGTAGCCACAGAAAGGGCTTCACTTCCGTGTAGGGATTCGCCTCATCATCTGCCCAAAAATGCTCTGTATCGGTACCCACCCAATTCGTACGAATGCTCACCTGATGTTTCTTCTTTTGCTCAGGAGTCAAGCCACCGCGTAGTTCGGTATCCCACGGATCAAGGTTCATTGTAGGGTAGTCTTTAACGTGTTCTACAATTCTTCCACGTTCCAATACAAGTGTCTTGAGGCCTTTTTCGCAAAGTTCTTTGGCGGCCCATCCACCACTGATTCCAGAACCTATAACAATCGCGTCATAGGTTAGCTCTTTTTTTGCATCGATATTGTAATTGGCCATTAGAATTTTATTTGTTTTTGAAGATAGGAATTAAATAAATACAGGCAAAAAGCCTACTTCCCAAAAACAAAAATTGGACTATCTTTCAGGACTGGTTTGAAAACTAATAAAACATGAGCGATAAAATCTCTAGAAGAACGGCGATCGGAACTACTTTCAAGGTATCTTTAGCTGCGTTTGGTGGATTTGCCTTTACATCTAATTTCAAAGAAAAAAGTCTCGGAAAACAGAAAAACGCACCTGCACTACCAATGCGTATTAGTTTGAACACCTCAACACTATTACACTACAAAATCCCCGTGGACGAGCAGATTGCAATGGTCGCCGAAGCAGGTTTTACCGGAATCGAACTTTGGATGAGCGATATAAAAACCTATTTGGAAAATGGAGGGAAGGCGGAAGATTTAAAAGATAAACTACAATCGCACCAACTTACCTTGGAAAACATCATCGGTTTTTCAAAATGGTGTAGTGATGACGAGGAAGAACGAAAAAAGGCTGTAGACCATCTTCGAGAAGAGATGCTGATAACAGCAGCTTTGGGTGGCGAATTTATTGCAGCCCCCGTACAAGGAATTTCAGTTTTGGACAGAACTAAATACGATGCCTATGCGGATCGCTACAACGCCATTCTAAAACTTGGTGATGAAACTGGGGTAACACCGCTGATAGAACTTTGGGGTATGGGAGCATTACATAAGGTTGCCGACTGTGCACAAATCGTAATCGCCACTGGACATCCAAAAGCAGCTATGTTGTTAGATTTCTACCACGTTCATCGTGGGGGTAATGATTGGGATACCATTAATATTCTTAATGGAAAACGATTGCCTGTCATTCATATGAACGATTATCCAGCAGTACCTTCTTATGACAAATTGAAAGATTCCGATCGGGTGTTACCTGGGGAGGGGGTTTGCCCCTTCAACGAAATCATTCCTAGACTATATGATGCAGGATTTCGAGGTGGGTTTTCCGTAGAACTTTTTAATAAAGGCTACTGGGAAACTATGGACGCCAAAACACTTTTAAAGCACAGCTACCAAAAAACTTTCGCCGTGGTTGAAAAAGCACTCGCAAAAACTAAATACTAGTAAAATCCAATTTCTATGAAGAATGCCCTACTCCTTATAATAGTGAGCCTCTTACTACTCGTCAATTGCAGACCTGAGGGAAAAGATAAATCTGATACTACCAAGTTACCCCGTATTGCTATTGCAGGAATTGGAATCGAATCGAGTACTTTTTCTCCGGCACAAACCCATGAAGAAGCTTTTCATTCGCGAATCGGGGATTCCATATTTGCTAGATATCCATTTTTTAGAGAAGGAACGGATATCAGAAAAAGGGCCGACTGGATACCTACCTTACTAGGAAAAGCATTGCCAGGTGGAATCGTTACTCGGGAAGCGTATGAGTCTATGGTTGCCAAAACTTTGAAAATGCTCAAGGAAAACGGGCCGTATGACGGATTATTTTTAGACATACACGGCGCAATGAGTGTTGTAGGGCTCGAAGATGCCGAAGGTGATTTAATCAAGCGAATCCGTGAGGTTATTGGTGCCGAAGTTTTGGTTTCTACCTCGATGGATTTACATGGGAATGTTTCCGAAGCTTTGGCAGAGCATTCCGACTTGATTACATGCTACCGCATGGCTCCCCATGAGGATGCTTTAGAGTCTAAAGCAAGAGCAATTACCAACTTATTGGACCGACTGGAAAGTGGTAAAGGCAAACCGAAATACAAAGCCTGGATTCCCGTTCCCATACTATTGCCAGGTGAAAAAACAAGTACACGAATCGAGCCGGGAAAAAGTCTGTACGCGAAAATTCCATCTGTAGAAAATCAAGAAGGAGTTATCGATGCGGCTATTTGGATTGGTTATGCTTGGGCAGATGAACCTCGTAACCATGCGGTCGTCATGGTTACAGGTGATGATAAAAAACAGGTCACTTCAGGTGCTGAAAAATTGGCAAATGCCTTTTGGGAGGTTCGAAACGAGTTTGAATTCGTCGCTCCCGTAGCAACCTTGGAAGAAAGTTTGAAAATGGCACTTGCCAGTAAAGAAAAACCGTTTATCATCAGTGATATGGGGGATAACCCCACTGCAGGAGGTGCAGGTGACGTTACCTGGACGCTCAACGAACTCTTGAAACTACGGGAATTTAAATCAGAAGAAGGACCCTCCTTGATTTATGCGTCTATTCCCGGACCGGAATTAATTGAAGCAGCATTGAAGGTTGGAGTTGGAGGAAAGGTATCGGCTATGGCCGGAGCCCAAGTCGATGACCGCTTCGCCCCTCCTCTAAAACTTGAAGGAACCATAACAGCAATTAAAGAAGGTGATCGCGATGCAGAAGTGGAGGTGGTAGTAAAAATAGGAAGTATACACGTAATCGTTACCCGAAAAAGAAAACCTTATCACCACGAAAAAGATTTTACGGATTTAGGTCTGAATCCCCGTGAAACGGACATTGTTGTAGTCAAGATCGGTTATCTGGTACCTGAATTATATGATATGCGAAAAGATTGGATCATGGCCTTGACGCCAGGAGGCGTCGATCAAGATTTGGAACGCTTGGCTTACAAAAACATCAAACGCCCCATGTTTCCTTTGGATACAAATATGAAAAAACCTGATTTAAGTGCCCGATTACTTCGAGCTTCGCATCAACTGAAATAGCTTCAAACGGTAACCGCTTGGTTCAAATACCTCCGAAAAGGCAGCATTTCTTGATACACGGTAATGACCTTTTTATCGAAGTCCTCTTTTAGCACTTCTTCGGTAGAAAATTCCATCGCAACGGCAAAAGTTTTGTTTCGGAGTAAATCGATATGAGGATGGTCATTCGAAAAACCTTTGGGCGCATTTGTAAGTTTTGAATCTTCGTACAAGCCTCCAAAAGTATCCTTAAACGACTTTTTATTCAATATTTTCTTCAGTTCTTCGCCATCATAATCTATTGCATCTCGAATACTTCGCAACCGTTTAGGGTCTGGACGCCAGAGTCCACCAGCGAACATACAGCGTTCGATTCCGATTTCGATATAGAAATCGCCCGTACCTGGGCGTTTGTCCAATCCCGCTCCAAAATGGTCTTTATAAATAGGTTTATTGGGATGAAACATTAAATTATTGTTGATGCGGTTGATACCCTTCTTTCCAGGTGTATCATAATAGTCATCATCTATTGCGGCTAGCTTAGTATTCATTTCATCCAACCATTGGATAAAATCATCACGGACTTCTTTATACCACTTTCGGTTGGCGTCCATCCATTCTTTGTTGTTGTTTTTTTGGAGTTCTTTAAGGAAGTTGATTTGGTTTTGGAAATTCATAGGTGGAAAGTACTAGATACGAGATAAGTATTACGAAATTAAATTATAGAAGTGAGGTCACATCGAGCGGTGTCGAGATGCAATAGTGTTCCTCGGCTCGTTCTCTACTCCGTTCGAACTGACAGTAGGGCTTAAAAACTTTAAAACCCACGGTCCCCACCAACAATATCACCGAGTGTTCCAAGAATACTTCCTTCGCCTTTGTCTTTGCCTCCTCTAGGAATTGCTGCCAAAACCCGGCCGGCCAATCTGCTAAAGGGTAGCGATTGAATATATACGGTTCCAGGGCCACGTAGAGTCGCAAAGAATAATCCTTCGCCTCCAAAGACAGTATTTCGAATTCCGCCTATAAATTCAATGTCGTAATCTACAGTTTGCGAAAAGCCTACAATACAGCCCGTGTCCACTTTCAGCACTTCACCAGGGGCCAATTCTTTTCTTGCCAATGTGCCTCCGGCATGTACGAACGCCATTCCGTCGCCTTCTAACTTTTGCATGATAAAACCTTCACCACCGAAGAGTCCACGGCCAAGTTTCTTTGAGAATTCAATTCCTACGGAAACTCCTTGCGCCGCGCAAAGAAATGCATCTTTTTGACATATAAACTTTCCTTGTTTTTCCGATAAGTCAATAGGGAGAATTTTTCCAGGGTAAGGAGAAGCAAAACTAACTTTTTTCTTTCCTTGGCCTATATTTAGAAAAGCGGTCATAAAAAGACTTTCACCGGTTAGCATTCGTTTTCCTGCCGAAAAAATCTTTCCTAAAACCCCTGTTTCTTGATTGGAACCGTCACCAAAGATAGTGCTCATTTTGACGTCGGAGTCCATCATCATAAAACTGCCTGCTTCGGCTACAACGGCTTCTTGGGGGTCGAGTTCAATCTCGACATATTGCATTTCTTCTCCGTAAATTTCATAATCTATTTCGTGTGCGTTCATGAATAAATGTTTTAATGTCATTCCCACGTGGGTAGGAACCTGTTATTATTGATTGATCGATGATGGTTAGTTGAAAGAAAGTGACTTTTGTTACACGTTTATTTTGTCAAGTTTATTTTTTATGATTACAACAATCATAAACGGTCAACCGACAACTATCGACTTTTCAACCGAACGGTCCACTCAAAATTAAACGTAGATACCACAACTCCATCTTCATTGACACCGACGGACTTCATCCAAAACGTTTGTCCCTCACCAGTAACTACAGTTTTTTCAATCGCTTCACCAATTAAATGACCATCTTCACAAGTAAAGGTTATTCTGCCTGTAGCTTTCTTAGAAAAATTGGCATTGTTGTTCGCTACCAGCATAGAGATTTTTTTACCACTTTCGCGTATCTGGTTAATGACCATTGCACCAGTGCTAAGTTCTGCCGCCATACCTTGCACGGCCCAAAACATCGATCTAAACGGGTTCTGATTTCGCCATCCGTGCTTCACGGTCACCACACATTTTTGTTGATTTATCGATTTTACGCGTACACCCGTCCACCAAGCAGCAGGTAATTTAAAAAAAGTGAATTTGTTGAATTTACTAGCGGAAACGCCCATACTGCTTATGTTTTTGGTAAAAGTATTGAAAATATTCTATAACTCAATATGTTAATTATATGTTAAATATTAGTACTATGTGTTGCATAGTACCATCCTTTAGATATATATTTGTATAAGAAATTACTGAGCCATGACAGATACTATAACAAAACATGAACGGAATTTATCGGCAGTCATACATGCATCTACCTTTTCAAAATTCTTTATTCCTTTCGGAAATTTTATTATTCCGTTAGTATTATGGACCGCCAACAAAAAGGATTATGCATTTGTAGATCATAATGGCAAACAAGCTTTGAATTTTCAAATCAGCCTGCTCCTCTACTCCATCTTATTGGGTGTTATCAGCGTACCATTCTTTATAGGATTTTTACCTGATATATTCGACTTCGGTTTTGATAGTCTAAACACATTTAACAACCTTAATATCAGTATCGATTCAGATGACTTTCGATTTGGCTGGTGGTGGTTTCCCATTGGTATAGCCGGCTTGTTGCAAGGCGCCTTGTTCATAGTGAATCTGGTCTATACTATTTTAGCGACCCTTCGAACAAATGAAGGGCAGACATTTGAATATCCGTTTACTATAAAATTTATAAAATGATAGCGGTTTAAATCACACCGAGCAATGAGTTTATTCATCAATCAAAAAACAAATATTTTTCATCATCAATCAATCAAATCAATTAGGATGTTTATTTATCATTCAAAAAACGAACAGTTAATCTATGCAGACCATCATCAAAAACACAACAAAGAAGACTCCGCATAAAAAGCAAAAAGAAGTTATGAACGTAGAAAACACAAAAGCACAAATGCGCAAAGGGGTACTCGAGTATTGCATCCTTTCCATTCTAAATGGACACGATAAATATGCCTCCGAGATTCTATCCACCTTAAAAGACGCAAAAATGCTTGTTGTAGAAGGTACGATATACCCCCTATTAACAAGATTAAAGAACGCGGGACTCCTCAACTATCGTTGGGAAGAGTCAACATCAGGCCCCCCGCGTAAGTACTACACGCTTACTGAAACCGGTAAACTATTCCTAAAGGAATTAGATACTACATGGGATGAATTAAGAAGTGCAACTAATCTAGTAACCAACAAAAAATAGTACACCAACGAATACGTTGAAGTCAAAAAATATCAAGAAATGAACAAGACAGTCAATATAAATCTAGCAAACATACTCTTCCATATCGATGAGAATGCGTATAACAAGATGCGACGATACCTAGAATCGGTAAAACGATCCTTCGCCAATACTCCCGGCAGTGATGAAATTTTATCGGATATCGAGGCGCGAATTGCTGAACTTTTCCACGAGAAATTAGCAAACGAAAGACAAGTAATCACCGAAAAAGAGGTTGATGAAGTCATAGCCATTATGGGTCAACCCGAAGACTATATGGTCGATGAGGAAATCTTTGAGGATGAGCCAAGACCCAGAACAGAAAATAGAAAATCTAAAAAACTATATAGAGATATTGAATCTAAATACATTGGCGGTGTATGCGCTGGCCTTGAACACTATTTAGGCTTTGATGCCCTATGGATTCGTATCATTTTCATCTTATTGGGTGTCTTTACCGGTTTTGGTTTTGTGGCCTATATCCTTCTCTGGATTTTGGTGCCCGAAGCCGCTACAACTTCCCAAAAATTAGATATGAAAGGCGAAGCCGTCAATATTGACAATATCCAGCGAAAAGTAAAGGAAGGCTTTGATGATGTTGCAGACAAAGTAAAAAACGCCGACTATAGTAAGGTCAAAGAAACTGGCAAAACCTTTTTTGACACTATAGGCGATATCATCATGTTCTTTTTCAAGGTGTTCGGTAAGTTCATTGGCATAATTTTAATCATCGTAGGTGCAGCAGTGATTATTGGGATGTTCGTAGGCATGCTAACCATGGGTACTTTAGATTGGATCAATCTACCCGGTATTGATGGGGTCGTGGATAGTATCACGGGTGCACCGATTTGGCTTGTATCTTTAATGATGTTCTTTGCAATCGGAATTCCATTTTTCTTTCTACTCTATTTGGGATTGAAAATCTTGGTTTCGAATTTGAAGTCCATTGGTAACATCGCGAAATTCTCACTACTGGGCCTTTGGTTGATTTCGATTATAACTTTAATCGTTTTAGGTGTTCGTGAAGCCGCAGCTCATGCCTTCACTGGAAGTGTGACAAAAGAAATCCCCTTATATCTTGAAAATTCTTCGGATACGTTAGATTTTAAATTGGTTTCCTCCAAATTTTATGATGGTGATGAGCATGTTCGCATGAACGATATGATATTGGTTTATGATGATGAAGGAAATCCAATCTTGCAGTCGGAAGATGTACGCTTCAATATTAGGAAGTCAAATGATTCCGTTGCCCGCGTTTCAGTACGTAAAGAAGCGAATGGACCATCATTTGAAGAAGCTCGTAATACTGCTGAAAAAATTGACTACAAGTACAAACAACAAGGTAGCACCATATATTTCGATAATTTCCTTACTACGGCGAGTAAGAGCAAGTTCAATGAACAGGAAGTGCGGGTAAATCTTTACCTCCCCGAAGGGCAGTTTATAAAGTATGACCCTGCAAATCGACGAAATTGGACGGTCAGGGCTCAAACGGACAGGGCCATTTCAAATATTGAAGATTATCTGTGGAAAATGGACTCAAATGGAACGCTAGAGTGTCAGGACTGTCCAATAGATATGGACGAGGACAACGAGGATGAAAATAACCGTATTCGAATTAATGAAGACGGTATCGACATCAATATCAATGATGAAGATGGGGAATCGTTCAAAATGAAGATTGACGAAGATGGCGTACGTATCAAAGCACAAGATAACGATGAAGAAAAAGTAGATATTAACATCGATAGCAACGGAAATTCAATTAAGATCAAGGCCGAAGACGGTGACAGCAAAATGACAAAAACGATAACCAATAATTAAGTACTGACAGTTCAGTAGCAAAAAGCTACAGTTCAGTTAAAAAAATGCAACGAATCTATTTTTAAAGAAGAATTTTACATCAATCTTAAAACAACAATCAATCCGCTAAATTTTGTTAGATACCGAAACAAGTTTAGCATAAAAAACAACAATCATGACAACACTAGCAAGAATCGCAATCGCATTTGTAGTATCCATTTTCTTATCTTCCTGTGGCTTTGACATTCAAATCGGGGATTTTGGAACCGGTAAGAAAGGCAACGGAAATGTAGTTACAGATAGCAGACCCGTATCCGAAGAATTTACCAGAGTCTCTGCTTCCGAAGGCCTTATGGTTTATGTGACCCAAGCCGACGACTTTAAAATAGAAGTTGAAGGTGATGACAACATCATAGACTTGATCCGAACCGATATCAAAAACGGAAAACTTCGGATCCATGCCGAAAAAAATATCGGTAGAGCAACCAAGAACATCTTTGTTTCCTTGCCAAAAATTACGGAGCTTCGTGCTTCAAGTGGTTCACACTTGGAGACTAAAAATACGGTAAACTCTAATGAGTTAGCTGTTGACGGCAGTAGTGGAGCCGTTCTAGAGGTTGACCTAATAGCACAAGAACTTGAAATCGACGCCAGCAGTGGCGCCAATCTTGACATTAACGGTCAAGCTGATAATGCCAATGTTGATGTAAGTAGCGGTGGAAATATCAATGCAAAGGATTTGGAAACCAAAACCTGCTCGGCCGATGCCAGTAGCGGCGGCAACATAAAGATACAAGTTTCCGAATCACTCATGGCAGATGCCAGCAGTGGTGGAAATATTTCTTATTCAGGTGAACCGACGGTAGAACAAAAGAAATCAGTTTCCGGTAGCGTACACAAGTATTAGTACTTTTTATCAAAATTCAAACTAACTCAAACATAGGCCTCAAAGGATTTAGAACCTTTGGGGTCTTTTGCTATCTTAGTCAAAACATTTTTCATTGATGGAATTAAGTCTGGAAAAATACACCTTACCTCTTAAACATACCTTTAGTATATCACGTGAATCACATGATTCTCAAGATACTTTGATAGTCGGCCTATCGAAAGATGGCCACACCGGTTATGGCGAAGCCACCTCAAATTCCTATTACGGAATTACGGTGGAGGATATGATTAATGAAATTGAAACAGTTCGAAACGAGATAACGACTTTTGAATTTTCGAACCCAAAGGACTTCCATTCCTATTTAACCAGAAAAGGATTGAGCAATTTCTCCATTTGCGCATTGGATTTGGCAGCTCACGATTTATATGGAAAATTAATAGGTAAGCCATTATACGAAATCTGGAAAACCGATACATCCTCTTACCCCACCACCAATTACACTATCGGCCTGGATACCGTGGAAAAAATGGTGGCCAAAATGCAGGAAACCCCATGGCCCATCTATAAAATAAAATTAGGCACCGATAATGATGTTGCCATAATTAAAGAACTTCGTAATCATACCGATGCAGTTTTTAGAATTGATGCAAATTGCGCATGGTCAGCTAAAGAAACCATTTTCAATGCGCCTCTATTAAAAGATTTAGGTGTAGAATTTCTGGAACAGCCCCTGAAAGCAGATGATTGGCAAGGTATGGAACAGGTAATGCATCATAGCGTATTACCCGTAATCGCTGATGAGAGTTGTATTGTTGAAAGTGATGTAGAAAAATGTGGACTTCATTTTTCAGGCATAAACATAAAACTAACCAAATGTGGAGGGCTTATTCCTGCCTTACGCATGATAAAAAAAGGAAAGGAACTAGGACTAAAAATTATGGTAGGATGCATGACCGAATCAACCGTAGGCATTTCGGCGATAGCCCAGGTACTTCCTCAATTGGATTATGTTGATATGGACGGAGCAATGCTTCTTTCTGAAGATATTGCCGAAGGCGTTAAAATCGCTTCGGATGGAAAAGTTATTTTTCCCACGCTTGGTGGAAGCGGGATAACACTTTTAAAATGAGCCATTTCATAGAAACATTTCCCGGACGGGAAGTCTCAATAAGTGGCAACAACTATCTCTACTTCGGTGGAACTTCTTACTTAGGTCTGCAGACCCATTCTGAGTTTCAAGAACTGTTCATTCAAAATATCAGAAAATACGGCACAAACTACGGGGCTTCGAGAAAGTCGAATATCAAGCTTTCGATCTTCGAAAAAGCGGAAAATTCCTTGGCGAACCTGATTGGATGTCAATCCTGTGCCACGTTATCATCAGGTTATTTGGCGGGCAAACTTCTGGCCCAACATTTTGATAATGACGCTTTCCAATGTTTTTATGCACCGAATACGCATTCCGCTCTGTTTCAAAAGGAATCGGTTCCCTTTGAGAATTTCAAGGAATTAGCTCACGCTGTTTATCAACATATTGGGTCTGAGGGCGATGAAACGCCTGTGGTGTTTATAGATTCCATTGATACGATTGAAACTACTTATCCGACCTTTAAAAGATTAAAAGAGCTTCCATTTAACGATATAATTCTAGTTGTGGATGATTCGCATGGCGTTGGTGTACTAGGCAAAAATGGTGGCGGAGCCTACGCAGCCATTTACGATCTTGCCCCAAAGGAATTAGTAGTTTGTTGCTCTCTAGGAAAAGGCTTCGGTATACAGGCCGGAGCGATATGTGGTACTGAAATGCGTATTGCACAATTGACAAAAACTGATTTTTTTGGCGGTGCCAGTCCCGCCACACCTGCAGCACTCTCCACATTTGTTGTAAGTCATAGCATCTACAAGCAACAAAGAGATTTATTGAAAAGAAATCTTCGCCAATTTTTTGCAAAAACACATAATACCAATCGATTTCAATATGTCCCAGATCATCCTGTATTTACTTTTAAAGATGCTATATTGACCAACTATTTGAAAGAACATGAAATTCTTACCACCAACTTCAAATATCCTAATGACGAAGGGCAGCTTATGAGTCGAATCGTTATCTCTGCATCTCATAAAGATGGAGATATTGAACTTCTCGCAGAAACATTGAATTCTTACAAATAATTCAAATCTTTTTTTCTCCCTATTCTGTAATTTCCTTATTGATAATTATAAGATGTATTTATTGTGAATTTGTTAAAATTATCGTAACTTTTTAGTATTCAATTAATAACACTAAAACGATTTGGACATGAGAAAAATACTATCACTACTGGTCCTGATGCTGATTTTAATTTCGGCCTCAGATTTCAAATCAGAAAAAATGACTCCCTTTCACTCAATTGAAGGAACATGGGAGCTAAAAAGTTTTTACAACTATGATGGTGTCAACGTTACTGATACAGTACTTGCAACCGATGGTTATCGGCAGGTAAAAATGTATTACAATGGAAAAATAATGTGGTCACGTTACGTGCCGAAGGATAAAACCGCCCGATTTGGATACGGCTCATACATGATTACCAACGATGAATTGATTGAAACCATTGAATACGGCGATAATGAAATGATGAGTGCTTTGGATACCATGAGGGTTTTTACTTTTGAACTCAAACTTGAAGATGACACTTACAGCCAAATCAGTCATGATGAAGAAGGCAACCGCACATTTTCTGAGAATTATGTAAGACTTGATTGACGATAACCTAATTGTTATATTAAAAGAGGCCGTCCAAAAATTTATATTTTTGGACGGCCTCTTTTATCTATTATGCTAAACACTATAATTATCCCCTACAACCTCTTCAACCGACCCAATGGATGCTAAATAGCGCTCTGCGTCCAGAGCCGCCATACAACCCGTACCAGCGGCGGTTACCGCTTGACGATATTCTTTGTCTTGTGCATCTCCACTTGCGAAAACACCTGGTTTATTGGTTTTGGTGGACTTGCCTACTGTAATCAAATAGCCCGTCTCGTCCATATCTAACTGGCCTTTGAAAATATCAGTATTAGGCTTATGACCAATAGCTATAAATAAACCGGTAATAGCTATATCTTCCTTTTCCCCTGTTTGATTGTTTTTAATACGAAGACCTTCTACAACTTGATCTCCTAAAACCTCGTCAACTTCGGTATTGTAACGCACTTCAATATTCTTAAGACTATGAACTCTGTGCTGCATCGCTTTCGATGCTCTCATATGGTCTTTTCGCACCAACATGGTTACTTTATTACAAATGTTCGCCAAATAGGAAGCTTCCTCAGCAGCAGTATCTCCTGCCCCGACAATGGCAACATCTTGACCTTTGTAAAAAAAACCATCACAGACGGCACAGGCTGAAACGCCTCCACCTCGTAAACGCTGTTCACTGGGTATTCCTAAATATTTTGCAGTAGCTCCTGTTGAGATTATGATAGTTTCCGCTTCAATCACTTTGTTATCGTCTACGGTTGCTCTATGAATACCGCCGACTTCTTCGCTTAACTCAACGGCAGTTACCATACCGATACGGACTTCGGTACCAAATCGTTCTGCTTGTTGTTGCAATTGTATCATCATGGTCGGACCATCAATTCCTTCAGGATAGCCGGGAAAGTTATCGACTTCAGTAGTCGTAGTCAACTGTCCCCCTGGCTCCATACCAGTATACAATAAGGGCTTTAAATCAGCTCTAGCGGCATAAATTGCAGCAGTATAACCCGCTGGACCTGAACCGATTATTAAGGTTTTTACTCTTTCAATACTTTCAGACATATACTTATTTTTTCCTTAAAACAAACTTAGTTTTTTTAATTGTTAGCGTTGTAACCATACAAAAGTAGCTGTTTTGATAAAAACCTTACAGCTAAGTTATCAACATTGAACAAGGCAATTTCATCAAATTCAGGTAAAATCAAATAATGACCTTGGCCTGATTATTGCTTTGAAACAGAAAAGATTTGGGTTGCGTTACAAATTAATGTATGTCTATTTAACCTTCCAGAAAAAGCCCTTGTTGATATATTTTAACACATTTTCGTCAAGTATATCTTACTTTTACCGCTCTGATATTGAACGGTGAAGCTAATTGTAAATGAGTAATGGGAGTTTTATCAAGCTGATAAGAAACACTATATTAAGATGCAAGCAAAAAAACTACGAAGTATCATAGTCGACGATTCTGCGGTTCAAAGAATGGCCGTTAGTAAACTTATTTCCAATCATCCCAATTTGGAATTGATCATTCAATACAAGGATGGATTTGAAGCACAGAAAAAAGTAAACTCTAACGATATCGATTTGATATTCTTGGATGTAGAAATGCCAATTATAGATGGATTCGAATTCATAGAGTCCATGGAAAATCCACCTCAGGTTATTTTAATTACAGGAAAACCGGAATATGCTCTAAAAGCATTTGATTATGATGTCACCGATTATCTTTTAAAACCGATAACCAAGGATCGTTTTAATGACGCCATTACAAAAGCGATGGCACGTGCTGGTGAAAATTCTGATGTCAAAACAGAAGACGAGGATCACATTTTTGTGAATAGCAGCCTCAAAAAAGTAAAAGTAGTTATAAATGAGATTAAATGGATCGAAGGTTTAGGTGATTACGTAAAGGTTGTAACCGAAGATGCCAATATTCTCGTTCTCTCTACGATGAAAGCCTTCATCAAAAAATTACCAGAAGATAGGTTTTTGAGAATTCATAAATCATATATCGTAAATCTCAACAAAGTGCAGCAATTCAGTAGTGCCCTTGTTGAAGTTGGAGGGCAACAAATACCTTTGAGCAGGCATAAAAAGGATGAATTAGAAGAGGCTTTGACCAGTTCTCAAAACTGACCTGACGTTATTTCTTATAGAATGCAAGTGCCACCACTAGGTTGAACTTCAAAAGCGTCTAATTGTATATTGAATTTTTTGGAATACTCTCGGGACGCGATTGCTGTAAAGCTATTAATCGCATCTTTATGAATAATATTCAGGGTACACCCCCCAAAACCACCTCCCGTTTGGCGTGCACCTAGTATTGATGGGTTCGTCTTGGCCAAATTAACCAAGAAGTCAGATTCGGGACAGCTAACTTCGTAGAGTTTACTAATTCCATGATGGGCTTCATATAAGATTTCCCCAACGGTTTTCAAGTCGTTTTGCTTAAACGCATTGACCATATCTAGTACCCTTTGATTTTCATCGATAATAAAGGAGCACCGATTGTAAACAGTTTTGGTCATTTCGTTTTTGGAAGTTTCCAACATTTCACTGGTTACATCACGTAATGATTTAATATGGGGATTTTTCTTTCTCATTATCGCCACCCCCTCTTCACATTCTTTCTTACGTGTATTGTATTCACTCGAAGCTAAGTTATGAGAAACTTTAGTATTCAACATTAGAATTTTATAAGGCTTGATATCAATGGGAATGTGCTGAAACTCCAATGATTGGCAATCCAATAGTATGACGTGCCCTTCTTTACTCATGACCGAAGCGAACTGATCCATAATGCCGCATTGGGTTCCTACATAAGTATGTTCTGCACGTTGTGATAATTCTACTATTGTAATTTTCGACAGACCCAAATCAAATAATTCGTTTAGACCGAATGCCAAACCACATTCCATTGCGGCAGAAGAGCTTAATCCGGAGCCTAGGGGAAGGTTGCTTTCAATGGTACAATCAAAACCTTTCACTTTATCTGTTAGCTTTGAAATTTCATTTAAAACACCCAGCACATAATTCTGCCATTCGGTATCACTAATGGCAATTTTATCCAAATCAAATGAAAATCCCTCATAACCCACCGAATGGACATTACAACTGTTCTGATAACCATTTTTGGCCAGTTTAAACGTTATGGTATTACCTATTGCCGTTGGCAATACATACCCCATATTATAATCGGTATGCTCGCCGATGAAATTGATTCTACCAGGGGAGGAAATGGTAAGTTCGGGAGTGAAATTTTCTAAAAACTGCACGTTAATTTTCTTTTGAATTAGCAATCATTTCAGGGGTGGCGACCGTTCGGAAACCAAGGTGCTCCTGAGCGGAATCAAGACTTGTCGCCATACGTGCAGATATGCGATAACTAGCGCAATACGACTCACTGCACAAAAAGGAACCTCCTTTAATCACACGCTCACGGGCGTACCGATCTCTTTCATTAAACGGACTTTCGGCCCCCTCTGGGTTTATTAAAACAGCTCCACTTTCGCGAATTTGTTTATAGTAATTAGTATTGTACCAGTCGTTCGTCCATTCCCAAACATTCCCTGCCATATCATAGAGTCCATAGTCGTTAGGAGGATATGATCTCACCGCCGCTCGTCGTTCGAAACCATCAATTTTGGTATTGTTTACCGGGAATTCCCCTTCCCAAGTGTTGGCCATTTTGGGTAAGATGGAAATATCGTCTCCCCAAGCAAAAATTTTATTTTCTTGATTTCCACGTGCGGCACGCTCCCATTCTGCTTCGGTGGGCAGTCTTCTTCCTGCCCATTCACAATAGGCCAAGGCATCTTCATAAGAAACATGCACAACAGGATGATTATCCTTGCCTTTGATACTACTACCTGGGCCATTGGGCTTTTTCCAGTTCGCTCCTATTTTCCATTCCCACCATTGTGAAAAATCGTAAAGATTCGGCACCGAGCTTTTCGTTTTTTTGAAAACCAGAGAGCCCGGCTGCATGATACTGTCGTGAGGTTTGGGCGTACCTGGAGGAAGTTGTTTTTTCATTTCTTCCCAGTCGATTTTCTTTTCGGCTATAGTTTCGTATCCTGTTTCATCAACGAATTTTTTGAAATCTGCGTTTGTGACCTCGGTAATATCCATAAAAAAGCCACTTACGGTCACGGTAATTGCGGGTTTTTCGTGACCCATGGCCATTTTGTCGTGTGCTACCGCCCCCTGGCTGAAAGTACCTCCGGAAATCCATACCATACCTTCAGGAGTGTCCACATTTTCAGGCTTCTCAATTTGGATGGAAATCTCGGAATTTTCAACCTTTGGTACCTCAACTTGTTGTTCAGATATTTTGGAATTTACTTTATCAATTTTTTTCTCGTTCTTACAAGAAAAAAACAATACACAAAAAGTAAATAATAGAATCTTGTAAACGTTCATAGACATACTTCAAATTCGCAAAGAACAAAATTAATTTTATTTTTCAGTTAAACTGCCCTTCTCCAATAAAGGTATTTTGAAGTTTTCCAACGCTGGCGATTCTCGCTCGTTTCTAAATATTTCAGCTGCTTTCTCGATAATCTCTGGATTATCATCTGCCACATTCGTGGTTTCGGTAGGGTCAGTTTTTAAGTTGTACAATTCAAGAGTTGGCGCTTCTTCATTCTTTAAATTCTGCCGTACGACTTTCCAATCCCCCATTCGAATGGCAACTTGGCCTCCATAGCTCGGAAACTCCCAATAAAGAAAATCGTGCTCTTCTTGTTGCCCCTTCGACAACAATGTGGGTAATATACTAACCCCATCGGTATCTTTAGGGGTTTCATAGCCAGATACCTCGGCAAACGTAGCCAACATATCATAGTGCGCTGATATCAAATCGCTCTTACCTCCGGGAGCAATTTTTTTAGGCCAAGAGGCAATCATCGGAACACGAATTCCTCCTTCGTATAAAAACCCTTTCCCACGGCCATATTCTCCTTTAAAAGGTTTGGCACTTTCAAAATAAATCGGGTCAGCCCCTCCAGCGTAGCTTGGGCCATTATCCGAAGTGAAAACAATCAAAGTGTTATCATAGATACCCTCATCTTTTAATTGTTGCACAAATTTCCCGATATTTTCATCTAGATACGAAACCATTGCAGCGTAGGCTGCATGCGGGTTTTTATGCGGAAAATAACCGGAACCCCGTTTCTTTCCTGCTAAATAGGGTTCTTCGGTACCAAATTTTTCGACATAATAATCTACCCAACGCTTAGGTGCTTGAAGCGCAACATGTGGTATGGGTGTTGCCCAATACAAAAAGAACGGGTTTTCATTATTTTCAGAAACAAAACCGGTAATTTCTTTGAACATTAAATCTGGGCTATAGTCATTCAAATTAAAATCGGCATAACTTGCTTCGTCATTGGGGTCTAATCCCTCAGCCAATGGAGTGTTTGGAGCTATGGTATCATTCGCCAAATGCACCCTATTCCTGTTTTTATATAAATGTAAAGGATAATAGGTATGCGCTTGTCGCTGACAATTATATCCGTAGAAAAAATCAAAACCCATATCATTGGGTACGGACTTTGTATGTGGCGCTCCTAGACCCCACTTACCAACTATTCCTGTAGTATATCCAACCTCCTTCAACTTGTCCGCCATGGTAATCGTAGTTTCAGGCATTGGTCCTTGACCCTCAAGTGTAGAGTCTTTAGCCATAGCACGATAATTCCATACATCACCACGTTCTCCCCATTCACTATTGCTGCGAATATAGGCATGGCCCGCATGCTTTCCGGTCAATAACATATGACGTGCAGGAGCACAGACTGGTGCACTGGTGTAGTGTTGAGTAAACAGCATACCCGATTTAGCTAGTGCGTCAATATTGGGAGTTTCTATTTTTTCTTGACCATAGGCACCTACTTCGGCATACCCTAAATCGTCAGCCAAAATATAAATGATATTTGGTTTCCTACTCTCAGAGGTGTTTTCCGTTGTGGTTTTCACCTCATCTTTACAAGACAAAAAAGTTATCCCCGCCACAAAGAGCAGGGATAAAATTGGTTTAGTTGGTGTTCTCATTGAATTTACATTACGGTTGTTTTACCAGGCATGGGAATGTCATACATACCATCCGCATTAGGTTGCACTGGTGCAGGTGAATCCCAGGTCAACTGATCGGGTACTAGCGCCAAATTGGACTCCATAGCTTCGTCCCATTTTACCACTTTTCCAGAATAAGTTGCCATTCTGCCCAAAATTGCGGTCATGGTACTTTTAGCACCATTCTCGGCATCCGTGATAACCCCACCATTTCGTATCGACTCGAATAACTTAACGTGTTCTACCTCATACGGGTTCGGGTCTTCTTTTCCCCTATGTTCGAATATTGTTTCTCCGTTCCATCCTTTGATGTCTACATTATCCCCCGCAGTTGAAACTGTTCCTTTCGTTCCTTGAAAATATTCCGAAACGCGACGCATGGTATCGGGTTGGTGCCTGCATTGACTCGCGATTACCGCACCGCTTGGATAGGTAAATTCAACGAAGTGATGATCGAAGATTTCACCATGGTCTTTACCAGTTCGAACTTGACGCCCTCCCATGCCCTGCGCTGAAATGGGATATTCGCCAATGAACCAGTTGGCTACGTCGATATTGTGAATGTGTTGTTCTAAAATATGATCGCCGCACAACCAATTGAAATAGTACCAGTTACGCATTTGATATTCCAGTTCAGTTTGACCGGGTTGGCGCTCACGCACCCAAACTCCGGCGCTGTTCCAATACACTTGACCTGAGACTATTTTTCCGATACTATCTTTTTTCAAATGATCTATAGCGGCCAAGTAGCTGTCCTGATAATGTCTTTGCAGACCGACTACTACATTCAGCTTTTTATCCTTAGCCACTTTTGCGGCCGCAAGAACTTTTCTTACGCCCGGTACATCGGTAGCAACGGGTTTTTCCATAAACACATGCTTTCCGTTGTTGATTGCATATTCAAAGTGTTGTGGGCGAAAACCTGGCGGTGTCGCCAGTATCACAACATCGGCCAAGTCCATCGCTTTTTGTGCTCCATCAAAACCAACAAATCGATTTTTCTCAGGAACATTTACCTTTTTAGTTTCACCCATTTCCTTAGAAATATTGGCTAAACTTCCTTGCAGTCTATCTTCAAAAGCATCGGCCATCGCCACCAATTCAACATTCTCATCTGCATTTAGCGCCTGAACGGCAGCACCCGTGCCACGACCTCCACATCCAACTAAAGCAATTTTTAATTTTTTATCATTAAAAACATTAACCATACCGCTCATTTGCATGTTTGGTAGAAGCATAGCTCCCCCCGTAAAGAGCGCCGATTTTTTAACGAAATCCCTTCTGGACTTTTTTGATTCACCCATGTTTTTATCATTTTTCATTATAGTGGATTTATATCTTGTTGGTTACTAATCTGATTATGAAGCTGTTTGTAAGGTAAAAAGAAAAAATGATTTTTTAAATGATGTAATTGAGAATATTTCTTTCATTTCGTGTAAACAAAGATAATCTACGCAATCGCAGCGGATGTTTAAATATGAAGAACCATATGTTATACTTTCAGGACCATTTCTAATCGAAAATTAAAAGCGATAAGGCTAGGTTGGGTTCTGGTTAATTAAATTAGATCATAGGAAATGATAACCATGTTCATCCAAAGGTTTTAAAGCAAGACACGATGATTATAATTTGGTATATTTAATTTCTATTGAAAAAATGCAAATGATGGAACTATTTCTAAACACATTACGTTGTCAGTTTACCATTCTATTTGCCGTATTATTTTACTTGCCGTTTGCTGTTTTGGCTCAGGACAATATATTTTTTGATCACCTTACCACCGAAGATGGTCTTTCCCAGAGTGACATCAACGCCATTTACCAAGATTATCAAGGATTTATGTGGTTCGCCACACACGATGGCCTGAATAAGTATAACGGTTATGAATTTTCGGTTTACAATCCTAGTCCAAACATACCCGGCGGTATCAACAGTAACCTCATTTTCGATATAGAAGGTGACGAAAAAGGTAATTTGTGGATTGGCACTACCGGTAGTGGCCTAAATTATTTTGATAGGGCAACCGAAAAATTTAGAGCTTTTAGGCATCAAAACGAAAACCTATCGAGTCTAAGTGATGATCACATTTCTACCCTATTCAAAGATCGAAATAAACGCCTGTGGATTGGAACGAATAAGGGTTTGAACATGCTAGACCTTAGTAAATCGTTGGATAGTGTTGTATTTCATAAGTACAGCTTTGAGCCTGAGCCAATTTCACCAAACTGGGATGGTCGCAGGATTTATAGCATTTTTGAAAATAGTTCGAACCAGCTTCTTGTAGGTGGTGTTGGGGGTTTATTCAAACTATCGCGTGATCAAAATGGTGACATTTATTTTAAATGTATTAATGAGGATTTAGGTCTAACCAACACTACGATTACAAGTATTGCAGAGGATAAAGAAGGCCACCTAATTATCGGTACCATTGAGGGGCTCTATGTACAGGAAAATAACGGCACAAGTGATAAGTTAGTCAGGGTTCATGAAGGGTATTTTAATGATATTGTCGTTGACAATAATCAAAACATTTGGTGTGGTACTAATTCAGGACTTTTGCTAGTACGTAAACCTTTTGATAGCACACTACCCAAATATTCCAAGAAATTCACTTACAACCCACTAGACCAAAATAGCATAAGCAAAAATATTATCAAGTCATTAGCTATCGATAATGCTGGTATTATTTGGGTAGGCACCAATGGTGGAGGTGTAAATAAATTCGATCCAGAAAGAAAGCAATTTGCCCACATTAGGAAAACCTTAAATCCAAATAGTTTGAGCTATGACAAGATTAGGTCACTTTTTGAAGATAGTAACGGCGCACTGTGGGTAGGAACCGAAGGGGGCGGACTTAATATGCATACAGATGAATCTGGTATAGAAAAATATGACAATTTTCAAACTTTTGAAGCTATTTCGAATGCCTTCGCGATTACAGAAATTACAAGGGCCGGTAATAAAATTCTGTTAGTAGGGGCCGAAGGTACTCCAGCACTATTCGAGCTTGATATTACCAATACAAAAAACATTAAGAACAGCGGTATAAAACCAATTCAAGGAAATAACTACAGTGTATTCGCATTACTCACAGATAGTGAGCAAAATATCTGGATAGGAACATATGGTGGTGGGTTGAGCAGATGGATTCCCAATAAAGATGGTAGCGGTTATCAAAAAACAACTTTTAGAAATAGAGAATCTGATGCCAGCAGTGTATCCAGCAATATAATTCGCAGTATTTATGAGGATAAAAATGCGAATCTTTGGATAGGCACTGGGGACGGATTATCTAGAATTTCGGCAAAAGAAAAGAACAACCCAAATCCAAAATTTGAGGTATTTAAGCACGAAAATGAAAATCCAAATTCTTTAAGTCACAACTATATATTAGCATTATATGAGACCACAGCAGGAGATTTTTGGATAGGGACGTTCGGCGGGGGGTTGAATAAGTTCGTTCCTTCTTCACAGTCTGGATCAGCTCATTTTGAATCATATACGGAAGCCGATGGTCTTCCGAACAACGTAATCAAAGGAATTTTAGAAGATGAAGATCACAACATTTGGCTATCCACGAATCAAGGGTTGTCTCGTTTCAACCCTACAACGAAGGAATTCAAAAACTATGATGCCAATGATGGTTTACAAAGTAATGAATTTCAAGAACTGGCCGCTTTAAAAAGAGAGACCGGAGAAATGATATTTGGAGGAGTCAACGGATTTAATGCATTTTTTCCCACCAAAATCAAAGAAAACGCCTTTACCACGGAAACAGTAATTACGGATTTCGCAATTTTTAATACTCCGGTAGAAGTTGACAAAGAATTCAACAATAGGGTCATACTCGAAAAACCGCTGTACGAAACGGAAGAAATCAAGCTTAAGCATTGGGAGAATAGTTTTTCTTTTCAATTTTCGTCCTTACACTATGCTGCACCTCAAAAAAACCAGTTTGCCTACATGCTTGAAGGGTTTGACGAAAATTGGATCAACACTGATTACAGCAAACGCTTCGCTACATATACCAATCTTGAACCTGGTGATTACATCCTCAAGGTCAAAGCCTCGAACAATGATGGTCTTTGGGATGAAACTCCTTCACAAATAAGTATAAGAATCGTTCCACCCTTTTGGCAAACGACTTGGGCCTATTTGTTCTATGGTCTTTTGGGCATTCTTGCCTTGTTCGCCTATAGAAAATTTACGATAATCAAGACTACTAGAAAACACAGTCTGGAACTTGAACATCTTGAAAAAGAGAACTATGAAGAAATGCAACAGATGAAGTTGGAATTCTTCACCAATATTTCACACGAATTCAGAACACCGCTAACCCTAATAAAAGGTCCTTTAGAATACCTTAGAAAAAAAGGACATGGACTTTCTCCTGAAAAGACCAACGAACAGTACGGTCTGATGGAAAAAAATACGGATTATTTGATGCGTTTGGTCAACCAACTTCTTGATTTTAGAAAGGTAGGTCAAGGAAAGGCTCGATTGGTCATACGCAGGAGCGATATTGTTTCATTTATAAAAGAACTTGGAGAGCCTTTTCAGTTTACTGCACATAAAACAGGCATAGCCCTTGAAGTAACTGGGGCAAGTAACAGCATTCTCACCTGGTTTGATCACGAAGCAGTTGAAAAGATTATTAACAACTTACTGTCCAACGCATTTAAATTCACTCCTAAATATGGACATATTTCAATTGAGATAAAAGAAGGTGCGGATCAAAAAATCTTGAAGCTACTATCATTTGAAAAAGACCCTTATTCATACGTTGTCATCCAGGTCACAGATTCCGGTTCAGGTATACCAAAGGAAAACATCAATCATATTTTCGAACGATTTTATGTAGAGCAAGAAAAAGGTAAGAAAAACTTGAACGGCGCAGGAATCGGGTTATCATTCGTAAAAAGTTTAGTTGAACTTCATCAAGGAAAAATTACCGTAGTCAGCGAACCTAACGTAGCAACAAGTTTTATTATAGCATTGCCCAGGGATCGAGAGGCATATGAGAACATTGATGAGATTACAATCAAAGAGTCGTCTGATAGTGATTTTGAAATTCGTTCTTCTGAGGCTGAGTCGTTTGCCGTTAGTTTGAATGATGAAATTCTTGATACTGAATTATCAGATAAAAGGTCCAAATCGCCTGCTCTGCTAGTTGTTGACGACAATCCCGATATTCGTGCGTTCATCAAGAACACACTCGAGGATGAATATACGATATACGAGGCTGAAAATGGTAAGGAAGGTCTTGAAATGGCTGTATCTATTATTCCCAATATAATATTGACCGATGTTGTAATGCCTATAATGGATGGCTTGGAACTTTGCGAAAAAATCAAGACCAAAACAGCTACCAGTCACATTCCGGTAATTATGATAACCGCTAAATCATCACAAGAAAGTGAATTGGAAGGGCTTCAAAATGGAGCCGATGATTATATTAGAAAACCTTTTGACATTGAATTATTACAGCTAAAACTGAACAATATTGTCAAACAACGTGAAGAATTACGAAGGCGTTTCAATCTCGAAATCACTTTACAACCTAAAGAAGTCACCGTTACTTCTACGGATGAACTGTTTTTGCAGCAGGCTATTGAAATTGTTGAAAAACATATGACCAACACAGATTTTAATGTAGAGATGATGGTCAAAGAAATGGGCCATAGTAGAAGTAATCTCTATTTAAAATTCAAAGAAATTACTGGATTATCTTCAAGTGAATTCATTCGAAATATTCGTCTTAAAAGAGCTGTTCAATTATTTGACCAAAGCGACCTATCAGTTAAAGAAATCATGTATATGACAGGTTTTAATACGGCTTCTTATTTTTCGAAATGTTTTAAAAAGCAATTTGGAGTGATTCCCAGTGTATATGTAGCCAAACGGAAAGCAGAAAGAAAACCCATTAAAATATAAACCTTGGCAATGACCAGAACCCACCTTTTAAGACCATTCCTTTTTTCACTTTTCATACTCCTTCTTTCATGTGGCGAGAAAAAATCAGAAATACAAAATGAAACTACAGAGACCTCCAAAAAGCCCAACATTATAGTTATAGTTACCGATGACCAAGGTTATGGTGATTTAGGGTATCACGGTAACCCAATCGTCCAAACACCTCATCTTGATGCCTTTGCGAAAGAGTCGATGGAACTTACAAATTTTCACGTGGGAACCACTTGCGCGCCAACAAGGGCAGGTATCATGACTGGAAGAAACGCCAATAGAAATAATGCTTGGCATACAATCGCGGGTTGCTCCATTTTATTAGAAGATGAGGAAACAATGCCAGAGGTGTTTCAGCGTAACGGATATCAAACCATAATGTTTGGGAAATGGCATTTGGGGGATAATTATCCCTTCCGACCACACGACAGAGGTTTTCAAGAAGCCTTTTATCACGGTGGTGGAGGCGTACAGCAAACTCCCGATTTCTGGAACAATGACTATTTTGATGACACTTATTTCCGTAATGGAAAACCTGAAAAGACATCCGGCTATTGTACCGATGTTTGGTTTGATGAAGCTATAACATATACCAAAAGACCAAAAGAAGAACCTTTCTTTATGTATTTAGCATTGAATGCGGCTCATGGACCATTTAACGTTCCGGAGGAGTATGGACAAATGTATGCCTCAGCTCCGTTGACCGACATCCAAAAAAGGTTTTATGGCATGGTTTCCAACATAGACAATAACTTCGGAAGACTAGTTGCTCATCTCAAAGAAACAGACCAATTTGACAATACTATTCTAATTTTCACTACGGATAACGGAACAGCTAGGGGTATTACTACAGTAGAAGAAAGTGGCGAAGTTCTAGGGTATAACTCAGGATTGAGAGGAACTAAGGGAAGTCACTATGACGGTGGACACAAGGTACCCTTCTTCATAAGTTGGCCGAATGGTGATATCCAACGGAAATCAAAAAGTAATGATTTGGTAGCTCATGTAGATTTATTACCAACCTTGGCCGAATTAGCGAACATTCCTTTTACGTCTAAAAAACCTTTGGATGGGAAAAGTATGGTCGCCACTTTAAAAGGTGAAGAAACGGATACCGAACGAATGTTAGTAGTCGATACACAGCGGAATCAACTTCCAGAAAAAGGTCGAAATCCCTCCGTAATGCAAGGCGAATGGCGATTGGTAAATGGCAAAGAGCTGTACAATACACGCGAAGATGTAGGACAAAAAAACGATATTGCTGAGCAACATCCTGAACGGGTCAAAAAGATGCAGAAATTTTACGATGAATGGTGGGAAAGTTTAGAGCCAGATATTCGATATGCTGAAATTCCTATTGGTGACGAAGCTGCAAATCCCGCACTTATAACAATTCATGATATGCACACTCCAGATAATTTGCCTTGGAATCAAGTTCAGATTCGAAAGGGGGAAGCACACCCTAATGGATATTACAGTATCAATGTAATTGAAGATGGTGCTTACCAGTTCAAACTATACCGCTATTCTCCAGAATCAGGGCTAGATTTGAATGCGTCAGTAGAGAAAGTTGATGGTACATCATTTATGGATGAACTTCCGAAAGGAAAAGCTTTAAAAATAGATGCAGGCTTTATTGAAGTTGGAAATTCCAAGTTTGAATCTGGCCCACAGAAATCAGAAAATTTTATTACCGTCAAGGCAAATCTTTCCAAGGGAAGCTACGAACTGAGGAGTAAATTTTTATCACAGGATGGAACGGAACTATCCGCTTATTACACTGAAATCGAAAAGCTATAACATATGAAAAAGGTATTTTTCCTGCTGTCCTTAACATTGGTATTTGGATGTAAATCCGAAGAAAAGGAAGTTCTCAAAAAACCCAATATTGTTTTCGTCTTTGCAGATGACATGACATACTCCGCAATTAACGCTCTTGGAAACACAGAAATAAAAACCCCAAATCTTGACCGTTTAGTAAGACAAGGAACCACCTTCACCCATACGTACAACATGGGCGCCTGGAATGGTGCTGTTTGCGTCGCATCTCGAGCGATGATAATTTCCGGTCGCAGTGTTTGGGATGTTAATGAATTTCGAAAGGGGTGGAAGGAGAACAAGAATTTTGATAAAACTTGGGGCAAACTTATGGAAGGTGCTGGTTATGACACCTATATGACCGGAAAATGGCATGTCGATGCTCCAGCGGATTCCGTTTTTCAAAATGTAGTTCATATTCGACCCGGCATGCCACGGGATGCCTGGAGTCATCAAGGTACTATTCCCTATATCAACAAAATGATTGAAGAAGGGAAATCTGAAGAAGAAATTAGAGCTATTGGTTATAACCGTCCATTGAATGAAAATGACACGCTTTGGAACGCAACAAACAAAGCTTTTGGAGGATTTTGGCAAGATGGAAAGCATTGGAGTGAGGTTTTAAAAGACGACGCGCTTGGTTTTATTGACCAGACCAAATCAAGCGATAAACCTTTCTTTATGTATTTGGCGTTCAACGCACCTCATGATCCAAGACAGGCACCTCAGGAATATTTGGATATGTATCCGATTGAAAACATAAGTGTTCCTGAAAGCTTCCTTCCCATGTATCCCTTTAAAGATAATATTGGAAACGGACCTGACTTACGCGATGAAGCTTTGGCACCTTTCCCAAGAACTGAATACGCCGTTAAAACCCATATCAAGGAATATTATGCCCTCATCACTCATCTAGATGATCAAATCGGTGAAATTTTAAATGGATTGGAAGCTACCGGAAAAATGGATAACACCTACATCATATTTACCTCCGATCACGGACTAGCTGTTGGAAGACATGGTCTTCTAGGAAAACAAACACAGTTCGACCATAGCATAAGACCTCCATTTATGATTGTTGGGCCTGATATTCCTGCGGATAAAAAAGTAGATGTAGATATCTATTTACAAGATGCGATGGCCACTAGTCTCGATTTGGCCGGAGTAGATAAACCAGATTATGTTTACTTCAACAGTGTCTTGGATTTAGTAGATGGAAGTCGCACTGAAAGCCATTATGATGGTATTTACAATGGTTACATGAATTTCCAGCGGATGATTCGAAAAGACGAATTTAAGTTAATCGTTTATCCAAAGGGGAACACGTTACTGTTGTTTGATATGAAAAACGACCCTGAAGAAATTAACAATCTGGCTGAAAATCCTGAATATCAAGAAATAGTTAAGGTACTTTTTGCTGATTTACAACAACTTCAAAAACAACTCAACGACCCGCTCGATTTGAGTGAAGTCCATCAGAAAGCAATCGCCAATTAATAATTTGCGCTAACTTTTTTCCTTTAATCATTTGTATCTCATATTAAGACGTTAGTATTAATTTAATACTATGGATGTCTATATCTTGTCCAGTAATTTCTATTGATACTGCCTCCCTAAAATCGTATCTTTAGTCAAGCATTTACTTATATAAGATGGGAAACTTGAAAGAAAAAAACACCAAATCTCAGGGCAGACGAAAATTCATAAAGCGCACAGGCCTTGCCGTTGGTGCAATAACCATTCTCCCAAGGCATGTTTTGGGCAGGGGTTTCGTGGCTCCAAATGATAAAATCAACCTTGGTTTCATTGGTTTGGGGAAACAAAGTTCCGGATTAGCTAGGGCCTTTACCGAAAATACAAACGCTCAGATAGTAGCTGGATCCGATGTTTGGACCACCAAAAACGAGTGGTTTAAAAACCATGTTGAAAAGGTATATGCCGACAAACGCAAACGGAGCGGTTACAAAGGAGTTTCCACTACTAGCGACTATCAAGCACTTTTAGCGCGGCCCGACGTCGATGCAGTAATTGTTGCAACACCAGACCATTGGCATGCAATTCAAGCGATTGCAGCAATGAAATCTGGCAAAGATGTCTATTGCGAAAAACCGATGACCTTGACTATCAAAGAGGGGCAAGATATGGTCAAAACCACAAAAAGTACCGGAGCGGTTTTGCAAGTCGGCAGTATGCAGCGTTCTTGGCAAAAATTCCAGAAAGCAGTCGATTTGGTTAGCAAAGGATATATCGGGGAAGTAACTAAGGTGTTGGTAAATGTTGGAGATCCTGCTATCCCTTTTAATATGCCTTCAGAAGAGATTCCAAAAGAAGTGGACTGGAATGCCTGGTGCGGCCCAGCGCCTCTCCTACCTTACAATTATCGCCTTTCACCACCGACTAGCGAAGAATTTTTCCCGGATTGGCGAAAGTTCAAAGAAACCGGCGGTGGCATCTTGACCGACTGGGGAGCCCATATGTTTGACATTGCGCAATGGGGGCTGGGAATGGATCGGTCTGGTCCTGTCCGTTTTGAACCACCAAAAGACCGAAACGCCGTTCGAGGTATGCGAATGGTCTACGAAAACGGAATTGAAATGATTCATGAAGATTTCGGTCGTGGCTGGGGAGTTCGCTTTATTGGACGCGAAGGTACATTGGATGTTAGTCGTCAATATCTTGAAACAAACCCTGCAAGTATTTTAACTGCTGAACTGGAAGCTTCGAATACCACACTTGATGAGTCCCGTGGAAATCACTATCAAAACTGGATTGATGCCATCAAAAATAGAAGTCAGCCGATTTGCGATGTGGAAATAGGACACCGTTCAGCTTCCATTGGAAATATTTGCAATATTGCCTACGAATTGGGAAGACCTTTGGATTGGAACCCTGAAAAAGAAAAATTCGTAGGTGACAAGGAAGCAAATAAGATGAAGAAAAGAAAGTACAGGAAGTTTTAAAAACGTTCAAAATTATCTATGAGTAAAAATTCTATTTACATATTAATAGTCAGTTTAATTACTTTGGTTTCATGTGGTGGTCCTGATATGCCAGAAGAAGTTGAAATAGCTTATGAAAAGCTTCCCGAGCAAATCGACTTCAATCAACACGTAAAACCCATTCTTTCCGACAAGTGCTATTTATGTCACGGTCCAGATAAGAATAAAATATCCGCTGGCTTGCAATTACATCTTCCGGATTTAGCATACAAAGAATCGGAAAATACCCCTGGTAAATATGCCATAGTTCCCGGAAACGCAGGAAAAAGTCTTTTGGTCGACCGTATTCTATCAGACGACCCTGAAATGGTTATGCCAGAACCTGAAACACACCTCTTCTTGACTGATTACGAAAAAGCAATGCTGGTTCGATGGATTGAGGAAGGTGCCGAATATAAAGACCACTGGGCATTCATACCGCCATCAAAACAAGAACCTCCAAAAGTCGAGTTAACAGACAAAGTAGGCAATGCCATAGATAATTTTGTCCTTGCCAAATTAGAGGTTGAAGGGTTGCAGCCTTCTGAATCCGCTGACAAAGAAACCCTTTTAAGAAGATTGTCATTCGACTTGACTGGATTGCCCCCTACCCTAGATGAAATTGAGGCTTTTTCAAAAGACAATTCGCCAAATGCCTACGAAAAGCAAGTAGACCGACTTTTGGCTTCCCAGCACTTCGCAGAGCAAATGACTTTGGATTGGATGGATCTATCGCGCTATGCAGATACACATGGGTATACTGTTGACCGGTATCGAGATGTTTCCCCTTATCGTGACTGGGTCATAAGAGCTTTCGACCAAAATATGCCTTATGATGAATTTATTCGCTGGCAGTTGGCAGGCGATATGATGGAGAATCCGACTAAAGAACAGTTGTTGGCAACTACCTTTAATCGCCTGCACCCCCAAAATTTGGAGGGTGGCATTGTAGATGAAGAATTCCGTTCAGAATATGTAGCTGATCGTACAAATGTGGTGAGTGAGGGCTTTTTAGGACTAACAATGGCCTGTGCCAAATGCCACGATCATAAGTATGACCCAATCTCCCAGAAGAACTATTATGAAATGTACAGTTTTTTCAATAATGTGAATGAATCTGGACAAATTCCTTGGGATTGGTCGATGCCAGTCCCCAACATGCAACTTCCAACTGAGGAACAAGAAAAGTTCATGGCCTATGTCGACAATCTAATTGATGAAAAGGAAAAGACCATAGTACAAGTTGTAAAATCCGAAAATGAAAAGAGTACGGATTGGATAGCATCTGAAGGGTATAAAAAAGTTAATCCAAAAGGTACGCCTAGTAATCTAGTAGCTAAAGTAGATTTCAAAAATGGAAGCCTCAGCAATGCGTTGAATCCGTCTCAAAAGGGAAAAATGGACCGGCAATTCGCTCCAAAACAAATTGCAAAAATCGTTGAAGGATATTCCGGCAAAGGGTTGGAATTAGATGGTGATGCTTGGCTTGACTTAAAACCCATTGGGATTTTCCGACGTCATGAACCCTTTAGCATCGGTATTCGTGTTAAGATTCCTGAGGATTTAGAAAATGGAGTCATCTTCCATAAAAACTTTGGTACAAGATTGCACAGCTATCGCGGTTATCATTTGGGCATAAAGGAAAATAAAATAGATCTTATAATGGCTCATGTCTGGCCGGATAATGCTATTGTAGAGCTGAGTAAAAAAGAAATTCCAAAAAATCAGTGGGTACAACTTACCCTGACCTATGATGGCTCAAGCAAAGCTGATGGCCTAAAAATTTATATGGATGGGGAAGAACTGCAAACTGAGGTCGAAGTAGATAATTTATATAGGGATATTATTTTCAATTCTTACGAGGATTTTATTTACAAGCACCCCATCGAACCCGGATTAGCGGTTGGAGCTCGCTGGCGCGGAAAAGGTATTGGTGGTGCGGTAGTGGATGACATATTGGTCTTCAATAAACAATTAACCTCCTTGGAAGTTGGTCAAATCAGCAATACTGAAAAAGTACAATCGCTATTGGCCAAAAACAAAAATCAATTGAGTGACCAAGATAAAAAGGTGTTGGAAAGTTACTATTTATCAAATAAGTCAACCACCTTCAAAAAATCATTGGCCGAACTCAAAAAAGCACGTGAAATACAAGCGGACAGTGCAGAGCGTGTTCAAGAAATCATGATTATGAAAGAGATGGACAAACCGCGCGAAACTTTTGTTCTAGAACGCGGATTGTACGACCAATACGGCGAACAGGTTTTTCCGAATACTCCAGATAAAATATTTGCTTTTCCCGATAGTCTTGAAAAAAATCGTTTAGGATTGGCCAAATGGGTTACCAGTAAAAACAACCCTCTAACTGCCCGTGTCGCTGTAAACCGCTATTGGAAAAACCTATTCGGAACGGGAATTGTTCGAACCGTAGAAGACTTTGGAAACCAAGGCGAATTACCAAGCCATCCCGCTTTATTGGATTGGCTGGCGATTCAATTCATGGAATCCGGTTGGGACGTAAAGGCATTGCACAAGCTTATGGTAATGTCAAATACGTATCGACAATCTTCCCTAACGACTGAAGAGTTAATGAATAGAGACAAAGCGAATCGATTGCTGGCCCGAGGACCATCTGGTAGATTGACCGGCGAAATGTTACGAAACAACGCCTTGGTTGCTTCGGGATTATTAAACCGTAAAATCGGAGGAAAAAGCGTAAAACCGTACCAGCCCGCCGGACTCTGGAAAATCAACGGAGCAGCCTATGAAGAAGACGTAGGGGAAAAATTGTATCGTAAAAGCATGTATACAATTTGGAAACGTTCCGTGCCGCATCCAACGATTGCAACATTCGATGCTCCTGAAAGGTCCTTTTGTGCCGTTAGGCGTCAAGAAACCAATACGCCATTGCAAGCTTTGGTATTGATGAACGACCCTACTTACGTGGAAGCCTCTCGTGTACTAGGCTATAAAATGTTGCAGTATTCCGACCCAAAAGCAGGTATCGCAGATACCTTCAAAAAATTGACCGGAAGAACCATACAGGATAAAGAACTAAATCTTTTAGCCGATTTACAATTGGAAGAATATGAAAAGTTTAAGTCCAAGAAATCCAAGACAGAAGGTTGGTTAAACTCCGGTGAATTCCGTATTTCAAATGATAATGATGAAGCCTTAGTGGCCGCAAATGCCGTTGTCGCAAGTACGATTATCAATTCAGATGCAGCAATTACAAAGAGATAAAAGTCCTCCCCTATCCCCTCCAGAAGGAGGGCGATAAAAAGAATGAAAATGAACATACTTAAAATGTCAAATATAGTACGAAGAGAATTCCCTCCCCTCGGGGTGGGTTAGGGAGGGAACTTCAAATTGATATTTATAAAAAGATAAATATGTGTCACAATCACGATGATATTTTAAGGTCGAACAACAAAGACCTGCAGGAAGTAGAACGTCAAATGGACCGTCGTAACTTTCTAACGAAGACTTCGATGGGACTTGGAGCCATTGCATTGGGCTCTTTGCTGCATGCAGATAAGGCTTTTGCCAATGTAAAGGGTGGTGTTTTAGACAAATCGAGTCCGGAAGCCTTATTGAATTCTTACAATAAGAACCGATTAGGTCTTCCGCATCATTTACCCAAAGCGAAAAGGATTGTTTACTTGTTTCAAAGTGGTGGACCTTCACAGCTAGAAATGTGGGATTACAAACCCAAACTGAAAAATATGTTCGGCCAAGATTTACCTGATTCCGTAAGGCAAGGGCAACGTTTGACCGCTATGAGCGCGGAGCAGACCACATTTCCGATGGCACCCTCTATTTTCGATTTCAAACAATATGGAGAATCAGGAACTTGGGCCAGTGAATTGCTTCCTTACACTTCAGAAGTTGTTGATGAGCTCTGTTTTATCAAATCGATGCAGACGGATCAAATCAATCATGACCCGGCCATTACCTTTATGCAAACCGGAAACCAACTGCCAGGTAGACCCTCTATCGGTTCTTGGTTAAGCTATGGGTTGGGTTCCGACAATGAGAACTTGCCCACCTTTATTACTTTGATTACCAAAAATATGGGAGGGCAACCTTTGTATTCCCGATTGTGGGGCAATGGTTTTTTGCCTACTGAACATCAAGGGGTTCAATTCCGATCTGGAAAAGACCCGGTGTTATATCTGAGCGACCCTGAAAATTTTGATGGGAACGATAGAAGACAGATGTTGGATTATCTCGGAAAACTCAATGAATTGCAACATGACGCTTACGGCGACCCAGAGATTCAAGCGCGAATGGCTCAATACGAAATGGCGTTTCGAATGCAGACATCCGTTCCAGAAGTGACTGACATGTCCGATGAGCCAGATTACATTTTTGACATGTATGGGGAGGATAGTAGGGATCCGGGCACCTATGCCGCCAACTGCTTAATGGCAAGAAAACTATTAGAAAAAGATGTGAAATTCGTGCAACTATACCACCAAGGTTGGGACCAACATAGTTTTTGTCCCAGTGGTGTGAAAGCACAATGCAAGCGCACCGACCAGGCCAATGCTGCGCTGATAAAAGATTTAAAACAACGCGGTATGCTTGAGGATACTTTGGTTGTATGGGGAGGTGAGTTTGGCCGCACGGTGTATTCACAAGGACAATTAACTCCAGAAAACTATGGTCGTGATCATCATCCAAAGGCATTTACCATGTGGATGGCAGGTGCGGGAGTCAAACAAGGTTATACCCATGGCGAAACCGATGACTTTAGCTATAATGTTGTGAAAGACCCTGTACACGTGCATGATTTTCACGCAACCTTAATGCACCTTTTCGGTATCGACCATGAGCGATTGACGTTCAAACATCAAGGCCGACGTTACCGACTGACGGACGTTCATGGCCATGTCGTAAAAGATATACTAGCCTGAAGCAAACTATTATTAAATCTTATTATAATCTTTACCAAAAACCTTTACGGTTCTGTACCCGTAAAGCGCAACAACTAGAAAACAAGTCAAAGGTAAAATAAAGGAAAAGTTAACTTCCGGAACACCCATAATGTCAATGTCATTGTAAGCACTCCCTCCCATATCAAGAATAAGTCCTTGCAAAACAGGCATAAAAGCTCCACCTACTATAGCCATTACTAAAAACGCCGATGCAGGTTTTGCATCGTCTCCTAAACCAGTAAGGGCAATTCCGTAAATGGTCGGAAACATCAAAGACATGCAAAATGAAACCATAACCAGACTGTAGAGTCCGCCCATCCCTTGAACGAACATTGTTCCAAGACAAAATGCAACCGCAAGCAAAGATAAAAGCATGAGTAATCTGCCAGCATTGATATATTTCATGAGGTAGGTAAATAAAAATCGCCCCACAAGAAAAATAATAAGGGCAGCATAGGCATAATTTACAGCGTCTCTGTTTTCAATGCCCAAGTTTTCAGCATATTGATAGATATAAGTCCAGCACATGATTTGGGCTCCTACATAGAACATCTGGGCCAAAACTCCCCCGACGAAACGTTCTTTTTTAAAAATTCGTTTGATTGAACTCCACATATCGGTAGCGTTTTTATCTTTTTTCTTTTCAGGCATTTTAACGAAGAGAATGATAACAAGCATAACGATAACAAATAACCCAAGCGCTACATAAGGATTGCGAATAACCTCCAAATCGGAAGTTTTCACAGCGGCCTTGGCCGCTCCGGTTAACGTCTCATAGATCGGATTTCCTTGTGCATCCAAATTATCAGATTGCAAAGCTGCCAATATAAAGGTCTGGGCTACAAAAAGACCCGTCAAAGCTCCTAGTGGATTAAAAGCTTGTGCCAAATTCAAACGTTGTGTTGCCGTTTCTTCAGCACCCATGTCCATAATAAACGGATTTGCCGTTGTTTCTAGAAAAGCGAGTCCGAAAGTAAGTATATAAAGAGCTAACAGAAAAAACATATAGTTCTCATTTGCTGCTGCAGGATAAAACAGTAGCGCGCCAAGCGCATACAAAACCAGCCCCACCAAAATACCCGTTTTGTAGGAGTACTTTTTGGCCACATAAGCTGCAGGAAGGGCCATTGTAAAGTAACCTCCATAAAAGGCAGCTTGCACCCAAGAGGCCTGTGTATTACTTAACTCCAGAATCTTTTTGAAGGCCGAAACCATGGGATTGGTTATGTCGTTAGCAAAACCCCACAATGCAAAAAGAGAGGTAATCAAAATAAAAGGAACTAATACAGTCTTTGATACAACTGATATTTTGCTAGAAGTGCTCATAGTGGTTGGTAGTTATTTTAGGAATACAAAGTATGAATTCTTGAACAACGAATCATTGCTATATGATTCAAAAAAGAAAACTGAGGGTTTATTCTGTTAACAACGCACGATCCAAATGTACATAACCGCCATCTACCGTAATGAATTGGCCAGTAGTATGTGAAGACCTTTCGGATATGGTAAATAAACACACATCGGCAATTTCCTGGGTCGTTGTCATTCGATTTTCCAAAGGTATTTTCTTGACAATAGCTTTTAATTTCTCTTCTCCGTCAGGTAAAGTTTTTATCCACGTATCATATGAAGGCGTCCAGCATTCTGCAATAATGATAGCATTGCAGCGAATTCCTTCCTTTATCAAATCAACGGCCCATTCACGCGTCAAACCTAACACACCGCCTTTGGCAGCAGCGTAACCTGATGTTCTACCCTGCCCCGTTAATGCAACCTTAGAACCAATGTTCAGGATATTTCCTTTTGATTTCTTCAACCAAGGTAAAGCATGCTTCACCACTAAAAAATAGCTCACCATATTTAACTTCAACGAATCCATAAACTCCTCATAAGTGGCATCAAGACCCACACCGTCGTTGACACCAACGTTGTTGATCACTGCGTCGATTTTACCATATTTTTCTGCGATAGTAGCTACGGCTTTTTCAATCTGCACAGGATCCGTCACATCGGTTTTACAAAAAATAGCATCGATACCTTCTTGTTTTATTTTGTCAACATAACCTTGACCACGGTTATTTCTATCGATAACTGCAGGTACGGCACCTTCTTCGACCAAGGACCGTAATATGGTATGGCCAATGCTACCTTCTTTTCCCGCTGCCCCAGTGATTACAACTATTTTCCCCTTTAATCCTAAATCCATAGAAATATTATTTTATTTTTCATTTCCGCGTAGGCGCAAATCCTCTTATAACTTTATAAATTATAAAATTCAATTGCATTTTCTGCCATGAGCGCGTTTTGCTCTGCAGCACTTAACGTTTTTATATAATCAGTTACTATGGTCTTGACCTGTCCATAATTTTCTGCTACCAAACATACGGGCCAATCAGAACCGTACATCAAGCGTTTCGTTCCAAATGCTTCTAAAACTAAATACATATAAGGGTGTATTTGTTCTGGCGTCCAATTTTCATAATCTGCTTCAGTAATCATTCCAGAGACTTTACACAAAACATTTTCTTGTTTTGCGATTTCCTTCATCAAAACTGCCCATCCCTCATAAAAACCGTCTTTGATGTACGGTTTTGCAATATGGTCAATAACGAATTTTTGATGCGGAAATCGTTTTACAAATTCCAATGTAGCACCTAGTTGATGTGGAAAAATCAGGATATCATAGGTATAGTCATACTTTTCCAAAAAAGAAATTCCGTTTAAGAAATTCGATCGAAGCAAAAAATTATGATCCGGTTCGCCTTGTATCACATGACGCCAACCCTTTAATTTCTTTTTGGAATGGTATTCGGCTAATACATCGTCAATATTTTCAGCCCGTAAATCCACCCAACCTACAACCCCCTTTATAAAATCATTTTCATCGGCAAGGTTGAGCAGAAAATCTGTCTCTTCTAGGGTCTGGTCAGCCTGGACCGCCACACAACCGTCGATACCATGTTCAACGTAAACCTTTTGCAAATCAGAAGGTAGAAAATCTCTTCGGATTGCTGACATAGTATCATCGATCCATGAATGTTTTGCAGGTTCATATTTCCAAAAATGCTGGTGCGAATCAATTACCATTCTCCAAATTTTTTAAGGTTGCTAGAACTCCGTTATTTTCTATGGAAAGAATATTTTTAGAGACCATTTCCACGAGGCCTTCGAAACTCGTTAAGTCTTTACCCCATATATCAGTATTACTCAAGATAATACCCACTAATATATTCAATTTCAAGTTATTATCATCATATTTTTTCCAATTCGAACTAAAAATATTTAGTACTCTTGCATCGTCTTTCAATTCGATTCTTTTGCCATGGAATTCTCCTTTGTAAAATCGAATAAGTGCAGAAAGTCCAAATACGATTCGCCTCGGAAGTGCTGCATTCGCCACATAATAGTCGGTCATCGTTGGAAGTAAACGAGCCACGAATTTAGAGGTGCTATTGAGGGATATACTTATCAATTGATGTTTCAATAACGGATTGCGAAACCGATCCAGAACTTCTTGAACGAACTTCTGCAAAACCGCCTCTGGAAAATCCAACGTTTTGATTGTTTCTTCCATTAAAAGTGATTCGACAAAACCGCTCACTACACTATCATCCATCACTTCAGAGACGAATCGGAGTCCCGCCAAATATCCAACTGGAACCATAGCGGTGTGTGCCCCGTTCAAAATACGAACTTTCATTTCACGATAGGGAACTAAATCATCAACAAATTCTACATTCAAATCCGTCGAACAAAAAGGAAGTTCTTTTTGCAAGAGTTCAGGACCTTGAATTACCCAACTATGATAATACTCACCTCCTACAAAAAGTTGATCCATATAGCCCAGTTCCTCCTGAATTTGAACGGCTCTGTCTGACGGGTAGCCAGAAACAATGCGATCTACCAAAGTGCTGCAAAAAGAATTTGCAGCATATATCCATTTGACAAATTCCCTATCCAAATTCCAATGTTCTGCATATTGCAGTATGGCAGTTTTGAGTGCTTCTCCATTATTTTCTATAAGTTCACACGGCATCATAATACAGCCCTTGGTTATATCATTACCATAGTACTGAAAACGATGGTATAACCAAATTGTCAATTTCGCCGGAAATTCTTTTGGTGGATTATCTCCAAAAGCATCCTCTTCGTTGAATTTAATTCCCGCCTCGGTTGTATTCGAAATTATAAATCTGATATCCGGATTTTCAGCAAGCTCTAGGTATTTCTGCCATTCATCATACGGGTTCACGATATCTTGAACACAATCGACCAATGTCTTATCGGCAACCAATTCACCGTTTTTAATTCCATCTAAAACCACTGTGAATAAACCGTCTTGAGATTTCAACGCATGATAATTTCCCCGTTCTGTAGGTTTAATGATGGCCACTCCCCCATTGAAATTGGTCTCTTGGTTCAATATGTGTAGCATCCAATCGACGAAAGCACGAAGAAAATTACCCCCACCGAATTGCATCACTTTGATGGGTAATTTTTTTGGCAGGTTTTTGGTTTTTCTATTTAGTGGTTGCATGAAAAGCTTATAATGAAATTCCCCTTTTCCAAGGAATAAAATCTTCTTGACCCAATCGCACGGCAGCGGGAATCTCTTCGCCACTAGCCACTTTGATGATATATTCCAAGAGTTCTTCTCCTTTTGACTCTATGGTAGCCTCACCGGTAATTATTGTACCCGTATTGAAATCGATGATGTCTTTCATCTTTTCGCTCAAGACATTATTGCTCGAAATTTTAATCACTGGGGCGACGGGGTTCCCTGTCGGTGTACCTAAGCCGGTTGTGAAGCAGATAATGTTACAGCCTGAACCCGCAAGGCCAGTTGTACTTTCTACATCATTTCCTGGAGTGCATAGAAGATTGAGGCCTTTTTTAGTGCATTTTTCTGTATAATCCAGAACATCGGTTATCAAGGAAGTTCCTCCTTTTTTAGCTGCACCCGCTGATTTCATTGCGTCGGTGATGAGTCCATCTTTAATATTACCTGGAGATGGATTGTTCTTAAAAGCCGAACCTAAGGCAATTGCCCTCGCAGCATAAGTATCCATCAAATGGGCAAATTTTTCTTTATTTTCTTTGGATTCGCATCGATTAATCAGCTCCTGCTCGACTCCGTTCAATTCGGGAAATTCGGATAATACGGTTGTCCCTCCCAAAGCGACCAACAAATCGGAGGTATACCCCAATGCCGGATTGGCAGATATTCCTGAAAAGCCATCGGAACCACCACATTCCAAACCTAAATTCAAGTGACGTAAAGGCGCAGGTGTACGTTCAGTTTTGTTTGCTTCTATCAATCCAAGAAAAGTCTTCTTGACCGCCTCTTCTATAAAATGACGCTCGCTTTTACTTTTTTGCTGTTCTAATATATGTAAGGGTTTGGAAAAGTTTGGATCCCGTTTAGTTATACCTTCCAACAAATTCTTTACCTCGGCATTTTGACAACCTAAGCTTAAAATTGTTGCTCCGGCAACATTCGAATTCGTTATATATCCTGCAAAAAGACTGGTAAGCGTATCTGAATCCAAGCGAAAACCACCACAGCCACCGTCATGGGTCAAAAATTTGATTCCATCAACGTTCGGGAACGTCCTATTCTGCTTAATTTCTTCTGGGGTGCGAATAATTTCGGCTGTCACCAAATCATCTATTGAAGCACCGTTTTTATAATGTTCGACCAAAGTATCCGTGTCTACTACAAAATCGTTTGTAGTATGGTAACCCAAAGATTCTTGTAAAGCGGATTTCAGCACCTCAACATTACGGTTCTCACAAAAAACCATTGGAATAACAAGCCAGTAATTCGAAGTACCTACGCTTCCATCAGCTCTGTGATACCCATTAAATGTTACATCTTTCCACTTCGAAACATCTGGAGCTTCCCAAGTGTGCTGTTCTGCACTTACAGCATATTCCATAGAAGCATGGACGCAGTTTTCCATCGAAATCCGTTCTCCTTTTGCAATGGGTTTGGTGGCTTGTCCGACCAAAACCCCGTACATGATGATTTCGTCTCCCTTGGAGAAGTTTTCAAAAGTAAATTTATGTTTGGCCGGAATTCGCTCTGAAGTTGTAAAAGAAAATCCTTCAAAATCAATTGTATCTCCCTTTTCAATATCACGCAAAGCAGCTAGCACATTGTCTTTTGGATGGATTCTTAAAAATGCGTGGTTCATTTCAAACAATTATTTATTGAGCTGTCTTAAGCACTAAAAATTTACGGTTGCTTTTATAACTCCCGTTTTCGGATTTGTCCAACTATTAAAATTGGCTATCATCTCGGTAAAATCAACATTATGAGTAATAAAAGAATCAACAGGGAAAACTCCTTCTTCCAGAACCGAAATCACATGCTCAAAATCTTCCAAGGCCGCATTTCTACTACATAAAATAGAAGTTTCTTTAGCATGAATAGCTGGATGTGTAAAAGTTAATTCACCTTTTGACAATCCTACCAAAATATATCTTCCACCGTGCGACATGTAATCCGGGCCGGACTCCAGGGCCCCTTTATGGCCAGTGGCGTCAAAAACGGCTGCAGCCATATCTCCATTGGTAATATCGCTGATATTCTGAATGGCACTATCATCCGCCAAAACGGTGTGGTCAACACCAATGACTTCCTTCGCATAATCTAATCTTTCTTGGTTCACATCTAATGCGATGACCCTTGCTCCTACGATTTGGGCAAACTTCATGAGTCCCAATCCTATAGGGCCACAACCGATTACGACTATAGTTTCATCTTTTTTTAATTGCGCACGTCGAACTGCATGGGCCCCGATGGCGAGCGGCTCTACCAATGCCATTTGATTATCGGTCAAATTTTGGGCCGGTATCAATATATCGATAGGTACCGTTATATGTTCTTGCATTCCACCATCGGTATGAATACCTAAAACTTGAAGACTTGTGCAGCAGTTTGTTTTTCCGTTTCTGCATGCAACGCAAGTTCCACAGCTGAGATAAGGCATTACCACGACATTGTCACCAGCTTTGATTCCTTTGTCATTCTCCCCTATCTCTTCTATTCGGGTTGCCAGCTCGTGTCCTAAAATTCTTGGATAGGTGAAAAATGCTTGGTTTCCGGCAAAGGCATGTAAGTCCGTACCACAGATACCAACCTTCGTTACTTTTAACAAGGCCTCACCTTCTTTTCTTTGTGGTGGGTCTTTTTCCTTAAGTACGAATTCCCCGGGTTTTTCGCAAACGATGTATTTCACATTAGCTTGTTTAGAAGTTTATAAAATTAAGTATTTGATGGTTAGCACCAAGTCTGAAAACTGTTATAAAAAAAGCGTACCTAAAAGTAGACAACCAAAGGCACGCTTTCCTGATTAAAGTACTCTAATGTACTTATTATATTTCTTACAAACTTATTTCTAAAACATGGGCGAAGTCACCGATCTTTGCTCCTAGACCTTCAACGACCAATGCTTCACCAGTTCGATTAAAAGTGAGGTTGGCATTGCTTCCTAAAAGTCGTATACTTTTGATATCGATTCCTTTTCCGTATTCGTTTGCTGAACCCAAAGATTTGATGTTGATTTTTGAGTCACTTGGCCAGTCAAGCATTATGGCGTATAACTTATTACCCTTTTGAGTGAAACGAATATCCTGGGCGGTAAAATCTTTTTTCTTGCTGTGTTCCGACATGTATCCACCCTTTTCTTCCGTAGGACCTTCGCCAAAAGTTTTCCAATATTCTGAATCATAGATGGCTTCACCGTTCATTTCTAACCAACTTCCGATTTTTAACAGGGTTTCTTGTTGATCTTCGGGGATGGTGCCGTCTGGCCTCGGCCCAACGTTCAATAATAGATTCCCGTTTTTTGAAACGATATCGACCAGATCATCTACAAGGGAATTTGGCGTTTTTGCTTCTTCATTCGTTACGTAGCCCCACGAATTCTTGCCAATAGAAGTATCGGTCTGCCATGGCAATTCTCGTATTCCAGGAAGCTTACCACGCTCCAGATCGTAAATCACCGTTCCTTCGGGAAAAGCTTCGTGAAAAAGGTTTTTGTCATTGATGACAACCTCCTTGCCCCATTCTCTTCCTTTATTGTAATAATATGCGGCGATTTTAGGGCGATATTCTTCGAAATCGGGAATGTCTAAATAAAAATCGAACCAGAGGATTTCAGGTTTGTAATTATCGATTAAATCAGTGGTTCTATCCCACCACATTTGTTTGAATTCTTCGGAAACGGGTTCCGTTACATCTTTTCCTTTGGGGGAATACAAATCGGCATATTCCGGATCTACCGTATCAAAATGATCCTTTTTATTGTAAAAAGACCAGTTAAACGCATAGTGAGAAGATGCGCCCATGGTCAAACCCTGCTTTCTACCTTCTTCAAAAAGTTCTCCCAATATATCTCGCTTAGGGCCCATATTGGCTGAATTCCATTTGGTAGTCTTGGAAGCGAACATGGCAAAACCATCGTGGTGGTCGGCCACTGGCACAACGTATCGGGCTCCCGCTTTTTTAAATAAAGTAATCCATTCTTTAGGATCAAATTTTTCCGCTTTGAACATGGGGATGAAATCTTTGTAACCAAACTCTTTTTGGTCCCCATACTTCTTTTTATGGTACAGGTAAGTTTCGTTCGGGCCTTTCTTTTGCAATTTCAGTTGGGCCGTGAACGTCGCGGTATCCATATACATCCTTCTCGGGTACCATTCAGAAACGTAAGCTGGCACCGAGTATGCCCCCCAATGAATGAAAATCCCAAATTTTTGGTCATTGAACCATTCAGGGTCCTTGTAGTTCTTCTTGATAGATTCCCAATTAGCCTCAAAAACAGGGATCGAATCATTGGTTGATTTTTCCTTGACTTTCTTATCGGACTTGGATCCACACGAAGCTAAAATGGAAGCAGTTAAAAGAAAAACACTACCCTTTTTAATAAAATTCATATGCTGAAGGTTGATTGATATTGACAATATAGCCTCAATAATTACGGCTAAATTGACACTTTTAAGATAAATCATAACTATCGTACGTCTCAATAAACACAACAAATGGTTATTCGTTATTTTTGATAATGATTTATGCTTAAATCAACGAGAATGAAGTTTGCCTTTTAAAATAGACAAAGCAAAAATAGCAGTGACAGCAATGCAAGATTTAGCCGATAAACATCACTTAATAACTGATCTTTTTAAACTCCCAAAATCCTTGGAGGAATGGAATCAATATCGATTAACCGATGAACAAGTAATTCATTTTCATGAATTCGGTTACTTGTCCGGTATTGAACTTTTAAGTGAATTTCAGGTTGAGGCCTTACGAAATGAATTGACTGAAATTATTGATCCAAAACACCCTGCACACGAACTTTTTTACGAATTTCATAGCAATGAATCTGAAAACCCAGACTCTGTGCTCTTTCATTCATTGGGTCATTGGCGAATTTCGAAAGGCTTTCATGATGTTTTATGGAATCCTGCTTTTCTTATGGCGGCCCATCAACTTTTAGAAAACAAACCTGTTCGCTTTTGGCACGATCAATTGTTCTGCAAACCGGCCAAACATGGTGGAGTCGTCGCTTGGCATCAAGATTATTCATATTGGACCCGCACAGTTGCCATGCAGCATTTGACTTGTTGGACAGGGCTTGACGATGCTACAGTTGAAAACGGATGTCTACATTACATTCCTAAAAGTCACAAATGGGGATTACTGGATGCGCCTTCTCTTGCAGGTGATATGGAAGGTTTGTTGAAATATTTATCGGAAGAGCAAAAAGAAATGTTCAAAAATCCGGTTGCGATAGAATTGAAAAAAGGATATGCTACTTTTCATCACCCCTTAATGGTACATGGCTCTTATGAAAACAAATCCGAAACTAGCAGAAGAGCTTTTGTTCTGAACGTTTTTGCGGATGGTACTTTGAGCAATACTGATGATGAACTTTTGGCAGGTGTACCACCAATTGCAAAAGGGAATAAAATGGAAGGGAAATTTTTCCCCTTACTTTTCGAAGGTATTTAAGTTCTATTTAAAAATTATCATTATGAAAATAGTATTGATCAGTGCAACCTTTTTGACACTGGTTTTAGCGTGTAAGCAAGAAAAAAACAAAGCTGAAAAAACTATTGAATCCGCTGAAACTGAATATGCCATCTCTAAAGAAGTAACTTCAAAGTTCGCCATTGAAATTCTAGACGAAACCGCCAATGATATTATTGATTCGAAGGCTGAGATAGCGGTGCTAGCCAGTGGTTTCGAATGGACGGAAGGCCCACTTTACATAGAGAATGGCGATTATCTTTTGTTTTCGGACATCCCCAATAATAAAGTGTACAAACTAGATGCTCAAAATGATACAATTACCTATTTGAATCCTTCGGGCTTTTCAGGTGAAAGTTTTTCTGGCGAGGAACCCGGTTCAAATGGATTGTTATTGAGTCCGGAAGGAGATCTTGTGTTGATGCAACACGGAAATCGGCAAGTTGCCAAGATGAACGCGCCAATTTCAAATCCCCAAGAAAATTATACTGCCTTGGTCGATCACTATGAGGGAAGCCGTTTCAATAGCCCGAACGATGGGTGCTATGACTCCATGGGAAATCTTTATTTTACAGACCCACCTTACGGACTGCCCGGTCAAATGAAAGACCCTGAAAAAGAATTGGGATTTCAAGGTGTATACTGTCTCTTGACTTCGGGTGAACTGTTACTGGTGGATAAATTAAGCCGACCAAATGGAATCGGCTTATCTCCCGATAACAAAACGCTATATGTAGCAGTATCAGATCCCCAGGGTGCGGTTTGGCAAAAATATACGTTGAAGTCCCCAGGTGTCGTCGCAACAAAAGAACTGATGTTCGACGCCACTCATTTAATAGGTAAGGAAAATGAGGATGGACTCCCCGACGGGTTAAAAGTAAATGCTCATGGAATAATTTTCGCTACAGGCCCAGGTGGCGTTTGGGTTTTCAACCCTGGAGGAAAAGTAATAGCACGAATACGTACAGGGCAAAAAACCGCTAACTGTGCCTTTGGCAAAGACGAAAAAAGACTCTTTATGACTGCTGATGATTATGTTTTAGCGGTTGATTTGAAGTAATCACCTTATTTAGCTCCTTCCCCTGCAAGGGAAAGAAACTAATACGAAAAAACGTATATCTTAAAAGTTCTTCAACTGCTCCAAAGCAGATTCTACAGTGGTTACCGGCAATTTACAAACGCGGTCTTGACAAACATAAATGAAGGTTTTATCTTGTACAAAGCGATCCTCAAAAAGCGGCAACTCACTTTCTTGCGAACTACCGAGAATCAACGTGTTGGGAAGGTGTTTAATTTGTAAATTTTCTACTTTGCTTTGGGCTTCTTCCCCTACCACGGCAATCTCATAAAAGGGGTGGGAAACTTTCAAGAGAAGATGGCTCCAATTGGCATAACTCGAACTATACTCCGTAACGTACGGTAGCAAGGTGGTTAACATGGTTTTCGATTGCTTCGAATAGTCTACATTATAGTTAATATGACCTAATTGAAATAGATTATTGGCCATAACGGAATTGGGTGAGGCAATATCACCATCATGCGTTTTGATTATATTCGAAATTAAACTTTCACTAGCATTGAATCGGTACAAACCAGAATTCGAGTCAAGGAAACCTTCTTGGGTTTTCTCCGTTAAAATGTTTGCAAAATCAAGATAGGTAGTATCCATGCTTACTTTATATAACTCAATAGCTGCTTGAATTAAAAAAGCATAATCTTCTAAGAAACCTTCGGTCCGCCTACTACCCTCTTTGTAGGAGTGCTTAAGTTGCCCGTCAGCATAGCTTTTATCTATTATGAAATCATACACGGCAATAGCCTGATCAAGAAAATCTTTCTCCTCAAAAGCGGAATAGGCTTCAACAAATCCACTAATTAAAAGCGCGTTCCAAGAGGTCAAAATTTTGTCATCGGTATTGGGTCGTACTCTACCATTTCTAGCCTTCATCAAAAGGTCACGCCATCGTCGCTTGTATTGAATTAATTCTTCTTTGCTGATTTTATGATCAGCTACGAAAGTTTCATCAGAAAGGTGTTTGTAAAGTATGTAATTGTCATTTTCCCAGATAGCACTTTTTTCAATAGTATAGTAGGTACTGAATAATGAAAAATCGTCACCTAAAGCAGCCTCTAATTCCTTTTGATTCCAAACATAAAACTTACCCTCCTCACCTTCACTATCGGCGTCTAAAGCAGCGTAATATCCTCCCTCGGTATGCTTCATTTCGCGGTTTAAAAAAGCAATTGTTTCAAAAACGACATCCTTATAACGAGGCTCTTTGAATACTTTATAAGCCTTTGAATACAATCCGATCAGTTGCGCATTGTCATAGAGCATTTTTTCAAAATGGGGCACTTTCCATTTTGGGTCGGTACTGTATCGAAAAAAGCCACCACCTAAATGGTCATAGATACCACCATTGGCTATCTTGTCCAACGTGTTCTTAACATGTGAAAGGGCATCCTGGTTATCAGTAATTATGGCGTAATCCAATAAAAAATCAAGACTATTGGGCACTGGAAATTTCTGCTGGCCCTTATCTCCTCCAAAAGTAATGTCCCAGTTATTTTTCCAAATGGAAACTCCTGATTCTAGAGCTTCTTGGGTCAATCTCTCGAATTCTGAAGAGGGTGTGAATACGTTCGTCTCTTCGATACCAGCTGCTAAGCGGTCTGCATATTCTGCAGCTTTTTGAGGGTCTTCTGAAAACTGGGTATTGACATTAGTCAGAACTTGCATCCATTGTTCCTTGGTATGATAGGTACCTAAATACAAAGGCTTTCCGTTGGGCAATGTAATAGCATTTAAAGGCCATCCTCCATTCTGACCTTGTAGCTGTGCAGCTGTTTGGTACACCTGATCAATGTCAGGCCGTTCTTCGCGATCCACCTTAATACTGATGAAATTTTCGTTCATCAGTTTGGCAACCGCGGTATCTTCAAATGTTTCTTCTTCCATCACATGACACCAATGACATGAGGAATACCCTATACTAATTAAAATGAGCTTATTTCCAGCTTGAGCTTCCGCAAGGGCAGCTTCGTTCCACCCCTGCCAGTTTACCGGGTTGTGCGCATGTTGGAGTAAGTAGGGACTCGTTTCTTTTATCAGGTCGTTGGTGAACTCGTGTGCGGTCTTTTGCTTCGGAACATCTTTACAAGAAATAATAAGTAAAACGGTTGCAATAAAAAAGAAGATGGTTTTGGGGCGATTACCGATATGCATAGATAACAGTTTAGAACTGCAAAAATACCACAATATAGCATAAAGCTAAAGCCCAAGTAAATTGTAAAAATGAGTAGTCATCATCTCCTTTCATTTTTATCCTTGTACCATCACATATTACACAAAACCTAGCGAAAAAACACTTTATCGATCAAACCTCCCACATCATCCGCTTTTTTCACAACAGAAATCAAATGGTTCACAACAATTGTAAGAATTATCTTATAAATATGTAGGTAATTGCGTTCTAATTAAAATTTGTCCTTGGTACGACTACCAAAAATAAATATAACCAATAATCTATTTTAAATGAAACCAATTCGACTCTTAAGACAAAATCAACTATTGATATTTCTGCTCTTTTGCTTATTCAATGCCTGTTTTTTTTCACCATCCACGTATGGGCAGACTACGACCACTCCGACAGAAATACTTTCTCATTGTATTACAGATGACAAAATTTGGCAACAACTACCAAGTGGCCATAAAGAAGTCACCAACTATTACATACTAGATCATGGCGTTGATTTGACAATTGCCAACAATCTAACAATTCAAGGCAAGTCTGTATCGCTTATAGATAAAGGTACGCGCGATACAATTGGCAACCAACCCTATTTTCTATTTCACACTTTAAACATTTCCGAAACTAAAGCATTCGTTCGATTATATCTTGCCTACACAGCAAATGGGGCAGAAAAAACAATCGAGGGCGAATTTTCATTTATCAAAGAAAACAATAGTTGGGTTGCAAAAACCAAGTCTTAATAAACCATATCAACAATGAAATCAACGACAACTTTCAACAATAGAAAAATCTTTTTCGTCCTTACTTTTCTACTGGGGACCATAGGTTTGTTCGCACAGAACACCATCTTTAACAACAACCGTATCCGAGTGGGAAGTGGAGTTCAAAATTCTATCAATGCTTCCGGAAATATGGAGCAGCCCTTTTATTATAACGGTTCCAGCTGGCAACAGCTCACGTATTTCAATTTTCCATTAGATATACGTTGGGGTAATGGCGGTGACGGAACCAATGATTGGAACATCAATGGAACTCTCATTGAAAATCCCGTATTGACGAATCAAACTTTCGACTATTCCGGATTTACCGTTACCAATGCAGGAACAGGGGAAGGCTATGGCGAAATCATAACAACGGGGCAAATTACAATTGGAGGACAATTGTTCGAAGTACAAAACACCTACGAGTTATTACAACCTGAGGGATACATTTCCATTAATGTTAAAATCACCAATATAAGTGCCACTCCAGCCTCCAATATTAGACTTTGGGTTGGTACCAGAGATGATTTTGTCGGGGGTACTGACGGTCCTTTGAAAGAACGCGGAAACCTGGTTGACGAGCAGTTTGAATTGATTACTAACCAGGCCGATCAAGCAAAGGCAATCAAAATCTCTACACCTCAAGAAGCAATTTTATTTTTTAGTGCTTCCGATAGGGCATATTCAACCATAAACTTTTGTTGTTCATTCGCCAACGCTGCAAATCAGGATCCAGCGACTAACGTAATTACACAAGGTGGAGATGGTTCTTACGCATTATATGTCAAAATGAACGATTTGGGGATAGGAGAGAGCGATGATTTTACATGGTATTATGGCGCAGGTACTTTACCTCAAATTGATGAAATTATTGCGAGCATTGCTAGCGCAGCTGGTGCTTTTCAAAATATTACACAAAACAGCGCCGATTATGGTGCTACTGTAAGCGAAAATGGAATAGGATATTGGATGTTGGTACCGGAAGGATCAACGGCCCCCACAGCCGTTGAAATAGAAAGCGGTACAAACTACGGCGGGACAAGTATAATTTCCTCAGGAAATACACCCATAGTTGCCGATGTTGAGTCAATCATAAACCTTAATGGTCTTCAACCAATGACCACCTACGATTTCTATTTCGTAACGGAATATTTTGACGGCACTGCCTTTGTATATACCGATATTCTTGATGGGTCATTTACAACTCTAACCATACCAACACCAGGCGGTGTAGCAACAGACCTAGGGCTTTGGTTAAAAGCAGATGACGGAGCAACTAATACTGGAGACGGCACTGCAGTATCAGGGTGGTTTGACAACTCTTATACTGGTAATAACGCTATTTCAACTGGTCAAGATGCTGAATTTCAATTAGATATTACAGATGCTGATAAGCATTTTAACTTCAACCCGGTAGTTGATTTTAATGAATCCGGTGCACCTGACAATTATGACTTAGGTTCTAGCCTTATTGGGTTTGAATCAGGCGCATCCTCGGTCTTTGCAGTATACAAAGGTGGAAATGCATGGGACGGCTTCTTGGCTGGTAACAATTCCCCAGGAAAATATATATTCGGTGCCAATGTTAATGTACCATTCGTAGCCTTACACAAATCAAATACGGGTAATATTTTAACGAATACCAATTACGATCCCGCAAATGGGCAAAGTATACTTGGTTATACCCATGATACGAGTACCGTATCGGTTTACGCAAATGGTACTACGACATCTGGGGCTATGCAACCGCTTACGCCACATACCGAGCTATTCCTATCGCATCCATCGTATCCACTTGACGGCGATTTGGCCGAAATTATTGCGTATGAAGGTGCTGTTACAAGTATGGAGGCGCTACAAATACAATCGTACCTAGCCCTCAAATACGGCATTACCTTAGATCAAACTTTGGCAACTGACTATTTAGCTTCAGATGGTACCACCAAAATGTGGGATGCCACAACAGCGGCAACCTACAACAATGATATTGCCGGTATAGGTCGTGACGATGACTCGGCGCTGAATCAAAAACAGTCCAAGTCGGTCAATGCCAACGGTATTGTGGCCATGGGGCTAACGACCATTGAAGCAAGCAACACAGCCAACTCGGCGACCTTTGTCAATGACAAGAACTTTATGGTCTGGGCCAATAACGATGGTGCTAACACTTGGACAGCTACGGGAGCTCCGACCGATTATCAAATCTTAGGCAAACAATGGCAAATTCAAGAAGTCGGTACAGTTGGTGCCGTTACGGTACAGTTTGATGTTGCCGATACCGATTTTGACGTACCCGCGACCTTTTTTAACTCGCCTTATTATATCATTTATGATAGCGATAACGATGATGACCTAAGTGATGAAACACCTGTGGCCTTATCCAATACAACTGGTGATATCTGGGAGACTGCTTTGGCAATTGATTTTGCAAATGGGATGGAATTCTCTTTAGCAACCTTCGCCGTTCAGCCCGAATGTGTAGCAGAGGTAGATTTCGATGACCCGAACGACCTGACCGATATTTTTAATTCAGATGGTTCGCCGGAGTTTACTTCTTCGGCGACGGGAGGTATTACTAATTCTGGATCAGTAAGTGTTCCACTTGGTTCCAATGATATTTGGACCACCAAGCAGGGATATAGTGTAACTGGTGCCGGTGACGTCTTTACCTTCAGTGCCTACTTCAAAGTTGCTGTTAATAATGGCTATGGAAACCTTGGATTCTCAGATGCCGATACCAATACAGGCGATTCCATTGGGCAACCTTCCACAGGTTTAGGAGTTAATTTTCATGGCGGCGGCGGTGCCTTTGTGAATAACGGTACTACGACCAACCTTTCTTGGCCACCTGACCTTGTACTTGGTAATTGGTATTTTATGACTTATGAGGTTACCTATCAAGGTGCCAATACGTTTGATCAAAAGTTTCAAATTTGGAATACCGATGTTTCGGGTGTTCTGGGAAGCATGAAAACCGAAGAAATTCAAAACGGTGTGGTGAATACCGATTTGGGTACAGCGTCAACAGTCCACGCATTTTTCTCCAGTGCGGGATCAAGAATGAGTGATATTGACCTCTTTAAGGTAGAACTTGGGGGTAATGCTTCTTGTGTTCTTGAAGGCGTACCCGTAGTCGCCAGCAACCCGGTAAGTTTTGGCTCAGGAACCACGGCAACATCTGGTGGTGAAGTACTTGATGATCGGGGCGAAGCGGTTACCGCAAGAGGTGTTGTTTGGAGTACCTCTCCAAACCCGACCATAGCAGAAAACACTACTTCTGATGGTACAGGTTTAGGAACCTATGGCAGTACTTTAACCGGCCTAGTAGAAGGAGAAACTTATTATGTCCGTTCCTACGCGCAGAATACCAATGGAATAGGCTACGGTACCGAAATCGAGTTTTTTAATGGTCCTAACCCTGGTGGAGTTGCTACAGACCTCGCCCTTTGGTTAAAGGCAGATGAAGGGGTAACTGGAACTTCTCCCGTAACCGCTTGGGCTGATATGTCACCGAATAATAATGGATATAATGCTGAACCAGGTGCTACAGCATCTTTTACAGCCAATGCATTTAATTACAACCCTACAATTAATATAGCTGGTGATTTATTTAATAGACTAAGCGATGAAACCTATCCAACGGGTGAAGCTTACTTTGTTTTTACGCAAAGTACTACCGCTTCCTATTCGCTATTGGCAAGGGATGTTAATATGGCTATTTCCGGAGAAGCATGGAACAATACGAACTCAATGGGAGTTTCAGTATTAAGTGTTGGATCGCTACCGGAATCAGGTGATTACGCTTCAACTGTACCCGCTCCAAACACTATCGCAATTGCTCGTTATAGCATAACAGCAGGGGGGCCTAATTTTGAAATAATGGCCGAATTCAATGGCTCTAGAAATACAGCTTCATTGAATACGAGCCCAACTAATGGCTATACAGACCGTTACCTTCCTTCAGAAACAATTGGGCAAGGATTACAGGGCAATATTTCTGAGGTCATCATGTATTCGGCCAATAATGCCGCATCGAGTCGTATTCAAATCGAATCATACCTTGCACTGAAATATGGTATCACCTTAGATCAAACAACAGCAACTGATTATCTAGCTTCTGATGGCACCACCAAAATGTGGGATGCTACTGGGGCAAGCACCTATAACAAAGACATTGCAGGTATCGGTCGCGACGACGCACAAGCGTTGAATCAGAAAGTATCGAAATCGGTCAATGCAGATGCGCTCGTCTCCTTTGCTTTGGACAATGATTTTGCAACCGTAAACAATGATGCGGCACGTACCACAGATCACACAGCCGACCTGTCCTTTATGACATGGGCGAACAATGATACCGATGATACCTTTGCATGGACAGAAACTGGTGCGCCGGCAACGAGACAAATCTTAGACAGAGCTTGGAAAGTCAGTGAAACAGGTACCGTAGGTACGGTTTACCTTTCTATCCCTGATAATAGTTCAGCAGCGACAACAAAATTGCCAGCCGAATCAACAGCGGTTTACTTATTGACAGATACCGATGATGACTTTAGCGATGCAACAGAAACTGTCTTGACACTAAACGGAGACCAATGGGAACTTCCCTCAGGTGTCGATTTAGCTGATGGTGATTTCTTTACTTTTGCGACGCACATACCGGTTGCACCTGGTGGTGTTTCGACAGGCTTGGCGTTCTGGCTTGACCCAACTACGGGGATGAGTACCACGGTCGATGGCGCAGTGATTGATAGCTGGACAGACCGTACAAATGCAAACGTATTTGACATTGCTGGCGGTTTTAGGCCCATGTATCGATCGCTAACTCATAACTACCACCCATCGGTAGAATTTTCCGGTGGACAGGTGTTAAACGTGCTACCATCACTAATGTCAAACGGTGCTAGTGCAGAAATTGACTTTTTTGCGGTGGCTTCGGCAGATGCCATAACCACCTTTGATGGTATTGTTGCCGCTGGTGATGCTAATGTTGGTGACGAAATATTTTCATTGTCAGTCGGAGGTTCAGGTGTTTTTCGTTCATCATCCCATGATGGAGGTGTAGCGGGTTCACAAGTATTCGATCTTGGTACGCCATTTATCGGGTATGGGTCTGCAACAGATGTTCACCCAACAGGTAATGATATATATCGTGCGGGATTAAACGGTGGAGCTCTTGAGATAAACAACGGTTCGGAGTTTCACATCGGGACAGGTGTTACGCGTATTGGTGAAGGAGGATTAAATGGCGAGTTCTTTGACGGCCATATTCCTGAGGTAATTGGGTACAATAGAAATGTTACCGCAACTGAGCGTCAACAAATCGAATCATACCTTGCCATCAAATACGGTATCTCTCTAGATCAAACTACCGCCACTGATTACCTTGCCTCTGACGGTACCACGAAAATGTGGGATGCCACAACAGCAGCAACCTACAACAATGATATCGCCGGTATAGGCCGTGACGATGACTCGGCACTGAATCAAAAACAATCGAAATCGGTCAATGCTGACGGTATCGTAGCAATGGGCTTAGGTGATATTGCAGCGACCAATGCTGCTAATACCGCTACTTTTGCAGCGGATAAAAACTACATGGTTTGGGGTAACGATGATACCTCGACGGATTTTAGTACGGTAATAAACGGTACTTCTTTAATTCGAATGACCAGAGTTTGGGCCATTCAAGAAACAGGTACGGTCGGAACTGTTAAAGTACGTATTCCACAAGCTTCTTTTACTGGAACAACTCCAACTTTATTACGCAGTACTGATTCCACTTTTGATAATACCGACGAGCAAATTGCTTTAACCGACGACGGTAACGGGAATTATGAAGGCACAATGGATTTTGCAAGTGGAGATTATTTCTCTTTTGCACAAATAGCACCGACAGCTCCAGGAGGGGTAGCTGCCAACCTTACCCTTTGGTTAAAAGCTGATAATGGGGTTACAGATCCAGGAACAGCAATTACCGCTTGGCTTGACCAGTCTGGAAATAGCAATAATCTCACGACAGTGAATGGAGATCCAGACTTACAGGGTAATATTTTGAACTTTAATCCGGTAGTTGACTTTGACGGAAATGACTATTTTGACATTGCCCTGACACAAGATCCAAATGCGGCTTTGGAGATGATCGTTGTCAGTGAGTCTAATCTCGGAGGCGGTTCCAACCAGATACTGCTCTCCGCCGGCATCGAAAGAGCACTTCTCTATAACACTACGGGGGTCATGCGAAGTGCCATAGGTACTTCATCTATGGATTCAAATACTTCATTTGCAACAAATGAATATAACATCCATCAGTTTAGTCATGATACTTCCAATGGAACCCACTACTTGAATGGTCTGACCGACGGCACTTCATCGATTATTCCAAATGCGCCGAGTAACCCAAATTGGAGAGTTGGAGCCAGGAATGCAGGTTTACAAACATTGAATGGAAGCATCGCTGAGATTATTGTCTACAATACCAATTTGGGGGCTATCGAACTCCAACGGATCGATTCTTATCTAGCCCTAAAATACGGTATCACCCTAGACCAGACCACTGCAACCGATTACCTGGCTTCCGACGGCACCACCAAAATGTGGGATGCTACAGCAGCAGTTGCCTATAACAATGACATTGCAGGTATAGGTCGTGACGACGCACAAGCATTGAACCAAAAACAATCAAAATCGGTCAATGCAAATGGTATTGTTGCCATGGGCCTTGCAAGCATTGAAGCAAGCAATATGGCGAACACAGCGACTTTCGCCAACGACAAGAACTTTATGGTCTGGGCCAATAACGATGGTGCAGCCACTTGGACGGCCACTGGAGCCCCGACTGCCTATCAAATATTAGGTAAACAATGGCAGATACAGGAAACGGGTACCGTAGGTGCCGTAACTGTACAGTTTGATGTTGCTGACGTAGACTTTGATGTGGCGGATTTAGTTAGTGGAACATCCTATTATTTAATCTATGATGCGAATGATAATGATGACCTATCGGATGAAACTCCAATTGCCTTAAACAATAGTGGTGGAGCTATCTGGGAAACCAGTTCCGCAATTGATTTTGCGGCTGGAATGGAATTCACTTTGGCTACGGAAGGTGGTTTTGATGTCTCTGGTATCGTATACTATGATGAAGATGGATCAGGTGTTTTAGATGTTTTGGAAACTTCAAGACTTCAAGATGTTACAATTACTTTATTTACTGATGTAGATAATAGCGATGACTTTTCTACGGGGGATACTGTTTTTGGTAGCGCAACTAGTTCTGCAGCTACAACAGGAGCTTATACATTTGTTGCTGTACCTCCGGGAGAATATGTAATCGTAGTTGATGCTGCTGATAGCGCATTGAATAACGATGTTAATAATGGTTCCCTTACCTATGGAGCAACTTCTGCAAAAGAAATTGCAATTACGGTAGCCTCGGCTGCCCTAACGAATCAGAACTTTGGTTTTGATCAAGCATTAGTAGCCCTAGCTATAGACCAAACACTTATTAATGAGAGTGGTAGTCTTCCTAGCTTTACAGATGTAACGGCTACTGTGATACCAACAACAGAGTTTACAACTACGGTGAGCCTGACCTTAGGTGGTACAGCAATAGCATCTGATTATACAATTAGTACAACTAACATTTCTATTTCACCGAACACGAGTTCAGAAACAGCAAGAATAACTGCCGTAACTGATGCTATTGTTGAAGTGGATGAAACTGTTAGTGTTGATATCAACACGGTAACGAATGCCACAGAAGATGGCGTGCAACAAGTCAGCACAACCATTAATGAAGATCATATAGACTACATTATTAGCTATGCGGATAATAACTCAAACCCAGTACCTACTGAAACCAATTTCACTAATACTGGAATAACGGGTGTTACTGCCGCTAATATTGTTGAAGTAAATGCTGCAATCGATGCCCTTATTGGTACCGATGTAGATACGCAAGCCGAAATTCAGGCTGTTGTTGATGGCGTGAATGCAGGTAATGTAATTGAATTATATGCAGACAATAATAGCAATCCTGTACCAGTAGAAGCTGATTTTACAGCCCTGGGAGTAACAGGTGTAACTGCGGCGAATATAGCTGAAGTAAATGCCGCTATTGATGCCTTAGTTGGTACTGATGTAGATACACAAGCAGAAGTACAAGCTATTGTAGATGCTGTAAATGTATCTATAGGAATTCTTGCACAGATTGGAACGGAAGGAGATAGTCCAAATGTGGTACCATCTGCGGTAACCGTAGCTGAGCTCGGAACTATTGTTCCAGCACTTACCAACTTAATTTCAGGTAATGAAGCAGGATACCAAGCATATATAGATGCAAATCCGAATACCTTTTCTGATCCAGCAACAGCGGCCGAAGTACAGGCAATGATCACTTCTGTGAATGCAGCTCAGGATCTATTGACCGCTATCGGTATCGATGAAGAAGATGGCGTTGCCACTTCTACCAATGCTACAGAAGCTCAATTGAACGATATCGTAGGTGTCTCGGGTGCGCTTGCAGCCAACGAAGGCGACTACCAAGCTTATATAGACGCGAACGCGAGCAACTTCAGCAACCCGGCAACGGCGGCGGAAGTCCAGACAATGATCGACTCCGTAAATGCGGCTCAGGATCTATTGACCGCCATCGGTATAGACGAGGAGGACGGTGCGGCTACGACCACCAATGCCACAGCGGTGCAGTTGAACGATATCGTGGGAGTCTCGGGAGCCCTGGCGGCCAACGAAGGCGACTATCAGGATTATATCGATGCCAATGCAGGTAACTTCTCTTCTCCGGCAACGGCAGCGGAGGTACAGGCGATGATAGACAGTGTTAATGCTGCTCAGGACCTGCTTACCGCAATCGGAATCGATGAGGAAGACGGTGCGGCAACGACAACGAACGCCACTGCTGCACAGTTGAACAATATCGTGGGAGTCTCAGGAGCCCTAGCGGCCAATGAAGGCGACTACCAGGATTACATAGACGCCAACGCGAGCAACTTCTCTTCTCCGGCAACTGCAGCGGAAGTTCAGGCAATGATCACATCTGTAAATGCAGCTCAGGATCTATTGACCGCGATCGGTGTTGATGAAGAAGATGGTGCAGCTACTTCTACGAATGCTACCGAAGCACAATTGAACGATATCGTGGGTGTCTCGGGAGCTCTAGCAGCCAACGAAGGCGACTACCAGGATTACATAGACGCCAACGCGAGCAACTTCTCTTCTCCGGCAACGGCGGCGGAGGTACAGGCGATGATAGACAGTGTTAATGCGGCTCAGGACCTGCTTACCGCAATCGGTATCGATGAAGAAGATGGTGCGGCAACGACAACGAACGCCACTGCTGCACAGTTGAACAATATCGTGGGAGTCTCGGGAGCCCTAGCGGCCAACGAAGGCGACTATCAGGATTATATCGATGCGAACGCGGCGAACTTTAGTTCTCCTGCAACGGCAGCGGAAGTTCAGGCAATGATCGATTCTGTGAATGCAGCTCAGGATCTATTGATTGCGATCGGTGTTGATGAAGAAGATGGTGCAGCTACTTCTACGAATGCTACAGAAGCACAGTTGAACGATATAGTCGGTGTCTCGGGAGCCCTGGCGGCCAACGAAGGCGACTACCAGGATTATATCGATGCCAACGCGGGTAACTTTAGTTCTCCGGCAACGGCAGCGGAAGTCCAGGCAATGATCACTTCTGTAAATGCGGCACAGGATCTATTGACCGCGATCGGTATCGATGAAGAAGATGGCTTTGCCACTTCTACGAATGCTACCGAAGCACAATTGAACGATATCGTGGGTGTCTCGGGAGCCCTGGCGGCCAACGAAGGCGACTACCAGGATTACATAGACGCCAACGCGAGCAACTTCTCTTCTCCGGCAACGGCGGCGGAGGTACAGGCGATGATCACTTCTGTAAATGCAGCTCAGGATCTATTGACCGCGATCGGTATCGATGAAGAAGATGGCGGTGACACTTCTACGAATGCTACAGAAGCACAATTGAACGACATAGTCGGTGTCTCGGGAGCTCTAGCAGCGAACGAAGGGGACTACCAAGCTTATATAGACGCGAACGCGGGTAACTTTAGTTCTCCGGCAACGGCGGCGGAAGTCCAGGCAATGATCGATTCCGTAAATGCGGCACAGGATCTATTGACCGCGATCGGTATCGATGAAGAAGATGGCGTTGCCACTTCTACCAATGCTACAGAAGCTCAATTGAACGATATCGTAGGTGTCTCGGGAGCGCTTGCAGCGAACGAAGGCGACTATCAGGATTATATCGATGCGAACGCGGCGAACTTTAGTTCTCCGGCAACTGCAGCCGAAGTACAGGCAATGATCGATTCTGTGAATGCAGCTCAGGATTTATTGACCGCGATCGGTGTTGATGAGGAAGATGGTGCAGCTACTTCTACGAATGCTACCGAAGCACAATTGAACGATATCGTAGGAGTTTCGGGTGCGCTTGCAGCGAACGAAGGCTACTACCAGGATTATATCGATGCGAACGCGGGTAACTTTAGTTCTCCTGCAACGGCAGCCGAGGTACAAACAATGATTGATGCGGTAAACCTTTCTGAAGACATCCTTGCGCAAATAGGAAGCGAAGGAGATGACCCGGATAACGTTCCATCTGTAGTAACTGCGGAGCAATTAAATTCCATTACAGGTATTATGGATGTTAATCCGGCCAATGAAATGGAGTATCAAGAGTATATTGATGTACATCCTGAACTATTTAGTGATCCTGCAACGGAGGATGAAATTCAAGCCATGATTGTAGCAGTAAACGATTCTGAGTCAGTTTTGGCACAGATTGGTAATGAAGGTGACAACCCTGATGCAATAACTTCTGTAATAACAGTTGATGAATTGAACAACATCACAGGTATCATGGGAGTCGATGCAATGCATGAAACGTTATATCAAGAATATATAGATGCGAATCCAGAAGCCTTTGGATCGCCTGCTACAGCAGAACAGGTTCAAGCTATGGTTACAGAGGTAAACGAAATTGCCGGAATCGTAGGGAACAGCAATGACCCTGCCGATGGTAATCCTTCTGAAACTGATCTATTGGCTGTAGGTGTTACGGAGGTGAATCCAGAGTACTTGGATGCATATGAAGAGGCGATTGCCAATGCAGACCCAGCTCCCAATTCTTTAGAAGAATTGCAAATTATCATCGATGCTGTAAATCAGGTAGAGGATTCCATCAACGCAGCACTTGCTGAAATATTGGAAGATTCAAACGCTGCGGATGGTGAAGACAATGCGAACGGTATTTCTGTAACGGTAGACCAACTGGGTGAAATTCCAGGTGTTGAAAACATTGTTACCGACAATGAGGAAGCCTATCAAATTGCGATTAGCAATGAGACTAATTTCAGCAACCCACCTACAATTGAAGAAATACAAGTGGTGATAGATGCTGTAAATACCCTTATTGAGCTCATTGCTAGAGCAGATGAGTCCGCTAATGGCAACCTAACGCTTAGTGAATTGAGTAATGTTGGTATCACTGATTTAGACCCATTACGTGAGGCCCTTTATGAGGAGGCCATTGCCAATGCAAATCCGCAACCACAATCTGTGGAAGAATTGCAAGCGATTATCGATCAAGTAAATGGAACGCCGTTGAAGGTTTTATCAGCTGAGGCCTTTACCCCAAATGGCGATGGCATTAATGACGGCTGGATGATCGATGGGATTCTTGACTACCCTAATAATGTAGTAAGGGTTTATAACAGAAACGGACATGAAGTCTTTGCAGCTCAAGGGTATCAAAATGATTGGAATGCCACTTTTGATGGCAATCGTCAGAAACTTCCACCAGGGTCATATTACTACGTAATCGACTTAGGTGATGGGTCTGCCCCTCGTAACGGTTGGATATTCATAAACTATTAAAAATCAATTAACCCGTCACATCGAGCCTTTCGACTGCGCTCAAGACAGGCTCCATCTAGATTCATTCTAAGACGGAGTTTATACCGAGCGGAGTCGAGGTACTCGAAGTGACAAAAAACCTAAAAATACCATTCAAATGAGACTACTTAAAAATATAATATGTGCGTCAGTTCTGCTGGGATCGATAACAGCAGTTGCACAGCAAGACCCCAACCGAACCTTTTACAGGTACAACATGAACCTTGTAAACCCTGCATATGCGGGTAGTAACAGCACAGATTCGGATAGTTTCAATGACCAAGTATACGATCCAAAATCTGAACTCGGCATCAATTTTAGAAGTCAGTGGGCAGGAGTACAAGGTGCGCCGGAAACCCAGACCGCCTTCTTTTCAACAGGATTGGGGCGAAATATAGGCATGGGCGTATCGATTATTAACGACCGTACTTTTATCGAACAACAAACAGCCATAGCCGTAGACGTTTCATATCGGTTAAAAGTAAATGATAATACGAATCTGTTCTTCGGAATAAAAGCTGGGGCGAATTCCTATAACGCTAATACGTCAGGATTGACAACCTTTGGTTTATCACAAGACCCTTCCCTTTTAAATATCGAAGGGGGCTTTAAACCTGCAATTGGGGCTGGAGTTCAACTTAAAGGCGAAAAGTATTTCCTAGCTTTCTCCGTACCCAATGTCACTACGACTGAAAGGCTAGAACAAAATGACGGACAAATAAAGTTAGGAGACAGTAGAACTCATATGTATCTCGCGGGAGGTTATGATATCTCCCTTGGCGGGAACCTCATCTTTAAACCGTCTTCAATGATACGATATGTAGAAGCAGCTCCCCTTTCATTGGACATTACCGCTGCACTTAGCTTCAACCAAAAAGTAGAATTAGGTGCATCATATCGATTAGATGAAGGTATTGGAGGGTTACTTCTCTTTAACGCAGCAGATTGGATAGATTTAGGCTATGCATACGAAGCACCTTTTGACAGCCCGATTGTAGCGGCTTCAAACGGAACACACGAAGTATTCATAAAATTCAAAATGTAGTTTAAAAGATTGCCTCGTGTAAAGGGACGTGCACGGGCATATTTTAGGTTAGTTGAACATGCTATGCATGCAATGGCCCCACAAAATATTGTGGGGTTTTTTTATGGTATGCACTTGAGTTAAGCTTTGAAACGAAAGAAGCATATTTTATGTGTGTAATTCATCCTTTTCAAAAACTCCTCAAGAAACAAAGAAATATCTTACGTGCTTAGATAGCTATTATACAGCTAAACAATTACGATATAACTGTTTGTGAAATTCCTTTTTATGTAACAAAAAATGAGCCATTCTAATTTTAAAGTTTTGGAGTAATTCTTAGGGATATTAAATTAAAATAGCAATAAGAAATCTCTAATAATAATAAAAATCTTTATTAGACTTCTCCTTTTCATCTCCTTACCATCGTTTTTTAGCTACTCACAACAATTTTTATTTTGTAAGATTTATCCTTCATATTTTTATATCCTATTTGTAGTATTTAAACTACACCCATATTCATATAGTTTTTTCGGTAAAAAATACAATACTAACATGGAAATTTCCAATCGCCCAATACATCTCAATAAATTAAATAGACTGTTAAGCTTTCTCTTTTTTATAATTGTCGGATGGAGCGGTCTTATAGCTCAAACCACGAATATTCCAGAAGGATCTATAGTAATAGACATGGGGGTAGTACCACAAACCGTGGAAAATGGACTAAAGCCCTATGGATTAGCGTATTCGTTGATAAAAGACTTCGATACGCCGATCATATGGTCTATTAATCCCCTCAAGGCCAAGGATGGTATTGATTTTTCGGTAGATAGTCGTGATTTTAGTGGTGGACCATTTATTGTTAAAAAAGAATTTTTAACTAGTACGGTACTTACCGAAATTACCAACTGGGAAGCACAAGGAGTAGTTACCTACACTACCCTTTCAGATGTTACCGTACCCTTATACCGTGAACTCAAATTCTTTGCGAATTGGGTTTTGGATACTGCAAAAGGAGACATCACAGAGAATTATTTGATAGCCGCCGGAATTCCTTCAACCGCATATAGGTTTGCCTTACCTCTTGAATTGAATAGTTGCGATGATCTATTTATTTTACCTCACGCTGATCCAAGATGGGAAACCCACGGCCTACCACTTCTTAATTGGAATAATTCCATTGCCAATGGAGGTAATGCAGGTTGGATTTGGTCAGCCTGCCATGCCGTAAGTGCATTGGAGAATAATTCAGATCTTTTTGAAACTGGAGAAGATGGTTCCGGTGGGGGTGCAGCATTGCGTACCAATTTCCTATCCATAGATGGGCTGATGGCGCACAAAGTAGAAGCGCTTCCTGGAAATAAAACTCCGCAAAATAATCCCGATACGGGCGTAGTAATTCCTGCTCACGATAATGATTTCAGCGTTCCATTAAACTATTCAAACCCAACCGATTCTTTTATGCAGTTTATAGGGGGAACAGATCTTGCCCACAATGCTGGCTCAGAAAGAAATTATAACCCATACCCATCAGGTTGGAGACCTACTACAATAATATCTGCATGGGATGCTTCAAATAATGATGATGACGATAATGGCGGACTTTCCCCAGGGGAGTCTGCAATGATAGCATATGGCCCAGCTTTTGGAGATTCGGATAGAGGTACCGTAATGTATGAAGCAGGTCATGATCACGACAATGGTTCAATAGCAGAAAATGTAGCCGCTCAGCGGGTTTTTTTAAATTTTTCTTTTGACGCACCTGCAGGTAAGGTACCAACACTGGTTGATAATGCACCGCCGCCCTCTAGTAGTATTCTTGGTGGAGACTCAATAAATTTTGATGTAACAGGTACACCCGCAAATGGAGGGTCAATTAGTTATCAATGGACTACATCTTGTTCTAATGGCACGTTTGATAATACAACTAGTGCAACACCTGTTTTTTCCACCACGCCAGTCATTACAGCTGAAAATTGTACTGTAACCGTGACGGTTACTGATGATTGTGGTAGAATCTCATTCCAATCTTGGGGTTTCACTATTGTACCACCTCCAAAATTAATTCTTGCCGTTGACGACGATCTAAGTGCTACTCCAATAAACGAATATGGCGGTGGCATTGCAGGTGATATTACATCTAATGACACAATGGATGCTATGGCTGCTGTTGATAGTGAAATTACGATAACCCTAGATCCGGTAACCAATACAATAGGGGCGACTGTTGATACTAATGGAAATTTTAATATCATTGCCGGTACAACGGCTGGTACATACCTTATTGATTATACCATTTGTGAGAAGGTACACCCTACCAATTGTAGTACTGCTACGGTAACCGTGGTTGTAGATCCTGCTCCGACCATCGACATAACCATCCCGATCGAAGGCGATAATATCGTCAATGCAGCAGAGGACGACGACGTGACCATCTCGGGCACCACAACCGACGTGGAGGACGGGCAGACCGTGACCGTGACCATCAGTGACGGCACAACGGATGTCACCACAACGGCCACCGTTACCGGTGGTGCATGGACCGCAACCGATGCCGATATCTCGGCGCTGGTCAACGGGCCCATAACCGTGGACGCCGATGTGACCGATGTGGCCCTCAACCCGGCCACAGACCAGGAGCCCGTTTCGCTCGACAACACCATACCCACTATTGTAATTGATACACCTATCGAAGGCGATAATATCGTCAATGCAGCAGAGGACGACGACGTGACCATCTCTGGTACGACCACCGACGTGGAGGACGGGCAGACCGTGACCGTGACCATCAGTGACGGCACAACGGACGTCATCACAACGGCCACCGTTACCGGTGGTGCATGGACCGCAGCGGATGCCGATATCTCGGCGCTGGTCAACGGGCCCATAACCGTGGACGCCGATGTGACCGATGTGGCCCTCAACCCGGC
>CANNCA010000001.1 GCA_947503005.1 uncultured Flavobacteriaceae bacterium | reverse complement strand
ACAAAAAGCTCTGGCTCGCAGACCAGACGGAAACGAAAAGTTTCCTTGCCTGCCCTACTTGCCATAGCCGCACCGTTGTACATAATTTTAAAGAATGTGGTTTAAAGAGAAAATTAACCCTGAAATAATAAAATCTAAAAATACTAAGGCACTTCGCAGAAATGGTATTGAAGTAATTGAACATCTTCCAATTTTAGAAAATCCACAATTTAGAAAAGATGAAATAATAGCTCAAAGAATGATGATTCTTATGGCAATATTTCAACTTCATTTAGGCGCGCCTAATGAGGTAATTAATAATTGGATTATTGAAAATGAACTAACCGATTATTTAACAAGCCAAGAACAAAATTATTTGAAATCAAATTATGACGAACTACCTGAACAGGACCAAATTGATATATATTGGTTTGTTGAGGCTATATGGACATTTGCATGGATTGGAGGACTTCACAACAACTTAACTTTAAATATGGGAGTTGAAGATTCTCTAGCTTCAATGATACCGAATATTCAAAAAAACGAATCTGCTCAATCATTTATCAAAAAATTCAAATCAAGAAGCGAGATTGATGTTTTTAAAACGTTAGACAAGTTTTATCGAGCTCATTGGTTTGCAAAAAATAATAACTTGACTGGTATAAAATCTGAAAATGTTGATTTGGACATAATTATGGAAAGGAGAAAGGCGCTAGAATACGCATGTTATGACGAATATCAATGGGACGAAATATCATTAGATACGTAGAAAAACTATGTACAACAAAACCTAAACGTAATGCGGACTTTAGGGCTTAAACGAAAGGTCTGTGTATATTTATGATGTCGCTAAATCTTATGGATTTAGCTTTGGAACAAAAAAAGAAAAAGCAAAACAATAAGCTTTAGCTACGTCGGCAGACGGAAACGAAAAGTTTCCTTGCCTCCGCACTTCGCTTAGCTCAACCGTTGTAAGTAATTTTAGGCAAGATTTTTGATTGAGTTTTATAGATAATCGAACCTCCTAATTTATGAGAACATTTTTACTACTCACTTTACTTGTATTTACGGCTTCAATTAGTGCGCAGGAAATGGACTCTCTACAGGTTCTAAAAAGTAAAGATTGGTACACACTCCAATGGTTGGAAAAAGATACAGTAATTCTACTGCCACGTGCAAAGAAAGACACAATCTATAAAGGGCTTACCTCGAAACAGAGGTTACGGAAAAAATATCGAAATAAAATCGGAGAACGGATTAGCTTCGAATCTGGAAAATTTAAATATTCTGACCATGCGATATGCAAAGTTGGCGAACAATTGCGTAGGATAAACTCTTTCGTTTTTGAAAAAAGTAAGGTAATTATCGAATTTCAAAGTGTCCCTTGGAACGGAAAAGAATGGATTTTTAAAAAGCGTGAATTCGAAATCCTAAAATGGTCTCCGGACGGCATAGTATTGCGATAAAAACTACTTACAACAAAACCTATAAACAATACGGGTTTCGGGCTTAATCGAAAGGTTTGCGTATTTTTATGAAGTCCGCAAAATCTTTTGGATTTTGCTCTGGACAGGAAAAAATAAATCAAAACAAAAAGATTTCGCTACGTCCGTGGCGGAAAGCAAACGCCAGTTTGCTCCCGTACTGTTAATAGCTAAACCGTTAGCTGTAACCAAAACAAAAAACTAAATGTCAAGAGATATTACTTTAAAGAATCCCAATCCACCTTACAAAAGGAATGAGTATCCCGTAGATTCAAATTTTAATAGTTTATGTGACAATTGGGAATTATATGAAAATAAAATAGCAATATTTCTTGGCGCTGGGGCGTCTTTTGGTGCTGTAAATAATAAAGGAGACAAACTCTTAGGTGCATACCAACTTCGTAATGAGGTTTGGTCTAAATTCATGTTGAGTCCAAAAGAACGGAAAAATTATGACTTCGCCAATATCGCTTCAATGACATTGGAACACGCTTCGGCTATTGCTCAAAGTAAAGCAGATAGATTAAGTTTAACAGAGTTTATAAAAGGAAAATATACAGCCGATCAAACACTATGGCAACATGCAGTTTTGCCATTCCTGAATCCTAAAGCTTTATTTACAACAAACTATGACAATTTAATAGAACTTGGATTTCAATTGCATAGTGGAGATGTTCGCGTTAATAAGCACCTTGAAGTTTATGATGATAATTACAATTCAAAAGAGTTTGTCCCTGTATATAAACCTCATGGGTCTGTTAGTAAAAGTAATGATGAAGTAGGTCATGGAGGAATCGTAATATCTCAATTCGATTACTTTGATATTCATGATTCGAGGGTGAATATGTTGAAAAAATTTGTGGATCTACTTTCCGATAAATGTGTCATATTTATTGGTTATAGCTTTATGGATTTCGATATTTCAAGATTAATCTATGATATGGCTAGAAAAAATAAAACCCCAAGATGGTATGCTGTTTTTCCACGAAATGATGACAACATAAGAAATATGTATTTAGAGAATTATCAAATCAAGCAAATCAACAGAACTTTTTTTGACTTTTTAATAGATCTAGACGAAGCAGTAAATTTTATTCCTGGAGAATGGAAATTTACAAATATGAACGAAAATATGCTAAAAAATAGAATACAAGGCTACAGCTAACACCGTGTATAATTCATTGCTAGTTCTAGCCTATTTACGAAAGTCCTCGCGGACTTTCTATCTGTGGTTTATTTGCTAACTTTAGTGCTTAAACACGCAACGAAATCATACACAAACACGTTATCTGCAAATGCAAAAAACCTTTTTTCATACTACTGATTTTCGTTTCAAATCTGATGTTCTCGCAAGACGGAATGCTGGAATCGGATTTTAGACGGTTGACTGGAAAAGCTGTTGACGAAAAAGGTTTGCCAATGCCTGGTCAAAGTATTGTCATAAAAGGAACGGAAATAGGCACTCAGACGGACTTTGATGGAAAATTCTGTTTAGTTGTTCCGAAGGACAGGACTATTTATCTTGAAATTTCATGCTGCTTCGTACCAATGTATCGGGAAATAAAACCCAAGGTTGACAAAATAAAAATCAAAATTGGACGGGGACGAGGGAAATCTAAAAGAGCCATTAACAAATGGACAAAAATCCGTTCGGAATCAAAAGCCGAATTGGACGGAATTTATAAAAGTGCAGAGTTTCAAAACGCGGCGAAAAACATCTGCAGATAACAATGGCTAAAATTCATTGCTTGCGGATTTCCTAACCACGCCTTTGGCGTGGCAGGCCTCAAATCACGCGCAAAAAGCTATCTTTAGGTTCGGCTGGATTGTCCTTCGGACGAATCACAGCAACGAACCTTAGCCGAACCGTTAGGGTACATTTAAAATGAAACAAATTTTAGTCTTAATAATCATATTAACCATCCTTACAAGTTGTAATCGTACGGAATGTGAAAACGCAAATTATATTGCGGAAATGGACTTTGAAAACGCAAATTTCAAACTCCATTCTATGGAGACATTGCCAGTTGAAAACACTTATTTTTATGTGTTACGAGAAAATTTTAATGTAAAAAGGAGATTTATAAACCAAGATTCAATAGGATTTTACAAATGCTACGATTCCACAATGACCTCTTTACTTAATAGAAAAATAGGGTTTGATTTTATCAAAAAAGCACAATCATTAAGTGATAGTCTAGAAACTCTTCCCAATTGGACAAAAGACGCAGAATTTGATGGTGGAATAATTAAATTACAAAGATTCATCCGTAGCCGATTAAAAATAACGAAAAAGGAACTTAATGAAGATGTTGGCAAAAAGGTTATGTTGGAATTTGATATTGACGAAAACGGTAAGGTTACGAATCCGAAAGTTAGAAGAGGAATAAATCCAGAGATTGATAATAAAATTATTGGAATTCTAAATCAAATTCCGAATTGGACTCCCGCGTATCAGTACGGAAAAGCTATTAAAAAGAAATATACAATGCCGTTATATATTGAAACCGAATAAAAAACGTACCCTAACACCACCTATAAACAATACGGGCTTCGGGTTTAATCGCAGGGTTTGTGTATTTATATGAAGTCCGCAAAATCTTTGGGATTTTGCTTTTTAGCGGGACAAAGAAAAAAAGAAAACCAAAAGATTTCGCTATGTGCGTGGCGGAAAGCAAACGCTAGTTTGCTCCCGTACTGTTCATAGCTCAACCGTTGTAAAACATTTATAAAAAATACATCTGCCATACATAGACAAAATGAAAATCCTGACAATACTAATCTACTTATTCTCAATCATTGCTTCTGCTCAAAAAGAACAACCCATTGAAATCAAGGATAACCCTGGTAATGTCGGTTTATTTCATAACATCTCGTTAGCAGATAAATTGACCCTTCAAAATGGTCTTTCGGTTAGAAAGAATTTTGGATTTCATACTTTGGAAACCCCTGTCCGATTAAAATACGACCTTTCTAATGAGTGGTCAACTTTTTTGGGTTTCCAAACTAGAACAGTAATAGAACCACACCTTGAGGAATTTTTTAAAGAAATTGGAAAACCGTCAAAATCTTATTTTTCGCTTGGTACGGAATACGAACTTAAAAACAATGCAACCGGAGATTTTAGTATTGGATTTCCTTTGGATTTCCAGTTGGGCATAAAATTTTAAAGGCATTGATACACTAGTATTTTTATGAAAAGAAGATTTTTAATCATAATAACTTTATTTGCCTTTTTTACCGTTAAGGCACAAAATCAAAAAGATACAATCAGTAAACCGTATGAAAAGAAAAATGAAGTAAAGCTTAATGCATATTTTACAGCCCTAGGGGCTTTCGAAGCAACTTACGAAAGAAATTTAAACAAAAAATCTTCCGTGGGAATTACTGGATTGTATGTATTCAATCAAAAAAATGATGGGAATTCAATAAATGATGAGGATACAAATTTTCTTATTTCACCTTTTTACAGGAGATACTTTGGTAAGAAATATGCTTCGGGCTTTTTTCTTGAAGGGTTTGGAACATTTGGTTCCACCGATGGAAAACAATTAACCGATATGGAAGGAAATATCACTTTAGAAGAAGGTCCTGATGTGCTTGATTTGTCGCTTGGGTTAAGTATTGGAGGTAAATGGGTGACCAAAAGCGGAATTGGTTTTGAAGTTTTGTGGGGTATGGGAGCACATTTGTTCAATTCCAATAAAACAGACCATAATGTTGTTAATCGCCGTGCATTGAGCATAGGCTACCGATTTTAACCTGAATGGAAAAACGTTTTACAACATGGGCTATAATTCATTGCTCTGTTGGTTAAGACAAAGAACATTTCTTACTTTTAAACGGCTGGATTTCATACGGAAAAGTCCTTCGGACGTTTTCCGCAACGAAATCATAGCCGAGACCGTTAGCATTTATTAGAAAATAGATAGTCTTATTATTTAAAACTTTAGTAACTGTAACAAGTTTCATTCTGACGCGTCCTACTGTTTTAAATTAAATAATATGAAAAATCGAATTATAATATTACTTGCATTAGTAATACTTAGCGCCTGTAACGACACAACTAAAACCAGTACCACCCTACAACCAACACTAGCTGATTATATGGTTGGTGAGAAATGGGTCTGGAAATATAAAGGCGTAACTACGGAAGGAGAAGTGCGCTCGGATGGAAAAGATACAAGAGAAATAGTCAGTATTGACGGGGTTTTAGCTATGACAATCGGTAAAGACACCATTCCCGTTACCGAAATTGTTAAACCAGAAGAAAGCGAAACACCTAAGTACGACTGGCCTCTGGAAGTGGGTAAAAAGTGGAAATATGAAAACAATTGGACAAGTCAAGATGGAACAACGGGAAACCAAAGTCAAGATGCCGAAGTACTAACATTTCAAGAAGAAACAGTAGAAGCTGGAACATTTATGGCTTATACAATTGAATATACAGGTAAAACCACCAATTCTAGAGGTTATAGCGCAGATGAAAAGGAAGTTTGGTTGTATGCACCAGCAATAAAAAACTTTATAAAACTCACTCAAAATCAAGGTGATTTTCTATACGTAGAGGAATTAATCGAATATTCAAATCCAGAATAAATCGGAATAGTTTCAAACAAAAAAATGAAAGAAAAAACAAATGCTAACAATGGCTAAAATTCATTGCTTGCGGATTTCCTTACAGGAAATCCGAGCAAAAAGCTAACTTCGGGGTTCGGCGGGACTGTCCTGCGGACAGATCACCGCAACGAACCTTAGCCGAACCGTTGTAAAACATAGCTGTGAAAAAAGTTATCATAACAAAATCCGAACTGAATAATGAAATTATTAAAACTATACGGAATTCTATTATTGATATCCTGTCAATCTAATGTTGCTCAGGACAAGAATAATGATGAACAACAAATTCTCAAACAACAATCTGCTAGATTCTCTGCGATGATTGACGCTGACGTTAAGAAACTTGAAACTTTACTTGCAGATGACCTCACTTATGGGCACACAAAAGGCCACACTGAAACAAAGATTGGATTTATTGAAACCGTAAAAAAAGGAAGAATAGATTATCTATCATTTGCTCCTAGAGATGTAAGTGTACGTATTTATGAAAAAACTGCATTACTAACTGGTTTCATTGATGTTAGAGTAATCTATAAGAAAGAAGAACTGATATTCACAACTAGATTTTTAGAGGTACAACGGAAAGTAAATGGAAATTGGTTATTAGCTGCATGGCAACCTGTGAAATATATTCAGGACTGAATTTTGAACAAAATATTAATTGAAACAAAACGTCGATAACCAAAAGTATAACTACGTTTTACAACAACGTGTATAGCTCATTGCGGTCGGATTTTCCAAATGGAAAATCCAGCCTGATTCGCTAAATTAGGGCTACGGCGAAAAAGTCCGTTGGACATTTTCCGCAACGAAGCCATACACAAAACCGTTGTAAAACATTAAAAAAGGGTCACTCTTACCGCGATTTTTTTTGATGCTTAGCAAAGTAAGAGCTCGTTTTCCGGTCTCAAGGTGATTTTTAGTCCCAAATACTTACCCAAAACTTTGCGCATGGTTCCTGTCCTGTTTTTGCAGTGTTCCGGTAGATAAGCGTTAAGCAAAAACAGGAAAGGGCGCATACCTACATTTGATTTGGAACACTATCTTTCTTCTTAGTCCATTTTTTATAATCTTCATAAATAATCGGATGGTCTTCGAAATATCGTCTTGCACTTTCATTGCTTTCTTTTTGACCTTTTATGAAAGCCGCTTTGAAACTATCCTCAAACTGGATGAAGTGATAGCCGAAATAACACATTGAAAGAACTTGAATTGATATTACAATACAAAACGAGGTCGCCAACCAATTCGGGGTAATTCGTGCCGATTTTAATCCTTGTTTTACTTCTGTTATTTTCTCGTTGTACATCATCATAGCTTTCTTCTGTTCTTTTAGAAAACCTTTTACATTGTATTCGACACTTGAAGTTTCCGCTTGAATTTCCAAGTCCTTGAAATTCTTTGACAAGGCTTCCAACTTGCTTATCGATTTATGGAACCCTTCGATTTCATCTGTCAAAAGCTCCATCATTTCTTCCATCTTTTTCATAATTCTATTCTTAACGTTTATATTCCTATACCTCGATCCAATGTCCTTTTAATGACCTTCTTCAATACTCTCTTTACAATACTGGTCGCTATATTCTTGCTCAGCCCTGTTGTCTTTCCCGCTAACTTGATGGTGTTCTCTTTTTTAAGTCGGATACCCATTGTAGAGTTATTGGCTATTTGTACAGCCAATCTACTTCCCGACATCGAACGATGTACTTCGCTCCCTTTTAGATTTTGTCCTTTATATTCAAAACGAAACCCCTGTAACTGGTTCTGTCTATTGATACTTGGTATGACCTGTACCCCTTCTTTTTTCATGTATTTGATATACCGATCAAAGTCTTTTGGTCTCTTCTCCGTCATTACTTTTTCGTGGGTCTGTTTGATTTCTTTGCGTATTCTTTTTAGTTCGCTGAGTTTTTCCTGTTGTACTTCCCTAGCCGTGGTAAGACCCATATCTTTAGCAACCTTCTCCGCGGCATATTGGCTTCTCTTTCCGATGAAGCTGTCCTTATAGGCAGTTCCATCAAAACCTATCCTGTTGACATAAACATGAACATGGGTGTGCTGTTTGTCCCGATGCACAAAACCGATTCCTTGATGCTCTTCAAGTTTCATTTCGGTAATGAATCTTTGGGTAAGTTCTTGAAGATGCTTGATTGATAGGTTTGTCCCATCCTCTATAGTCGGACTTAATACGAAACTCAAGGTATTGTTCTTGGTCCTTGTGTTCTGTTCCTGGATTATCTTGAACTCCTCTGTAATCTCCTTTGGATTATCACCGGCCAAATGTTGCTTGTACACTACTTCTGTATTTTTCTCTTGGTTCCATCCATAGCTCATGGATGCACCAGTATGCGATATTGATTTTCCCTTTCCTATCATTTTTTGAAATTGTACAGATGCATCCGTATTTCATTGGCGAGCTGCTCTACTTCCTTTGCCAATTTGGGATTCCTCTTTTTGAACATATTGCCGATCCTTGTAAAGTTGTTCTTGTACTTGGTCAGCATCGCATATTGTTCCAATTGTTCCGAAGTGAGCCTTTCCACTATGTTGTTCTCAAGAGCGCAGCTCCGGCAATATTCGGATAAGGATAGCCCAGCCTTTTTGGCCTTTAACTTGAGCATCTTCTTTTCATAGATGCTGCACCGGAACTGTATGAACTCTCGCTTCACCTTTTCCTTTTTTCTTTTGCGACCTTTGGGAGCAAAAGCAAGATTGTCATGACAATGACACATCTTGAATTGCCGCACAACTTCAAATTAACTGTTAGGCAATACAGGGTCGGGATGTACTTTGATTTTAACTCTGGAAGAGGTGTTGTTTTGAAGAAAATCCAATAATTTACTTGAAAACTTAGGATTATCTGAAGTAGATTCTAACTGGTAGAAGAAAGGTAAGTAGATGCGCCCTATTACGATTTTAATTCACGCTTACCTATCTGGACGCTATAAAATCGAAACAGGGTCCGGCGCAAGGTAAGTTATGGTAAGATTTGGGAAAATGCTGAATACAATTATCAGTCACTAAAAATTAACAACATCATCTAATGCTTTATCAGTTTCTTTGCTGATAAAATTTGATTGATATTGCATAGTAGTAGTAATTGAAGAATGACGGTATAGTTTCTGTAACATCTGAACAGGAATTCTATCCCCTGCTATATTTCCAAAACTATGGCGGGCTATATGCATGGTAACCTTTTTACTTATGCCTGCCCTGACAGCTATCTCTTTGAGGTGCTTGTTAAACTTCTTGGTAGCCGTATTGGTTTTTGCATAAACGTCCCTGTCATTTTTTAGATTCGCCTTCTTTAATTCTGGAAACACAAAATCATTCGAATTCCCATTAAATGACTTATAAGAATCTAATATTGGATTAAGCTTATCCGGTAATTTTAAAGAAACCAGTTTTGAATTCTTGTTCATTCGGTAATGAATCCGGTTGTCATAAATATCACTCCAGCAGATTTTGAGAACATCCCCTACCCTGATACCCGCTAAATAAAAGCTAAAAAGCCATACATTTCGAGCATGATTCTGTGATTGAGATAGATTTTCCAAACTTTCAATTTTTTGTATTTCTGAAATTGTCAATCCTATTTTTTCTGTTTCTGGAAATTTTATGCGGATTTTATCTGTACCGAACGGATAGTTTTTTTGGTCAATGACTCCGAGTTTGATGGCCCTATTGTAAATTGTGCGTATAACGACCAAATTGTTAACTATGGACCTTTCCGACAGTTGTTTAGCATTTCTTAAGTAAAACTGGAACCGTCTCAAAAAGGTTTCATTTATTTCCTGAAACATTAATTGCTTTGATTTATAAAAATTCAAAACATGGTTAATCCTAACCCGGTCGGAAAACAACCTGGTTAATTTGTTATTGCTTTCTAGTTCTTTGAGATAGTCTTTAGCTACTTCTGAAAAACTGGTGAATTCCAAAGTGGAGGTGATTTCCTTTTTAATTTGGTTCGGGGATATATCTCGATTATCTGATTGAAGCTCCAAAAGTGTTCTGTTCGCCTCCGATAGTTTGGAAAGTAGTAGAGTGTTGAGCAAATCTGAATCTGGATGGGATTTGCGTACAACTCTTTTTTTTTCGTCCCAATGTTTCAAATTAACGTAATGCCCAATGTACATATAGCTGGAACGTCTATTCTTAGTAACTCTTACTGCCAGTGGGAATAGACCTTCCTTATTCGCTTTTTTTCTAAGTACGATTTTCGTATTTGAAGCCACAATATAGATTGCTTTCTTGAAAAAGTTCTTTTTAGGTACAACAAATTTAATATATTTTTACCTAAAAGCCCATTTTATATGGCCATTATAGGTACAACATAGGTACAACATTTAGCCATTTTAAATGATATTATTTGATATTAAACAAAATTAAAAAAGTATAATTCCTTGATTATCAGTGCATTTATAATATATTGATTGACTACCCGTTGGACTTAAAATCCAATGGCCATTAGGCCGTGCGGGTTCAAGTCCCGCCTCGAGTACCAATATAAAAGCCGACTTATAGAGTCGGCTTTTTTGTTAGCTTCAAATATCATTTTAAAGTACAATTTTATTTCTTTTTATAGTATCGTTATTTGAGCTATCATACTGAATGTCAAATCGTTAAACCAGACAACATAACAGCTATGACTATGATGACCAAAAAGCCTATAACTATTACAGCCCCTAATTTAGTTTTCCTGTTTTTTTGAAAGATATATTTGTTTGTTTCTTCGTGCGGTTCTTTTACTAATTTCGTATTTTCTTCTCCTTGTTTCATAATCCTATATTTTGTTAAACTTATCTTTTTCTTGAACCCAAGATAACTTTTAACTACTCGTGTACTTGACCCGTATCCAAAAAATGGGTGCTGTTTTACCAGCACTCATTTACGTCAACTTTTCTTTTGTTTGAGCTAAGCGATACAGCTGCTTATTTAGACCTTTATGCTAGTTAGATAGCGAAAGCCGCTATGTCACTTAACTATTAAACATATCAGAATGAACAATACAGGAAATACATTATTAGGAATCATAGCAGGTTCGGCCATTGGTGCGGCACTCGGAATATTATTTGCTCCGGAGAAGGGAGAAATTACACGACGAAGAATCGCAGATCAGGCGGCTGCAACAAGGGATAATCTCGCCGAAGGCGCCATCGATTTAAAGGATAGGGTTGCTGATACCATTTCAACAAAATCAGAAACTTTAGAGACCCGCATGGAAGGACTGGTATCGGATGTAAGCTACAAAACCGAGGATGTCATCAAAGCCTTAGAACAAAAACTTGCCCAGTTGAAGGAAAAGAATAAAAAATTGCAGAAAACATCATAATGGGTATTATTGAATCTCTTAACCAGACTTCTGATAAAGCTATTGATGCAGGAGAGGAATATTACAAGAAGACTCAAGAGTATTACAAATTAAAAGTCTTTCAGCAACTCGCGACAACCACAACCATGTTCTGTAAGATTGTGCTCATTGGCAGTTTCCTGTTTTTAGGGTTAATTCTTGCCGCAGTCGCAGGAACTTTGGCACTTGGTACACTTATTGGCAACATGGTATACGCGTGCTTGATCATCGCCTTACTATTATTTTTGATTGCTGCCCTAACCTATAAGTTCAGGTCCAGTGTCGACTCTTTCGTAGTTCAAAACATATCAAAACAATTTTTCGACTAGATGAAAGTATACAAGAATCTTCATGAGGTTAATTTAGACCTAAAGCGATTGAATCTGGAACGGCAGATAGCATGGGAAGAAATGAAAGGGTTAAAAGAAGAGGTCAAAAATAACCTAAGACCCTACAATTGGATCAATACAGTCCTTTCCTCAGTAAAAAAATATGGGGTTATCTATTTAATAAGGAAACTTCTAAGGTGAAATAATATTTGTTGGTTGATTGTCTGAAAAGGATGTCTCTTACTCGAGCATCCTTTTTTTATGACTCTATAGTAACCAATGCGTTCTCTTGAAACTCACTTGGACTTATACCATATTTTCTTTTAAAGATTTTTGAAAAGTAACTTCTACTACTGAAACCAATGGTATAGACTATTTGTGAGATATTTAAATCAGTAGAACGTATTAAATCGCGGGCAACCTCTAATCTTGAATGTCTGATATACTCGGTCACGGTTCTAGCATAGATCAATTTAAAACCTTCTTGCAGTTTCGCCTGAGATAAACCTGACTCAAGGGCAAGCATCTCCAATGAGTAATCTTGTGAAACATTGTTAGCGATTTTTTTGGCCAAACCACGGATTATCTTCAATTCAGATCGCAACAAGCTTGTTTCGGGGGTTTTGTTCTTTACGGACTTGTCATGCTGAAGAATATGTATGGAGAGGATTTCATAAACCAACCCCTCAATCATCATCATACGAATCATACCCTTAGTCCTTACTTTTCTTAAGGCACTTATTTTATTGGCCAACTTCAAATTATAGGCTCCAAAATACGCAAAAGCCCGCTCATGGTCCGCATCCAAAAAAACCTCATACAGCTTCTTATTAAGTTCGTCTAGATTGTTCAGTCGTTTTTTTAAAAATTGTTTCCTGGTAATTTGAATGACATTTATTTCTAATTTTTTGTTTGCAGGAAAGTAGCCATAGTTAAAACCACCATCCCTACTAGTGATGATAACCGATTGAAATTGCTCCAAGGTCCTTATTTGGTCTTCCGGTTGATTCCCAAAACGATGTCCACAATGCCCTTCTAAACAGTATGTAAAGTGTATGGGGTTGAATTGTGAAGCATCCATAATGAGACGGATATCATCTAGAAAAGTAATATCATATTCTAAAAGGCTTACGCCCCAATCAAAGGTGATAAAACGAATATTTCCTTTTGCCAACGCACTATCCGTGGTTAAGGTATATTCACCCCAACGTTCTTCAATTGTGCCCCCGATAATCGCTTGAATCTGTCTTACGGTTCCTTCGGTGCTTTTGGCATCCACGACAATTTCGGTCATAACAAATAGTTAGGTAAAGATTAAAAGGTTCGTCTTTGCTAAATCTGAACGAATTTATATAATTTATCGTTTCCTCATCCGATTAACTCCAAAAACGAGTCACGGTGCTTCTATTAGGCTAATCTTTGCCTCATTTGAGCACAAAAAAAGCCCCTGTTTCCAGAGGCATAAATTCAATCTATAGTATTTACTTCATTTAACAATTTAATCCTTCAAACAAATTACTTCACAGTATACTGTTCCAGTGCAGCTTAATTCTGCAATGCAGTATCCTTAGAATTTATATTTTTTAGATTGAGATTATTGTCGAATTGTAAGGTACGAATGGGGAACGGTATGTTGATATCGTTTGCATTGAACTTCTTCTTGATGGCCATAATAGCAACGCTTTTTGCTTCCAATCTGTTCTTGGCATCGGTTGCATCGACCCAAAACCGGGTTACAAAATTGATTGAGCTATCACCAAACTCCTTAAAATAGACTTCGATTTCACTGCCGTCGTGTTGTTGATAGACTCCCGATATCGCTTCTTTAACCAGAGTTTCCACTAGCTCCAGGTCAGATTCATAGCCTACTCCGCAATCTACTGCAATTCGCATTTTTTCGGTTATGGAGAAGTTTTTCAGAGGGTTTTCAATGATGGTCTTATTCGGAATAATGACCAAATTATTATCAAATTCTTTGATGACTAGGCTGTTCAAGCTTATGTCGACAACCTCTCCAGAGTATCCTGTTGTCTCGATCCAATGACCAATCTGTATCTTTTTACGGAATGATAGAATGATGCCCGATAACATATTAGACAACGTACCCTGCAGGGCCAGACCAATAACCAAACCGGATATTCCAGCACCGGCCAAAAGCGTGTTCAAGGTTTTGTCCAAGTCCAGTGCTCCCAATGCCAAAATCAAACCAATAGATACCACAATAATTGCGGAGACCCGACCTATCAATTTAGAAATGCTGTCTTGGGGAATTTTTTTAGATGCCAATCGCACTGCCCATTTGTTTACAAATCTGGCTACATAGTATGATATGATCATCACCAAAAGGGCTACCAGTAAATTTGGCAGGTTTTCTATAAAAGAAGTGATCCATCCTACCAATTTATCATAAATGTCTGCGAAAGACGCTTGTATTTTATCGTTCATTTTAATTGTAATAATATTTTTATTAGTAATCAGTTCTTGCTTCGTGAGATTTCCCGGCAAGGTTATGATGCCTTACCCAAATTAGCTTTCTTTAATTGATCTTCAGTATTCTTGTTCCAGGCATCCAACATCCAACTCGACTTTTCAAGCTCACCAATGTAGGCCCCTATCATATCTATAGTACCTTCATCACCTGCAGTGTCCGCTTTGGCGATTACAGATTTCATTTGTTTTAAAATGATTTGATGGTCTTTAAGAATCTCATCCACCATTTCAGTATCCGTAATCATGGCCGATATTTCTTTTATTTCCGCCATTTTAAGGTACTCACCAAACTTACTAACAGGATGATAACGAAGTGTAAGGATACGTTCTGCAGTTTCATCGACTTTCACTTTCGCGTCATTATACAATTCTTCGAACTTGTTATGAAGATCAAAGAAGTTTTTTCCTAGAACATTCCAGTGAAAACTTCGCAACTTCTGGTAATACACATTATACTCTGCCAACAACTGGTTCAATTCAGTTACAACAGGCGCTAATTTATTGTCATTTATATTTAAGTAATTCATTTGACTATTTTTTTTAAAATTTTTCTGAGCGCGACTTTCACGCTCCTTTCATTGTCTAGGACAAAACTACTGTACTTGTTCTGCTTCACTTTGCTCATATAAAAGTTATGTTGATCCATATAGCGAAACATCATCTTTTACGCCCAATACAAGGATGATAAAGAAAAAACATAATGATACAGCAAGTATTATGACCAAGATTTGACCTTCAAGGTTGCTCAGATATTCAAAAATCTATCTGTACTCCGGGTTTTCAAAATTCCACCGTGTACCATCGTCCCATTCTTCACGAGAATTTCCGTAAGCTGGAAGTCCTTTTTGCTGCTTCAGCATATTTGCCATATGCAACAAATTATAGGTCATAAAGGTGGTATTCCTGTTAGTGAACGCGTTGTTTTTTGCATCCGATTCCTCGTCCAAATAACTCGGACCTGGCCCTGCTTCGCCGATCCAGCCACAATCGGCCTGCGGCGGAATACAGAAACCCAGATGTTGCAACGCGTACAAAATGCCCATAGCACAATGCTTGATACCGTCTTCGTTTCCTGTAATGACACAGCCCCCAGTTTTACCATAGTAAATGTATTGGCCTTTATCATTGGTATTTCCGCTCATTCCGTAAAGGCGCTCGATCAATTTAGACGCTATCGAAGACTTTTCGCCCAACCATATCGGAGTACCTATAACAAGAATATCGGCATCTATTATTTTTGTATACATGTCGGGCCAATCGTCTTTCTTCGCCCCTTCTTCCGTCATATCTGGTAGCAAACCAACAGGAACTTCATAATCGGCCAATCGCAAATATTCGACGGTAACTTTTTCCGCTTTCATAATATCCATAGAGATATTCATCAATCCCTCGGTATGGCTTTTTTTTGAGGAATTTTTTAACGTGCAATTCATGTAAACCGCTTTGAGGGATGAAAAATCGGGTTTCGCTTTCATAGTTTCTAATTTTTAGTTCTTTACAAAGTTGTAAGATCATTAACGTCTTCCTTGCTTTTATTGCCAAAACTCTTAACGCATTCCGCAAAACCCGAAACAGTTAACGAAAACATCGATACAGCGCATGATTCACTTTGTTGTTATTTATTTTTGTGTCATTAGGAAAAATCATATTACGGTTAGGTTGGTTGTTAAAAATGGTTCTGGCACACTTCAACGCCGGGACCATTTTTTATGTTGGTAGGGGACATCTTTATGATATATTTTACCTTTAATGTCAAAAATGAAAAAGAATCTAGATTTTGTGGAGCAATTGCTTACGGCACCTGAGGAGGCAATTGAATCTATAGATTTGGTATATGTTGACGATAAGAAACTGCCTATACAAAGAATACCAGAAAAGGAAAGTTTTAATTACCAATGGGATGGAAAGCCTGTCTTACAAGAAGATTTACTACAACGGATAAAAGGATTGGTGATTCCTCCCGCTTGGGATAATGTAAAAATCACACATCTTTCTAACGGACACCTTCAGGCCGTTGGAAGAGACGCTAAAAAGCGAAAGCAATACCGATACCATCCTAAATGGACAAAGATTAGAAGCCGCACCAAATTCTACAAAATGATTTCTTTTGGTGAGCAGCTTCCAAAAATTAGGGAACGCGTGGATAAGGATTTACTCCAAAAAGGGTGGCCCAAATCTAAAGTGGCCGCCCTTGTTATTCGCTTAATGGAAGAAACCCATATACGTATCGGCAACGAACAATATGCTCGTAGGAACAAGACCTATGGTCTCACCACCCTACGCACCAAACACCTGCATGCCTATAAAGACAAGCTGCGTTTTGAGTTTATCGGTAAAAAAGGAAAAGAACATAGTGTAACGCTCCGTAACAAGCGATTGATAAAATTGGTCAGTCAGATGGAAGAGTTGTCAGGTTGGGAATTATTTCAGTTCTATGATAGGGATGGGAACAAGCAGTCGGTCGATAGTACCATGGTTAATGAATATTTGCATAAAATCAGCGGGGATATTTTTTCTGCCAAAGATTTTAGAACCTGGGCGGCATCATTAATATTCTTTGAAAGCTTAAAAGCGTTACCAAAGCCAACAAATATAAAGCAAAAACACAAAAATATACTAACTGCTTTCGACTCGGCTGCAAAAGAATTGGGAAATTCCAGAAGTGTTTGTAGGCGTTCTTATGTACATCCTTTCATAGTGAACTCTTATGAAGAGGGCAGTCTTCAAGAATATTTTGACAAAGTGGATACCCCTAAAGAAGAAAAGGAATATTTTTCTGCCTCGGAAAGTGCGGTCTTGGACCTCATAGGTAATTTCAAACCCTTAAAAACTCTTGATTAATTGACCTTAATTTGCACGCTCCACTTCACTTTCGCTTTTCAATACACGATCGCCATCTTCTTGCTCAATAAGTAGTGCCAAATTACCCTCCTCGCCCTTTCGGGTCACTTCGGTGCCTTTGATAGTTTTCGTGATTTTTTCTGAAAAAGTTTCCAACACCTTTCCTTTGGCGGTGCCGTTACCCCATTTCCATTGTACTGTGCTTCCTTTACGTATCATATTTTTTTATTTAATGGAATTTGTGCTTCCTGCTATCCAACTATAGGGAACAATAGCAGGAAGAAAGTCTTGAAAGCTCAAAACCCACAAATTCTCAGATGAACGAAGTACCCAAATATCGTAAGTTGATTATTTTAATCTTTGCTGAATTAAGCCAACTTTTAACGCAATCGAAATCAAAATAGAACTTACTTGGGATTTGAGTTAAAACTTCACGCAAAAGAACAAATCCGTGCTTCCAAAGCCCCTTAAATTTGTCTCGGACAATAATAGAAATGGAAGATTTTTTAGAATTATATATCTGGCCGTTGATACTAATAGCGCTCATCACAATTCTTTTGATGGTCATTAGAAGATTAAATGTGCCACGACAAAAAAAAGAAAATCAATTACTTGAAAAGAAACAGAATTTAAAAAATAGAACAGCTCCTTTCATTAAGATTCATACCAGTATAGGCGAATCTGACCCTAAAAAATCAACGAAAGAAAATATAAACGAATTACAAGAAAAAATCGAGAGTTTTCGAATATGAAACAAATTTTACTCTTGATTATAGGAATTGGAGGAATATAAGATGTAAAGCAGTGCGCATCTCAAAACAAATGCATTGTTCATTTAAACTACTATTAATTATGAGTACATATTCAGAAACTATTGGAAGTAAATTAAACGATTTATTAGAAAAAACATACGATGCTGAAAAAGGATTTAAAAAAGCTGCGGAAAATGTAGAGAATTCTTATTTAAAAAGTTACTTCGAAAGAAAGGCGCAAGAACGTTATAATTTTGGTCACGAGTTGAAATCGGAAATTAAATCATTAGGACAAGAAGTCGATAAAGGAGATAGCCTAACGGCCAAAGCTCACCGCTCTTGGATGGATGTCAAAGCATTGTTCTCTTCAGACAACGAAGAATCTATGTTGGAAGAGGCCATACGTGGAGAGAAAGCTGCGGTTGAGGAGTATGCCGATGTACTTCAAGAAACCACTTTACCACCTAGTACCGAGAGTATTTTGATGAAACAACGTAATGCCATTGAAGTGGGATTGAACAATATTAAAACTTTGGAGGATTTAAGCTAAGAAAAAGAAAAATCGACAAGTGAGAAGGGGAAGCTATATGTTTCCCTTTTTTTATGCGGTGAGCTGTAAGTTTTGAAGTAACTGGCTCTTATATTTTTTAGGGCTACAACCATATTTCACTTTAAAAATCTTACAGAAATAGCTTCTGCTGGTAAAACCTATGGAATATACCACTTCAGATATATTCATCTCTGAAGTGCGCAGTAAGAACTCAGATCGTTTTAGGCGTACGTTTCTAATGAATTCACCTACCGTTTGCTGGTGTAAGAACTTAAATCCCTCTTGGAGTTTAGCGGCAGAAAGTCCAGATTTTGAACATAGTGAAGAAACGCTGTGGAGTACCTCTGGATAGTTTTTCACAAACTCGGTTAATTCAACGATATGCTGTAATTCCCGTTTAAGCAAAGTGGTTGTGGGCTGGTCGCCTTCCGAAATTTGTGTACGGAATTGTTTTATTTGTAGGGCTAAAATGATATGACTTAATCCTTTGAAATAAGAACGCTCACTTACTTCATTGGAATAATTAGAGAGTTCAAGTTTTTGAACCAATTCCGCAATCTCAAAATTGAACTGTCCCGAATGAAAACTATGCATATTTTGTAATGAAGGATAAGAAAACTGGCTGATAATAGCTTGGGTATCCTTTTTCTGGTTCCCAACATTGTTTTGATACCATTGTTTATCCATTCTAATCAAGTGCATCGATAAAGGCTCATCCTTTTTAATCCGTATCCAGCTAGAGCAAGCAGTTCCACTCAGAACTACCGCCGTCTGTTTTTCTACAATTTCAGAAGTGGCAGTTTCCTTATTGAATGTATGCAAGCAGTTTCCCTTTAAAGTATACAGAAAATGGACGACATCCATTTCATCCGAATCAATACTTACCCAAGTATCTTCTTTCAAAAGAACGTCAAAATGAAGCACAAGGAGACCATCGGAAAGATGGGTCGACCGAATCTGGCCTTCACCAATATGGTTCTCAATATTAAAAATCTGCAAACTACGCTGGTTATTCTCCTCACTCTTTAAAAAAGTGCTCAACAAGCTCAAGTCTTGAATCGGTTTTTTAGCAGCAATAGGCATAGCTTTCATTTTAAGGGCCGAGAACCAACAAACAGTCCTCTATTCATGTATTGGTAAAAGTAGTAGATGCCCCAGGTCACGCTTGACGGTATTCGATAAATGTTTAACAGTATCGAGGTTTTTATATAAGATTATTATAAGCATCTATATTCTTAGTTTGGAATGAGTTATGATTTTTATTGTTTGAAACAATAGCACAAATGCCTTTGTTGTTACTTGCACAGTACAAGCAAGAATATGTATTACAAACTTTCAAATACGGCAGGGCGGAATAGGATAGAACGATATTTTGAAGTTAAATTCAAACATCCGAACTTATATGAGCCTCAAATACTGATACATGGTGCCGATGAAGCCAATATTTCTATCATTACTTCCGAAGAGAAACAAAAAGTTTCCCATGCCATCTGGGGCATATTGCCTGAAGGATATCAAGATGATTGGCAGGTTTTTCAAGACTTAACGAATACGTTGAACATTAATGCGAAGGCATTGGATTCCAATTTATGGTACACCTCCGCGATGAACAAGAGGAGGTGTCTAATCATTGTCACTGGCTTTTTTACTTCCCTTTTAAAGAACGGCGAAACCTATCCCTACCATATAGGATTGGAAAACGGAAATCCTTTTTTTATAGCTGGAATTTACAATACTCTTGATGACGGTTTTATCACCTGTTCGCCGCTAGTCGGCAAAGCCAACGCTTTTGTAAAAAAATTTCAAAATGTGGTAGATTGTATGCCTCTTGTGGTGCCAAATGAACTTGGCGACGCATGGCTTGATTCAAAAGCCACTTTTCATGAAGCTGGTAATCTTCTCGGCACGCACAACAGAACCAAACTTCGCGCCAAGCCCATAGAAAAAGAATTTTTCAAGCAGAATATTTCATACGATAGCATGTTGGTGTCTCATAGCTATCCAGATTTGCCTGACGATTCCTAGCTGAGTTGTTTAAGCTGTTTTCGATAATCAGTTGGCAAGATTCCGTACGACTCGGCAAATATTTTTGAAAAATAACTTCTACTTCTAATACCAATGGCGTAAACGATTTCTGACACTGACAAATCCGTATTTTTTAAATAGTCACGGGCAATTTCTAATTTTAATTGGCGTACATATTCGTTAACCGATTTTGAATAAAGTACTTGAAAACCCAATTGAAGCTTCTTTGGGCTTAGGCCTGATTGCTGTGAGAGGCGTGCAATCGAAATCGGATCGGAAATATTATCTACGATATAATCCGAGAGCCTATAAACTTTTTTAATATCCTCCTTTGATATCGATTCGGGTAGTATATTTTTATTTTCAAAATCATGATGTTCCATAAGTTGCATCGCTAAAATCAGATACAACCTACCTTCCAATGAAAGTGTTCTTAGCATACCTTCATTATCAATGGCGTTCATAGCTTTTATTTCATCTGCGATTTTGAGGTTGAATCCTCCAGCGTGTTTGTATGGTAAATTCGAATTTTCATCATTAAAAACGGATAATAAAAGCTCGTTCAATGAGGTTACATTATTATTTTTCTTCTTTAAGTATTCCTTTTTATAAATACGAATGAAATTTACCTTGACCTGTTGATTTGGAGGAAATAAAAAAGTTTTGGTTGCGTACCTTTTGGGTGATATGATGATATTTTGATATTGCTCTAAATCGATAAATGCTTCATCTTCATCAGGACCATATTTGAATTTTCCCTTAGATATAAAAATAAACTCTACCGGAGGTACGGTTGAAGCTTTGAAAACAATTTTCACATCTTCGTTGAATTTTACGTCACAATCTAACAACGAAACACCCCAATCGAAAGAAATACTTCGAACCACACCTTTGCCAAGTGTATTGTTAAATTGAAGGGTACGCTCGCCCCAGCTTTCACTCAAGGTGCCCCCGAGACAGTTATTTAGCTGTTCGAGAATCGTTCCATCCTTGATACTTGTTACCTCTATAGTTTGCATAACAGAATCCTACTTCACTACATTTAGATTGGTAGTGCAAAGGACTCACATCATGGGAGTGCGTATTAACAATATTGAAACGCTAATTAACACAAATGGGTATGTTTTGCTTACAAAGGAGCACATTTATGAGTTTATTAAGAACCCGTTAAGAAGAATTAGAGATGTTAAGAAAAAAACTTAAGCCGATTTTGTCTCCGATAAAGATTCCGGATTTCTCTTTTTCGTCAGGTACTGCTTTGGGGTCATGCCATACTTCTCTTTGAAGAGTTTTGAGAAGTAACTCCGTGAGTTGATTCCTATCTGATAAGTTATTTCAGTAATATTAAGTTCAGAATTTTCAATTAGCTCTTTGGCCTTTTCTATCTTAAAATTTCGAATGTACTCATTGACCGAAGTTTTATACAATTGCTGAAAGCCCAATTGTAAAGTATTCTGATTGATTCTCACGCGTTTTGCCAACGTCAACACATTATCCGTAGTGGCCAATTCCTCCTCGATAATCTTAGCTGCCTCTTCGATACGATTTACTGTGGCCTGGCGTAAAATAGTTCGCTTTTCGGGTTCTTGTTGGTCGTCTTTATATTGTTTTAAGTGATTGACCAAGATTTCATAAGCTTTCCCCTCTAAGAATACCGACCTCATGAATCCCTCAAGTTCGCATGTAGTAAACTCCTCAATCAATTTAGCGATGTTCAAACTGAAATAACCTTTATAATAAAAAAGGTTGATACCGTTCACGTCACGGAAAAGGGCCTCCAAGTTCTCATCCATATCTTCCAGGAAATCACTGATTTTTTCTTCGAAGAGTTTTCGGTTAATCTCGATACTGAAAATACATACTGGGGTTTGGGCAGGAATTTCGAACACATGGGTGCTCTTTGAAGTACTGGAAACAATAACGCTTTCTAAGTGGCGAATCTCATGAATTTCATTATCACCGTTAAATTTGTGATTAAAACTATCCTCTCGATTAAAAATAATTTTGAGTGGATGCACAACACCCTTCTCCAGCTCGAACCGAAACGTTTTTTTTAAAAGGTAATCAGCCTCAATTACTCCGATACCATGATCAAATTGTATTGCTTTTAAATAACCGTTACCAAGTGCCTCTGGTATCCTTAGGCAAAGTTCGTTGTTGGTCTCTTCATAATCGACCCCTAATCCTTCAGCCATACCAATTACCACATCACGTACCGTAATATCTTTAATTTCGATTTTCTTTGCCATTTGCACCTGAAATTATTAAAATACAAGGTAAGTTTATTTACCGCTACACCCAAACCCTTTACTTTTTTACATCATTTTTGTGGTTTTTCAAGAAACGCTCTGGCTATATAACGCACATTTTCAATACTATAGCACATTTTTGCAAATGAGCAAAGGTTTGAATTGATTCCATCAAACTAAAACACCCCGTTTTCGCAAATTTGTAAAAGAAGGGAGTAAGACAGCTCGCTTCAATATAAATTTATCAACCCTTTAAAACACTATATTATGTTACGATGGACAGTTACATTTGTTATTTTAGCAATTATTGCAGCAGTTTTCGGCTTTGGAGGCATTGCTGAAGGTGCAGCAAGCATTGCTAAAGTTTTATTCTTCATTTTTATAATTCTTTTTATCATTTCTCTGATTTCAGGTAAAAAGAAGATTCTATAGATCTACCTTCCATTAATTATTAACTTTAAAATCAAAGTGATGAAAAAATCAATTTATATAGTACTTTTTGCTCTTGTGACAATTGTTGCGGCATCAAGTTGTAGAGAGAAATCTACAGGAGAAAAAATAGAAGACGGCGTGGAAGAAGTTGGGGAAGAACTAGAGGAAGGTGCTGAAGACATCAAAGATGAGGTCGAGGACGCCACTGATGATAATTAAGTCTTAAGCAAAGAAAAAGTTGTACAAGCGGATTACCAAAACAGGAATCCGCTTTTTTAGTCCATAGATATAAAAACATAGTAATTTCAATGAGAAAGAAGGTAAGAACAACTACAAGAATTGGGGGTATCATGCTCCTACTTGGTTTGGTATTCATTACCTATGTAGTGTATCGAATATTTGTTAGTTGATTTGTTCCATTGCCTAACTAATTATGTGGTCATAAGTGTTTACATCACAGAAAGTCCAAAACCGAACTGAATAAGATTACCTTCTTTAGAATTGAAGTAGCCCAAATTCAAAGTCAACGCTTTAAGGCTACTAACCCAAAAACCGATACCCTGAGAGGTGTGCCAGACATTTGAATTATTATTCCGCTGCCATACACGGCCATAGTCGAAACCGCCATATACTCCAATGGTAACGGGCGATACCGCGGTGATATATCGTTTAATCTTCAACTTCACATCGGTACTTTGATAAAAATACGATCTACCGGTGAAACGCTCGTCGCGAAAGCCTCTCAGGCCATTATCCCCACCTATTGATGGTGTATGATAGAAAAAGGCGTTGCCGCCACCAATGATACTTTTGTACTCCATTTGCGAGGCCAACACCAAATTACCCGATGGTAACAATTTGTTATCGAAACCTGCCATTAATGATGCGTAACCAAAATTATTGTCCCTCAACTTGACGTTCGCTTTGTACCCCATCGAAAAACCAAACCGAAGCGCTTTGGTGGGAAAATCACCTGCATTCCCATTTTTATAGGCACCTGTCACCTCAGCACCAACATAATTCTGAGCATCAAAAATTACAGGGTCAAAATTTTGGTTCGTAAAAAAACGTTCGGGATTCTCGTTCAATTTAAACGATTCGAAAAGAATCTTGGGTTTAAGTGTATAATATGCTAATCCAGCGCTGGCCTTAAATTGCTGTAAACGTGCCCTATAAAAATCACGCCCAACCACATTTTCGTTATTGACCGACTCATTGCCCTCTCCAAAAAAGTTCTTGGCATATTTATCGCTAGTATAATATGTATCAATTTCTAAGTTCCATTTGGGAACGACATTTCCGAAAACACCTTGATATTTCAACTCGGCGGCTTCAAAACCAAAATAGTAGTTTACATCAAATGTATGTTTTTGCCGAAAAGGATTGCCGTTCAACCCATTTTTAACATACGTGTCTTTTGCTCCTAAAAAGAATCCATCATCAGAACGAAAACCGATATTCGGTGCGATGATATTCGTATTGTTTTTAAAATAGCTGAAGTGATAATTGTTTGTTTTGTAAAGATCACTGAACTGGGTGCGGGGCATTTCATTCTCAAACTGAGACTTTTCATGTTCCCATTCGTAAACTTTTAAGCGTTTGTCATTTTCGACGATAAATGTGTCCTTTCCGTAGCCTCCAATTAAACGCACCATGATTTCATTGTTTCCATCGCCTGATACTTTGAAAATGTCATTATCCCCGAGTCCATAAATCCAAATTTCTTTGGTTTCATGATGCGAAAAAAGACGTTCATAAATGATTTCGTTTGTGTCATTTGAAAATAATCTTTTGATGATTATTTTCGTTTTACCTTCCGGTAGGCGCTGCACTTCGACTATATCATCTTTTTCTGTGGCGGCAATTGAGACCGTTGAGTTCAAAAATTCACCATAAGCACGGGCATTTTGTGGCAAGGTTTTCAATCGCTTTAATAATGAGGTTTTAATTTTTTCAACCGTCTCATCTTGCACCTCCGAAGGCAATCTTGCAAATGCCTTTTCAATAATTTCTTTGGTGATATGTTCTTGAATAAAGGTCGCCTCAGTTTCCCACGTATCAGCACCCAATTTTGTCAAAATCGAGCGATCCAGTCCAATACCACTGTTATATAGCCACTTAATATTTTGAATGTCACTGTCGTATGATTGCCAAGCCTTACTTACTGGCACAAAAAGTTTAATGACCTTCATTGCAAAACCATCAAAACGAGGAAAAGCATTATCACGATCCCTTGGTATGGGCATAAATTCATTGTGCCCATTTTCATCCTCATACTGGATCCACCGCCATTGATCTTGATGGCGATCCCAATCACCGATTAGCATATCAAAAACTCTTGCCCTAATGAAACTTTCTTGGTCAACGGTATATGATTCATCGCTTTTAATCTTTTCCAACATATCGGTGGTGCTCTCGTAATCGACCACTTTTCCAGAATCATCTATTGTTCTTCTGTACCCTTTGTAATTCAATTGTTCTTCGGATGGTCTTCTTTCCACAAAATAAAGCTCATCCCCAAAATTCTCATTGTATTCTTCTAAGGCATTTTGTTTAGGAACATAGAACAATTCAGAATCGGAGTGGTTCACTCCGGCTGCTTTCGCCAAAGGGTTTACTGTCAATTGCAGAAACGGATGTGCCGTTGTGAAAAAATCGGATATGACCTCTTCTGCCCAGGTATCTTTATAATCATCTTCGTTGTAGGCCAGCCCCGGTAATTTAAATTTCAAGAATTTCAGGGCATTTTTCTTCAGCGAACGCATTGCATACTCCTTACCTTTTTTATCTTCCAAACGCAATGAAAATGACTGGTGCCCTCCACCTTCTTTGGTGACCCGCAGCCCACCATAAAGCGTATCTAAATTTACCACTGGAGCCATGACCTCTTTACCGTAATACTTTCGATACCGATTTCCCCACAGGAATTTGTAGAATCCACTTTTGTCGTAGTCCTCCGGGTTGTTCAAAACCGCTTCTTTTTTTGTGGCCTCTTTGGGTAGCTTAAACTCCTTTTGTTCAAACTTTTCCTTAAACTTCGGGAGCACTTTAAATGTAGCAGCTGTCTCCTTTGGGTCGCCATTGATGAATGTCACTTTGGAACTTCCATCTTTAAAATAGTCCAACCTTGCAAAGCCTTTTTTTCCTGATGTAAAACGACCTTCATATAGTAAAGAGCCACCGATTGCAGTAATTCTATCTTTACCTCTATTGGTGGCCCCCACCTTGCCCAACGAACCACTTACTATCTGGTGTAACCCTTTGGCTTCGAGGTATTGTAGACTTTCCTCATGCCCTGAAACCAATGTAATTCGATCAGATGATTGCGCTAGTGAACTGACCATAATCCGAAGGTAATTGTACCTACGTGAGTTCAAATTATCGGGATTAAAAGCCCCTAAATCGTTAATGGTGTGTGTTATTGTACCTAATACTGGTATTGGGGTAAGATGTTGTTTCATCGTGACATGGCCCGCATATTCGCCATTACTGAGCACAGGGTGGTGCATCGCAATCACGATGTTCTTACCCTGACCATCGTTGATATAGCCTTCCAATTCTTGAATAAACCGTCTTCGGGTGGTAATGTCAGTACATTTTTTATTTATGTCTTCAATTCGCGACCAGTTGGCAATAAACCATTTGGAGTCAATAAGAATGAGGTCAAGGTTATCGCTAATGACCCTGCGCTCTAATGGGCAGGCATTTTCAGGAAAAAAATCGATCCTGTTTTTATCCAAATCCTTAATAAAATCTTCTGTACGCTCTACATTTTCAGATTCATAACTTTTCCATTCATTGTTTCCGGGAATAAAGACCGTCTTGCCTTTGAAATCATTTATAAGTTCTAAATGACGACCTAAGATAACCTTGTCTTCTCTCCAATTTTTTTCTGTTTCAGTAACATTATCCCCCGTGAAAATCAGAATGGTATTAGGTTTTGATGCTTCCAATTCTTTCTTCAGAGCCGCTAGGACAGTCTCAGAATTTCCGTCCTGCAAATTTCCAAGGCCACCTGCCATAATGAACGAATGAACTGGCACTCCATATACGGTATCATTTATAGGCGTCGTTTCGAACTGAGTTTCGTAAGTAGCACAAGACTGAAAAACAAATGCCTGAATCAGGCATATTCGTATTGCAACACTAATTATTCTTTTATCAATCCACATTGGTTGTTACTGTTTGTTTGACGTAATTATTTCTTAATTGAACATTACTTGATGCACATCCTTTTAAAGAAGCTCATTAAAAGTAACCTCGACTGAACTATTGCACTTTTACAAACTTGTGTGCTATTCGCTTTATTTGCGGCAACAGAAACATTGACATACCTAATCCACTAGGGGTGACAATCCAATATAACTATAGTTGATTTCTCCTATTTCTTCATATTCTGACCCATGTTCAACCAGTTTTCCCCAACCAAAATTATTTTCAATGGTGGTATTTTTATATTGATCAGTCAATGCTTCAGATAGGAGTAGGTATTCATCCAAAGGCACATTATTTTTTAACAAACGGTGTGCAATGATTAAATCTTCCCCGAATAGTTTGATACGATTACCTACTTTCATAGGTGCCACCTCTTCACCGTAATGTAAGACTATTTTCAAACCCAGAATATCTGGTATCAGAATGGCGTCGTCATTCTCTTTGTACTTCTTTCTCAAAATTGCCATTCTATTATAAAATTCCAAATAGAATTGTCTGCATTGGTCGACCAACTCCTTTAAAGGAGGCAATGGCCCGGTCCTATAAAACAGAACCGCATCACCTTCTATTTCAGAAACCTTTAATCCAATTTCATTGGAGTAAATAATTTGGTTAAGAAGTGCGGGGATTACTTTGGAACTCAATTCAAAATCAGTGTCGCTCATGAATTTTGTAAACCCACTTATATCAGGAATACAAATTAAGGTTGGTTCGGTTTTCATATCTTTTAGTCTTAAACCTAATTAGTAATCGAGCAAAGTCAACAGATGAGATTTATCCATTTCATTGTCAATATTTATTTCTAAATCATGCTGCAATGCTTTTAATTCATCGGTCACAGCCTTTCTTATTTCTGGTAATATTTTTTGGTTTCTCTCCAAAAACTTTAATGCTTGAATCAATTCGCCAAGCACCGAGACATCTTTTTTAGAATAGAGTCTGATGGGTTGTATTACCATTCTCATGAGTGTTTCGCCCGAAATATTTCGCCCTACTACCCTAACGCTACAATCTTTGTCAGTTAAGAGAACTTTTCCTGGAATTTCTAGAGCTTTGTTCATCAGAATTCCCAATTTAGAGATAACTATTTTGGCAGTTCCCGGATCATTAATGCCAGGCGACATTGCTTTCACGGCAACTTCCATCAATTGTACCATTCCCCCTGTGCTACTATTACTTTCATGGTGGTTTGACGATATGTCTATTCTGGCTTGAAGTGCATTCAATTCTTCATCGGATAGGGAGCCGGTATACTTGAGAATGGCATCATCTTTCCATACGTGTTGGTCTTTATAAGCGAGAATTTCTACAAGGATATCCTTGTCTTTTAGAGTTTCCTCTATTAGTGCGACATCGAAACCTCTAAAATACCCCGTTCGATCAGTATTCAATTCTTTGGTGTTTGGCAATTTGCTCTCATCATTGTCATCATATGACTTGAGTTTGGATTGATGTTCCAACTTTTTTAAACTGAAGTCTGTAATTCTGCCTATGATGTTGTGTATTTGTATAGCCTTTGAAATACTATTGATAAATGATACGAATAAACCCACACACAACACCCCTAAGGAAGCTGCTATCATGGTGGAAAGACCAAAGGAAGTCGAATCTACACCGTAAGCTCCTAACGAAATTAGGATAATCATACAAAAGGTCAAGGTGCCAATATATACCCCCAATATCATTTGGTGCCCTTTGTCGGAAATTAATCCAGGTAATAGCCGGGGCGAAAAATTGCTGGAAGCTTGATTTAAAACCACCATTACCATAGTAAAACTGAATACAGTAAGAGACAGTATACTGCCCACCAAGGTCGCCAAAATAACCCTGGCAGTTTCTCGATCTTGAATAATAAGATGTGGTACCTTTTCTTTAAAATCAGACACTATCTCAAAATCCTCTGCGTACAATGAAAGCCATGCCAGAAAGAAAAAGGCAGCAGAAATCAGAAAGGGATAAAACCCGATGCTGTAAACTACCTGCCGATAGATCTTTTTAAGATAGCTAAAAATCTTTTCCATTTAGATATTCAATTACTCAATCTTCATCGGTTTCTGCCAGCGGGTGATCATGCATACCCAAACCAACGATTTTAATGATATTGACTACGGTATTATAAAGCATCAACACGACAACTATTAGCCCAGCGCTCAAGATACTTGAAATGCCCAAAGAGACATAATATATTGCGCTAAACCAGTTGTTAGGTACTGAATCGGATTCGGTTATTGGAAGATTCAATATCAAAAAGGAAACTACGGCCGCGATAAAAATAACAGTATCCAATTTGGCTATTTGAAGTACATGCTTGTAATGATCTTTCTTGAGTTTGGATGGAGCACCTGAACTAATGCTCAATAAAGTCAACAATAAAGCAAGAATCGTAGCGGAAGCAAGGGCAATGGTATTACAAAGGGTATTCATGCCCGATAAAGAGTTCTTGATGAGAACCTTTGCCTCATAACCACTTAACTTGCCCAATAGAAATGCGCCAAGCAACATCACTAGCAGTGATATGATTCCACCCGTAATAGCTCTTTTCGTATACCTGGTTAGTTTCATTGTCAAAGGCATTAGGTTTTTATAAAGAATGAACAAAAAGTGCAACTTTCTTCCTCGAGTTGCGAAACGCTATGAATTTTTGTTAAATGGATTTTCCTGGCCCGTACTATCATCTTCCATGAATTTTGAAAATTCCGATGGGCTTTTAATAAACCGAAATTCATCTCCCAAAATCACAATAGGAAACTTTAAGGATTCAGGATGTTGCTCCAAAACCTTTAGCCAGTCATTTTCATTCAAATCAATATTTTTATCACCGTAGGTCTTTATGAAATCAGGATGTTCAGTGTCTATTAAATCAGAAATAGTAACCCCGATTCCGGCCGCGATTTCTGCCCATTGACTACTTGGCACCTTAGTTTTTGAAATATCTATTCCGAGAATTTTTTTTTCTGAGGAGGTAACATAGGATAAAGTCTGCTTACCCAATGAGTTTTTTGAATTATAATAAAGTTTTATTTGATTTTTGTCGGTTGCGATGATTCCCATGATTTCTCTTTTTTACAAATAAACAATAACAACATCTATGTCTTTGATCCATTCGAACAAGATGATAACTCAAATCACACTTGGTCTTTGTATTCATTAGGCATTGGCTTATCTTGTTGAATTATGCAGACTATTGTTATTATTCTCTACATTGGGATTACGCTCTGGAGTATTTTCAGCATCATTATGCATGGTTCTCGGCCCACCAAATCACTTAGTTGGGTATTGACCGTTACTGTATTGCCATTCGCTGGGGCTATACTCTATTATTTATTTGGAGTAAATAGAAGAAAGTTTAAATTCTTCCGGCTCAAGAGGTCCCAAGAAAGAAAACTTTATGATGTAGAAAATGTCGAAGTTGTCAATGAGAATGTACAAGTCGATTTTTCTTCCACACAGGCTAAGAAACTTGCAGAGTTAATCAAAAATAACAGTTACCTACACCCCACAACCGGTAATGACATACAAATTCTCCACACCGGTGAAGAAACCTTTGATGCTATTTTCGATGCAATTTCAGAGGCAAAGCAGTTCATTCACGTGCAGTATTACATATTTGAAGAAGGTGATTTACAAGATAAGTTCTATGAACTTTTTAAAACTAAAATCAAAGAGGGCGTCGAAGTTCGAATGATTTACGATTCTTTCGGAAGTTCTTCTTTTCGGGGTAAGCTTAAGAAACGTTTTCGTGATATTGGCGTGAAAACGTATCCTATGATGGCTTTGCGGTTTGGCAGCCTATTATATACCTTGAACTATAGAAACCATCGTAAAATAATCGTTGTTGACGGCAAGGTTGGCTTCACAGGTGGATTTAACGTATCCGACAAGTATATTAGGCCCAAGTCTGATTTAGGTGTTTGGCAAGATCTACATGTTCGTTTAGAAGGGCCCGTAGTCAACAGCCTGCATCGCATTTTTCTCAAGGATTTTCATTTTGCAAGCAAAAAAGAGTTGCTACTAACTCCAAAATACCTGCCCGAACCAAAAAATGCCGGGAATTCCACCGCTCAAATTGCAGCAAGCGGGCCAGATTCGAACCAACCGGCCATTATGCAGCAATATATCGCGATGATTAATCTCGCAGAAGACCAAGTTTTTATTGCAAACCCCTATTTTATTCCAGGGAATGCGGTCGTTCAGGCACTTAAAATTGCGGCACAAAGTGGAGTTCAAATACATATTTTGGTCCCTCGGAAGGGAGATTCACTTTTAGCTACGTATAGCATGTTTTCTAATTTCGAGGGATTTTTAGAAGTCGGTATAAATATATACACCCGTAATGATTTTTCACATAGTAAAGTCATTGTCATTGATGACAATATAGCCTCGGTCGGGTCAGGCAATTTTGATTACAGGAGTTTTGAACACAACTTCGAGACTAACGCCGTTATTTATGATAAGGGCATCGCTGAGCAAATAGTCAAGGAATTCGAAACGGAATGTAATGAGGCAGAAAAATTGTCCTATGAAAAGTTCAAATCAAGGTCGAGGAAACAAAAATTCTTTGAAGGATTAGCCAAGTTCTTTAGTCCGCTCTTATAGCAATCCAACTCAATGAACCGACTTATTTTTATTCTAATACTCATAAACCAGTTTATATTGAAAGCACAGCATGTATTTCCACAATCTATTGAAAAAGAAGCTGTTAAGGCACTATCGTACTTTCCGAAATTGGAAAAAACAAACATTACTTTCAAGTTCAAGAGTAAAATTCGCAAATCAACAATGCAGGCACAACCAACTTTTGGAAGCATTTTTCGCCCTAGGAAAAATAGACGGTATGTGATCTTGATGAGCGAGCGTTTCAAAATAGCAGACACTATTTATAGAACAGTGGATATTCCCACAGATGTGCTTATCGGTTGGCTTGGCCATGAATTGGGCCATGTGATGGATTATGAGCAAAGAACGGCATTGAACCTCATCGGCTTTGGATTGGGATATTCATTTTCTGAACGTTATATGAAGAAAGCGGAACGTACTGCCGACACCTATGCTGTAAACCATGGTATGGAAAAATATATTCTAGCGACGAAAAACTTCATTTTAAATGAAGCCGGGTTCTCTGAAAAGTATAAGAACCGCATTAAAAGATATTATCTATCTCCTGACGAAATAATGTTACTCGTGGAAGAACGCGATACCAAAGACAAGGTGTTGAAAATCAAGTAAAATTGTTACTCTTTCGACACGAAGTCTTCCCATTCGGCAAACTTCTCCTCACCCATTACCCGTTCCATTTTTACTTGTCCACCTTTCTTTTTGTTTGCTCCGTTCCAATCATAAAAAACCGATGGAGGAACGGTACTAACTTTAACTCCTTTCAGAGCTTTGGTACGTGCTACCTTATAGTTCTTGTTGGCATTCCGTAGAAACTCATCAATGGCGCTCGCAAGTTCACTGGTATCAATACTTGATTCTGTTCCCAAGTACCAACTGTGGTAAAATTCGCCGTCGTATCGTTTTGCACTAAGGGTAAATTCTGGAATCTTGATATTAAAGGTATTTTCTAGGTGTTTTACTCCATCATTCAATTTATTGACCGATAATTGCGAACCGACAGTGTTTAAGAAGAACTTGGTGCGACCTGTAATTCTTATTTCTGCCCTTTCAACATCGTTAAATTCAATAGTATCACCTATCAAATATCGCCAAGCACCTGAAACAGTGCTCATTAACAACACATAATCTTGATCGGTCTCTACTTCGTCTAAGGTTATCGAAGGTGCTTCGGGTACAAGCGAACCATCTTGATTGATATATTCAGGACGGAACGGTACAAATTCGAAATAGATACCATTGTTGGTAGCTAGTTTCATGGCATCTGTTTCAGGTCGGTTTTGAAACGCAATAAAACCTTCCGAGGCTAGATAAGTGTCGATTACGGTTATCGGTCTGCCTAGCAAAGCATTAAAACTCTTCTCATAAGGGCCAAAAGCAACGCCCCCAGAAGTATATACTTCTAAATTCGGCCAAATCTCATGAATATGGTCTGCATTATGGAATTTAATTACCTTCTCCAACATCAATTCAATCCATGAAGGAATACCACTGATGGCCCCTATATCCCAATCTTTTGCTTTTTCGGCGATGCGTTGTACTCGGTCATCCCAATCATCGATTTGGGCAATCTCCTCTCCCGGTTTGTAATATCCTTTGAACCATGAGGGAATATTACTTGCGCTTATTCCGCTGATTTCGCCTTCCAAATGATCTTCTTTTTCGGCAAGGTCGGTCGAACTTCCCAACATCAAAATTCCTTTTTCAAAAAAAGTAGGTGGTAAATTATAATTGCTCAACGCGGAAACCTGTGCAATACCGGTCGATCGTATTGCAGAAATCATTGCTTCGGTTACTGGTATTCGCTTGCTGGTCTTACCAGTTGTACCCGAACTCAGCGCGAAATAGTTGGGGCTTCCTGGCCATGTCACATCGACTTCGCCTTTGTGTAATCTGCTCCACCATTCCGTATTGATTTTGTCATAATCAAAATAAGGAACGTTCTTTGAAAAAGATTTTTGTACATCAGATGCGGAAAGTATATCTGAAAAATCATAAAATTGACCAAAAGACGTATTCTCGGCCGTTTCGAGAAGATGTTTCAATACGTTCTTCTGTTCTTCGGTTGGATTGGATTCTGGCGAAAGCTTATCCTTTAAATCAATCAATCCCTTTATAATACTTCCAACTATATGCATATTGTTTTTCTTTAATTAGGTGCTCAAATTTCGAAAAGCCAAGACTTCACTTTGCAAATCTTTTTCGCATCAATACCATTAGATATTGAGTCCCATGTAAAATTAGTTTTATTGTGCCGCTATAGCGTGCTGTATCACAAAAATTCTAAACGTATATGAAACAGCAGTTTTAAAAGGTTGAAACGTTAAGATTAAATGATTGTTAAAGATTATTCGGACCTTGACCAAAATCAAGAATACTTCCACGAAAAGAGACCTTTCTTAGTGTCAGAAAATGGACTAATGCTAACTGTTTCAAAGATTTCATGAATACAAAAAGCCGCAATAGTATTACGGCTTTTATTATCTATTTCTTACTATAAAATATATACAGCTTTTCAGCTATACATAATTATTAATCACTCTAGTTCTCTAGCGAATCTATATAGTCATTTATTAAGGCGATACCTTCATCATGCTTTATATTGACTCCGATCAATGGCATGAAATAACCAGGTATTTGAGTATTCATACGATCTTTGATTTGGGTCCGGACCTGAAAAATATTGCTGTCTTCAAATGAAGTCTCATACGTGAATTGAAAAGTATCTCCGAAACTTTCGTTATAAGACCCACCCGTTCTGTGGCAATGGGCACAGTTCACATCGAGATAGGCTCTTGCGCGATCTTCTAACGGAAGACTTTCATCAGCCCAATCTGGAAGGGTAGGTATCTCGGAAACAGCCGGTGCACCGGTCAACAATTCATTGTCCTTAAAAAATTGAAGTATGTTTTGTCCTTTATGATTGAAATTCAGAACCCGTGCCTTAGGCCCAATAGGCAGTATCTCCCCTTCACTATTATGGCATTGAATACACATATTATTCGGAGGAACCACATAATCAACAGACTTGGATGTGCCTGATTCATCAATCCAATCTACTTGAAGTGCGTGAATATTATCATCTAATACAGCATCAGTTTGCTCTTCGTTCCAAACATAATTACGTACCAACCACTGACCTTCCTTTTTAATCAACACTCGAGTTTCGATGATTTTTTTTCCGAGAGAAGGGTCTCTTTCATCATTGAGGTAGTAAAATGTTTTAGCCATGATCGAATTATCCGGAAACTCCAATAATCCTTCACCTTTATAGGTTAACTGCTCTCCATCAGGAATTGCAACAACTCTCAATTTATATGCATAGTCGGTAAAAAGCGGTGTAATCATGCTATACTCATAAACATTGTCAGTGTATTGAAAATCGGTGATATTGCCTTTGAACAAGTTCAATTGCGATAAGTTCGGTAAAAACTCTGGTACGGCTAAGTCCCTTTCGATAGGGTCGCCATAAGGGTTACTGTCCAAAGAAAGCTCGTCACCATTGTTTAGGCCATCACTATCACAATCTCCACCCAACCATAAAAGGTTCAGGGGGTCATAAGCGGTATAGCTCGAGTCGTGCCCTGGATCACATGGATTGTTCTTGTCGGTACCGTCCAATACTTCTTGACTATCGAAGATACCGTCGCCATCGGTATCAATATCATAGTCCTCAAATTCATCTGCCTGATCCGAGGTACAAGAATAAAGTCCAACAAATAACATTGCAACCCCAAGAAACAAGGTTGCCCTAGTAAAGTGTTTCTTTTCCATCATTAAACGTTTAAAACTTTTTTTTGACAAAGGTACTTTAACTATTATACTATCGTACTGTCATTACTGTTGTATTGTTCTTATTTATCGTTTATTGGTTTACGACCAAATTCAAAACAATACGGTCTCCTTTGTCCATTTCAAAACCTAAATAATAAATTTCATTAGCCCCAAGCATTTCAATTGGAACTTCATACAGACCGTTTGCAACAATATCTTTAGCATTATACGATGCAACCAGTCTTCCAGACGTGTCATGTACATAAACCTTAACAACTTTTCTCAATCCAGGTCCACTATCGATGATACGGACTTGAGCAATGTCGCTTGCCGGATTTACCAATAACATACCAATAACATCACTATTACCTCCTTCACCAACCACTATCGATATGGTTTGTGTATCATTCAACCCCTCCGCGTCTTCCACAGTTAAGGAAACTACATAAGTTCCACTTTCGGTGAAAATATGATTGGGGGCCATTTCTGTCGAAGTAGCTGAACCGTCATTAAAATCCCATAAATAACTTACAATCCCACCATCATCAGTAGAGTTTGTTGCCGTAAAGGCAACTTCAAGCGGTGCGCTTCCGCTTTCGGGCGTAGCATTGATAACGGCGACTGGTGCTTCATTACCTTCTGTACCCACTACTATTGTGACCGTTGTCATGTCGGTCAATCCCTCATCATCTTCTACGGTAAGCTCCACCAAATAGGTTCCGGCGAGGGTAAAAGTATGAGTGGGGTTAGCATCGGCAACCGTGGCTGAGCCGTCCTTAAAATCCCATAAGTAGCTCACCACCCCAACATCATCTGTTGAACTATCCCCGGTGAAATTCACCAATAAGGGCGCCGTTCCGCTTACCGGATCAGCACTCGCTATTGCAACTGGAGGTTCATTAGTAGGGGTGTTGGCAGTAATTGTAACTGTTGTGGTATCACTCAAGCCTTCCGCATCTTCAACGGTCAGTTCTACATTATAAGTCCCGGCCACCGTAAACGTATGAGTTGGGTTCGCTAGGTTGGATGTTGGAGAACCGTCCTTGAAATCCCATAAATAGCTAACTACGGCAACATCATCGGTGGAGTTATCTCCGGTAAAAGTCACCTGTAATGGAATGTCTCCGTTAAGCGGGTTTCCGTTCGCAATTGCTACAGGTGCCATATTACCGACTAAAATCTCGATTGCGGAAACCTTAGCTTGGTCTACTCCACCGGTAGCTGACAAGGCGGAGAAGTTCAAATCAAGAATACCGTCGGACACCGTGACATTGAAAGTTTTTGCAACAGGCGTTTCAGTGCCCACATCGGCTATAATATCATAATCGTCCATGACCAAAGAACCTTCAATGCTAACATCAAAAATCCTTGAACCTATTCCACCGGAACCTCCACCAGTAGCTCCCCAAAAAATTTCTGCGAAATGCAGAACAACCTCATAATTTCCGTTGGGAATAGGAATTTGATAATCGAAGGCAGGTTGTGAATTGGTATGCTCCGTTTGAAATAGAGCAGGCACCATTGCGCTCGCATTGCTAAAATCCGTTCCGTTCACAAAGTATTGATCCGCTAAAAAAAGGTCACCGTTGTGGGTTAGCTCAGGGCCACCAGCGTTTATTCTAAATGGAAAAGTCACCGAAGCTGGTTCCTGAGGTTCAAAGACCACTATTTTGCCATTCAATGTACCTGCCCAAATTGTGCCTGGAAATACTTCAGCATCTCCATTACAGCTTATTCCTAGCGCATTACCCCCTATTCCATCTAAAAAAGTGGGAGTAAAATTATCCAATGTGCCATCTGGTTTTAGTTCTACGCGACGAATTTCACCCTGGCTACTACCTGCCATAAGATTCCCTTTCAAGGCACCACCGAAAGTAGTAGCAGTGTATTCATCAATCCCGTTGGTATTGGTGGCCCAAGTAGTTATAGCATTGTCATTTGGACCATCGGGATTCGCTACCCCAGGTCCACGCCAATCACCTTCTACAGTATTAGCGGTTTGCACCGGTGGCCAATTGGCAGGCAAGGCTAAACTTGCATTTGAAGTAGAACCCGGTGTAGAACCGTCAGGATCATAGTGCTGTGTTCTGAAAACCGCACCGGCCGTACCAACGGTCGCGGGAGCGGTATATAAGCCAGCACCCGTTGGGTTGGCCCGAGTGGGATTTGGGTGCCCGCCGTAAAAACTACCAAAAGTATAGGTATCCTTATTTGTTGTAATCAGTTGAAGGTGATCCAAGTTGTTTACGAATTCTCCGTCTGAAGTAGCTGTTGAAGGACTGCCACCCGTTTCAATTGGGTCATAATCATTTGTTACTGCCCCCCCACCTTCATTTATTGGAAAGCCTCCCCAATCAACATTGGCGCCATTATCGCTTGCATACACAGCCCCACTTTCAGTAACTACTAAATCATACGCATTCCTATACCCTGGTGAAAAAATTTGTACGGGACCTCCAGGAACAATAATCGCCTGATTCAATCCGTCGTTTCCACCAAAAGGGTCGTTTATATCAATCCCATCATAGGCAGGATTATCGGGATCTGTAATTCCGTTCACGTTGGCACGTGTTGGATCATCAAGAGTGGGTAGGTCGTAAATATAGTCACGCCCATCATTAAGGATAGGCAAACTCTCCAAAGTTGTCAAATTAATGGCCAAAATTGAGGCTGACAAGGCATATTCGCAGATAAGTGAGAAATTAATGGAAGGCGCACCGGCATTCGCGTGGCCTCCTTGAGTCACTATTAGATAGTCCGTGCCGTTTATGGTGGTGAATTCTAGTCCATTTGTTGCGTGATTTTCTTCAGACCTGGGAAGTCCCCTCACCATATCGACCACATCCCAAGAACTTCCGTTCCATGTGAGGCGTGTTATTACACCTGAATTCGTATCTAAATCAACATCGCCTGTACCTCCACCGGAACCTGATCCGATCCTAAAGTCACTAGAAGTTACATATACTATTGGATTGGCCGCAGTACCTGCAACTGCCAACCCTGTTGCTTGTCGACTAGTGCAGTTAGTGGAAGTACCACTACAAGCCGTACCGTCATCGTCATGATTGGGTATGTTTTTCACGCCTGTAATTGCCTCCTTTGCGGTTACTATATAGTCGTTTGAACCATTCTTTTGAACGGTTAGCGCATATACCGTACCAGGGTACTCCATCACATAAAGTCGGCCATCTGGGCCATAGGTCAACGAAGTAACCATAGGCGCCGAGCCAAAACCGTTAAAGTCAAGATCACTTTTTGTAAAATTAATCTGCGCTTGAACTGGGTTGAAAGCCGTACTTATGAACAAACAAAAAAAAGTCGCCACAGCCCATTTCAAAAGCGACGAGTTATTAATTTTCATGGTCAAGTTTATTATCAATAGCAATTCTTCAAATTGGTAGTTTGGTTTGGCGACATTATAAGTTCAAAGCAAACCAAAAGAACGACAAAATTAAGCTATTTAGAACTCTAAGAATATGACGTTTGTCATAAAATCAAGATTACTATAAATAGTATTCGTGCCAATATGTCTATATACAGCGAAACGGAAAATTAGTTTAACTATTTTATGAGTTGGTCTAATAAGTAATTAAATTGCCTTCCCAACAAAAAATAAGGTGCTGCAATGCCAAAAACCAATTTATTCAGTGATTTTCCTAAGATTTCGGCCAAGGAATGGAAACAGAAAATACAGTTTGACCTAAAAGGGGCAGATTACAATGAATCGCTGGTTTGGGAATCACAAGAAGGTATTAAGGTAAAACCTTTTTATCATGAGGAAGATCTTGAATCCAATCTTAATGTAATGTTGCCCCCCAAGAAGGGATGGAAAATCGGTCAGCATATTTATGTTGCAGATGCCGTGCAGGCTAATAAAAAGACCTTGACATTTATAGAAAAAGGAGCGGAAAGTTTGTGTTTTATAATTCCTGCTGAAAACATGAATCTCAGTTTACTTCTAAAAAACATTCCTTTAGAAAAAATTATTATTCACTTTGAGTTACTTTTTTTATCATCCGATTATGTAAAATCCATTGTGGAGTTTTTCAAAAATTTGGAAACTGATTTCTTTTTGAATGTTGACTTGATAGGCAATTTGGCTCGCAACGGAAATTGGTTTTTCAACCGAGACCAGGATCACAACATCTTTAATACTATCATCTCTTTGAAAAGCAATTCAGCATTCTACATTGACGCATCACTTTATCAAAATGCCGGAGCCAACATAGTCCAGCAATTGGCTTATGCCTTGGCCCTTGGCAATGAGTATTTAAATAATCTTCAAACCAATGTAAAATCAAAAAGCAGAGGCGTAATATTCACATTTAAAGTGTCTATTGGCTCAAACTACTTTTTTGAAATTGCTAAGCTCAGGGCGCTTCGCATATTATGGAAAACGTTGGCCGGCGAATATAAAATATCAGCGGATTGTCATATTATGGCTATTCCTACCAAGCGGAACAAAACCCTCTATGACTATAATACAAATTTGATCAGAACCACTACTGAAAGTATGGCCGCCGTTTTAGGTGGTGCGGATACCATCTTTAACTTGCCCTATGATACCCTTTATCACAAGGATAATGAATTTGGAAGTCGTATTTCTTTGAACCAACTGCTGCTGCTCAAGGAAGAAAGTTATTTCAAAGAAATGAACACCGCCGCAAATGGCGCCTATTTCATTGAATCTATTACAAGTCAATTAGCAGAAAAAGCACTACAATTATTTAAAACGATAGAAAATGGTGGTGGATTTTTAGAGCAGTTAAAAAATCATACTATCCAAAGAAAGATTAAAGAGAGTGCTCAAAAAGAACAGGACTTGTTCGATAACAATAAATTAATTCTGGTGGGAACGAACAAATTTCAAGATCAGAACGTGAAAATGAAGAATGAGTTGGAACTCTATCCTTTTGTAAAAACCAAGATTCGCAAAACCATTATTGAGCCTATTATTGAAAAAAGACTATCCGAGGCAATAGAAAAGCAGCGTTTGGCAGATGAATAAAAGAGACGGATCCAATCTACAGAACAAGAAAGTTAATTGAAAGTGAGCCTGATTAATTATATCTGTTATACGGAATAATTAAAAGCCTTTTGAAATTTATGGACTACCTGTTGTCGACACTTTCAATACTTTAATCGATTGGGTAAAAAAGGCAAGCATTTTGTAAAAAGATCATATTCTGTCTTCAGGGTTCCTACCTTTTATCTGATAGCTGTGATTTTTACTGAACATTTCATAGAATAATGAACCTACCCACTAATTCTCTTTATACAAGATTTAATTGAAAGTTGATCTTTTGGATTGTGCATTTTCAAATGAAGCTATATATTTGACCGGGAGCACTAACCGGCACCTTTCCCTAAGACCCCGAAATTCCTACATTTTAAATGCTTTATTTCGTGATTTGTATACATAAAAGTGTATCTTAATTACGTAACTAATTTAGATATCAATAGTGGCCTTTTTTCTTTTAAAAATGGCTTCATATTTGTTGATTGGGAACTATTGTGGTACATAAGATTTTGAGTATAATTCAATAAATGAGAAGATTTAAAAATTCAGATTTAGTCATTCCTATTTCAATATTGATTCACTTGTGTATCATTAATGGAATTTTATGGTTACTGACCCCTGAAACTTATCTTCATATTACCAATATTATCTATTACAATGTAACCTGGCTGATAATTGCCTATTCGCTCAATTATTATCCCACGGACCGAAAGGAAAAATTTATAACCAATATCCATAAATCGGTACAGCTTTATTTAATTTATGGTCTAGCATATTTTGCCTTCTTCAGCATTGCCGCACAACATTTTGCTTCACTAGAATACCAACTATTCATTATCCTATTGATTTTTCTTTGTATTACATGGTATCGCGTACTTTTCTTTTGGGCTCGTGGCAAATACCGCAAGGTAGGTGGCAACTCGGTCAACGTTGTGGTGCTTGGAAGAGATTCAACCTTGAAAAAAATAAGAACCGTGTTCGACGACCCTTTCTTAGGATATCGCTACAAAGGATATTTTGATGACGCATCATCAAAAAGCCCCACGTATTTAGGAAAGATAATCGACTGTTTTCTTTATATTTTGGAAAATGATATCGATGAAATTTACTGTGTTGCCTCAAAATTCAATCACAAAGAGCTTAAAAATTTAATCAATTTTGCAGATAATAACCTAATTCGGCTAAAAATCATTCCTGATAATAAGGCCATTTTTTCAAAGGCCATGTCGATAGAATCGTATGACAATATTCCGGTATTGAATCTTAGAAAAGTACCTCTAGATACCGAATACGCCAGAATTCTAAAAAGAACCTTCGACATTATATTTTCATCGCTTGTCATTGTTTTTATTCTATCCTGGTTAACACCCATAGTTTTTGTCTTGATAAAGCTAGAGTCTCCGGGCACCTTGTATTTCAAACAAAAAAGACACGGATTAAAAAGAAAAGTATTTTGGTGTTATAAGTTCAGGTCAATGACTACGACATCAGATGCCGACCTTAAAATGGCAAAGAAAAATGATGCCAGACTTACAAGAATTGGTAAATTTTTACGAAAAACGAGCATCGATGAACTGCCCCAGTTCTTTAATGTTTTTATGGGTGATATGAGTGTTGTTGGGCCAAGGCCGCATATGGAACTTCATACCATAGACTATGAGGTTTCAGTAGACAAGTACCTAGTGCGCCATTTCGTAAAACCGGGAATCACCGGTCTAGCGCAGGTCAAGGGGTATCGCGGTGAAGTAGTAAAAAAGACCGATATTCTGAACAGGGTGCGATTAGATATTTTTTATGTGGAAAAATGGTCAATATGGTTAGATTTAGAAATCATCCTCAAAACCGTGGTGAATGCAGTTAGGGGGCAAGAAAAAGCTTATTAAACATGAAAACAAACAGTATTTTTATATGTGAATTAAATGATACCAATCTAAAAGTGCCTTAAAAATGATAAAAGGATAACTTTGACGTTTTTTTTTGTGCTCAATTCACTTATAACGTATTTTCACTTTTTAATATAATATAAGCATAACCTCAAAAACTATTAGAAAAATAGTACCATAGTGATACTAGAAATGAGATAATTCTGTAATCACTTTCAAACCGAGTAAATTTGAAAACATCATTGTAATAAGAAAGACAAAATCAATTATTAACAATTTTCATAATGATATGCAACAAAAAACTAAATATATAAAAGTCGATAAATGGTCGATTCGACCCTTAATAATACTATTCACTATTTTTATAAGTGCGTTGTTTTCTTCCTGTGGAAATGTCAAAAATGCGACATATTTCAATAGTTCGTCCAGTATGACCTATACTAACGACAATCAAGGTTTAGAACCCATTATTCAAAAGAACGACCTTCTCAGTATTACGGTAAGCAGCGCGAACCCTGAAGCTACGGAAATATTCAATCTTCAAAACCAAGTGGTGGCACAATCTTCGACTAACGCTGGCAATACCACAAGGGCGTCAGGCTATTTAGTGGGCCAAGATGGATATATAAAGTTTCCTATTTTAGGTGATATTGTAGCGGCTGGAAAAGCAAAAAGTGAATTAAGAAAAGAAATTACACAGACGCTTATTGATAAAAAACTACTCATAGAACCTATTGTTGACATTCGTTATTTGAATTATAAAATTTCGGTTTTAGGTGAAGTAAAGAATCCATCGGTATTGATTATTCCGAATGAAAAAATATCGCTGTTGGAAGCATTAGGTCTGGCTGGAGACATAACTATTTATGGAAGACGCGATAATGTTACGCTAATCAGAGAGGAAAATGGAATCAAACGAATGCGAAAAATCGATCTTACTACAAACGCAATTTTCAGCTCTCCCTATTACTATTTACAGTCAAACGATATTATCTACGTCGAGCCAAATAAAGCAAAGGTATCGAGTTCTACTGGTTACCGCGACTGGATACCGGTCGTTCTAAGTGCCATCTCTTTAGGAATCATTATCGTGGTAAATCGTTAGTAAAATTTTAAAAAATGCATGAAGTGAATAATCCGAATACTGATGAGAACATCTTGCGTATGCTCTTATCTATGTTTTTGCCCTATTGGCCACTATTTGCACTATTGATTCCATTGTTTTTAATAGGAGCTTGGGGGTATCTAAAAACAACGACCCCTATCTATGAGGCGGCTGCAACCCTCATCATCAAAGATGAAAATAAAGGTGTAGATGATTACGAAGTAATGGAAGGTATGAACCCTTTCGATTCAAAAAAAATTGTTGAAAATGAAATAGAAGTTATTCAGTCAAGAGCTTTAATGAATCAAGTTGTCAAAAACCTACAGCTGTACGCCCCAGTTTTTGAGAACAAATTAATAGGGTCAAAACCTGCCTATAATACCTCACCGATACTTATTGAATTAAAAAATCCGGATAAGGTTTTTCAACCCCAAAATTCAAGTCCCCTAAAGGTATATTTTGAATACGACTCGATTAAGAAAATGGTCAAAATCAAAGACAAGACTTACCCCCTTGACGAGTGGGTTCGTGGCCCGGCTTTTGGAGAAACAAAATTCAAATTAAACCCCAATAAACTAAGTAGTACGAAAAGAGATCTTTTCTACACCTTTGTCCACCCAAAGGCATTGACCGGAGCCTTATTAAATGGGCTTGAAGCGAACCCCACAGATAAATTATCGACTGTCGTTCGTCTTACTTACAAAGACCCAATTCCACAAAGAGGTGAAAATATATTGAACCATTTAATTTCAGCTTACAATCAAAAAGCCGTTTCAGATCGAAATGAACTTGCTACAAACACCCTTACTTTTATTGAGGAGCGCATGAACAAAGTTGAAAAAGAGCTTAACGAGCTTGAATTTTCTATACAACGTTTTAGATCCGAGGAAGGTGTTGTAAATCTTAGTGAACAAGGAAAACTTTATTTACAAGATGTAGGTGAATACGATCGTCAAATAGCCCGTAGCAGCAGACAGTTGGCCATTTTAAATAAGGTAGAACAGTACGTAGTTTCAAAAAATGATCAAGCTGGTTTGGTACCTTCCACTTTGGGTGTGGAGGATCCTGTTTTGACACAACTTTTAGGAAAGCTTTATGATTCCGAAATCGAATATGAAAGGTTACGAAAAACGACGGCAGAAAATAATCCGATCCTTACATCCCTTGCGAACGAAATAAATAAAATAAGACCTAGTATTCTGGAAAGCATTCGAAATCAGAAAAACAATCTTAGAGCAAGTTTAGGTAATCTGAGTTACAATGTCAATAGGTCAGAATCCGCACTTAACAATATACCGGAAAAAGAAAGAGCGCTTTTAGAAATAGAACGGGGTAAAGAAATTAAAAACGAATTATATTCATTTTTGCAGCAAAAAAGAGAAGAGACGGCGTTGAGTTATGCTCCAAATGGAGGTGATGGCCGGGTTGTTGATTTGGCGCAATCATCCGCTGGGCCTGTTTCTCCAAATTCTTCTCTTATTTACTTGGTTTCTTTAGTGTTAGCATTAAGCATTGGTCTAGGGTTCATCATCTTCAAAGAAATGATGAACAAAAATGTCTTATTCCGTTCAGAAATAGAAAAATTCGTAGACTATCCAGTTATTTTAGAATTACCCCATCTAAGTGTAGTTGATGAATATAACGAATCACAAAAACCATCTAATAATCTAACCCTCTTAACTAATAAACTCGGGCTTCGGAACATTTTTTATTCTAATTCAAAAGATGCTGACGCTAAAATTAAGCCCGGTGAAGCTGTACTAGTCGATTCTTTTAGGCAACTCGGCGCTTCCTTGGGGCTTTACAGCCGTAATTTTACTAAAAAGAAAATATTAGTCACTTCTAGTATTGCAGGCGAAGGCAAAAGTTTTGTCTGTACCAATCTTGCTTTTTGCCTTGCCCAATCTGGTAAAAAAGTTGCGCTACTTGACATGGACATTTTAAAACCACAAACATCACGTTTCTTTAATCTTGTAAATCACAAGGGCATTTTAGATTTTCTTTCTTATGGAGCTGATTACAATGAGGTATTGGCTAATTCTCCTAATAACAAAAATTTATTTGTGGTTCCTGTAGGTAAGTCTGGAAAAAATCATACCCAACTTCTCTTAAATGGTAAACTAGACTTTCTTTTTGAGAAGTTATCACGTGATTTCGACTATGTAATTATTGATTCCGCACCCGTAAATCTAGTGGCCGATGTTAAACTGCTGGCCGAGTATAGCGATGAAACCCTTTACGTTATAAGACACGGAAAAACACCGCTTAAAGTAATAAAACATCTTGATGATTCAGGAATTTTGAAGGGCCTAAAAAATATTTCACTGGTTTTCAATGGCATAAAACAAAGAGGTTTGGTTAAGGGTGATTATAATTACGGTTATGGTTATGACTATATGGTTTATGGAGAAGAATATGGTTCTTTCGTGGAACAATAAGATTAATTCAAAAAGAATAGGTTTATTCCTCAAGAAAGGTGCCAGGAAGCACAAAAAAACATGAAAGAACAATTGAAGTCTTTTGTAAAGCGATTTCCCTTACTACTGAAGACAGCGAGAAACTTTCGCGATGGTAACCTGTTGAAAAACTCATATACTAAATCTGTTAAAGGGAAAAATAACATCCTAAAAATTCACAATTCAGCACGTTTGACCAATTGCAAAATAGATATTGTCGGCGACGCTAACCTAATCTCAATTGAAGAAGGCAGCTTGCTTAAAAACGTATTAATATTTATTCGAGGAAATAAAAATGAAATTGCTGTTTCGAAAGAAGTTAAATTCAATCGTGCTGGTGAACTATGGGTTGAAGATGAAAATTGCAAACTTTATATCGGTGCGAATACAACTTTTGAAGACACACACATTGCGGTAACCGAAACAAACTCCAAGGTTATTATTGGTAATGATTGCATGTTTGCAAATGATATCGATATTCGAACAGGGGATTCTCATTCCATTATTGACACGCAGCTCAATAAGAGGATCAATCATGCCAAGAACGTGACCATTGCCGATCACGTTTGGGTGGGCGCCCACACCTCAATTCTAAAGGGATCAAGTTTGGCGGATAATTCTATCGTAGCAACAAGATCAGTCGTGACAAAAAGTTTTGAAGAGAAGGGAATACTCGTTGCAGGTATTCCTGCAAAAATCATCAAACGTGATATTACTTGGAATAGAGCAAGAATTGATTAGTACTAATTATTCACATTCACTTAAAAGCCCCCTGCCAATTTGATTCAAAAAGCCATACAAAAAGTCAGAAACACCATATTTGGAGGTCATGAACGAACAGCTCGTGCAAATAAGAATATTCTGTCTTCCTTTATAATAAAAGCGGCAAGTATTGTTATCAGTTTGGTGGTTGTTCCATTAACCTTGAACTATGTAAATCCCTCACGATACGGCATCTGGTTAACATTGAGCTCCATTGTTGCGTGGTTCAGTTTTTTTGACATTGGTATTACCCACGGCTTACGAAACAAATTTGCAGAAGCAAGAGCAAAAGGTGATGATTCATCGGCTCAAATTTATGTAAGTACAACTTATGGAATACTAGCTATCGTCTTTATATCAATTTGGGTGCTTTTTCTGGTGATTAATCCGTTTCTAAACTGGTCCGATATTCTTAAAATATCCCCGGAATACAGCTCTGACGTTTCAAAACTTGCAGTAATCGTTTTTACCTATTTCTGTATGCAATTTATATTACGGACCCTTAGCACAATCATAGCGGCGGATCAAGAACCCGCGCAAGCCTCGCTAATTGATGTTATTGGGCAATTGATTTCTTTAATCATAATCGTAATTCTCGTAAAAACAACCGAAGGTTCTCTTGTAAACCTTGGCCTTGCGCTATGTGCTGCACCCCTACTCGCACTAATTGCCGCGAATATATTTTTCTTTCGAGGAAAGTATAAGGCGTTTAGTCCGAGGCTATCAAAGGTAAAATTTTCTTATGCCAAAAGCCTTTTTAATCTTGGCGTTGTATTCTTTGTTATCCAGATTGCCGGGCTGGTTCAGTTCCAAACCGCCAATTTCATTATATCGAGAAACTTTGGCCCTGAAGATGTCACCAATTACAATATTGTGTTCAAGTATTTTGGCATATTAAGCATGGGGTTCATGATATTCCTGACTCCATTTTGGTCGGCTGCAACAGAGGCATACGTAAAAGAGGATATTGGTTGGATTAAAAAAAGTATCAAGAAATACAACATCTTGAATATCGGCTTTTTTTTAATTGGTTGTGTTATGCTTTACTTATCAGACACAATTTATGACCTCTGGTTGGGCAAAGACACCGTTGAAATTGAATTTTACCTATCGTTATGGGGACTCATATTTTTTATGACCTCTATTTTTGGATCAAAATATGTGAGTTTTTTAAATGGAATAAGCGCACTCCGTTTGCAGTTCTGGGCAAGTATTCTAAGTCCAATTTTGTACATCGCTTTAACTTTACTTTTTATCAACTATTTCGAGATGGGTGTTTATGCGCTATTCGTTGCTTCAGTAATTGCGAATTTTAATGCATTTATTTTAGCACCAATTCAGTATCATATGATCATTCATAAAAAGAAAAAAGGAATTTGGATTCGTTAAAATGAATTTGTTTTAAATGAAAATATGAAGGGAGACAGTTTTAAAGCAAGAATTATCGATAAGCTATGGCGCATGGTCAAAGATCGTTTTTACGACCATCGTATTGCCAATACTGCTATTGTTCAAAATATCAATTTCAGTTCTTTAGGGGCTCAAAAAAAAGCAGTTATTTGCTATATAACAGCAAGTTATACCAAAGATTGGGAAAACAATAATATAGGTCGAACACAACCTTTTGAAATACTGTCTATCTCTAAAGTACTGGCCGATGCAGGATATTGTATTGACATTGTCGATTGCAACGACACGAAAGCCTTACCTTATTTAAAGGATAAAAAATATGATCTTATATTCGGTTTTGGAGAAACCTTTTTCCAGCTGACTCAAAAACACCCTAAGGCGTTGTCCATTTTATATATGACGGAACATCATCCGGAGTTTGCCGATCAAGAAGAAAAAAAGCGCCTCGCTTATTTCTATGAGCGTCACAAGAAGAAGGCAAGAATTGTACGAAGTGGTAATTTTTACAAACCACATCACTTGATAAAACCTTTTTCGCATGTAATTACAATGAGTGAGGTTGAGCCTTTCAAAAACACTTATGCCAATCCGTTCTCTATTTTCCCAACAGGAGTGGCCAATTCAAACTTTAAAATTGAAGGTAAAGATCATCATTCAGGAAGACGAAATTTCCTTTGGTTAGGTTCTTATGGGGCCATTCATAAGGGTTTAGATCTTTTACTTGATGTATTTGAAAGCAGGGACGATATTGTTCTGCATATTGCAGGTTTATCTGACGAGGACGAAAAGCTTTTAAGTCCAAAGAAAAAATCCAATATTATCAATCATGGCTACCTCAATATACAAACAGACACTTTTCTCAAGGTAGTTCAAACCTGCAGTTTTGTAATCTTGCCGTCTTGTTCCGAGGGGTTCTCAACTGCAATTACCACTGGTATGCTACATGGCATGATACCTGTGGTGATGAAAGATACTGGCTTCAATCGTCTGAACGAAAATGTGATTCTTTTAAAAGATTATAAGGTGGCCTATATTGATAAGGAACTCACTGAAATCTCAGAAAGGTCATCTGCTGAACTAGAACATTTCAGTATGTGCGTATATGATTTTGCTCACCAAAACTTTCTGCCTAATTCTTTTGAGCGAAGTTTTAAGAAAATCATGCAAAACATCTTAAACCTGAAATAGGAATGACAAAAGTTGTACACCTTATTAATCATATCTCTCCATCAGGCAATGCAGCCTATAGGCTACATAAAGCGTTATTAGAACATGATGTAGATTCAAATATGCTTTCCTTGAACTCAGAAGTTCCGCTGAGCAAAAGAGTGGACAAACTTAGGTTACGAGCCAATTTTAAAGTGCTATTGAATAATAAACTGCATAAATTAAAAATTAATAAAGTTGATACGAGCTACGGTATGTTCTCCGCTCCAATTTTAGGAAACGATGTTGTTAATCATAAATTGGTCCAAAATGCCGATGTCATCTATTTGCATTGGATATTGGGGGGGTTCCTGAACTTAAAAAACATTGATGCTCTGGCAAGATTAAACAAACCCATTATTTTTTTTATGCACGACATGTGGACGATTACCGGTGGCTGCCATTATAGCTTTTCATGTAAAAATTTTGAAACCGATTGTTCTTCTTGTCAAATGTTTCCAAATGGAGGGGCAGACTTGCCAATGAAAGAGTTCAAGAAAAAAATGAACCTATACAACACCTATAGAAATTTTCATTTTCTGGCACCCAGTACTTGGCTATTTGACTTAGCTAAAAAGTCAATGTTGACCAAAGGAAAGGATATCGTGAAAATTTCAAACCTCGTAGATTCAGAACCTTTTAAACCAGTTGATCAAAAATTTGCCAGGAAAATTCTAGGACTTGATGCTTCGGGTTCAATTATTCTCTTTGGTGCGGCGTCTCCGTATAGTCCTTATAAAGGATGGAATTATTTGATAAAAGCATTAGAACACTTAGCAACTAAGAAAAATATACCTGAAATAACGGTTGCCATTTTTGGCAGTGACTATAATGAGAAGGTTGCAGCTGCAATTCCCTTTAAAACAAAATTTTTAGGGCGCTTAAGAGATGAGTACTCAACGGCAACGGCCTATAACGCTGCTGATGTTTTCGTCGCGCCATCACTTGCAGAAACATTTGGCATGGTTGTCTTGGAATCCATCCGCTGTCAAACACCTGTAGCAGCATTTGATACCGGTGGCATAAGTGACATAATTGACCATAAGCAGAATGGGTATCTGGCGAAATATAAAGACGCTGAAGATTTGGCTGAGGGCATCGTATTTTGTTTGAATGAAAAACTCAAGGTAGAAGCAAGCCCATCTTTAAATAAAAAAATCATTGTTGATAAACATATTTCACTTTACAAAAGACTTCTCAGCCAAAAATAGGTGATTCGAAATGCAAAACTTTACGACTAGAGACTTACACCAAATAGATGCCAGTTTTAAGCATGGAAAAATGTTGAAACTGTTTTTGTTAGGTTTTGTCATTTACACTTTAGGGTATACAATGTCAGTTACCGTAAGCCCTATTTTTATAGTTTGTGATCTTATGCGTTTATTTGGTATTGGGCTTATCCTAATCTCATCCATTTCGTTGATATCCCTACGGTTCGAAAATAGATATCTTAAAATTCTATATACCTTTTACCTACTCTGGCTTTTTACAGTTGTATTAAGAGGTTTCACCCTTAATTATGAGTTTATCAAGAATACGCTTTTCGATCCGGGTAGCGGGGTCTTTTTATATAGCGTTCCGCTAATACTTTTAATAACAAAACCTCCAATATTCTATAAGTTTATTTTTTTTATTGCACTTGTGCTAGGTGTATTTTATCTAATTCATATAGGTTTGGGTGCTCCAGAATTTCTGGATAATACAGACGATAGCAGCAGAGATCGTTTGGAAGTTTTCGTCAAAACACTTGCCCTACCTTGCGGGTTTCTATTAATGACATTCAATTATCAACCTAAAAAAAGTCGAATAATTGCATTCTTAGTAATAACTGCCGTCTTCCTTTTTGCTGTTTACAGAGCTCGAAGAGGTCTGATTTTCATGTCTGGGAGTATTTTTATTTTCACCTTTTTAATATTCATATACCTTAATAAGCGGAAGATACTTCTTTTGATATTTTCTTTCCTTGCCGGAGGCTTAATTTTAGGCTATGCTGTTACATCTCTTGATATCGAAGATTCAAAACTTCTAAGTAAGACCATAGAACGTGGAACCGAAGATACACGTAGTGGGGTAGAGGACTTTTACTACGCCGATATGCAGCTCAAAGACTGGATAATTGGACGAGGCATGAGTGGTATGGTCGCTGCACCGATTGGAATAGATGTCGATAGTCCGACCCCTGGATATCGAAAAGGTATCGAAACAGATTATCTGAACATTATTTTAAAAGGCGGTATTATTAGTTTAGGGTTATTATTATTAATTGCCATACCTGCAGTTATCCAAGGCTTATTTCTTTCAAAGAATACGCTATCGAAAGCAGCTGCCTTCTGGATTATTCTTTGGCTAATTTCTTTATACCCCTCAACCGTTACCACTTTTACACTAAACTATATTCTGGTATGGATTTCAATAGGTATCTGCTATTCAAAATCTGTGCGTAATATGTCAGACGAAGTTTTGAAAGAATACTTCTTGTCTCGATAAAAAAACACAATATTTTTATAACTCAACATTTATGCAATTACCAAAGGTTTTAATATTGAACCAACCTTTTGTTACTGATACCGGAGGTGGTATCACCATGTCAAATCTCTTTTCAGGATGGGAAACTGATAAACTTGCTGTTGTCTGTTTAGGATATATTTTGAACTCTAACATAGACCCAGGCCCCTGTAACAATTACTACCAATTAGGTCATGAGGAAAGAAAATGGCTGTTTCCCTTCAATCTTTTAAGCAGAAAATATCAGAGTGGGCCAATACGATTCAGTGATACTTCAAAAACTAAAGTGGTTGATGACTCCCAAAAATCAAAAACAAGAGTTGGTTTTATAATGAAGTACGTTAACCCTGCTCTTGAATTTCTAGGTTTCACTAATTTCATTACGCAAATTGTTTTGTCAAAAAGATTTCGCGATTGGTTAGATGAATATAACCCCGATGTGATTTACGCTCAATGTTCATCCAGGGAAAGTATCCAGTTTTGCATAGCTGTTCAAGAATATTTAGGAAAACCCTCCGTACATCATGTAATGGATGATTGGCCCTCACTAATCGGTGTAAAAGGTTTTATGAGCGCATATTGGCAAAAAAAAATCAATACGGAGTTTCAGCATTTGCTAGATATTACCGATGTTCATCTATGTATCAGTGATTTTATGGGTGAGGCTTATAAAAAACGATATGGAAAAGACTTCATAACCTTCCACAACCCAATTGATGTAGACTTTTGGCAAGGAGGTCAAAAGTTAGACTATGAACTAAGTAAAAATCCTACTATACTTTATGCGGGTAGAGTCGGCCTTGGAATTGACAAATCGTTAAAGTTAATTGCTAAAGCAGTTGCCAACGTCAACGCCGAAATGGGGCTATCGGTACGTTTTATTATTCAAGCGCAAAAGGCACCCGTTTGGATAAAAGATCATCAACTTACAGAACATAAAGGATTTGTACCCTACGGTGACCTTCCTAAAGAATTCGGCTCTGCTGATTTTCTTATTCTACCCTATGATTTCAGCACTAAATCGCTTGCCTACATAAAATATTCGATGCCTACCAAAGCATCTGAGTACATGGCAAGTGGCACACCTATTCTAATTTATGCTCCAGAAAATACAGCTTTAGTGCAATACGCAAGGGAACACCAATGGGCGGCAATTGTGAATCAACAAGAGATAGGTCTTCTAACCAGTACTCTAAAAAAGCTCTTCACAGATAAAAATCTTCGTCAAGAAATTGCAGGGATAGCCAAAAAACGCGCTGAATTAAATCATGATACTAAGATAGTTGCTAAAAATTTTCAGAAAATAATCGTAGAAGCAGCGAAAACAGCAAAAAGCTAATAATTAGCCGATTACACATCCTTAAATGCACTCATTGAATTCGTAAACTATAAGTAACAAGATTTATCCGATTAACTCTGACGATTATCGAAAATTGTGTAAATCTACTCGTAAAAATACTACTTTGGTGCTTTAAAGCCTTTGACAAAAGATTATATTATCGAAACTTAATCACTTACCCACATAATTATGACTTTTACCATGAAATTAATTTGGTAGGGTTTTCTAAAGTTGAATGGTTTGGATAGTACAATTACAATATGAAAGCGAAGACCAATTTTTAAGAATAGCTTTCTATTGCTAGTTTTGAACGCTATTGAAGTTCCCTAGAATGAAAAAAAAATTAGCCCCATTAGTTGCAATTTCAAGAAGAATTGGAATGTTTTTTCTGTTTTTTCTTTTGCTCATCAAGACTCAGGCACAGGTTAAAATTGGCGATAACCCGAATACTATCGACACTGCTTCTGTTTTAGAACTAGAAAGTACCTCACGCGCCTTAGTCATAACGAGAGTGACCGATACCCAGATGCAATTAATTGAACCCCTGCAAGGGGCTGTTGTATACAATATTGATCAACAATGCATATTCTATTTCGATGCAAACGGCTGGAAAAATCTTTGCACTGAAGGAGGAGGAAGAGATGGCGCAACTTTGATTGATAATGGAAACAATACTTATACCTTTACAGATGCCAATGGGATAGAGACACTGATATCCTTTAATAATGACAATGGAAATGCATTAACCGGAGACCCGGGCTCTATATTCTTTGCTGGTACGGATACTAATGCAACAGAAAACAATAGTGAGCTTTATTGGGATACTGTTACCAATCGCCTTGGCATAGGAACAAATACCAATCTCAACAACAAACTCACGGTAAATGGTGACATCGGAGCAACCCAAATGCTACTGAACAATGCTAATCAAGAAGCTACACCTCTTATAATACGAGGACTTGGTGAAAGTCAAAAAATGATTTCCTTTCAAGATGAAAATCAAGGCAATACCCTTTTTAATATAAATTTTAGAGGTGCAGGCCTGAATATTGATGAGATCAATAAAGAGCATAGATTGTTTATAAAAATTTTGGGTGGCATGGGTATAGAAACACGAACCCCAACTGAAACCTTAGATGTCAACGGAACTTTTAGAGTACGGCAGTTAGCCCCTTCCCTAACTACCGATAATTATGTCACAGTAGATGCCAATGGGGTATTCCATAGGTCTGTTACTAATTCTGTTTCCGGCAAACAAACCCCAAATTCATTCAAGTATTTATCCGGAAGGTGGACAAACAATGAAATGCGAATCGGTTTAAGTTTTGGAAAGACCGAAGCTCCAATTTTTGCTTCAGAGAACTTTAAAGACGGGGCTAATTCAATTTATGAGGTAAATGGTAATTCGCTAATCGTAAAACTATCCGGACGATACGACTTACGCTGCATTCTTTCTTTAATAGGAGCGAATACATCTACTACTGGACAAATTGCAACTATAAGTGCCAGAATACATATAAATGGCTTATCCGTAGGAGCTATTAATGTGGCTGCAAACAATGGTTCCAATGATAAAACAGTTCTATCAAGTATAGCTATTAACGACCTTTTACAATTAAAAGCTAATGATGTAATTACAATTGTCGTATCTACTAATGCTTTTTCAAACACAGTTTATTTTAATAGCGAGGGCACTTCCAATTTTTCCATTACCAAATTGGATTAGTATATGCTAGATCAATAATTTAGGTTAATAGTAGCAATAGAAAAATTCATGAATCACGTTGTAATAGGAATTCCTACCTACAAGAGACCTCAAATGCTAAAAAAACTAATCCTTAGTATTTTTAGTTGTGAAGTAAAGCTAAATTTGGTTAAATCTATCGACGTAGTAATTGTAGATAATGATGCGGAAAGAACCGCAGAAAAAGTCACACAGGATCTTATAAGTGAGTGCCCTGATAAATTCTCATTAAATTATTTTAACTGCCCAAATAAGGGGCTCGCCCATGTAAGAAATGAAATTTTGGATAGAGCCTTGGAGCTAAGTCCCGATTTAATTGCTTTAATTGATGACGATGAATACCCAGCCACAAACTGGATTTCAGAATTGGTAGACATACTTTATGCTAACGACGCCGATATTGTTTTGGGACCTAATAAACCCGTTTTTGAGAAGGAAGTTCACCCTAATTTTGCACACTTATTTGATACAATTGAATTTGCCAACAATACTCAGGTCGACTTTGTGAAAACCAATAACTTAATTATTAGAGCTGAGTTTATCATTAAACATAAACTTAGATTTGATTCTCGTTTTAATCAAACTGGTGGCGAAGACACTTACTTTGGAGTAGAGGCGGTAAACTCTGGGGCCAGAATTTTTTGGGCGCAAAACGCTGTTGTATACGAGACCATACCAGCTAAAAGAGCAAGTTTAAACTGGTTGGTAAAGAGGGCGTATCGAGGGGCTACTACATATACCTATATTCTGAAATTAGAAAAAGAAATTCTTCGACTTGTGAAAAAAGTTATTGTTAGTTTAATTTATTTGCTAGTAGGCACATTATCAATGCCACTAATATTTTTCCCAATTAAAAATAGATATTGGGGGCTTCTTAAAATTTGTAATTCTTTTGGTGGTTTTGCAGGTTTATTCAATAAAAGATATAAAGAGTATTCATAATCATTAATACTGTAAGAAAAATTTCAAATCATTAGTGTAGTTTTATCTCTATTATTTAAAGTCAACGATTTAGTCTAAGATTTCAATAACCAATTTTCATTAACAAAGTATATGAAAATCAACATACATTCTGCACGATGAATCATTTGGTTATAGGTATACCTACATATAAAAGATTAGTCTTATTAGAAAAGTTAATCACCAGCATCTTCGAATGTCATCTGGATGAGAATAATATCAAAATGATTGATATTATTGTTGTTGATAATGATATTGCAAAGTCAGCAAAGGGTACAGTCCTAAACTTAAGTCAGCAAGTTCCCAGTAAATTCAAGCTACATTACTTCAACAATGCCAAAAAAGGTTTATCCCATGTTCGAAACGAAATTTTAAAGCAATCGTATACATTCAACTCAGATTATTTGATTTGTGTAGATGATGATGAGCAGGTTGTTAAAGAATGGCTGACCGAACTTATCAAAACCATTTTAAATAACAATGCAGATATTGTTGTCGGCCCCGTTTTTCCAATGTTTGAGAATGAAACCTCCATTCAGATATCTAAATGGTTCTGGCGAACAAAACACCAAAACAATGAACAATTAACCAATTTTTTTGGCGGAGGAAATCTGATGTTTAGGTCTACATTTTTAAAAGAAAATAACCTTAAATACGATATGCGATTTAATACCACTGGAGGTGAAGACACTTACTTTGGAGTACAAGCTTTAAAAAAAGAAGCTAGAATATTTTGGGCAGACAAAGCAATAGCTTATGAAAACATCCCAAAGTCAAGGGCTGGTATAAAATGGCTTTTTAAGAGATATTATCGAGGCGGAAATACATATACTTACATCCTTATACTTGAAAAGAAATATTTTTTAATCTTGAAAAAGTTAGCTGTGAACACGGTGAGTTCTATCCTTGGCTTACTGTTATTACCACTAATTTTGTTTCCAGTAGAAAATAGATACTACGGCCTTATAAAACTTCTAGCACCTTCTTTGGGTAGTTTCGCGGCAATACTCAACATCAAATTTCATGAATATGCCAAGAATCAATAATTTTATAATTTCCTTTAAAAGTTGAATTAGACAGGTAAATTTGCCGATTTTCGATTTTAATTTCTGAACATTCACTTTTAAATTATATTTGGATAAGTGAAAAAGTAATTCCTTTTAATGATACTCTTTTAAATAAGAATTAATCAGAACTAATAGTAGCGTTGAACGGACTAACCAAAACTTTCATTGTTAAGGACTTAATAATACATATTTATTTTTTTGAATCGAATTTAAAGAGCTGGATTTTAAGAAAATAGAATGGATAAACCTAAAATTCTGTTTATTGTCACCCTGCCACCACCGGTACATGGTGCGGCAATGATGGGTCAATATATACACCAAAGCAAATTAATTAATTCAAGTTTTCTTTGTAATTATATTAACCTTCAAACTTCAAAAAAACTTACAGAAACTGGTAAAGGATTTTTTGCTAAATTTTTGACTATTCTAGCGTTGTATCAAAAAGTTCTTTCAATGCTAATCAAAAATAGTTATGATTTGTGCTACATGAGTATCACAGCAAACGGACCTGGTTTTTACAAAGATTTAGGTATTGTAATAATACTAAAACTCTTCCGTAAGGATATTGTATATCATTTTCAAAATAAAGGAGTTTCAAAATCTAAGGGTTGGCTCAATAATAAACTCTATCGCTTTACGTTCAGAAATACCAGGAGTATTTTACTATCGCCATTTTTGTATTCAGATATTGAAAGTTACGTATCCGAAAAAAATGTTTTTTATTGCCCGAATGCCGGTACAGATGTCGCAAAAGGTTACAGCATAGATTTAATGAAACAAAAAAGAAATACGAAAAGCCCTTGCAAATTAGTTTTTCTTTCAAATATGATTGAGCAGAAAGGGGTTCTAGTATTGCTTGAAGCTTGTTCCATATTAAAGATAGATAACGCTGTTTTCGAATGCCATTTTGTGGGAGGATGGGCAGATGTTAGCGAAAATGATTTCAATAAGAAAGTTACCGAACTTGAATTACAATCAGTTGTTTTTGCGCATGGCCCTAAGTATGATGATGAAAAACTTGAATTTCTTGAAACATCGGATATTTTCGTTTTTCCAACGTTCTATCATTATGAAGCATTTCCGTTAGTGACTTTAGAGGCAATGCAGCATGGCCTGCCCATAATTTCGACACCGGAAGGAGGCATTCGAGAAATTATTATTGAAGGAGAAACAGGTTTTCTTGTTCCTCAGCAAAATGCTAAAAAACTAGCGGACAAAATTAAAATTTTAATCGATTCTCCAGACCTTCGGATAAGTATGGGTATTGCTGCGAGAAATCGATTCGAAGAAGAATTTACACTAGATAAATTTGAAAGTAGGATGACTAATATTTTAAACAGGGTTATTAATTCGAATTAAGCTATTATAACTTAAAAAGCCTATCTTAATTTTTAAAAATTGAACCCCTAAAACATGAAAGTATCCCCGATCTTACTTTTTACATATCTTAGGCTTGACACCTTGACAAATACTATAACCGCTCTTAAAAAGAACGCCCTTGCAAAAGATTCAGACCTTTATATTTTCTCAGACGGCCCAAAAAGAAAAACCGATGCACATAAAGTGAAAGAAGTACGAGCCTTTTTACGGTCGATAGACGGGTTTAAGAGTATTTCTATTACAGAATCCGCTTCAAACAAAGGTTTAGCTAATTCAATTATATCGGGGGTGTCTGAGGTATTGACTTTTTCTGATACGGTAATTGTATTAGAAGATGATCTAATAACAACACCAAATTTTCTGACCTACATGAATTTATCACTAGATGAGTATCAAAATAAGTCAAAGGTTTTTTCAATATCAGGGTTTTCATTTGACTTTGGAATCGAATCAAAATCCCAAGAAGAAACTTATTTTCTCTATCGAGGTTGGTCTTGGGGTTGGGCTACTTGGAAAGATAGATGGACCGATATAGATTGGGAGGTAAGTGATTACAATACCTTTAAAAAAAGTAAAAGGCTTAAAAAGCAATTTAGAAAAGGAGGTTCAGATGTAAACAGAATGCTAAAACGTCAAATGGAAGGTTCGCTTGATTCATGGGCGATTCGATGGTTTTACCATCAATTCAAAGTAGATGGTATTACTCTTTTTCCTTTGTATTCAAAAGTTTATAATGATGGCTTCGATACCGATGCTACTCACACCACAGGTTCAAATAAAAGATACCTACCGCTTTTAGACAAAAAAAACAGTCTAAATGTTCAATTTCCAAAAAGGATTGAAGTAGATGAAAAATATCAAAACCTTTTTCTAAGAAGAATGGGAATCAAGGCTAGGGTTTTTTCAAGATTAGAAACGCTCTTTATAAAATACCTTACAAGTAAATGATAGCAGATATAAAGAGAGTTCGGTTTTTCTACTTAAAACATATCAAGTTTAGAAGGTTTGAAATAGGAAAAAATTTCTATGCGGGCTTAAGGGTATACCTATGGGCAAGAAACAAAATCTCAATTGGTGACAACTTTTATATTGGAAGAGATTCTCAGATAGAAACAGATTGTACTATTGGAGATAACGTCATATTTGCCAACAAAGTTGCCATAGTAGGTAAGTATGACCACCATTATCAAAAAATTGGAATACCGACAAGACTTGCTCCAAGAATTCGTGATAAAAACTACAATTGGAAGGGGTTGAATCAATCCACCACCATAGAAGACGATGTTTGGGTGGGATATGGTGCTATCATTATGAGTGGTGTTACCTTGGGAAAAGGCTGTATTATTGCAGCTGGTTCAGTTGTAACAAAGGATACCAAACCATATCACATTTATGGTGGTAACCCAGCAAGAGAAATTGCTTTTCGTTTTAATTCTGAGAAAGAATTGCTGCGACATCTTGAATTAGAAATTACTACATTGAAGGATTTAAAGAATCTTTCTAAAATCTAAGAGAAGATTAGTCGATAAATAAACATATCTAGATTTAAATGAATGATAGTTATACCATAGAATTTCTCGAATATTTGGTATTTGCTGACAAACCTGAAAATATACCGTCTTCGAAAAAAACTTTGATTAGTACTATCAATCAATACTCCTATTGTATAGCACAGAAAGATCAAGATTTTAAGGAGGCTTTAAGCCAATCAGATGTTTTACTTCCTGACGGAATTGCCATAGTGTGGGCTGTTAAGTTTTTGTACGGCAAGAAAATCAAAAAGATTGCAGGTGCGGATATTCACCATTTTTATCTTGAAAAATTAAACCGAGAATCTGGTTCTTGCTTCTATCTGGGTGCTTCTGAAGCCACTCTTTCAAAAATAAAGGAGAGAATTCACAGCGAATTTCCTAATATTAGATTTGGGGCGTATTCACCACCTTACAAACCCGTTTTTAGTTTAGAGGATACGAACCAAATGATCAAAAAGGTAAATCAATTCAAACCCGATGTATTATTTGTTGGTATGACCGCTCCGAAACAAGAAAAGTGGAGTTACGAGTATAAGCTTAAACTTGATTCAAAAGTAATCTGCTCCATAGGTGCTGTATTTGATTTTTATGCTGGCACCGTTGAAAGGCCAGGTAAAGTCTGGATAGATCTAGGTCTTGAATGGTTGGGTCGTCTGTTAAAGGAACCTAAGCGCATGTGGAAAAGATATATATACTATGGTTTTATTTTTGGATATTATTTAATAAATGAAAAATTCACAGATAATCTTAAAAACTAGGCAATGTGTCTTTAAAAACAGCATATATAAACACAATGAAGTAAAACCAACCCTATCTGACCAGCTCAAGTAATCTCTTTGATATTGCCATTTTGATAATTTCAGTTTCTTATTGGGTTGCGATTGAAAAAGAACTACATTTAAAGTACTAATGTTCTCCGTATTTTTTATTTGAATCTTCTTTAAGGTCTATATAAAATGAGCACAAATAGAAAACGCATGAATACCCAAAGCAGTTATTCAAAACATCAGGCATGGGAAAAAAATCAAAAGCTTGAAAATAGGTTGCCTGCTGCATATTCAAATCCAAATAGTATAGACGCATGGCGTCATGATAGAATGCGTGGTATGGTTGACCCTTTGATTAAATCATCCAAAAAAAACACTTGGATTACCATAGGAGATGGTAATTTTGGCTCTGACGCTCATTATATTGAGAATGAAGGATTAGATGTTGTGGCCAGTAGTATTTCCGATGAAACTATATCTGTTGCATACGAATTGGGATATATAAAGAAATATAAGGAAATCAATGCCGAAAACATTTTGGAGAAAGACGAAGCTTATGATTACGTTTTCTGTAAAGAAGCATTTCACCATTTCCCACGACCATTTGTCGGCTTGTATGAAATGTTGAGAGTAGCCAAAAAGGGAGTAGTGTTGATAGAGCCTCAAGAAGGCACAGTTAGAGTTCTGGATATTTTGAAAAAAGGTATTAAAAAAGTTTGGAGAAAGGATGAAAGTTTGCAATTCGAATCATCGGGAAATTTCATTTATAGAATCAATTTAAAGGAAATTTCCAAAGCGATGATAGCGATGAACTATAAGTATTTGGCATATCTAAGATTCAATGACTTCTATGCTGAATCAGTATCGAGTAAGCCCAATAAAGACTTCAGTAAAGCCAAAATAACATTTTCTCTTGCGTTAGGAGTACAGAATCTTTTATGCAAACTTAGGTTGATGGATTATGGTTTAGCAGCTGTAATATTATTTAAAGACAACATTGAAAGTAATCTCTTGAAAGATTTAAAATCAAAAGGATTTCACATTGAACAACTCCCTATAAACCCTTATTTGTAGGTGCTTAACTCTCAAGACCAGTCTAAATATTCTTTAACAATTTTGTTCCAAAAGTCGCAAGGAAAAGATTCAAATAAGTTTTAGTTATTCTGCATGGTAGACTCGCACGTAATCAATTTCTAAAGTAGTCGGAAAAATATTATCATCAACACCATTTCCATCTGAAAATTCACTGCCAATGGCAGTATCCATCACAAAATAGAATGATTTTGAAAAAGGCCAATTACTTTCGTTTGGAGAGGGTGGTTGTGCGAACGAATAGATAATATTATCTATATCATCTATATAGAATTTCAAATACTTATCCGTCCATAAAATTCCATATAAATGAAATTCTTCTTCGGTAGTCTCTATTGGAATATAACCTGAATTTGCAGCAATTTTTTGACCTGTTAGAACATTCTCCGCGGTATGTACAGTATTAAAAATATGATCTTGAAGGTGACTTGTGTATTCCATAATAGAAATTTGCCCGCTCTTCGGGTAACCTACTATGCCAATATTATTTCCCAAAAGAAATAATTTCGACCAAAGTCCGCTTCCATTTCCATTTGGCAATTTGGCGCGAATTTCTAATCTTCCATAGGTAAAAGCAATGGAGCTATTAATGCGAGCTGAAGAATAATCCCCTGCTTTTTGTCCCTCCCCTGTTTTTTTTGATATAATTTTTAGGGTCCCATCACTAACCTCCAAATTTCCTTCACTTGTAAAATTCTGCCAACCTGGATAGCCTATTCCAGCTAAAGAAGTTTCTATAATCCAATTGTCATTAGACAATTCATTTCCGTCAAATTCATCGTTCCATACCAATTTTGTTTTTGACCAATAATCCGCTGAATTTACATCATCGGTAAGCACCGAAGAATCGTTAATTTCGGGCTTTCCAGAATTCACCGGATCTGAATTTTCGTCTGGCCTTGTGCAGCTAAAAGTAACAAAACTCAAGCCTACTAAAACTAACATCTTAACAACATTCATATGTTTCAAATTAAGGTTTCCTATTTGTAAAAAAAAATAAGCCAACATTCAGTTGTTTGATAAAATTTAATTGCCCATTCTTCTTATTAAAAAAATCATCTATCTAAACGCCTATGGAGTCAAGGCTTGACCAATCCAACTCATGTAAATCTGAGTACTCCCAATTCCCAAAGCGACCGAAAGGCAATACGTTATTATTTTGCAAATACGTCATACGCTCAAGAGTATCTGGGTCAGAAATTAGTTCTAAAGGATAACACATGGGTAAGTATAGATCTCTTGCATATTCTATACCCCTAATGCTAGGTGCTAAAACTTCTATTCTATCTTTAATTTCTGAAATTGCTACTTTATTATACGCTTTACCATTTAACTGAACCATTAAGAAATCATCACGAATTGAAAAAATCCGAATAATCTTAGAAATGTAATCACAATCATAGATCATATTATTTTCTTCTAAACCACTTTCATACGTAAAGAAATAAAAATGACAGCCCGTAAAGGCACTATTAGTATTACTATCAAGACCACATAATTGAAACAAGTAATTCAATGGTATGGTGGAAATCAAATTATCATAGCTAATGACAGTGTCTTGAAGATGTATCTTTTTTTCTAAAACATTTATCCGTTGAATACTTGAATATTCTTGGACCTTTGGTGAAAGTTCTTCAATGGCGTATTTAAAAAGTGATTGACCGTTCAGATACCCAATTCTCGTATTTCCTTTTGGCTCCACATAGTGTCTCTTTATCTTCGATTGCACTTGACTAAAAGGTAGGCTAAACATCTCCTCACCCCATTGTTTGGCGCCCAAACACAGGTTTTTATCAATCCCTTGCGCTTTGACCATGAAATCTGCAAGCGAACCTTTTTTCATTTCAAAAGCGTTGTAATTGAAATTGGCAAATTCTGAAAACGAGACAGTAATAGGGTCTTGTTTTGGAACATTAGCAAAAAGATCTGAATTGTAAAGTTCTGATTCTTTTACAGGAAAAATAGGTAATGGACTAAATAAAATATCTTGATACTCAACCGTTATAAAAAACTCCTCCTTTTTATTTTGAAGAATCAGAACATTTTCATGCTTCTGCTTTTTGAGTAATTTATGGTAGGCAATCAAAGAAGCATATCCATAACCCAAAATACAGTATTTTACATGCACCAAATTTTTACTCATCGGGAACTTTCCAATATCAATAACCACTTACAATTTGACGTAAACCTTTTCCTTAGTAATTTTAGTATAACCAAGATAAGTACTTTCATTTACAATCTAGAGATTGACACCTGAATAACCTATGAAAGTAAAAATTATGCCGATAAAATGTACAATCGTCAGCGTTATTTCAATGAAATTCCACATTAACTTATTTTAAGGAAAGGAGTGAAAAAGTCAATAATGAGAATGCTGTTACAATATCATCCATAAAAACATATGAAAAGGCAATAATTTAAATACATTTGATTTTTCAATTTAAAAATCCTCTTTTTCTAATATTCGATTGTATGGGTGAAGTTTCTGTAGTTATTCCGTCATTTAACAGGTTCAAATATCTGTTGAACACGATAAATTCTATAAAACAGCAAACTTATACCGATTTAGAAATTGTCGTAGTCAATGATTGTTCAGCGGAAAAAGAGTATTATGAATATGACTGGAAAGGTAATGGCGTTAACATCATACATTTAAAAGAAAACTCAAGAAGTATAGTTGGCCAAGCGGGTTGCGCCTATGTTAGAAATAAGGGAATAGAAGTTTCCAAGGGAAAATATATTGCCTTTTGTGACGACGATGATATTTGGTTTCCCGATAAAACCAAACTTCAATTGGAAGCAATGAAAAAAACCGAATGTAAAATGTCCTCAACTGATGGACTTATCGGGCATGGAATCTACAATCCAAACACTGAATATCAAAAGTATAATGCCGAACATTATTTTCAAACCCTTTATACGATATATGAAAATTATTCGGATGATACTTTAAGAAAAACGCTACGGAAAATTCCATTAATAAAAACAATGGTAAAACCAAACACCAAGAACATGTTAAGAAATGGTTTTCCCGATATATGGACTTTTGAGTTCTTAAATGTCCATAATTGCATAATTACAAGCAGTGTGATTATGGAAAAGTCGATATTAAATACAATCGGTAATTTTAAAAATATAGAAAATGGGATGGAAGATTATGATTGTTGGCTTAGAGCATTAAAACATACCAATAGTGTTTATGTAGATGAAACCTGTTTCTACTATGACAATGGACATGGTGATGGGCAGAATTGGAAAAAAATTTCTTTGAAAAAGTAATCTTTAGCAAACACCGAAATTTTAACTTCTTTTCGTAAGGGGTAAAATATGTCCCGATAATTTTTCAATCTCAATATTCCTACCGACTTTTCTTGAATTAGTGATATTAAAGATGTTGTTACCATCTACTTCTTCAATAACTGTTTTTATCTTGAACGATAGGTTCGAAGGTAATAAATCTCTAAGGCTCTTGATAAAATTGTATTATCGACACCTTCATCGTGCAAAATATTTACCACCTATTTCAGTAGCTATCACACCGTAAAATTGAGAAAATGACCAAATATTTTATTTTAGAAAAAGTATTACTATTATTTCTTATAGCCCTTACTGAAATGGGGAGGCCGCATGTTGATTTAATTCTAAAGCTCAGCCCATAGCTTATATTGGTTTACCGATGATATATCAATATCATCGGTAAAATACGCTAGAACAGTGATATTTTTATAGATTTATCCACCTTCTTCGAAAATTGTTTCTTTTTCGAAGTATTGACACAAATAGATTAGTTACTTTGAGCATTGTTCATTTTACAATGAAGACATAAGATTATGATCAAAACACCCACAAAATTATTTTTTGTCTTGTTTTTTGTTGTTTGCTGTTCCGCATTTGGCCAAACCACTCCCATCCCTGATCCCAATTTTGAAGCACAGTTAATTGCTTTGGGCCATGATTCAAATGGGCAGAATGGCAATATTCTAAATTCTGACGCCCAAACTGTAACAGAGCTTATTACCAACGGAGATAACATTACTAATTTTGATGGTTTACAGGCCTTTAGAAATATCACAAGACTTGATTTAGGCAGAAATCAATTCACAACATTGCCATTGGAGAACTTAGCAGCTTTGGAAGAATTGATTTTCAGAGATAACGTGCTTTTAGCAACCCTTGACTTAAGTCAAAATCTTAACCTTAAAAAGCTTGATATAAGGTCGATACAAGCCATTAATACTTCGTTGATAACCACGCTTGACCTTTCCTCCAATATTCAATTGGAGTACATTCATATTTTCAATTTTCAAGATTTAGAAAACATAATTTTCCCACAAACAAAGAGTTTAAAATACCTTTCTATAACATCAAATTTTGACCTGCTGGCTGACTTATCATTTTATGATAATCTAGAAAATCTTGACCTAAGTGTAAGCGGTGGTAAACTCATTACCTTAACATTACCTGATGTCAAAACCAATTTGAAAACGATTCGAATTGCCAATGGAAATATATCTGACTTTCGTAACCTAGCAGCATTCGTTAATCTCGAGGAAATACGATTATTCACCCTCACCGAATTTATCAAGTTTCCTATATCCAACACAATGAATTATATACATATCGGGCCTCATTCTATTGCAACCCCTTTATCTTTTGATGGAATGCCGCAATTGAGTTATCTGGATATGAGAGGTAATAGAACGGAAACTCCATTCGAAATCGATATTCGTACAAACGCTGCCCTTGAAACACTTATTCTTGCTGATAATAAAATGGTAAACCTGAATTTAGAGGGTAATCCGGACTTACTTGATTTAAGAGTATATGAGAATAATCTAGAAGAGCTTGATTTAAATAAAAACCAAAAACTTGAAATGGTTTGGGCCCATAGTAATTTGTTGAGCAATATCGACCTAAGAAACAACTCGGAAATTGTCGACTTAAGACTTTCAGAAAATAGGATAAAAAGTATAGACTTAAGTCAAAATGTACTATTGACCAACCTAGATCTTTCTAAAAATTTATTTTCAGGTGAAGGGCCTGACTTAACTCAAAATACGGAGTTAGTTGACCTAAATATGTCAAATAACAAAATTTCTTCTCTTGACATCACCGGAAACCTCAAGCTTGTAAATGTTGATCTTTCGTTCAACCAACTTTCAGGCAATAATATTTTAGAACAAATTGTTCAGAATTATCAAACTGCGGGCAGGGCCTTAGGTGGGGAGACCTATAAGTTGAATGATAATTTATTATCAAACCAAATACCAGATTTTACCTCATTAGTAAATGGCACCACGGAAAATTTCAGCCTTAGTTTTCATAATAATAATTTCCATTTTGGCGATTTTGAGCAACAGCATGCCCAATATTTGAACTACCGTGACACGCCAAGAGGTGGTGGCAACATTTTTAAGACCTACTCGTATGCCGGTCAAAATAAGGTGAATATAAGAGAAGTGATTACTACAGTACCCGGTCAGCCAATCACTTTATCTACCGTTGTGCGCGGCGCCCAAAATCACTACAAATGGTTTAAAGATGGTGTTGAAATCCCAGGTGCCGCTGATGCTCCTGAATATACCATTTCTGCTCCAGGATCTTGTGAATCAGGTATTTATTATGCCGAAATAACCAGTGATTTGGTGCCCCTTGAAAACGGTGATGACCCAGGTAACAATGGACGAAATCTAGTATTGTTGCGTAATGACTTGGTTTTGGGAGCCAACGGAACTCCAACCTGTGCGCTGCTGATAAATCCCTTGAACAAGTCGGTTGATGTGCCCATTAATTCGGGTATTGAATGGGAAAGCGAATCAGGAGCCTGTGGTTTTCTATTAAGCGTAGGTACATCTTCCGGTGCAACGGATATACTTGATGCAGAAGATGTTGGTAATGTCAGTGGGTATAACTTTGAAAATAATTTTCCGCCTAATTCCGAAATCTTTGTAACCATCACACCCTATTTTGAAAATGGTTCCCTGGCCGGTTGTCTTGAGGAATCATTTTTTACTAGCAGTGAGACCACCGTACCTGATTGTGCCATTCTTACACAACCACTAGCGGGTAGTGTTGGTGTTACTGCCGACACAGATATCAGTTGGTCGGTTGCAAGTGGCGCAAATGGATATCGCATAAAATTAGGTACGACCCCTGGCGGTGATGACCTCGCAAATGCTAATGTGGTTGATGGGAGTACAACCTATGACCCCGCGGTCGACTTTATAGTTGGTTCCGAAGTTTTCGTGACCATTACGCCGTTCAATGAGGTAGGTGATGCTCTGGAATGTGGCGAAGATAGTTTTATCATTGCATCTGCAAATGCGCTGCCACCCTGTACCTCTCTTTCAAGACCCCTAAATGGTGAGATTGACGTTAAAGTAAACTCCATTGTACGGTGGAATAGAGTTGGCAATGCCAGTGGATACATCTTAAATATTGGCACCACTGCCTTCGGTACTGAAATACTCTCACGCGATGTAGGTTCGGAAATAGAGTTTCAACCTGATAATGACTTACCAACCGAACAAACCATTTATGTAACGGTTATTCCTTATAATACTCAAGGTTCTGCAGAAGGATGTATTTCTGAAAGTTTTCAGACCGCAGCTGAAGTACCCTTACCGGAATGCACTACTTTACTTGCACCAGCAAATGGGGACAGAGATATCGATCCCTTAACAGATCTAGCATGGAATATTTCTGAAAATGCAACTGGATATATTTTAAAGGTTGGCACTACCCCAGATGGTGACGATTTCTTTTCTCAAGATGTTGGTCTGACCACATTTTATAATTTCAGGGATGATTTACCCGAGGGAAGACCCATATATGTGAAGATCACTCCATACAATGAAACCGGCGAAGCAATTGACTGTGAAGGAGAAAGTTTTTCAACAAGTATTCCAACAAGGCCAGTTTGTACGACCCTCGCGCTTCCTGAAAACGGTGATATTAATGTTAGCACCGCTACCAATTTTGCATGGAATGCCATTTCAACCGCCAAAGGATATACCTTGAATATCGGTACTGCACCTGGGGCGACCGATATCTTTTCAGAAGATGTTGGGGCAACAACTTTTTTTGATATACCGAATATCTTACCAGCAGAACAAATAATTTACGTAAGTATTGTACCGTATAACGATTCAGGATTTGCAATGGATTGTGAAGAGGAAAGTTTTACCACAAGTGCAGCGATTGGCCTACCTGAGTGTACCAATTTGACTATGCCCAGTAATGGTGAAAACGCTGTGCCAATTACCACGAGTCTTGCTTGGAATGCAGTCCCCAATATAGATGGGTATAAAATAACAATAGGCACTTCTAGCGGCGCTTCTGATGTATTTTCTGAAGATGTAGGTATCTCCAATGCCATAAATCTTCCTGAAAATTTACCAGAAAACACTACTATCTATGTTTTAGTTACGCCGTATAACGCTTCGGGAGAGGCGCTTTCGTGTACCGAGCAAACTTTTACAACTTCTGCTGCCCCTGCCCCACCTAGCTGTGCTAACTTGACAATGCCAACAAATGGTGCTACAGTGGTAAGTATGTCTACGAATTTTGCTTGGAGCGCTGTTTCGAATACAACTGGCTATTTCTTAAATATAGGTAGCTCTTCTGGTGCTACTGATCTATTTTCGGAAGATATAGGCTTATCGAATTTTTATGATTTACCACAAGATTTACCTCCAAGCACAACAATTTATGTATCCATTTTACCATATAATGATGAAGGTATAGCAATCGGATGTATGGAAGATTCATTTACTACGGCTGCGGCACCAACTGTTCCTTCATGCACATCACTTATTTTGCCATTAAACGGGGAAGAATCCGTGAATACGTTGACAAATTTCGCGTGGAATCTGGTAGACAATGCTGAAGGATACACTTTGCAAATTGGAACTTCATCTGGAGAAGCTGATATTTTCTCTGGTGACGTTGGAAGTACAACCTGGTATGATTTAGCAAATGAGTTGCCTGAGAGTACCGATATTTTTGTGACCATTGGAGCTTACAATACTTTGGGCGAAGCTCAAGGCTGTTTTGAAGAAAAATTTACGACGTCTGATGCGCCAACTGTTCCGTCATGTTCTATACTGATAGCACCCACAGAAGGCGCCCAAGCCGTAAACCCCAATACCAGCATCGGGTGGAATGCAGTATCAGATGCTGATGGATATCGTTTTTCAGTAGGTACAACGGCGGGGGGTACGGACATTGTCGACAATCAAGATGTAGGACTGCTTACAGAATTCTCACTTGGTGAAGCTTTGCCCACGGCTACCCAAATATATGTGACAATAACACCATACAATGCCTTCGGAGAAAATTTAACTTGTGCAAGCCAGTCTTTTACTACCGCTTTTTCTAGTGTAGACTTAGTGCCGTTTTGTACCACTGTAAATGAGCCAATTGATGGTCAATCAAATGTGCAGACTACAACTACGCTAATTTGGAACGAAGTAACTAATACCGAAGGTTACCTATTAACTCTCGGAACAGCTTCAGGTGAAAATGACATTTTAGATGATTTTGATGTTGGTTTAAACACTAGTTATGAAGTTGAAGATCTACCCATAGGGAGTATCATCTATGTATTGATTAAATCCTATAATGCGCAAGGCATTCAAGAGGGATGCCAAGAATCTAAATTTATAACCACCTTTGTAGAACCCCCTACGGACAAAACAGAATATGGATTCTCGCCAAACTCGGATGGTATCAATGATTTTTGGGTTATAGATGGAATTGAAAATTATCCAGACAATATAGTGACTATTTATAACCGATGGGGTGATGCAATATTTAAGACTACAGGTTATGATAATTTCACCAATGTATTTTCGGGTGTAGCCAATCAAATGACCGGAACAGGAGCGGGAAGATTACCAGAAGGAACCTATTTCTTCACGATAAATGTTGCTAGTGAGCACAATCTTAAAAAAACCAAAGGGTATTTAGTGCTCGAGCGATAGTCTGATGATACAAACTTCTTTGAAAAGTATAGCATATAGATTATTCTACCTTTCCTTTTTTGCGATTGGCATGAAATGTTACGGGCAACAAACACCTGTTTTTTCAGAATACAACTACAATCCTTTCATTGTAAATTCTGCCTATGCTGGTCTTTCCAAAGCTGGTGAAATAACATTTGCTACCAATGGTTTGTTCAGTAGTATCGATGGAAGTCCCGAAAATCTGAATCTTAGTTTTCACATGCCTCTAAAAGCAGACAAGATGGGTATTGGAGCAGCTTTGATTCAGGATAAAATTGGGGTTACTACTTCCACAAGTGCTTTTGTAGCGTACTCTTATAAAATATTTTTTGACTTTCAGGAAAACAGACCCTATTGGGAAGTATTTCAAAAACCTTCGCTTTCCTTTGGAATAACTGCAGGAATGCAACAATATCAAAACAATTTATTGGAATTAGGAATTACCAATGATCCTACGTTTTCGCGAAATGTAAATGCCAGCATTCCTACAATAGGGGCAGGTGTATTGTTCAATAAATCGAATTTCTACGCCGGATTGTCAACTCCAAATCTTCTGGGTACTCGATTTTCTTCCGACGATAGCATAGAGTTGCGAAGTCCTTACTATGGTTATTTTGGATATCGTTTTTTTTCAAGTCAATATGAAAATCTTCTTCTTAAACCTAGTCTACTCCTAAAATATGAAGAAGGAGCCCCCTTGCAGGGAGACTTGAACTTAGCTTTGAGCTATAGAAATATATTAGAATTAGGTGTTGGTTACCGAACAAATTCTTCTTTTAATATGCTTGCGGGATTCTATTTGTTTGAGAGTCTCAGAATAATATATCACTATAACGCCGCCCCAAAAAATTTGGCTTTTGGAAATACACATGGGGTGATACTTAGTTATAGCTTTAAAAGGGGGTACTCAACAAAGTAGGCTAAGGTTTCGTAATAGCTTTGGTTGGCTTTTCCTCCAAAATTATATTACACAACTCTTCCTTTCTACATTATTCAACACATAACTATTATCAGTTGGTCTTTATTCACATCGAATCTATCACATTTCCCTACCTTTATCCTACCAGCAAACCAAAATGAAAAAAAAGTATTTCAAAATATTCGGATGGCTCGTTGTCGTTCCATTATTGGTCATTCTACTTTGCAATTTCACAATCAGCAATGCTGCAAACGGAAAAACCTTTTCACGGGTAGAAGAAGTCGCCAAAAATAAAGTAGGCCTAGTTTTGGGCACCGCAAAAAAATTGATGGGAGGCCAACCCAATTTATATTATAGCCATAGAATTTCAGCAACGATAGCACTTTATAAAGCTGGAAAAATAGAATATGTACTCGTAAGCGGTGACAATGGAACAAAGTACTACAATGAACCGGAGACTATCAAGAAAGACCTTATTGAAGGTGGAATACCCGCCGAAAAAATTTTTCTGGACTACGCAGGTTTTCGTACCCTTGATTCAATGGTAAGGGCCAAAGAGGTTTTTGGTCTAGAGCGGGTTACCGTCATTTCTCAAAAGTTCCATAATGAAAGAGCTATTTATTTGGCCGAAAAGAAAGGATTGACGGCAATCGGCTTCAACGCCTATGACGTTTCAGGCAATAGTGGCCTAAAAGTTCATCTACGTGAATATCTTGCACGCGTAAAAGTTTTTGTCGATTTAGTTTTCAATACTCAGCCAAAATTCTTCGGCGAAAAAATCAAAATCGAGTAGCGCTAATTTCATAGAACAAAATGCTTATTTTAGAAGGGAAATATCATATCAATGACAGCATTCAAAACCCTTATCAAAAACCTTGGACCCGGCCTTTTATTTGCCAGTATGGCCATTGGAACATCGCATCTTGTTTTGTCCACCAAGGCGGGTGCACAGTATGGTTGGATCATGGTAATTCCTATTATTCTGGCGAATGTATTCAAGTATCCGTTTTTTGAATTCGGGGTGCGCTATACGAACGTCACGAACAAGACCCTTATTGAAGGGTATCTTAATCGTGGTAAGGGGTACTTATGGTTTTATGCTTTTATCACCCTTTTTACCACCTTTACTATTTTGGCAGCATTGTATTCGGTCACCGCAGGGCTGTTCATTAATCTCTTCAAAGTAACCGGTTATGAAACCTCGCACATTGCCCTAGGTTTGTTCATTTTTATCAGTGCATTGTTGATTATCGGGCGCTACAGGCTTTTGGAAGTGTCTTTGAAATTCGTTGTCTCGATTTTATTCGTTGCCTTGGTCATTACCACCGCCATGGTAGTTTTCAAAGGTCAAGTCGACTCTGTTTCCGATTTTAAACCGATACCCATATTCGAAAATGCCAGTATCCTATTTTTAATCAGTCTCATGGGTTGGATGCCAACTACGGTAGAAGCCTCCAGCTGGGTAAGTTTGTGGAGTATTGAAAAATGGAAGACACAAGATCAAAAACCATCTTTGAAAGAATCTTTGCAAGAATTCAATATCGGGTATCTCATGACTGCCATCTTAGCTGTCTTTTTCTTAATTATCGGCTGGTTCACACTATATGGAACGAATACTGAGCTGAGCGGTAATTCGGTCGTCTTCGCTGACCAGGTTGTCAACCTATTCACTACTCACATTGGCTCATGGGCCTATCTTTTTATTGCCGTCTCGGCATTTGCCACCATGTTCAGCACCTGTATGACCGCTCATGATGCCGTAACACGGGTGAGCCTCGATATTATTGACCTACTATCTCCTAAAGTGAAACTGTCTGATAAAAGAATATTCTTTGCTATGGGGGTGGTTTTATTGGCTCTGGTGAACTTCATAGTGCTCTCCTACTTTTCGGCTAATATGGGTAAGTTGGTGGCGCTGGCGACTTTTGTCTCGTTTGTGGTAGCGCCCATTATTGGATATATGAATCTTAAGAATGTGATGAGCGAAGATGTACATGTAAAAGATCGACCCAAAAGATGGTTACAGCTACTCACCTATGCTGGGATCGTTTTTCTCAGCTTCTTTTCACTATACTATTTCTACTTGGAAGTTCTGAACTAGGTGGCAATGAAATTAATTCAATTCCTCGAAATTCGTAACCACAAAATGTGTTCTCGTGTTTTGTTTATGTAAGAAATCAAGACAGTAGACCCCATTGGTGCAATTGTTCATAATCCTATCTTCTCCATAACCAATTGCTTCAGAAATATTAGCTGATGACGCCCCATTGGCCAACAAATAATTCTTCATTGCATCGGCACGTTTTTGTGAGACCCTTTTATTTGTAGTACCACTTCCCCTACTGTCAGTATGCGTTTCAATGCGTATCTGAAGTTTAGGAAATCTTGAGATTGCATCTATCACCTTATCGAGTTCAGCGGTAATCGCCGGGGTTAAATCGCTTCTATTTCTCGCAAAAAAGAACTTCTCGACATCCAAAATAGTTTTACCTTCGGCCTCAGCTAGTAAATCTTCAAGAGCCGTAATTCCCATGTTAAAGGAATTTTTTTGAACCTCTTCTAAAGCCGCCTCAGCGTAGGTAGCCGTAAAAACAGAATGACCGGCTTTGGTACTTTGAATGGTAATTTCATCTTGCCATGGTATTTCTATTCTAAAATCTCCATCCGTATTGGTAAATAGCTCCTTGATTACTGTACCGTTTTTACCCACCAATCGAACCTGAGCTTCAGAAATACCTTGATTCGAAGAGAGGTTTACAACTTTTCCCTTAAGTGCGAATGTTCTCAAACCCGGAATTTGTTTCATGGTAAAACCATAAATATCATCCTTGCCCAGTCCCCCGGGTCTATTAGAAGCAAAGTATCCTACAAGCCCTTTCTTATCATCTTTTCGTAAAATAAAACCAAAATCATCAGCTTCTGAATTGATTCCTTTTCCAATATTTACAGGAATACTAAAAGTTTGGTCGGCTTGAATGTTAGACTTATAAACATCCATACCCCCCAGGCCATAAAAAATATCAGATGAAAAATATAGACTTCCATCATGTATATATGGTGAAATCTCATTGCCGGGTGAATTTATTCGAGGTCCGAGATTAATGGGTTCAGACATGATCTGACCATTGTTGGTATACACATAGTAAATATCCGTACCACCATAACCCTCGTCAAAATTAGCGGCAAAATAGAGTTTGCCCGTTTCATAATCAAAATAGGGATAATAGAATGAGGTACTTAAATCACGTAGTAGAAACCGAAAAAAACCTCCGTCATACACCATTCCAATGGCAAGGGCGTTCTTACCATTATCATCAAAGGACAATTGATCATCCTCCGCGTTCGATAATATATAGAAAAGACGTCCCATCTCTTCAGAATATTGTGGAGTTGATTTATGGTATTTTGAATCGGGCATACTCGTAAATCTATTAGGATTCAAGATTCTACCGCTCTCAGCGATCCTTGCCACATATATATCTAAATAGGAGTCTCCAGAGGGTGCATATACCTTTTTCGATTTTTCAGGTCTTGCACTACTGAATAGTAGCTTGTCTTTATAAAAAGTAGGTGAAAAATCAGCCTGAGGGCTATTACCATTCGAATTGAATATTTCTACTTCCGATGCTTTGCCCGAATTGGTTTCTAAAAGCTGAAAATTGAACTCGGCATTTTCCAACAGTTCATTTGACAACTGTTCTCTTTTTGAATTCATAAAGGCCTTAACTCTTTCCGGTTCCGATGTTTTTGATAAACTCTGTAGCATCATGTTGAAGCGATTAGCACTTATGATACTGTCTGCCTTAGTGTTGATATCCAAATAGATTTTGGAAGCGTTCTTATAGTCGTTTGTTTTAAAGTAAGAATCAGCAAGATTCAACATTTGTTGATTGGTAACCAACTTTCCACTTGCCATATCTTTTTGATATGCCGTTATGGCTTCTTTATAGGCATAACTGTAAAAATACTTGTCCCCAAGTGATGTCATCTCTTGCGCTTGAGATGTCATAACGAACGTCAATATTGCCAGTATGAATAGCTTCGTCTTCATTTTTTTGCTTTAGAAAAACCTAGGAGTATCAATTTGCTTAGGCTTACCTTTTAACTTCTTATTTTTCGAACTTCCACCGGTTCCGCCTTCTCTACCGCCAAGATAGAATTTGAGTATTATCTCATGTGAACCGCTATTGAACTGCCCAAGGGCATTGGTATTATAGTCATAAGCATACCCGATAAAAGTACCACTACCTATCTGAAACCCGGCCAAACCACTAAAAGCGTTTCCTATTCTATAAGACGCTCCCAAGGTAAGCCTATCATTGAACAAAAAATTCGCCGACACATTGGAATTCAAAGGGGCTCCATTTATATAGTTCAATAGAAAAGCAGGTTTGAATTTCAAACTTTCAGATAGCTCAAAAACATAGCCTCCAATAAAATTGAACTGTACCTTGTCTTCCACAATGGTCGCGACATCGTCATTATATATGCCATCAGTCAAAAAATTGGGAATGGAAGCTCCTAAATACCAAGTATCTTCTCCATATAAAAAGAGTCCAGCTCCAATGGTCGGATAAAATCTATTGATTTTCTCGCGATCCAAAATAGGTTCTCCAGGATTCTCAAAGGTGCCTTTGGCAAAATCTACATTTAAAAAGGATCCTCCAACATCCATACCGAAAGACAGTTTCGTGTTTTCCGAAACATTGAATTGATAAGAATAAGCTAGATCCACATACGTCTGTGTAGACGGACCCAATTGATCACTGACCACATTGAACCCTAGGCCCATTTTTTCGTTCGAGAAAGGAATGTTCGACCCCAAACGGATGGTTCTCGGCGCCCCCGGAATGCTTAACCATTGTGCACGATATAAAGCCATGATTTCAGGAGTTTCAGTTGTACCCACGTAACCGGGGTTAAAACTACCAATATTATACATGTACTGTGTATATTGTGGTTCTTTCTGAGCATTCATTGCAAAAACACTACAAAAAAGAAGCAGTGTGGCTATGAAGCTTTTGGTATGGGTAATGGTATATTTTGGGTATATCATTCGGAATATTATCTTATAAGCTGAATCCAGCCTTTTTTGGGTTCAGGCCCGTTTCCAACATCGATGCTCATCGTATAGAAATAAGTGCCATCAGGAGCATCCTTTCCTTTCCAAGTACCGTCCCAAACTTCACTATCAGACTTATTGTTCGCTTCAAAAACCAAATTGCCGTATCTGTTGAAAATCTGAACATTATAAATAATGGATGCTTCTAGATTGGTCTCTCTATTGACCTTGTTAATCTTCAAAACGTCATTTGTACCATCTCCGTTAGGAGAAAATTGATTGAACAAGAAACCAACATCTGCTGGTGTAGGCAAACTTACATTCACCTCTACGGTCGCTTCATTATTCGCAGGATTGCCATCTGCCGGAGAAGATCTGCGAATTTGTGCCGTATTTGTAAACCTTCCTTCGGTGGGTACACTGACCCTAATTTCTAAAGTGACTTCTTGGCCTTTATTCAGGCTTTCAATCGACCAGATACCTGTAGCGCTGTCGTATACTCCTGCTTGCGTATTGTGGTCAATATATACAAATCCGCTATCCGCTGTAATGATATCCTCAACTTCGATATTCGTTACTGGCAGCTCATCAATTGAAGCATTGATGATCTTTATGGTAAAAATGACCTCATCATTAATCAAAGGATTTGGGCTAAGGGCTGTTTTTTCAAGTACCAAATCTATTCCTTCAGGTATCAAAATCGGCAATGTAATCTCCTCACTTTTATCATTGGCCTCGTTTATATCGGTTTGAAAAACCGAAAGCAATTCGGCGGTATTGGAGTAAATGCCGCTCTCAAGGATGTTTACAGTAATCTCCAAGGCGGTCGACCCCATGGCCTCGACCAAAGGAATTGCCCATTCACCAGTTAAGGCATCATACTGTTCAGTGGCGGGGGTATGAGAAACATATTCAAATCCACTTTCTAACAAATCTCCTATAACAACGCTGCTTGCCTTACTGTCGGAAAGGTTGTTTACCGTAATTGTAAAGACAACGGTTTCACCGATCTGTGCGTTGATATTGTCTACAGATTTTACAACTTCGAGATCAACCTCCGCGTTACATGCTGCATTTTCCGCATCAGGATCACATGGATCATCAGGGTCACTACCATTGTCCCTTTCATCACCATCTGAAATACCATCACCATCAAAATCACAAACTCCGTTCAGTCTTTGTGGTATACACGGATTTTCATTTGCGGGATCCAGTTGATCTACTACCCCGTCCATATCGGTATCTTCTATATTGGAGTCTAAGGCATCAATTATTCCATCTTCATCCTCGTCTAAGGGGTTTTCGATATCGGGACCCACTTCTTCCCCGTCATTGAGACCATCACCATCAGTATCGGGGTTATTGGGATTGGTTCCCAAAACAGCTTCTGGACCATCAAAAAGTCCGTCCAAGTCCGAATCCACATCACAATCATTCACCGAAATCGTAATAACGGATGATTCATTGGTACAAGGAGCCTGTGCACCCGTTGTTGTATAAGTGAATTCATAGTCACCGTCCGCTTTATTTTCAAAATCAATGATATTGTTGGAAGGAATTGTGATATTTTCTCCTAACGGACCACCGGTGTATGCCCATGCACCGGCATCCTCCCCTGTAATCAAATCATCGAGATCCAAAATTGTTGGACCATTGTCTTCATCGCTACATGCCGAAGCGTTACCCCCATTTTGAGGTATTCCGGCCGAAGGCTGAGGAACAACGGTTGCCACAACAGCTTCCCTTTCGGAAGTACAATCGTTTAAAGTTGCTTCTACCCAATAGGTCGTAGTTTGTGACACGTTGGGCGCAAAATTTGCACCAGAAGCCAATATGGTGCTACTGTTCGCACTGGCATACCAATTGATAGTTGCGTTAAGCGTTACCGACGCGGTAAGGGTTACCACACCTGGGCCACATCTTTCTGCGCCGTTTGCAGCACTAACAGCTGGTACTGGTTTTGACGCCAAGGTCAGGGCAGCTACTGGACTTGCACAATCATTGGTCTCATCATGGTAAAAACCGTAATAAGTTCCAGGTCCGGGGTTTTGAACCACCGCATTAGCCACAATATTGGGAATAGGATCTGTCTGGCTCGATGACCATTTTAACGGATTATTATTTGGCCCTGTATTAGGTGCATAATCTGTCAATTCGACGCTGGCAGGTATCGGACCGCAAAAGACAGTTTGATTGGAGTTTAAAACTGGCGCCGTATTTCCTGCTGTACAAGGGTCGCAGTTGGTTACCGTTATGGTTACCACAGAAGATGAATCCATACATGGTGCTACAGCCCCTGTTGTAGTATAGGTAAATTCATAAACACCGGCCGGTCGATTATCAAAACTAATATCATTGTTATTAGGTATGGTACCCACAGATGGTCCACCCGTTTGGGACCAATCACCGTCATCTTCGTCTGTAATCAGATCATCTAAATCAATTTTTCTTGGAGGAAAATTATTATCTGCGTTATTACATGCACTGGCATTTATAGTTGTACCTGCCGAAGGTGAGGTGCTCAATGTCAGTACAATCTCCAAAGAAGGACTGGCACATGAATTTACACTGTCCCAATAAACTCCATAATAAGTGTCGGAAGTAGTTGCCGTAGTCGCCACTAAATCTGCAGAAGAAGTCGGGTTTGGTATCAAACTCCATCTTAATGCTGAACCTGCTGGTGCACTCCCAGCTCCACCAACCACAAACGTATTCAAGTTAACGCTCGCAACATCACATCTTTCGGTAAGTGTTGCAGTATTTAAAGGAGGAGCTGTAGTACCTGCAACGCAATCGTTATCTTCTATAGTTGCTGTTCCGGAACTAGGGGTTCCTACCGAAAACAATAAACTGCTCGGTGTACCCAAGGTAAGGATAACCGTTTCGTCGTCTTCAGCCAAGATATCATCAATTGGCTGTATCCGTATGGTTCTAGCGGTAATTCCTGCTGGGAATGTAAAAGTAGTTTGACCCGCAATATCAAAATCAGATCCAACACCTCCATTGGTAGCGGTACCCGTTATTGTGTATGGTAAAGTTACTGAGGTGCCTGTTCCATTTTCTTTATCCAAATCAATTCGAAATCTAGCCTCACCGGCAACGGTACTTGGGGTTTCTTCAATCGCGGCTGCGTCCACAGTAGTCACCGAAAAGGTACCCGTGTCATTATCGAGTATGGTTGCCTGAGCACTATCTTGAGGTCCAATAACCCCGCCCCCTATAACGCCGGTAAGGGTAATTATTACCGTTTCATTTCCTTCAACGATATCATCGTCCACAATACCGGTAAGTTCTATCGTCTCCGAAACATCTCCTCCAAATGGTAATGTAATCGAACCCGTCATCAAATTTAAAGAACCTGTTAACCCTGAAAAATCATCCGTGGCCGTTGCAGTACCACTAACTGTGTAACTAACTTCTGATCCAATTGAAATTCCACCAGTCCTTGAAACCGTAAAACTATCTGTTGCTCCAGCTTCAGAAGCGGAACCTGCAACTGCTGTGATAGATATAGTCTGTGCATGGGTCACTGCACTGAATAGTACAAAGACTAAAAGCAACAATCCCTTATAAGCACTAGAGGTACTCAGAAAAGAGGTCAAATGTTCTTTTTTCAATTTCATAGGCTGCTCACTGAATTCAAAAATTCATTTTACAGCACAAATAGGTACTAAGTATCGGTAAAAAATGGGACTCAATATTACTAAAAAAAACACCTATTACCTTAAATAAGGGTTTAAATAGGGGTTTTATAGACGAAATACAGTTTGTGTAGGCAAATGTATTTACGTCAGAATTGCCGAGGTGGTTTCCATTTCAGGGTTGATTTTTTTAACCAAACCTTGTAAAACCCTTCCAGGACCGACTTCAACAAAATAATTTGCACCGTCTTTTATCATATTCTGCACACTTTGTGTCCATTTTACTGGAGCTGTCAACTGTGAAATCAAATTTTTCTTGATTTCTTCGGAATCACTGACCGCAATTGTAGTGACATTTTGATATATAGGGCAAGTGGTAGCGTTGAAGCTTGTTGCTTCAATAGCGGTGGCAAGCTCTTCTCTCGCGGGTTCCATCAGGGGAGAATGAAAAGCACCTCCTACGGGAAGCACCAAAGCCCTACGGGCACCTGCTTCTTTCATTTTTTCACAGGCAACTTCAATAGCTGATACATCACCAGAAATGACTAATTGTCCTGGGCAATTGTAGTTGGCCGCGACCACTATACCAGGTGTAGCCTCACAAATTTGTTCTACACGCTCATCTTCCAATCCCAATACTGCGGCCATGGTGCTCGGTTGCAATTCACACGCTTTTTGCATCGCCAAGGCTCTTTGGGACACCAGTTTCAATCCATCTTCAAAATTTAATACTCCATTTGCCACCAACGCTGAGAATTCACCCAACGAATGGCCAGCAACCATATCCGGTTTAAAATTCTCACCCATGACTTTACTTAAAATCACGGAATGCAGAAAAATGGCTGGTTGGGTGACCTTTGTTTCTTTCAAGTCTTCAGGAGTTCCTTCGAACATGATATCGGTAATGTTAAATCCGAGTAGTTCATTGGCGTTCTCAAATAATTCTTGGGCCAAGGGATACTTCTCGTAAAGATCTAGTCCCATACCGACAAATTGTGCGCCCTGTCCGGGAAAAATATATGCATTCATAAGTCCAAATTAAAGCGGCAAAAATACGGAATAAATGGGATGAATATTACCTTTGGAACCATTAAGAACTGAAAAAGAAATTTATATTAATCTTACATGTTCCAAACAATTGAAATTGGATTTACCCTACCCTCATGGCAGGCTACTTTTCCTTGAACCAACTCGAGTATTTGACATAGTTATTTGCGATCCTGTCAATTTCGCCTGAACTTAACTCAGGACTAATATCTTTAATTTTTTTAGCTGGCATTCCTGCAAAAATACTCCCAGATGGTACATGGGTTCCTTTGGTCAAAACGGCACCGGCCGCTATAATGCTATTGCTTTCAATTATACAGTCATCCATTACGATGCTTCCCATGCCGATTAAGACATTATCCTTGATAGTGCAACCGTGAACGATGGCATTGTGACCAATAGACACATTGTTACCTATTGTGGTGGGCGACTTTTGATAGGTACAATGAATCACTGCCCCGTCTTGCACATTTACTTTGTCTCCTAATTTTATAAAATGTACGTCTCCACGTAGAACAGCATTGAACCAAATACTACATTGATGACCCATACTTACCTCACCGACAATAGTGGCATTCTCGGCGATAAAACAATCGCCTCCTATCACAGGTGTCTTTCCGTTTATAGTTTTAATCATCTCATAGTTTTCTAAAAGCGCCTTAAAAATAGGCCAACAATTCTTTTTTCTTGGACGCGGAGACCAATAGTTCTTTCCCATTGGAAACCACTACACTTCCTCCCTTTCCTTTTTTGTATTTCACAACTTCGTTAACATTCACCAAATAAGTTTTGTGGATTCGCGCAAACGGAAACTCTAAAAGTGCTTCCTCAAAATATTTCAAAGTCTTACTCACCAATATTTTCTTATTCTCAAGATAGATTTCAGTATAATTATCATCGGCCTTGCAATACAATATATCCGAAACATTCAAAATCTGGAAACCGTCTTGCTGTGGTAATGTAATCTTGCCATCTACCTTTTTAAATTTAGGTTTTAGCACTTTATCTTCAAGTGCATCTTCTTTTTGTCGTATCTCTTTGACGTAGTCGACCGCTTTGATCAGTTCATCAATGTTAATAGGTTTCATCAAATAATAGGCAGCATGATTGTTCAGAGCATCAATGGCGTATTGGTCGTACGCAGTTACAAAAACCGTCTCAAAAGTGCGATCCGGTAATTGGTCCAGAAAGTCAAAACCAGTGCCAAAAGGCATCTCCACATCAAGAAAAACCAGGTCAACAGTATTCTTGACGATAAGCTGTTTGGCTTGATCGATTGAAGCTGCTTCACCCTTCAAATTCACCTCAGGGCAATATTTGGTCAAATAATTTCGTAAAATCTCACGACTATTTGCCTCGTCTTCCACTATGATTGCATTAAGTGCCATGTGCTAATCCTTTTTTAAGGTGAATTCCACTTTTGTTCCTGTGCCATCCGATTTCAAATCCGAGATATGAACATCGACCTTGTTCTTGTACATATCATTCAAGATAGCAACTCGTTTTTTGATGTTTCCCATTCCCTTTGACTTTTGTTTCTTTTGATTCTGGGTTTTTAATTGGGCCGATTTCTTCCTACCGATTCCGTTATCTGAAATAGTGATGATAATCCAATCCTTATTTTTTTGTTTTAGGTCGATATTCAAATAACCCTTTTCTTCCTTATACCGCAAACCATGCCATATAGCATTTTCAATATATGGCTGTAATAACATAGGTGGAATTTCAAATGCAGCGACATCTACATATTGATCCACTTCAATCTTATACTCGAACTTATCAGGAAAACGAGAATGTTCAAGCTTTACGTAAAGTTGCAACAACTCCAGTTCTTTATCCAATGGAATGAAATCTTCCTCCGAATTTTCCAATACGGACCTCATCAAAGTTGAAAACTCGCTCAAGTATCGGTTAGCACTACGTTCATCACTTTTTGCAATATAATTATTCACTGAATTGAGCGCGTTAAAAATGAAATGCGGATTCATTTGTGAGCGTAACGACTTCAACGCCAAAAGATTGTTCGCCAACTTTTGTTGCTGATTACTGCGATAGAAAAAGAATGTGGCAAGCCCTAGCATTATTAAGCCAAGAATGAGGGAATAGATAACCCATTTTTGTCTTCTGTTGTTTTCACGTACCAACTGTTGTTCGGTCAGGGCAAGATCATACTTGCTCTGTGATAATTCACGTTCTTGTTCGAGACCAGAGATCCTGCTTTGCTTGGTGGAAATCTCCCTATTGAAACGTGCAGCTCTAGAAATTTCCTGCTCCTTTCTGATGTACAATGTGTCAACCACTGAGACATATGCCTGATAGGTTTCGAGAGCTTTTGTAAAATCACCCCTAGATTCATACACCTCGGACAACTTTCTGGTAGCATCTTTTTGTACAATAAGATCATCTTCCGTATCGGCTTGATCAATACTTTTTTCGAGATAGGGAATTGCTTTTTCATATTGATCCTGTGCGATATATGCATTCGCGATTTTATAATTAATGCGCTGCGCGGAAATGGTGTCAGGGGTTATTGAAATACCCTTGACCTCTACCTTGGCTTCTGGTAGCTTATCGAGCTCATTAAGACTTTTTTTGCGCAATTCTATTTCCTCATCGTACCTCCTCTTTTTGTTATAAAAGTCAGCAACTTTCTCCTTTTCTTGAATTGCCCTTTGAGGAGCTTGACTTTCGGCCAGTTTCAATGAATTACCGTAAAAGCCTTCAGCCTCTATTGAGCGATTGTCTTTGGCATAAGCATCTGCAATTTTCGAGTTCAAATCAGTCATTTTTGGAGCAATCTGATTTTTTTTGGCTATCGTCAACCCTTCTTCATAAAAATCAACTGCTTTATCAATTTCTCCTAAACCTGAGTATACATCTCCTAAGCCCTCAAAAAGCTGAACTTGTTGAAAAGGAATCATACCCTTTATCTTGATTAAAGGAAGTAAGACATCCTCTGCACTTTGATAGTCACTATTAGCTAAATAAGCTTGACCTAAAAGCAAAGTGGTCTTAGTCGACTTGTTGGCGGCCAAGGCATCTTGAAAGCTGGTAATTGCTAAATCGTACTGATTGTGGTATTGATACACTTCGCCAAGCATGGTAAGGGAAGCCGCCAATTCTAATTTATTTGACCTTTTCCCTAATTGGGCAATTGACTGCGTGATGAAATCAATGCTTTTCTCAATATCCTGTTTTTTGTAATAATTCGCTGAATCGAGATAGGTTTGATGCATGGCAACCACATCCTTTGAAATACTACTCCTATTTTTACTTTGTTGCTTCTGACCCTCTAACGGCGCAACATAATTCTCGACCAATACATCTACATCTTCATCTGTTTGAACCCGATGCCTGATGGTTTCGATTTCAGAACTTCTAAAAATTAAGATATCTCCAATCGCCACTGAAATCTCATATTCTCCCAAACTATTTGTAAGCGTGTAAGCCCCTCTATTGCTTGATACTTCAACATCTGAAATCGGGGTGTTGTCTTCCTTGCCCAGAACTGTCCCTTTAATACGGACATTCTTCACGCTTTCAGACACCTGTGCAATCGTTGTCACGCATCCGAAGAAAAATAAAATAAATATGTATTTGAGTTTCAACATATGTATACCTATACAACGTAAACTTAGCTGATTTATGTGTCACAAAAAAATGAGACATCGCATAAAATAAGGCTTTTAAAGGCTTATTTATATGGTTTACGAAGCCAGAAATCATGTTCACGCATTGAAAAGGCCATTTCGCTCATTCCTCATTTTTTCTGAAAACATTTAAAAATACTTTTACTCCGTATTAAACCTAACAAGGGTAACCTAAACTGAGTTCCATGAAACCTTTTGTCAAGAAATATTTTAAGAAAACCATACTAGTGCTTTTTTTAGGATTTGTAGGACTATTCATTTTCCGATTGTTATTCGGTTATCAGACCGTTCCCGAGGGGACGGTACCTGGCATGCAAAACGAGATGTTCGCTATACAAATGGATGAACCGTTATTGAGCATACGCAAAAACTATGCTTCAAAAAAATACCATCAAGTCAGTGGAATGACTTCGGTAAATGTGGACCAGAAGTATGAGAAAATTGCCGATATAAAATCGTTTACAACGGAATTCGAGACAGCCGAAAAGAAAATAAGAACCCAGGTCAAGAGCTACGACGGGCTTATACAATTTGAAAATAAAAGTGGCAACAAGGGCTACCGCAGACTGAACCTGGTTATAGGTATTCCTCCAGAAAATTTTGATTCCATCTACAACAGTCTTATCAAGGTGGGAAAAATTCAGTCGAAACAAATCACCAAAACCGATAAAACCAATGAATACAAAGAGCTAAATGCCAAAAAAGCATCCTTGGAAAAAATTCGCGCCTCGTTAATCGACCTTAAATCAAAAGGAGGGAGAATAGATGAATATATGCAGCTTGAAAACCGCATTTTAGAAATAGAGCAACAATTGCAAGGGCTTGGGGTCAGCTTGGGCAACTTTGATGATGAAAATGAATTCTGTACTGTAAAAGTATTGCTGTCGGAAGGAAAAGTTACTGTGATTAGTCTGATGCAACGCGTGAAAGTGGCTTTGGAATGGACCATCAAAAACTATTTGATGTTCATTTTAGCGTTAACCTTCATGAGCCTTTTTGCTTATTTACTTCTATTGTCAGTAGAAAAAATGAAAATGAAAATTTAATATAAACGAAAGATTTCCGTCTTCACGGAAATGAAAATAAAACTTTGGATTATGAAAAATACAAGACAAATACTAGGTATCGCTTTGCTAAGCCTGGCAACGGTTTCGACTTATGGATGCATGCCAAAAAAGGAAAAACAATCTCAAAAACCCCTAATTGCTCATGCAATTACAAAAGAGAAAAAGGATTCGAACAATACCGTAAAAATAGCTCTATTGCTCGATACCAGTAACAGCATGGACGGACTGATCAATCAGGCAAAAGCCCAATTGTGGGACATCGTTAACAAATTCACCCATGCTAAATGTGGCAATGATTCAAGGCCAAACTTGCAGATTGCGCTATATCAATACGGCAATGACGGACTTTCGGCACGAGAAGGGTATATTCAACAAGTGCTTGGTTTCAGCGATGACCTTGATGAGATTTCCGAAAAGTTGTTCTCCTTGACTACCAATGGTGGAGAGGAATTTTGTGGCGAGGTCATCCATACTTCGCTAAAGCAACTGGAGTGGGGAAAAAACCCTGACAATCTAAAAATGATATTCATTGCCGGCAACGAGCCATTCACACAAGGTAAATTAAACTATAAGGATGCCGTGGCAAACGCCAAGGAAAAAGATATTGTGGTGAATACCATTTTCTGTGGGGACTATCAGCAAGGTATCAATACCGATTGGAAAAAAGGAGCGACCTTAACCGGTGGTGAGTATATGGCCATAAATCATAATCGACAGGTAGTCCACATTGACACTCCGTATGACAAAGTCATTATAGAATTGAACTCAAAATTGAACAAAACCTATGTTTCCTACGGTTCAATGGGCCAAGCCAAAATGCGAATGCAATCGAAACAAGATGCAAATGCGATGCAAATGGAAGAAGGTGTTGCGGTAAAACGAGCTGTCAGTAAAAGTTCACGTTTATACAACAACAAGAAATGGGATTTAGTTGATGCTGCCGATGACGCTGAATTTGATGTTTCTGAAATCAAAGACGAAGAACTACCCGAAGAACTACGAGGTAAATCAGCAAAAGAAATCGAAATTCATATCTCCAACAAGAAAACGGAACGTAATCGTATTCAAAAAGAGATTCAAGAACTCAATAAGAAACGTGAGGCGTATATTGCAAAAAACCAAAAAGAAGATTCAAAAGGTGAATTGGAAAATGCAATGATCCAGGCAATCACGAGGCAAGCGGAAAATAAAAATTATAAATGGGAATAGACAACTGACCAATATCTCAGAAAACTAAATTCTGAAATACAAATTGTTGAACGCAGTTGGTTGGTGTTTAGCTATGGGTCTGTCAAAAGTGTTGTGGCAGGCCCATTTTATTGTGCAGCCGGGCAATAACAGTCGTACTTTCTTTCTGACTGACCAAAATCGTACCCTAAAGTAATCTGATGAAAGCCACCATTGTCAAAACGTATATCACCTATTTGATAGGAATAATTATATGACACTAAGAAATTACCAATGTTGGCTCCGACAATTGGCGTAATCAGTTGTAAACGTTGTTCACCAAAACTACCGTCAGTTTGAAACTGCGCTCCATCAAAACTTCTACGATACGAAATTCCACCCCAAATTCTTCCGAAATCGACATCCTTATAAATTTTTCCATTGATATCGATGGTCTTTTCCTTGGTGAAGTCAGTGAGTTGAAACAATACCGAAGGTTCAATTTGCACCTCATTTTTGCCGATTATGTATCCGGCAGAAATTAGATACCTTCTGAGGTTGTCAAATTCAATGGCCGAATAAAGATCACGCCCGGTGCCTAAAAGATTCAGGGCAGCAAAATGTGCATAAAACTCCATCTTACTATAAGAAAATCCCAAATCAATATTGCCGTAACTAACACTATTGTTCGTTCCTGTGATTACTGGATCTGGTATAACTGAGCGAAATTCGGTCTCATCTAAATTACTTTGTAGAATTCCAACACTGAGTCCAAAAGAAAGTTGGTTCAGGTATCGAATATCTCCCCCCAGTTTTAAGTGGTGGGCATATGTTACTTTGACCCCTGTTTGAGAATGGTAGCCGTTGGCATCATTAAATACTATTGCTCCGATACCACTATTTGACTCTCCTAGGCGAAAATGGGCGTTCAAAGTCTGCAAGCTAGGTGCCTGATCAACATTGAACCACTGTTTTCTTGCAGTACCTCTAATTTTACCACCTTCTCCTATGCCCGCCATTGAAGGGTATACGAGATAGTAATTATCGGCCAGATAATCAAAATAAACCGGAATGCCCTCTTGTGCAAATGACTGAAAGCCAAAGACAATGAAAGCAAGAAGGGACATCAAACGGAGCTTCATATAAGCGCTGGGGATAATATTAGCATCGACTAAATATACAGTATAACGGATGAAATGCAACAATATTATCTTGGCTTTAACTTGATTTACTTCGTATTTTTGCTCATCACAAAATCTGAAGAGATACGCCATTATACATGCTTGATACAAATCAGTAATTTAATGTCAAATTACACCCGTCTGCCGGAAAGGCAGGCCTGACCTCTACAGGTTCATAAAAAAAAGCAAATGAAAGAGTATTCAATTACAGTGGTTCAAACCAATAACCCCGCAATATTAAAATTCGAGACCAATCATTTTATAACTAAACATAAGAATTATGAATTCAAGAATATTGACGAAGCCAAAAACGCTCCATTGGCACAGCAACTATTCTATCTACCATTCATAAAGACAGTTTATATTTCAGGTAATTTCATAGGTCTGGAACGCTTTGACATTGTTGAATGGAGTGATGTAAAAGATGAGGTTGCCCAACAATTGGTGGAATATCTCAATGCCGGTGAACCGGTGGTTATCGAAGAGGAAACTACAAAACCTGTAGCTGTAACCGTTTATGCCGAGGTAACCCCAAATCCGGCAACTATGAAATTTGTAGCAAGCCGAAAAATTGTTCCTGCCACTTTTGAATTTAAGAATATTGAAGAAGCAAAAGACTCTGAATTGGCGACCGCTCTTTTTCAATTTCCTTTTGTCAAGCAAGTTTTTATTGATGAAAACTATGTTTCAGTAAGCAAGTATGACGTTGTCGAATGGGATGATATCACAATGGAAGTAAGAGAGCTCATCAGAAACTTTATTGCCGATGGTAAAGAGGTTGTTGCAACTGAAAAAATAGGGCCAACTGCGACAAAAGCCCCGGCAATCGAGGAAGAAGCTGTAGAATATGACGATACATCACTTCAAATCATTGACATTTTAGAAGAATATGTGAAACCTGCCGTGGCAAGTGATGGCGGTAATATCCTTTTCAAATCGTACGAAGAAGAAACCAAAACCGTTAACGTAATTTTACAAGGCGCTTGTAGCGGTTGCCCTTCGTCTACCTTTACTTTAAAGAATGGTATCGAGACCATGCTTAAAAATATGATGGGTGATAAAATCAATGAAGTCGTTGCATTAAATGGCTGATTTTGCTTTCGATTTTTCTTACGAATTCATTTTTAATTCGTACTTTGAGAAAAATCAAATAATAAAATTATGGCAGTATTAAAAGTTATAGAAGTATTGGCGAATTCCGATAAAAGTTGGGAGGATGCCACAAAAAAAGCAGTGGATCAAGCTTCAAAATCTGTAAAGAATATCCGTTCGGTATATTTAAATGAACAGAGTGCAACGGTTGATAATGGAGAAATATCAGATTATCGCGTTAACGTAAAAATCACTTTTGAAGTGAAATAAAATGTTCAAGCTGAAAATGAAAAAGCGCCCACTAGGAAGTCGGCGCTTTTTCTTTGATTCCTTTTTTTATTCATAAATTTTAATGTCTTTATCCTTGTAGAAAATCTAATTTTAATGGATTGATTACCTAAACCATGATGGAAGAAATAACGAATTACAAACAACACATTGATAACGCCATTGCGTGGCTTTGGAGTGCATTGCCCAACCTAATCATGGCGATTTTGATTTTTATAGTAGGGTTATGGGTAGTTCGTTTTTTGAACAATATGGTCCGAAAGTTTTTTATCAGAAAAGACTATGATCCGGCGTTAGAAACTTTTTTACAAAGTTTTATAAGCATTGCTTTGAAAATAATTCTCTTTGTTTTGGTCGTAACCCAACTAGGGGTCAAGTCTTCATCACTCGTAGCAATTGTTGGTGCAGCAGGCCTTGCCATAGGACTGGCCTTACAAGGGTCTTTATCCAATTTTGCCGGCGGGGTGTTAATTTTACTTTTTAAACCCTTCAAAGTGGGGGATTTCATTTCGGCGCAGGGGGTTGACGGCACGGTTAAAGAAATTACTATTTTCTATACCAAATTGACCACTTTTGGAAATCAGATTGCTGTTTTGCCCAACGGAAAGTTGTCAAACGACAACTTGATCAATTACAACACCATGAGTACCAGAAGAGACAATATAAAAATTGGTATAGGCTATGGATCGAACATCAAAAATGCGAAAGACATACTTCTGCAAATATGTGCAGAAAATGAAAACATTTTAGAAGATCCTATTCCTGAAGTATACGTTGACGCTCTTGGCGATAGCTCCGTAAATCTTACATTGCGATTTTGGGCACATAATACCGTATTTTGGCCAGCCCACTTTTACGTTATCGAAGAGGCCAAAAACAGATTTGATGCAGCGGGAATAGAAATACCTTTTCCACAGCGCGACATTCATATGAAATAGTTTCAGAATTTTACATATTCCGTAGGATTTTGCAACTTTATGGAATTTAGCATTGTTGCCATTTCATTATCTTTTCTATTCAAAGTCTTGAATATTTTTTGACTAAGCATATAGTTTGGTTTAATTTTTGTGGTTTTTGACAGCACAAAGCCGCCTATTTCTTACAAATTACTACTTTGTTTTTTTGGTCAATAAAGTTGAACTTGCTAACCTAAAATAATACAAAGATGAAACTTCTACTACTCATTTTACTAACTCCCATTTTCACATTTGCACAAGTTGTGGGCAATGGATCCGGTATTACCACTGATACACAAGCTGGAATAGTATTTAGAGAAGTACCGATTGAGGGTACACCTTTTGTGAATCCTATCTATAAAGAAGGAGAAACCATAATTAATGGTAATAGTAAAACCAAAGCCTTAATGCGTTACAACGCATATTATGATTCCATCGAGCTTTTAGACGAAAATGGGGTGTCCCGTAAACTTTTGAGAAGAAAAAGCATCGAAGCCAATTTTGATGGTAAGACCTATAAAATATTTAATTACTCCGAAGCGGGAAAGGTTCGTGAAGCATACTTTAACCCGCTAAATGAAGGTGAAATCATGTTACTCTTCAGGCCCAAAAAACTGTTCGTTCAAGCAGAGAAACCCGAAGACGGTTATGACAAGTACGACCCGCCAACATATAAAGACGTTTCTTCTTATTTTATACGAACCGGGGACTCACCAGCTACTAAAACAAAGTTGAGCAAAAAACAGATTTTGAAACACCTGAACAAAAACATTGCTGAAGTCAAGAAGTACATGGCGATGGAAAAACTGGATTTGAAAAAGGAAAGTGATGTAATCAAGTTAATAGACTATTACAATTCACTAGTTCCTCATTCATCTGACAATGGCACCTGAAGCTAAATTTAACACCTGCATTATGAAAATTTCTGTTATGCTTTTGTTTTTAATTTCATCCATTTCTTTTGGCCAGATGATGCCTCCAGACCCTACCCCCACAAGTATTGGTATCGGCTCTATGTTGCCAAGTACATTTGAACAAAACTATAATAACAATCTTGGAAGGGAGTATATCAAGTCATCGGTGCTCATCGAGAATTCACCTTTTTTAGAAGATGACTATCAACAGGGAAAAGCAATCATTCAAGAAAAATTGGGTTTCCGGGCTAAAATGCGATATAATGCGGCTAAAGACGTAATAGAATTTATAAAAGAAGATACAATAACTAAGGAACTTCTTCGCCGACCCTATGTATCAGCAACCTTTGGTGGTCGCCAATTTTTAATCAAAAAATATCTCGATGGAAAAACTGAAAAGTTGGGATATTTCAATCCTTTAAACTTCGGATACGTAAAATTGCTAATTATGCCAAAAAAAGAATTAGAACTAGGAAAATGGCGTTACCAACATACGGATAATGGTTATGGCCTTGTTGCTAAAGGCTATTACAGAGACGCCACCGCACACTACCTCATGATTGACAAAAAGCCCGCGATTGAAATTAACTTGAACAAATCGACTATTCTAACCCATCTTGACCCCACCTATAAAAACATGTTAGACTATTTTATAACTGAAAATGATTTGAAATTAAGAAAAGAAGAGGATGTTATTCAGTTACTCGAATACTATAATACTATAATCGCCCAGAAAGCACTACCAAAACAAATCAAGAGCTAAAAAAAATCAAAACTAGTTTGTTTTCTTTTTTTGCAGAATGAAATCTTTCAAATAAAAGGGTTCAAAATACGCTAGGTCTTCAAAGTTTTTTTTTTGAAATTTTTTATAGGACAAACGAGCCATTTCATTCGCAGAAGGAACCACGTCAAAATCATAATCAATATTAGGATGCTTTAAAAACCCACTACACTTTTGAGCTCCACTGCCCATTAAAAGCACTTTGCCTTTTTCAGCATATTCGGAGAAAGAATCGCCTTCGATTATTTCAGCTTTGGTATCCCTGATTTCATCCAATTCCGAATTAAAAACCGCCGAATAGACCTCCATGCGTCTGGCATCCAAAAGAGGAATAATAAAATTATAGCTGCCACTTACTTGATTTGCCATACTTGTCAATGTCGCGATTGAAATCAGTGGAACATCCAGAGCAAAACACAGTCCTTTTGCCGCCGAAACCCCTATTCGCAATCCTGTATAAGACCCAGGACCCTTACTTACAGCAACCGCATCAATGTCATTCAAGGTCAAAGAAGTTTTCTGAACCACTTCTAGGATAAACACGTGCAATTGTTCGGAATGGGAGTAATTGGGCGTATTGTGTTCTTTAATCACAAGCACGTTGCCATTTTCTGCAATGCTTACCGAACAATTGGTAGTCGCTGTCTCTAAGTTTAGAATAATCGCCATATCGATTGCAAAATTACGTTTAAAGGAGAGCAAAAAAAAGACCCATTGCAGTTCTTTCGAAGCTGCCGGGTCTTTTCCCAATTAAACACTAACTTTTAATTTAGTTGAATAGGAAGTCCGAAGTAGAACTCCAATACCTTTAAACTAAAAATGTAATCATATTTGGTACGTACAACTGATGCCTCTGCATTGTCTACCTGTGCTTGTGCTTGACTAAAATCAAAGGCATTCATCAACCCAACTTCATACCTCTCTTTTGCATAGTCATATGCCAATCTCCTCGCGTCCAAGGTTTTCTGGGCAGCCTCATAAGCTTTGGCTAAGTTAAAGACATTGACATAAGCTTGGTTAATATCCGTTTCAAGTTGTAATTTATTCTGTTCAAGTTGCAATTGCGTTTGCTGAACATTGATTTCAGAACGTCTTATATTGTTCCTATTTGCGAAACGATTGAAAATTGGAACGTTCAACTGTACTCCATATGAAATACCATCATTCAACCATAATTGATCCGTAAAGCTTTCCCTTTCCAACATACCCGTAATATTATTGAATCGTTCTTGATCTGAATATCGGGTGTTGTAGTTAAAAAACGCTCCGAGCGTTGGTAATAGAGCCCCTTTGGAAATCTTTAGGTCTTGTTCTGCCAGTGCTACATTGCTCTCCGACAATTTGATGTCATTTCGGAAAGCTAGGGCCGCTGCAAAAATCTCTTTTGGAGTTCGGTTAGTAACCTCTGAAGGTGGCACCTCTAAATCTACATCGGCAACGTCAAAATTCTCATAATCGGTGATTTGGAGCAATTGTGCCAAATTAATTCGTGAAATCAATACGAGATTCTCCGTATTCACGATTTGCTGCTCTTGCCCAGCCGCAGTGGCCTCAATATCTAGCAAATTACCTTTAGGTAGAACTCCAGCGTCAACTAGCTCGGCTGTTCTTTTCAAATCTTGTTCGGTAGCTGTATACTGGGCTTTCTGTGTCACTAAGGTTTCTTTGTTAGAAATTATACTCAAGTAGGCATTGGCGACGTTCAAGCGAATATCATCCTTGAGGTCATCTAAGCGATATTGGTTTGCAAGTGCGTTCATTTTCGCTCTACGAAGACGATTGATATTTCGTAAACCATTGAAAATATTGACTGTAGAGGTTAGGTTGCCGCTCCCCGTAAGAATGGTCGTCGTTACAGGTTCTTGAGTTGTAGGGTCAAACGAAAGACCAGTGCTTGCCGATGTACTAACTTGTGCATTAGCGTCCGGCAAGAAGTTACCAAAAGCATCTGAGTGATCAATTTTAGCATTCTCTAAATCCAACTCGAATTGTGCAATTGAAATATTGTTCTCCTCGGCATAGGCGATGCACTCTTCAAGTGTCCATTGTTTTTGTTGAGCGAAGACCATACTTATTGAAAATACCAGCACTATAGCTGAAAGTTTAAATTTCATGTTTTGATTTTTTGATTATTTAATTTGATTGATGTCTTAAAGCATATTAGTCATCGTCCCCATCTTTATCTTTTTGTGCAAGCTCGTTCCAGATTTTTATTTTGGCATCCTCATCAAGACCAGAAACTATCTCCACATTGATGCCATCACTTACACCTAATTCCAGCTCTTTTTTTTCAAATTCATTCTCGCCAGTCTCTACCTCAACGAATGGTTTATCGGTTTCTTTGTCAAACTGCAACAGTGCTTCTTTAATCGCCAAAACATCTTTTTTCTCTTCTAAAACTATAGATGCATTTGCACTATATCCAGCGCGAACATAGGCGCTATCGCTTACCACCAAATCACCTTCAATTTTGAATTGAACAGCCCCTTCTTCTTCAATCCCTTTAGGAGCAATGAATTTGAGTTTAGCGTTATAGGTGGATTTTTCCAAGGCACCCAAACTAATATCCAAAGGCATACCCAATTTGAGCTTACCTACCTCAGCTTCGTCTACTTCACCTTCAAAAATCATTTTAGTCATATCAGCAATTGTTGCAATGGTAGTACCATCATTGAAATTGTTGCTCTGAATTACCTGATCACCTTCTTCCACGGGAATCTCCAATATTGTTCCTGCAACTGTAGCTCTGATATTGGTATTGGCAGTGGACGAACCACCTGCCGAACCTCGACGTATTATTTGATAGTCGGCTTGTGCATTAGTTAATTCTTGTTGTGACTGATCTAATTGTAGTTGAATATTATTGAAGTCTTGACTTGAGATAACTCCCTTATCAAATAATGCTTTATTGCGGTTGTACTCTATTTTAGTGTTGTTTAAGGCAATTTCGGCGTTTCGTACACGCCCTCTAGCTTGATTCAACGATTGTTCGTTTGGAACAATCTTTATCGTTGCTATAAGGTCTCCGGCCTTAACATCTACACCTTCCTCGAGGTATATTTTTTCGATAATTCCTGAAATTTGCGGTTTGATCTCAATCTCATCCTCAGGAATAACCTTACCGGTAACAATCACTTGATTTACAATATCCTTTCTTTCAACAGTTTCGGTCTCATATAATTTTGCGGGAGTACTATTCTTCTTAAGAAAAACCACGACTGCTCCTAGAATTACGATAACCGCTACGGCTATTAATCCGTATTTTACGTATTTGTTCATTGATCTATTAGTTTGATTGTTATTTGAATTCGATTTTAATTATTCTTCTCTTAGTGCTTCAATGGGTCTAATCTTTACTGCTCTATTGGCCGGAATTAAACCGATTAGAACGCTCAGACCAACCATTAACACGAATGATATGCTGAACTGGGGAATGCTGACCATAGGGTTTTTAAAAGGGAACTCATCCCCTTGCCCAAATAATGCGTCTAAACCTGATAGAATGCCAACTGAAATGGCAAAGCCAATCAAGCCCGCAAAAGCCGTTAAAACTATGGCTTCCATTACAATCTGTCTTTTTACTACTCTCGGTGTTGCTCCCAAGGCCCTTCTGACCCCTATTTCTTTGGTTCGTTCTTTTACTGTAATCAAAAGAATATTACTGATTGCGATGACGCCCGCTAGCAGGGTAAAAATACCTACGAAAAAGGAAAATCCCTTCAACACGGTCGTGAACGCAGATATGTTATTGAATATTTCAGACATGTCAAAACTACCAATTGCCCTTTCATCGTCAGGATGAATATCATACTTTGCCTTGAGTAGTTTTTTAATCTGGGCTTCTACAATCGGAACGGGAGTTTCCGAATTAACGGCAATTGCCATCCATCCCATCCTGTCGCCTGAGCTAAACGCTTTTTGAAAAGTACTAAAGGGAATAAAAACGGCGTTTTCACCATCAATGTTAATGTTGTCATTGGGTTTATATATACCTACAATTCTAAAAAAGACACCATTTATACGAATGTCTTGACCAATGGCCTCCTCGCCTTTGTCAAAGAGTAGTTTATAAGTCTCCTCCCCGATGACACATACTTTTTTGGAATCTTCGATGTCCGTTTTGTTCAAAAATCGTCCCTCTACCAATTTCTTTTTGGTAATATTATCTATTTCAGGGTAGTCTCCGTAAACGGTAGACCCACTTTTTCTACCTTTCCGGTAAACCGTAACAACATCTCTATGGCTTCCTAATTCGATTCTAGGAGCCAATACGTCTATTTCAGGAATTTGCTCTTTAAGTATAGAGGCGTCCTCGATTCTAAAACTTATGCGTCTTCCGCGTTCAAATCCTTTGTAAGGTTCGGATGTTCTCTGACTCCAAACAAAAAGACTATTGGATGCCGTACCTGCAAATAATCTATCGAAACCATTGCTCATACCATTAGCGGAACCCAACAGCAACATCAGTATAATCATTGCAAATATCACCCCTAACATAGTTAAGAACGTACGAAACATATTCTTTCCAAGGGTATTGAAAACTTCTCTCCACAAATCTTTATCGAACAGCCACATATTATTTATCGTCTCTTAGTGCTACAATTGGTTTTATATTGGCCGCTTTCATTGCAGGAATCAGCCCTGCTAAAACACCAGCTACGACCAAAATAATGGTCGCGGTCAATACGGTTGAAAAGCTAACAGAGGGATTTGTAAACGCCGGCGATTGCATTGTTGGTCCTACCAATGCCAGAATTCCCGTCGCGAACAGTAAACCGATAAAACCAGACAATGCTGTAATGAAAACTGATTCTAACAGCACTAGCTTAATTATCTGCCCCGGCACGGCGCCCAGTGCTTTTCGTATTCCTATTTCTTTTGTACGCTCTTTTATAATAAAGACCATTATATTTCCAATTCCTACTATACCAGCTATTAAAATAAGTATACCCACTACAATACCGATCCATGACAATACACCGGTAAAACTACTTATATCTTCGAAAGCCTGTGCATAGTTCCAAATCCGGATTCCCGATTGGTCTTCAGGCGCTATTTTGTGTCTTCTTTTGAGGATATTTTCAAGACGCGTAGAAAACTCCAATGCCTTTGTCAAATCATAATTCGCGTTATACGTGAGCGCTATTTGATCTATGTTATCCGTATTCCCATAAATTTTTTGGTAAGTGCTAACAGGTGCATAAATACCTCTTTCGGCATTGTCATCACCCTCGTCGGTAAAAATTCCAACCACCCGAAAAGGCAAATCATTGAACTCAACAAATTTTCCGACCGGGTCTTCATCTTTAAACAGGTCTTCCGCTACTTTTCTTCCAATTACCGCCACCTTTGAACTGGAAACCAAATCATTAGTATTAATATATCTTCCCTTAGTGACAATAGTCTTCTCAATTATTTGATGATCAGGATGAACTGCCTGCAATGAATAAGACCCTGTTTCGCTTTTGTACCTAGCAGAAGTTCCTTTGAACATTCTTGCACTTATATGTTCATAGTCTTTAGGAAAGCTTTTTTTGATATATTCAACATCATCATTTTTTAATTGAATTCTGCGATCTTTTTCAAAACCGGCGTAAGCCTTTGAGGTAGTTCCTGGACGAATAAAGATAGAATTGGTAGCATCATCGTTAAACTGACTATGAAAACCGTTTTGCATTCCATTAACGGAGGCCAAAAGCATTACGAGAATGAAGATACCCCAACCCACAGAGAATCCTGTCAAGAACGTTCTTAGCTTGTTGTTCTTGATACTATGAAAAATCTCTTGCCAAATATCCCTATCAAACATATTCCGAGGCTCTTACTTGTTTTACCTTTTTATCTTCTACGATTACACCATCTTTCAGATGAACAATGCGTTTGCACATATTTGCTATATCAGGTTCGTGCGTAACTACTAAAATTGTATTTCCAAGGTCATTAATTTTTTGAATAAGGTCCATTACTTCATATGAAGTAGTACTGTCCAGTGCACCCGTTGGCTCATCAGCAAGTAAAACCTTAGGTTCAGCGGCCATAGCTCTTGCAATTGCTACACGCTGTTTTTGACCTCCTGAAAGTTCGCTTGGCAAATGTGTAGCCCATTCCTTCAAACCTACTTGTTCAAGATATTTTAATGCTTTTTCTTGACGCTCTTTCCTTCCTACCTTTTGATAGTAAAGTGGTAGAGCCACATTTTCCATCGCGTTTTTGTAATTGATAAGGTTAAAGGATTGAAAAACAAAGCCCAAAAATTTGTTGCGATAATTAGCGGCTTTAGTTTCGTTGAGATCCTTTATCGGAACACCATCAAGGGTGTAAGAACCCTCATCTAACCCATCCAACATTCCCAAGATGTTTAGCAATGTAGATTTACCGGATCCGGAGGAACCCATAATGGCAACCAGTTCACCTTCTTCGACAGAAAAATTAATCCCTTTTAAAACATGGAGGGAATTACTTCCCATTTTATATGATTTGTGAAGATTTTCAATTTTAATCATTTTGGTTGTATTATTTCTATTCGGGTGGAATCTTTGCCATTTGATAATAAGACACTTAAGTCTTAAAAATGTTACAAGATTTTACCTAAAAAATTATTTTAACTATTGTTCGAGTCTTCTTCGTTCTCTACCGCATTCCATACTTTGATTTTATCCTCAGCTTGAATACCGCCTTTGATCTCTACAAATATACCGTCGCTAATACCCAACTCAATGTCTTTTCGCTCGAATTTTTGGTCGCCAGTCTCCACTTCTACAAAAGGTTTCTTGGTTTTTTCATCAAATTGCACCAAGGCCTCCTTCATGGCCAGAACACTATCGGCACGTGCTAAGATAATCGAGGCATTTGCACTGAGACCAGCTCTTATAAAAACCGAGTCCTGCTTGTTCAACGTCCCCTTGATTTCAAATTGAATGGCACCATTTTCTTCTTTCCCTTTTGGCGCTATATAATCTAAAACTGCGTCGAACTTAAGATCTTCGATTGCACCCACGGTAATTTCCAAAGGAAGGTTTTCTTTGATTTTACCGACTTCGGACTCATCGACTTTCCCTTCAAAAATCATTTTTTCAACATCTGCGATTGCGGCAATCGTTGTGCCTTCATTGAAATTATTGCTTTCAATGACCTGATTGCCCACTTCGACTGGGACTTCCAATACCATCCCGCTTACAGTCGCCTTAATTAGGGTGTTTGCAGCATTGCCATAGCCCTTTGTGGTACCGGTTTTTACAATATCGTATCGTTTATTCGCAGCACCGTAAGTTTGCTTGGCCTGATCATAAGAGACTTGCGCACGTTCCAAATCAACCTTGGATATCACACCTTTGGCAAATAGTCCCGTTTGTCGTTCTAGATTCCTAAGTTGGTCGTCGAGTCCAATTTTTGCCTCATCAATTGTATTTCTCGCATCGTTCAACGCGTTTAAATTTGGAACGACTTTGATCCTACATATCAAATCACCAGACTTCACATAATCACCACCTTCAACGAACACTTCTTCAATTACACCCGAAATATTGGGTTTGATCAATACTTCTTCAAGCGGTAAAATACTTCCCGTGGCAACGGTCTTTTTGACAATGTTTTGTTTTGAAGGTTGCTCGGTTTCATACACAACAGGGTCTTCACTGTTTTTTTGGTATAAATAATACATCGCTGCGCCGAAGACAACCACGATGAGCAATAAGATGATTCTGGTAATCGATTTTTTCATTTTTGGATTGATTAATTAATTATGATTGATGCTATTATTCTGTTCTTAGTGCTTCTATCGGTCTCACTTTAATGGCACTATTTGCAGGAATAAAACCTGCCAATAATCCGGATACGACTAAGATCAAAAGTGCCACTAAAACAACTCCCAAACTTACACTGGGATTTAAAAACATATCTACAGGACCAACCACATCTAACAAGCTATTTATACCAAAGATGGATAGTGCACCGAATATGATGCCTACCATACCTGATATAATGGTTAAAAAAATCGATTCCATCAAAATCTGCTGTTTGATAGACCACGGATTTTCCCCTAAAGCACGTCGGATACCGATTTCTTTGGTCCGTTCTTTAATGACAATTAGCATAATATTACTCACGCCGATAATTCCTGATATCAGCACTAGTACTCCTACGAAAAATGCGATGAACTTTAAAGCTCCGAAAAGACTTTCGACCCGATTGTATTGCGCGTAAAGATCAAAAAAACCAATGGCACGTTTATCATCGGGATGTACCTTTCTACTTTGTTTTACCGTTTGGATTATCGCCTCGCTCAATTCACTGATGGAGCCTCCATCGGCTGCAGTTATGGCCATCCAACCAACGTTATCAGCTCTGTTGAAAGCTTGTGAAAAAGTAGTGAAGGGAACAAAAATCTCTCTTTCACTATTTTCGCCGCCGCCGTTACTGGTCTTCTCCTTGTACGTGCCAACAACCATAAAGTTTACGCCGCTTATTCTTAGATTGGTACCCAGTACCTCTTCGTCTTTCTCATAGAGGTCTTGCCGAATACCATCTCCTATGACTACTACTTTCCGTTTCTCATCTATATCATTGTAATTGAAGAATCTACCATGCGCTACGTAAAATGGGTTTTGTTGAATAATTTCAGGATAGTCGCCATAGACCCTATATTTCCCAGTTTCGGTGCCTCTAATCACATTATCTCCCTCAGTTGGGCGTAATCGATTTCGAGGCGAAATAATCCTTAGACCAGGTACATTTCGGCGTATCAAATCAACATCTCCAAGTTTAAAATTGAACTCCCTTCCTTCAGGTAGTCCTTGATAGGGTAAGGTAGTTGTCTCCGTCCACATAAACATTGTGTTGGTGGCCACACCATTGAAATCTTGTCGAATGCCATTTTCAAGACCTTTACCGGCGGCGAGCAAAATAATCAAGATGAAGATGCCCCAACCCACGCCAAATGCTGTAGCGACGGTTCTAAGCATGTTGCTAGACAGCACTTCCAGTATTTCTTTCCAACGATCTTTGCTGAACATATTTTATCCTAATATATATTTAACTATCAGTCTCGACACGACACCATGAACAAACCTATTCATCCCGTAAGGCTTCTATGACTTGAACCCTGACCGCCTTCCACGCCGGAAAAAAGCCCGCTATCATTCCGGCAACAATAAGTAATATGACCGTAGAAAAAGCCACTTTAAAATCCACGGAAGGATTTAAGACATAGTCTACCTCTACATAAGGGCCTAATAACTCAAGTAGGCCCATACTGAATATTAGCCCGGTAAAGCCTGCAATTGCGGTCACAAAAATTGCCTCATGCATAATCATTCCTATAATCGACCAAGGTTTAGCACCCAGGGCCTTTCGAATTCCGATTTCACGTGTTCGTTCTTTCACGACGATCAACATAATATTACTTACACTTACCACACCTGCGATAATGGTAAAAAAGCCTACACCCCAAAAGAACATTTTTATTCCACCAGTCAAAGCATAGTAACGTTTTGCCTCTTGTATCGGATTCCATATGCGTATTGCTCGATCATCTTCAGGTGCTACGTTATGCTGTTGCTTCAGATACCTTAATAGTTCACCGGTAAAAGCGGTATTATTCTCTACCATAGCGTCAAATGACTCTAGTTCTGGCAACATGAAATTCATGTTGTTGATTTTATCAGAACCGTTAAAGGCCAATTGCGCAGTCGTGATGGGAATAAAAATACGCTCTTCTTCATCTTCGTTCTTACCGTACTCTCCAAAGACACCGACAATTTTAAAAACAGCCCCAGAAATAGTAATGTATTCACCAAGTGGGGTTTCCAAATCGGAAAAAACTTCTCTTTTGATCTTATTGCTGATAACTGCAACTTTTGCATTCTCTCGTACATCAGTTTCATTGATGTACCTACCTTCCGATAAAAATTCGTTCTCAATAATCTGCAGATCCCCATTAGTGCCGGCAATATTGTAAACCAATAGATCATTTTTATAGACTACCTGAACATCACGTGGAAAGAAAAGTAATGATGCTTTTTCGTAATCGGCATCCATAGCCGTAGTAATTGCTTCAAAATTCTCATTTCGGAGTTGTATTTGCCTATCTGGATTCAAGCCCTTGTATTCAATGGTGGTACGGCGAGGCCAAACCCAAAGACTAGTAGCGGCATCTTCTTTAAACTCGGCGGCAATACCATTTTGCATGCCTTGGCCAAAACCCAATAAAATAACTAGAATAAATATTCCGGAAGCTACGGAAATACCCGTGAGGATTGTTCGTAATTTGTTTTTACGGATAGTATCGAATATCTCCTGCCATCTTTCGATGTCGAACATTTGATTGGTTTTTTGATGATTGATGAGTGTGGTGGGGAATACCACATGTTCATTAGACTACAAGAAACCAATATTGTTACAGTAAACGTTGTAAAAAAAAGTTAAAAATGGATTCTTTAACCTAATTTTTCATTTTACGATATACAAAATAGAAAAGTACAGCTACTAAAATGTAGGGTACTGCCATTAAGTAAACAATTCCATTATTGATACCCTCAGCAACTTCAACATTACCTTCACTTTCTAGAACTGCCCGACACATTGCACATTGAGCCTCTACCATTTGAGGAAGAAGCAGTACTAGCATAAAGCCAATGAAAAACTTTTTTCTCATAGTTACGAGTAATACGGTGAAATCATAAGATAGACTACAACGCCTGTTATTGCAACATACAACCAAATCGGAAACGTGATTCTTGCCAACTTTCTATGGCTTTCAAATTTTCCCAAATATGCCCTAGCATAGGTTTTTAAAACCAATGGAATTATTACAATGGACAACGCAATATGAGAAATCAAGATAAAAAAGTAGATGTAACGCACAGTGCCTTCTCCACCAAAAGTTGTTGATTCAGAAGTCATATGATAGAGAATATATAGCACTAAAAAAACTACCGACAAACCGATGCAAGAAGTCATCAATCTCTGATGTAATTCTCTTTTCCCGTTTTTAATTGCCCAAACTGCTATTACTAAAAGCACCGCGGTAAGTCCGTTAATACTTGCATATATAGGTGGTAGGAAGCCCAACCGTTCCACATTCGGAATTTTAACTCCAAATAAAATAGCTACCACTAAAGGAACTATAATCGATACTACTGTAATCAGTCGATTGAACCTTTTTTCTTTTAATGCAACACTATCCATTATTCTTCCAAGAGTTTTTTGATATCCTCCTTTAAAATCGAAATCTGTTCGGTTTCACCATGGTCGTTGGTAACCTGCTCGGGCGTTATAGCCCCTCGATAGTACACTATGGGGTTGCCAAATTTATCGACCCGCGAACGGATGTATCCATTCTTATCGATCAAGGCAAACAAACCTGAATGCTCAAATCCACCAGGTGCATCAGGCATTTCAGCCGCAAAAATATTGAAGCCCTCATTCGCCAACTTATAAATTTTTTCTTGGTCACCAGTCATCAAATGCCAATCTAAATCATTAATGCCGTAACGTTCAGCATACTCTTTCAGGACCATTGGAGTATCATATTCTGGAGTAATTGAGAAAGAAGCGATACCAAAATTGTCCGCATTAGCGAACTCGTTTTGTATTTCCACAAGATTTTTGTTCATTATCGGACAAATCGATGGGCAGCTTGTAAAGAAAAACTCTGCGACAAAGACCTTTCCTTCATAATCCGCATTGCTTATTAGTAAACTATCTTGATTAATAAATTCGAAAGAGGGAACTCTTCTTTTCTTACCATTTAAGAGCACAAAAGATAATTTATCATTGGCATGCTTAACATTCATCCTGTCGTTTTCCACCACCGTGCCGCTTTGTACTCTATTGACGATTTTAGGAATGAAGATGATCCCGAAAACCAGAATCACGAGAGACACCCAGACATATGTGTATTTGTTTTTCATTTCGCTCTTTCCGCGTTATTCTTCTTTAACGCTAATCGATATTCGGCAAGGATAATCTTAACATCATCCTCCATTTTATTATTGAGTTCCGCTACTGAAGTGGTATTGAAACCGTATTTTGTTCCTTCATCCTCATCATCGTTTCTTCCTCTTAAATTTCGCGCTTTATCAATAATGAAAACATAAGGCGTAGATAAATCATCATCTAATGTCAAGTTCGTTTTCAAGCTATGAAATAGCGTTTTAGTATCCGCATCGGATAGAAAAACAAAATTCCATTTTTCAACGTTCGTAATCTCGGCAAGTTCCTTTTTCAAATCTTCTGATTGTGCATTCATTCCTTCGGCAGCTACCATGACAAAATGAAAGTCATTGAACTCGTAAAAGCGTTTGTATATCTTCTGGTTTAGATTGAATGCGTTGCCTTTCTTGGTCAAAACATCTTTTCCCATAAAACCTAAAATTGTTATTTTATTCTCTAGGGAAACAGGACTGCCAAAATCAGCCACATCAATAACATCTTCAGTAAGCGTAGGAAGTTTTCCAAAATTATAGACTCCCGAAGCGAAGAACAGATAAACGACTACAGGTAGTACAAAAAGGGTGACAAGAACGAATGTTTTCTTCATATCTTAAGTAGTCAGAAACAGGTATTTCAATTACACTTGTACTGAAATATATTATAAACCAATATCTTCAATTAAGCACATGCAAAAATAAAAAAGACGGCTCATTTGCCGTCTTTTTTAGCTGTTAATTCCGTGTTAGAAATTCCATGTCACAAAACCATCTTTGTATACATTGTAGACGTAATCGGCTTCGAACAAAAGAATGAAGACCAAATAGGCGACCAAGAAAATGGGGGTCCAAACTATAGCTCTTCGTAATGCCGATCTTTCATCACGTAGGTGCATGAAATCCCAAGCAATATAATATGCTTTTACCAATGTCAAGATGATGAATATCCAATTCAAAGCTTTCATTCCCAGTGGGGTACTCTTTAGTAAAAACTCTGGCTTTATGATACCCAATGCAACCTCAATTGCCGTAACGATCGTTAAAAAGATTAATACACCCCATATTTTTTGAGTATTGGACTTGAATTTTAAAAGTCCCCTGAAAATTTCCAACTTATGTTCGTGTGCCATTTTATACTAGACGTTAGATGCTAGATATGATATTCTAGACCGTTTTTATTTCAAAATTTTTTTATTTCTCAAACTTGGTTTCCTATTAATATTTGCTGCCTAAATTTTATTCAGCAATAGAAAAATTAACTTTACACAAGGTAGAAGAAGGTAAATACAAATACCCATACCAAATCTACAAAGTGCCAATAGAGACCAACCTTTTCTACCATTTCATAATGCCCTCTTCGCTCATAGGTACCTAAAATGACATTAAAGAAAATTATTATGTTTATTACAACACCGGAGAATACGTGAAAACCGTGAAAACCTGTTATAAAGAAAAAGAAGTCGGCGAATAGACGACTACCATATTCATTTCGTATTAAATTAGCGCCCTCTACAACACTGGTTGCGTCATTTAGCTTTTTCAATGATTCTTCTCTTGAAAGCACTGTTTTTTCACCTTCCTCATTAATCTGTTCCGTGCGTATTACGATATTGGAATTAGCTTTAACCCCCTCAATAACTTCGTTCAACGAAAAAGAAGGAAGTGCAGTTTCTTCATAATACCATACCCCGTTCTTCTTTTCATGGTCAACCCTTTCATCAGTAATGGTTTTTGAAAAATCGGCCAAAGCAGCTCGCTCCCCTGTATCGGCATTTACAAATTGTAACACTCTCCCACCTTTTGTTTCAAGCGCACCGAAATCGCCCTTTATAAAGGTTGCCCATTCCCAGGCTTGGGAACCTACGAAAATCGCTCCTCCAATAATGGTCAAGAACATATACCAAATTACCGCATTCTTCTTCATACGATGACCAGCATCAACAGCGAGTACCATTGTAACCGATGACATGATCAAAATAAATGTCATGAAAGCCACATAAATCATAGGATAATTACCGTGAAAGAAAGGTACGTGAGTAAAAACCTCATCGGCAATGGGCCAAGTCTCTATAAATTTAAAACGAGAAAAACCGTAAGAAGCTAAAAAACCGGAGAAAGTAAGCGCATCGGAAACGAGGAAAAACCACATCATTAATTTGCCATAACTTGCATTTAGGGGCCTGTTACCGCCTCCCCAAACATTCTCTTCCGAACCTGTTGTCACCGTAGAATCCATATAGTTTTTAAAGTATGATTAGAATTTGAGCAAATTTACATTTTTTTTGGCTTTAGAAAAGCCGAATACACATCAAAACCGATTTTAGGTCGATTTATTTTACAAAGGTCATAAACAAGATCAAGTACACCCATAAAAGGTCTAAAAAATGCCAAAAAGTTGCCCCAAGTGAAATACCTAAAGATTCCTTAGACGAATATTTTCCTTTCATTTGATTGTACAGAACCACCAACAAAGAAATAAGGCCCGCAACAACATGCACAATATGCACTGCAGCTATCAAAAATACATATGACATCTTAATATTACTGGTTGGGCCTGTGAAATAGTATCCATTACCCAACATTTCTTGAAACCCGAAAAATTGAAGTACAATAAAAATGACACCTAGCACTAAAGTCACCAAAAGCCACATAGTTGCCTGCTTCGATTTGTCATTCTCAGAAGCCTTTTTTGCAATAATGTAGGTAAAGCTACTTAGGATGATTATCGCCGTACTAATGTAAAAAGACTGTGGGAGTTCTAAACCTTGAATCCAATCTTCACGAGAGCTACTAACGATATAGGCACTCGTCCAACCAGCGAATCCCATAATCAGGCTCACTATACCGAACCAGAGCATCATTTTTTTTGCTCTGTCGTGTTTTTCTTTTTCTGAAAATTGGGTTAAATCCATAATCAATTATCTCAAAAATTTATCTGCTACAAAAACAATTTGCATTAAGGTGATATAACTTACACTTGCCAGCATTAACTTTCGTGCCGAAAAGTTATCCCGCTTTTCGTACAAGCGAAAAGCGAAAACGAGCATCACCAAGCCCATAAGAAAAACAAGTATTGCCGCTGGTAACGATAAGAATAGTTGTCCTGTGATACCAAAAGCGGGAATTACCGAAATAAGGATCATCCAAACGGTATACATGATAATCTGTAATGCAGTGCCCTTGTCTTTTTTTCCTGTCGGGAGCATTTTAAATCCACCTTTCTTATAATCTTCGTCCAACATCCAACCCAAGGCCCAAAAATGCGGAAATTGCCAAAAAAACTGAATCATAAAAAGGGTTCCCGGTTCAATACCAAATTCATTTGTTGCTGCTACCCAACCCAGCATAAATGGAATCGCTCCTGGGAAGGCACCCACAAAAACCGATAACGGGGTCTTTGTTTTTAGAGGTGTATATACACTGGTATATAGGAAAATCGAAATCGCACCAAACATGGCGGTTTTCGGATTCAAATAATATAATGCAACAATACCTAGCAATGTCATGACAATGGCAATGGTCATTGCCTTTTGAACCGACATTCTCCCCGAAGGAATGGGCCGATTCTTGGTTCGGTTCATCAACGCATCCAAGTCTTTCTCTATGACCTGGTTATATGCATTTGAAGCACCTACCATACAATACCCTCCAAAAGCCAAAAGAAGTAAAGAAACAAGATCAGGCTGAACCGGCGCCAACAGATATCCTGCTATCGAAGAGAAAACAACGCTAATTGCCAGTCTAGCTTTGGTAATCTCCTTAAAGTCGGCAAAATCCAAAGAATAGGTTTTTACAGAATTAACCGCAGTTTTCATATTGTATTAATGGAGTGCAAAGATAAACCCCGAGGGCTATTTCTGCAACGAAATGCTGCTATTTATCCTATCTTTGAGAGAAACACTTTAAATGTAAATAATGAAAATAAAAAAGCCAATCCTGTTGTTCCTAGCCTGCATTTTATTCACAATTTTTGCGAAAGCTCAGGACAAGGAAGTAACAATTACGGTGGATACACTTTCCCAAAACGTGTACATGCTTACTGGTCAAGGTGGAAATATCGGCATCTACGTTGGGGAAACCCATGTTTTTATGATCGATGACCAATTTGACCGGTTAAGTGCAAAACTGAAAACGGCTATATCCGGTTTAACTGAAAAACCCATCGCTTTTTTGTTCAATACCCACATGCACGGAGACCACTCGGGTGGTAACGCGAGGTTTAATTCGGACTCGGTTACTTTGGTAGCACAAGACAATGTACGTGAACGTATTCAGTTGAATCTATTGCCAAAAGTGGAAGCCAAAGAAATTAGTGCGGAGGATTATGTCAAGATGTTACCCGAAGTAACCTTTTCAAAAGATATCACCTTCTACGATGGTGACGAAACCATAATGGCTTTTCACGTGCATAATGCACATACTGATGGTGATGCAATGGTCTATTTTATACAAAATAATGTTTTACATATGGGTGACACTTATTTTTCAGGTCGTTATCCTTACATCGATTTAAAAAGTGGTGGAAGCATTGATGGATTTATAGAAGCTCATAAAAAAGCATTGCTCGTAATCAATGATGACACTAAAATCATTCCAGGGCACGGCCGACCTTCCAACAAAGCCGAACTCCAAAATTATGTTTTGATATTGGAAGATATCAGAACGAAAGTTCAGGCCCAAATAGATTCAGGTGCTACTTTGGATGAAGTAAAAGCCAATACTTCGCTTACGGAAAACTATGATTCGACCCATGGGACGGGATTTATCAATCCTGAGCGTATTCGTGAGATTATCTACACCAGTCTAAAGAAGTAGAAAAAGTAGCTCATAAAAAATCCCTAGCTGTTCGGCTAGGGATTTTTTATCTAGTTTCCCGTTTTCGCGGGAAAGAAAATAAATTATTGAAGCTTAAATGTAATTGGAATACTGAAAGGTACACGTACCGCCCTACCCCTTTGCTTACCCGGAGTCATTTTTGGCAGTTTGGCGATGATTCTTGCCGCCTCTTTTTCCAAGTTTTTATCAGGACCTCTCATTCTTACGTTACCGATGCTGCCATCTTTTTGAATAACGAACATAACGTTAACCCTACCTTGAACTCCCATTTCTTGAGCGATTTCAGGGTAACGGAAATTTTTACTGATATGCTTCTGCATCATTTTGTTAAAACAAGCTCTTTTGTTGCTTTCATTCTCACAACCAGGGAAAACCGGTACATTTTCAATAACCGCAAATGGAACGTCAACGTCTTCTTCAACTTCTTCAACTTCAACATCTTCAACTTCCATTACTTCCTCTTCCTCATTACTTTCGGTGGATTCAATAACAGTTTCTTCAATTTCCTCTTCATCCTCTACAACTTCTATAACCTCAGGAGCCGCTGGAGGTGGTGGAGGTGGTGGTGTCTTGAGCTGTTCAGTCATCGGAACTTCTTCATCTAACTCGTCATCAACGTTCATTGAAATATCATATTCATTACCTCCTTCGTAAGATTTCCATTCCAAGGCTACATATGTCAATACTAATACCGTAAACAGGCCAATCACGAAATACATCGCACTATTTCTGGTTAAATCTGCTTTTGGATTCTTTTTTAGTTCCATATCAATACATTTAAGTGTTTGCTAATTTAATTAATATTTTAGTTAAAAAGCAATTAAATTTTCCATTTTAGCGTTCGTCGTTCAGAAAATAAGTATTTAACTACACTAGCGCCGCATAAAGCACCAATACTATTTGCCAATGCGTCAAGGATATCAGCCATACGATTCGTTGTAAATACATGTTGTAATACCTCAATAATCACGCCAAAACCTATAATTGAAAGCGTCATTATCAATAGTGCTTTTTTAAACCTGAGACCGCCTCTTGTAAGCTCCCTTAAAAAGAACATCCCTAAGATACAAGCCACAAAGTAAAAGGTGAAATGCACTAATTTATCCACATGCGGTATAGAAAATGAGGGAGGTTTTAGCCGTCTAAAAGAATAAAGGCTGGAAAAAGTGACGAACACCATCCAACCTATAAAAGATATTGTAAAAAAAGGTCTTTTAAGCACCAATCAATGCCTTGTAGTCTTCATCTGTCATCAAAGCATCAGCCTGAGAAGCATCAGAAATCTTAATTTTTATCATCCAACCATCACCGTAGGGGTCTGAATTCACCTTTTCGGGCTCATCTTCCAAAGTTTCGTTGAATTCAATAATTTCACCACTTAAGGGCAGGAAAAGATCGGATACGGTTTTTACGGCTTCCACTGTTCCGAATACTTCCTCTTGATCCAAGGTTTCGTCCACTGTTTCTACCTCCACATAAACAATGTCTCCCAATTCACCTTGTGCAAAATCAGTAATACCCACTGTGGCAACATCGCCTTCGATGCGAATCCATTCGTGATCTTTCGTGTATTTCAATTCTGATGGTATGTTCATTAGTTCAATTTTTGTTAGCAAAGCAAATGTAGCGGATTCCTTTATAAACTCAAATACAAATTCAAAAATCAAACACAAACCATCTTTGGGAGGAGATCAAACGGTATTTAAACATTTTTAACAACCTATAACGACAGGGTAATGATAGCTAGTTTCCAAAATTATACCGCAAAGTAAAGCCTGTATTGATAGTAGTCTGCGGAAAGGCCGTTGATACAGCAAATTGAGAGAAGGAATGATCATAGAAGAACAAAGCATTCAGGTTCTTACTCAGCGCATAGTCAGCTGTGAACTTAATCGATAGTAGATTTTGACCGGATGTAATTTGGTTGTTATCGATATCGAGGTTTCTAATGATGGTAATATTATCTCTTAGTGTGACGTCGGCCTTCAAATTCAAATCACCTTTTAGGCGGGTTTTATTTCCACCGATATTGGTGACAAACTTTACATCTTTGATACGATAGCCCAATCCAACAGTGTACTCTTTACCATTCTGTTCGGTCATCAGGTTGTTGTCGAAGCTAAGGGACAACATTCGATCCGAACGGACTTCCGCCAAAACACTCAACGCGTTTTTCATTTCAAAGTCAAGGCGTATCAGCGGATTAAATTGATCGGTCAACACTACATTGTTCAAAATAAGATCAGACAATAAATCATTATTGTCGCCAATTACTGCCGCATCTAGATCTCCGTCAGATTCGTTTAGCAGTTGCGTTTTTTCCAAGTTAGTTTGAAACGAATTGATACTGTAGGCAGCACGATACCCATGGCTTACAGAAAAACGTTTAAACTTTTTCTTAAACCATTTATTCTTCATCAGACCAGTGTATTTGATATTCCAGTTTGGAATCGGAATCTGTCTGAAAACGTCCAAATTTACCCGATCAACATCCTGACCCGTATATGCCGCAAAAAAAGCAGGCAACAACACATCCTGTTGTGTTTTTCCGTACCAATCTGGAAAACCTTCGTCATCTGTAACACCTCTCGATTTGTTTCCACGTTCAGATTCGATTCTATTAGCAATCGTGATTCGATTCTGTTTGAATTGCTCAAAATTCTCCGAGGTAAATTCGTCGCTTTTACCAAAGGCCGTACCGATCATCATGGTGGAGATGCTGAAATTCCCCAGATTATTTCCTAATTGCTGGTTGTAACTTAGTTCGCCATTATTGTCCAATACTTCGAAGGTCTCTTGGTAATTTGACGCGAATTGGCGATCCGCGACCAAATCAATGGTCAAATCAGGTAGCGGTTGCGCCGTTGCAGTGATATTCAATTGCTTGTTTGTGTTCTCCAAATATTGTGAATTGAAGCCATCAAACTGGGTTAACCAACCCCTACGAGCAGCTTCAAATCGCACATCAGCCTGACTACCAAAAACAAAACCTAAGCTTGGTCTTGCCGTACCCACAAAACCAATTGATTGCGTATAGCCAGGAAGTACTTTTCCGTTCGACTCATTATAATTGACGTTCAACCGTTTTACCATGGTTAAAACATCGACCGCGGTATTAAAAAGTTTGCTCGTTTTTCTGGGTTGCTTCTTCCCTATTTCATCAGTGTTGCCTGCCTTATCCCTTCTTACCGGGGCTGCATTCGCTTGCGTCTTGCCGTCCCGTTTTTTCAAGCCTAATAAATCATAGAATTTTTGCATGGACAAAGAAGCCGTCAAATTGTGCGTGTTGGCATTTTGAACGGTATTGATGGCTTCACCTGCGACCTCTATCAAAGCATCTCCTCCACGTTGCCAATCAAAGTTACTGGTGTAGGAATATTGAGCGTTGATAAAATCAAGGGCAGGTATTTTGCTAAAAGGAATTTCATAGTTGAGCTCTAATTGCTGTGCATGACGATTGGGTTCTCCAAGATCAAAGAATCCATCCCATAACCCTAATTCATCTCGAAACCCAGAATTGGGATTGCCGTCCTCGTTAAAATAGTTTCTAACAATACTATTATTACTTCCGGTCATGTTTAACCGAAGAGATTTCGTCAAGCTATAATTGACCGCATACTGCCAATTGAACAAATAATTTCGTTGTTGTAGGGTGGGTAGATCAATTGCATCGAAACCTTGTTGGCTTACATCTCGAAAACGCTGCTGATTGAACTGTCTATCAATGTTTGAATTCAAGGAAATGGTAGTTGGCAACAAATTTAGGTTCAATTCCTTCAACCACTGCCAGTATTTACCCGTAAACAGCGAATCCTTTTTAGCAAAAGGAGCAACTTCCAACGGTTGAAAAGCATGATTATAAACGAAACCAGTATTGACGCTTTGGTCACGCAATGCCGCTACTTCAAAATCACGATGTTCCGTTTCGTTGTAGGAATAATTGAACGTAAAGTTTTCTATATCATAAAAATTTGCATCGGCCTCTTCACTACGATCTTTTCGAACTCCGATTAAATTGATACTTGTACGTTTGGTATAGTCTTCTGCTTGCTCTAGAATATCATCTTTAGTAGGAGTGAGGTCATCCGGTGCGTTTTCTGGCGCAGCATCAATTCGGTCTTGCAATTTTAAATCATCATATACCGGATCAAATTCTGGCGTAATCAATTGTTCCGAGATTCCGTAATTGAAGGGTAATTGAATACCCCATTTCTTTGGAAGCAACTGCCCAACATTCACATTGGTCACCACATCATAGGCAATGGCATCTTCACGCGCACGTTCATTGGGCATTTGATCAATAGCTCCGAAACCGGAAGTACTGGTACTGCCCGTAGCCGTAACATTCGCAAAATCAGCCATATTAGCATCTAAAGCGCCTACTGCTGCCCATCCACCATTATTATCCAAGCCCGCTAAGCGGAGTTCATTGAACCAAACTTCACCACGTGCAGGAATGTTATCTATATTCTTCACACCCACCATCATGCTTCGTATACTTCCTAATGATGGGTTACCTTGAATTCCTATTCGTATGACTCCCAATTCTCGTGGTGCAAATTCAGTAACAGGGACAGGTTCTCCACCAATTATATCGAAAAATCGCAATTCATTCAGTGGAGCAACGCCTATATTCGCTAAACGTTCTGATTTCACTTTGTTCAAATCTGCCAAAATTACCTCCATCTCATTGATATCAGGCCATATGGCACTCTCCGACATGGCGCCGTGAGGGGTAAACTGTAATGGTAATTCAAGTTGATAGTAGTTCTGGGTAAAATCTGTACCTATTCTAAGGAAACCAACAAGCGGCGTGTCATCATCAGAGTAATCACTGTTTACAACTTTTTCAGCATGCAAGAACATCTTTATCTTTTCATACTGCCTTAAATCGATATTCAGATTTTTAAACACTCCGCGTGAATCTTCAGATTCTAAATTTTCAACTACGAACGATAAGGATTGCTCGTTCTGCCGAATAATCGTATTGTTATTGTTCAATCGTTCTCTTTGTACGCCTGGTGGCAATACATAAGGAATTGGAGTTCTATTTGAATTTTCCTCAATGTTCACTGCGTTGACATCTATAGCGGTATTATCGTCCGTTGGGTCGGCATCAATATCAACATCTTGAAGCGTTTTGGTATATGTACGCCAGTCTCCGCTGACCAAATCTAGTGTAGCGAAACGTAAAACTGTGGGACCCGTAAAACCTGTTAAGTACATTCTTAAGAAAGATATAGACCGAAAGTCGGTGATGCCACCTACCGCTTCGGTGAAATCAGTCAATGGAATTTTGTATTGGATCCACCGTCTATTCACCACGCTACCATCAGGAACTTCACTACTTGGTACTTGTGACGTTTCCAAAACATCAGTTACATACTTGTCATTTACGGTTGTGTTCGGTTTGATAGGAATTCGATATTCATAGTAGCTATTTACCGTATTCATAGTCAAATCACGATCAATGTCTTCCACATCGGGTAGCGTATTCGAACCACGATTGGTGTTGGTTACCTCAACCGGTGAATTTCCGTCTGGATTATTGAAATCAAGATAACGTGTCAAAATATCACCATCACGATTTAGGTAGTATTGGTAGTTATCCAAGGCAGGGTCATCACCTACATTATTGTCAAAAATTGAGCTTTCCTCACCATCCGCTAGACCATCGAAACCGACATCTTGTAAACTTCTATTCGCCTCGTCAGCATCGAAAGCATAGACCAATGCTTGTGTGGCGGGCACCTGCCCCCATGACGAAGGAGATACCAAATCTGAACTACCCACTCCGGGCAGTCCGTTTTCGTATTGTTTCTTACCGTCTTTTAGAATATCCTCTGAAATGTTACCAAAGTTCAAAACCAACTCTCCTTCACTAGTGGTGATACCATCTACATAAGGATCCAGAACCCAAAACTGAACAAATTCTACATTAGATTGTTCAAAATTGGTACTGCTCAAGGCACGCATAATTCCGCCCCATTTTTGATTTGGAGGGGTAGCGTCAAAGTTGGGATTGTTGTTGTAAGGTCCTTTTTGATCGGGAAAGTAATTGATATTCAAGGTATTCTGAACTTGGGTCTGACCTTGGGCAACATCTTGTTGAAACAACCGATCAATAAAAATACGTCTTGTTTCGTTGGTTGACATGTCACTATCAGAAATACCCGGCGGTCTTTGACTCGTATAGAAAATGGGATCAATTGTGTACCATGACATCTTTGCTCGTCCGTAACCATTTTGAACGTTCGCGGGATCTTCCGGATCACTACCTAATAGTTGGCCGTTAACGAATTCCAATGGGGTACTTGCCATTGTCCATCCAAGTGAAGAACGTATATCGATTAATCGTTGTGCGCCTTCAAAATCATCCAAATAGGTCGTGGTTTCTCCTTGAAAATCTGCATTTTTGGGGGAGTTGGGTCTTAACCAAGCCACCTCTGCTCGAACCGATAGATTGGATGGAACATCTGTATCGATATTCGGCAATTTATTTGCTAATCTGGTCAAGAAAGGAACTTCTGTTGAAAAATTTCCGTTCAAGCCAAAAATGGTATTGTTCACAGGTTCAACCCCAAAATTGGATTTTTGGGTCAAAGGCCTTTCATTCAAATTTAAAAGCGTACCGCCTAAAACAAAATCTTTACTCACTTGGTGCTCCACATTAATACCGGTAAATCGTCTTGTCTGTTGTCCGAAAACTGCATTGTTCTCAACCGATATATTAATCGGAACATTCGAAGCCTCTAAATTAGGGTCTAAAATATTAACCGTACCTGTCTGATAATTGACCGTATAGTCAATACCTTCCTGTAGTTGCCGACCACCTGCAGTAACTCGAACCGAACCTCTGGGCACATTAAATGCGCCAATGGGAATACCATTGCTTCCTTCCGATTTGTATCTACCTTTTAAAAGGAACTTATTTTTTTCAGGATCTTGCAAAGCTGCTGCTTTGGTCAATTCATACATATCACGAAAAACATACTGATTTTGGTTTTCGTTGTAACTGTTTTCATTCTCATAATCTCCACCCCCAAGTGTATTAAACAAGTATTTCCCGAAAGGTTCGGTCTGGGTGAAAATGATGAGTCCGTCTTGGGTATTCACCGTAAGCCCAGGTACAAAATCGAAGAATCCATCCCCACCAGGTTGTACATCATTGTAAACATTCAATCGGTCTAGATTGAAAACATCTAAAAGAATACGTTCTTGAAGCTCTTTGTTTCCATTGACCGGTGCTGGAAAATCGGTTACTGGAGTAATATAGTTTCTCGGAGTTGGATCAGAATAAAGAATGTTCAGTTTGAAATCTTCCTGACTTAAACGAAAAGCACCCGTTGCATAGATGTTTTTCATCATCAAATTCCAAATAGGATCCTGTACATTGGTAATGTTACTTTTCAGCAGCTTAAGTATCAAAGTATTGTTCTCAATAACGGGATTGGCGCCCCCAGAAATTGTGGTGGCATCTAAACCACCATTAGCAAATTCACCAACTTGATACACTTGCCCGTTCACGGTATACTGAAAAGCAACAGCTAAGACTTCATCATTGCTCAAGCGTTGGTTCAATGAGATGTACCCTAATTGTGTATTGAAATCATAATCTCTAATTGGATCAAGCTTTCTTGCATTTTCTAAAATGGCATAGTCAAAACCTTGATTGAAGGTGTATCCCGGCACCGAAACATCAAAGCCGTTATCAACCGTAGCTATTTCACGAATCTTATCGTTTAGGGCTCCGCCTTGACCAATGAGCGAAGGATCCAAATCATTCGCGCTATTTCTAGGAAAAGCGTCTACGGAAGTATTAAAAAATCCAGCTGCTGCTGCACCCGCGATTTGACCAATTCTTGTTTTTTCGACATCTGCAGAACCCATTTCTGTAACCCCAAATCTAGTCTCCCCCAAATCTTGTAGGGCTACAATGTTTCGAACATTGAGCGTCTGTTGACTTCTGTTGGTCACCCAAACTTCAAGCCTTGTAATTTGCACTTGACTATTAATAAACGGATATTTTTCAAGGGCTTTGTCATAATTATCCCTAAAATATTGTGAAAGAAAGAAGTGTTTATCCTCGTCATAATCTAACGCTGTAATCGAGAATTCGTTGACGGTACCGCCTCCTTGCGCCACCACCGTATTGCTTTGCGAACGTTGTTCAGAAAAAACCGCGGTAACCTTGGTTCGGCCGAATTGTAATTGCGTTTTGACCCCGAAAAGACTTTGAGCGCCAGTAATTAACGAACTGTTCAATGGCATATTGACATTACCCACCTCGATACTTTGAATGATATCGTCTTCAGTAGGTGTATAGTCTAATTTAACGATATTCTGAAAATCAAAAGTTGCCTCCGTATCATAGTTGGCCGTCACCTGTAATCGCTCACCTATTTTACCCAACATACTTAAACTAATCCGCTGATCAAAGTCAAAAGAAAGGTTGGTTCTGTTTCTCGGGGATAGAGATGGATTATCATTCTTCTGCCAGATAACACCTAAATCCATTGCAACAGAACCTTGTGGAATTACTTCAATGGTATTTCCACCAAAAACAGATTGAAAGAAATTATTGTTGATATAGAAATTGGGAAGTAAATTTTTTCTAGCTTCTTCGCTACCGGCTTTTTTTCCTGAGAAAGCATCAGCCTTTTCTTTGAAATAATCCTTCATACTTTCTTTCTGCACTAAATCATAGTACTGATCAGGCGTTAAGATGATAGGATACCCAATATTGAACTCCCCCACACTTTCATTATAAATGTAGCGATCAAGATTAGGGTCGTAGATGTATTTGGAAACAATACTTTCAGGATTGTCAAGTATTAGTTTACCAAGCGCGAATCCGGTCTTAACCGAGTCGACGGCAACGCTATCCAGTTCTTGTTCATCCCGATCCTGTGCGTAAGAATTTTCTGTGGTTAGCAGAAATAATACGAACAGAAGGATAAGCTTAAATGAAGATTTAAGTATTTGGTTTGCCCCGTTTTTCAAAGTTGTTACAAATTTTTAAGCGCGAGTTTTATGATATTCTCAACACTTAGGGAGGAATCTTGGGTGAGCACTTTATCGACAACCCGTTCAGCTTGCCTGCGTGCGAAGCCAAGAACCTCTAAAGCAGATAACGCTTCTTCTTTATTTGTATTGTTCGAATTACTGGAAACTTCATCAATATCATACACTTTTAAAACCTTGTCTCGAAGGTCAAGAATCACCCGTTGTGCCGTTTTCGCACCTATGCCCTTGATACCCTGAATAGTATGGGCATCACCATTGGCAATTGCATCCCGAATTTGAGCAGGCGAAAGCGATGATAACATGGTTCGAGCCGTACTTGAGCCGATACCTGAAACAGAAAGTAGTAATCTAAAAATCTCACGCTCCGATTTTTCAGAAAAACCGAAAAGCGTATGTGAATCTTCTTTTACTTGTAAGTGAGTAAAAAGCTGAATGTTTTCAGCGTCGTTGAGTTTGGAAAACGTATGAAGCGAAATATTTACAAAATAACCAACTCCGCCACATTCGACAATAACATGGGTTGGATTTTTCTCTACTAGTTTTCCCTTGAGGTGATGAATCATTACTTCTAGTTTCGGGTTTCTATTTATCTAGATTGGCATTAGAAGCAATAGTGATTAAAACTTATTAAACTTCTATTTGCCTGACCTGGCTCTCTTTCTTTTCTCACGTTCTTGTGCATCAATAGCAGCAACCGCTGTCATATTTACCATCTCATCAACACTGGCACCTAATTGCATAATGTGAACAGACCTTCGAAGACCCAACATAATCGGGCCAATTGAATTGGCTTTGTTCAATTCTTTCAAAAGCTTGTATGTAATATTTGCGGACTCCAGATTTGGAAAAATCAAGGTGTTTACATTTTTTCCCGCCAACTTAGAAAACGGAAATTGACTTTGTAGTAACTCCTTGTTCAAAGCAAAATCGGTTTGGATTTCACCATCGACGATAAGATCAGGGTTTTTTTCATGTAAAATACGAACCGCTTCTTTCACCTTTTTTGCATGTGGATGTGTTGAAGAACCATAATTCGCATATGATAATAATGCCATTACAGGATTAAAACCAAAGGCGGTTGCTACGTTAGCAGTATTTTGCGCTATTTCTGCCAATTCTTCTGCCGAGGGGTTAATATTAATCGAAGTATCCGCTAGGAACAACGGCCCTCTTTTAGTAATCATGATATGTACTGTAGCTGCTCTTGACACGTTCGTTGCCCTTCCAATAACCTCAAAAACGGGCTTTACTACTCTCGGAAACGCTCTTGAATATCCAGAAATCATTCCATCGGCATCACCTTCCAAAACCATCATTGCCCCAAAATAATTACGTTCACGCATTTTTGATTTGGCATTGTACAAGGTCGAGCCGCTTCTTCTTCTGTTTTCCCAATACTTGGTCGCATATTGTATTTTTTTCTTTTCGGAATCGGGTGTATTAGGATCGATTATTTCAATGTTCGCGTCAAACTCTAATTCCTCTTTCAATTCCTCAATAATTTCCTTATTGCCTAAAAGTATAGGAATGGCAATACCTTCTTCATGAACAATTTGGGCGGCCTTCAGAACATCTAGATGATCTGCCTCGGCAAAAACGATTTTTTTGAGGTTCATTTTAGCACGATTGTGCAATAAACGAACTACTTTATTATCATCACCCGACCGTTGTAATAGTTCTTCCCGATAGCGATCCCAATCTTCAATGGGCTGCTTTGCAATGCCACTCTCCATTGCAGCTTTAGCCACTGCTGGAGGAATTTCGGCTATCAGTCTCGGGTCAAAAGGTTTGGGAATTATATAGTCCTTTCCAAAAGTCAGACGTGTCTCCCCATAAGCTATGTTCACCTGTTCAGGAACAGGCTGGCGCGTCAGTTGGGCCAACGCTTTTACTGCGGCCATTTTCATTTCCTCATTTATTCCCGTAGCGCGAACATCCAGCGCTCCTCTAAAAATAAAAGGAAAACCTAATACATTATTCACTTGATTTGGATGGTCTGACCGACCCGTGGCCATGATAATATCCTTTCGGGTCTTTACCGCTAAATCATAATTAATTTCAGGATCAGGATTTGCCATTGCAAAAACAATCGGGTCTTTTGCCATTGATAGCAACATTTTCGTAGTAACTATATCGGCTATGGAAAGTCCGATAAAGACATCCGCATCTTTCATGGCCTCATCCAGGGTATCTATTTTTCTGTCCGAGGCGAATTCTAACTTTTCTTTGGATAAACTTTCTCGGTCTTTGCGAATCACACCCTTACTATCGAGCATTACTATATTTTCGTCTTTTGCTCCAAAAGCTTTGTACAGTCGGGTACAGGAAACCGCAGCGGCACCGGCTCCACTCACAACGATGCGAACATCCTCGATTTTTTTGTTGGTTATTTCAAGAGCATTTAACAACGCAGCAGCCGATATGATAGCAGTGCCGTGTTGGTCATCGTGCATTACGGGAATATCGAGTTCTGCTTTCAATCGCCTTTCAATTTCAAAAGCCTCAGGAGCCTTAATATCTTCTAGATTGATACCCCCAAAAGTGGGCGCAATCATTTTTACGGTCTCAATAAACTTGTCAACGTCCTCTGTATCAACTTCAATGTCCATTCCATCGATATCCGCAAAAATCTTGAAGAGCAATCCTTTACCTTCCATAACCGGTTTGGATGCTTCAGGGCCAATATTTCCAAGCCCGAGTACTGCCGTTCCGTTAGAAATTATGGCCACTAAATTTCCTTTAGAGGTATATCTGTAAACCTCATCTTTATTTTTGGAAATTTCCAAACAGGGTTCCGCAACACCAGGAGAGTAAGCCAACGCCAAATCACGTTGAGTGGCATAAGGTTTGGTAGGTACAATCGCTATTTTACCGGGCTGGGGTTTGGCATGATAAATCAATGCTTCACGCCTCGTCGTCTTTTTGCTCATAGCCTTCTCGTTTGGAAAAGCAAATTTAGGGGTATTCTATTGAAAAACTACTTAGATGATTCAAAGATTGGAAATTACTCCACCTCCGTTTTTGAAACGTTCAATCGCATCGCCAAAATGGCAGCGATTATGAAAAATGCTCCCGCAAAAAGAATGGCGTTTACCGCATTTCCCCCTAATAGATATTTGTAAATAGGACCAAAAGTCAAGGTTTCAATACCCATTGGAATAACAATCATCATATTCAATATACCCATATATACACCTCTTCTTTCTTGAGGCACAACCTTTGAAACCATCGTATATGGAATGCCCATCATGGCTGCCCATCCGATACCAAAAAGCACCATTGGTGCCAACACCAGGAGAGGATCACTTATAAAGGGGATCGCAAAAAGTGCCAGTCCCGTTCCGACCAAACTGAAAGCGTACACTTTCTTTCCTCCAAATTTTAAAGTAAGCGGCACCAATGCCAAAGCCACTACCATAGTTACGATATTGTAGGTAAGACTCATTTGTGCGGCCTGAGAAGCGGCTTCAGAAGTAGAATAGCCCAAGGTCGACTTAAACAAGGGTGTAATATATTGCCAGTAAATAAAGAGCGCGTACCATTGAAAAAGATAAACTGCACCCAACTTCCACATAAACTTGGGCATGTCTTTGATTGCCTCAGAAATTTCTGCAAAAGGTTTTGCAATACGTTGCCCTATTGGCAGCGTTTTGGTATGATTAATTTCCGATAGTTCTTCATCTGAAGGCGGAATTTCAGGGGTTTTAAATACCGACCACAAAATAGTGGTAATCGATAATATACCCCCAATATAGAAAGAATAGTAGAGCCATTGAGGGATTTCACCGGCCACTTCAACGGAATCTCCACCGAACAAATATTGAAAAAGTACAATAGAACCATTGGCCAGAAGTATACCGGCTCCGACGAACAAACTTTGCATTTGATAGCCCAAACTGAGCTGTTTTTCAGGTAATTTGTCTCCAACAAAAGCACGATATGGTTCCATGGCCATATTGTTACCAACATCAAGAATCCACAATAAACCTACCGCGAACCAAAGTACAGGACTCGTTGGAAAAGCGAACAAACATAAACTTCCAATAACTGCCCCGATCAAGAAATACGGTTTTCTTCTTCCCCATTTTGGAGACCATGTTTTGTCTGACATGGCCCCAATAATTGGCTGAACTATTAGACCAGTTACTGGACCTGCAATATTCAATATGGGCAACATATCTTCCGGAGCGCCTAGATATAAAAATATTGGGTTGATTGCGGTTTGCTGTAAACCAAAACTATATTGAATACCTAAGAAGCCGACATTCATATTAAAAATTTGCCAAAAACTTAAGGATGGTTTTTTTATCAAGCTCATTTGATTCTGCGTTTGGTTGAATAACTGCCCTTCAAGATAGCATTAATAATGATCGCTAGATGGAATCTTAACAGGAAAAGCCAATGAATCAACAACGAAAACGTTTGCGAAGTCCTCCCATAGTCCATCCAGAATGAGGGGGAATGTCTGGTTGAGGGAAAAACTACTTTAGAAAATCTATATTCCGCTGTAATCCTGAAAACTTCGTACGCTTTACCGCCGATTTCTGAAATACCTTTTTAAAAACATCTTCCGTAATTTCTTCCCAATCTTTTTTGGTCATCGATAGAAGATCAGGATGGGGATTGAACAAAGGTTCACGATGTGGTTTCGAGAACTTATTCCACGGACAAACATCTTGGCAGATATCACAGCCAAAGGCCCAATCATCAAATTTACCGTGAAATTCATTCGGAATCTCATTATTCAACTCTATGGTAAAATAGGAAATACATTTACTTCCGTCTACCACATAAGGTTCAACAATAGCTTCGGTCGGGCAAGCATCAATACAAGCAGTACAAGTGCCACAATGATCCGTTACAGGAGTATCATAGTCCAGTTCCAAATCAACGATGAGCTCGGCAATGAAGTAGAAAGAACCTACTTGTTGGGTTAAAAGGTTACTATGTTTTCCAATCCAACCCAATCCGCTTTTAGCGGCCCAAGCCTTATCTAGCACAGGAGCGGAATCTACAAAAGCACGACCATTTACTTCGCCAATCTCTTGTGAAATAAAATGTTGTAACAGTCTAAGTTTCGATTTAATGACATGATGGTAATCATTGCCGTAAGCATATTTCGAAATTTTATAGGTATCTTCTTTTTGGGTTTCCTCAGGATAATAATTTAATAATAAAGAAATCACCGACTTTGCTCCATCTACCAACAAACGAGGATCCAAGCGCTTGTCGAAATGGTTTTCCATATACCCCATTTCGCCATGCATGCTCTTCTCCAACCATTTCTCCAAACGTGGAGCTTCTTCTTCTAGGAAATCTGCCTTGGAAACACCGCAAGATAAAAAACCTAGGCTTTTAGCTTCCTCTTTGATTAAAATTGTATTTTTTTCTCTTGACCCCACCGATTCCGCTTGAATTATTAAGGCTAAATTACAATTCTCACAAAAAAGAAAATCATATAAGTTATAGCGAAACTCTTGATCTTTGTCACAGTCTTAAAAATTAGACTAGAAGAAAATGTAACATTTTAAGATTTTTGTAACTAACAAGAAGTATTGAAATAGAAACCACCTAAAAATGATTCAAATAAACAACCTAACAAAATCCTTTACCTCTAAATCAGGAAAGGGATTTAAAAAAGAAACCGTTACGGTCAATGCCGTGAACGAAGTTTCTTTCGAGTGCAAACCAGGGAGGATTTTTTCACTTCTTGGCCCAAATGGCGCAGGAAAAACCACAACACTGCGCATGATTGCCGGGATTATCAATCCTACTTCAGGTTCCGCCATTGTAGATGGTGTTGACATCTCCCAAGGAAATGATGAAGTTAAAAAACGCATCGGATTCCTGACTGGTTCAACCGGACTCTACGAACGTCTTAACCCAGATGAGACCTTAGACTTCTTTGGAAAATTGTATAAGCTTCCTGAGACGGAACTAAAAGAACGTAAAGAATATCTTTTTGAAAAATTGGGTATCAACGAGTTCCGCAAAAAACGCATGGGACAAATGAGTACAGGTATGAAACAGAAGGTATCTATTGCTCGTACTTTGATTCACGACCCTGAGGTTCTCATATTTGACGAACCCACGTCAGGCTTGGACGTAATTACCGCAGATAGCATCATCGATTTAATTCGTGAATCAAAGGCAGATAACAAAACGGTTATTTTCTCTTCTCATATCATGAGTGAAGTTGATTTATTATGCGATGATCTTGCAATAATCAATAAGGGATCAATAATCTACAATGATTCTTTTGATAATTTCAAAAGCGATATGAACGCCGATAATCTTACCCAAGAATTCATTAACCGTGTAAAAGAAGCCTAAGATGAACGAGTTATTTATAATTATAAAAAAAGAGCTTACAGAGCTTCTACGAGATAGAAAAACGATTATCAACTCTATTTTGCTCCCTACGTTGTTGATTCCAATTCTCATGTTCGGAGGCATCAAGATCAGCCAAATGATTCAGAAAAGTAATCAGGAAAAGAAGGTGAAAATCGGATTAGTTAATGCTCCTGATGACTTTAAAAGTTTGGTGTTGAGCGATACCTTGAACCAAGTTACCACATATGATGAATCCATTGACTTTAAGACTTTGATTGATGATGACACTATTCAAACCGCTTTGGTGTTTTCTTCTGACTGGACTGCCCGAATGGATAGTTTGAGGAGTGGTCAGATAAAAATCTATCGTAATGGCACAAAGGACAATGTTAACGGACGTGTCAAATCTATGCTAGACGTATACGCTACCAAACTAAAGTCCAAAAGAATTGCTCAGCTGGAAATTCCTGTTGAAAAAATGACGCCCTTTACAGAAAATGTAATAGAGGTTGGTGAGCAAAAAGAACTCATTGGTAAAAGAGTTGGGGGCTTTATACCCTATATCTTCATTTTGACCATGTGGGGAGGTTGTCTTCTAGCAGCCATTGATTTGGTTACCGGAGAAAAAGAACGTAAAACAATTGAAACTACCTTATCACTGCCTATTTCGAAGTTCAAGGTTCTTATGGGAAAAGCTATTGTTGCTTCATTACTTGGATTCATCCCCGCCCTGCTCAATCTTATTGGCTTAGTACTAGGATTGCAATTCATTGATGGCATACCAGAAGTCTTCACATCCGCCTTAGGTGAAATGTTGAACTTTCAATCTATTTCTATGATATTATTATTATTGATTCCTTTCTCGCTATTCTTGGCCGGACTTATAATTGCATTGGTGGCAGGCGCTACCTCATTCAAGGAAGCGCAAAGTAAAGCATCGCCCATCATTATATTAATCATTATTCCTTTGGTAATGGCCTTGATGCCTGGAATCGATTTTACTTGGGCAACGGTATTTATTCCAGTATTGAATATTGGTTTGGGCGTCAAAGAAATTATGGCTGGTACAATTAATATGGGCATGTATAGTGCGATGCTTTTATCACTAATTGCCTTTGCAATAGCAGCCATATATTTCAGTTACAAAAAGTTCTCTGACGAGAATGCGATATTAAAGTAGATTTAGTGGTTAATTGTGAAGAAGGCGGAGTTCTATAAATTACTTCGCCTTTTTTATCTTGGGATAAATCTCAAACGAACCTCTTTAGGTCTCAAAGAAATTAATGGGTCCAATTCCACTTCTTCGGCTTGTACTTCCGTTCGGTACTTTTTTAGGATTCTAGCCACAACCAAAATCATCTCGTACATGGCAAAATTATTCCCAACACACATTCTTGGTCCTGCACCAAAGGGATAATAATAATTCGAAAAATCTTTCTTATTCTCCGGATTAAAACGTTCGGGTTGAAATGTTTCAGATTCATTCCAAAAATTCGGGTCCCTATGCAGTTCATAAACCGCCAGCAATATCATAACATCTTTTGGAATGGTATGTTCCCCCAATTTATCTTCTTCAATTGACATACGGTCAATATAATAAGCAGGTGGGTATAGGCGCATACCTTCTTCAACGCACTGTTTAATGTATTGAAGTGATACAATATTTTCCAAATGATTTTCATCGTCCAAATCTACTCTAGAAACACTTTCAAAAGCTTTGGCTTGAACCACTTTATTCTTAGCCAGTAAGAATAGTGTAAAACTCAAAGCATTGGCCGTAGTTTCATGCCCTGCAGTAAATAAAATAAGTACTTCATCAATCAACTGATTTCGAGACATGGGCTCCCCATCTTCATATCGTGCTTTTAAAAGCATGTCTAGTAAATCGTCCTTCTCAATTCTTGAGTCAATCCGCTCTTGAATAATCTTATCCAAAATATCTCGAGCCTCTTTAGAGTAATCCAAATGCCGATTGATTGCCCCACTTAACTTAAACCACCAATTCAAGTAAGGCTGTCGCATCTCTTTGATGAGCATGACCTGATTGGTCTCAGTTATGCGTTTCAATTCCGCCATTTCACCTTGAATATCATTTCTACTAAAAAGTGATTGTGCTACCACTTGAAAAGCCAAATCACCCATTAAGGGGTAAATATCTTGTACATCATTATCTTGAATTCGCTCCAATTCACTACTAATAGCAGAATTCATAATACCTATTAAACCTTCCAATTTTTTCTTGTGAAATGCAGGTTGTACCATTCGGCGATGAGTACGCCAGTGTTCCCCGTTCGATGTCAGCAGGCCTTTACCAATATATTTGGCCAAATCTTCTGTTTGCAAGGTGGACTTATGATACTTTTTGTGATTTTTCTGAAGGATTTGCTTGATGAACTCGGGACTTCTCGTAAAAAGAATTAGACCACTAGGGCCTATTTTAACTTTAAAAATATCACCTAGCTTATTAAAATTTTCATTGTGAAAAGGGAGTGGGTTCTTCAGTATACTTTTTCGGTTCTTAAAAACACGATATGCCGAAACGGTGGGGATGTTTTTCATTAGAACAATCCTGGTTGTATTCCTCCTTTAATTCTTCCTAAATGTATATAGGCTAATTCTGTAACTTCCCGTCCTCTTGGGGTACGCATGATGAATCCCTGTTGTATTAAAAATGGTTCGTAGACCTCCTCAATGGTTTCAGCACTTTCGGATACTGCCGTTGCCAAGGTGGTAATACCTACTGGGCCTCCTTTGAACTTATCGATAATGGTCGTCAAAATTTTATTGTCCATTTCATCCAACCCATGAGCGTCCACATTCAAAGCTTTCAAACTGAATTTCGAAATCTCCATATCTATGTTTCCATTCCCTTTTATCTGTGCAAAGTCACGCACACGACGTAGAAGTGCGTTACAAATTCTTGGAGTACCTCTACTTCTACCTGCTATTTCAATAGAAGCGTCATTTGTAATGGGTACTTTTAATATTTCCGCACTACGCTGTACAATAGTCGAAAGCAACTCAGTGTCGTAGTATTGAAGTCTGCTCTGTATGCCGAATCTGGCTCGCATTGGTGCAGTTAAAAGACCTGATCGTGTTGTTGCTCCAATCAGAGTGAACGGGCTCAAATTGATTTGTACAGATCGTGCATTGGGCCCTGTTTCGATCATAATATCAATTCGGTAATCTTCCATAGCCGAATAAAGATACTCTTCAACAATAGGGCTCAATCGGTGAATTTCATCAATGAACAAGACGTCGCGTTCATCTAGATTTGTTAGGAGTCCTGCTAAATCTCCAGGCTTATCCAAAACTGGTCCGGAGGTAATCTTAATGCCGACACCTAATTCATTTGCGAGAATATGTGCTAAGGTCGTTTTACCCAATCCTGGAGGACCATGGAACAAAGTATGGTCTAATGCCTCGCCCCTTTGATTGGCCGCTTCAACAAAAATCTTGAGATTCTCCAGTACTTGTTCTTGACCTGTAAAATCATCGAAGCTGATTGGGCGTAAAGCCCTTTCAATATCAAGCTCTTCATTAGTATAGCCTTCAGAAGAAGGGTCTAAGTATTCATTCATAGTCTCAAAGATAGCAAAAACAAAGACCTGCACATGGATGAAAAAAGGAACTAAAACCGTTTTATTCTTGTAAACGACAACAACATGACAATTGTCATCTTTTTTGAGCTAAGGAATGCCAATCTTTGTGCGAGTATTAAAATGGAAAGAAAACCAAAAAACATGATATGGCAACAGAATTCAATCTAAAACAATACGGAATAGAAACCGAAAAGATTTATAGAAACAGCAGCGTTCCCGTTTTATATGAACTGGGTTTGCGCTTAGAGAAAGGAACCGCAATTTCAGATGTAGGAGCATTAATGACCTATTCCGGTGAAAAGACCGGTAGAAGCCCGAAGGACAAGCGTATTGTTCGTCATCCAGATTCAGAAAAGAACATCGATTGGGGCGATATCAATATTGGTCTAGACGAGCACACATATATGGTTAATCATGAGCGGGCTCTGGATTACCTCAATATTTGCGACCATTTATATGTTATAGATGCCTATGCAGGTTGGGATCCGAAATATCGTATAAAGACAAGAATTATTTGCACACGTGCCTATCATGCACTTTTCATGCAGAATATGTTGATTATGCCCACAGCTGAAGAATTGGCTGATTTCGGTGAGCCAGATTATGTGGTAATGAATGCGGGACAGTTTCCTGCAAATAGATACACCTCAGAAATGACTTCCAAAACAAGTATCGATGTCAATTTAGAGCGCAAAGAAATTGTTATTTTGGGTACAGAATACGCTGGTGAGATGAAGAAAGGCATCTTCGGGGTGATGAATTACCTCATGCCTTTAGAAAACGTCATGCCCATGCATTGTTCTGCTAATGTTGGTGAGAAAGGAGATGTTTCTATTCTTTTTGGTCTTTCAGGAACTGGTAAGACGACCTTAAGTGCCGATCCAAAACGTAAACTAATCGGAGATGATGAACATTGCTGGACAGATGATGGCACCTTTAATATCGAAGGAGGTTGTTACGCAAAAGCAATTGACCTATCTCCTGAAAATGAACCTGACATTTTTAATGCTATTCGTTTTGGTACCGTTCTTGAAAATGTGGTTTATGACCAGAATACAAGAAAAGTAGATTACAGCGACGTATCCATTACGCAGAATACTAGGGCTTCATATCCTATTGATTTTATTGATAATGTTCAGATGCCCTGTATTGCGGGCCACCCAGAGAATATTATTTTTTTGACATGTGATGCTTTTGGAGTATTACCTCCAGTAAGTAAATTGACTCCAGAACAAGCCAGTTATCATTTTATTTCGGGATACACAGCTAAAGTCGCGGGAACCGAAATGGGAGTTACAGAACCACAGGCGACTTTTAGTGCTTGTTTCGGTGCTGCTTTCATGATGTGGCATCCAAACCGATATGCTGAACTATTGGCCGAAAAAATTAAAAAACATAACGCTACTGCTTGGTTGGTAAATACCGGATGGAACGGAACCGGAAAGCGTATGAAATTGAAATATACCAGAGCAATGATCGATGCCATTCATAATCATGATTTTGACAATGTTACCTTTGTAACCGATGAGGAATTTGGCGTTCAAATTCCCACAAGTTGCCCAGGGGTACCCGAAGAGGTATTGATTCCTAAAAACACCTGGGAAGACAAACAAAAATATGCTGAAGTCAAAGGCAAATTGGTGAAGCTTTTCAATGACAATTTTGAAAAGTTCAAAGCTAATGTAAATCCGGAAATTGTTTCTGCCGGACCTAAAAATCTTTCCCTACAATCTTAGGGAACGCTTAAACTAAATTTCGAAGTCCTTATTACTACGATTTGTAATAAGGACTTTTTTTATGCCACATAACTACAATTATCATTTAAATCGTAATTTCAAGGTATGAAAAAGAATGCCTATTCCCCTGGGGTTTTGCAATATATACCCTTCTTCTACGTCATCTGGTCCGACAATCTCGTGACCGCTTCAGAACTGAATATCGTACAAAAAGCAATCGATGACGACGAAAGTCTTTCCAAAGACGATAAAAAAGAACTTAAATCTTGGTTACTCCCAGAACATCCACCTGCTGACAAAGAATTGAAAGCTTGGAGACAATTAGTTTCAAGCTCAGAAGTGAAATTAGTTGAAAGTGAAACATACCCTTTAAGCACTTTTAGCCAAAAAGTAGTATGCGAATACTATGATGTTTGCCCCTTCAATGAAAGTCTTAAACATATAGAAATAAATTTAGGCATACAGCCCAATCATTACAATCATCTTTTCGACGTAGAAGTTATTCATGAAATTACCTCTGACTTCTATAATCCTCAAACAATTGACACCTTGTTAAAAGGAAAGCATGCTCCATTGGTAGACAAATTCAGGGAAGTTTTACAGAATGATATTTTTAATTGGGATATTCATCGGAAAAAGGAGGAATTCCGTGAAGTTGTTTTAAATCAAGTCAGGTTTTTGGCTGAAAGAGGTTACGGATCATTGGCGTACCCAAAAAAGTATGGTGGCGCTGGAGATATGGAGGGATATGCCCAAATGTTCGAAAATATGATGTACGTCGACGGAAGTTTAACTATAAAATTTGGCGTACAAGTTGGGCTTTTCGGAGGAAGCATTCAAAAATTAGGAACGCAAAAACATCACGATTTATACTTAGCTGATGCCGGCACTGCAAAACTGCTAGGCTGTTTTGCCATGACGGAAACCGGTCACGGTTCCAACGTGAGAGGCATTAAAACAACTGCTACCTATGATAAAGAAACCGATAGTATTATTATACATACGCCTGGAAAAAATGATAATAAAGAATATATTGGCAACGCCCTCCATTCAAAAATGGCTTCGGTATTCGCACAATTAATTGTGAACGGAAAAAATGAAGGAGTTCATGCGGTTTTAGTCCCGCTACGAGATACCGATCACAAAGAGCTTCCAGGAATTACCGTGGAAGACAATGGTTACAAACTTGGATTGAATGGTGTGGATAATGGTAAAATATGGTTCAATCAGGTTGTGGTTCCCCGAGAAAATTTATTGAATAAATATGGCACGATCAACGACGACGGAACTTATCATTCTGATGTCAAAAACCCCAGTAAACGGTTTTTTACCATGTTAGGCACTTTGGTCGGCGGACGTATTTGTGTGGCTCGTGCAGGATTAGGAGGTGCTAAAATGGCGCTTGCGATTGCAGTAAAACATGCCCTCAAGCGAAGACAATTCAACGACAGCATCAAGGTACAAGAAGATTTGTTGATGGACTATCCATCGCATCAGCTGAGACTGACCCCATTGGTGGCAAGTGCTTATGTATATCATTTCACTTTGGACAAAATGATGGAAATCTATTGTGATGAAAGTCAACCGGACAAAAGAAAAGTGGAGACGCAGGTGGCAGGACTCAAATCAATCATAACCTGGTATGCAAATGACGCTATCCAAGAATGTCGAGAAGCTTGTGGCGGTAAAGGTTATTTAATCGAGAATAGAATTGCCGACCTCAAAGGCGATGTAGATATTTTTACAACATTTGAAGGTGACAATACCGTACTATTGCAATTGGCTGCAAAGGGGGTGCTTTCAGATTTTAGAGCGGAATTCAATAGTGCAGGTTTTACTTCAGTCTTGAAAATTTTAGGGATGCAAATCAATGATACCTTGACCACTATCAATCCGCTATATTCAAACAAGGTGGATAAGGATCATCTATTCAACCCGAAATTTCATAAACATGCATTTGACTATCGAACAAGGCGTTTGACTTACACCCTTGCAATGCGAATACGAGATTATATTAAGAAAGGTATTCCCTCTTATCAGGCTTTTCTGAAAGTTCAAACGCATTTATTGGCTTTAGGCAAAGCCTATAGCATTGAATTGGCCTACAACACTTTTACGGATTTTGTTGATGGAATTAAAGATGAGCAATACAAAGAACTCTTTCAAAAACTAGGAACACTATACGCCTTACAACATATTCGGGAGGATGCTGCCTGGTATGTGGAGCAAGGATATCTAGGAGGAACGAAATCAAAAGCCATTCGTCAAAGGTTGGAACGTCTTTGTACGGAATTACGACCTCATATAGGAGTTTTGGTTGACGGTTTTGGTATTCCCGAACATTGTATGAGTGCGCCGATTAGTCAGTAAAAATATTAAGCTCAACGAACCTTTTTAGATATTAGTTATATAATGGAACAACTGATTGTATTTTTGAGGATGTTTCTTGAGATTATATTTTTCGTCCAGTTGTGCTAGTCTTTGTGGTTCCAGTAAAACCGTTTGGAAAGCTGAAACCACAGTTTTCAAGATTATTATTTGTTCCCTTTACATCAAGGGTAGATTCTCTTTGGCCGTCAATTGAACTTCTATTATACCATTTTATATTCTTAAAAGTGCAATCGGTAAGCTCAATTCCTAAGGCATCATGGTAATCCATAAATAGAAAGCCATAATTATCGAACTTACAGTTTTGGAATTTTATTCTACGCGCTGTCGGCGAGGTAGTTTCTTCATGCCATTTGGGTATAAAATTTATAGCCGCAATGTCAGCTGACGGTTTGGTGACAACCTCACCAGTGATATTATTGAAAACAATATCTTCCCCTGAACCAACCACATCCCCAAAAAGGCCATCCGATTGATCTTTTATCCAAATGGCCGTATTGACTAAATGAATGTTTTCAAATGTCAAGAATTTAGCCTCGTTCTTGATATTTATGCCTCCTTGGTTGTTATTGTTTACTTCCGCAGTTTCCCTTATTAGAATTCCGTTTTTGGCCGTATTATTCTGAACCAAGGGATAACTGTACTCCAAAAACGTATTCCAAATCTCAAATCCGTCCAAACTATTAAAATTGGAAGGCGCATTGCAATGATAGACGATTCCCCGGCTTTCATGTGCTGCACCAACTTCTCTATGTGCGTAGATGTTTCTATCTGTTCTATTAGTGACCCCGTTGGCAATGAGATACATATAATCGGTCGGGTTGCTATCATTAAAATTATAACAACGATTTCCCCAACCTTCCTGCGAATCCCCAAATTGGAACTTCATCGAATGCACCCCTGATTTTATGGCCGTACAGTTAATGGTCTTATGCCTATCTCCCGTAACAACAAAGCCCTGACCCTGAGCCTTACCTGTAAGGCCAGCTCCAAACTCATCAGTTCCCCATACCTTAGGATTATATATTCCGCTTTCAAAAGTTAAAACATTTTTTGTTACATTGTCGGTACCATTCACTACGACTGCATCTCTAAAGTATTTCACTTGAAAATTCTCCAATTGAACAAAAGAGCCCGATATACGAATACCTTCACCGTAACCAACATCATTGACCCTATCTTCTAAAATCAAAGGCATTACCGATGAATTAGTAGGGTCAATTTGAGAATTGACCGTATATACTATGCTACCGCCTTGCCCGTCCACAGTTGTTATGTCATTAGGCACCTTTTGGTAGCCCTTAAAGACAACAGGGTTACGTACAGTGCCTGAAACCGTTATCTCGTATTGTTCATCACCGTAGTTGCCGGCTTTTACATGAATAAAATCGCCTGGCTTAGCGTTTGCGAAGGCATGGGTCAACGACCACGAGGTGGCTTCAGTATCACCATTGTTCGTAGCGCTTCCAACTGTAGTAACATACTTTACTTGACCATTTATCCTTCCAAAGGAAATCAAAAATAAAAGGAATAAACATTTTAATTTCATGAGAACACCATTATAGTTAATCTTCAATTTCAAAGTTCTACTTTATTAGATTCAATTAGATGTGAAAAGTGCTTCTTTGAATTAAACTACTCCTATAAGCACTATTCGAATTTTCCCAATCACTCTTCAAATAGAAGATGACAAGAAATGGAACATTCCATGTTTTATTGGCTAAATTACTATTGAAATAGTGATTACTTTTAGTTTTTTTCCTTATGCAATTCCGACGTATCTAAAAAATCAAGAATCTCAATTTTTGCATCTCCACTCAAATAGGTCTTCGAGGAACCCGATGAAGAAAGTTCAAGGTTTTCTTTGGCATACACCTTAGCATTGGCTGAGCCTTCCAAATTCGCACTTACCAAGTCAGCCATTAGTTTCTGCGCCTTAAGGTTTGAGCTACCAGACATATTGACCTGCATATTGATAGAAGAACCATCCATCTTGGCCGAAGCATTATCCTGCATGGTTATAATATTTGTTTCGCTAACTGCATAAATACCAACATCAATCCTGTCTTTTAAAGTGATATTCAGAGAATCGCCTTCTAGGTTGAAATCTCCTGAACTATTGCCATCCATAATAATATCCATGACAGAGGCATTCGCATTCAACTGTAGTTTAGCGTTACCAGTCGAATTCACAGTTAATTCATCTGTATCGATCATATCCTGCATTTTGATTCTGCCATCATGTACGGTTATAGCGTTGAGTTCATAATAATTTATGGTAATGTCCAATTTCTTCTTGCCCGTTATCTTATAAAAAGCACTAATGACCAAAGTGCTATCCACCACTCTGAACTTTAATACATCAACAAGATTGTCATCAGCAGTCAACTGGTAACCCTCAGTATTGGCTTTTTGTAAAAAGATTTCCAAGTCATCATTTATCTCTATTGCATTAAAGGAAGGTAAATCCTCACTTACCTCTATTACATTTTTATTTCCTTTGATTTTGGGTTTTCGTTGGGCATGTATGGCGCAGGTCGCAAAAAGAACAATTAGTAGAATGTATTTTTTCATTTGATTTGTATTTAAGGGAACTAGTACCGTGTTTCAATTCTTGATTGCAAACTTTTTATTGGTCTCTTAACCAAGAAATTGAATAACCTATAAACTAATATATCAAAAAAAATGCCCAACTTGATAAGTTGGGCATTTTATATGATTTTGTTTTGAATTTAATGGTTCAATTCTTCCTCATCATCCTGTAAGGGTACGGTTTGTGGAACAAAATCTTGACCGGGAATAATGTACTCACCATTCGCGTCCACTTTACTGTAGTCGTAAGCCCAACGGTGAACATGAGGTATAGGACCGTCCCAATTTCCATGAATGTGTTTCATTTCAGCCGTCCATTCCAAAGTATTAGATTTCCATGGATTCTTAGGCCCTTTTTTTCCGTAGAAAATACTGATAATGAAGTTGTATAAGAAAACCAATTGTGCCGCACCGGCAATCAAAGCAAAAACGGTCATCAGCACTTGAACATCCGTTAATTCATCGAACATCGGGAAATTCGTGTTCTGATAGTAACGCCGTGGTACTCCGGCCATTCCCACAAAGTGCATCGGGAAGAATACTCCATACGCACAAACTGCGGTTACCCAGAAATGGACATAGCCTAAGTTTTTGTTCATCATCTTACCCTCGAACATTTTCGGGAACCAATGATAAACTCCTGCGAACAATCCGTAAAGTGCCGAGATACCCATCACCAAGTGAAAGTGAGCGACTACAAAATAGGTGTCGTGGACGTTAATATCCAAAGTACTATCTCCAAGAATAATACCAGTAAGACCACCTGTGATAAAGGTGGACACGAGAGCTATCGAAAAGAGCATCGCAGGATTGAGTTGCAGATTTCCTTTCCATAAGGTGGTTATATAGTTAAATGCCTTTACCGCTGAAGGAATCGCAATCAAAAGTGTCGTGAAAGTAAATACAGAACCTAAAAACGGATTCATACCTGAAATGAACATATGATGACCCCAAACTATCGTTGACAAAAATGCAATAGCTAGAATAGATGCAACCATTGCACGGTAACCGAAAATAGGCTTACGGGCGTTGGTCGACATTACTTCGGAAGTAATACCCAGTGCCGGTAACAATACAATATAAACTTCAGGATGACCTAAAAACCAGAACAGGTGTTCGTATAAAACAGGAGAGCCACCTTGGTAATGCAAGACTTCTCCTTGAATAAAGATATCGGAGAGGAAAAAGGACGTTCCAAAGCTTCTATCCATAATTAGTAAAAGTGCCGCAGAAAGTAGTACCGGGAATGAAATAACACCTATAACGGCTGTCACGAAAAATGCCCAAATGGTCAATGGCAATCTCGTCATTGACATTCCTTTTGTTCGCAAGTTAAGTACAGTCACGATATAATTTAATGAACCTAATAATGAGGATGCAATGAATATGGCCATCGATACCAGCCATAAGGTCATACCCATACCCGAACCAGGTTGTGCCATTGGCAGTGCACTTAGTGGAGGATAAATCGTCCAACCTGCCGCTGCAGGTCCTGCTTCTACGAATAATGAAATTACCATGATAACACTGGATGTAAAGAACATCCAATATGATAACATATTCAAAAATCCTGAAGCCATATCCCTGGCACCAATTTGCAACGGAATTAAGAGGTTACTGAATGTACCACTCAAGCCCGCGGTCAATACGAAGAATACCATAATGGTACCATGTATGGTCACGAGAGCCAAGTACATATCTGCATCCATCACACCATCTGGCGCCCATTTTCCTAGAACGGCTTCAAAAATCGGAAAAGACTCTCCGGGCCAAGCCAATTGCATTCTGAATAATAAAGACATAGCGATACCGATGGTACCCATAATTAACCCTGTAATCAAATATTGCTTAGCGATCATCTTATGATCTTGACTAAAAATATATTTGGTTACAAATGTTTCCTTATGATGATGTCCATGATCGTCGTGAGCGTGATTATCTACATGTGCTACTGCTGTTGCTGACATAACCGAATTCTTTTTTTATTTATTCTCTTTTAATAGCCTTTTTTGTTTGAAACCAGTTCCGCAGATACTAATTTCCATCTACACCCAGAACGGGGTTGAACGCAGGTTCAGTTTCATTACCCGCCATCGTTTGCCCAAATGTTTGCTGCGTCTTCATCCATGTGTCATATTCCTCTTGGGTTTCCACAATAATCTTCATTTGCATGTTATAGTGCGATTTTCCACATATTTTATTACACAATAAAATATAGTCGTACTCCCATGGATCGGAATTATCTTCTCCTTTGGCAGCCCTTTCCGCTCGGATTGCATTGGTTCGTTTTACTTTATCGACAACATCGGGGTCTTGACGTATTTCTGCAGTTGTTTTGATCGGGGTAAACGAAAACTCTGTTGTCATACCCGGTACACAGTTCATTTGCGCCCTGAAATGTGGCATATAAGCCGAATGCAATACGTCTTGAGAACGCATTTTAAAATTAACTTTTCGCCCTACTGGTAGATGTAATTCCTTTACAATGACATCATCGGAGGCATAAGTATCCGATTCATCTAGGCCTAAAACGTTTGCCCTATCAATATCAATCATTCTGACATTAGCACCCCCCAAAACATTGTCCGCACCACCGTATCTAGCGGTCCAATTGAATTGTTGAGCATAAAGTTCTACAATCAGTGGGTCATCTTCATCATTAACATCCATTATGTTTGTCCATGTATATAGTCCCCAAAGGATTAAACCTGCCAAAACAATTACAGGAATTATGGTCCAAATGAATTCCAGTCTATCATTATCTGCATAGAAAAGTGCTTTGTTGCCAGTTTTTCCTTTGTATTTATAACTGAAATAATGCAACAACGCTTGTGTTATCGTCTGAACGATAAATATTATAATGAAGGAAACCAGCATTAGATAATCATATTCACCACCATGAGCAGATGAGGCTTCAGGCAGAAGGAATTTAGAGTATTTCCAAAAACTGAAAATCGTTATCCCATAGATGAAAATTAAGAACGCGAACATTAAATAGCCCTGATTCTTATTATCATTATCATTGGCAATCTGCGAATTCTCGGCCTTCAGTTGTGAAAGCTCAAAAATCTTGGTCATTTGCCAAATCGCAATTCCAACTAGTACTAAAACAATTAATATCAACGCTGTAGTCATCGTATCTCTAACTCTTATGCTTTGTTAATAATGAAAATGCTTACTCTCCTCAATAAATGGGTTTCTAGTTGGCTGCAGCGGAGCTGAAGCCAACGCTCTAAAAATCCAAAAAACAAATAAGCCTGCAAAAAATAGAACTGCTCCTATTTCAGGAATACCTATATACCATTGATCACCTACGGTGGATGGCATGATCATATTGAATACATCCATATAATGTCCTGCTAGAATGACAATGCCTGCCATTATTACAAACCAATTGATTCGTTTGTAATCACTATTCATCAATAATAACACAGGAAACAAGAAGTTCATCGCGACCATCGCGAAAAATGGAAGGTTATAGTCTTCAATTCTAGTCACGTAATAGGTTACTTCTTCAGGGATATTCGCATACCAAATCAACATGAACTGTGAAAACCAAAGATAGGTCCAGAAGATGCTTATCCCGAACATAAACTTCGCCAAATCATGAATATGACTATCGTTTACTTGCTCTAAATATCCTTTTGACTTCAAGTAAATGGTTACCATGGCAATCACCGTAATGCCTGATACGAACATACTGGCAAAAACATACCAACCAAATAAGGTACTAAACCAGTGGGGGTCCACGCTCATAATCCAGTCCCAAGACATGATAGATTCGGAAATCAAATAGAACACCAAGAAAGCAGCTGATATTCTAAAATTCATTTTAAAATTAGAATCATCATTAGACTCATCTTGAGCTAGAGACAATTTTCTGGAATACTCTCTATATCCAATCCAACCCGCTAGGAAAATAGCAGCTCTAATCAAAAAGAAGGTTGGGTTCAAATAACCAGCTTTACCTTGTAATAAAACATCATGTGCAACTACATCAGCATCCATCCAAACAAAAAGATGGTTCATATGCATTACAGATAGTACTAAGATTACGAATACTATAATCCCTCCAGGCACAATATAGGAGGTTATTCCCTCCATAACTCGGAACAACAAAGGTGACCAGCCCGCCTGCGCGGCACGCTGGACAGCATAAAAAGCCAAAACACCCAAGGCAATCATGAAAAAAAAGAAAGCTGCAACATACAAGGCGGCCCAAGGCTTATTCTGCAATTGGTGCAATACGTGCTCATCATGAGCTGCGTCGTGACCTTCATCTTCATGTGCCTCAGTAGCGTATTCATCTCCATGAGTGGTAACCGCTCCATGGTTATCATTATGGTCAGCAACCATTTCCTTGGCCTCCTCAACTGTACCAGGAGCGGTCCAAAAACCATAACCGATACCCAATAGCCCAACTACCATTAAAATAATGGAGCCCATTTTCAATCTGTTCGAAATCGTGTACATATCAGTATTCTATGTATAATTTATAAGTCTTCTTTCAATTTCATGACATATTCGGAAACCTGCCACATTTCTTTTGTATTCATTTGCGATGCGTACGATCCCATGGAATTCAAGCCATATTGCAAAGTATGGAAGGTTGTTCCTACTGTAATATTTCTTGCAGCATCCGCATAACTGGGAACACCAAGTATTTTTTCTCGCTTCACCAAGGTTCCTTGACCCTTACCGGCATTTCCATGGCATATGGCGCAATAAATAGTGTATAATTCTTTACCAACCGTCAAATTAGTTTCTGAATTCAATGAATCCAATGGACTTGTCATCAACCTAGCCAACTCTTTTCCCTCTGGAGTGTTCTCGTATTCATAGGGAAGCCAACCACGATTAATAGAACCCTCAACCGGTGACATGGCCTCTGAACCATTGGGAAGAAAATCTACCTCTTCATAGGTTTCATAACCTACAGGCTCATACATATTTGGCATGTATTGATAGTTGGGCTTGCTCTTGTCTTGACATGCAACAACAAAGAGAACCAAAACTAAAACAACTCCTATTTTTCTAAAACTATTCATACTTAATGAAGGTTTTTTTCTGCGATATTTATTTCAACTGCACCTGTATCGGACAGCAAGTCCTTCAGTTCGCTTTCATTATTATGGATTTCAATTTCCATTACGAAATGATCATCAGTCGTTCGCACATCAGGGTTCTCCGCTTTTTTGAACGGCCATAATCTACTTCTTAAATAAAAAGTAATTACCATCAAGTGAGCTGCGAAGAATACCGTTAATTCAAACATAATTGGCACAAAAGCGGGCATGTTTTCAATGTAGCTGAAACTTGGCTTACCACCGATATCTTGTGGCCAATCTTCAATCATAATATAATTCATCATCACAATTGCAACGATTAAACCAACACAACCGTACATGAATGAGGTAATGGCTATTCGCGTTGGGGCGAGTCCCATAGCCTTGTCCAAGCCATGTACAGGGAAAGGGCAATATACTTCCTCAATATGGTGTTTGGCAGTTTTCACCTTTTTGACAGCGTGCATCAACACATCATCATCATTATAATAGGCTTGTATCACTTTAGATGCCATAGCTATTTCTTGTTACTTAGTATTCGTGCTTGACCAGCCCAATCGTCACGTTGTGCCCTTCCGGGAAAGGCCTCCGTGATTGAATCCAACAGATCATATTCTTTCGATGTCATTCTACCAACTTGGGCAAATGTGTATATTCCAATTTGGTTAAGGGTCTGTTCCATCTTCGGACCGATCCCTTTTACTTTTTTCAAATCGTCAGCAGTTTCCTTAGTATGGTCAAAAGTACCTATTGAACTTAAAAGCTCATTAACGCCCTGTTTGTCACCTTTCGCCGGCACAACTTCTCCCATTAAAACATTTTGGGTAATCACTTCTTCCCTTGATGTTGAAACTGCAGCCCCTTTTTGAATTTGATATAGAGGTTGCCCAGCATCTCTCAATTTTTTGTACCGCTCTCCCGAGGATTTTAGGATTGATTTTACCTCCGCCTGCGCAATTACGGGGAAGGTTCTTGCATATAGCAGGAACAACACAAAGAAGAATCCAATAGTACCGATGAAAATTCCGATATCAACAAAAGTTGGCGAAAACATAGTCCAAGAAGAAGGAAGATAATCTCTATGCAATGAGGTAACGATAATCACGAAACGCTCGAACCACATACCGATATTTACTACAATCGAAATAAAGAAAGAGAACATGATACTGGTACGTAATTTCTTGAACCACATAAACTGTGGCGAAAATACATTACAGGTCATCATCGCCCAATACGCCCACCAGTAAGGTCCAGTCGCTCTGTTCAAGAAAGCATATTGTTCGTATTCGACACCTGAGTACCAAGCCATGAACAGCTCGGTAATATAGGCACAACCAACAATCGAACCCGTAATCATAATTACGATGTTCATCAATTCGATATGCTGTACGGTAATATAGTCTTCTAAATGGCACACCTTACGCATAATAATCAAAAGCGTGTTCACCATTGCAAAACCCGAGAAAATGGCTCCCGCAACGAAGTACGGTGGGAAAATCGTGGTATGCCAACCTGGAATGACCGAAGTAGCAAAATCAAACGATACAATGGTATGTACTGAAAGAACAAGGGGTGTAGCCAAGCCTGCTAAAACCAAAGAAACTTCCTCAAAACGTTGCCAGTCTTTGGCGCGGCCGCTCCATCCGAAACTTAACAAACTATATATCTTCTTTTGGAAAGGCAGAATCGCACGATCACGCAACATTGCAAAATCGGGAAGTAATCCCGTCCACCAGAATACCAAAGAAACCGACAGATATGTCGATATCGCAAATACATCCCAAAGCAATGGCGAGTTAAAGTTTACCCAAAGAGATCCAAATTGATTTGGAATAGGCAAAACCCAATAGGCCAACCATGGACGGCCCATGTGAATAATTGGAAACAAACCTGCTTGAATTACCGAGAAAATTGTCATGGCTTCCGCAGAGCGGTTAATAGCCATTCTCCATTTCTGACGGAAAAGCAGAAGTACCGCTGAGATCAGCGTACCGGCATGACCGATACCTACCCACCAAACAAAGTTTGTAATATCCCAGGCCCAGTTTACGGTCTTGTTCAGACCCCAGGTACCGATACCGGTAGATATCGTATAAATGATACAACCTACTCCCCAAAGGAATGCTGCCAAGGCGATGGAAAATACTATCCACCACTGCTTATCGGCTCTTCCTTCTACAGGTGCAGCAATATCCACAGTTACATCATGGTAGCCTTTGTCACCCGTTACTAAGGGTCTTCTTATAGGTGCTTCGTAATGCGACGCCATAAATTCTTATTATAGTTACTTACTGTATTGGTTGTTATGCTTCTGTTGTATTCCTAACTTTTACATGATAGAAAACATTAGGTTTTGTGCCAACACTTTCCAATAGATGGTACATCCTATCACTATCTTTCAACTCGGCAATTTTACTTTCTTTATCGTTGACATCTCCAAAAACAATAGCTCCATTGCTACAAGCCGAAGAGCAAGCTGTCTGGAATTCGCCATCCTTGATAAGGCGCCCGTCTCTCTTGGCATCTAAAATTGTCTTTTGTGTTTTTTGAATACACATTGAACATTTTTCAATAACACCTCTTGAGCGAACATTTACATCAGGGTTGACCACCATCTTGCCCAGATCATTGTTCATATGGAAATCAAACTCGTCATTGTTGTTATACAAGAACCAATTGAAACGACGTACCTTATAAGGGCAGTTGTTCGCACAGTATCTTGTGCCTACACAACGGTTATAAGCCATTTGGTTCTGACCTTGACGGCCATGTGATGTCGCTGCCACTGGGCAAACCGTTTCACAAGGCGCATGATTACAATGCTGACACATTACAGGCTGAAAAGACACTTGCGGATTTGCAGCAGGGTCCTCCAACTCACCAAAACCTCCGAGTGAACCTTTATCACCGGAGAGTCCGTCAAACTCCACTTTTTTGGTATTATCAGATTCGAAGGAATCCTCAGAAGAATAATATCTATCGATACGCAACCAGTGCATATCCCTTGACATACGAACTTCAGCCTTACCAACAACCGGCACGTTGTTTTCCGCATGACATGCAATAACACAAGCTCCACAACCTGTACAAGCGTTCAAATCTATGGACATGTTGAAATGATGACCGATAGAACGATCAAAATCATCCCAAAGGCTTACTGAAGTTGCCGGTACTTCTTGATGATCCAATGATACCTGAGGAACATGGTTCCATTCTGCGTGGTCCTTTGTATTGAAGATTTCCAAGGAGGTCTCCTTGATGATATCTCCTCTACCCATCATTGTTTTATGTAACTGCACACAGGCGAACTCATGTTCTCCCGCAGACTTCTCAACGGAAACCGATTGCACATTATTAAAACCTTGATATAATGGATATGCATTTACACCTGTTTGCATTTCAGACTTCATGCCGACAGTTTTACCATAACCCAAGGCCAAACCTACAGATCCTACAGCCTGACCTGGTTGAACCACCACGGGAACATTGTCAATGGATACTCCGTTAACGGTTAATTTTGCATAACTACCATTCATGCCGCCATTGGCCACATTCCAGTTTGTCATACCCATGTTCTCGGCATCCTTTTTGGAAACCGTAACATAGTTATCCCACGAAACTCTTGTGATGGGATCAGGAAACTCTTGTAACCAAGGGTTACTTGCTTGCTGACCGTCACCCATACCCACTTTTGAATAAAGCACCAATTCCATTCCATCTCCGCTTGAAGAACCAGCTAAACTTCTTATAGCCGCATCAATAGAAATACCAGTTGATAATGTTTCATCATCCACCGTCTCAATAGAAGTCTCTTTGTCATCTGTTGACGAAGTCATCACCTGCGGGTCCGCATCTTCAGATGCTTGCATCATCATTTTAGCTGCATTAGCATCAAAAACACCATCTTGCAACGTTTTGTTCCAGCTCGCACCATTTAAAACAAATGTGCTCCAGGTCTCTTTTATGTAATCATAATAACTTTTATCACTACCCATCCATTGCAAAAGAGCTCCCTGAAACTGTCTTGTGTCAAAAAGTTCTTTAATGGTAGGCTGCATTAAGCTAAAATGGCCTTTTTTAATTTGCAAATCGCCCCAAGACTCCAAGTAGTGGTTTGCAGCAGCGGCATAATCTGTAACCTCAGTGGTTTCGTTCCAGTTGGTCGAAAAAGAAACGGAGGTGTCCACTTTTTCCAATCCAGCCTTGAATTCAGCTGCATTCGGAAGCGTGAACATCGGATTGACTCCATCCATTATCAAAACACCCACCTTGCCAGAATTCATATCTGCGACAAGGGCGTTGACGGCTTTTGCATTTCCTTGTCTCGTATAACGGGGTGCTTTAGGATCAAACGCCTCGCTACCCAACATTTCGTTGATTGCTAAAACAACCGTCTGAACGTTAACATCGTCAATTCCGGAAACTACTACCGCTTTACTTTTATTTTTTCGAATCTCAGCTAAAACTCCATCTAAGGTGCGTTGTGCATCGCCCAACAATTCTCCACCAACAGAAGAACCGTTTAAAGCCGCATATAACTTTGCAATGGCAATTTTTTGAAACATAGGGGTCAACGGCACACGCTTATCTGCATTCGCACCTGTCAAAGACATATTTGCCTCAAACTGAACATGACGCGACATTTTTCCATTTTTAGGAACTCGTCCTTTTGAATAACCGCTATCATATCCACCACCCTGCCAATCCGCAAGAAAATCGGCTCCAAAAGAAACAATCAGATCCGCTTTTTCAAAGTCGTAATCAGCAAAAGCACGTTCTCCATATTTACTTTCAAAAGCGGTTGTAGCCGCATCTTCAGAAATAGCATCATAAGTTACGTGATTCACGTTACCGCCAGTAGCTTTAAATTCCTCAATTAATCTTGATGTGGAAGGACTAGCATACGTCTGAGTCAATAAAGCAATTTGTTTTCCTGAATTACGAGCCGCCCCTATAGCCGCTTTTACTTTTGTATCCAAGGTTTCCCAATCAACATCTTCTCCTTCTGCTTTTGGCCCCTGCAATCTTGTACTATCGTATAAGGAAAGTACAGAAGCCTGTACCCGCGCATTTGCACCACCACCAGCTTTTGCATAGGTATTGTTCTCCACTTTTATGGGGCGACCCTCTCGAGTTTTAATCAGAATGCTTGCAAAATCAAATCCGTTAGCAATCGTAGTAGCATAGTAGTTTGCCACACCAGGAACAATGTTCTCAGGAGCCACCACATAAGGAATGGATTTAATTACTGGCCCTTCACAGGCCGCCAAAGAAGCTGCGGCAGTACTAAAGCCCATGTATTTTAGAAAATCCCTTCTATTGGTGCTCGTGGCTTCTAAAGTTTCTTTATCGCCCAAGAAATCATCAACGGGGATCGGCTCAACAAATTCGTTCTGTTTTAGCGTCTCAACAATGGAATCGTTAGGATTTAACTCCGCCTCGCTTTTCCAATATTTTTTATTCGATGCCATACGTTCTCTCTGTAATTAGCTGCTTACTTGTAAATTAATAGTGACACTTTCCACATTCCAAACCACCCATCTGAGCAACCGTCAAGGTCTCTACTCCATATTTTTTAGAAAGCTCTTCGTGTATTTTAGCATAGTACTCATTACCTTCAACCTTAACATTTGTCTCTCTGTGACAGTTAATACACCAACCCATTGTCAATGGTGAATACTGATACATTATTTCCATTTCCTCGACTGGCCCATGACAAGTCTGACATTCAATCTTACCGACCTCAACATGCTGTGAGTGATTGAAATATGCAAAATCAGGTAGGTTATGAATTCTTACCCATTCCACAGGCTTAGATTCGCCAGTGTACTTTTGATTCTCTTCGTCCCAACCAACTGCGGCATATAACTTCTTGATTTCTCCAGTATAGAATTCGTTGGTATAGCCATTTGCCAAATCTTCTTGAGAAGGGCCTTCAGGATTTCCTTTGTATTCATAAATCGATTTGTGGCAGTTCATACACACATTCAACGAAGGAATACCAGAATGTTTCGATTTTCTTGCGGAGGAGTGACAGTACTTACACTCAATCTTATTGGCACCTGCATGAATCTTGTGCGAATAATGGATAGGCTGAATAGGTGCATAACCTTGATCCACGCCCACTTGCATCATCCAGCCGTATGCGAAATAGGCACTACCTAACAAAAGGAAAATTGCCGTAACCAAAACTAAAAATTGGTTTTTGGCAAAGGCCTTCCAAATAGGCATGCGTTTTTCTTGCTCTTCTTTAACTTCAATTCCGTTTGCCACCATTACTCTTTTCAAAGTGGCGTTCACAGAATATAACATGAAAATCAGTATCCCAAAGACGAGAGCCAGCGCTCCTAATAGGAGTTCATTGGAAATTCCAGAACTTGAACCTTCCGATCCACCGCCTTCACCTGGAACAGCAGCGGCAACAGCAGGAGCTGGTGGCGGAGCAGCCGTATAAGCTAAGATATCGTCGATATCAGCATTGCTCAGCGTGGGAAAAGCAGTCATAGCCGCCTGATTGTATTCGTTGTATATCTTGACAGCGTATGCATCCCCGTCTTTAATCATACCCGGACTATTTTTAATCCATGTGTACAACCATTCTTTGTCAAGACCCTCCTCTTCAGCCAAACGAGCTTCCACATTTGCCAAGGCCGGCCCCGTCATTTTTCGGTTCAGCGCGTGACAAGCAGCACAGTTTTGATTAAATAACGACTTTCCGTTTGCAGCATCACCACCGCCAGCTTCTGCTGGTGATTCAGTTACAGCAACCGCTTCTTCAACGACTACCTCGTCTTGAGCAAAAAGAGAAATGGTGGAGAGTAGAAAAACTACGAGACTGATACCTAATACTTTAGAAATTTGATCGCGGTATGTAACCTTTTTCATATATAAAATATTTCAATCCAGATTTGGCACGATAGTTTCTATTTAACAAGAAAAACTAGCAAATATCACGACCTAAATCGAGGGCAAAAATACGACATAGACTTTATTTGGAAAATCTTAACGTATTTATAATTTATAATTTATAATTGTTCTAAATAAATGGAATTTGTTTTGTTTGATCCTCAAAAAATTACCTTTGTACATGTGGCTTACACATCAATTCAATAAAAGTATGAAAACTACCTATTACATTGCCTTCTTGAGCTTTTCCATCACTTTTGCAACTGCACAGCAAGGTGATATTAAGATTGAACAAGATGCCAAAATCGTTGATTTGTTGGACATCTATAAATTGTATAACGAGAGTTCAGAATATTACAGAATTCAGGTCGGTTTTGGGTCTTTTGCAAAAGCACAGCGAATAAAATCTGAAGTGGAAATTGACTTTCCCAATATGTCTTCCAAAATTGATTTTGACTCTCCCACGTATCGGGTTCGTGTAGGGCGCTTCAAAACCAAATTGGAAGCGGAGCGAAAGTTTAAGGAAGTTCGCGAAAAATATCCAGATGCGATGTTACTCAAACCAAAAAAATCGACCAATTAGGTCGATTTTTTTGGCTTTGTATTTAAAAGATTCCCACCTTCGTGGGAATGAAAAGTATATGATTTACTTCAATTTCTTCGCAACGGCGACCTCTTGGAAGCATTCAACAATATCACCTTCTTTTATATCATTGTAGTTTTTGATCTGCAATCCGCAATCATATCCTTTTGCAACTTCCTTAACATCATCCTTGAATCGTTTCAACGATGATAGCTCTCCTGTAAAGACAACTACCCCGTCCCGTATCAGACGAATGCCAGAATTTCTGTAGATTTTTCCGGTTGTAACCATACACCCAGCAATCGTACCAATTTTGGAAATCTTGAAGGTTTCCCGTATTTCTGCGGTTCCGGTAATTTCCTCTTTGATTTCCGGAGAGAGCATTCCCTCCATGGCATCTTTCAAATCATTGATGGCATCATAGATAATGGAATACATACGGATGTCGATTTCTTCCTTATCGGCAATGTCACGGGCATTACCCATTGGGCGTACATTAAATCCGATAACGATTGCATCTGAGGCGGAAGCCAACAGTACATCTGACTCGGTAATTGCCCCAACCCCCTTATGGATGATATTAACTTGAATCTCATCGGTAGAAAGTTTTTGGAACGAATCGGTCAATGCTTCAACCGAACCATCAACATCTCCCTTAAGTATGATGTTCAATTCTTTAAAGTCACCTAACGCAATACGTCTTCCGATTTCATCTAATGTAATATGACGTTGCGTACGAACAGATTGTTCGCGTTGCAGCTGTGATCTTTTGGTTGCAATTTGTTTGGCTTCACGCTCATCCTCCATCACATTAAAGCGATCACCGGCCTGCGGCGCACCATCTAAACCTAATATGGATATTGGCGTTGAAGGACCTGCTTCTTGAACTTCTTTTCCACGTTCATCTTGCATAGCCTTTACCTTACCACTATTTGTGCCGGCCAAAACATAGTCCCCTATTTTTAAGGTTCCGTTTTGAACTAAAATAGTGGACACGTAACCACGGCCTTTGTCCAAAAATGCCTCAACCACGGCGCCGGCGGCACCTCTATCCGGATTTGCTTTCAACTCCAACAATTCCGCTTCGAGCAATACTTTTTCCAACAGTTCTTTCACGCCTTCCCCGGTTTTAGCGGAAATATCGTGTGATTGAATTTTACCTCCCCAATCTTCAACCAATAAATTCATTGCGGCTAGGCCTTCTTTGATTTTATCAGGATTCGCAGTAGGCCTATCAATTTTGTTTATTGCAAAAATGATGGGAACACTAGCGGCCTGAGCGTGGGCAATCGCTTCTTTGGTTTGGGGCATTATGTCATCATCAGCCGCAATAACGATTACTGCAATATCAGTGACTTGGGCACCTCTAGCACGCATTGCCGTAAAGGCTTCGTGACCGGGTGTATCCAAAAAAGTAATTTTTTGACCATCTTCTAATTGCACCGCGTAGGCGCCGATATGTTGTGTAATTCCGCCGCTTTCGCCCGCAATCACATTAGCTTCACGAACGTAATCCAACAAGGAGGTTTTACCGTGATCCACATGACCCATGACCGTCACAATCGGGGCTCGGGGTTTTAAATCTTCAGCAGCATCTTCGACTTCCTCAATAGCTTCTTCAATCTCAGCGGTTACAAATTCAACTTCGTATCCGAATTCTTCGGCTACAATGGAAAGCGTCTCAGCATCCAATCTCTGGTTCATAGTGACCATCATACCCAACGACATACAGGCCGAGATAATTTCGGTCGTAGAAACATCCATCATGGTAGCCATCTCATTCGCGGTTACAAACTCGGTAACTTTGAGCTTCTTGCTTTCAATTTCCTGTATTTCAAGGTCGGCCTCCGATTGCATACGGTGCTGATCTCTTTTATCTCTTCTGTACTTTGCGCCTTTTCCTTTCTTCTTTTTACCTTGTAATTTTTCCAAGGTTTCACGCACCTGCTTTTGCACATCTTCTTCAGAAGGCTCTACCTTATTTACAGTTGCAAAACGGGACCCCTTTCGAGCTCCAGGCCCACTACTTCGAGCGCCGCCACCTCTAGCACCGGCATTATTACTAACAATACGCTTTCGCTTCTTTTTTCTATCTGTGCTATCAGCTTTGGATTCTTCTTTCTTCTTTTTTGGCTTCTGAAACTTTGTAAGGTCGATTTTGTCCCCCATAATCTTAGGACCCGAAAGTTTCTGGTACTGTGTGGTCAATTTTTCGTCTACAACCTTTTCTTCATCTTCTGCGGTCTTTTCTACCGGTTTCTCAACCTTAGGCTCCTCCGCTTTTGGCTTCTCGATTTCTGGTGCAGTCTCTTGAGGAGTTTTGAGTTCTTCAACAATAGGAACTTCAGTCTTTTCCTCAACAACTAATTTTTCCTTTTTCTTTGCGCTTAAATCAATTTTGCCGACGGTCTTCGGACCAGAAAGTTCGGCCTTGGCCCTAATGACCTCCGTTTTACTGGAACGTCGCTCACGAGCCAACCTTCTCTCTTCTTGCTCTTGCTCAAGTTGAATTCTAATAGCCTCTTTTTCCTTCCGCTTCTCCTCACCGACTTCCTTTGACGCAACTTTCTTGCTCATATCCGTCTGGAACTCATCCAAAAGCACTTGGTGTATGTCTTCGGATATTTTTGTGGTCGGACGCGCCTCTATATCATGCCCCTTAGAAGCAAGATAATCCACTGCCCTATCCAAAGAAATATTAAGTTCTCTCAGAACTTTGTTAAGCCTTATTGTTGCATTTTCTGCCATAAATACTGATTCCTGTTCTTCGCAATAGCTCTAAACTACTGCTAATATATAGTTATTCTTCTAATTCTGCTTTTAGTATACGTACAACTTCCGAAATTGTTTCCTCTTCCAAATCGGTTCTTTTCACCAAATCATCCACATCTTGTTCTAAGACGCTTCTCGCAGTATCCATTCCGATTTTCTTGAATTCCTCAATGATCCATGCGTCGATTTCATCCGAAAATTCGGTCAACTCTACATCCTCTTCAACACCTTCACGGAATACATCAATTTCATACCCCGTTAATTGGCCCGCCAATCTGATATTATGACCACCTCTACCTATCGCTTTCGAAACCTCTTCAGGCTTCAAATATACCTGAGCGGTCATTTTTTCATCGTTCAATTTTACCGATGAAACCCTTGCAGGACTCAAGGCCCTGGTCACCATTAACTGTGGATTCTGCGTCCAATTGATGACATCTATATTTTCATTCCCCAATTCACGAACGATACCATGAATTCGCGAACCTTTCATGCCTACACAAGCTCCTACCGGATCAATTCGATCATCATAGGAATCAACAGCTACTTTCGCTTTTTCACCGGGAATACGAACCGCCTTTTTTATAGTAATCAAACCATCGAAAACCTCGGGAATTTCTTGAAAGAACAATTGCTCCAAAAATTTGGGAGAACTTCTTGACATGATAATAGAAGGTTTGTTCCCCTTCAATTCTACACTTTCGATAATCCCACGAACGTTATCTCCTTTTCTGAAGAAATCTGAAGGAATTTGTCTATCCTTAGGAAGGATGATCTCATTGCCTTCATCGTCTAACAAAATGATAGCCTTATGACGAATGTGATGCACCTCAGCAGTGTATATTTCACCTTCAAGGTCTTTAAATTGTTTGTATATCGTAGTATTGTCATGTTCATGGATTTTGGAAATCAAATTCTGACGCAAGGCCAAAATAGCTCTTCGCCCTAAATCCATCAGTTTTACTTCTTCCGACACATCTTCACCCACTTCGAAATCGGGTTCGATTTTTCGCGCTTCGGAAAGTGATATTTCTTCGTTGGGTTCTTCTACTTCACCATCTTCAACAACGATGCGGTTTCTCCATATTTCCAAATCGCCCTTATCAGGGTTGATAATGATATCGAAGTTATCATCCGAACCAAACTTTTTCTTGAGGGCATTTCTAAAAACATCTTCTAAAATTGCCATCAAGGTTACTCTATCAATGAATTTATCATCTTTGAATTCCGAGAATGATTCGATTAACGCAATATTTTCCATGAGTTGACTACCGTTAAAATTTTAATATGACTTTTGCTTCTTTAATATCAGAAAAATCAATTTCCTGTTTCTTCTGAACTGTTACTTTCCCTTTTCCGATGGGTTTGGGTTCCCGTGCTTTCCATTCCAAAACAATTCCGTCGTCAGTGGCAGCGGTAAGGTTTCCCTCTATCGTTGCCTCGGAAGTTTTTACCTCCATTTTCCGTCCAACATTCTTCTTATACTGTCTGGGCATTACCAAGGGCGCCGTTGCTCCTGCCGAGGCTACTTCCAATGCAAAATCAACCTCATCCCTATCGAGATTATGCTCAATAGCCCTGCTTATCTTCATGCAATCTTGAACGGTTACTCCCTGATCTCCATCAATAACCACCTTAATTTTATTGTCATTGGTAATCGAAAAATCGATTAAGAACAATGAACCGTCTTCTTCTAAAGCATCGTTCAATAAAGTCGTTACTTGATCCTTCAACATAACCGAAGCTCTTTTCAGTTTTATTTTAGCCCCAACTGGGTGAGAAATTGTTCAATTTGTTCAGTTCAACAAAACCCCCGACTTACATTCTAAAAAATACCTCCTTGCGGTAGTAATTGTTAGATTTGTTCGATTCAACGGGAACCTTGTTCTATTGAAAAGAAAATCTCACAAACAAAAAAGAGGACTTAAAAGGTCCCCTCATGAATACTTTGATATCCGTTCAGTGGTGCAAATATACAATTTTTCTATTATTTCACAACAGTCTCAGGCGTACTATAATTTAGATTTACCTCACAGACGATTCGAATTTCGAATAGATTGAAAAATTTGTAAAACAGTATTATAAAAAGGTGATGTTTTACGATTAAATAGTACTTTTAATTAAAATCAACCAACAATACCAATATGGAAATTTTCTCCTCCTACAACGTTATCATCGAGGCTTCGATCATAGTCATTCTATCCTTTTGGTTCAACGGACTATCGAAAAAGACTAATGTACCATCTGTATTGATGCTGATTTTATTAGGAATTCTTATCAAAATAGGTCTGGACCTGTTTGCTCCAAGCATTCCGGATTTTGAAGGTTCTTTAGAAATTTTGGGTACCGTTGGGCTGATTATGATCGTACTGGAAGCGGCGCTCGAACTAGAACTCAAAAAAGAAAAACTCATTCCGATTCTCAAATCAATGGCCATCGCCCTTATCGGGTTGGTTGGTTCTGCTTGGGTAGCCGCATTGATCTTATATGAATTTATTGATGGCATGACCATGCAGTCCGCATGGCTATATGCAACGCCATTGTCAATATTGTCAAGTGCCATAATTATACCAAGTGTCGGAGGGTTGGCCGATGCTAAAAAGGAGTTCCATATTTACGAAAGTACCTTTTCCGATATTTTCGGAATTATGATGTTTTATTTTTTAACAGGAGGCCTAAACCCTGCTGAAGATGGTGGCGTCGTAGGCTTTTCAATCAACCTCCTACTTACCATTGTCATAGCTCTGGTAGCTAGTTATGCGATTATCTTGATTTTTCAGCGCATCAAAAGTCAAGCGAAATTGTTTTTGCTCATAGCAGTACTTCTTTTACTTTACGCATTAGGAAAGAAAATGCACCTTTCATCATTGATTATTATTTTAATATTTGGACTCATAGTCAAGAATATCAAGTTGTTCTTCCCGGGAAAAACGGCAATATTTCTCGAAGAAGAAAAAATGAAACACATTTATCACGACCTACATATCATCACCCTGGAAACCGCGTTCATCGTACGCACCTTTTTCTTTGTAATCTTCGGAATCACCATTGTACTGTCTTCTTTGTTGAGTTTGAAAGTAGCTTTGATTAGTGTTTTGATTATTGCTTCGATCTATCTGATACGATGGGTGATATTGCGAGTTTTCGTTGGAAAGGACATCTTGCCACAACTCTTTATCGCGCCCAGAGGATTGATTACCGTTTTACTTTTTTACGCAATCCCCGCACAAGCACAAATCGAAGGTTTTGAGTCGGGAATTCTTCTTTTTGTAATCATCGCCACAAGCTTGGTGATGACCTGGGCCATGATCAAGGACAAAAAGAAAATGGGTACGATACTCGATGAAATTGATGAGGAGATATTATTACGGAACGAGGCCGAGGACACTTTGAACGAGCAGAAGGAACAAACGGAAGGTCTTGAAGCTGCAGCGACAGATGCTTTGCAAAAACCGCAACAAGATAGTGGCATTCAAATGAATGATATGGATATTGAAAAGGAACTCCCAGAGTGATTAATAGGCATAAAAAATCCCGATACTTTCGCATCGGGACTTTCTGTTGGCCCACAAGGACTCGAACCTTGAATGACGGTACCAAAAACCGGAGTGTTGCCAATTACACCATGGGCCAATCTCTGAAACTGAACTAAATTCAGCTTTCGAGGGTGCAAATTTAGAACAAACTTTGGTTTGCACAAACATTTTCGAATACAATCATCGAAAAAAGTCCCCACCCTTACCCTCCCCTGAGGGGAGGGAGTAGGTTTTGTCATAATTTGAGATTTTTGCGTTAAGAATTTAGTGTTCTAAAATTCATAATTGATTCCCCCTCCCTCGGAGGGGGTTAGGGGGAGGACCCTTTAACCTGTTAAACCTTTGTCAAAAATCCGTAAGCATGTTTATATTAATTAGTAAATTCGCCCATCCAATAAACTAAAACGTTCATGTTTTCAAAGAACTTCGAAAAATGGGATGCCATCATAGGGTGGGTCGTTTTTTTTATAGCCTTCATCACCTATTTCATTACCGTAGAACCCACAAGTAGTTTTTGGGATGCAGGTGAATACATAGCCACCTCGGCGAAACTTCAAGTGGGCCACCCTCCCGGAGCTCCTTTGCTACAAATGATAGGGGCATTTTTCGCTATGTTCGCCTTTGGTGATGACCAAGTTGCACGAATGGTCAATTTTGTCTCTGGAGCATCAAGTGCCTTTACCATTTTGTTTATGTTTTGGACCATCACGAACCTTACCCGAAAACTGATTTCGAAAAAAGAGCAACTGACCAATAGTAAAGCAATCGCTGTTTTAGGTAGTGGACTTGTTGGAAGCTTAGCGTTTACCTATTCCGATAGTTTTTGGTTCAATGCCGGGGAAACCGAAGTATATGCCATGGCCAGTTTTATCATGGCCCTTTTGTTATGGATGGGCCTAAAATGGACCGATAATTTAGATCAACCACGCGGAAATCGCTGGCTGGTATTAATTTCGTTTATAGTAGGTCTGACTTTTGGAATTCAATTCATGGGCTTTTTGGCGATACCATCTATCGGACTTCTATATTATTTTAAAACCTACAAGACAACTACGGTTAAGAACTTCTTACTTGCTAACATTGGGGTAGTGGCTATTTTGATGTTGGTCTACAAGTTTTCGTTGACCTATGTATTACAGTTTTTCGGATGGGGCGAAGTCTTTTTCGTCAACAGCATAGGTCTGCCGTTCAATTCTGGATCCATAATTATTGGACTGTTGTTCGTAGCGGCCTTTTACTTTGGACTTAAATATACTAGAAGGAACAATTATCTAACTGCGAACACTATTGTACTCTGTTTGATGTTTTTGTTCTTAGGCTTTTCTTCATGGATTATGTTGCCTATTCGAGCCAATGCACAGGTGGTCATCAATGAAAACAATCCAGCTGATGCTAGGGCTCTTTTGGCCTACTACAATCGAGAACAATACCCAGGGGTTGATAGTCCTGTTTATGGTGCTTATTATTCCGATGCCTTTGCTCCGGCTGGCAAGGAAAAAGATGAGAAACCCAAGTATGAACGTGACGAGAAATTGGGCAAATATGTAATCGTCAACCATTATAAAGATGCATTACAAGACGCACACGAAGACCACGTAGGTATCCTTCCAAGAATGTGGAGCACGCAACATGCGGAAAACTATATGCAGTATTTTGGTCCGTTGGACTTCAAAATGAAACAATCGAATGAAGAGCTTCGTGCAGCAGTGAAACAAGTAAAAGATGGTTTTGCAAATGGTGAGATAGATGCAGGGCAATACATTAGTTTCCTTAGACGTTTCAGTGATTACATCGAGGTTGAACCGCCATCAGTATGGGACAACGTTAAATATATGTTCGAATTTCAATTCGGCTACATGTATTGGCGCTACTTTATGTGGAATTTTACCGGAAAACAAAATGACGTTCAAGGACGATACAATCAAAATGGAAATTGGTTAAGTGGCATCGATTTAGTTGATGGTATGAGACCCGTTTTGGGCAGTCAAAAAAATCTGCCCAGTGATGTCGAAAATAATAAAGGCCGAAACACATATTATTTCTTACCACTCATATTAGGAATTATAGGTCTCGTTTTCCAAATTTCGAAAAACCCCAAACAATTTTGGGTGCTCTTTGTTTTCTTTATGTTCACCGGAATCGCAATACAGTTTTATACTAATCCTTATATATTTCAACCTCGCGAACGCGATTATTCCTTAGTTGGGTCTTTCTACATCTTTGCGCTATGGATAGGCTTGGGAGTTTATGGCCTTTTTGATGAATTCCGAAAACTGATAACGCCCAAGATATTGGCTCCGGCTCTTACGATAGTGTGTTTGTTGGCAGTGCCAACCGTGATGGCCTATCAAAACTGGGATGATCATGACCGCTCGAATCGGTTTACGGCAAATTCGACCGCTAAGGCTTATCTTGACTCTTGTCAAAAAGATGCAGGCGCTATTTTATTTACCATAGGTGACAACGACACATTTCCACTATGGTATGCGCAAGAAATAGAAGGATATCGTACGGACGTGCGTGTGGTATGTACTAGCCTTTTTGAAACGGATTGGTACATTGACCAAATGAAGCGCAAGGCGTACGAAAGTGACCCAATACCGTCACAGATTGAACACGAAAAATACCGTTGGGGGTCTCGTGATGTACTCTATCATCAAAATGCAGATGCCCTTTTTAATAAACAGGTGTCCGAAAGTCGTTGGACGGTTCAAGCCTTCATCGATTGGGTAGATGGCGACAAACCGGAGACAAAACTGAAATATTATTTTCAAAAGGCAGGTGCGGACCCTGATGCCTATTCCGAAAACGTACAAAACATAGTTTACTACCCAACGACTAAAATTAGGGTGCCGGTCAACAAGAAGAATGTTTTGGAATATGGCATCGTAAAAGAAAAAGACTCGGCGCTCATCGTTGATTTCATTGATATTGATTTACCCTCAAGTGCTATCACTAAAAAGAGCATGATGATGTTGGACATTTTGGCCAACAACGATTGGAAACGACCTATCTATTTTTCTGGTGGAAGTTTCGACGATGCAGAATTTATCTGGATGAAAGATTACTTACAACTAGATGGTCTTGCCTATAAATTAGTTCCTATCAAAACAGAACGAGAAAACGGCTTTGAAATGGGCCGTATCGACAGTGACCTTATGTACGATATCGTTACAAACTGGGAATGGGGAAATTCTGGCGACCCGGATATCTACCATGATACTCAAACGAGAATACAGGGTGTCACTTTCCGTAGTAACCTAGCCCGTTTAACCGAAACTTTGCTCGAAGAAAACAAATTCGAGAAAGCAAAAGAAGTCATCGATATCGCCATGACCAATATGCCTTTGGACCAATATGGATATTATACATTAGTAGAACCCTTTGTGGATGGCTATTACAAAGTGGGAGAAACGGCAAAAGCACGTGAGCTTTTTGAAAGGCTAAAAGTCAAATATCAAGAACGTTTGAATTACTATTCCTTGCTTCCGATAGATCAAAAAATAAGTCGCGGAGAGGATATATTAGGCGACATGGAAGCTTATAATCGTATCGTTGATATATTGGTCATCAATAAAGACCGTGAAAAAGCGGAAAAAGAAACGCTCATTTTCAACGAATACTTTGATAAGTTCTATGGAGATCAATTCGAGAATCCGAGAGCCGTTCCTGAATTAGAAGATCCAGACTTGCCTGATTCCGTTGGAATGGATATGGATTCTACCCAAGTGGATACGTTGAAGGAAAAAGCAACTGACAACCTTACTGTCGAAGAGTAATAAGTTTTGTTGCTTCTTGATTCTAAAAACGAAGTGGTATAGCGACTTTCTCTAAACGTACTCGTTTAAAATTCCAATAAGGGTATTGGCATCTTGCTCGCCACTTTGGCGCCAAACCATTTCACCTTTTTTGTAAATCATCAATGTAGGCAAGCCTTTGACCCGAAGGGCTTGAGACAATTCTTTATTCTTGTCCACATCTATTTTTATCACTTTGCCTTTATCACCCAAAGCGGCGGCAACATCCCTAAGAACAGGATGCATTGCGGTAGATTGGTCGTTCCATTCTGCATAGAAATCCAACAAGACCGGAACGGTTAAATCGATAAGTTCACCAAATTTTGACATACCTAAAGCATTGATTTAATTTCAAATGTAGTAAAAATTGTTAAATCCATAGCTAAACCCTAGGGTACATAGTCTTTTCGGGAGGTTAAATCTATGTTAACGATTTCTTTTTCAAAGTAATCACAGTGATTTCAGGCCAGATACCGACCCTACCAGGATACCCTAAAAACCCAAAACCACGATTGACATTGATATATTGACCCATCTCTTGATAGATTCCTGCCCATTGCTTGTAGCGCCATTTTACCGGGCTCCATTTGAACCAACCCGGAATCTCGATGCCAAACTGCATACCGTGCGTATGACCACTCAGAGTAAGATGGTAGTGATAGCCATCGGGTATTACTTCTTCTTCCCAGTGACTGGGGTCATGACTCATCAAAATTTTAAAGTCGTTCTCATCAATTCCACTTTTAGCTTTTTGAAGATCTCCTGCCTTTTTAAATCCGCCTTTGCCCCAATTTTCTACACCTATAAGTGCCAGGCGATCCCCGTCCTTTTCAATAAAACGATTTTCGTTCAATAACAAATCAAAACCGATTTCACGCTGTAATTTTATTAAATCTTCGAGATTTTGCTTCTTGGCTTCAACAGTTTCCCATTCCACATAGTCACCATAATCGTGATTTCCCAGAACAGAGAATTTTCCATCTTTTGCATCTAAGGTTGCAAACAATTCTTTCCAGGGATGCATTTCTTCCGATTTGTTATTGACCATGTCTCCAGTAAAAAGCAAGAGGTCACTCTCCTGTTGGTTGATCAAGTCGATAGCATAGGAAATTTTATTTCGATTATCGAAACTACCACTATGTACATCGGAAATTTGAGTGATTTGATATCCATCGAAAGCCCTTGGCAAATCATCGAACTCCAAAGTATATTTAAGTACTTTAAAATTATATTTTCCCTTATACATTCCGTACAAAAGTGCTCCGAAGGGCAAAGCCGCAATGCCCAGGCCTAGAAGGCTTAGAAAACGCCTTCGCTGAGGCAAACTGAATTCTGTCGAGTTACCAGATATCTTGTGATAGGCCGCAGTGATGAATCTAAAAATATCCTCCGAAAACAAAAATATAATCGTAATGATCTGAAATGCCAACATGGCCAAAAGAAAGCCAAATGCATAACTTTTAGGTCTGCTCAATACACGACCCGGTTCCTCGCCTATGGTAAACTGGTATATAAAATTACCAATGACCAAAACGGCCAATACCATGAACAGATAATACACCCAAGGATACCTGACCGCGGTCTTCAAAGCCTGTAAGGTATAGAAACCAAGGGCTGCGTAAACTACTAAAAACAATATCCAACGTAACATATAATCTATTTCTGCAAATGTATTTGTTATAATGAGGAAGGTCGCGGAATTTACCTTTTATTTAACGCTTCTAATTACTTCTTGAATGTTCTCGAAATTAGATATTGGAATGGAATCATCAGACAACATATGCGTAGAATTCATTGAAATATTTGGATTTTCGTAAAGTTTTTGATGCATTTTCACTCCGGACAAGTGAAGTGCTTGGAATCCTTTTTCCTTGAAGCGTTGGGCATTTGATGCGTTTATTCCAGATCCGGGCATTATAGTGGTAGCGGTTGCCCTTTCTTGAAGATTAGAAAGCAACTCAATTCCCTCGATCGCTGTTTTTTGATGACCTGAGGTCAATAGGGTATCCACCCCCATACTCTCGATCCATTCCAGCCCCCAAAAAGGGTCGGGCACCCAATCGAAAGCGCGATGAAAGGTAGTTTTCAGGCCATGGTTCATTTCACCAAGTTCCCAAAAACGGTTTTCGTCAAAAACGAAATTTGCGTGTAGCATACCTACGACAATACCCTCAAATCCCATTTCAGAACAAATCTTGATGTCACTTTTCATAATTTCAAATTCATCATCGGAGTATGTAAAATCTCCACTTCTTGGACGAATCAGCACACGCACCGGTATAGATATTTTCTCGCTAACTGCTTTCATAAGACCATAGGAGGGCGTAATACCCCCAACTGCAAGTTCTGAACAGAGCTCGATTCTGTCCGCTCCTGCATTTTCTGCATTTCGAGCCGATTCTAAAGAATTGGCACAAACTTCTACTAGCATATGTATATATTTAACAGTCTAAAATAAGCAACAAAAAAAAGGTAAAGAAGAAACTTCCTTAAATTAAAGGTGAAATTGGAAGGTTTTACATTCAACCGGCGTAGAGCTATATCACACACTCGTAGCAACGACAATAGAATAATTCTTCGGATAGCTTTTCTATACATAAAATACTTAGAGGCATTATGGAAAAACCACAGGAATCACTATCTAAAAGTTGGCTACAGCGCTTAAAGAATGAAAGTTGGGAAGCTGAACTTTTGGTCTCGGCAGTTGCCATTTTTGCCATTTTAAAATCGTTCGCGGCCTTAGATTGGCTACTTGTTCAATTCATTGACAAATTAGATCCTAGCCAATACAACATCGGTTATATGATTCTAGTTTTTGGATATTTAGCAATTGGGATTCTAGCAGCTATGTTCGTCATTCATTTTGCCTTAAGGGCTTATTGGATTGGACTCGTGGGGCTTAACTCCGTTTTTCCTGACTATGGTTTGGAAGATAGTGCCTACTCTCCGATTTACACAAAAAAAATCCTTCGAATTCTACCTAAGGTGAGTGCCAGCATAACGAAAATAGATGAATTATGTAGTGTCATTTTTTCCGCGGCTTTTGCATTTATGATGATTTATTTGTACGGTATGATTACGGCTAGCATATACCTTGTACTGTTCAATATCTTGGATGATTTTATACCTTCTTGGATATTGCTTCTGCCTTTAGGTATTTTTGGTTTAATCTTAATATTCGGTATATTCCTTTCGATTCCCGCGAACATGAAGAAATTTCATGGCAATGAAACGGTTCAGCACCTTTATTTTCTTTATGCACGTTGGGGAGCAGTACTCATGTATGGACCTGTTCACAAGAGTGTATTCCAGATTACCATGTTGTTCGGCTCGAATTTCAAAAAGAAGAAAGGTCTGGTGAAAATGGTATTTTTGATGCTTTTTATTGGGGTTATTTTTGGAATGACAAAACTAATCAACTCAAACTATCGCTATTTGATTAACAATGATTTCAAACCAGATGAAAGCAGAATCTACGGTAACTATTACGCCTCAAATAATGCAGAGGTAGACTTTGTATTGATCCCAGAGATACAAAACGAGATTATTTCCTATCCTGCCATTAAGCTTTTCATTCCTTTCTTCAATCATGAAACTGGTATTATGACTAAACAATGTAAAACATCAAAGATTGGTTTTGATGATAAAGACGACGTTTCAAGGCAGAAAAGATGGCAAGCAAATCTGGATTGCTACGCATCTGGTATTGCTGTTTTATTGAACGACAAGAAAATCAAGATGAATTTATTAAAAACCGACCATCCCAGAACCAATCAATTTGGACTTCAGGGCTTCTTGGATTTGACAGAAATCTCAGCAGGCTTCCATCGTTTAAAAATTGTAAAATCGGTATCTCCGAAAATTCAAAGGGAATGGGTAATTCCATTTTACTATAACCCTCAATAATATAAAAAGTACTGAAGTATTTCGACAACCTAACTCTTTTTTCTACTTTTAAAAACTTATAAATTAATACTTCAGGCCTCTTATCTAGCACCTCTAATTTACAAACATGACAGACCAAAAAAGACTTTTTTTACTCGATGCTTACGCGCTGATTTTCCGTGGCTACTATGCCCTAATAAAAAACCCTAGAATAAATTCAAAAGGTATGGACACCTCAGCCATCATGGGGTTCATGAATTCGCTGTTCGATGTCATTAAACGCGAGAAACCAGACCATTTGGCAGTATGTTTCGATAAAGGCGGCAGTACTGAACGTACTGAAATGTTTCCTGAATACAAGGCTAATCGTGATGAGACTCCTGATGCCATTAGAATCGCTATTCCATACATCCAAGATATTCTAAAAGCAATGCATATTCCTTCGGTAGTTCTTGAAGGCTGGGAAGCCGATGACATCATCGGCACTTTGGCCAAACAGGCCGAAAAGGAAGACTACAAAGTATTCATGGTCACGCCCGATAAAGATTTTGGACAATTGGTATCTGAAAACATTTTTATGTACCGTCCTGCGCGAATGGGCAACGGCATCGAAATTTGGGGTATCCCCGAAGTACAGAAACGTTTCGGTGTTGAACGCCCAGAACAGGTCATTGATTATCTAGGAATGATGGGTGATGCGAGCGATAACATTCCAGGGCTTCCGGGGGTTGGTGATAAAACCGCTAAAAAGTTTTTGGAACAATTTGGCTCTATGGAGAACCTTTTGGCGAATACCGATCAGCTAAAGGGTAAAATGAAAGAAAAAGTAGAAGAAAATGCAGAACTTGGGCTTCTTTCTAAAAAACTTGCAACCATATGTATCGATTGCGATGTGACCTTTAACGCGAAGGATTACGAAATGTCTGTACCCGACAACGAAAAAGTGCAGGAGCTGTTTGAGGAACTGGAGTTCAGAAGATTAAAAGACCAGTTCATCAAGATATTTTCGGGAGAAGAGGACACTCCCCAAACTCAAGTTTCAAGCACTCCAACTGCAAAGGCTCATGCGAAACAGGCGGGCGGTGGGCAGTTCTCCTTGTTCGGAGCCGACCCAAATAATGCGGCCGGAACCATAAAAGACTTGAACAGTCGAAAAACTATTGCCGATGTACCCCATGTTTACCAAAGCGTACAACCGGGTATGGCAATGAAACTCTTCATGCAAAATCTGATGAAACAAACTTCCGTTTGTTTTGATACGGAGACCACAGGAATCAATCCTTTGACTGCCGAGTTGGTCGGAATAGCCTTTTCGTGGGAGGCCACAAAAGGATTTTACATTCCCTTCCCTGAAGATAAAAACGAAGCGCAAGAACTCATTGAACAGCTGCGTCCGTTCTTCGAATCAGAAGACATCGAAAAGATTGGTCAAAATCTTAAGTATGATATAAAAGTATTGCACAAGTATAATGTTAAGGTTAAAGGCAAATTCTTTGATACCATGTTGGCGCATTATCTTATCAATCCTGATATGCGCCATAATATGGACGTGCTTTCGGAAACCTATTTGAATTATACTCCAGTTTCGATTACTGAACTTATCGGCAAAAAAGGAAAGACCCAATTGAGCATGCGCGATGTTCCTTTGGAAAAACAAACAGAATACGCAGTTGAAGATGCCGATATTACCTTTCAGTTGGCGCAACATTTTAGACCTGAATTGGCCGAAGCAAAGACCGAAGACCTCTTTAATGATATTGAGATTCCGCTTTTACATGTATTGGCCGATATGGAATTGCAGGGAATCAATTTAGACAAGTCCTTTTTAAATTCCCTTTCAGGAGATTTAGACTCCGATATTAAAAACCTAACGCATAAGATTTACCAAGCTGCGGGAGAAGAATTCAATATTGGATCACCCAAACAACTAGGGGAAATTCTATTTGATAAAATGAAACTGGTCGATAAGCCCAAAAAAACCAAAACCGGACAGTATTCCACCGCCGAAGATGTACTCTCCTATTTGGCGAAAGACCACGAGATTATTCAGGATGTTTTGGATTACAGAGGATTATCAAAATTAAAAAGCACCTATGTCGATGCGCTACCGGAGCAGGTTGAACCATCTACCGGAAGAGTACATACCGATTATATGCAAACCGTTGCCGCAACAGGACGATTAAGTAGTAACAATCCGAACCTGCAGAATATTCCAATTCGTACCGAAAGGGGAAGACAAGTGCGAAAGGCTTTTATTCCAAAAGATGAGAACTATGTGTTACTCGCGGCAGATTACTCCCAAATCGAACTTCGTATTATCGCAGCTTTGAGTGAAGAAACCACAATGATCGAGGCCTTTAAAAATGGGGAGGATATTCATGCTTCAACAGCCGCCAAAGTTTTCAATGTACCTTTGGAGGAAGTCACCCGAGAACAACGTAGCAATGCCAAAACAGTTAACTTTGGAATCATCTACGGTGTTTCAGCGTTTGGTTTGAGCAATCAAACCGATCTTTCACGTACGGAGGCAAAAGAATTGATCGAGACTTACTATAAAACCTATCCAAAACTGCGGAATTATATGGGAGAACAGGTCGATTTTGCTAGAGACCATGGTTATGTACAAACTGTTCTGGGAAGGCGTCGTTACCTAAAAGACATCAACGGTAGCAATGCCGTTGTGCGTGGTGCCGCTGAACGGAATGCAGTGAACGCGCCCATTCAAGGTAGTGCAGCTGATATCATAAAAGTCGCGATGATCAACATCCATAAAAAACTATCCGAAGAAAACTATCAATCTAAAATGCTACTTCAGGTGCATGATGAATTGGTTTTCGATGCTTACAAACCAGAGTTGGATAAAATGAAAGTCATGGTAAAATCCGAAATGGAGAATGCCTATAAACTAGCCGTGCCTTTAGATGTCGAATTGGGTGTTGGTGAGAATTGGCTAGAGGCGCACTAAAAGTAATTGTTAAGCTTTTCTAAAAGTATACGAACGTTCCATGAAATGCGTTCATATTGAAGAACGTTATATGAAGCTGGACCTATAATAATAACTATAGTGAAAAAGCTTCTCATCATTACTTCAATTTTCATCTTGGGATTTCAATTTGCCGTCGCGCAAGCCGAACACCACATTGAAAAAACAGCCATACAGAAGCCTGTAAAGGTAAAAGTATTTCCGAACCCGGCCACCAACGTCGTCAATATTCTTGGGCTTCAAAATAGCAATAGAGCAGAAATACAGATTTCAGATGCCTATGGAAATACAGTTCTGCAACACCACTGGGCAATCAAGAACAATGCTTTGAACATTCCTGTAACTTCTCTTGATTCGGGCATTTATATTGTTACTATTCGTTCAAAGGAACAGCAAATACAAACCAAATTTTTCAAAAAGTAAAAGACCTGCTCGGCAAAAAGCAATTGTAAAAAAAAGATAACCTGAAGGCTATCTTTTTATTGGTTAAAAGCTGATTACATGTATTATTATTCTCCAGTTTCTCGCATGAAAAATAATTTACCAGAAACCTCTTTATCGTTGATTATTATATTAATCACTTTAGTCGTTAAATAGTCACCTTCCATGGAACCCTCTATTCGTAAATTTCCTTGGTCATAATTCAAAGTCAATAAATTATTATCGAAATCAAAAGTGCCAGTGCCAATATCAAATTGTGAAGGACAACCAAATTCAACATCTGTTTCACTCGGTGTAACACTTACAAACTGCAAACCATGTTTTGCATAAAATTCTCCATCAGAACCAAAAGTATATTCGATAGAGTCACAACCGACCTCGTTCAATTTCTTGATAGCTTTTTTGGCCAGCAAAGAATCTTCTACAGGACTATTGGGGTCAGGTTGAAAATCAAAAACATGCCAATGGCCAACCAAAAATTGAATGTTATCATCATCCTTATCTTTATCGCATGATATAAATAGAACCATAGCGACTAACGCTATTATTTTTGAGATCTTCATAAAATCTTATTTAATAAGGACACAAGATACGTCAGACGTTCAGCTATCCAAAAAACTTCGTTAAGGGATCACTTTCAACGATAAAGTCTCTTTTTGACCCGTTTAAAAAGTTAAAAAAGGAACCAACTGTTTTCAGCGTCAGCAGCTGAGCTATTATAGAGGTCATTGAAACATGATTTGAATTCGTCTCAATTACAAAAACGAAAAGCGCTAGGCCAAATTATTTAAGCAGTAAGAAAACGGTTTTAATCAAAAACAAAGTTATAGGTCAATGCGAATAATGGGCTGTTCATGATCGAAAGTTCATAGGTGCCTAAGGGACTTCCCAAAAACACATCGGCATCTACACCAGCTTGACGTTGGGTATAGTATAAATTAAAAGGATTTCTTCTTCCGTATACATTGTAAATCGTAAAAGTCCAATCGCCGACCCATCTACGGTTCAACTTTTTGCCGTATTTAACTTTCCATGAGAAATCCAATCGATGATACGGTCGCAGTCGGGCATTGTTACGCTCGATAAAAATGGGCACGTCGATGTTCTCCAGTTTGAAAACGCTATTGGCGGAAGTATAAGGTCTGCCTGTTTGTCCAGTGAAATTGAAACTCCAAGTATTGAACTTATCCCCTTCAAAGTTTATAGTGGCATTGATAACGTGTGGCCTATCAAAATCAGATGCAAACCATTTATTGTTATTTACTCGATCTAACAATTTTTCGCTTTCTACCCGCAATAAACTTCTTGACCAAGTATAATTGAGCCATCCATTAATTTTTCCCTGTGATTTTCTTAAGCTTAATTCAACACCATACGCCTTTCCCTCACCTTGAATCACATCACGCTCTAAGAATTGTTCCAGGAAAAAATCGGCACCGGGTTTATAGGTCAGGTTATTTTGAGTAAAACGATAATAGCCTTCTAAACCAACTTCGTAGGTGTTCTCGCCAAAATTCTTGTAAATGCCTAGTCCATACGAATCGCTTATCTGGGGTTTGATACTCGAGTCTGCCGTTTTCCAGCGCGATGTTGGTAGCGGTGTCGTTGAATTGTATACATTCTGAAGATACTGATTCAGTCGCGCATAGCTTGCCTTTATAGATGTTGTTTCGTTCAATTTGATATTCGCACCTAATCGTGGTTCAAGTCCGTTATAGGTTTTCACACCCGCCCCTTTTTCAAAAAAGGTAGTGCCTAAGAGTGCCTCAGACGTTTCATCAAATGTTGCTTGGTTATAGGGTCCGACCAGAACATAATGGTTGAATCGCAAACCTGCTGACAACGAAACATCTTTCATAGGACTGAAGTTCAAGTTTCCATAACCTGATAATTCATAACTATTCTCTTTGGTCAATAAAACGGGTTGTATGCTTGTGGCGGTACCGGGATTCAATTTTCCAGGACTTATCTGGTAGCGATTTGCCTGCACGCCCAAATAATAATTAAAATCAGTACTGATCTCTTTTGAAAACTCTGAAACGAAACTTAGGTAATTGATGGTAGATTCAAACTCGATTTTATTGTCACTGTCAACCTCTGGCAAAATTGTTTTGGGCGTATAATCGCTCAATACAAGAAAAGTGCGCAAGTTGCTCTTGTCACCGAAGGAATGTCTCCAATTTAGGGTTCCGTTCAAGGTTCGAAAGTCGTACTGATTGGTCTCCGCATTGATATTTTGAATTTGGGTAATCAAATCTAACTGATAGAAATCTTTGCTATAAAAACCCGTAAAGGTGATTTGGTCATTCTCCCCTGGCAAATAGAGTAGTTTTAAGGTTCCGTCATAAAACTTGGCCTTTGCATTTTCCAATCGTTCTGAAACCAAGGGAAGTAGGAAATCGGTAAGACCTGCCCTACCGCCAATTGTCAACATCAACTTGTCTTTAACAATGGGCGTCTCAAGAGACAGTCTGCTTGATACCAAGCCGACGCCTCCGCTTAATTTAAACTTATCTACATAAGGGTTCTTAACCTTTAAATCTAAAACCGAGGTTATTCTTCCCCCATATCGTGCGGGGATGTTTGCTCGATACAAATCGACACTTCCTAAAACATCTGGTGTAAAAACAGAGAAAAGACCGAATAAGTGCGTTGGATTAAATATAGGAGCATAATCGAGTAATATCAAATTTTGGTCGAGTGCTCCTCCCCTAACGGAAAGTCCGTTGCTAAGTTCACCTGCATTGTTCACTCCCGCCAAGAGTGTCATTCCGCGTAGCACATCAACCTCACCAAGTCCTGAGGGAATTTTTTTAAGCACTTGGGTCTGTATCTGTACGGCTCCCATTTGTGGCAGCTCTAAGTTGGCATTGATTTTTTTCGCCCTAACGATAACTTCAGAAAGTTGCTCCTGTTCTTCATCCAATTCCACAGTTATGATTTGGCTTTGATTTAAATCTATCGTTCTAGTATCGCTTTTGTAGCCTATATAGGTAATGGTGATGTTGTATTTGTTCTGTGGCAATACAATACTGAACCGCCCTGCCGCGTTGGTTATTCCGCCACACGTACAAGGTTGAATGGCAATCTCGGCACTTTCCAAAGGAAGACCCGTTACTACATCTCGAATTTGAAACGATAAGGTATGTTCTTGACCGTTAACTGAACCCGCAAAAAGGAATAGCAACATAGTCAGTACCCTATATCGAGTTATTTTACTCACACTGTCAGAAGAACATAAAAATGTTAATCTATCCATCCTTCGGGTCGTATAGCGGTTCTAAATCTAGTTTCTGTACAGGGGGCGAAATTTGTTGCAGGGGGTGGATGGGGCGAAGCTAAGGTAGGTTCAAGTTCCAATGGTGCGGCAATTTCAATAGCGTCTGCGGGAATGTTCGTACGATCTATAAAAAGCGAGACCGTACTAGTGGCCACTGCCGTGAACCTTCCAAAAACGAAGTCATCCGCATCGTTCACATTGGTCAAATTACCTACTAACGCAGCTGGCGGTGGCGCATTGAAGCCTCCACTATTGTCAACAATATCTTTCAGAACTTTGTAATAATCATAGGCGGCGGGAGTCAATGAAAACTGTTGTAATTCGACCACAACATCCTCCTTGGTATATAAAGGTAAAGTTGCTACCTCGAGATTAGCGGTAATTTTACCATTGGAGAATTCATCACTGAATATGTTGATGTTTTCCGGAAAACGGATTTGCCAACAATCAGTCTCACATATATAATTAAAGTAGTCAGGTGTTGGTGCCGATGAAGTGATACATTCCCCATCTCTGAAAACCGATTCTCCACATGTTTGACAAACTGTAAGATTTTCGAAGGAACGAAAGCTCCAATAATAAAAATTCTCCTGGCCCTGCGGGTCATCTAAAGAAACAGATATTCGATGACCAGGTTCAAAGCGGTCTAAACTTTCATTAAATCGAAGTTCAGGTGAAAATGTAGCTTTTGCTTCTGAGATAGGCACCTGATCAAGTACTATTTCAGGTGAGGACTTATATTGGGTTCCATCCATCAGCGTTATGGCAAGTTCCCAGCGTTCACCAACTCTTACCACGAAATCTGCTGGAGGAACATAAGCTTCTCCATTTTCGGTCATAGCTATAGACTCGCCCGTATCAGTATTTTTGAAAGAAACCGAGGCCCCTGTTTCAAAAACGGTCGTATTTACTCCAAAAAGGGTCGCAGATTTATTGATGATAACATAAGAGGCGCCAGTGGCAGTTGAGGCAAAACCTTCTATAAACACCAAACCTTCCCTGAACTCAAATTCTGGCTCTACGGGATCTACGCAGCTCGAAAGCAAAAACGATACGGCTAAAAGTATTGGGAGAAAATGTTTTTTTAACATTAATAAGGAAAACTAAGTCAAGCCTTATAAAGATAAACGTATTTGCTACCCAAACAACAATTTGTTAAAATAAATAGCCCTTCCGCAAAATGGAAGGGCTATTATAACAGTACGGGTATTTTCGTTATTTCTTTTTGAATATCAACTGACCTTCGTCATTGAAATTTTCGATATCCAAATCCGAAGCGTCCACCGTCATGATATCACCATTTACAGTTACATCCAACAATATAGTTTGTCCATTCTCATCAATCGTTGTTAGAACCGAGCCATCATAGGTATAGGTACTAGTTTCTGTATCGAATTCTGTCGGGCAAGGGACATCCAAACCCGTTGGAGTTGCATTTATATCTAAATGGTTGGCCGAGTTTACTGAGGTGACCGTTAAATCGGACTTGAAATTGAATGTTAAGATAATGCACTCTTTTTCTGTAAGGTCATCTAGAATTTGTTTACCAAACTTTGCAATATCACTGGCAGTTTGATCATTTATCTGCAACTCTGTTATTTGCCATTCTCCAACAATGGCATTTTGTTCGGTCTCCGTTTCTTTATTGTCATCCCCTTTGGAACATGAAAAAATCAATCCTGATGCCAAAAACAACATTACTATTTTGTATTTCATCGGTATCTATTTTAGGTTACGTCGATAACCGAAAAACGAAGATTTGGCCTATATATTTCAACAGGCATTAACTTTAACTACAAAACAAACCTATAAGTTGCCTTGATCAAAAAGGTATTATCGAGCTTTTGGTTCAATATTTGTCCGTCAAGACTGCGCCCAAGGGAATCCATAGGATCACCTAAACCATTAACACCTTGAGACCAAACCAAAAAAATTTCGGAACCAGGTATATATTCCCAGCGCACTACCAGATTAGATCGAAACTGCACAAATGCGAAATCGGGATCCGAAATTTCATAATCCGTAGTTCCATCTAAATTTTCATCAACTAAATAGGGCCCTGAATTACCAACCCTAGATATCTGATTTGTATTATACAGTGTTACACGCTGATTTAAATCCTCAGCAATCGGATTGTTCACAAAATTAAAATCGTTGTACAACCCTCTAGATATAAATGGCTGGCCATAATACTGAATGGACAAATTGGGATTAATACTATAATTCAAACGGATGGATGTTGAAAATGTCTTTTGGTCGATATTACCCATGACATACCTAGGTGTACCGTTAAAATCAGTTTCCGTTACATATTGTGTCTTGTTTGGGTTCTCTTCATACTCAATTTCCGCAGAAAGACTAAATGCATCAAACGGTTGGTATTGAAAACGAAGTACGTACCTCAAGAGCGAGAAATTATCTTGCCTCATTTGACTATTGATGTACCCCAAGGTCGCGCTGAATTTTTTTCTTTGATCCGTACCTAGAAAGATGAAACCAAAGTTCTCTTCCGACCAGCGCCACCGTGGACCACCCCTTAAGACGGTATTGGAGAATATTCTGGGTTTATGGGCTCCTCCCGCTTCTAAAAACCAATTATTTTTAAAATTGATAAATCCGCCCAACTCATACTGAATACGGTTATAATTACCATCAAAATCGTATGCAGAGGTTAATTCAAAGCCTAGTTGCGCTCTTCTATAGAGATTTGTTGGTTTTAAAAACAACCGCTCGATTTCGGCAAACTGTCTGATATCATCAGCTTGGCGCAAAAAGCCCACATCGTTGAGTTCTAATTCTGGAGACTTCCAATTTACTCCCCCGTTATAACGCCAATTACCGCCCCCTGCTTTTCCAGCTTCCAATCTTCCTCCTGTACCGGTCAGGGAAGTCCGATTAGGATCTACCTCGACATGATCTGCGTCAACCCGCTGAAACAAATGCGTAATTTCATTTTGTGTTCTGGTAATAGCTTCTTGACTTCCGGTTACATGGCTCGTAACAAAATTACCTTGCACATAATAGTTTCTATTCTTCCAGTTATGCCTGAAATCAATTCCGCCAGTGTAAGCCGATTTTCTTAAAAATTCAAGACTTGGTTCTAATCGCCTGTTCGTTGCGGTAAATATCCCTCCCAGATACGAATTTCGGTTGTTGAAATCCTTCTGAACCCTTCCGACCAAATAATTGGTCAATGGCTCTACCAACTCTTTTCTTCTTGCACCACCATTGTCGATTTCGGCGTACATTTCACCCGTTACACTTTCAAGTAGTCCAATAGACCATCCGTTCTTTGTTTTGCCCGAAAATTTCGCTGCGCCTAAAATGGTAGTATTATTTGGGGCATCGGCAAATTCTCCTGAATCCAAGCTTGCAGAACCCTGCGGACTACGACCAATTCTTCTACTATAAAAAACATTATCATTGCGACCCGCGAATTGATAATCAAATATGTTCTTATTCTCGACAAAAAACGGGCGACGCTCTTCAAAGAAAATCTGAAAACCGTCTAGAGCAATTGCTCCGGGATCGGCCTCGACCTGACCAAAATCTGGGTTTACAGTTAAATCTAGCGTGAGGTCATTGGTGATTCCTATTTTAGCATCTAGCCCCCCATTTAAGAAATAGTCACTTCCATCTCTAAAAGGATTACCATCAACCTTAGGGTAAGTATCGTATTGATTAACTACAAATGGCTGAATTTCCAATTGCTTCTGAGGTTGAATACCAATCAAGCCCCTAAGAATTCCGAACTCGCTAACCCAACCCGGAGTATCTTGCGGAATCCTTTGCCAAACGGAGCGTTCTTCTTTGATAAAGAGCCTTCGCATCATTTGAAGGCCCCAAATCTGCTCCTCGTCGTTGCCAAATTTTAATTGGCTAAAGGGAATTTTCATCTCGGCCGTCCACCCTTCCTCATCGATATTCGTAGCCGTGTACCAAATAGGGTTCCAACTTTCGTCAAAGTTATCGCCGTTTTGGGAAATAAACTCATCTGCCTTGACTCCCGCCGCTGTCACCGTAAACGAAAAGGCAGTGCGCTTGTCATTGTAGCTGTCGATATGTATTTCGGCATAATCACCGGCAAAACCATCACGCCTAGACAATCGTTTTTCAATTTTTGAAGGGTCAGGATCATAAAAGCGCAGGGCAACGTATAAATTTTTGGCATCATAAATAATCTTAAACTTTGACTGATAAGTCGGAGCCGTATTCTCGTCGGGGCGCAATTCAATAAAGTCTCCGGCCCATTCTGAAATATTCCATCCTTCATCATCTATAAGACCGTCGATTTCCGGAGCATTTGCATCGACAACTCGATTGGTCACATAAATTCGCTTTGGTACGACGTTGGTAGAATCTTGAGCAAAAAATTTTGATGCAAAAAATATTAGAGAAATAGCAGCAAACAGATTCTGCATATAAAGTTGGTTATTTTAGTTCAGCTTAAGAATACTAAATTAAGTCGGTAGTAACCGTTCAAGCAATTTTTAATGATTATTTAACAAAGAAAGCATCGACTATAAGTCCCACTAAACCATGAATTTATAATGGAAACTAACCTAATTGAAAAATTAAAAAATAATCGGAAAATCGCATTTGTATTTCAACTTAATAATTGTACATTTGCAGCCCGTTTATAGGGATTGAAGTGTTTAATAGATAAAGAAAGTGTCGTGGATACATTAAGTTACAAAACAGTTTCGGCCAATAGAAAGACAGTTGACAAGCAGTGGTTGCTAGTTGATGCTGAGGGTCAAACATTGGGTCGACTTTCTTCTAAAGTAGCTAAACTACTTAGAGGTAAGCATAAGCCAAACTTTACACCACATGTAGATTGTGGAGATAACGTGGTTATTATCAATGCCGAAAAAATAGTTCTTTCCGGAAATAAATGGGATAGCAAGGTTTATCAACGTTATACTGGTTATCCGGGCGGTCAGCGCGAAACTTCGGTTAAGGAATTGTTAGCCAAGAACCCTGGTCGTATCGTAGAAAAAGCGATTAAGGGCATGCTTCCTAAAACAAGATTGGGTGCCGATTTGTTCAGAAACTTAAAGGTATATGTTGGGACCGAACATGGACAAGAAGCTCAAAAACCAACTGCAATCAACATAAACGACATTAAATAATGGAGACGATTCATAAAATAGGAAGAAGAAAAACCGCAGTTGCACGTGTTTATGTTTCCAAAGGAAAAGGAAATATTACCATCAACGACCGTGATTTAAATGTTTATTTTCCGACGGCTACGTTGCAGTATAAGGTAAAACAACCTTTTACACTTACAGATACCGAAGGAGATTATGATGTCAAAGTAAATGTTTTTGGCGGTGGAATCACTGGACAGGCGGAAGCCGTACGTTTAGCCTTATCTAGGGTTATGTGTGAAATCGATGCCGAGAACAGATTGGTATTGAAACCGGAAGGTTTGTTGACAAGAGATCCAAGAATGGTAGAACGTAAAAAATTCGGTCAGAAGAAAGCCCGTAAGAAATTCCAGTTCTCTAAACGTTAAGACAAGAATTTTCAGGTGTCTCTTCGGAGGCACCTTTATTTATATTCATTAACTAGTTCCTTGAAAGTTTTCTGAAATCAAGAAAACAATTAAAAATCCTTTACTGCATCTAAGAGTGAAGGTAAATTAGTTTAGCATCTAAATGGTAGAGGCTTCCGTCATAAATCGGATACCACTCTGGCATTGCTAATTCAAAAGAACGTAAACTAAATTTAAAATGGCGAAAGTCGAAGTAAAACAATTATTAGAAGCTGGTGTGCATTTTGGACACCTCACAAGAAAGTGGAATCCGAACATGGCTCCTTACATCTACATGGAGCGCAATGGTATTCACGTTATCAATCTTTACAAAACTGTAGCAAAACTAGACGAGGCAAATGAAGCCTTGAGCAAGATTGCTGCTTCAGGAAGAAAAATTCTTTTTGTCGCTACCAAAAAGCAAGCGAAAGACATCGTTGCTGAAAAAGTAGCAAAGGTAAACATGCCTTATATCACTGAAAGATGGCCTGGAGGAATGTTGACCAACTTTGTAACCATTCGAAAAGCTGTTAAGAAAATGGCTATGATCGATAGAATGAAGAAAGATGGAACTTTCCTTACACTGTCTAAAAAGGAACGATTACAGGTGGATCGTTTGCGTCAAAAATTGGAAAAGAACTTAGGTTCTATCTCTGAAATGACACGTTTACCAGGTGCCCTATTTGTTGTTGATACCATGCGGGAGCACATTGCGGTTAAAGAAGCTCAGAAATTGAACATCCCTATTTTTGCTATGGTCGATACTAACTCAGATCCAAGAGATGTTGATTATTTGATTCCTTCCAACGATGATGCTTCAAAATCTATTGACATCATTATGACCCAAGTTACCGATGCCGTTGCGGCAGGATTAGCAGAACGTAAATCAGAAAAACAAGGCGAAAAGGAAGGTAAAGAAGAAGCACCGAAGGAAACTCCGAAAACAGAAGCTAAGGTAAAGGCTCCTAAAGAAGAGAAAAAGGAAGAATTAAAAGTCGAGGCTGTTGTTGAAGAAACGGTTGCTGAAGTAAAAGAAGAGGTTAAGAAAGAGGCTCCGAAGAAAGAAGCCAAGAAAGAAGTTGCCACTAAGACAAAAGCATCTAAAGGTGACGATTTGACAAAAATCGAGGGGGTTGGTCCTAAAGCGGCAGAAGCTTTGACAAATGCAGGGCTTGATACTTTTGCCAAAGTTGCAAAAGCCAAAGCTGACAAGATGAAGGAAATCTTGACAGAAGCGAGTTCACGATTAGCTCATTTAGATACTACATCATGGGCGAAGCAAGCTAAGATGGCAGCCGACGAAAAATGGGACGAATTGAAAGAATGGCAAGACAGTGTTAAAGGAGGGGTTGAATAGATCCGTTCATTTTAAAGAAATATTAAATGTAAGTTTCTCGTATTTGCGAGAAGGAATTTAAAATAAGGATTACGTTATGGTAAAAATTACCGCCGCAGAAGTAAATAAATTAAGAAAAGCTACAGGTGCCGGAATGATGGACTGCAAAAATGCCTTGGTTGAAGCAGAAGGAGATTTTGACAAAGCCATTGAAGTTCTTCGTAAGAAAGGGCAAAAAGTAGCTGCCAAAAGAGCCGACAGAGATTCTTCTGAAGGTGCTGCAATCGCCAAGGTCAATGCTGACCAAACAGTAGGAGTTGCTATCGTACTAGGATGCGAAACCGATTTTGTTGGAAAGAACGAAAATTTCGTTGCCTTAGCAAACGATTTTGCCGAATTGGCACTGGACTTTGATTCCAAAGAGGAGTTCTTAGCTGCTGATTTCGGCGGCATGACCGTTTCCGAAAAGTTAATCGAGCAAACAGGTGTTATCGGTGAAAAACTGGATATTACTGCTTTCGAAAAGCTGGAAGCCCCTTATGTAGGGAGTTATGTTCACATAAATAAGATTGCTGCTTTAGTAGGTTTATCGGCAAAAGTCGATACTGCTGAAACACTAGCTAAAGACATATCTATGCAGGTAGCCTCAATGGGTGCGACCACTTTATCTTACAAAGATTTCGACCCCGCATTTGTTGCGGCCGAAACTGAAGCTAGAATCGCAGTTATTGAAAAAGATAATGAAGAGCTAGGTCGTTTGGGAAAAACTCTTAAAAACGTTCCTCATTACATTTCAATGGCACAATTGACCGATGAAGTTATGGCCAAGGCCGAAGCAGATGCCAAAGCACAATTGAAAGCTGAAGGAAAGCCGGAACAAATTTGGGATAAAATCCTTCCAGGAAAAATGGAACGATTCATTTCTGACAACACCACCTTAGATCAAGAGCAATGTTTGTTAGACCAGAACTTCATCAAAGACGATAAGATGAGCGTTGCGCAGTATGTTGCCTCTCATGGCGATGTTTCCGTCACCAGTTTCAAACGCGTAACCGTAGGATAAACCAAATACCAACTAACTCAAAGTAAGCCGCCCTAACAGTGAAATGTTGGGGCGGTTCTCTTTTATATCCATAAATAAATAGGTTACTTATCGCTTCGAATCATAATATCACCATTCATAGTTTTAAAAAGCAGTTCTGCACCGCCACCATTTATGGTTCCCGTGACCCATTTATCTACCGTCACCTTATAGACCCCAGATGAGGATTTCTTTTCATCTTTACCTACATCCCGGGTCATTTTCATTTCGTAATCGGTATAAATTTCACCATAGTCCGTTTTAGCTTTAATGTTCGCTGCTAAATTTCTTGGAAAGGTAATATCAAGGTCACCATTTAAACTAGTAAAGGCCATTGGCGATTTCTCGTATCCTTTGGTAAAAGTTATTACAATATCTTTGTTTAAGGCATCTGCTATAACCGAGCCTCCTATGTTAGTTAATGTTATGGCACCATTCAGGTTACTCATTTCCATTTCACCTTTTACACCTTCTACAGTAATATTCCCACTATTAATAGCACGAAGATCCAAAGAGAAGTTTTCAGGCACCTTAATTAAAAAATCTACACGTTTACTTTGGTTTTTAGATTTGACGACTATTTTGTTGTTAAACTCCTCTACGCTAAATTCCAATGAAGTATCACCTATTCTTCGCATGCCATTCTTCGTTTTTGGATTTTTCGGGTTTTGGCTACTTCGAGTCTCTATTATCACTTCTTTTCCTTGATGTGCTTCAACATTTATTGACCCGTAAAGCAGATTCATTTTCAATTTCCCATCCTCACCAGGATTACTTAAAGGAATGGTAATTGATTCACTATCTGTTTGTGCTGATAAACTTCCTGCCCAAAGCAAGAGGAATAAAAGTCCGACAATTTGTATGGTTCTATTTCTCATTATTTTATTTCTTTAAGGTAGCATCGCCATTTAGAAGATTAAAATCAAGTCTAATTCCTCCTTTACCAATTCTATAAGATTGATTTGAGCTCATATTATACTTTACGCCTTTTCCGTTTTTTGTTTTCGTTTTTATTAATTCGGGCTTTAATGCAGTTGTATCATAATTGGTATACATATCACCATTTAAACTTTTAAATGAAACATCAGCATTTAAATTTTCTTTAAATGTGACATTGATATCGCCATTTAAAGAATGAAATTTTGAATCTCCACTCGGATTTTGATAGTAGGTAATATTGATATCTTTATTTAGTGCGTTTACATCTGTCTTACCTGCTATATTATCCAAAGTAATGGAACCATTAAGATTGTTCACTATGATTTCATTGCCCTGAACATCTTTGGCATAAATATCACCGTCGTTCATCGTTGACAATTCAACACTAGTAGATTTGGGTACTTTTAATACAAAATCTACCTCAAAACGATAATTAAGTTTTACCCATTTATTGTTTCTGGTGTTTTCATATCTCCCCGAATCAATATTAAAATCGTTATTTGGTGTTTCGACATACACATAAACTCGATTATCACGTTCTTCTATTTTCAACTTAATTTCCTTCTTGCCTTCTTCCAAATAACTTTCACTTTTGGCAGAAATAGTTCTCTCTGCTTCGAGCTTAATCGTGTTACCATCATGGCCCTCAACACGAATGGGGCCATTAATATTTTTTACTACTAATCTATTTTCATCAGACTTGGATGAAAAAGTCAATTCTTCTGTAATGGTTTCATTGAATTTTTGTGCGGTCAATAAATGACAGCATAAAAGTCCGACTACCATCATACTCGTTTTAACTGTTTTCATGATTGTTCGTTTTTTGATGCTTCGGCTGCGCTCAGCACGGGTTATTAAATAATATGATTGATTGATTCTTCTAATTTCTGTTTTACAGTCTTATCAATATCGGGTTGCTGTAAAAGCCGTTTCATAGAATCGATAGATGTTTTTTCTTGTAATGCAACCATCAAATCAGCCAGGGCAATCTGAACAAGCGGTGAATCTTGCATCGCAATCGATTTTACAAGACCCATTCGTACTTCAGGATTCTCTACATATTTTGCTAAAGATTCTATCGCTACCAAGCGTACATTGATATTGGGGTCATGGTTCAGGGTCGTAAAAAGTGCTTTCATAATATGTTCATTAGCGTCATTCAATTTAGAAGCCTCGTTCACTGCCTGCAATCTTTTATTTGCCGAGGGCTGTGCCAACAAAGTCAACACCAACTGTTCGCGAACTTTCTCGGTTTCATTGTTAACAATTACTGGCCCCGGTTCGGTAACATTTGACTTATTTGAATTGAATAAATAACCAATACCTAAACCGATGGACAACAAAAGCATACCAAAAGCAAATTGAGGTTTCCGAATCGGACCAAAATAAGATTGCAGGCTTAGAAACCAGCTAAACTTTTCATGTTTTTTCATTTCCTTTTCAGAGCCCAACATATCAAAAAAAGCAGTATCCATTTTTTCTGAAGGTTCTGGAATTTTTGCTCTGTCCATTTCATTCCAAGCAACTGACAACGTATCAAAATCATCCTTACGTTTCTGATGTTCTTGCAAGTAGTTTTCAAACTCCAGCTGTCTGTTCTCATCTAGTTCTCCTGACAAATACTCCATCATCCAGATATCAAATTTTTCTTGTTCCATAACTTATTTGGTTTCCAATTGCAGAAATATAGTTCTTAAGTCTTTTAGGGCTCTATGTGCCTTCACTTTGGCCGCACCCTCACTACAACCTAATATTTCTCCTATTTCACTGAATTTTATTCCCTTGTATTTGCTTAAGATTAAAACTTCTCTTTTTTCAGGCGGTAATTGGTTCATAGCCCTGCTTAATTGGCCAATTTCGTCGCTTTTATCCATTTTTGCATTCAATCTCGATTCATCTTCTAACTTATACTCTACAGATGAAAGCTCCGCTTGATGAGCTTCCTTTTTATACTTTTTGTAGTGATCATTATTCACATTTCTTGCCGTCCTGAACATCCAGGCAGAGAAGGAACCTTCTCCAGTGAATGTATGTTTGTACTTCAGTATTCGAACAAAAACATTTTGTACCAAATCTTCACTTGTGGACGCATTACCGTTCATGTTGTAAAAAAAACCGAACAGCCTTTTTTTATGGCGCTCATACAATAGGCCCAACTTATCAAGATCTCCTGATTTCACTTTTAGCATTAATGCGTTGTCCGTCAGTTGGTGCATTTCTGTTTTAGTCTTCAAAAGGGTTAACTGAAGATTTTGGAAAAGGTTACAAGAAAAGTTTAAATTTCTTTTAAGGTAATTCTTTTGAATAAAAAACGCCGCCTGAAAAGGCAGCGTTTGTTTTTTAGTAAAATATAAAATATCAACCTTTCATCCAGGCCTCGCGCAATTTGATTTGCTCCTCACTTGCATTCTGCATACGAACTATAATTTGCGCATCGAGAACAGGTGTACCAACTTTTCCATCCACTACTATTTCTTCTTCACCACGTTGTAGCACTATATTGATTGCCGTTTCTGGTGTCCACCCAAAACTCTGACCGATAATTGGTCGAATTGATTCTAAATTGATTGCCGTACCGTTTATTGATTTAATCACATCACCACCTTGAATTCCCAATTCTTTCAAGAAGCTATTCAGCTCGATACCCTTTCTAATGAAGATCGCATTATCACTAGATTGATCAACATCTATAAAAGGTACTTCACCATCTAAAAAATAACCGGTCTGCTTTTCTACGGCCTTCGACTCAAGGCCCACCTTGGCTAAATACTGTTCATAATCGATTGGAGTATCGCCAATAACATGTGTGTCAAAGAAAACTTTAACTTCCGGGTAAGTCATCATAACGATTTCATCTATCAACTTGTCATCTTTGAAAGGCGTCATGTCGCCGTATTTTTTTGAAAGTTCTTTCATCAACCAAAGCACTCCCTTTTCACCATTACTCAATTCGCGTAAGGTCAAATCCAAAGCCATGTTTATCAATGTTCCTTTTTCATACACATTGGCATAGTTTTCCTTATAGGGTTCTACCAATATGTTTTCGCTCATCGTAGTAAAAGACATACTATCGTCAAAACTTTTGGCATTATTGATTTTACCCATGATGCGCTTGTAAAATTCAGCTTCGTCAATTAGGCCTTGCTGAACTTGAAAAAGGTTTGCGAAGTACTCCGTCGTTCCTTCGTACATCCAAAGATGCCGGGACATTTTCGGGGCATTGAAATCAAAATATTGAACTTCCTCCGAATGAACATTCAATGGCGTTACAATATGAAAGAATTCATGGGATACCACGTCGACCATAGCCTGCTCCAAAGCCTCTTTTTGCATGACTTCAGGTAGGACGACGACTGTTGACGTATGATGCTCCAAAGCTCCGAAGCCATTGGCATCACTTTCACCCATCTCAGATAGATACAACAAAATATTGTACTCCTTGGTTCCATCGATATCACCTAAGAACTTTTTTTGAGCACCCATCATTTTCTCCATACGTTCTCTAAGATCAGAAGCTGCGTAAGTTCCATTTGGCGAATAGACACTTAAGGTGACCGAAATATCGTTAATTTGAAAAGTTTCTCCTTCCGTTTTGGCGTAGAGTATAGGATTATCGATGACCTCGAAATAGCGGCTTGCTAAAAAAGTTTCCGATGTTGCCGGTACTTCTTCCTTGGCCATCTCTTTTAAAGATGTAGTAGAGCTTAAAGTTGCAGGTTTGGCAATGGCAAGTTCATAGGGCACTTCTTTTAATCCCTTAAAATAACCAACAAATCCGTGTAGGTTCAAAACAAAATTCTCTCCCTCCAGAATATTTGTTCCTGCTGGAGAAAAAACGGCTTCTTCCTGCTCTCCTTCTGAATCATAAGTATCGTTGACCCAATAGGTAAGTTTGTCCAATTTTTTTCCGTTGGATATATTCCAGGTGTTGTCATCAGCTTTGGAGATTATAAGCTCTGCTCCATCATAATCAAAGGCTTTCATGCCTTCAATGTATTTTCCATAATCATCGGTGCTATAGGTTCCGGGAACTGTTTTTGGAATAAAGAACGAAACCTCATCAGAGTTAAAAGCACCAGGGTCAACAGTGACCATCACCTTATCATCTTTTACATTCACCAAATCAATGCTGACCATCACTGGAGATTTGTCGGCAGTCAACAAGGCTTTACTTGAACCACAGCCATAGACAAATATTCCAAAAAGAAATACTATCGCTATATTTTTCATTACTGATATTTTAGTTTCAATATTAAACGCTCTTTTTTTACCAAAGCGCTGCAAGGTTATAAAATATTGAGAAGACTGCGGTGCTTGTTAGGAAATAATTAAGGCTTAGCACTCGAAAAAATGAAAAGTGAATGCTAACAATTTTTGATTATTTTTGCCTCAAACAATAGCAAAAGCATGCAATACAATCGAATACTCTTGAAACTCAGCGGGGAAGCACTCATGGGAGACAAGCAATATGGAATCGACTCGAATAGGCTTTCGGAATATGCAGAAGAAATCAAAATTGTAGTGGATAAAGGTATTCAGGTTGCCATAGTTATTGGTGGTGGAAATATTTTTAGGGGGATGTCAGGCGTAGAAACCGGAGTAGATCGTGTTCAAGGCGACCATATGGGCATGTTGGCTACCGTAATCAACGGTTTGGCTTTGCAAAGTGCTTTAGAACTAAAAGGAGTGGAAACACGGCTACAATCAGCCATAAAAATCAATGAGGTTGCCGAGCCTTTTATAAGAAGAAGGGCAATTCGACATCTGGAAAAAGGAAGGGTTGTTATCTTCGGAGGTGGTACGGGAAATCCTTATTTTACGACCGATTCTGCTGCAGTATTACGAGCAATCGAAATTGAGGCAGACGTTATTTTAAAAGGTACCCGTGTAGATGGTATTTATACATCAGATCCCGAAAAAGACTCAAATGCAACCAAGTTTGATACTATTTCCTTTAATGAAGTCTTGACCAAGGGTTTAAAAGTGATGGACACCACCGCTTTTACGCTGAGCCAGGAAAACAAACTTCCTATTGTGGTTTTCGATATGAATAAAAAAGGAAACTTGCTTAAAATAGTGAATGGGCAAAACATTGGTACCGTTGTAAACCTATAAACTGCTTGTAAAAGAAACTATTTTGGTATAATTTGTGTTTCAATTGATATAAATTAAAATTATGAACGAAGAAATAACCTTCATACTCGACGCGGCTAAAGAAAGCATGGATGCAGCGATTGTTCATTTGGAAAAGGAATTTATGAAAATAAGAGCTGGTAAAGCAAGTCCTGCTATGTTGTCAAATGTCAAGGTAGATTATTATGGGTCTCAGACTCCATTATCACAAGTAGCTAATATCAATACACCCGATGCTCGCACCATTTCAGTACAACCTTGGGAAAAGAGTATGCTTCAAGAAATTGAAAAAGCGATTATGATTGCGAACCTGGGTTTCAACCCAATGAATAATGGCGATACCATAATTATCAATGTACCGCCTTTAACCGAAGAACGGCGCAGGGAGTTGGCAAAACAAGCCAAAGGAGAGGCAGAAGATGCAAAGGTCAGTGTGCGCACTGCACGACAAGATGCCAACAAAGAAATACGAGATCTTGACATTTCAGAAGACCTTCACAAAAATGCAGAGGCCGATGTACAAGAACTGACCGACACATACACCAAAAAAATAGACTCCTTCTTAGAAAAGAAGGAAGTAGAGATTATGAAAGTATAACCAGATTGGCATCAATTGAAAAAAGCGACCCAAAAGGTCGCTTTTTATTTGTCGTAGTTTTTCTTTTTTCTCAAACAACATTTCAAGACTTCTATTTTAGGAACACTTATGATCATTCAATACCTTTGCGCACGATAAAACGGTTATGGCGAAGAAATTACCACAAGGTTTTTGGGCAAGAACGGCAAGGATCATACTCCGAAATCGTATCCTAATACTATTGCTCCTCGCTGCGTTTACCGTGTTCTTGGGCCTTCAATGGGAAAACATGCGGTTTTCCAATTCGCAGGCCAACCTGCTTCCTGATGACCACCCCATAAATTTAGAATATCAAGCGTTCTTAGAACAGTTTGGGGAAGAAGGCAATGCAATTGTATTTGCCATCAAAGATTCTTCTTTGTTCACTCCCGAAAAACTAAACCGATGGAACAAATTCAGCAAACAGTTAGTAGCTTTTCCGGAGGTTGACTTCGTGCTTTCCTTGGAAAACCTATTAGAACTTGAAAAGGACAAAGAAAAGCAGGAGTTCGTACTTACGCCCCTAATTCAGTCTGAACTTAAGACAAAACAGCAAGTCGATAGTTTGACCCATCATTTGTTTAACGATCTGCCATTTTACGAAAATCTTCTCTTCAATAGTCAAACGGGAACCATTCGTACGGTCGCCAATTTGGACAAGGATATTGTAAATACTTCCGTCAGAAAGGATTTCATTCTGAAAGACCTTACCAACTTGGTCGAAAGTTTTGAAGAAGAGACGGGACTCGATGTTAGGGTTTCGGGCATGCCCTATATCCGTACCATGAACTCGCAAAATATCATTGACGAAATAGGAAAGTTTATATTAGCAGCCCTGGGGGTAACCTCACTTTTATTTTTCTTTTTCTTTCGCAGTTTCCGAGCAACGCTCATTTCAATGTGTGTGGTCATTATTGGGGTGATGTGGGCTTTTGGAATTCTAGGGTTGTTACAATATGAAATCACGGTGCTAACGGCTTTGATTCCTCCTCTGATCATCGTTATTGGTATTCCAAATTGTATTTTCCTTATTAACAAATATCAGCAAGAAGTTAAAAAACATGGTAATCAGGCCCTTTCGCTACAGCGTGTGATTTCCAAAATCGGAAATGCCACCTTGATGACCAATGTTACTACTGCATCCGGTTTTGCAACTTTCATCGTTACGGATAGTAAACTTTTGAAAGAATTCGGTATTGTCGCCTCTATCAATATCATTGGTATTTTCATTTTATCCCTTTTGATTATTCCCATAGTCTATAGTTTTCTCTCCATGCCAAAAACAAGGCATTTGAAACATTTGAACAAACGATGGATCGATGCTTTTGTTAATTGGATGGAGCATATTGTCAGGAATAAGCGTATTACAGTGTACATCACTTCAATAGCCTTGCTCGTCTTAAGTATTATAGGAATTTACCAAATTAATATTTCAGGAAGTCCTATCGAGGATATGCCCAAGAATGCACAGTTTTTTAAGGACATCCGATTTTTTGAAGAAGAGTTTGATGGTATTATGCCTGTTGAAATTGTGGTAGATACCAAACGCCCCAAAGGTGTTTTAAAACCTGCTACCTTAAAACGAATGGACCAGTTGGGCACTGCTATTGAAGAGATTCCTGAGCTGTCCAAACCAGTATCCGCAGTTAATTTGATAAAGTATTCAAAACAAGCATTTTATAACGGTATTCCAAAGTACTACCAACTGCCTACCTCACAAGAGAATAACTTTATCATGAGTATGGCCAGCAAATCTTCGGAAGACGGAAACCTGCTCAAGAGTTTTGTGGATAGCACCGGCCAGACAGCTCGAATATCCACCTTTATGAAGGATGTAAAAACATCTCGAATGGAAGAAATAGAGGCCAAACTCCAAGAGAACATCGATAAATTATTCCCTTCTGATCGCTATAATGTTTATATGACAGGTAGCGCCTTATTGTTTTTGAAGGGAACTAAATACCTTGTAAAAAACCTGATTCTTTCCTTGGCACTTGCCATAGGGCTCATTGCCCTTTTTATGGCCTATTTGTTTCGATCCTTTAGAATGATCTTGATTTCATTGATTCCCAATTTATTACCCTTGGTGGTTACTGCCGGCGTCATGGGTTTTGTTGGAGTACCAATTAAACCTTCTACAATCCTAGTTTTCAGTATCGCTTTTGGCATTTCTGTGGATGACACCATCCACTTCTTGGCCAAATACCGGCAAGAGCTTATGACAAATAAGTGGCGTATCCAGAAATCGGTCTATGCTGCACTTCGTGAAACCGGTGTGAGTATGTTCTATACCTCTATCGTTTTATTTTTCGGATTTTCGGTCTTCGTAATATCCAACTTTGGGGGCACAGTGGCTTTAGGAGCATTGGTTTCAGCTACTTTACTATTTGCCATGTTGGCAAATTTGATATTGCTTCCATCACTTCTCTTATCATTAGAAAGAAGTATTGCCAACAAAGAGGTATTGAAAAAGCCTCAAATCGATATTCTTCCAAAAGACGAAATCAATCAAAGTATAAACGAGGATTAAATCCTCATTTTATAACCATTTATGCCTCTCAAGACGGATTCTTTTTTTCAAAAGGCTATCTTTGAGGTTTAATTTTTTAGCATGCAATCACTAAGTATAAAAGAACTTCTTTCGTCGAAACCTTCTTCCCAGGAAGTCGTTGTAAACGGCTGGGTCAAAACCTTTAGAAGCAATCGGTTTATTGCCTTGAATGATGGATCGACCATAGACAATATTCAATGCGTAGTCGATTTTGAGAAACTCGATGAGTCCTTATTAAAGCAAATAAATACAGGTGCCGCACTTAAAATCACAGGTGCTCTGGTTGAAAGTCAGGGAAGAGGTCAAAATGTGGAGATACAGGCCACCGATGTCTATGTACATGGTGGTGCCGACCCTGAGGTCTATCCTATTCAACCGAAAAAGCATTCCATGGAGTTCTTGCGAGAGCAGGCGCACCTGAGGGTACGCACGAATACATTTAGTGCCGTCATGCGCGTTCGCTCTGCTTTGGCTTTTGCCGTACACAATTACTTTAGGGAAAACGGATTTTACTACTTTCATGCGCCCATCATAACGGGTTCCGATGCTGAAGGGGCGGGTGAAATGTTTCGTGTAACTACGTTGAATGATAAAAATCCGCCGTTAAATGATGATGGCACGGTCAACTATAAGGAAGACTTTTTTGGAAAAGAAACCAATTTGACAGTGTCCGGTCAGTTAGAGGCCGAAGCTTATGCAATGGGGTTGGGTAAAGTGTATACTTTCGGGCCAACATTTCGTGCCGAAAACTCAAATACTTCAAGACACTTGGCTGAATTCTGGATGATTGAACCTGAAGTCGCTTTCTACGATCTTGATGACAATATGGATTTGGCCGAACATTTTATCAAAAATGTCATTCAATATATCCTTGAGCATTGTCAAGAAGATCTTCAATTTCTTGAAAATCGTTTGTTACAAGAGGAAAAAACAAAACCTCAAGCCGAGCGCAGTGAAATGGCCTTAATAGAGAAGCTAAAGTTCGTATCCGAAAACACTTTCAAACGAGTGACGTACACGGAAGCGGTCGATATCCTTAGAAATAGCAAACCCAATAAAAAGAAGAAGTTTAAATACCCTATTGACGAATGGGGCACTGACTTACAGAGTGAGCACGAACGTTTCTTGGTAGAAAAACATTTCAAATGTCCGGTTATACTCTTCGACTATCCTGCAAAAATAAAAGCGTTTTATATGCGTTTGAATGAAGATGGGAAGACCGTCCGTGCGATGGACATTCTTTTCCCCGGTATTGGTGAAATTGTGGGTGGTTCGCAACGTGAAGAACGTTTAGATGTACTAAAAGAGAAAATGGCCGCCTTAGATATCCCTGAGAAAGAACTATGGTGGTATTTAGATCTTAGAAAATTCGGTACAGCTGTTCACAGTGGTTTCGGATTAGGATTTGAACGTCTCGTGCTGTTCGCTACAGGCATGGGTAATATTAGGGATGTCATCCCCTTTCCAAGAACTCCTCAAAATGCTGAGTTTTAAATTGAATTCTTTAACTTTAAAGTTAGAACATAGGCCCCTATGCTAAAACAGTACTTACAATTCAAACTTTCGCAGAAGCTCTCTCCGCAGCAGATTCAATTAATGAAATTGATTCAATTGCCCACACAGGCTTTTGAGCAACGGTTGAAACAAGAATTGGAAGAAAACCCAGCGCTCGAAAGCGGCAAAGATGAACCCGAAAATCCTGATAACGAATTTGAAGACGATTACGAGACGGGTGCTGACAATGAAAGTATCAACACCGAGGATATTAATATTGACGATTATCTTAGTGATGATGAAATACCGGATTATAGAACGAAAGCGAACAATTATAGTGCTGATGATGACGAAAAAAGCGTTCCCTATGCTGCAGGTATTTCATTTAATCAATACTTGCTGAGCCAACTAAATACCTCTTACTTAAATGATGAGGAATGGACCATTGCCGAATTTTTAGTAGGTAGCATTGATGAAAGTGGATATATCAGAAGACCGATTGCGGATATTCTTGACGATCTCGCATTTACTCAAAATACCTATACCGATGAAGAGACCATCAAAAAAGTTTTAAGTATTGTACATGAACTAGACCCTCCGGGTGTCGGTGCGCGTTCGTTGGAAGAGTGTTTACTGATACAATTGAAACGGAAAGAGGTTACCCCCAGTATTGAGCTGGCCATAGCCATTCTAGAAAAATCTTTTGAACAGTTTACCAAAAAGCATTATAAAAAGCTACTTCAGAAGCATAATATTTCAGAGGAAGAATTAAAAGATGCCATTTCTGAAATTGAGAAATTGAACCCGAAACCTGGCGGTTCTTATGCAGGCAACAATCGCATAGTCGAACATGTGGTTCCTGATTTTTCAATACGGATCGTGGAAGGTGAATTGGAGCTATCACTCAATGGAAGAAATGCACCCGAACTCCATGTATCAAGAGAGTACAGTAATATGCTCAAAGGGTACAAAGATTCAAAGGAGAAATCAAAATCTCAGAAAGACACAGTAATGTTCATCAAGCAAAAACTCGATGCGGCCAAGTGGTTTATCGATGCGATACGTCAACGACAACAGACCTTGTTCATAACGATGAATGCTATCATGCAATATCAAAAAGAATACTTCTTAACTGGAGATGAACGCAATTTACGCCCGATGATACTGAAGGATATTGCCGATGAAATAGATATGGATGTTTCAACGGTTTCACGAGTGGCAAATAGTAAATATGTGGATACCCCTTACGGAACAAGACTGATCAAAGACTACTTTTCCGAATCGATGAAAAATGATCAGGGCGAGGATGTCTCCACTAAAGAAATCAAAAAAATATTAGAGACCGTCATTAAAGACGAAGAGAAGAAAAAACCTTTGACAGATGACAAGCTGGCCGCAATTCTCAAAGAAAAAGGATATCCCATTGCACGTCGAACAGTGGCCAAGTATAGAGAACAGCTAGATATCCCTGTGGCCCGATTGAGAAAACAAATCTGATGCGACCATTTCTTCAGGCAGTTTCATACATTTTTCATCCCTTGTTTATTCCTATAGCCGGCACTATTGCCTATTTCATTATTACCCCTAAATACAGCCCGATCGAGGAGCAAAGCGGTAATATTCTACCCATCTTTATTTTAACCGTAATCATTCCGATTATAGCTTATTTGATTTTAAAAAACGTTGGACTCATCAATTCCATTTTTGCGCCAACAATTAAAGAGCGACGTTACCCACTCTATATCAGTATTCTTTTACTACTAATGGTAATTTATAAAGTTATCCCAAACAACTATACCGCTGAACTCTACTACTACTTCTTAGGATTGATCGCTGCTTCAATGGCATCCCTGTTGTTACTCTATCTGAACTTTAAAAGTAGCTTGCATCTTATGGGCATGGGAAGCATTTTTATGTACCTTACCTGCTTAAGTGTGCACTTTGAAATAAATATCACCCTGGCCCTAAGCGCACTAATCCTACTTGCGGGCTTAGTTGCCTCCGCTAGACTTTACTTAAAAGCACACTCTAAAGCAGAGCTTTTAGTTGGTTTTCTTATAGGGGCCGTCTCACAATTGCTCACCATAAAATTTTGGTTATAAGTCCATTTTGGTCTTCCATCTATCCTTACCTCAACGATTGAGCATTGTATCAACTTCCTTTGTCGTATAGATTACTTTTAGGGCTCACTTCTAGCAGCGCTTGTTTTACGTCTGATATCAACCCCATACTTGCCTTCTTATCCACTTTTAGTGAAAGGGTGGCATAAGGGTCGAACATGTTCAGGCATTTTATTGATTTCGCTTAGCACAAAACTGCCAACTTCAGAAACGTTGACGAACTTATCATGAACCTGAATCTTGAGTTCCTCTCCAACAATCGGTTCCCATTTCTTTTGTGGTTTACCAATATAAATGGTAATAATGCGATCTTTCTTTTCAAGCCTTTTTGCCACGGTTGCATTGGGAAGCTCATTTAGAACTTTTAATGAATCGTCTTTCATAACGGTAACCGTCATGAAAAAGAACAACAGCATAAATACAATATCCGGCAATGATGCGGTCGATACTTCAGGCGTATCTTCTTTTCGGCCTATTTTAAACTTTGTCATAATGTGTTGTTTTAATTTCTTTCTGCTTCTGATAGGTTCAAGGGAAAGAGCTCCTGAATTTTCTTGATTTTCAATTTCAAGTCTTCTTTTACAACTTTGGATGTCTCAGGATTTAGGTAGATGGATTCCATTTTCGTATAATCCATGTAATACAATCTTTGCGCTTCGCGATTTCTAAGATCATTAAAAGCCCCGACCAATTCATTCTGTACCGAGATATACACGCCATAACTGGTTTCTCTATTACTCATGAGGGATACCACTGCTTCCAATGGGCTATCGGATGATTGTTGATTTCTATCACCACGGCAATAGTCACAATAGCGTTTATCATTCTGAAGCGCTCCTCCGTTATCCAAAAAAGCGATTGTAAGCGCTCTTAGTTCCGCTAAGTCTCTGAGTTCATTTGCAACTAAAAGCTTACCGTCTCCGTTAATTGAAACAGGTAAAATATTTCTTTCCGAGATGGGAAGTGGAGGTTCATGATTAATTCTAGGCAACATTCGATGCAAACCAGCATCGGTTTCGATACTTGTAGTTACCAAAAAAAAGATTAATAACAAAAATGCAATGTCAGCCATAGAACCGGCATTTACTTTGGGTACTTCTTCTCTGTTAGCCATAATTTTGGGTTTTGGACCTATTTTAAACAGGCGGATTAAACTTAGTTACGCCAAAGCACAAGAATGCATGTAAAAAAGATAAATTGGGGGCGGGTTGGCGGCTAGCCGAGAACGAATTCACACTCTTTAATAAGACATCAAGAGCTATGCCAAGTCTTAAAATAGTGTTAATAAAAATTAATTAAACTAAATATCTAGAGGATGTAGAAAATCAATCCCACGCGAAGAGGCTTCATTTGAATACTTTCTTGATCAAGAAAGACGTCGTCATCAAAAAGATTGGTAAGCGAATAATATACATGAGCATTAAAACTGCTATATCCAAAATTGAAGGTCAGACCGTACTGCAATTGCCTGGCATCCAGATTGCGAAAAGAATCAACTCCTATATTAGCATCTTCGCTAGGAACAAACTTAGACCGGGCATCATAAACATAAGTAAATTTTATACCCGTATATATGCGCCAGAATTTATATGTATCGGCAGTAGAATTTCGCCATCTAAATTCTATCGGCAGTTCAATAGAATGTGTTTCTAACTTACTCCTTTTATAAAGGTTATTCTCATCATCGCTTAGTATGCTATATTGCACCATGTTTCCGTTTTCGGCAGCCTTGATATTGGAATAGTATGTATTCAAACCTAAACCAATGCCAATACCCATACCAATGGTTCGGTCATAATTGAAAGGAATGTCCTTAATAAAACCACCTTGCAAACCATAGGACAGGTTCTGCTGGTTAACCCCTTCTGGCTGATTTAAAAGAAAATTATAGGTGATACCCAAATAGAATTGGTCTTCAAAATACCTTTGATTGATTTGAGTTGAATCATTGATCACCTGAGCTTGTAAACCAAGCTGTACAAACACCAACAAAAAGGGAAATAGTCGAAACATCTGGCTTAAGTTACACAAATAAAAAAGCTCCAAATATGAATTTGGAGCCTTTTTATAAGTTTGAAAATTGTATTGCTATTACTGTAAGTTGGTAAATGCATCACCAGTTACTGTCGTATAATTTACTTTTAGTGCATTTACTTTTCTGAGTTCTTCTTTTATGTCAGAGATGATACCCATGTTCGCGTTCTTATCAACCTTTAACGAGGTAGTTAAGACGTTTTGTAACTCCTGAGATTTCTTCGCTCTCTCCATGAGAATGAAATCACCAACATCAGATGGGTCAGCAAACTTATCGTTTAGCTGAATCTTGGATTCAGTACCAAAAACTTTTGCATATTCAGGAGTGGGCTTACCAACATAAATGGTAATAACACGATCCTTTTTTTCCAACTTCTTGATTTCACTTGCGCTCGGAAGATTATTTTCCACTTTCAAAGAACTATCTTTCATGACAGTCACGGTCATAAAAAAGAACAGTAACATAAATACAATATCAGGTAAAGATGCCGTTGATACCGCTGGCAATTCTCCACTTTTTTTCTTTGCAAACTTTGACATATTCTATTGTTTTAGTTTGATTAATTTGAAGAAGTTTCTGCCTCCGAGAGTTTTTGAGGATACATATCCTGTATACGTTTTACTTTCTCTTTTAACTCTTCCTTTAAATCATCATCAGTTTCAGGGTTCAGGTATTCAGCTTCCAAATCAACAAATGGTCTGTTGAATAATCGCATCGATTCTCTGTTACGTAACTCATTATAGGCCCCTACAAGTTCATTTTGAACTGTAATGTACGTACTATACTTTGTTTCCCTATCATTCTTCAACGAGATAATCGCTTTTGTTGGATTGTCGGATGATTCTGCATCTTTAGCCCCTTTACAATAAGAACATGTTCCATCGCCGTTGTTATCCAAGAAGGCTACAGCTTTGGCCTTAAGGTTTCTGATTTCCGTCAACTCATCGTCGGCCAACAACTGATTATTTTTGTTGATACTTACCTGAAAAATATTCTTCTGCTTAATAACCACATCGTCTTCAGGTGGTTCAATCGGTGGTAACATACGATCCAGACCTGCATCAGTTTCAATGGTGGTCGTCACCAAGAAAAAGATGAGTAATAGGAATGCGATGTCCGCCATGGAACCTGCGTTTACTTCTGGTGCTCCTGCTCTTCTACCCATGATATTTAGTTTTATTTGCCAGTTGCCTTTTTGATAGCTCCCCAAGCGATAAGACCAACAGCGACAACAATCATGATGAAAAACATATTGATTCCTGCACCTACTTGTTTTATTCCACTTTCAGTGGTCTCAATACCGGCATTGGCCATTTTCTCAATGGAAACATCGGTACCACTTGAAAGTCCATATGCCACTCCTAAGAGAACTAAAAGTCCTACTATTCCGAACAGCGTCTTTTTCAGACCGCCCGGAGTTGAGACAACATTTTTAAGACCAAAAACAACTGTGGCTACTACCGCAATTCCTAATAGTATATAAGCAAGGGCAAACATTACCGTAATTCCGGTACTGCCCATTGCTTCAGACATTGGCATATCACCATCTGGCATCATAAATAGCATAATGAAAGCTATGAGGCTGATGACAATTAAGCCGATTTTTACAATTTTATGCATTATACTTAGATTTTAAGGTCCGACTATTATTTTTTATGATCTACCAACATATCGATTAAAGTTATCGAAGAATCTTCCATATCATTTACAATGCTATCGATTTTAGCAATAATATAATTGTAGAAAATCTGAAGTATAATGGCAGTAATTAGACCGAATACTGTTGTTAATAGTGCAACTTGGATATCACCGGCAATTAGTGATGCACTCAAGTTACCTACCGCGCTAATTTTCTCAAAGGCTTGAATCATACCGATTACCGTACCCATGAAACCAAGCATCGGTGCAATGGCTATGAATAACGACAACCATGAAACGTTTTTCTCTAATTGACCCATTTGAACACCACCATAAGATATCACAGCTTTTTCGGCGGCCTCCACACTTTCACCGGCCCTGTCAAGACCTTGATAGTAGATAGATGCAACAGGCCCTTTTGTATTTCTACAAACTTCCTTTGCAGCTTCTACGCCTCCCGATGCTAGGGCATCTTCAACTTGCTGCTTCAATTTTGAAGTGTTTGTGGTTGCCAAGTTTAAATAAATGATTCTTTCAATTGCAACAGCCAGTCCAAGAATCAAACAGATAAGTACAAAACTCATGAAACCAGCACCACCTTTGATGAACTGCTCTTTCAAAACTTGTGTAAAACTTCTGTCCGCAGGAGCGGCGTCATCTTGCACCAACATTGTAGTGGCAGCAACTGTTGTTAAATTAGATACAACCGATGAAGTGGTCGCTTTTGCATTTACCGTATTTGTACTTAATACAAATAACCCAGCAAGCGCTAGGATAGAGAATAATTTTTTCATTTTTTTCAAACTTAGGATTTCGATTAGTTAATTGTGTTAAAGATAAAAAAATTTAGCAATAATAAAAGTAAAATTAAAATGCAGAGAGGAAGGGATTCGAACCCTCGATACACTTTTGGTGTATACACACTTTCCAGGCGTGCGCCTTCGACCACTCGGCCACCTCTCTAGTTGAGCCTTAAAGGTTGCCCAAATAACAAAAAAAATATTAGTTGAGGAAATATAACTAGGTATTTTTATTTCATCTCCCCGCGAAGTGAGGTCTCAAATATGGTTTTGATCGATCCACTCGAAACATTACTACCAAGTAGGTACATTAACTTAGTTATGGCCGCTTCTGTGGTAATGTCCTTACCATTAATGATTTGCAGTTTTTTCAATTGTTGACTTGTTTCATATTTACCCATTATAACGCTTCCTCCAGAACATTGAGTTACGTTGACGATAATAAGTCCTGTCTTTATGGCATTTTTCAAATTTGTAGTAAACCAATCGTAGGTAGGAGCATTTCCTGCACCGTACGTCTCAATAATCAGTGCTTTTAAACCTTCGCATTCCAATATGTTCTTAAAAAATGATTCCGTAATACCAGGAAATAACTTTAAAATACCCACGCTGGTATCCAACAATTTATGCACTTTTAGCTTTTTTGGCCTGCTTCGGGATAACAAATTCTCTCTATAAATTTTAAGATGAACTCCAGATTCAGCAAGTGGCGGATAGTTCAATGATTGAAATGCCTCGAAATGTTCCGCGTTTATCTTCGTGGTCCGGTTTGCCCTGAAAAGTTTATACTCAAAATAAACGCATACTTCTTGAATTACCGGGCGCCCTCTTTCTTGCACCGCCGCTATTTGAATGGATGTAATGAGATTCTCTTTGGCATCGGTTCGTAAATCTCCTATGGGTAATTGCGAACCGGTAAATATTACCGGCTTAGAAAGGTTCTCTAGCATAAAGCTTAAGGCAGAAGCACTATAGCTCATAGTATCGCTACCATGAAGCACCACGAAACCATCGTAAGCGTCATACTGGTCTTCAATTACGGATGCAATTTTACCCCAATGGCCAGGATCCATATTCGACGAATCGATAGGCTCATCTAATGAAATGGTTTCAATAACACAATCAAGTTGGTGTAGCTCAGGGATATTGCTCAACAGCTTTTTAAAATTAAAAGCCTTCAAGTTGCCCGTATCATAATCTTTAACCATACCAATGGTACCACCAGTATAAATAAGTAATATCCGAGTCTTTTTAGTTTCCAAATTAAAATGGATTATCTGATTGTTTATTAAATTCCGAAAACTTCTTTTGAATTCTGCGTTGTTATTGTACCGATTGCCTCCTCACTCTTGCCATAAATATCGGTCAACTTTTTGAGTATATTAATAAGGTATGCACTTTCATTTCTTTTTCCACGATACGGAACTGGAGCCAAATAGGGAGAATCCGTTTCCAAAACGATGTGCTTTAGGTCAATTTGGTTGAGAAAGGTATCTATTTTCCCATTTTTAAATGTGGACACACCCCCAATACCTAATTTCATGTTATAGGATATGGCTTTACAAGCCTGTTCCAAAGTACCTGTGAAGCAATGAAAAATGCCGTACAGGTCTTCCCCTTTTTCGGCTTCAAGCACCTCAAAAATCTCATCAAAGGCTTCCCTACAATGAATGACTATGGGTAACTTGTGAGTTTTTGCCAGGCGGATTTGAAACCTAAAAGCCTCTTGTTGCTGCTTCAAAAAACTTTTATCCCAATATAAATCGATTCCAATTTCGCCGACCGCACAGAATTCATGTTCGCGTAGCATTTCTTCCACATGTTTAAGTTCTTCCAGATAATTTTCCTTGACATGAGTAGGATGCAATCCCATCATCAAGAACATCTTATCGGGATACCTATCCCTCAACTCGAACATCGCCCTGGTATAGGTAGAATCAATAGCAGGAATAAAAAATCGTGTTATCCCCAAATCCATCGCCTTCTGAATGACTTCATCACGGTCTTCATCGAAGGCTTCACTATATAAATGGGTATGGGTATCGGTCAAAATCATGTGGCAAAAATAGGTTTATCTTTGCCAAAAAAATACATGGCGAGCTTGAAAAAATTCCTGAAAAAGAAAAACTACACCAAAGTACCGCTACTACTAACGGCGACCAATCATTTTGAAATAGTGGCTAAACTCAATGGCATAAACGGAAGGTTCATTCTTGATACAGGAGCGTCGAATACTTGCGTGGGTTTTGATAAAATTGAGTTTTTCAATCTCACTTCAAAGGAATCGAAAATCAAGGCAGCTGGTGCCGGCGCCACGAATATGGAAACCTTGATCTCCACTAAAAATAAAATCGAAATCGGAGCCTGGAAAAAAAGTAAGATAAAAGTAGTTTTATTTGATTTGGTTCATGTGAATGAAGCTTTGACCACGCACAAAGCACTGCCTGTAGATGGAATTATTGGAGCGGATATTCTCAAAAAAGCGAAGGCAATAATTGATTATGACATGAAATGCGTCTATTTAAAACAAAGATAGCACTAAGGCCAAATTATTTACTGTTCGTCGACTTATTTTAAGTGCTTGGTCATAACGCACTAAATTCATGGCATATAACTTCAGTTATGTCCGTAAAATGAATCTTTGGCGAAACCTACCGAAACCCATATATTTCTGTTGCCTACTCCTTATAGGAAGTTGTTCCGTTGACGGTGAACTTTTTGATATTACGGTAACATCGGAAGATCTAGCACTACAAGATCAACTTATAGATTTATCGGGCAGTTTAGATTTTTATACCCTGCCGGATAGTGATGATTTCAAGAACATTCCCGCTGACCCCAATAATCAGCTGACCGCTGAAAAAGTGCTTTTAGGGCAATTGTTATTTCATGAAACTGGCCTTGCAATAGATGCTAAAGTGGAGACAAACAAAGGCACGTATTCTTGTGCGAGTTGCCATCATAGCGGAGCCGGATTTCAAAGTGGATTAAGACAGGGCATAGGTGATGGCGGTAGTGGGTTTGGCCTTTTCGGTGAGACAAGGACCCTTGCTGCGGGCTATACGCCCGAGATGGCTGATGTGCAACCCATAAAATCACCCAGCGCATTGAACGTGGCTTATCAAAAGGTCATGTTATGGAATGGCCAATTCGGAGCAACCGGACCAAACCTGGGAACGGAGTCAAACTGGACACCTGATACGCCAAAAGAGACCAACAACCTCGGGTTTGAAGGGGTGGAAACTCAAGCAATTGCCGGTCTAACTGTTCATAGAATGGGTATTAACAAGGATTTTTTGGATGAAAACAGTTATGCTTTTTTATTTAAGCAGGCTTTTCCTGACGTACCGGAAGAAGAGCGGTATTCACTTACGAACATAGGTCTGGCCATTGCGGCTTACGAACGAACCCTGTTGGCCAATCAATCGAACTTTCAAAAATGGCTTAGAGGTGCATCAAAGGCCATGACAAGCGATGAGAAGAAAGGGGCCGCATTGTTTTTCGGAAAAGCCAAATGCTACGAATGCCACAATGGCCCGGCATTGAATTCAGAAGCGTTCTATGCTATAGGAATAAATGATCTCGTAGAACCAGCAGTTGCCGTTATGCTTGACGATGCTACAAAGAAAGGGCGTGGGGGTTTTACCAAAAACCCCAGTGATGACTACAAATTCAAAGTACCCCAACTTTACAATTTAAAGGATGTCAATTTCTTCGGCCATGGTGGTAGCTTTCAAACAATAAGGGAGATTATTGTATACAAGAACGAGGCCATTAAAGAAAACGTTGATGTCAGTGATGAACAACTCGCGGATGAATTTATTCCTTTGAACTTAAACCTCGAAGAGATTAATCAGTTGACCCAATTTGTAGAAAACAGCCTTAAAGATAACAATTTACAAAGGTACGAGCCCGCCGGTCTTCCATCTGAAAAATGCTTTCCAAATGCCGACAGGCAATCGAGGGAAGATTTGAATTGCGATAATTAGAACAAAAACCCTGAAGTATAAGCTTCAGGTTTTTTGTTTATACGTCACATTTCCAACGCCTTCTTTACATCATTGTTCATTAACAATTCTTCTGGACTTTCGAGTGCTTCTTTAACGGCAACCAAAAAACCGACAGATTCTTTACCGTCTATAATGCGATGGTCATAAGACAATGCAACGTACATAATGGGCGCAATGACCACTTTACCATCTTTTGCAATGGGGCGCTCAACTATATTGTGCATTCCTAGAATAGCACTTTGAGGCGGGTTGATAATAGGCGTTGACAACATCGAACCGAAGACACCACCGTTGGTAATTGTAAATGTACCACCAGTCATTTCATCAACCGTAATCTCGCCTTCCCGAGCGCGTATCGCCAAACGCTTTACTTCTGATTCGACACCTCTAAAAGTCAAATTTTCAGCATTTCGAATGACAGGAACCATCAAACCTTTTGGCCCAGAAACCGCAATACTGATATCACAATAATCATAGGAAATCATTTCTTTACCATCGATCATAGAATTCACAGAAGGATATTGCTCCAATGCCCTAACCACGGCCAATGTAAAAAAGGACATAAAGCCTAAACTCACACCGTGCTTTTCTTTAAACGCTTCTTTATACTGTTTGCGCAATTCAAAGATGGGAGACATATCAACCTCGTTAAACGTGGTCAACATAGCCGTCTCGTTTTTAACCGACACTAAACGTTCTGCCACTTTTCTTCTGAGCATTGACAATTTAGATCGGCTCTCTCCCCTACTGCCACCTGTCGGAGTACCCATCGATGGCACCGCATTGACAGCATCGTCTTTGGTTATTCTACCATCTCGGCCCGAACCTTTTACAGCTTTAGAATCTATTCCTTTTTCATCTAAAATTTTCTTCGCAGCTGGCGAAGGAGTTCCTGAAGCGTAGGTCTCTTTTTTTGTGGAGGGCTTTTCCTCTTTCTTAGGCTCTTCTTTGACCTCAACTTTAGGCGCTTCTTCTTTCGCATCACCACTTTTTGGTTTCGGTGCGCTGGTATCTATTAAGCAAACCACAGCACCTACTTCTACGGCATCGCCTACCTCGGCTTTAAGGGTAATAATTCCGCTTTGCTCTGCGGGCAACTCTAAAGTCGCTTTATCGGAGTCAACTTCAGCGATTGCTTGGTCTTTTTCCACATAATCACCATCTTCCACTAACCATTCCGCTATCTCAACTTCGGTAATTGACTCCCCAGGGGATGGGACTTTCATTTCTAAAATCATAATATTCTGTAATTAGCTGTATTATTTTTTCTCTACTGGTCTGGTCATATTGTCTTTGGTCTTATCAAAAACGAAATCAATGACCTGTTGGTGCCGTTTTTTAGATCTCACGGCACTACCCGCGGCTGGCGAGGCATAAAAACGCCTAGAAGCTACACGAAATTTATGAGCTTCATCAAAATGCATCATCATGTGGCTCCAAGCACCCATATTTCTAGGTTCTTCTTGTGCCCAAACCAAATCATTAGCATTCTTATATTTCTTAATAATCTCCTTCATTTGGCCCGCTGGCACCGGAAACAATTGCTCTACCCGAACCAAGGCTACATCATCTCGATTGTTTTCTTCCTTAACTTCAAGAAGATCGTAATAGAATTTACCCGTGCAAAAAACCAAAGATTTGACCTTTTTAACATTGGCCGAAACATCATCTATGACTTCTTGAAAACTTCCGTTTGCCAAATCATCTACCGTTGAAACCGCTTTGGGGTGGCGTAGCAAACTCTTTGGCGTAAATATAATCAGAGGCTTTCTAAAATTCGCTTTCATTTGCCGACGGAAAATATGGAATATTTGTGCCGGGGTACTTACGTCGGCTATGTACATATTATCTCTGGCACAAAGTTGTAAATAACGTTCCATTCGCGCCGATGAATGTTCGGCCCCTTGGCCTTCGTAACCATGGGGAAGCAGCATTACTAGTCCGTTTTGCAATTTCCATTTATCCTCGGCAGCAGAAATATACTGGTCAATCATAATTTGGGCACCGTTGCTAAAGTCTCCAAATTGAGCTTCCCAAATAGTCAACGTATTGGGGCTTGCCATGGCGTAACCATAATCAAAACCAACTACTGCATATTCGGACAAAAGTGAATTATAAATTTGGAACCTTCCCTGTTTCTCGGAAATATGGTTCAACAACAAAACCTCTTCTTCACTTTCTTCCACCTTCATGACTGCGTGGCGGTGAGAGAAAGTCCCTCGCTCTACGTCTTGACCTGATATTCGCACACCAAAACCTTCTTCGGCCAAAGAACCGTAGGCCAAAAGTTCTCCCATGGCCCAATCGAGTTTATCGGTCTCAAAAAACATTTTCTTTCGGTCGCTCACAAGCCTTTCAACTTTACGTAAGAATTTCTTATCCTCGGGCAATTCTGTAATTACCTTAGCGATTGCAGTTAGTTTTTTCTTGTCGAAAGTAGTATCGATAGATTCCATCATTTCCCACTCGCGTACATTATCGAACCCTTTCCATTCATCCGCCATAAAGGGCGTAATCTCAGTCTTATCTTCTTTTCGAGAATCCTCCAGTTCTTCTTCCAGTGACGCTTTATACTCATCTTCCAATTGTTTGACGTAGCCGTCTTCGATGATACCTTCGGCGATTAATTTGGCCGCATAGATATCCCTCGGGTTTTGATGTTTTGCAATGGCTTTATACAATTTGGGTTGTGTAAAACGTGGCTCATCACCCTCGTTATGTCCATATTTTCTATACCCTAGCAAATCCAAGAACACATCCATTTTGAACCGCATGCGATATTCCAATGCGAAAAGCGACGCATGTACCACAGCTTCCGCATCATCAGCATTTACATGCAGAACCGGACTTAAAGTTACTTTGCCTACATCCGTACAATAGGTCGAAGACCGAGCATCTAAATAATTCGTTGTAAAACCTATTTGATTATTCACTACAATATGAATGGTGCCATTTGTTTTGTAACCATCTAAATTGGCCATTTGCACTACTTCATAGATCAAACCTTGACCGGCAATGGCAGCATCGCCATGAACAACAATGGGCAACACTTTAGAAAAGTCTTCAGCAAAGTGTGCATCTTGCTTTGCCCTAGCAATTCCTTCAACCACTGCACCTACTGTTTCTAGGTGAGAAGGATTGGGCGCAATGTTCATTTTTATCTTACTTCCGCTACTCGATTTTCTGTCCGACGTCCAACCTAAATGGTATTTTACGTCGCCATCAAAGATTTCCTGCTCATAATCCTTACCGTCAAATTCACTAAAAATATCCTTTGCCGCTTTCCCGAAGATGTTCGTCAAAACATTCAAACGCCCCCTATGGGCCATGCCCATGACAAATTGCTCAACACCCATTTCTGCTGCACGCTCAACAATCGCATCCAACCCAGGTATTAAAGATTCATTACCCTCAAGGGAAAATCGCTTTTGACCAACGTATTTGGTGTGTAAGAAGCTCTCAAAAGAAACGGCTTGACTGAGTTTTTTGAGGATGTGTTTTTTTCTTTTCTCATCAAACTTAGGCTGGTTATCATTGACATTCAGCCAGTTCTGAATCCATTCTACACGTTCGGGCTTTCGAATGTACATATATTCCACACCGATGGCATCGCAATAAATACTGTTGAGGTGATTCAGAATATCTCTAAGAGTTGTTGACCCTATACCCAGAATTTCGCCTGCAGTAAAAACGGTATCCAAGTCCGCTTCAGAAAGTCCAAAGTTCTCAATATCTAAAGTTGGGCTGTACTTCCTTCGTTCACGTACAGGGTTCGTTCTAGTAAATAAATGTCCTCTTGTACGGTACCCGTCAATTAATTTAACTACCTGAAACTCTTTTTGTAGCGATTGGGGCATTCCGGATAGGGCGACTCCGTTGTCGCTTGAAAAATCAAGTTCCTCCAAAGAGCTTTCCATTCCAAAATCATAGCCTTGGAAGAAAGCCCGCCAACTAGGCTCAATACTATCGGGGCTTGTTAAATACTTATCATATAAATCCGCAAAAAAAGATGTGTGTGCGGCATTTAAAAAGGAAAACTTATCCATAAAAGTGGCTATGTAATCTATATAAAAGTTCGTCAAAAATACAACATTTACCATATCTAGTAGTATCTTAGGAACTAAATACTAACCAAAACCACACAATTATGAAATTTGCAATTAGAGCGCTTCTGAAAAAGTTCTTTTTGGGCGTTTTGTTTCTTTTATTGGGGTTTGGATGTTTTGCCCAGAACCCAACAGCAAAAAGTGACTTTTGGAATAGGGTCAGGCTTGGAGGTGGCATCGGTATCAACTTCTCCAATGGAGGCTTTAACGGCTCCATCGCTCCAAGTGCTATTTACCAGTTCAACGATTATATCGCTGCCGGTGTAGGGGCGAACATCAATTTCTATAAGTTCAACAATCAGAAATTCTGGGCTTATGGTCCAAGTGCCATTGTCTTGGGAAATCCCATTCCGCAAATTCAACTCTCAGGTGAATTTGAACAGTTGAGGGTGAACTCTTCGATACAAACAATTAACGGTAATCTGGAGAATGACTTTTGGGCACCAGCCCTGTTTTTCGGGATAGGTTACCGAACCCAATTCGCTACCGTAGGTATTCGGTACAATGTGCTTGACAATAATGAGAATACTATCTATCTAAATGCATGGACACCCTTTGTGCGGGTTTATTTTTAAGGGGTATACTTATTTTTCCATAAAACTTTCTCCAACTCCCTTTTCAGAATTAAAAAAGTTACTTGTTCGGCAACCTCAACAACATCGGTCATAGAAATATCTTTAAAGGCTTTTTCGGGTACGTCAATGACATACAACAAATTGAGGTATTCAGAAAAGCGCTCCAACAGCAAATGGTACAGCTTTTCATGAATAAGGGTCTTTAAACTTTCTGGGGATAGATTCTCATCTAAGGCAATATCAATATTCGCTAGACTGAAATCTTTCTGTAATTGTTGTACTAATTTTTTGTAAAACTGTTTTTGGTTGGCGTGTTGTAGTAGCACGGTGGAATTGGGAAAGTTCTTGGGTATCATTAGCTAAATGTCGTTGATTAAAGACCTCTCGTATGAGCTCGAGGCGATAATTCGATTCAAGTGACTTTCAACGGATTATTGCTTATATATCACTCCTTCTTTCATAACAAAAATAGCTTTTTCCAAAGTGGCTACATTTTTGGTCGGGTCTTCGTCAACTGCTACAATATCAGCAATAAATCCAGTTTTTAGCTGTCCTAATTCCGTATCCATTCCTAAAAGTTCCGCGTTTGTGGTGGTAGCTGCCTGTATGGTTTCCATTATCGGCATTCCTGCTTCGTGCATGAACCCAAACTCTTTTCCATTGTCTCCGTGCGGAGAAACGCCCGCATCGGTGCCAAATGCAATGGAAACACCTTTCTTATAGGCTTTTCCAAAGGTAACTTGACTCACCGGCCCAATTTCGCGTGCCTTCTTTGCTACTACCGGAGGAAGGAATCCCGGAATATCTGCCATCTTCGCAGCGGCTTTTCCTGCGGATATCGTTGGCACTAAAAAGGTATTGTGCTTTACCATTAAATCCATTGTTGCCTCACTCATTAACGTTCCGTGCTCTATGGTTTTTATACCCCCGACCACAGCTCTTCTCATTCCTTCATCTCCATGAGCATGTGCAGCTGTAAGAAACCCATAGTCTTTGGCCGTTGCAACAACTGCTTTTATTTCGTCAATCGTGAACTGCGGATTTTGACCGTTTTTGGCAACGCTCATTACACCGCCAGTAGCTGTTATCTTAATACAATCGGAGCCATCTTTATACCGTTGACGTACAGCTTTTTTTGCATCTTCAGGAGAATTGACAACGCCTTCCTTCGGTCCCGGATTACCTTTCAAATCTTCTCGCATGCCATTGGTTGGATCGCCATGACCCCCAGTAGAGGCTATTGTCTTTCCGGCTGTGAAAATTCTTGGACCTTTTACAACCCCTTTGTTAATAGCATTACGAAGTGCAATGTTCACACCAGAGCCTCCAAGATCTCGAACCGTAGTAAAGCCTGCCAAGAGTGTTCGTTCGGCATAAACCGTTGACTGAAAAGCAACATCGGCAGGATTCTTGGTAAATCTATCCAAATATCTGGTCGGGCTAGATTCCCCTTCAATATGCACGTGCATGTCAATAAAACCAGGTAATACGGTTTTACTTTTCAAGTCGATGATTATATCATCACCCGATCCATTTATAAATCCATTTTGTACACTTTTAATTTTATTGCCGGAAACTACAATGGTTTTTTCCTTTAGAATTTTACCGGCTTCGGTGTCAACGATACTTCCACAATGCAGATAAAGGTCTTGTGCTGAAAGTAGGGTGAACGAAAAGAACGAGATGATGAACAGAATTTTTTTCATAATAGGGTTGGGTTAAATCAAAAATGCGAAGAAATATACAACTATTTCTTCGCACTCGCTTCTTACTTCGCCCAACAACTATACTGTAAATTCTATCTCAAATTAATTTCTGATTTTTTGCTCCCAATCCCAGGCCGATTTCATTGCTTCATCCAAAGTCGAATGTGCTTTCCAGCCTAGTACTTCATTTGCTTTGGTCGTATCGGCATAGGCAGATACAATATCTCCTTGTCGACGGTCTACAATTTTATAATTTAACTTTTTGCCTGATACTTTTTCAAAACTTGTAATGACCTCCAGAACGGAACTTCCTTTGCCCGTTCCTAAATTATAGACCTCGTAGTTTGTTTCGTTTCTTTGGTCCAAAAGTCTTTTCAGTGCCACCACATGTGCTTTTGCTAAATCCACAACATGTATGTAATCACGTATGCAGGTTCCATCGGGAGTTGGATAGTCATCCCCAAAAACCGATAATTCTTTTCGCAACCCTATACCGGTCTGTGTAATGAAAGGCACCAAATTTTGTGGCACGCCCTTTGGCAGTTCTCCTATTTCCACACTAGGATGCGCACCCATGGGATTGAAGTAACGTAGTGAAATTGCATGTAATCCGGGTGTTACTTTACAGGTATCGGCTATGATTTCTTCTCCCATCTGCTTGGTGTTGCCATAAGGTGATTCTGCCGTCTTTACAGGTGCACTTTCGGTGATGGGCATTTCATCTGCCTGACCGTATACGGTACAGGATGAGCTGAAAATAAAGTTAGATTTTTCCTTTTTAGACAACTCTTGCAGTAAGTAGACCAAAGTGCCAATATTGTTCTCGTAATACAGAAGTGGTTTCTCAACACTTTCACCCACGGCTTTGGAAGCAGCAAAATGAATCACACCTTCAATATCTTGATGTCTTTTAAAGAAATCCTGAACCAAGCTTTTTTCTTTAAGGTCCAGTTTTTCAAAAATCGGTTCCTTACCCGTAATTGCAACAATGCCCTCTAAAACCGCCTCGGATGAATTAGAGCAATCATCTATAATGACTACTTCAAAACCTTCATTTTGCAATTCAACCACGGTGTGCGAGCCTATGAATCCTAAACCTCCTGTTACTAGAATCTTCATTTATTTTGTTTTCGACTGGTTTTGAAAAGCTAAACTAAAACCATTTTTCCGTTATCCATTAACAAACTCGATTAGTGTAGTTGTAATAAAGTTTATCTGCTCATCATCAAGCTCAGTGTGCATAGGCAAGGAGATAACTTCTTTTACCAATTGGTTTGTTATCCGAAAATCGGCCTCATTATATCGGTCATCGGCATAGGCCTTTTGCTTGTGAAGCGGAATAGGGTAGTAAACTCCGCACGGAATTCCTTTTTCGGAAAAATGTTGCACCAACGCATCACGTTTACCATTGGTTACTTTTAATGTATACTGGTGAAACACATGGCAATCACAGCTATCACAAATACCTTCACAGCCATTGACTGTTTTAGGTGTAATAATATGTTCTTGACCGGCAAAGGCTTTATTGTACTTTCTGGCAGCATCTCTTCGTGCTGCGCAATACGAGTCTAAGTGAGGGAGCTTAGCCCGTAAAACGGCAGCTTGAATGGAGTCTAATCTTGAATTTACACCAATGACATCATGATGGTATCTTTCGTACATCCCGTGATTGACCATTCCCCTTAAAATATGTGCCAAGTCATCATCGTTGGTGAAAATCGCACCGCCGTCACCATAACATCCCAAGTTTTTAGACGGAAAAAAAGAAGTTGAACCCACGTGACCCATGGTACCCGCTTTCTGTTTGCTTCCGTCCTTAAATGTATAGTTGGCGCCTATGGCTTGTGCATTATCTTCAATAACATAAAGATTGTACTTTTCTGCCAATTCCATAAGCGCATCCATGTCTGCACATTGTCCGAAAAGGTGCACAGGCACGATAGCCTTTGTTTTTGGAGTAATGGCTTTTTCAACTGCAGCTATATCAATATTGAAGGTGTCCGGATAGACATCTACCAAAACGGGAGTAAGGTTTAGCAAGGCTATTACCTCAACCGTCGCAGCAAAAGTAAAGTCGGCGGTGATTACCTCATCACCAGGTTTAAGTCCAAGGCCCATCATTGCGATTTGCAGCGCATCTGTTCCGTTAGCGCAAGGTATCACGTGTTTTACACCCAAATAGTTTTCCAATTCCAGTTGAAAAGCCTTGACATCAGGCCCATTAATAAAAGCAGAGGTTTCCAAAATAGTAGAGAGAGAAGCATTTACTTGTTCTTTGATGGCTTGGTATTGACCATTGAGATCTACCATTTGGATTTTCTTCATGGATGTTGCTGTATTTTTATTGGAGACATATTTGTTGCAAAAATACGAAACGGACTTCAATCAATTTATCCAAAGAAACGTATTTTAGCGGCAAACAATTCAACATTGGCTTTCCTCTATAATCTAATCGCACATATTGCTTGGTTTCACTTGAATCTGCTAGCCAAAGTGAGTCCAAAAATGAAACTGTTCGTAGAAGGAAGAAAAGAAACTTTTCCGAAACTTGAAAAATCGGTTTCGAAAGAAGATAAGGTCATCTGGATGCACGTGGCATCATTGGGTGAATTTGAACAGGGGCTGCCTATCATCGAAAAACTTAGAAAAGAAAAACCATACTTTAAGATTCTGATTACTTTTTTTTCCCCTTCTGGCTATGAAGTAAAAAAGAATACTTCTGCTGCAGATGTAGTTGTATACCTTCCATTGGACACTAAAGCTAATGTAAAGCGCTTCTTGGATATCACGCAGCCGAAGCTAGCCATTTTCGTAAAATATGAGATTTGGCCAAATTATCTTATGGAAATTGCATCAAGAAAAATTCCGTCTTTATTGATTTCCGCGATTTTCAAAAAAGAACAGGTATATTTTAAGTGGTACGGCAATTTTATGAGAAAGTCCTTAGCTGCTTTTTTACACATCTATGTGCAGGACAATAAGTCAAAAGAGTTGCTTGAATCCATCAAAATCTCAAACACTACGGTAAATGGGGATACAAGACTGGACAGGGTCTCCGAAATCCTCGATAGAGATAACAAACTACCTCTAATCGAGGCATTTAAGAAAGACAGTCTTTGCTTGGTGGCTGGAAGTACGTGGGCAGAAGACGAAACCCTACTTTTGGATTTCTTCAATCACACATCAAAAAAACTTAAATACATTTTAGCTCCGCATAAAATAGAAAAGGATAAAATTCTAGGTCTTGCTGGGTCGATTTCGAAGAAAACTGTTCTTTTCTCAAATAGTAACCTGCATACCATCGATAACTACGATGTACTTATCATTGACAATATCGGAATGCTAACCAAAATATATAACTATGCGGATATCGCATACGTCGGCGGGGGATTTTCTACTGGATTGCATAATACCTTAGAACCCGCGGTTTTTGGAATTCCCGTAATAATCGGCCCAAATTATGAAGGTTTTAAAGAAGCCGAAGATTTGGTCGCGCAAAAAGGAATTTTGACTATTCACGATAGCTGGAGTCTAGGCGAGGTTCTAAAAAGACTACTAGACAACCCGGAATTACTTCAAAGAACGGGAGAAATAAATGCATCATATATCAACAAAAATAAAGGGGCAAGCATCCAAATAATGGAGCACATACGTACATTACTCTGACCCCATTGTTGATTAGTTATGCGATATACCCAAATTGCTGTATTGATTACAGCGTTTTTCATTCTTTTTCTTTCCTGTCGAGAAACTATTGGTGAACAGCATGATTCGCTCCCCAAAGACAATTCGGCTGTTCCTTCTGAAAAGAAAAAACTAAAAACCCCTACCGAAACCAAAGATGGGAATTCACCTATTCAAACGCCACCAGACAAAGAAATTAAAAAGAAAAAGATGAAAGCTTCGGATACCCTGAAACCGAAGATGGCTGTGCTATAGATTGCATTAGACCTACCTTGGGATTTTTTCGCTAGTTTTACCAAAACCAACAAACTAGTAGCATGAATTCCAAAATTCTCTCGATTTCCCTTATTGTAGCGTTGGCCGGTTTTCTATTCGGCTTTGACACCGTGGTCATCTCTGGTGCTGAAAAGAAATTACAGCTTTTATGGGGTTCTTCAGATGCTTTTCATGGTACAGTGGTAATCGGCATGGCACTTTTCGGAACCGTAATCGGAGCAATGTTAGGAGGAATACCCACCAATAAAATTGGAAGAAAGAACACGCTTATCTGGATCGGCATATTATACTCTCTTTCAGCAATTGGTTCAGCATTGGCAAATGACCCGATATCTTTCGGTATTTTCAGATTTATAGGTGGGCTTGGGATAGGAGCATCTACAGTCGCAGCGCCTGCATACATCTCAGAAATAGCCCCGGCAAAAAATAGGGGACGACTGGTTGGTTACTATCAATTCATGTTGGTTTTTGGAATTCTAGTAGCGTTCATATCAAACTTTGCACTAAATGGAATCGGAGAAAATGATTGGCGCTGGATGGTCGGAGTAGAAGCATTCCCCGCTATAATCTATACTCTTTTTGTTCTAAGCGTTCCCAAAAGCCCAAGATGGCTGTTAACGAAGAACCGGACCCAGGAGGCAAAAAAGGTACTTGCACTGATAAGCCCTGAAATCTCGATAGAAAGCCTACAAGCGGATATGGAGGCCGACCAAACTTCGGACAAGTCATCGGAAAACATTTTTATCAAAAAATACCGCTTTCCATTGACCCTAGCTTTTCTAATTGCATTCTTCAACCAATTCTCTGGCATCAATGCTTTTTTATATTATGCGCCACGTATTTTTGAAGCTGCAGGTCTGGGAGAAAGTACCGCATTGCTCAGTAGTATTGGCATAGGGGTTACGAATCTAGTGTTTACCTTACTTGGTATATACCTCATCGACAGATTAGGCAGAAAACAACTTATGTACTATGGTTCAATAGGGTACATCATCTCGCTTGCACTCGTTTCCGCGGCGTTTATTTTCAATTGGGAGGGACTTGCCGTGCCCATATTCTTATTTCTGTTCATTGCCTCACATGCTATAGGTCAAGGGGCAGTTATATGGGTATTTATATCTGAGGTTTTTCCAAATCATTTAAGAGGTTCCGGTCAGGCTTTCGGAAGCTCTGTTCATTGGGTGTTGGCATGGCTCATTCCCTCTTCTATTCCTTTCTTATTTACATGGATAGGCCCTGGGCCGGTTTTCGCTTTTTTCGCTTTCATGATGGTACTTCAATTGATATGGGTTCACTACTTTATGCCCGAAACAAAGGGTATTTCTCTAGAGGAATTAAGTAAAAAACTAAGTGGTAAAAGAAAATAGGGTTTGTAAATAGAAATTGTCATTTTACCGATAATATGGGTGTTATGTCGAAAGAACATACTAAATATGAGTCAGTTAGTCGAAATTTTGACTCATTAACATACATTTAGCGCTCAATTTTGTAAATTAGATAAAACTATAAAAATATGGAACAGCAAATTACTCCTGGAGTACGCATGCTAAATGGTTTTTTAAGTGTTATGGTGGTGGTATTGGTTGGTATTTTACTTTCCGTTGTCGTTGCTATGCTACTTTGGGCCGTTGGTATATTGTAAGCCTACGATTTAAGTTCCCCAGAAAAATCTTAAGCCCCTATTTATCTTAAAAATATTATTTGACTTTTGCCATAAACAGGGCCCTTCAGAGTATGTAGGGCTCTTTTTTTTATCAACAAAGTCTAGAATAACGCTACTACCTAGAAGCGTTAAAACACATCAATGATAATAGAAGGTCAAAGTCCGGCTAATTCTTGGTCCAAATTGGGAAAGGTCTTCGTAATGGCATCAAAGAGTTCATTCTGTATGTCTGCAGAATACTCGGTGTAGACGACGTAGCCAATCATTACAAAACAAATTGTCAAAGCTCCGACAAGTACTCTGGAAGCAAATAATTTTTCTGAAGTGTTCATTGTGGTTGGATATTTTGAGCTTTGAAATTAGCGCAATTTCTGGTAATTAACAATTTTTTAACAGAAAAGAGCTAATTAGAGCTTTTTTTAACCAAGTAGGATTAACGGTTTTATTCAGCAGCTTTTCCCATCAAATTCTTCGGTTGGGCTACCACAAGAATTCTTCAGATTTTGCCTTGACACTGAAAGCAATTCGTTTTTCTTAAATTCTTGATATTCAATCAGCTTTTTTGCCTTAAAAAATGGTTGTAGAATAGCCCAAAGAATCGCTCCATCCATCGCTTTTATGTTTACTTTAGCCGTTGAAATTTGTTTTGCTATCCCATGAAAGTATTTCAATGCGGTCATTGTAATTACCCACTATTTTTTGAAAATAATGAATGTGAGAATTGTGGGCATTTATCTGGTTACCGCGATGTTGACCGGCAAATGCTCACGTTTAACAAATTAGGAGCTTCACTGACTTCTGATCGTGAAAAAATTGAATTTAAATATTGTAAAAACAAAGAGTACGAAGTTTGTAATTGGATTATACCCAAAGAATCTCCACAAGACTTTTGCCGTGCTTGCCAACTCAATCGAACCATTCCTAATCTATCCGTCAAAAAAAACTTACAGCACTGGCAGCAATTGGAAGTTGCAAAGCACCGTTTGATCTATCAGCTTCAGAAAATAGGGCTTAGTCTGCGTAGTAAAATGATCGATGCTGATGGATTATGCTTTGATTTTATTACTAAAGATAATGAAGCTACGGTTATGACAGGTCATGCAAACGGGGTCATTACCATACTTCTTAGAGAGGCGGATTCAACGCTACGAGAACAGGCGAGAAAGGAGATGCAAGAACGATATCGAACCCTTATCGGACACCTAAGGCATGAAGTAGGCCATTATTTTTGGGAGCAGTTAATTTCCAAAAATGAAGATGCATTACGGGCATTCAGAAATATTTTTGGCAACGAAAAAGCCGATTACGGCGATGCATTACAAGCCTATTACAAAAATGGAGCACCTGAAAATTGGAGAGATTCGTATATCAGTAAATATGCAGCTTCCCACCCATGGGAAGATTGGGCCGAGACATGGGCACACTACCTACACATCATGGATATGGTAGAAACAGCGCACTTTTTTGGCTTAGAAGTAAATTCCAAAGAAATTTCAGCCAATATGAAGATAGCCTCATCATTCGACCCTTATACCCTCAAAGATTTTGAAACCATTATCAGTACCTGTGTGCCGTTGTCTTTTGCAGTTAATAGTATCAATCGGGCGATGGGCATTCCTGATGTGTATCCGTTTGTGATTACTCCCGCTGTGGTCAACAAAATGAAGTTTATACATCAACTCTTATTGCCAGAACGAAAATTGTAGTATTTAGATAGAGCATTGTTATCCCAACTCCGAGCTTCATACTTTGTGCTTCCCAATTCAAGCTTCGCACTAAAAAATGGTAAAATCCGAATGAGTTGTGAATTCCTCCAAAAATCTCATCCCTAAAAAAGAATTTCCGTTAGGGTTTAAAGGCGGACTCCATACTACAATGGCATAATGCTTTGGATACACCGCCACAATACCCCCACCAACGCCACTTTTTCCTGGTAAGCCCACCTTAAAGGCGAATTCCCCCGACTCATCATAAAATCCACAGGTAAGCATCAATGCATTGATTCGCTTTGATTGTGGCTTCGAAATAATTTTAGAACCGTCAGTAATTTTACGCCCTCCATTAGCCAAATACGTAAAGGTATGTGATAGTTGCTGGCAGTTCATTTCCAAAGAGCACATGTCGAAATAAAAGTCAAGCACCTCGGTGGGATCGTTTTCAATATTCCCCAATGATTTGATGAAGTTGCATAACGCCACATTTCGATAGCCGTGAGCTTTCTCTGAATCGGCAATTTTATCAGAATACACCAGATCAGGCAAATTACTTACTTCCCTTACGAATGCCAGAAACTCCTCTTTGGCATTTTCCAAATGTGAAATTAAAATGTCACAAATTACGATAGCACCTGAATTAACAAATGGATTCCGAGGTATTCCATAATTCATTTCAAGCAACAGTAGCGAATCAAATTTAGTTCCCGAGGGCTCAACGTCGACCCGTTTCCAAATGGTTTCGCCCACTATTTTATAGGCCAAGGTCAACGAGAGTACCTTAGCGATACTTTGTATGGAGAATTTTTCAAGATTATCGCCCATCCCAATGCCTTCGCCCTTTAAATTGGTCATGTGAACACCAAACATGGTAGGGTCAACATTGGCCAACTCTGGTATATAAGTTGCGATTTTTCCGCTGTTCGGAATTATATTAGTCTCCTTATAGACTTTTTCGATGATAGCTTCGTAGTTCAAGAACGTTATATTTTGATAATGTGATATTCTGAAGTCAAAGGTTATACATTAATTTGACATTTATGACATCATGAGGTTAAGTTTCCTATTTTGAGGATTTGGAAATATTCATACTCTGAAAATCAGAATACCATGATTTTACCTGTAAACTCTACTACTACTATTCCAAAGGTGAATATTTTTTGGTATCTTATAAAGATTCGAGTTAATGGTTCTATTTAAGCCCTTAATAGGAAATTTAATAGTCCTCCTTTATCAAAAGAAAACCTAATAATTCAATATGGCCAAAGTAGATTTTTCCAATTACGATACTGTTGGGTTTTACGATGAGATGTTCAGCGCGACGAATGCAGTACGACCAACCTATGAGCAATTTAAGCAACGGTTGGAAAAGCTAAACAATAACAAACTCAAATATTTACAACATGCTACCGACAGGGCACAACTTTCCCTAGGCATGACATTCAACGTATACAGCGACAATCAAGGTGTTGAACGTATTCTACACTTAGATATCATTCCACGAATTATTAGCGGTACCGATTGGGATAGGCTAGCAAAGGGGCTTGAACAACGCATCGTGGCCCTGAACCTTTTCATCAATGACATTTATAATGATCAGAAAGTCTTGAAGGATAATATCATTCCGAGAGACTTGGTATTGTCAAGCGTGGGATACCTTAAGGAATGCATGGGTTTGCGACCTCCTGAAAACGTATGGAGCCATATTTCAGGCACCGATCTCATCAGAGGTGATGATGGTGATTTTTATGTTTTGGAGGATAATCTGCGATGCCCTTCTGGGGTATCTTATATGTTAGAAAACAGGGAGATTTTGAAACGCACTTTTCCTGAGGTATTCGAAAAATTGCATGTGAGACCGGTTCATGATTACACCCATCATTTAAGGGATATGTTGGAGTCGTTGACCAACGAATCGCCTGCATCCATTGCGGTGCTTACTCCTGGAATTTATAATTCTGCTTATTTTGAACATGCATACCTCGCACAACAAATGGGTGCCGAACTTGTAGAGGGTAGAGATCTGGTCGTAAAAAATGATTTCGTTTACATGAGTACGACCAAAGGCCTTCAAAGGGTTCATGTTATCTACCGTAGAGTCGATGACGAGTTTATGGATCCCTTGATTTTCAACAAAGATTCGCTGTTGGGCACACCAGGTATTTATGAGGCATATCGTAAAGGCAATGTAGTTTTGGTAAACGCACCTGGAGCTGGAGTTGCCGATGATAAGGCTATCTATGCCTACATTCCCAGATTGATCAAATATTATTTAGGAGAAGAGGTGCTTTTGCCGAATATTAGAACTTACATCTGTGCCGAAAAAGACGATTGTAAGTACGTGTTAGAAAACATTGAAACCTTAGTTGTTAAACAGACTGATGGTTCAGGTGGTTATGGTATGCTGATAGGTCCGAAATCGACGAAAAAAGAATGCGATGAATTTGTCGCCAAAATAAAGAACAATCCAAGAAATTATATCGCGCAACCGATGATAAATCTATCCAGGGTACCGACTTTGACCGAAGATACCATAGAAGGAAGACACGTTGATTTGAGACCCTATTGCCTCTACGGAAAGGATATCAAAATAGTACCAGGCGCTTTAACAAGGGTTGCCTTGACCAAAGGGTCATTAGTGGTGAATTCTTCTCAAGGTGGCGGAAGTAAAGATACGTGGGTGCTTGATTAAGAAATAAAATAATAAAATATGCTGAGTAGAGTTGCTAATACCATGTATTGGATGAACCGATATATTGAACGGGCAGAAAATTATGCCCGGTTTATGGACGTGAATTTCAATCTTTCTTTGGAATCTCCGCCCGATGCCGAGGAACAATGGAAACCTTTGGTAGTCATCACGGGAGATTGGCCCATTTATGAATCACGATTCAAAACTGTTGACAAGGAAAGGGTTATTTACTTTTTGGGCTTTGACCCTCAAAACCCGAATTCCATCTACAGTTGTATCACCCAAGCCAGGGAAAATGCGAGGTCGATACGTCAAGAGATTACCAAAGAAGTATGGGAACAAATTAATTCACTTTACTTTTTTGTGAAGGAGGGATTGGAAAAAAAACAATGGACAAATAACGACCCACGGGCATTTTTTAAAAAAATCAAGGAAGATTGCCAGTTGCTATATGGCATGTTCGATGCAACGATTACCAGAAGTGACGGTTGGCATTTCGGTAAAATAGGCCAACTCATAGAGCGTGCGGACAAAACATCGCGTGTGATGGATGTAAAGTATCATATCTTACTGACCACCCATCAACAAGTGGGAGGTCCTTTGGATTTAATGCAATGGGCAGCCTTATTAAAGTCGGTAAGCGCATACGATATGTATCGAAAGAAATATGGCAAATTAACCGCGTTGAACATCTCTGAGTTTTTGATTTTAGACAAGCAGTTTCCACGATCCATACTCTGTTGTTTAATTCATGCAGAAAAGTCGTTGCAAGAGATAACCGGCAATACAGCTGGCTTTAGTTGTGAGGCCGAAAAACAATTGGGAAAACTGAAATCAGAGCTTGAATTCATTGACATCGAAGATATTTTTGAAATCGGACTTCACGAATACCTTGATGGATTCCAGCAAAGACTGAATGCTGTTTCTGTAGGTCTTTACGATTCCTTTTTTGCCGCTCAGGCACAGGTACAGATGCAACAATAAAGTATACTTTTCAAATAAAAATTGATGAATTATTGCCAAGGAGTAGACCCAAACGCTGTAATCCATTTAGTTGTAAAAACTCCCAAACATGGCTTATGAGATTCAAAATCATTCATATAACCGAATACGAATTTAGCAAGTCCGTTTTTTTAGAACCACATTACCTAATTTTCAAACCCAAGAACGCGCCACATTTGGAGCTGGAATCGCATTCCTTAAAACTATCGATAACCCCGGCCGGAATATCGGAACAGCTAGATGCCGAAGAAAATTTTGTCCATTTCTGTTGGTTCGAGGGAATGCATAAAAAAATCAATATTACTTCGGAAGCGGTAGTAAATAGTATTGATTATAACCCGTTCAATTTTCTGATTTATCCGCTTCATTTCAATACCATCCCTTTTTCCTATTCGGATAACTTAGTTATTTTACTTCAAAAATACCTAACCGCTGAAACGGTAAATGACGAATTACTGAGCTATGGAAAAACCATCTTGATTTCAAAAAACAACAACACTATACCCTTTCTGACCGAACTAACTATATCCATCCACGCAGATTTTGTTGTAGAATCTCGCGAAGAAGGAATTCCTTTTGAACCGGATAAAACATTTCGCCTAAAAAAAGGGTCTTGTCGTGACCTTGTTTGGATGCAGATTCATCTGCTTCGTAACTTAGGTATCGCCTCACGTTTTGTAAGTGGGTATTATTATGTGGATGTGGAAGACCCCCGATACGAACTACATGCTTGGACCGAAGTATTTCTTCCTGGAGCCGGCTGGATCGGTTTCGACCCCAGCAATGGTATCACCACCAGTCATACGCATATTGCAGTGGCTACGAGTAGTCATTATGAAAATACCATGCCCGTCTCGGGTACGCTTCGTGGAGATGCAACATCTACACTTAAAACGACTTTGGTAATTGAAGTTTTGGATTGAACTGAATTGCCCTCTGATGGATTCGAACTTTTTATTTAGATATAGACGGAGAGGATCGCCCTGACTAGGTTCGGCGCAGGCTTCTCGTTTCTCCCAAGTAATCCTCAACTATTTGGTCATAAAAAAACCTCTCGTTCCAGAGAGGTTTTCTAACCAAGTACAGGCGGAGAGACTCGAACTCTCACACCTTGCGGCACTAGATCCTAAGCCTACGCCTTTTATCATCAAAATCATTAGAAGTAATTCATAATCAATTGATTAACAACATTTTAATTTTATTTGAAATCAAATAAAATCATCTAAAACCATAAAATGTTGTACCTATGTTGTACCAAAAAATTATTATCTTTAAGTAATTGATAAAGTTGGTATGTCTTCAAATGCAATAATCACACTGAGAAAAAAGCCCAATAAACTAGGGCAATTTCCACTAGCAATTAGAGTGACTAAAAATAGAAAATCCAACTACATCTATATCGGTCATTATGTAAGTCTCAAGCACTGGGATGAAAAAAAGAGAAAAGTTCGTAAATCATATCAAAATGCAGACTACCTTAATAATCTATTAGCTTCCAAATTATCTGAAACTCTTAAAGTACTCCTGGAACTACAAACTAATAATACCGACATAACTTCCAAACAGATAAAAAAAGAGATTACATTTCAAAATAAAGGAAAGTCCTTTTTTGAAGTTGCGGATATACACATGAGGGAATTGTTAGCAAACAACAAGTTTTCAAGGCTTTCTGTAGATAAAGCTTATTTAGATCATCTTTTAAACTTTGCACAATCAAGACGACTTTCTTTTCAAGACATTGATGAAACGTTTCTAAAAGGATATAAATCTCATCTTATAAATAATAAGTCGTTATCGGAGAGATCCGCGGTTAATCATCTAATATTAATTAGAACATTATATAACAGAGCCATTCGAGAAGGAATCGTAGACCAAAAATTTTATCCATTTGGAATGGGAAAAATTAAAATCAAGTTTCCAGAATCAAGAAAAGTAGGGTTAACTGCCAACGAAATAAAAGCAATAGAACAGTTGAAGAACCTTACCAAAGAAGAACAGCATGCTCGAAATATTTGGCTGTTTAGTTTTTATCTCGCGGGTATACGCATTGGGGATGTTTTGAAAATACGTTGGCGCGATATTTACGATGGCAGATTGCACTACACAATGAACAAGAATTCAAAACTAGTTTCATTACAACTTCCAGAAAAAATCAAACCTATCCTAAAAAGTTATGAGGCTTTCAAAGCTGATGAGGATGACTTCCTATTTCCCGAATTGAAAAAGGCAACTATTAATGATCTTAAAGACATTTTTTCAAAAACTAAAACTGCCAATAAACGATTAAACCGGCAGCTCGCGAAAGTGGCAAACAAAGCTAAAATCCAGAAAAAACTGACCATGCATATCGCCAGACATAGTTTTGGACATATTGCGGGTGATAGAATACCTGTTCAAATGCTACAAAAATTATATCGTCATTCTTCGGTTACAACTACTATGCAGTATCAATCCAGTTTTATAAATGGTGCGACTGATAGGGCTTTGGAAAGTGTGGTCAATTTCGAATAACCCAAATTATTTAAAAAATTTTAATAAACGTGATTAGATAGACTTGGTACAATTAAAGTAAAATAAGTTTCTTTTAACTATAAAGGGTTAAGGGTAGTTCTTTTAAAAGTTCGTTTTATATCACACCTTCTAAACTTCTGTTAAACGAGCCTCTAACATTCAAGAATTTTGTAATTTTGCAGTGCATGAAAGATTTCTTCCGAAAAATAGCGTCTATTGCTTTAGCATTTATAATGGTGTTCTCGACTATGTCCTTTTCTGTCGATATGCACTATTGTGGTGACCATTTGGTAGATTTTAGCCTTTATGATAAGGTCGATACTTGCATGATGAAGGCCGAAATGACCAAAACTTCCAGTTCCTGTGAGGTTATGGAAATGGAGATGGACTGTTGTACCGATGTCGAAGTAGTAGTTGAAGGCCAAGATGATCTGAAAATTTCATTCGATCAACTCACTTTTGACCAACAAGTGTTTGTTGCCTCTTTTGTATTTACCTATATAAGCCGCTTTGAAGGATTCGATAAAGATGTAGTTCCCTTTAAAGACTATGCGCCCCCACCCCTGATACGTGATGTTCAAATCCTAGATCAGACTTTCCTTATTTGATTTTTAGACAGTAACCTTTTCGCCCTGCGGTATTTCCGTTTTGGGCTCCTTTTGTTGTGGTCTTTTTTCAGAACTACATCAAGACCAGCTTTTGTATAACTGTCTAATTATCATTCTATATGCTCAATAAAAGCATAAAATTTTTAATCGAGAACAAACTCGTTGCGGTACTGATGCTCGCTCTATTTGTGGGTTGGGGTATTGTAAATGCACCTTTTGGTTGGGAAACTGGCATTCTGCCTAGTAACCCTGTGGCCGTAGATGCCATACCCGATATTGGCGAAAATCAGCAAATCGTATTTACCAAATGGCAAGGACGTTCGCCACAGGATATTGAAGACCAAATTACCTATCCCCTTACTACTTCTTTATTGGGAATACCTGGGGTAAAAACCATTAGAAGTTCCTCAATGTTTGGGTTTTCGAGCATCTATATCATTTTTGAAGAGGATGTAGAATTCTATTGGTCACGAAGTCGAATTCTTGAAAAACTCAACTCACTTCCAAGCGGTCTATTGCCCGAGGGTTTAAACCCAGCTTTAGGGCCTGATGCCACGGGATTGGGTCAGATTTTCTGGTACACATTAGAAGGTCGTGATAAAGATGGCAATGTTACAGGTGGATGGGACTTACAGGAACTTCGCAGTATTCAAGACTATTACGTGAAATATGCGCTGTCGTCGGCAAGCGGTGTTTCAGAAGTTGCTTCTATTGGTGGTTATGTTCAGGAATATCAAGTGGACGTAAATCCAGAATTGATGCGCCAGTACAACATTGGACTATCTGATATTGTAAAAGCCGTTAAACATAGTAATCAGGATATCGGTGCTCAGACTTTGGAAATGAATCAGGCTGAATATCTGGTTCGTGGTCTAGGTTATGTAAAGTCTATAGAAGATATAGAAAACGCGGTAGTTACCTCTAAAGAATTCACTTCTATCAGGATAAAGGATGTGGGCAAAGTCCATTTAGGTCCAGCTACAAGACGCGGTATTCTTGACAAAGAGGGTGCTGAAGTTGTCGGCGGTGTGGTTGTGGCTCGATATGGTGCAAATCCTATGGAAGTCATTAACAATGTTAAAGACCAAATCAACGATTTAAGTGCTGGACTACCTTCTAAAGAATTGGCCGATGGTCGCACTTCACAAGTTACCATAGTTCCGTTTTATGACCGAACCGAACTCATTCAAGAAACTTTAGGTACGCTGAATGAAGCGTTAACGCTCGAAATTTTAATTACAATTCTGGTCATTATCATAATGGTCTTTAACCTACGAGCCTCTGTTTTAATTTCTGGTCTGTTACCTGTTGCGGTATTGATGGTTTTTATTGCGATGAAACTTTTCGATGTAGATGCAAACATCGTTGCACTTTCCGGAATCGCTATTGCCATAGGCACAATGGTCGATGTTGGCGTAATTCTTTCCGAGAATATTATCAGGCATTTGGATATGGAAAACACCGATTCCGAAGGAAATAAACTGCCAATAAACACAGTAGTTTACAATGCTACAACAGAAGTATCAGGTGCAATCCTTACAGCGGTGTTAACCACAATTATCAGCTTTATTCCTGTCTTTACAATGGTAGGTGCCGAAGGGAAACTTTTCCGTCCATTAGCCTTTACAAAAACAATGGCACTCACGGCATCTATTATCGTCGCACTATTTTTAATCCCACCATTTGCGGCCTTTTTATTCCGAAAGAAAAGCCTAAAAAATCCATTCAAGTATATCCTAAATATTTCTTTGATAATTGCAGGTATAATAGCAATGATATCTGGGTTCTGGTTAGGTATTATATTGATAGCCTTTGGTGCTTCGGGAATTGCTGGATTACAAGGAAAGCTGACTGAAACGAAGGCAAATTTGGTCAACATCATCATTTCGTCGGTAGCCATTGTCTTCCTATTAGCGGAATACTGGCGACCATTAGGTTTTGACAGAAGCATTGCAATGAACCTCATTTTTGTAAGTATTGTGTGCTTTGGATTGCTTGGTACATTTTGGGTCTTCCGCAAATATTATACAAGAATTTTAAGATGGGCTTTACGGAATAAATTTCTATTCCTTTCCATACCAACGGCTATAATCATATTCGGTGTTCTTATAATGCAGAATACAGGCAAGGAATTTATGCCTTCATTAAATGAAGGTTCATTCTTATTGATGCCAACGTCTTTACCACACGCAGGGGTTGAAGAAAACAAACGAATATTACAGCAATTGGATATGGCCGTTGCCACCATACCCGAAATAAAAACCGTAGTCGGTAAATCTGGACGAACCGAATCTGCACTTGACCCAGCACCACTCTCGATGTACGAAAATATTATTCAGTATAAATCTGAATATATGATGAATTCGGAAGGAAAACGAGAGCGTTATAAAGTTAATGATGATGGTCTTTTTGTTCTAAAAAATAACAAGCTGGTCATCAACCCTAACAACGAAGTTGAAGGTGGGGCAAATTATGAAGCGTCCCAAATACAAACTACGGTTACAAGGGATGAATTGATTACTGACGATGATGGCGAGTACTATAGAAATTGGCGTCCTGAAATTGAAAGTCCAGACGATATTTGGAATGAAATTGTAAGAGTTACAAAACTACCTGGCATTACTTCAGCACCAAAGTTACAGCCCATTGAAACGCGATTGGTAATGTTACAGACAGGAATGCGTGCGCCAATGGGCATTAAAGTCAAAGGTCAAAATTTAAGCGAAATCGAGGATTTCGGCCTTCAGCTTGAAGCTGTTCTAAAACAGGCGGAAGGTGTCAAAGAACAAGCTGTTTTTGCAGACCGTATCGTAGGTAAACCTTATTTGCTAATTGATATTAATAGAGAGCAACTGGCGCGGTACGGCATCTCGATAATGAAAGTTCAAGAAATTTTGCAAGTAGCCGTGGGGGGAATGCCTTTAACACAGACCGTGGAAGGTCGAGAACGTTATGCGGTACGTGTACGCTATCCTCGGGAATTACGAGAAAACCCAACGGACTTGAAAAATATCTATGTACCTGTGGAAAAAGGAAATCCCGTTCCTCTCGGTGAGCTTGTGGATATTCGTTACGAACAAGGGCCACAAGTCATTAAAAGCGAGGATACCTTTTTAGTAGGTTATGTACTCTTTGATAAACTGGATGGTTTTGCTGAAGTGGATGTAGTAGAAAATGCCCAGGCATTGATTAAAGACGAAATTGATAGTGGCGAATTAACTGTTCCGAAAGGTATAAACTATCAATTTACGGGAACGTATGAAAATCAATTACGCGCAGAAAAAACATTGTCCGTAGTTGTTCCATTGGCACTCATCATCATCTTCTTGATTCTTTATTTCCAGTTTCGTTCGGTAGCAACTTCGTTAATGGTCTTTACTGGAATTGCCGTTGCATTTGCAGGTGGTTTCTTAATGATATGGTTCTATGGTCAAGACTGGTTCTTAAACTTCAATTTCTTTGGCGAAAATCTTCGGGACTTGTTTCAGATGCATACTATAAATCTAAGTGTAGCAGTTTGGGTAGGATTCATTGCGCTGTTCGGTATTGCTACCGATGATGGTGTAGTAATGGCGACCTACCTGACACAAACGTTTGACCGAAATACACCTGAAAACAAAAATGAGATTCGTGATTCGATAGTCGAAGCTGGCGAAAAGCGAATTCGTCCTTGCCTAATGACCACAGCAACGACCATATTGGCATTGCTACCCATTTTGACTTCAACAGGTCGAGGAAGCGATATTATGATACCAATGGCCATTCCAAGTTTTGGTGGAATGCTGATAGCGTTGATTACGCTGTTCGTTGTTCCTGTGCTATTCAGTATGAAAAAAGAGTTTCAACTAAAACAAGCGAGCAAATGAAAAATATAATAATCATAGTATGTCTTTTGCTTGTTTCCGCTTTTGCGAAAGCACAAGAACTGCAATCCTATATTCAAGAAGCAGAGGCGAACAATCCAGATATCCAAGCGTATGAATTGCGGTATAATATTGCCCGAGAAAAGGTAAGTGAAGTCAATACATTGCCCAACACTACAATTAGTACTGGTTATTTTGTGAGCGAACCCGAAACCCGAACAGGTGCGCAACGTGCGCGTTTTTCAATATCCCAAATGTTGCCTTGGTTCGGTACAATTACCGCTAGGGAAAATTATGCTAGTTCAATGGCAGAAACGGAATTTGTGGAAATTGCCATTGCGAAACGCAAATTGGCACTTTCGGTTGCACAATCGTATTACCGTTTATATGCTAATAAAGCGAAGCAAAATGTATTGGACAATAATATCCAGTTATTGCAAACCTATGAGCGGTTGGCATTGACATCAGTTGAAGTTGGAAAAGCTTCAGCTGTTGATGTGCTACGTTTGCAAATTCGACAAAATGAACTGCAACAACAAAAGGAAGTTTTGCAGGAAGAATATCTCGCAGAACATTCTGTGTTCAATAATCTGTTGAATCGTAAAGAAGATATAGTCGTTGATGTTGTTTCGGAAATGATGATTCCATCGGAAGACCCTGTTTTTAGCGATGAAGGATTGTCCCTCAATCCTGAACTGCTTAAATACGACAAGCTCTACAAATCCGTAGAACAATCAGAACTTTTAAATCAAAAAGAAAGTGCGCCAAATCTAGGATTTGGGCTAGACTATGTTCCCGTGGCAGAGCGACCAGCGATGAACTTTAACGATAACGGAAAGGATATAGTGATGCCAATGGTTACACTTTCCATACCCATTTTCAATAATAAGTATAGCTCTGTTTCCAAGCAAAACAAGTTGCGACAACAGGAAATAGAATCTCAAAAAAATGAGCGATTAAATACGTTGGAAACTGCTTTCGCAAAAGCAAAATCGCAACGTAATCAAGCACGGATAAAATTCAATACTCAGGAAAAAAATCTAAAACAAGCAAAGGATGCTGAAGAAATTCTGATAAAGAATTATGAAACAGGGACAATAGATTTTAACGATGTGCTGGACATTCAAGAATTACAATTAAAATTTCAAATTAATCAAATCGTGTCGGTGCAAATGTACTATGTGCAATCTGCCGTCATCAATTATTTAATAAATCAATAATCTAAAATTATAGCAATGAAAACACTATTTAAGACAACAGTATTAATGCTTGCTATCGCAAGTTTGGTTTCGTGTAAAAATGAAACAAAAAATGACAACAAAAATTCAGATTCCGTTACTGAGAATGCCAAGACAGCTGGATTAACTTTTAATGATGATAAGGTTGGAAAACAATTTCAGCACTACATTCATTTAAAGACCGCATTGGTAAACTCAGATTTCAATGAGGCTCAATCCGGGGCAAAAATGTTAATGGAAAACACGGGTGATGCAGATTTAAAAGGTATGCTCTCTAAAATTTCAGAAACAACTGATATCGAAGTACAACGTACTATATTTTCCGATGTTACGGAAAAGATGACTGATGTGGTAGCTGCATCACTTTCTCGTGGTGAGGTCTATAAACAATTTTGCCCAATGGCCTTTAACAATAAAGGCGGTTACTGGCTGTCTAAAGAAGAGGAAATCCGCAATCCATACTTCGGGAATAAGATGTTGAAATGTGGTAAAGTCACAGAAACTTTGAAGTAATCAACTATGGGTCGTTTATCAAAACAAATTCTTATCGTAGCTTCATTTGCCTTATTAGTGGTTGGTTGTAATTCAGGCAATCAGAATACGGAAGTAAAATACTCAGGTGCATTGCGCTCAATGATGTCGGGTGATTTACAAGCGACTGCTTCTTTGGACTCGCTTTCAAAAAAGCCTCATTTATACGCATTGGGTGCTTTTGAAAATTTGAAAGGTGAGATTCAAATTTTTGACGGTAAGGCATTTAACTCAACTGTGCAATCTGGAAAGCTTGTCTTTGATAAAACCTTCGATAAAAAGGCATCGCTCATTGTATATGCTGAAATATCCAGTTGGCAGAATATTGAAATTCCAAGTGCAATTGATTCTTCGAAGAAATTAGAAACATTTATTGAAAAACAGGCAAATCAGTTAGGTATCAATGCTGAAAAGCCTATTCCGTTTTTAATTGAAGGAATGGCGAAATCATTAAGTTGGCACGTCATCAATTGGAAGGATGGCGATACTGAACACACCCATCAAAAGCATAAGGAATCTGGTTTAAATGGTGTTGAGGAAAATAAGAAAGTTGAAATTATAGGTTTCTTTTCCAAATCGCATCAAGCGGTATTTACTCATCATACTACCTTTTTGCATATGCATTTTAAAAATCAAAATGAAGAATTAGCCGGACACGTTGATGACTTAAAATTAGGTAGTAATATGATTTTAATATTACCAAAAGGCTAAAAAAATGAAACATACATATCACATAAACGGAATGACCTGCAAGGCTTGTGAAACTAAAGTTGAGAATACATTGAAAAATGTTAATGGTGTATCAAATACATCCGTCAACTTAGAGAACGGAGAGGCGAACATTGAAATGGAATCCCATATTCCAATCGAAAAATTTCAAGAAGCTCTAATGCAAGATGGCGGCACATACAGTATTCATAACGTAGGTGAGTATCATCCCAATCCGGATAAAAAGAAGGAAAAATCCAAAGGCAAAGGAACGGGAACGTTCTATTGCCCGATGCATTGTGAGGGTAACAAAACCTATGATAAGCCAGGTGATTGCCCAGTTTGTGGAATGGATTTGGTCGAAGAACAAAATCTATCCAATTCTTCAGCTACGCAATATACGTGTCCTATGCATCCCGAAATTGTAAAGGAAGAAGCTGGAAGCTGTCCCATTTGTGGGATGGATTTAGTGCCGATGGAACCCGATATGTCCGCAGAGGAAAATACGTATCGAAAACTGCTTAAAAAGTTTTGGGCAGCTGTCGCATTTACATTGCCCATCTTTTTAATAGCAATGTCGGAAATGCTGACCAATAATCCATTATATGATATTCTGGAATTGAAGTATTGGAATTGGATTCAGTTTGTGCTTTCCATTCCGGTCGTGTTTTATGCTACTTGGATGTTCTTTGAACGTGCCTACCGCAGTATTAAAACTTGGAATCTCAATATGTTTACGCTCATTGGAATCGGTGCTGGTGTAGCTTGGTTATTTAGTGTAATAGGTATGCTTACACCTGACTTTTTCCCAGACCAATTTAAGACCGAAGCAGGTACGGTTCACGTCTATTTTGAAGCTGCAACTGTAATCCTCACTTTAGTCCTTTTGGGGCAGTTACTTGAAGCTCGTGCTCATAGCAAGACCAATTCCGCAGTAAAAGAGCTATTGAAGTTAGCACCTAATAAAGCCATTAAAGTAGTCGATGGCGAAGAAAAAGAAGTGAGTATTGACGACATTGAATTAGGCGACATTCTAAGAGTTAAACCAGGTGATAAGATTCCTGTTGACGGTGTTGTGACTGAAGGGGAAACTTCGGTCGATGAATCAATGATAACAGGCGAACCCATTCCAGTAAACAAAACGGTGGATGATAAAGTGAGTAGCGGTACTATAAACGGTAACCAGTCTTTTTTAATGAAAGCTGAAAAAGTAGGCTCGGACACATTATTATCCCAAATTATTCATATGGTGAATGATGCCAGTCGTAGCCGTGCGCCCATCCAGAATTTAGCTGATAAGGTTTCGGGATATTTTGTACCAGTTGTGGTCATAATTGCCTTGATAACCTTTGCGGTCTGGGCAATTTGGGGGCCAGAGCCAGCCTATGTTTATGCCTTGGTCAATGCCATCGCTGTATTAATAATCGCTTGTCCTTGTGCTTTGGGTCTTGCCACACCAATGTCCGTAATGGTAGGTGTTGGTAAAGGCGCACAGAATGGCGTGCTTATCAAAAATGCCGAAGCCCTCGAAAAGATGGACAAGGTAGATACACTCATAGTTGACAAAACGGGAACAATTACGGAAGGTAAACCGACAGTTGAAAAAGTTAGGGCTTTTGATAATGGCTTTACTGAAAATGAAGTACTACAATATATCGTTTCCCTGAACAGCCAAAGTGAGCATCCACTCGCTGAAGCAACAGTTAAATACGGAAGGGAACAACAAACTGAATTTCTAAAGGCAACTGGTTTTAATGCTGTAACTGGTAAGGGTGTTGAAGGAAAGGTCAATGGAAAAGAACTGTCTTTGGGTAATACTAAAATGATGGAAGTAGCAAATGCGAAACTTTCAGAGGCTATGGAAAATGAGGCACAAACCTATCAAAAGCAATGCAAGACGGTTTCTTATCTGGCTATTGATGGCAAGACTGTTGGATATGTTGTTATAGGTGATAAAATCAAGAAAACAAGTGCCAAAGCTATCAAAGCATTGCAGGACAAAAATATTGATGTCATAATGCTTACAGGCGATAATCACGATACAGCCCAAGCCGTGGCAAAAGAGCTCAACCTGGCTGATTTCAAGGCTGGAATGTTACCTGAAAATAAATTACAGGAAGTTGAAAAATTGCAGAATGATGGTCACGTAGTCGCAATGGCGGGTGATGGTATCAATGATGCCCCTGCATTGGCAAAAAGTGATGTTGGTATAGCAATGGGAACGGGAACAGATGTAGCGATTGAAAGTGCAGCACTAACATTGGTCAAGGGCGACTTACAAGGTATTGTTAAAGCACGAAATCTAAGCGATGTTGTTATGAGAAATATAAAGCAGAATCTGTTTTTTGCACTCATTTATAATACGTTGGGCATTCCAATAGCCGCGGGCTTACTTTACCCGTTTTTCGGAATCTTATTATCCCCTATGATTGCCGCTTTAGCAATGAGTTTCAGTTCCGTATCCGTAATTGCCAATGCACTTAGACTTAAAACGAAATCAATTAAATAATTCTTTAACTATAAAAACCAAAATTTATGAATTCACAAGAACACAAAAACGAGAACAATGGATTAAGTAAGTACACTAAATTTTACTTGATGCTCGGTTGCTCATTCATTGCTATGTACATCACAATGTACTTAAACACATATTCTTTAGACCACGTATTTTTTAGCTTGACCCGCTTTTATATGGTATGCCTTGGCATAGCGACTATGGCCGTAATAATGTGGTTTTTTATGCGGAATATGTATACCGATAAAAAGAAGAATATTGCCATTTTGGTAGGCAGCCTAGTCCTATTTGTTGGGGCTTTGACTTTAGTAAGAGAACAAAAGACAACAGTTGGGGACGTTCTCTGGATGAAAGCTATGATTCCCCATCACTCTATTGCGATTTTAACGAGTGAACGTGCTGATATTAAAGACCCTGAAGTGAAGAAACTGGCAGAGGATATCATTAAGGCACAGAAAAAGGAAATTGAGGAAATGAAGCAAATGATTAAACGATTGGAAAATAAATAATTTGATATGAATAAAAACATTTTATACATCGGTATCGCAGCTGTCATAGGACTGTTTGGTGGGTGGCTCATTTTTGGTGGCAATTCTATCGAAAAAGACGAGGCGGCAATGACCGAAACGCACGACCATTCTGCCGAAAGTGCTGAACAAATGTGGACGTGCTCTATGCATCCACAAATTATGCAACCAGAACCAGGCGACTGTCCTATATGCGGTATGGATTTAATTCCGGCAGAATCTAGTGCTGATGGCCTTGCACTGAATGAAATAAAGATGACTAAAAATGCAATGGCATTGGCAAACATCCAAACCACTACTGTAGGAAATGCATCGGCAGACAGCGAAAATATGATTTCGCTTTCAGGAAAAATCAAAATGAATGAAGAGGAAAACGCCATTCAAGCCAGTTATTTTGATGGTAGGATTGAACGGCTCAATGTCAACTTTGAGGGTCAGGAAGTAAGGAAAGGGCAACTTTTGGCAACCATTTATGCGCCAAATTTAGTAGCGGCTCAGCAAGAATTGATAACCGCAGCTTCGCTTAAAGCATCGCAACCAGAATTATATAAAGCGGTACGCAATAAACTTAAACTTTGGAAGCTAACGGAAAGCCAAATTAATAGTATCGAAGAATCAAGGAAGGTTAGAGAAAACTTTCCCATATACGCAACGGTTAGCGGTACGGTATCTGAAAAGATGGCTTCTGAAGGCGATTACGTAAAGCAAGGGCAACCCATCGTAAAGGTGAGCAATCTAAATTCGGTATGGGCAGAATTTGATGCTTATGAAAGCCAGATTTCGGAATTTAAGAAAGGCCAAAAAATCAAGGTTACAACCAATGCTTATCCCAACGAGGTATTTGATGCCACGGTTTCATTTATAGACCCTGTTCTGAATACTAAAACGAGAACTGTCGTAGTTCGGGCCAATTTGAAAAACAATAAAGGCCTTTTTAAGCCGGGAATGTTTGTCACAGGCAGAATCAAAAGTAAATCGAATAGCTCAGAAGCACAACTTAGTATTCCAGCGAGTTCGGTATTGTGGACGGGCGAACGCTCATTAGTTTACCTTAAGACAAATCCAAATGAACCCATTTTTGAAATGCAGGAAGTAACTCTTGGCAATCGAGTTGGTGATATTTTTATGGTCGCTTCCGGATTACAAGAAGGCGATGAAATAGTAACTAATGGGACTTTCACGGTTGATGCAGCTGCACAATTACAGGGTAAGAATTCAATGATGAATAAATCAGGTGGAAAAACAATGAAAGGACACGAAGGACATTTAGGTATGCAGAATACAGGTAGTGAAACCGATGATAGTTCGGCAATGAAAATGGAACTACCAGAAACAGTTCAGGTTGCATTTCGGTCTGCTTTAACGCCTTATCTTAAAATGAAAGATGCCTTTGTAGCTAGTGATGCTCACAAAGTGTTGTCTTTCTCACAGGAAACCTTTGGAATACTAGAGCCAGTTTCTGATTCGGGTTTAGGTAAAATGGAACAAGCCCACATTTCCAAAATCAAAAAAATGTTGATGTCTATTTCTGAAAGTGATGACATTGAAAATCAGCGTGACCTTTTTGTGGTATTGAACCAGAATTTTGTACCGATTGTTAAGGCTATTAAAGGGCTAAACTCAAAGGTATATATTCAAAAATGTCCAATGGCAAATAATTATAGAGGGGCATTTTGGATAAGCAAGGATAAAGCAATCAGCAACCCTTATTACGGTGAGCAGATGCTTACTTGTGGAAGTGTTGCTGAAATTATAAACTAGATTCGAATTAACGTCGCCTATAACCCGAACTTATTTTAGGTAAAGTTAATGTGCGCTACAAGTTTTTTTAAGCAGCCAGTTAATAGAACTGAGTGAAGACAAAAGGAAAGTTGCAAAAAAGGTTCATTTTTCGAAACTCAACACTAAGAGCAACAATTTAAACCTTCTTGTATCGGCGGGCAAGCTACAGTCCCATAGGAGCAATATACACAACAATCGCCTTCTTTTGGCTTCAACAGGGTCTTACAATTTTCGCATTCATAAAAGAATTGGCAGGCCGTTGTGGGCATCTCCTCCTTAGATTTATGACCACATTTAGGGCAGGTAATTATAGATTCTAACAGTACTTCCATTATTCGATTATTTTGTATCCCGTACTTAATATGGCAGTTTCTATCTTTTGAAGGTCGACCTTGGTTTCATCATATTTAACTGTTGTATTCGCCGCTTCGTAATCCGCATCGACTTTTAATATACCATCAAGTTTGTTTACTTTGCTTTCGATATGTGCTTCGCAACCCGAGCAGGTCATTCCTTCAATGGTTACTCTGATTTCTTTAACGTTCGATTGCTCCACGTATACGATTTCCTTACTTGTGTCAGGAGTGGGATAGAAGACATGGGAGTAGCGGGGAAAGGCCAACATGGCTCCGGCAAATATCGTTACCAAGAACAAAAATCCTTTGGAGTTGATAAACTTCGGTTTTTCATCTTCACATTCACAATCAATCTCGGCTTTTGTATTAGGCTTTAATTTTAAGTACCAGGCAAAAGCTAATACCAAAATAGTAATACCGATTAAATAAGGTCTGAAAGGTTCTATCCACGAAAAAGTAGATGCAATTCCGCTTGTTCCTGCTAGCAGTGCCAATACCGGGGTTATACAACAAAGTGAAGCGGTAATCGCCGCAAGAACGGAAGTCCCGATTAATTTTTTATTGTTGTTCATAATCCTATACCAATACGTTTTTACCCTTTACCAATTCAAAAAGAGGATTCAATATGAACGATTTGCCTTTATTCAGTGCATAAAAAATGGTTTGGGCTTCTTTCGTGGCATATATAAGGTCTCTATCCTTTAATTTCCTCAAATGTTGGGAGATTGCCGAAACGTTCATTTGCAAAATGTCACTAAGGTCACAAACGCAAAGCCTTCCCTCTCTTTGCAACAAAAAGAGAATCTGAAGCCGAACCTTGTTTCCTGCCAAGTTCAAAACCTCAGAAACTAAGCTTAATGAGCTACCCAATTCCGCGATGGAAGCTCTACAATCCATAATCTGTCTTGCGTCTGCCTCTAACCGGATGCATATTTGTTTTCCCATGAATCAAAGATAGGTATTTTAGCATTTGCTTAAATACAGGAATACATTAAATTAAAGGTCCCATAAACCGACGGTTGATAGAATTGATTTGGAAATTGGTAATAGTCTTAAAAAAAACTTGTTTATGGAAAGGTAGAAATCGTCATTTATAATTAAATTTCATATCCCTTGCATCTCACCATAGATATTTAAAAATAAACCCGAAGTACTGCATTTGGAGTTATCCCCAACGAATTTTGTTCAACTTGCTCGGCCGCCCCAAGAGTATTTACCCTATAAAAAGTATTAATGTTGTTTTCCTTGTCCAAAAGATTCCAAACCGATACACCAAGGTTTACCTTTCTGGTTCCTTTCAATTTAAACTGATAAATGGCAGATACATCAACACGCATGTAATCATCAAGCCTTTCTTCATTTACGGGTCCATAGTTGATAGTACCATCTTCTAATACTTCATTGCCTGCGACAGGTCTTGTCATGGGTTTACCGGAACGCCAGTTCAAACCAGAGGAAAACAAAAAATGCGGTGTTGTATAGGTTGCTCCAAAGGAGGCACTTTGTACCACTTCCAGATTATTCGAAAAGTTGGTGTCAGTTAAGGTCTCGAACGTATAATCACTTGATAGATATGAATAGCTCAACCAGGTGTTAACGTTTTTGAATTGTTTTCTGATCAATAGATCCACGCCCTTTGCATCATAACTACCACTGGCCGCAACAAATTGGTATTGGTTCTGAAAACCTTGGCTTGAAGTAGTTATTCCATTCACGTTTTTATAATACCCGACCAGATTTACGAGCCAACCTTTGTCGCTGTAACTCAGTCCTGTGGATAGTTGCCTGCTCATTATCACCGGAATATCGGCATCGTTCGACAAGCGCCATCTTCGCTTTTCTATTCCCAAAAAATCGTTTTGAAAATTGATGATTTGTGAGGTATTCTGATGTTTGTACTCCCCTAGTATTTCAAGATTGAACGAATTTAAGAACTGTTGGTTAAAGCTAAAACGCGGCTCAAATAGTTGTTTTTTGAACTTGTCCAGATAATTATACCGTACTCCGACATTGAAGGTGGTCATCCTGTCATTCGAAATATAACCCAGTTGCGAAAATCCGGCATGTGTTCGCAGTACTTCGCCCTCTAACCTTATGAATCGAGGATCATCGATATCATCCAAGTTGGTCACTTTTGTTTCCACATATTGGTAGCCTCCCTTTATTCGCCATTGTTCAGAAAGTTGGTACAACCCTTCTAATTTGGCACCTGTTTCCGAAACCGAATTTTTTTGTAAAAATCGTTGATTATCCAAAATATTGGCGTTGATGGCCTTTAAGGTATAATCAGTTTCATAAATATGTAAACTGGTGCTCAAACGGTCATTCCATGAGCGATGGTATTGCAATCCTCCTGCGATACTGTTTTGGGCGACGCTGCTCCTTCGAGATTCCTCCGTCCCGTTTAAGGTCGCATTTTCGTTGAAGACCAATTCATTATCGGCATTGATGAAGTTCAGTTGAATATCGTCCTTCTCGGAAAGCTTGTACAACCACCTTAGCGAATGGTCGTAAAAATCGGATTCAAAATCGGAATTGATTACGTCTGCCGTATTTGATTCCACCTCTGTGTCCTGCGAAATTCGCTCAAAATAGGCCGTATAGGTTGGCGATTCCACAAAATTGCTGATGCCCTTTCTAGCGGCAATCTGTACAGAGGATTTTCTACCTAACGGAACATCAACAAAGGCATTGGCATCCAAAAAATTAAGGGCGACGTTCCCTTGAAACTTAGACGTGACCTCCTTATCGGTTTCCATGGATATTGTACCAGAAACCCCATCGGTGTAGCTAACCGGTGTCCCATTTTTACGTATGCCTACTTTTTGCGTTATCTGAGGATTGTACATGGAGATAAGGCCAAAAAAATGTCCCGATTGATACATTTTTATCCCATCCCAAAGAATCAGGTTCTGGTCGTTGGTACCGCCCCTGATATTGATATCGGATACCGTTTCGTTAATGCTTTGAATGCCTGGAAAGGCCTGAATGGATTGTAATACATCGGTCTCTATCAGCCCGGGTAATATACTGAACCTATCAAAATCTATCTTGAACGAACCGTCATTCAACTTATCGATTCCCCGAATCAAAAAATCCGATAGGACAACCTCGGCCAATTGCAAATCATCAGGCACTAAATAGATAGTTCCACAAGCAGTTTCCTTGAAAAATTGATAGCTCCTGTCCAAGGTTTTATAGCCTATATGACGAATGCTTATGAGGTCGTTTTTGGTACCCGGTCTCAACTCGAAATATCCGTTCTCATCGGTAATCGTAGAACTTTTAGTTCCTTGAACCGTGGCATTCACAATGGGTTCTTGTGTATCCTTGTCCTTTAAGTATCCGCAGAGTTGTAATTCTGGTTTTTTAATGGAAACGAATTTATCGTCAAGAACAGAAAAAACCAGTTTAGTACTTTCCCGTAGACTGCGAAGTGACTCGTAAAAGGATAGCTCTTTGGAAGGTGGTATGACTTGCACGCCATCCAAGGTTTCAGAGGCATAATTGAATTGATAGCCGAAACGTGTTTGCAGTTCCTTCAAAACTTCGATTAGGGGCTTGGCAGGAGTATCCTGCCCTAAAACTTTGGTAGAATTAAAGAGTAGTAAAAGAAGGACTATATATGATAGAATACGGTTCACTTACAGAACGCCCGATTAGGCCTAGTACTTTAATGGTTTAAACGTGTTTTTGCTCTTTCTAGGTCAAATTAAGTGTATTTTTTTTAGGGCAAAAAATCATGGCGAATAACGTAATAAGAAGTTCCAGAAGGAAATTTCAACTTTGGAAAAGACTAAATCAAGCTTCCTCATTTTTTGATGGAATAAATACTGACCCGTTTTTCAGACGCTATTTGATACCCCAAATTCAAAGGTTCACTGACCGATTTCAACGCATTATCCAAGTTATCGTGTACAAAACCTCCCGTGAAAAGCAGCTCGTCACTTATGCTTTCCATTTGGACCGTTATATCGTATTGGCGCTCCAATTCGGCAACGACCTCCGAAAAAGGCACGCGTTCAAAGCTACTGACGTTCTTGGTCCATTGGGGATTTTGATAGGTGGTTTTTCCAAGGGAAGCGGTACCGTTTGAAAAACGAAAGCGATTTCCTGCGGTAAGTTGTTCCGTGGCGTTCGGTGAGGTAACCTTCACAATACCCTCAAAACATTCAACCTCAAAATAGCTCCCCCGCTGCTTGACATTGAATTGGGTTCCCACTACACTGACCGTTCCTTCGGAAGTAACTACATCGAATTTTGCACCTTTGGCAACCTTAAAATAGGCCTCTCCCTGTAGCTCAACTTCACGTTTATCGCTCCACTTACTTTTGGAATAACTTAGTTCGGATAGGGCATTTACTACAACAGTAGAGGCATCCGGAAGTTCTATGGTAGTCTTTTCGCCTGCAAGGGTATTAATCTCTACATCCCCATTAAAAAGAAAGAAATAGGAAAGTGCCAGACCGACGACAAAGACACTTGCTATTCGTAAAAAGGGCTTAAGCCAAGTTAGTTTTCTAACGGGCACGGTATCTTTTTCAAGTCGCGAACTAAAGGTCTCCAAATCGTCCACAGTCGAAAATCCGGAGGCTTTGAAATACTTGGCATTCTCAATGATACCCGTAAGTTCAGGGTAATCGTCAAGTTCTTTGAAAGCCTTCATTTCTTGCTCTGAAAGCTCATCTGTCAACCATTTTTGTATCAAATATTCCTTATCCATCGATTCGGCTTCTGATTATATAACAACCAAGGTCTGTTTTTTCCTGATTATTTTAATTTAAAATTGTCTAATTCTTTTTTTAGGATGCCAAAAGCAGTATAAATACGGTACTCAATCACCTTACGGGTGACTCCCAACATTTCCGCAATTTCCTCATGTTTTTTGCCTTCTGCTTTATTCAGCATGAAAGCCACCCGCTGCTCCTCGGAAAGTTTTTCCAAGGCTTTTTGATATTTCTGAAAATACTCCTCCTTTTCCATAAGGAATTCGGGAGTTTCGTTGGTATGCTCAGCTGGTTGTAATTTTTGATACCGTAAGACCACTTTTTGGTGCTTGACCTCGTTCAGCATCATATTGTTGGCTACAGTATATAGATAAGATTTGGCTTTACCCAAAGTGACCTTTCTGCAATTTTCCCAAAGTTTGATAAATGCTTCCTGTGCCTTATCGTTCGGGTTCAATCGTTCCCCATATTTATAATAGAGATAGTCATGTAGACTTTTGGCGTATTTGTTATAAACGCCTGAAAAGACGTGTTTTTGACAAATATCTTCATGTAGTTCCTTTGACAAGCCTTTGAATTTTGTGTGGCTAAATGTAGAAATAAAATATTTTAAAATTTTTCAGGAGTTTTCAGGAGTAGGTTGTTTTAGTAGCAGAACCCGTTAACCGAAATAGTTTTCTATCATGCAAAAGTCCTTTGTAATATTAGCTTTCTTATTATTGATTGTCTTGCTAAACCTAAGCTGTAGACAAGAGGAATTCGAATATTTTCCTCCAATTGATGAGCCGAACCTCGCCAATTCAATGGTCGCCGATCTACTGGAAAGAACAGCTTTGAACGACGGCTCCATTGATAACATAATTGATAGATCAAATTGTTTTACGGTAAAATTACCAGTTGTCGTCACGGCAAACGGAACGGATCTTTTAGTGGATACCGAAGATGACTATGCCAACATTGAAGCAATTTTTGATGCCTCTGACGATGATACGGATGTACTCGAGATTCAATTTCCCATTACGATTATCTTGAGTGATTTTACCGAAGTCGGGATTGCTGATCAAACGGAATTCGACTCTTTTTCATCCAGCTGTAACGGAGAGAATGTGCCAGATGACGATATTGAGTGCTTGGATGTTCAATATCCGATTACGGCATCTATTTTCAATCAGACCACAGAGGCATTTGATAATCTATCCATTACCAGCGATGCTCAACTCTATAATTTTATTGATGACTTAGAGAGTGATGATGTGGTGAACATTGCCTTTCCGATAAATGTTGTCCTAGCTGATGGTACGGAGACCAGTATCGGAAATCTTATTTCCTTGGAACAGGTAATTGATGATGCTAAAGATAGTTGCGACGAAGACGATGATTACGACTTTAACGATGACGACTGCGATAACTGCACCACGAACCAGCTTGCGGATCTATTGACGGGATGCTCTGATTGGATGGTCGATAAACTGGAACGCAACGACCAAGACCTTGAAGATGCTTACTCGGCCTATCAATTTAATTTTCTTGCCGATGGCACATTGACCGTTGTAGGGAACAACAATTCCTTTTCAGGTACTTGGGAAAGTGCCGGAACCGCCAATAATATTGGCTTTACAATCAATATTCCAAATCTAAGCGACTTCAATGCCATTTGGAACCTACATGAGATAGAGCAAAATGGGGGGGAGAACAAAGTAGACCTTCGAATCGGGGACGACCGTTTACGATTCGAGAGTAATTGTACTGATGATGGAGATAATGGAAATGGAAATAACGGAACACTTGCAACTATTTTGACTGATGGTCTTTGGGTTGTCGGTTCTTACACAGAGGACGCAAATGACCAAACAAGTAATTACAGCGGTTACACCTTCAACTTTAACAGTGATGGTACTGCGGTTGCTGATAATGGTACTGTTGCCAATGGAACATGGGCACCACAAAATTCGGATAGTGAACTCAACTTGAATTTTGGAAGCACGGCACCTTTGGATGAGTTCGACGATACCTGGGACGTTATTTCCGCTACGGATACCCGAGTAGAATTACGAGATGTCAGTGGTGGTAACGGGGGAACGGATACATTGATTCTTAATAAACAATAATACAATAACCTTTAAAACAATTGCTATGAAAAAGAACATTTTGATTTATGGTTTAGGTGTGGTGACGTTATTCTTAACCGCATGTACCAAAGATGCCGATGACGGCAACAATTTTGCAAACCTACAAGCGGATATCGAGACGATTACCAACAATGTTTCTACAGGATCTTGGGTCATTACCAATTTCATCGATTCGGAAAAAAATGAAACTGGTGATTTCACAGGCTATGGTTTCTCCTTCAATACGGACGGAAGCTTGGTGGCCGATAATGCAACTAATAATGCAACTGGGACATGGTCGATTACAATTGATGATGACTCCAATGACGATTCAGACGATGATAGCTCCAGCAGTAGTTTGAGCGATGACAACTCAGACGACGACTGTAACAATTGCAGTGTGTCCCAATTGACCGATGTGCTGACTGCCTGTTCTGGATGGTATGTGGATAAGCTTGAGTTGAATGACAATGACCTGGAAGATAATCTGAACGGGTACACTTTTGACTTCTCTGCAGATGGCACCATGAACGTATCCTGGAACAATGATGAATATTCGGGCACTTGGGAAGCATCCGGGAGCGGGAATAATATTCAAGTAGTGATAACGATCACCGACATTAGTGATTTGGAGGCTACATGGACACTTCATGAAATCGAATTGGAAAATGGGGAATCGAAAGTGGACCTGCGCATCGGTGGCGATGACCGACTGCGATTTAAGAACGATTGCACCATCGGCAATTTTTCCGGAGGCGACTCGTCGGGAAACACTTCTGGCGATATTGATTTTAATATTTTCTTCGCTTCTCCCGCGGATTTCGCAGAACTTTCAGAAGACTGGGATATTATCTCACATTCTGCCACTAAAATAGAACTTAAACATGTGAGCGGAGGAAACGGTGGCACCGATCTATTGACTTTTGAAAAGAATTAGACCCACTTATCGGCAATAACGCACTAGCATTCCCCACATTTTGGTGTTAGTGTTGAGAATCTTCCCGATTCCTTGATAAAAGTTTCTCCGTATGAAAAAGGAAGGTTTTATGAACTGCCCCAAGCTAACTTGGGGCAGTTTTAATTATTTAAAGAGGTAATACCTTAAGATTTGTACTTGAATCAATTGCCTAGAGCCAAATTACTAAACCCTAAATTTTTAATGGCAGTGTTCTAATTCCGTCCAAAGTCGTTCTGTAAATGGACTATTACGAAAGCATCTTTTATCAATACCGGAAGTATCACAATCGTGGTCTCCTTTAGTAGTTTCTTTAAGTTACCTTTTATTGGATACGCAATGTTTACATAAACCATGATATACGTTAGGACAGAAATATAAAGGCATTTACTTTATTCAATAATATTTATAACCCAAATCTTACCATAACTTGACCGCGCCGGATCCTGTTTCGATTTTATAGTGTCCAGATAGGTAAGCGTAAATTAAAATCGAAATAGGGCGCACTTGCTATTTTCTTTTTAGTCCCGGTTAGAACTTGTCCTCTTATTGGATTTTGTATTTCCACTGATTACTGGTTTTCCTTGAATATTCCTTAAAATACTCATTCTACTATAGTTAAAAATCAAAGCACTTTCTTCTCTTACTCTGCCTAACGGTTAATTTGAAGTCGGTTGGCAATTCAAGATGTGTCATTGTCATGACAATCTTGCTTTTGCTCCCGTAGGTCGCAAAAGAAAAAAGGAAAAAGGTGAAGCGAGAGTTCATTCAGTTTCGTTGCAGCATTTATGAAAAAAAAATGCTCAAGTTAAAGGCCAAAAAGGCAGGGCTTTCCCTATCCGAATATTGCAGGAGTGCGGCTTTTGAAAACGACATCGTAGAAGGGCTTACTTCGCAGCAATTGGAACAATATGCGATGCTCGTGAAATACAAGAACAACTTTACAAGGATAGGCAATATGTTCAAAAAGCGGAATCCCAAATTGGCAAAAGAAGTAGAACAGCTCGCCAATGAAATACGAATGCATCTGTACAATTTCAAAAAATGATAGGAAAGGGAAAATCGATATCGCATACAGGAGCATCCATGGGTTATGGATGGAATCAGGAGAAGAATGCAGAGGTTGTATATAAGCAACATCTGGCAGGGGATAACCCAAGGGAGATCACAGAGGAATTCAAGATCATCCAAGAGCAGAACATAAGAACAAAGAACAACAGCCTGAGTTTTGTACTAAGCCCGACTATTGAAGATGGGAAGGATTTATCCAGTGAACGGCTCCAAGAGCTAACCCAAAGATTCATTGCCGAAATGAAACTTGAAGAGCACCAGGGAATAGGTTTCGTGCATCGGGACAAACAGCATACCCACGTACATGTTTATGTCAATAGGATCAATTTCGATGGCACGGCCTATAAGGACAACTTCATCGGAAAGAGAAGTCAATATGCGGCCGAGAAGGTTGCCAAGGAAATGGGACTTACCACTGCAAGGGAAATACAAGCGGAAAAACTCAGCGAACTAAAAAGAATACGCAAAGAAATCAAACAGACCCACGAAAAAGTAATGACGGAGAAGAGACCAAAAGACTTTGATCAGTATATCAAATACATGAAACAAAACGGGATAAAGGTCTTACCAAGTATCAATAGGCAAAACCAGTTACAGGGGTTTCGCTTTGAATTTAAAGGACGAAACCTAAAAGGAAGCGAAGTACACCGTTCGATGTCGGGAGGCAAATTGGCTGTTCAAATAGCCAATAATTCCATAATGGGGATTCGACTTAAAAAAGGGAACACGATCAAGCTAGCGGGAAAGACAACGGAGCTAAGCACGAATATAGCGACCAGTATTGCAAAGAGGGTCTTGAAAAGAGTTATTAAGAGAACGCTGGACCGGGGCATAGGAATATAAACGTAAAGAATAGAATTATGAAAAAGATGGAGGAGATGATGGGACTTTTGACCGAGGAAATTGAAGGGTTCCATAAATCGATAAGCAAGTTGGAAGCCTTGTCAAAGAATTTCAAGGACTTGAAAATAAATATGGACACTTCAAGTATCGAAAACTACATAAAAGGCTTTACAAAGGAACAGAAGAAAGCCGTGATGATGTACAACGAGAAAATAACAGAAGTAAGGCAAGAAGTAAAATTGGCAAGAATAACCCCAAATTGGCTGGCGACCTTGTTTTGTATTGTAGTATCAACTCAAGTTCTTTCACTGAGTTATTTCGGCTATCACTTCATCCACTTTAAAGATAGAAACAAAGCTGCTCTCATAGAAGGTAAAAAAGAAGATTATGAGAGCATGAGAGGATATTTTGAAGACCATCCCATTATCTATGAAGATTATATAAAATGGACTAAGAAGAAAGACAGTGTTCCAAATCAAAAGTAGGTATGCGCCCTCTCCTGTTTTTGCTAAACGCTTATCTGCCGGAACACTACAAAAACAGGACAGGAACCATGCGCAAAGTTTTGGGTAAGATTTGGGAGTTCTATTTTGAATTCAAATGATATCAATTAATCCTATTTTTAAGAAGAGAAGAAAATTTAACAATTGTTGTACCTATGTTGTACCAAATCAAAAAAGCCGACTTTTAAAAAGTCGGCTTTTCCCTTTGTACAGGCGGAGAGACTCGAACTCTCACACCTTGCGGCACTAGATCCTAAGTCTAGCGTGTCTACCAATTCCACCACGCCTGCATATCCCAATAATTCGGGCTGCAAATATAAATTAAAAAATCAATTCTTTAAATAATAGATGCCCAAAAGTTCTTTTTGTAATTTTAATAACTGATAAACAAAAATCGGAATGCAAGACCCAAAGGAATATATCACACAAAACAAAGAACGTTTTATAAATGAGCTTTGTGAGCTTTTAAAGATACCTTCAGTAAGTGCGGACCCTGCTTTTTCGCAAGATGTTCTCAATACCGCCGAAGCGGTTCAAAAAGCATTGCTTGAAGCGGGTTGTGATGTATCGGAAATTCATGAAACTGAAGGTTACCCAATCGTTTATGGTGAAAAAATTATCGATGTAAAATTGCCTTCGGTGCTGGTTTACGGACATTATGATGTACAACCTGCCGATCCACTAGAATTATGGGATTCCCCACCGTATGAACCCGTGATTAAGAAAACAGAAATTCATCCCGAAGGTGCGATTTTCGCCCGTGGATCTTGTGACGATAAGGGACAGATGTACATGCATGTCAAAGCATTGGAGTATATGGTGAAGAATGACCAGCTGCCCTGTAACGTGAAATTTATGATTGAAGGTGAAGAAGAAGTGGGCAGTAATAACTTGGCTGTTTATGTAGCCAACAACAAAGAAAAATTAGCTAATGATATTATTTTAATTTCCGATACGGGAATGATTGCCAATGACGTGCCATCCATTACTACCGGATTACGAGGTTTAAGCTACGTAGAAGTCGAAGTAACTGGGCCAAATAGAGATTTACATTCGGGATTATATGGTGGAGCGGTTGCAAACCCGATAAATATTCTTACGAAAATGATTTCAAGTTTGCATGATGATAATAACCACATTACCATTCCCGGTTTTTATGCTAAGGTTGAAGAACTTTCAAACGAAGAAAGGGCCGAAATGGCAAAAGCTCCTTTTTCTTTAAAGGACTATCAAGATGCCTTGGAAATCGAGACCGTTTATGGAGAGAAGGGATACACCACCAATGAACGCAATTCTATCAGACCAACTTTAGATGTAAATGGCATCTGGGGCGGTTACATTGGCGAAGGCGCCAAAACAGTAATCGCTAGTAAAGCCTATGCCAAAATTTCTATGCGCTTGGTACCGCATCAAGATTGGAAGGAAATCACAGAGCTGTTTAAAGAACATTTCGAAAACATCGCTCCCAAGGGAGTCAAAGTTAAAGTTACGCCCCATCATGGTGGCCAAGGATATGTAACTCCTATTGACACCATTGGTTATCAAGCAGCCTCAAAAGCCTACGAAACCACCTTTGGCAAAAAGCCGATTCCACAGCGCAGCGGAGGCAGTATTCCCATTGTTGCTTTGTTCGAAAAGGAATTGAAAAGTAAAACTATTTTAATGGGCTTCGGGTTGGATAGCGACGCTATCCACTCCCCCAACGAACATTTTGGAGTATGGAATTACCTCAAAGGAATTGAAACAATACCGTATTTCTACAAGTATTTTACGGAGATGAACAGATAGAAAAAGATTTAAGACCGCTGCGACACAAGAGCCAAGACTATTAGCTTCTAGCCAAAATCAAATCTTCTTAACATATTTCGTAATAATGACAATCTGCTGTTCTCCAACCTTACCTTCGATATATTCGGCATTTTCGCGATCTAGCGAAATCCGGCGAACTGCAGTTCCTTGTTTGGCAACAATGCTTGAGCCTTTAACTTTGAGGTCTTTCACAAGAACAACACTATCATCGTTTTCCAAAATTACCCCGTTTACATCTCTATGAGTTATTTTTTCGTTCTCCGCTAATCCTTCTCCGGTCGCTTTCGCCCAGTCCAAAGTTTCATCATCCAAATACAACATTTCCAATAAATCTCTAGACCAGCCTTCGGATTTTAAACGGTTGAGCATTCGCCAAGCCACCACTTTGACGGAATCGTGCTCGCTCCACATACAATCGTTCAAACAACGCCAATGATTCGCATCCATTGTGTTCCGTTTTTCGATTTGTTCGATACATGGTTCACAACCCAAAAGGCTTCCGTCTAATCCTCCGGTAGATACTGGAGGTACCTCATAGACCTTTAGGTTATCAGTGGCAGAACATAGTTCGCACTGTCCGCCACTTCGATCACTTAATTGCTCGATTACACTCATTGTTATTAATTTATCCGTGCAAACTTATCATTTTATCGCTAAAGTTGGTAGATGGTCGTAAAACTTCACTTTTTGGTACTAGAAACCATTTTGTACCGTTATGGGTTGACCTACTATGCAAACAAATTTCCCATGTCGATTTCTAAGCAAAAAACCGCCTTGTTTTTCAGGCTAAGTATTTCCATTACGGTATTCAGCGCTCTTTTTAAATTCATGCCCTCCTTCCTAATTATTGTGGGAGCTGTTGGTATGGTCATTTTTCTCAGTATTCAATTATTTCAAAAAGAACAAAGAACTCCACTAGACTATGCCAGGCTTATGCTGATTATTTCTTTTTCAAGTAATTATGCATTCAACCTCTTTGGTTTTCCTTATGTACATATACTTACGTTGATCACTAAGTTGGCGCTCATCGCTTTTCTAATACTTTACATTAAAAAAATTGTAACATCCTTTCAAGATATCACCCAGAACAATAATCTCTTATTAAGTAGTTTTGGCAGAGAAGACCTATCATTTATTCTTGCCGATCTTGCTACTGTTTATATAGTAATGGCCTCCTTATTTATAATTCTTCATTGGGAAATTGGGATACTAAACGGGAACTTGCTTTTGATAATAGGGCTTTTCACAGCCTTAATTTCAATTTTGGCCAGCTCAAAGCAACTCGAAAAATAGGAAGCTACCAGCCTATTCCCGAATTATCTTGTAATTCTATCTGACTTTTTCGACCAGACCTTAGTTCTGGCCTTACAGCTCTATTGCATCGTGCAAATGCAACCTCCGCCACACATTATTGACTTAGTAGCCGATTTTTTAACTCTACATTTGTAGAATACAATTATTTGTTCTATGTTTGTAGAGTTAATTCTAAATTTGTAGAGTATGCAGCTATCAAAATCGGAAGAAGAACTCATGAACATCCTCTGGAAGCTAAAGAAAGCTTTCATGAAAGATCTGTTGGATGCTTACCCTGAACCCAAGCCGGCTACAACAACTGTTGCGACACTTTTAAAACGAATGACGGACAAAGGCTTTGTTGCCTACAAATCTTTAGGGCGGTCTAGAGAGTATCATCCTTTGGTAAAAAAGAAGGACTACTTTTCCAAACACGTCAACGGACTCATCAAAAACTTTTTCAATGACAGTCCTGGTCAATTTGCCTCTTTCTTCACACAAGAAACCAATTTGAGCAAAGAAGAACTTCAAGAGTTAAAAGCTTTAATAGATAGCGAAATCAAAAAGAAATAATCATGTTAGTATATATTTTAAAATCCACGGCCTGTCTTGCCATTTTATTTCTGTTCTATAAACTGTTTCTCGAAAAAGAGAATATGCATGTATTCAAGCGTTTTTATTTACTTGCATCATTAGTTATCGCTTTGACAGTTCCCACGATAGTGTTTACCGAATATGTTGAAGTGCCAGCACAAAATCTTACTGTCACGGAATCACAACCGATAACCCATACTAATGAGATAATCAATGTGCCCCCGGCATTGGAGTCGGACATTCTTGATATCGCCCCTATTCTTTGGACGGTCTACTTCTTAGGACTTCTATTTTTTGGGATAAAGTTTCTCAAAAACCTTTTTCAAATTTTAAGGAGAATCCGCGTGAACCCCAAACAAAGATGGGAACGGTTTACCCAAGTTTTACTTTCGGAAAAAATTCCTCCCCATACCTTTTTCAAGTATATTTTTCTAAATAAAAAGAAGTTGGAGTCCAACGAAATACCCAAAGAAGTTATGCTGCACGAAGAAACGCACGCACTGCAAAAACACAGTTGGGATGTTGTTTTCGTAGAACTGCTCCAAGTGCTTTTTTGGGTCAATCCTGTTGTCTTTCTTGTCAAAAAAGCGATAAAGCTCAATCACGAATTCTTGGCGGACCAAGCCGTGCTTCAAAATAACATTGACAAAACTACCTATCAAAATACTCTACTATCGTACTTATCACCCGATAGTCAAAAGAAGTATCAGCCAGAATTGGTTAATGCCATCAATTATTCATCAATCAAAAAACGATTTACAGTCATGAAAACACACACATCAAAAAAAGCAGTTTTACTACGAAGTTTATTGTTATTGCCTTTACTCGCCATATTGCTGCTAGGTTTTAGTGAAACAAAATCAATAGAAGTAGAAGCCACACCTCCATCAATAACTATTCGCATTGACATTAAAAACAACAATGAAATTTGGCTAAAGGAGAACCCCATTAAGCTAGAAAACATCGCCTCAAAAATTTTGGAGATTACGTCTACTAAAGAAAGTGGAGCAATTTTGAAGATTGAGATTGCTACCCCTGAAGCCCTCCAATCGAAATTTCTAAGCCAACTCAACAAGGAACTTGAAAAAGTGAAACCGACAACCATCAATGTTTTTTCTGAAGAATACATTATGCCAGAAAGTGAATATAAAGAAGAAATTGATGTTGACTCAGGAACCATTAAATTGACCACCAATAAGATGTCGCTGGTTTCTCCCTTTCAAAACGTGACACCTAAGCAAATTGCACGATACAATGCCCTAGCAAAAAAATATAATGCCATTCCGATAGATGAAAGAGAAATTCCCTTGTCCGACTTAAAAATTCTTGAGACGGTCTTTAGAAATATGAACGAAGAGCAAAAGGGAAATGCACAGCCTTTTCCAGAATGCCTTCCTAAGAACTCGCAAGACGGCGCTTCAAGAAAACTAATGTCAGAATACAACGCCTTAGCAAAAAAATACAATAACATGCTTTCACAAAGTAGGAGTATTCAAATCAAAAAGAAAGACGTTGAGCGATTGGAACATATCTATGGTTTAATGTCAGAAAAGCAAAAAGCAGATGCAGAGCCTTTTCCTGATTTTCCACCAATGCCTGATCCGCCAGCAGCACCCAAAGCGCCAAAGGCCGCAAAAGCGCCCAAAGTAAAGAAAGGGGAGAAAAGCAATATTCCGCCTCCACCACCAGCGCCTAACTTAAGCAACGAAGAATTTGCTGAACAGATTATTGAAGAAACTATAGCACAACAAGACCCGAATGACCATCCAAATAATTACATAAAAGGAGAGACTAATATAATATACTTGCCGCCGACCCCACCAGAACCTCAAACTCCTTTAGATCATGCCATTGAAATGGCAAAACAGGGTGCTACTTTTTATTACAAAAAGAAAAAAATCACATCTGACGAGGCCATTTCTATTTTAAAGAAGGATAAGGATTTAAGTCTGGACATCTCTAAAAAGAACAACGAAACTCCCGTTGTAAAAATCGATACTCATTTTTAGTAAATACGAGTTTAAAATTGACACAAAGCCTTCCAAATGAAGGCTTTTTTTGTAACAAAAATGAAGTTGTCTATACTAATATCATCTAAAAGCAAGTTACCCTTATAAGTACAGTGGTCAATTCATCATTCAAATCAAAACACAATGCTACAATCATTCTTCATTCTCTGCTCAGGAGCAGATTCCGCAATTTTAAAAACCTGTTCTGAAGGCGAACAAAATAAATATGCCGGTATCGGTGCCACTGTCTTTTTTACTGCTGTGATGGCATTTATCGCCAGTAGTTATGCCTTGTATACAGTTTTTGATAATCTGATTACGGCTATTTTCTTCGGATTGATCTGGGGACTCTTAATTTTCAACCTGGACCGCTTCATTGTTTCGACCATCAAGAAAAGAAACAGTTTTAGTAATGAACTTATACAAGCCACTCCACGAATCATCCTCGCGGTTATAATTGCCGTTGTAATTTCAAAACCCTTGGAAATGAAGATTTTCGAAAAGGAAATCAATCAAGTTCTTCTGGAAGAGAAAAATGAAATGACTCTTGCCAACAAAGAACAACTGGCATTGCAATACACGCCAGCTGTCGAAAAATTGCATCAAGATATTGTTGCTTTAAAATCTGAAATCGCAGTTAAGGAAGCCGAGACCAATGCATTATATGATACTTACATTACGGAAGCCGAAGGTACGGCCGGCACCCTACTTTTAGGTAAAGGCCCCGTCTATAAAGAAAAACGAGAAAAACATGATGCTGCATTGACAGAGCTGCAGCAATTGAAAGAGACCAACTCGGGAAAAATATTGGGAATCGAAACCCAAATCGCAGGTCTGAATACCGAATATGCAGAAGTGGTCAAAAATTCACAACCCATAATTGATGGTTTCGACGGACTCATGGCACGAATAAATGCTTTGGATAAACTACCCTGGTTACCATCCTTTTTTATCTTTTTATTATTCCTGGCTATTGAAACCTCTCCCATTATCGCAAAGCTTTTAGCTCCAAAAGGGGAGTACGATTTGAAACTGGAGGACGAGGAAAGTGTCTTGAAAACATGGGTGATGCAAAAAGTACAACAGCGCGAACAAGTATTGTCAACTGACACCGCATTAAATGAAAAGATTTATGGTGAAATTGCGGATGAAGAAGCTGTTTACGCCTATAAAAAGCAAAAGGCTGAAGAACTACTCAAACTACAAGCGGATGCTTTTCAAGATTTACAAATAAAGAGTTTATAGTGTAAACAGAAAAAAGCTCTCTAGTTTTTACTCAGAAATTGATGAATAGTAACAAGAATCTTTGTAAACTGATTATGCAGACTCTCATCTCCCACTCTTAGTTTCTCTTGATGCAGTTCCGCAAATTTATAAGCTTGGGTCATACTCAGAAAGCTGAAGGTATATTTTAACTTATTGACAATTTCTGATGCAGCCCTCGGTTCTTCAATTTTAACGTGATATAGATAGGCCAATGAATCAATAGTGTATTCTTCTTTAAGTATCTTAATAAAATTTTGTTGAAAAGCAAAATCGGCCTTGGCAAGCGACTTTACATAAGAGTAATTTGGAACTTCCTCCAAATATTTGTCAGAGATATTCATACTTAGAATTGGGATTGAACAGCGTTCTGCAATTAAGAAGAGAAGACTAGTTCAACTACATATTAAAATTCAATAATATGTAAATGTAAGAATTATCCTACTTATATTCAAATACTTCGCAAAATTAAATCGTTTTGGCCGACCCATTACATTGTGTTATTCTATTCGTCGCAAAAGAACTATCCAGTCTTGACCCATAGAAGGTGGAAACCCTAAGGACACAACACGGCCACCTTCAATGCTTTCAAGGGAACCGGTCTGTAAATCGCCACCTGTTAAGGGGTCGAACCATTTCACTTCAAATGTATTTCTTGTGGCGCCAAGATTCAGGGTGTGTTCATTGGAATCTGGGAGGTAGATGGCATATACTTCCCCATTCTTCATAAAACAGTAGGCTCCGAGAGGTTCTACCAAATTATGGTCCGGTCGCATCTCCCAATACGGTAAATGATTTTGAAAAAAGTCCAAAGCGTGTTTGGTCAATTCCCACAAACGATCCCGCGTTCTCCAATCTTCCGTATTCAAATCATTATAGCGATTATTGGCGCCAAAATACCATTCAACTCCGGCAGCACCCGATAACAAAGTTCCCCAAAGCACATAACGTCGCAATGAATCATGATTAGGAGTTATAGAATCTGACTGCGCACCTGTATGCCACATGCCGATTTCATCCATAGTAATCATCCAGTTATGGCCTGCACGTTCTGATTTTTGCTTCCATGTCGAAACTACTTCCGCAGCACCTTCACGTTTATCCACTTGTAATGAAAGTCCATCAAGATTTTTAAACCCTAAGATGGAATCCAGAATAATACCTCTGTACGGTTCGTGTGAATGCGTGTGCAACAAAATGGGGTGGTCATAAGGGTCTATTTCAGTTAGAAAGTCGGTCATCGATTTTCGTTGAGAATCGTTTTGCGAAATAGGTGTGAATTCGGCATACCCATTTTCTTCTCCCAAATTAAAATTAATGCCCAAATGATGTCCGAAGCGTGCCATTAATTCGCGGAAATAGAGTTGCCGCAAGGGTCCCGTATCACCATTATCCAAAATGGTTTCATTTTCAGTTTCCTGTAGTACCATGTGCAACAGAATTCCTTTGGATTGCATATGCTGAAAAACAATTTCCCATTGATCCAATTTACTCACATCGAAGCGCATAAAATCATCGGGTGTCACATACGGCCAAACATCTTTTCCATCGCCTTTAATATTCAGTGTCAAAAAATAAGCAACATTCATACCTTTCGAGGCCAAATAGTTCATGGCACCAATTAAGCCTTTACCCTGACCTTCTTTCCAAGTAGGGTCTCCATCTTGCCAATCTTTTAAGTGAGGCTCATAACTGTGGATGCTATCGTTGGTTTTGGCCTCACCGTCTTCGTTCATACTTTGCATTCGATAGGTGTCATCAAAATCCTCAAAAGCAAGCAAATTTTCAGGACTATCGGCGCCTCCTTTGAGCCAGTACTTCCCGGAGTCTTTAAACCTGAAATAACCTTTGTCAGTTACCAGACGACCGTGTGCCCGAAAATCAGCACCTTTTTTATCCGAAGGAATGACCATAAACTCCCCAGCTGCATTTTTTATCTCAACGGGTGTACCCCCACCCTCTATTAAAGCAATATTATCCCCTTTGTCCAAATGTGCTGAATAACTCCATTTTCCTAATTTGTCGGGTGTAAAACGAACTTGCCAAACACTACCGGAAGTTGCGCTTGTTTCCGCCGCATTACCATCGGCGGCAAAAAATCCACGGACGCTGTATTTTACATCCTTATGATGAAACTCAACGGTCAGCCTATAATTCAAAAACGGATTCTCTGCTGCGCTTTCAGAAGTCTGAGGGCCCACAAAAGGCAAGGTAATGGTGTGCCATTGTTGATATTCTGCAAGTGGCATTTCCTTTTCTTTGGTCATACAGGAAAAACTTAGTACAACAATCAATACTATGATTACTTTTTTCATCTAACCTGATATTTGGAAACTCTACTAAAAAATGCTGTGTACACTACCCAAAAAAGAATATTACATTCAATAATTCTTTGAAACAAACCAATGTACGGCCCTGTCGAATCTGTGAACAAAAAGAAAACGAAAGTCAAAGCAATTACACCACAAATTAGTGAAACCTTTGATAACCCATTTAAATAGTGCCACTTTCGCGAAGCGACACCAGTGGCAATCATACCTAATGGTGTTATTAAATAAGTAAAGAATCCTACAATATTATGAATGAACTGTGAAAGACTAAGATTTTCAATATCTGAAGGACAGCCAAAGTCACAAGGGAACAACGCAACGGTTATGGTACCTAAACCATAAAATATAGCAAATAATAGAAATCCTATTTTCAATATTTTCGACTTAGGTAAAACCGTGGGTGCCATTACACCGAAAATAAAAAGTAAAAATCCGCCTATGACATACATAAGCCGCAGGTAACCTGTATTCGGCAACCCAGTTGCAAAGCTCTCACTGATATACTGACTAACAGTGCTGTATCCTTCAATTTGTAAACCTCCCAAAATGCTTGCGAGTGCAAATAAGGATGCCCCTAAAACACCTGACAAAAAAACCATTTGTTTTATCATATTCTTTAATTTCCCAAAATTCTTTGCCAAAGACTGCCTAAAAGTCCTTCAGCATCGGCCGAGGTTTTAGGTGTTTCCAGAACCTCAAGACCATTCGGAGTATTTATCAATTCATAAGTAAAGGCAAATCGTTTTTCATCGTCCTTTAAGCTGAGTAAACCGAAGCGAAGGTCATTAAAAATAAGTTTTTGATTCTCTTTTGTAATAGTAAACCATCCTTCAGCAATATTGATAAGACGAATCACTTTATCATTTGTTTCCAACTCGCCTAGTAATTGATGGTTTTGAGGATATAATATAAATTGAACCGGTTGGGTATCAAAGAACGAATAATTGCCAATTAAATAGGCGTTTCCGATATTGATATTCGCCGTCCACAATATAGTACTGAAAGGGGCCGGACAGATATCCATTTCTATATAACTGATGCCTTGCATCTCTAGATTATTCGTGAACTGTTTATAGGCGAAGCCTTTTAAAATCAACGTGAGCAACAAATATAAACCACTAACAATCAAGCCCAACCGATTGTATTTACGCCTTTTGGCCGAAGTCCGTTTTTGAAACATTGTCAATATCAAAAAGAGCAAAAATGGTAAGGTATACAAGGGATCAATGACAAAAATATTCTGAAAGGCCAAACGTGTTTTGAAAGGCCAGAACAACTGCGTGCCCCATGTTGTAAATGTATCGAGGATCGGGTGCGTGAACAATCCCCAGAACATGAGCTTCGACCAATCTTTCCAATTGGCATCTGCCTTTGGATTCAGTTTCCAAATCAGCCAGCCGAAAATAGGTGCGAACAACACTGAAAAAAAGATGGAATGACTAAAACCACGATGCCACTCCGTAGCTGTTACGGTGTCCACTAAATAGCGCGCCAAGACATCCAAATCGGGAATGGTTCCGGCAATCGCGCCATAAAGCATGGCCTTGTTACCCACTTTCTTTCCAAGAACCGCCTCCCCGACGGCCGCGCCTAAAACTATTTGGGTTAGTGAATCCATAAATTAAATATTAAGTGCAAGTAACAAGTTCAAAATGTATGGTGATTGTAAAATTCTCTTTGGAAGAAAACTTAACTTCTTATGTCTAAACTCTTTTTATTGAAGTTTATCGGGATCCAAAGTAACGTACTTCACGGTCTTACGATTCCATGTATAGACCAAATGAATCAGACCGTTCGAATCTTGGATTACGGTAGGGTAAGAATATTCTTCGCCTTCTTTATCGGTGATCTCGCGTAAAGGTTCCAGATCCAAAACACGTTTCCAATCTTTTCCGTCTATGGAAATTGCGATACTCAAAGGAACTCGATCGCCCCAGTTTTTTTCTGTTGGGTTATAGACCAAAAGCTGCCGTCCATCCTTCAAGGTGACCCCATCAATTCCAGAATTCGGGTTCGGAAGTACCGTGGCCGTCATTTTGCTCCAAGTTTTTCCGTAATCTTCCGACCAATTTTGGGAAACCACGCTATTCTTCGTTCTGCTCAACAATTGTAGTTTCCCATTGCCGTAATTCAATATTACAGGTTGAATTGCTCCAAAATCTTCAGCGTTGTTCAACTGCTCCGTTTTTGTCCAAGTTTTGCCCGAATCTTCGCTCCGCTCCAAATGTATCGTCCAAATTCCCGATTTGGTTTCATTACTTGAGGGAGATAAAATAGTGCCATCGTCCAGCTGAACGGGTTGGTTCTTTATTGGTCCTAAAATACCTTCGGGAAGTTTGACCGGTGTTGACCAAGTTTCCCCATCATCTTCCGAGGTCATGTACATTCCCCACCATTCTTGCGGACTTGGCCCTACTTTGTAGTATAAAAACAAAGGACCATCTTTCGGTTTAAAAAGCACCGGATTCCAACAAGCATAACGCATGCCATCAGCTTGAACCCCGTTTACAACTTCAGTCGGGGTCGACCATATGCCATTTGATTTACGCGAGAGCCAAATACCCACGTCCTTGTTTTTTTCCTTTGTACCACCGAACCAAGAGGCTACCATCACTTCGTTACTGATTTCAACTGTTGATGCATGACACTCGGGAGTCAATGCATCCTCCAAGGCATAAATAAATTCCTGGGTGACAATCGCCGGATGATCCAATTGCACAACTGGAGGCAGGATCTTTTTTTGTGCAAATCCCTTACAAAAAAGCAAAAATATTATAAATGCAAAAAGTGTTCGTGTCATTTTGGTCCATTTAATACACTTCATACCATTAATTTTTACACAAAGCTCTTGCGATACTCAGAAGGGGTTTGGCCCATGATACTTTTAAAATAATAGTTAAAATTGGCCAAGTTGTTATACCCGCTTTCAAAACAGATTTGCGTAATCCGCTTGTCAGATTCGGCCAATAATTTGGCAGCCATTCCAACACGTACGCGCTTAACATATTCCATGAAGGTAAGATCGGTCTTTTTTTTGAAAAAACGGCAGAATGATCCTGGCGCCATATCGAGCAGAGCGGCGGCTTTTTCCAATCGAATTCCCTCTTGAATATTCTGAAAAACGTACTCGTACACTTTGTTGATCTTCTTCAAATTCTTTGAGAACACCACATCTGAGTAAATAGGGTTCGATAAGAGCTCGCGATTTTCAATCTGTAACAACATATGAAAGACTTTCAGCATTTCGATGTAGTATTCAAGACCTGCCAATTGCGTCATTCTTTCAAGGGTGGCCTGAATTTTATCTCGATTGTCGATTTTAAACCGTAGTCCACGTTCAGATTGACTTAATAGGTCAACGACTTTTTCAAGCTCCGGCATTTTGAAGAAATCAGAAGTTACGATATCCTCAGAAAAATGGGTAACGATACAAAAAGATGTTCTTTCTTCGTCGTTAGGTGCCAATTCCCAACAATGTGGTAAATCGGGGCCCAACAAGACAAGGTCCCCTTTTTCGAATCCGGATATATTATCGCCGACAATTCTTCGCCCTGTTCCTGAAGTAATATAATTGAGTTCGAAATTTTTATGGGAATGGATATTATCAATCGACTTCAGCGGCAATTTTCTAGTGATAAAGGAGTGCTTGGTGGGTACATGTATTTTCTCAAAGACAAATTCCATTTGCAGCTATTTTAACTAGAATCATTGAATATACAAATTTATCTTACCAATAAAGTCAAGATATCATGTGTTTAGCGCAATATAATGGTGGCTTTGAATACATTTTTAAACGTTATTTGATACTATGGACTTACCAATAAAAGGAATTATACCCCCCATGGTCACTCCGCTTATGGAAGACCGAACGTTAGACCTCACAGGACTTGCCAAATTGGTCAATTATATCCTAGATGGTGGAGTTCATGGTCTATTTTTATTGGGAACAACTGGCGAAGGCACAAGTCTATCGCATACCTTTAGAAAACAATTGGTTACAGAGACCTGTTCTCTAGTTCAGAAAAAGGTTCCTGTTTTGGTTTGTATAACGGATACTTCATTGGAAGAATCGTTGGAACTGGCACATCATTCTGAGAAAGTCGGCGCGGATGTCCTGGTTGTCGCTCCACCCTACTATCTGCCGATTTCACAAGCTGAGCTGCAAGATTATCTTGAAATACTTTTACCGGCCCTACCTCTTCCTTTTTTGATGTACAATATGCCCAGTTGCACCAAAATGAATCTATCCATGGAGACCTTAACGCTCGCAAAAAAGTTGGGAGCTATAGGAATCAAAGATAGCTCTGGAGAGATGCAGTACATGAATGAACTTATCAAAGTTTTTGGAAGTGACCCGGAATTTTCGATTATCACCGGATCCGAAATCTTCCTCCACGAGACAATACTGAACGGTGGCCACGGTGCCGTTGCCGGTGGTGCCAATTTCTTTCCCAGATTGTTCGTCGATCTGTATGAAGCATCGGTCGACGGTGATTTGGAGAAAATTGCCTTACTTCGTGAAACCATCTTACAAATTGACAACACCATATATTCCGTGGGCGAAAACATATCGAAATATATCAAGGGAATCAAAAGTGCTCTAGCCGTACTAGGTATTTGTAAGGATTTCACCGCGCCACCTATCAAACGTTTCAATGAAACGGAACGAGCTAAGATCCAGACGTACATGAACAATTTCTTGTCGAATACCGAATTTGCCCCCATCCAATGAACTATGAGCTCGGAACCGTTGATCTGGCCGTAATTATAGTCTATGGCCTGATTCTGTTGGGTATGGGTTTTTACTTTTTTAAAAAAAGTAAGTCCTCAGAGCAATTCATGATAGCGGGCAAGAGTATTCCGGCCTGGGCTGCGGGTATCGCCGTAATGAGTACCTACACGAGCAGTATTTCTTATATCGCCGTGCCCGGTAAGGCCTTCGATGACAATTGGCATCCGTTGATCTTTGCGTTAACGGCCATTCCGGTTACTTGGTTTGTTACCAAATACGTGATTCCTCATTATCGAAAGAATAAAATTGTATCTGTCTATGGTTATTTGGAGGAAAAAATAGGAAGTTGGGGACGCATTTATGCCGCTTTTTCATTTCTTCTGTACATGGTGGGAAGGGTTGCGGTCATTCTCTACTTGTCATCGTTGCTCTTGACCTCGTTCGTGAATACGGATATCGAAACTGTTATTATTTTGGTCGGTGTCGTAACAATAATCTATACCTTAATGGGAGGGATGGAGGCGGTCATTTGGACCGATGTGATGCAATCGATTATCATGATCGGTGGTATTTTTTTCGTAGGCTATATACTTACTTCTGAAATCTTCGCACAACCAGATTACTTGATTCAAAAAGCCTTTGAAAACCAAAAATTCGGTTTGGGAGATTCCGATTTTTCATTCGGCAGCAGCACCATTTGGGTCATGATTATCTACGGTATTACCGAAAACGTTCGCAACCTCATCGCCGACCAGAACTATACCCAAAAATATACTTCCGTCGCTACGGAAAGTGAGGCCAAAAAATCGGTTTGGATCGCCATGCTCATTTATTTGCCCTTGACCGCTATATTTCTCTATATCGGAACCGCACTTTTTTCGTTTTACGGAGGTGAAAGTCACATATTGAGCGATGCCATTACTAAAGGGGATGAAGTTTTTCCATTTTTCATTGCGACCGAACTCCCTGTAGGAATGAAAGGTTTGATGATCGCTGCTATCATGGCAGCATCAATGAGTACGGTTGATTCTGCATTGAACAGTTCGGCCACGGTACTGTTCATCGACTTCTATAAAAAGTATTTCCACCCAGATGCATCGGAAAAAAACAGTCTTCGGGTTCTTCGTATTTCAACCGTTATCTGGGGAGTTCTAGGAGTTGTTTTTGCGTTGCTTATGATAAAAGCCAAAAGTGCCCTGGATGTTTGGTGGCAGATTTCCGGTATTTTCGGGGGTGGTATTTTGGGGCTATTTCTATTAGCGATCTACAACGTAAAAATTACAAAGTCGCAAGGAATAGTAGCTGTTGCCTTTAGTATACTCGTAATTGTTTGGGGAACTTTTTTAAGGGATTTGCCCGATAGTTATTCGTGGCTAGAATGCAAAATTGACCCTATTATCATTGGCGCGGCATCGACATTGGCATTGATTGGTCTGGCATTGTTGTTTGCGCTGCTAAACCAAAGGAAGCTTAAAGTTTAAAAAAACAAAGTTCTAAGCAATACCCGTGAATTTTTAATCAACTATCTGCATCTTCTTCAAAAGGAAGGAAGCATTCATATTCTGACAAATACCTTCTTTAAATTTATAATCGAAGTGCAACTCATTATCTATAATCTCGGCATCAAAATAGTGGTTTTCGATTTCAGGAAGTTCCTTGGCTACTTCACAGAGGCTCAAATCGTGAGTGGCGATGATTCCGGTGGATTTTGAACGGACCAACTTCTCTACAAACTTTCTGGAACCCTTTGCCTTGTCCGTGCTATTGGTACCTTTCAAAATTTCATCCAAAACAATAAAATAGCGGTCTTTCTGAATTTCGTCAACTATGAATTTCAATCGTTTCAGTTCTGAAAAGAAATACGATTCGTCATCGGTCAACGAATCGGTGGTTCGCATACTTGTAATTAATTTTATAGGGTTGTACAATACTTCTTGGGCACAAACCGGAAGCCCAACATTGGCCATCATAATCTGTAATGAAACCGTTCGCAGAAAGGTACTTTTGCCTGCCATATTCGCCCCTGTAATTATAAAAAACTGCTCTGAACCAATTTCAAAATCATTCAATACGCTTTTCTCAGGATTCAAAAGCGGATGCCCTGCACCTTCTGATCTTAGCACAACATCGGAATCACTTAGGTTTGGATATGTATATGCAGGGTGATTGAATGCAAAAGTACCTAAACTGATATAGGCATCAAAAAATGCAATCACCTCAAACCATTCTTTGGCAGAATTTCCATGTCGTGCGATCCATTGTTCAATTTGGTAACTAGTTGCCAATCCCCTTAAGAAATAACCATTGCCGAAAAAGAGATAGAATACATTGTAGTTCTGATCCAGGTTTCCTAGGAGTTTTGAAAACTCCTTTAGGATTGCGGAAGTCTTTTTGCCTTCCTTAATGATTTGATTTTTTTTCTTTTTTAGTAATTCCGCTTCAAACTCCGTTTCCTCAATGATTAAAAGCAGTTTGTGGTACTGTTCAAACGTGCTTTGCATTTTGGAGCTTGCATGGCCCAATTTTGTGATCTTCTTGGCAAAAACACCTGAAATCGCAAACCCTAAAACCAACAAGAACAACAGTACTAAACCCGAAATAAATCCCGAGAAATAAAGGATAAAAGCGACCACTGACACAGTCGAAAAAATATGAGGTAAATATTGCATCGGCTTTGGAACAAATGGAACATAGTTTTCAAGCCAATGCTGAATGGTATCAGTCGAAGTTTCGGTTTTGGTTAAGGAAGCAATTGACAAAAACTCTTGCCTCCATTGAGGTTTTTGAGAAAGTTCCTTAATCGCCTGCTGCTTTTGGGCAATGTTTTCGATAGCATTTTCCGTTAAAATGTTGGCTAAAGTTATACTGCCCTGATTCAGTGCGGTACGATTACAATATTGATAAAAAGAACCCCTGCCGAAAAGGTCGATATCTTGACTGAAATGGTGAGATGGGTTTTTAAATTCATTTCCTTCCGACAACCCATGAAAATCACGTTTCAATACTTGAAGCTCCGTTTCATTGATGGTTTTCAACGCGTTCAATTTGTTGCGTTTGTACTGCAAATTCGTATGACGGTTCACCAAATACAAGAAAATAGAAATGCCTAGCACAGCTATTCCCAAGACCAACTTGGTATTTCCAAAGAAAAGATAACCAATGAATAAGGTGGCAGTGAACACTAATAAACGAAGCGTACTGGAACCCGCCAGTTGCTTTTTTACATCTGACAGGGCTATTGAATGTTCTTTAATTTGAGTTTGGTAAAAGGAATTTAAATCCTGCATTCAGGGAGACATTTTTATCTCGGTAAAGATAGGTATTTCCCTCAGCCCTTATGCATGGCATTTAGCATAGCAATTTGACCTAAGTGGTAAATATCGTGCTGTGAGATACTGGTAAGAATTGGGCCGAATGTATAATCCTTTCCCGGTACACGCTTAAGAAGTAATGCATCTGTTTCCTGTGAAAGCTTCTGGATAAGTTGCTCTTGTGTGCTCCGAAGTTTGCCTTTAAGCTTATCCCATTCACCAAGGCTCGAAATATGAACTGCATCCCAATCATTTTCTCCATCTATGACGATATTGAACTCAAGGTCACCTTCCAACTTTTTTAAAACAAAAATCCTCCAATTGATAATATGTTGTACCAGAACCGCAATGGTCTTTGTACCGTAGATTTGTTCGTTAACGATTTGCCAAGGAACGGTATCCAATTTATCCATCATAGAAATTCCGTACCACGGTTTGCCGTTGAAACTTTCGTTAAGATTTCTGATAATAACTTTGATTTCCTCTCCCATGTACTTATTCTAAGGCTTCGAACTCAGCTTTAAGTTTTTTAGTAAACTTGGACACTACCAAATCATAGGAATGATTGACTAAATGGATTATCAATTTTGGAGGTACTTGGTCGATAATCACAGTATTCCAATGGACTTTACTCATGTGGTACCCGGGAATTATCGCACCATCATGCTTTTCTCGAAGCTCAACCGCATAATCAGGATTACATTTTAAATTGACTTGTGGAGGAAGCCTTTCGAGGCCCGTCAAAGCGAACATCTTACCCAATACCTTGAAAACCAGCGTATGTTCGTCAAAAGGTAGTCCTTCGGTCACCCCTTTTTTTGATAAACAATATGCTCTAAATTCTTCGATGTTCATGTACTAAGTTTTTCAGTTTACCCCTTTGGAATCATACACGATGACCTTGGTCCATAACTTACTTGATTCTTCAATGAACAGTTTGTGTGGAGCTTCATCTTGATAATTTTGCTGCGCTTCAGCAGATTCAAACGTAACTATCAACGAGTATGTAAAAGAGCCATCAACCACATCACGACTTGCTCTTGGCGGCTTGCCAATGAATTTAGTCTTGGCGTAGGCGGAATTGTCCAAAAACTTTTGCAAAGAGGCTTCAAAAGTTTTACAGTCGACTTCATTATCCGGATTTGCCAGCCAAAAATAAACGGTATGTGCGAAATTAGAATCGAATTCTTTCATAGAAATGGATTTATTATCATTCCCACGAAGGTGGGAATCTGAGTCATTTGTTTGTCCAAAAGTGGTCATGGTGAAGGTTAAAAGTAAAATAAAGCAGACTTTTCTCATGTATTCTAAGTTATTTATTATCCCAAAAGTTTTTTCTTTTCTTTTTCAGGTATTTCCAAGGCAGAGTAGTCTAACTTCCAACCAATGGTCTCAACGATTTTTTCGATTAGTAGTACCGTTTCTAATGCCTCTTTCCTTGCCGTTTCCATAAGTCCGCTTTCAGGAATTTTCTCACGGATGTGTTTTTTGGCCTCTTGATTTAAAACCGTCAGGTCATCAGGTTTGAATGAATTGAAAAATCCATTTTTAATATCATAAAACTCAAGCTCTGGCTGAATGGATAATATCTCGGGCTGTGGGAAGTTCTTCAAAATAATTTTCCTGCTTTCCGTATCGGCATGCATTAAAATTTTTTGCAGATCATATCCAATGTGGGCTTTGGCATTGATTACCACTAGTGCTTTTTTCTTGCTACTGATCAAACTCATGAACCTTTCCTTCGTATTTTCGTACTTATAAATTTCGGCAAAATCACCTTCTACCGAAATCAACTTGCAGACACTTCTGATTTTTTCTAAAAGCACGGTAGACTGATGTGTCGTAAGCTCCTTACGCTTCTTTTTCCGAAAAAAAGTGTAGACCCAGTAGGTAACTATCGCCCCGAGTACCAAACCCAAAAAAGTATCGAAAATATTATCCATTGTTTTGTTTTCCTATTTCACCCAAATGGGTGTATTTGAATCCACGTTCATATTTGAGACCATACCCCATAATTCTATCAAATGACGCATGTGAAAAGAGCATAACACCGATGAGCTGTATTAATGGACTGGTAAGATAAACCCCTAAAAAATAAATCGCAATGGCCACCCCTTTATGATGGAACAAGTTGTAAAGAAAAGCACCTGCTTTATTACCAAAAAGATATCCTATCATTCCTATATCTGGCGCTAGCAATAATACCAAAAACCACCACCACTTGTAAGGCAATAGGCTGAAAAGATAAATTCCCAATCCCATCATGAAAAGCTCTTCAATTTTCAAAATCCATTTCATCAATCTTCTATTTTATATAGTACAGGTCTGCTCGGGCTCGCATCGTTCTCGAAAGATGCAACCTGCAGGTTTAAATAGTATTTACCATCTTTTACGGTATTGGGCACAAATATGAATTCGGTTATCGTAGCGGCATAACGTACTGCTCCCTTTGTATTCCAAAAAGCATTATGGGCGAGTAAAGCCCCTCCGTCTTTTTCCTTATCTACTGAAGGTAAATCCACCAGCACATGTTCAATGCCTTTTTCCACTAAGAGCTCTGCGGCTTGTTCCAACAAATATGGTGGATTCGTATTCGAATATTGGCGGTTCAATTTCTCTTTTAAATTAGGTAGTGTTCGTATCACCAAAGCTTCTCTTTTTTTGTTCCCTAAGGCATATTGCAATTGCTTCCGTGAGATTACGAAATCATCTTGGTATTTTTCGGGAGCGATGGTAACCACTTCGGCCAAAAAGAAATAACGCTTTAGGTTTTTATTTACAGAGTGGAATTCCTTTGTAATATGACCCACACACTCCGTATGTGTTCCATGGGCATGCGGATTGAATTGAATATCATTAAAATTTGTCGATGCGCCCTCCGAAACTTTTCCGACAAAATCACCTTCTATTCTTGGTTCAATTTTAGGAGGTTCGATATACCAAGCACTCACATTTGAAGCATCACCCCGAAGGGGTATTGAGATATCCAAAGGTTTGGATAAATCGATAAAATCGTTCTTGATTTTTGCTTTCATAATTGGCAATCTTTCAACCAAATCGCAGTCGAAAACCTTTCGTATTCTAGCCCTTCGACTGCGTTCAGGATGACATAGGGTTTACTTCATCCCAAATTTAACATAAAAAGATCCGCCGCAATACCATCGGCCAAAAAACGTCCTTTTTTTGTCGCTAGAAGTTTATCGCCATCTTGATAAAGCAAATGTTCTTCAAGATATTTTGCTGCTTGTTTTTTTAAGTACTCTAGATATTGTTCCCCAAATTCCGTCTTTACTTTTTCCAATGAGACACCCCAAATCGTGCGCAAGCCGGTCATCAAATATTCATTGTATTTGTCCTTTTTAGAAAGTACCTCAACTTCTATAGGAATTCTATTTTGTTCTAAAGATTTGATGTACTTCGGATTGTTGTTGATATTCCAACCCCTTCGCTTGCCATCAAAAGAATGCGCGGACGGCCCTATTCCTATATACTTTTTTTGTTGCCAGTAGGCTGTATTATTCTTTGAGAAAAATCCTGGTTTTCCAAAATTGGAAATCTCATAACTCTCGAAACCCACTTCCTCCATAGCGTCCAAAAGGATGTTGAAATGCTCTTGGGCCACTTCGTCATCGACAGGTTTTACGATTCCTTTTTTGATGAAGTTAGCCAATGCCGTTTTGGGTTCTATAGTCAAAGCGTAACTTGAAATATGTGGAATTCCAAATGATAGTGCTTTATCTATATTCTTCTTCCAACGGTCATTACTCATCCCAGGAATACCATAAATCAAATCGATGGAAATATTATCAAAGTGTTTCAAGGCTCCCGAAATACAATCTTCGGCCTCTTGGGCATCGTGAGCTCTGTTCATCAGTATCAAATCTTCTTCATAGAAAGATTGGATTCCGATGCTTAGACGGTTGATGCCAGCTTTTTTGAAACCGACTAACTTATTGCGTTGTGGGCTCTCGTCTGTGCTCGAGAAGACATTTGTAGTTATATCATCAGGATTGGCTTCTAAAGTAATTTCAGGGTTTTCAGCAACCTTAAAGTTTGAATAAACGGTTGAAATAATTGAACTGATTTCTTCGGATGTCAAAACGGATGGAGTACCTCCTCCAAAGTAAATGGTTTCCACAACCTCATCGTTGAATTCATCTTTCCTCAGAACCAGTTCCTTATTTAATGCGGATAGCATTGCCTCCTTCTTTCCTAGTGAAGTGGAGAAATGGAAGTCGCAATAATGACAAGCTTGCTTGCAGAAGGGAATATGTATGTAAATCCCGCTCATTTTTTAACTCGCCCTTCATTCTGCTTCACAAAAGCATCCCAACCGGTATAACTTTTGCCAATCTCAGTGCGACCTTCGTTATAAAAATGGCAAACTGCCGCCGCAAGTCCGTCAGTGCTATCGAGGTTTTTTGGGAGGGATTTTAACCCTAGAACACTTTGCAACATTTTAGCCACTTGTTCTTTACTGGCATTTCCGTTTCCGGTTATCGCCATTTTAATCTTTTTGGGTAAATACTCCGTTATAGGAATCTGTCTTGAAAGTCCTGCTGCCATGGCAACGCCTTGCGCACGACCCAATTTGAGCATTGATTGTACATTTTTTCCGAAGAAAGGGGCTTCAATAGCAATTTCATCAGGATGATAGGTATCGATAAGTTCAATCGTACGTTCGAATATCAATTTTAATTTGGTGTACGGGTCTTTATATTTACTTAGAAGCAATTCGTTCATTTGAATGAATTTCATTTTTTTACCGGTCACTTTGATGAGTCCGAAACCCATTATCGTTGTGCCGGGGTCAATACCTAATATGATTTTTTCTTTTGACAATTGTTGACTTAGTTTTATTATTCAGCTTGGGAGAACACCACTTATCCCCTCAAAGTGGAATTGTTTTATTCAACTTTTAACCAGATTTCAGTACAATCGGAATACGGAACTTCGCTTTGACTGGAATACCCCGTTTCAAAGCTGGAGCCAATGATGGCATGTTTTTAAGGCTCTGCCGAATGATTCCATCAAATTCAGGCATCTGTTTATTTATTGCTGAATCTTTTTCAATATCGATGATATCAATTCTCCCATCTTTATCTACCAAAAAATCAACGATCACGGTGGGATTGATATCCGATTCCAAAACAAAGTCAAATTCATTTAATGTTTCCGCACAGTGCTTTAAAAGCTCGTTCTCAAAACATTCGCGCTGTCCTGTTTTGGTCATATTCTCATCGCAAGTTTCAAACAGTGGATAAGAGTCGACATCATTCCAGTCAATTTCCAACAGTTCTTTGTTGACCAGTTCTTGGGTTTTTTTGTCCGTTGAGGTAAACAAATCACAAGAGGTCATCAAACACAATAAAACCAGTATGGTAATACGCTGCATTGCCATTGAATTCTTGGCGGAAATTACGATTTTTTGGGCAGACTGATTTTAATCGATAACCGAACAAGCCCACTAACTTAAAATAAGTAATTGGCAAAATTGATAAGTATAATATAAAAATAGTTGAACTTAATACTTATTATTAGAAATTACCGTCACAACCCTGAATTGAAAAGCATCCCAACATTTATTTTTAGCAGAATTGACTCTAAGTAAATTAATAGCATTAATGAAATTCTCATCCAAATCTCTAAAATCTTCCTTGGTGCCCTTTTTTTTCATCAATGAAATATAAAGAGTTGAATCGATTGAAAGATGTTTACTTGATAATGTTCTTATTGGGAATCATTGTCGTCCAGTTTGAAGGTAACAGGAATGGAAAACGGTACGTTTACTTTTACTCCATGATGAATACCTGGTTTCATTTTTGGCAATCTCTCAATAATTCGATTTACTTCATTTTCTAAAAGTTCATGTGGTCCGCGAAGCTTGATATTTTTGATAGTTCCATCCACAGCTATGGTGAACATTGTATTTACTTGACCCTCCAAACCTTTTTCTTGAGCTTCCTTAGGATAATTGAAATTCTTTGAAATATGCCGAAATATCATCTTTTTAAAACACTCTTTGGTATCTTCTTCATTCTCACAATCCGGAAAAACAGGTGCTTCGTCAACTAATGCAAAAGCAATATCTGAATCCTGATTTACTGACTGGCCAATTGTTCCTTCAAAAGATTTTTTTAAAGCGTTTATCTGTTGATCAAGATTAACAATTATTGGGTTTTTCTCATTCGCTGATTTTAAGAGTCTTTGACGCTCATTTACTAACAAGTTATACTTTTCCACTGCATTTTTAAGATTTAATTCACCACCACTTTTTTCGCCTAGAAATGCCGTGAACAAATCCATTTCACTATCACTCAACTTGGAATCAATGGCTAGTTTAGCGTGTATTTTTTCGCCATTTGGTCCGGATAAATATGATCCATTTTCAGATTTTATGAACTTCATGCTTGAATTATCGTCTTTCACGAATAACTTCCAGTCATCTGAACTTCCTGATAATTGAAAGAGCTTTTCAAATACCTCTTTCTCCTCTTTCGGACTCAGGTTCGATACATCCTCAACAAATATTGTATCCATCTCTTGTGAGCTGCTCTGACATGATGTGTAAAAAAGCATCCCCGCAATAATTGGAATTAGGAATAAATACTTCAATTGAAAAACTCGTTTTGATTTTGCTTTTTGTAACATGACAATTCGTTTTTTGATTAATGATGATTTAAAAAATTGATTGATGAACGAAATATGTTGCGTCTGAAAAACTTCCGACAGCAATAATTGGTATTGTTCCTTTTTGTGCGTTTTAGCTACATGGGCATCCGCAATGAACTCGTGCAATTCTGAAACCCTGCTTTGATAAACATAGACCAACGGATTGAACCACCCCACAATGCGCATCAGTTCAAAAAACAGTAGATCGTACGTATGTTTTTGACGAATATGCACCAACTCGTGTTGCACGATACTTTGGTGCTCTTTTTCTAAAACTTTATCTCCTAAGAAAATGGCTTTGAAAAAAGAAAAAGCGGCACCGCTGTTGGCAATCACATATTGGGTAAAATCTTTGAAGATTTGCTTATTACTGCTTTTTTTGAGCTCTACAATTTGATATAATTTATAACCAAAGAACAAGGTTGCCAATAGCATTCCTCCAAAGAGAAAAAGATATTCCCACGAAACGGTTAAGGTAGATTGATTCAATTCCTTAACCGCGACTGTAGCATTGTTCAGGCCCCACAAATATTCAGGGTAGCCTTGAAACACTTCCGGCATAGCGGTTTTCATAGCCTCTATTTTTACCCATGGTATTATCATTGACAGCATGTAGGTGCCGATTAGATAAACTCGATTCCATTGAAAAAAAGTTTCCCGTTTTAAGAACAAGTCATAGATGATGATGAAAACTAATTGAAAGGCGATACACTCCAAAACATACTGAATCATTTCTCTTCCTTTTTAATTTCGTTTAAAACCGATTCCAGTTCCGAAAGGCTCATATCGTTCTTTTTCATAAAGAAAGATACCATACTTTTAAAGGAACCTTGAAAATAGCCATCTACCAATTTGTTGATGGACTGGTTGCTATAATCAGACTTTCTCACAAGCGGATAGTATAAATACCCTCTACCCTCTTTTTCATGACCTACAAAACCTTTGTCCTCTAATATTCGAACAATAGTTGATACCGTATTATATGCAGGTTTGGGCTCGGGCAATTCGTCAATGATGGAAGCCACGTTACATTTTTCCAATTTCCATAACTGTTGCATTACCTCTTCTTCCGCTTTTGTCAATTGTTTCATAAATATGCTCTTTTATTGTCATTCCAGCGAAGGCCGGAATCAACTTAACTATATTCAAAATCTAAGTCTCGATTACACTCGAGGTGACAGAATTTGAATATTAACTAATTTCTTAGTTCAAATATAACTAAATATTTAGTTTAAACTAATTTTTTAGTTAAATACTTGTAACAAATCCTTCCTATCTTCGTCCAATAGAAAAATATTTGAATGGATATTGCACTTTTGGTTATCGGATTTATTCTAATGCTTTTGGGAATTCTCGGGAGTTTTCTCCCTGTTTTACCGGGACCTCCCGTAAGTTGGGTGGGTTTGCTTCTTCTTCATTTAACTAAAGCAGTGCCGGATGACTGGTGGTTTTTATCAATTACAGGAGTTATCGCTCTTATCATTTTCGCATTAGATTATGCTATTCCCGTAATGGGCACCAAAAAATTTGGTGGCACCAGGGCTGGTATGATTGGTACAACTATCGGCCTCATCGTGGGATTACTCGCCCCAATTCCAGGTGGGATTATCATCGGTCCGTTCGTAGGTGCTTTTATTGGTGAACTTTCGAACAAAGCAGACAACAAAACTGCCTTAAAGGCTGCATTCGGTTCGTTTTTGGGATTCCTAACCGGGGCATTTATGAAGTTTGTGGTAGCCATTATATTTATCGGACTTTTTATTGGAAAGGCTTGGGATTACAGAGAAGGCCTGTTTCCTTACTTTTCCTAATCCGCCCAAACTACTTTATCTTCTATAGGTCTTCTAGTAACTTCCGGAAGCTCTCCCTCATAATACCCCATATAGAAAAAACCCAAACATTTCTCCCCTTCATTCATTTCAAAAAATTCATCCATATATTTAATAAGTCCGGGTGAGCTCCAATAACTACCAATTCCCATTTCCGTACAGCACAGCCACATATTTTGAACTGCCATGGCCGTTGCGGCCACTTCCTCCCACTCTGGCACGCTTTCTTTTGGGTCACGCTGCATGCAGATGGCGATTATGGCAGCTGCCTTCTTTGGGTTATCAATAAGTTTTTTAACTTTCATCTCCTTTGGTCGCTCTTCAGTCTCCATATATTTCAAAGAGAGGAATAGTCCTAGTTTTTCTTTAGACTCCCCTTGTATCACCTTAAAGCGCCAAGGTTCTGTTTTTCGATGGTTGGGCGCCCAATTGGCTGCTTCCAATATTTTTTCAATATCTGTTTTAGCAATAGGCTTGTCAATATATTGAGCGGGAAAAACAGAACGTCTACTTTTTATCAAGTCGAAAATCATAGCAATTTTTTTACTCCCTAAAGTTAAAACAATCCTTTCGCTATTCTCAAATGGAATGAATACTTTTAAGATACTGTTACACACAAACGAAATGAGTTCAAAATTGAAGATTTTTAAATTAGGAGAAGATCGGCTCTCTGCGGGCATTACTTTATCCATTGCCAGAGGTGCAACCCAGATGAAACTGACAGCAATATCTAGAAAAAAAGTTGTAGCTAGTTGGAAGGTTGTGCAACAAATCATTGAAAAAGGTCATCCTGTCTACGGAATTAATACTGGTTTTGGACCGTTGTGCACTACCAAAATCTCAAAAGAAGAAACCAAGATTTTACAGACCAATATTTTGCAAAGTCATAGTGTGGGCGTAGGCGACCCCATCGATCCCGAAATCGCCAAACTCATGATGATACTGAAAGCCCATGCGTTGGCGAAAGGATTTTCCGGCATTGCGGAAACCACCTTAGAACGTATCATTTGGCATATCGAAAATAATGCTATTCCAGTGGTTCCTTCACAGGGGTCGGTTGGAGCTTCCGGCGATTTAGCTCCGTTATCGCATTTATTTCTTCCACTTATCGGTTTGGGCAAGGTAAAGTTTCAGGGCAAAGAAATTTCTACTACAGCTTTGTTTAAGAAAACAGGGCTGAAATCGTTAGAATTAGGACCAAAAGAGGGTCTTGCTTTAATAAACGGCACCCAATTCATTGCGGCACATGCCGTCAAAGTAATTGAAAAATTTCAAAGTTGTTTGGCACAAGCCGATGTCATCGGGGCCATGATGATCGAGGGACTTCAAGGTTCTGTCAAGCCCTTCTTTAATGAATTACACGCGCTACGGCCCTTTAAAGGCAACATACATGTCGCCAAACGCATCAAACGATTGCTCAAGGGTTCAGAGATATTAGAAGATCATATTGATTGTGAACGGGTACAGGACCCCTACTCGTTGCGCTGCATCCCACAAGTTCATGGGGCGTCTAGAAATGCTTGGTTGCATTTAAAGGAATTATTGGAAGTGGAACTGAATTCGGTAACTGACAATCCGGTAATTATAAACAACGAACTGACCATCAGTGGTGGAAATTTTCACGGTCAACCCTTGGCAATGGCATTGGATTACACTTGTTTGGCTGCCTCTGAACTTGGAAGTATTTCGGACCGTAGAATTTACTTGGCACTTGAAGGAAACAGCCCTGGGGTTCCCAAGCTGCTAATGGATGATACCGGAATCAACTCGGGTTACATGATCTTACAGTATACCACCGCTGCGTTGGCCAGTGAGAACAAGGGACTCTGTTTTCCTTCAAGTGCAGATAGCATCCCGACCTCTTTGGGACAGGAAGATCATGTAAGTATGGGTTCTATCGGTGGTAGAAAAGCGCTTCAGGTCATCGGAAATATTGAAAAGATTCTGGCCATCGAACTTTTGACGGCAGCTCAGGCATTTGAATACCGAAAACCGATGAAGTCAGGAATCTTTCTGGACGAAATCCATAAAGAAATCAGAAAAAAAGTAGCGTTTGCCAAAAAAGATCGTGTATTTGCAGCCGATATCGAAAAGGGAATCAAAATGATTAAAAACAAAACCATTATTACGGTCATAGAGCGCGTAAAAAAAGAAAATAACCTAAAATTCGAAGTACCTTTCTCTGAAGAATTCGAAACCTATTAATATGAGCACTATAAAACTTATCGGCCCTTTCAGACAACTGCTACCGATGACCCGTTTACCTTTGAAAGGGCCTATTTCGGACGACCAATTAATAATCTTGGAAGATGCGGGAATTTTAGTCGAGAAGGGTAAAATTAAATCAGTCGGAAGATTCGATACCTTGAAAGCTGACCATACAAATGCAGAGCTACACGAGTTAAAAGGAGACCATACCTGCCTTCCTGGTTTTGTAGACTCCCATACCCATATTTGTTTTGGTGGTTCTCGATCCAATGATTATGCAATGAGAAATGGCGGAAAAACCTATTTGGAAATTGCAAAAGCGGGCGGTGGTATTTGGGATACCGTCACCCAAACCCGAAAAGCAACCGAAGCTGAACTTGTTAAGAAGACTATTAAAAGAGCAAAACAACACCTTAAAAACGGAACGACTACTATAGAGGTGAAAAGTGGCTACGGACTTTCAGTAGTTGAGGAATTAAAAATGCTGCGAGCTATTAAAATGGCCGATGGACAGCTACCCGTAGATTTAATTCCGACTTGTTTGGCAGCTCACATGCTTCCTAAAGATTTTATGGGAAATGAAGTCGAATACTTGGAATATATCGCAAATGAATTGTTTCCCATTTTAAAGGAAGAAGACTTAACAAATCGCATCGACGCCTTTATCGAAGAAAGCGCATTTACTAAAAGTCAAATCACCTCTTATTTCCAAAAGGCGAAGTCCTTAGGTTTCGATATCACGGTTCATGCCGATCAATTCTCTACAGGTGGAAGTAAAGTCGCGGTTGAATTCGGGGCAATCAGTGCAGATCATTTAGAAGCCAGTACTCAAACTGAAATAAATCTGTTAGCGAACAGTGATGTCATCTCGACGGCATTACCAGGTGCCTCACTTGGTTTAGGTTGCAATTTCACACCGGCTAGAAAGATTTTGGATGCTGGTGGTGCTTTGGCCATTGCAAGTGATCACAACCCTGGCTCTGCTCCTATGGGTGATTTATTGACGCAAGCAGCGGTACTTGGTTCCTTCGAAAAACTATCCAATTCCGAGGTATTAGCGGGAATAACTTTTCGAGCTGCAGCAGCTCTTAAACTTCAGGATCGAGGTCAACTTTCCGAAGGATTCTTGGCAGATTTTATCCTATTTCATACTGATGACTATAAAGAGATATTGTATAATCAAGGTTCGTTTAAACCTTGCGTTGTATTTAAAAACGGTGAAATCGTGTTCGATAAACATAAGTAATTCAAAAAATGACTTTTCAAGAACAAATACTGCAGGGCATACCTACTGAACTTCCCATAAAAGCAGAATATATCTCAAATGTCAATCGTGCCCCCAAACGAAAAGACATCCTGTCCAAAGAAGAGAAAAAATTGGCAATTCGAAACGCTTTGCGTTATTTTCCAGCAGCGTGGCATAGCGAACTTACAAATGAGTTCGCAGAAGAATTGAATACTTACGGTCGAATTTACATGTACCGCTTCAAGCCAACTTATAGAATATTTGCTAGGCCCATAAACGAATATCCTTCAAAAACTTCTCAAGCGGCGGGAATCATGTTAATGATTCAGAATAACCTCGATCCCGCTGTCGCACAGCATCCGGATGAACTAATAACCTATGGTGGTAATGGGGCTGTTTTTCAAAACTGGGCTCAATACCTTTTGACCATGCAGTATTTAGCCACTATGACCAATCAACAAACACTGCATATTTATTCCGGACATCCGCTGGGATTATTTCCTTCTTCACAAGAGGCTCCTAGAGTGGTGGTCACCAATGGCATGATGGTTCCTAATTACTCCAAACCCGATGACTGGGAGAAATACAATGCTTTAGGCGTTACACAATACGGACAAATGACTGCGGGCTCTTATATGTATATTGGTCCTCAGGGTATTGTGCATGGCACGGCCATTACAGTGATGAACGCATTTCGCAAAGTTCTGAAAACTGATGAAAGTCCTGCAGGAAAAATATTCTTGACCGCTGGCCTTGGGGGTATGAGTGGAGCGCAACCAAAAGCGGGAAATATTGCCGGATGCATAACCATTTGTGCCGAAGTCAATGAAGCTGCGGCAAGAAAGCGACATTCTCAAGGGTGGGTCGATGTACTTATTGATGATATCGATGCTCTCGTGGCACGGACTAAAACTGCAATCAACACAACTGAAATTGTATCATTAGCCTTTATAGGAAATGTAGTTGATGTTTGGGAACGTTTCAATGCAGAGAACATATTCATTCATTTAGGTTCAGACCAAACCTCGTTGCATAACCCTTGGGCAGGCGGGTATTATCCTGTCGAATTGAGTTTTGAGGAGTCGAATAAAATGATGAGCGAGAATCCCGAGGAATTCAAGGCTAAAGTTCAGGAATCGTTGCGAAGACATGCTGCAGCAATTAATAAGCATACGGCCAGAGGGACTTACTTTTTTGATTACGGAAATGCATTTTTATTGGAAGCTTCCCGAGCCGGAGCCGATGTAATGGCCGAAAACAAAATCGATTTCAGGTATCCTTCCTACGTTCAAGATATTTTAGGGCCTATGTGCTTTGACTACGGTTTTGGACCCTTCCGTTGGGTATGTACTTCAGGAAATCCGAAAGATTTGCAAAAAACCGACGCAATTGCTCTAAGGGTCATGAAAGTAATTAAAGTTGAAGCTCCAACAGAAATCCAGCAGCAAATGCAAGACAATATCAAATGGATTGAAGAAGCGGAGCAAAACAAACTGGTCGTCGGTTCGCAAGCGAGAATACTCTATGCCGATGCGGAAGGACGTGCAAAAATTGCCGAAGCTTTCAACCAAGCAATAAGCTCTGGAGAGATATCTCAACCTGTTGTTTTAGGCAGAGACCATCATGATGTCAGTGGTACGGACTCCCCTTTCAGAGAAACAAGCAATATTTACGATGGCAGTAAATTCACAGCGGACATGGCCATTCACAATGTCATTGGTGACAGCTTTCGTGGAGCAACCTGGGTCTCCATTCACAATGGTGGAGGTGTTGGGTGGGGAGAAGTCATCAACGGTGGATTTGGTATGTTGTTAGATGGATCCGAAGAAGCCTCAAGAAAATTAAAAAATATGCTTTTCTACGATGTTAACAACGGAATCTCGCGTCGAAGTTGGGCTCGGAACGATGAAGCCATTTTCGCCATCAAAAGAGAAATGGAACGCACCCCTGAACTAAAAGTAACTTTACCTAATTTAGTGGAAGATGAATTACTGGATAATCTCTTTAATTGATTATGTCAAACTACCGCAAAACAAAATCCTCAATTTGGTCAGGAAGAAAATCGGACCAGCAGCTCTATCTTCATGAGAAAGTTGGCTTCGTTGATTTAGATCAGGGAAAATTGAATTCCCCAAAAAGTATAGGTCTATTGGGGTATGCCTGTGGAGAAGGTGTTAAAAGAAATCAAGGCAGGATCGGAAGTTTTGAGGGACCAGATGCTATTCGAAAACAGTTGGCAAAAATGCCGAATCATTTAGATTTAGATGTAGAATTTCTAGATGTCGGTAACATTCAATGCTTGCACGAGGACATGGAAACCGCGCAAGAGAGCCTATCGGAAAAAGTAACACATCTCTTAGGAAACAATGTTTTTCCGATTCTTTTGGGAGGAGGACACGATATTGCATACGCCCACTACAAGGGAATCAAAAAACATTTAGAAGTAAACAAGTCAATCGGCATCATCAACTTTGATGCACACTTTGATTTGAGAAATAACACCAACGGAAACAATTCAGGAACGCCATTTTTTCAAATTGCCAAAGACTGTGAGAAAGAAGGTGCTACTTTTAATTACTTATGCCTCGGAATTCGCAAAGATGCTAATGATCAAGTTCTTTTTAAAACGGCTGTGGACTTAGGAGTCGTATATATTGAAAATATTCATTTTTCAATGAACGAAGCTGTAAATATTGTCCGAGTGCTTTTAGATTTTATTAGAAAGGTTGACCACGTTTACGTGACTATAGATCTCGACGGTTTTTCCTCGGCCTATGCTCCAGGCGTAAGTGCTCCATCACCTATGGGTTTCAATCCTAAAATCGTCATTGAATCTTTAGAGTTGATCCTAAAATCCAAAAAGTTGATATCACTTGATATAGCTGAGATGAATCCGAAATATGATATTGATAATCAAACCGCAAAACTTGGCGCATCTCTTGTTCATTACGTAATGCATCAAATTTAGTTGCCCTTTCAAATCGAGCTCAGTGATGACAACTTAAGGACCTATTCTAACCAACTTTGGTAGTACTTTCCATCATCAATATCCAAAGCTGCTTGGGTCAATTGTAACGGCTTAAAGGTATCTATCATTACTGCTAATTCTTCCGTGCCTTTTTTACCAATGCTTGCTTCATAGGTTCCAGGGTGTGGACCGTGAGGAATCCCCGCTGGGTGCAAAGAAATATAACCTTGGTCGATTCCCTTTCGACTCATAAAATCACCATCAACATAATAAAGCACCTCATCAGAATCAATATTGGAATGATTGTAAGGTGCAGGTATAGCTTGAGGATGGTAATCGTACAACCTCGGACAGAAGGAACAAACCACGAAAGCTGAAGTCTCAAAAGTCTGATGTACCGGAGGTGGTTGGTGTACCCTTCCGGTAATTGGTTCAAAGTTGTGAATAGAAAATCCGTAAGGGTAATTGTAACCATCCCAACCCACAATATCAAACGGATGGGTGGCATAAACCATGTGATGCAATTGTCCTTGCTTTTTGACTTTAATCAAAAACTCTCCTTTCTCATCATGCGTCTGCAGATTTTGCGGCAATTTGAAATCGCGTTCGCAAAACGGCGAGTGTTCCAAATGCTGACCGAACCAATTTCGATATCTTTTTGGCGTATATATTGGATGATAACTCTCGGTAATCAACAACCGGTTATCGTCGGTTTCGAATTCGATTTGGTATATCATCCCTCTGGGAATCAGCAAATAATCGCCATATTCAAAAGCAATTTCACCCAGAATAGTTTTCAAGGTTCCTGTTCCCTTATGGATAAAAAGCAACTCATCGGCATCGGTATTTTTATAGAAGTAGTCGGTCATCGATTTTTTAGGTGCGGCCAATTCAACGTGTACATCTGAATTAAACAGAATTGTTTTTCTGCTCATTAAGTAATCATCTTCTGGTCGAATTTCGAGTCCCTTTAATAATCTTGACTTGATATTATATTCTACTGCGGCCCTTGGTGAAACATCCAGAGTTTTACCAACATCTTTAACTTGTGTTGGCCGATGCACATGATACATCAACGAAGACATACCATCGAAACCAATAGTTCCAAAAAGTTGTTCGTAGTACAAGGAACCATCTTCTTTTCTGAATTGCGTATGTCTCTTTTGAGGAATCTTTCCCAATCTGTGATATTGTGGCATATAATAAGCTTGTTTTAGCTCTATAAATTTACAATAATTCATTGTGAATAGTCGAATAAGAAGCTTTACGTTTATCCTAAAAATGCGTATTTTAACGTCGGCATTGGCATGTTATCGATTAAAATTTGCACTTCATCCCGCCTACTATACTTTGTCAATGACTAAACCATTAACTAACTATTATGAAGAAGACCCTCGACTTCAATAAACTAGCCAAAGTACATAAAGCCAAAAAAGCTTGGGAGAGACTGCAAGAAGAAAAAGCGCTGGATACATCAGATTTAAACTCAAATCAAGATTCTGGTCAAAGTGCCAAAACGAGGCGGTCCATAAGAAAATCATCCTAATTTAACTAACGGATTTCCATAAAAAAAGCCTCCCGTAATCCTGATAACAATCAGGAGGAAAGCCTTTCATTGGCTCAAGTCTATCTAGACATGAGACACAACACAACGGGTCAAAGATAAGAAAGCTTTTCGAATTAGTAACTTCTGATTGACTTTATACCTATCTTTTGAAGGGCCGAACAATGAGACGTGCGGCTTTATCATAGTTTATATAATTATAAGCCCAGTTGAAAAGCACAATAACTTTGTTTCTAAAACCCACCAAAGCAGCGAGGTGAACAAAAATCCAAATAAACCAGGCGAAAAAACCTCCGAATTTCAGTTTTCCTAAATCAGCTACCGCACGGTTTCTTCCAATGGTCGCCAAGGTACCTTTATCAAAGTAAGAAAAGGGTTTCATTTCTTTTCCACGAAATAGCAAATTCAGATTCTTAGCTAAATGTTCACCCTGTTGAATAGCAGGCTGTGCTACCTGTGGATGGCCATTTGGGTATTCCATAGTTTTCATATGGGCTACATCGCCAATTGCAAAAATAGTATCGAAACCCTCTATCTGATTGAATTCATTAACCTTATATCGATTTAGTCTTTCCACAAGTTTTGTCGTTTCGAACCCTTCAATGGCCGCACCCGTCACACCAGCGGCCCAAATCATATTTTTGGCACGCAAGGTTTCGCCGTTTTTCAACTTCAAAATTTCTCCGTCATAATCTTCAACCATCGTATTCACATGAATCTTGACCCCCAGTTTTTCCAAAAAGACAACTGCTTTTTTGGAAGAGCTTTCACTCATTGGGGAAAGAACTCGTTCTCCGGCTTCAAAAAGATGAATCTCCATTTCGGCAACATTGAGATGTCGATAATCTTTTGGGAATACATGCCGCTTTAATTCAGCGAACGCACCTGCAAGTTCTACTCCGGTAGGACCTGCGCCAACAATGCAAAAGCGCAGCAGCGCTTTTGTTTCCTCTTCTTTTTCACAATCATCGGCTCTTTCAAAATTTTGCAACATCAGACTTCTGATATTCAAAGCTTGGGGAACCGTTTTCATGGGCATAGCATGTTTCTCAATTGCTGCATTGCCAAAAAAATTGGTTTTTGTACCCGTGGCTAAAACCAAATAGTCATAAGTCAGTGTCCCAATATCAGTGCGAACTTCTTGGCGTTCAACGTCTATTTTTTCAACTGATGCCATACGAAAATGGAAGTTGGTCAAACGTTTCAGTACTTTGCGAATAGGGTACGCAATGGAGTCCGGTTCTAAACCACTCGTAGAAACTTGATACAGTAAGGGTTGAAACGTATGGTAATTATGCCTATCAATGAGCACTACTTGAGCATTTAAATTTCTCAATTTTTTGGCAAGTGAAATACCTCCAAAACCCCCGCCAATGATTACAATTCTCTTTTTATCGGTCTTTTGGACATTCATATTACTGCTTTGTACGAAATTACGAATTGGCTCTTCGAATATGGAAATTCAGATTGAATAAAATCAAGAAATGAGTACCTTCATAAGTACATTGAAACTTCATGAGCGAAAAAACAGATATTCAAAATAGAACCCACATTCGACTCTTGGTTGAAACTTTCTATTCAAAAATCAGAGTTCATGGTGACCTGGGTCCTATTTTCAATGCAATCATTACAGATTGGGAAAGTCATTTCGAACTACTGACAGACTTTTGGGAGACCCAACTTTTCCTGAAACGACAATACCATGGCAATCCTGTTACGGCACATCAAGAGGTAGATGATAAAGTAGGTAACTCCATTACTTCAGAACATTTTGGGTTATGGCTCAATGTCTGGTTCGCAACTATCGATGAACTGTTTAAAGGAGAAACTGCATGGGTAGCTAAAAACAGGGCGCAAAAAATGTCGACCATGTTGTTTATGAAAATCTATGAACATCGAAATAGGGATTAAATCCTTATTTTAGAACGTCATTAATGCTATAATTAGATAGTAGTTTTAACTTAAGAATAGATGAATAAAGAAGTATCCAGAAGATCTTTTTTAAAAAAAGCGGGTATAGGCACGGCGGCCCTTGCCGCGGCACCAACAATCGTTAGTGGATCAAGCCGAGAGCAAAAGTTTTTATTGGATCGAGTATACGACCTAAAAGAATTTTCCAATAACGATCAAATTCAATTGGGACTTATAGGTTCTGGAATTCAAGGCATTTATGATACCACCGCGGCCTTGAAAGTAAGTGGCGTAAAGTTGGTAGCTGTCTGTGATCTCTATGATGGCAGACTTGACCGGGCCAAAGAACTATGGGGCAGCGACTTATTTACAACTCGCGATTACAGAAAACTATTGGAACGAAAAGATATAGACGCTGTCATTGTTGCAACCCCAGATCACTGGCATCAAAAAATTGCCATTGATGCAATGAAAGCCAGTAAAGCGGTATACTGTGAAAAACCAATGGTACAAAATTTCGATGAAGGACATGCAATTATCAAGGCACAAAAAGAAACAGGGCTTATTTGCCAAGTAGGTAGTCAAGGTATGGCCTCCTTAGGAATTGAAAAGGCCAAACAACTATATGAAGAAGGTGCAATAGGTGAAATCGTGATGTTGGATATGTATAACGATCGGTACTCGGCCGAGGGTGCTTGGCAATATCCGATTCCTCCCGATGCCAATCCAAATACAATTGACTTTGATACATTCTTGGGGAATGCCCCCAGATCTCCGTTCGAACTGAAACGATTTTTTAGATGGCGAAATTATCAAGATTATGGTACAGGAGTAGCTGGAGATTTGTTCGTTCACGCTTTTTCCACACTAAACCACGTCATCAGTTCGCATGGTCCAAACAGGGCATTGGCAACAGGGGGCTTACGCTACTGGAACGATGGTCGTGATGTTCCCGATGTGACCATTACTTTGTACGACTATCCAAAAACAGAAACCCATGCCGCATTCAATGCTGCTTTCAGAATTAATTTTATTGCTGGCTCAGGCGGAGCTGGTGGCTTCCGACTAATTGGTACAGAAGGTGAAATGGAAATAGGCCAAAATGCGGTAACGCTAAAACGCTCCAAATTGGGAATGGTTCCCGGAGGATACTCAATGGTTGCCTATACCGAGGCGATGCAAGAAAAAATCAAAGAAGAATATGCGGCAAAAAACCTTGTAAGTAGGGCCTCTTCCTTGGAAACTGGGACAACCACGTGGGAAGCACCTAGAGATTATATGGGAGGTCATTATGACCACTTCTATAACTTTTTTCAAGCCATTAGAGGTAAAGGAAATATTATTCAGGATGCAACGTTTGGTTTAAGAGCAGCAGGAGCAGCCCTTTTAGCAAATGAAAGTTACTTTAAAAAGCAACCTGTTAATTGGGACCCCAAAGAAATGCAGTTAATTTAAAATTAATTCGCAACCTGCTCTCAAATAAACTTGAATAACTATTTTTACGCCTCAAAATTTGTAATCAATGACACTACTTTTAATGGCCGCTGGAAGCGGAAGCCGCTACGGCAAACTAAAACAATTTGATGACCTTGGTCCTAAAGGTGAATTTCTCATGGAGTTCGCCATGTATGATGCCATTAAAAACGGATTTGACCATATTGTTATCATTACAAAGAAAGAGTATGTACAACTGGCAGAGGATCATATGGAGGGAAGACTTCCTGAAAACATAAAACTGGATGTCCTTGCACAAGAGATTACCGATCTCCCAGAAGGAGCGGTATTCAATGGTGAACGACCCAAGCCTTGGGGCACGGCCCACGCAGTATGGACGGCCAGAAATGTAATTAACGGACCTTTCGCGGTAATCAATGCGGATGATTTTTATGGCAAATCAGCCTATGAAAATGCCGCCAATTTTATGCGGGAGTATAGCGATGATGAGACCTACGCCCTAGTAGGTTATATCTTGAAAAATACTTTGTCAGAGCACGGTTCCGTTTCTCGTGGGGTTTGTCAGGTAGAAGGAGACAACCTTTTATCAGTGAATGAAAGATTGAAACTAGAACAAGAGGATGACTATGTGGTAGACCATGATTCAGGTAACAAATATACAGGTGAAGAAAGTGTCAGTATGAATTTCTGGGTTTGTAAGCCTTCCATTTTTGAAAGAATCGAATCTGATTTTAGAGGTTTTCTAGCAGACGAAGAAACTGCTAAAACAGCAGAGTTATATATACCTAAGATTGTTCAAGACATGCTTCAAGACGGTGCTATTACGGTTAAAGTCGTGCCATCTGGTGGTGAATGGTTTGGCGTTACGTACGCTAGCGACCGCGACAATGCCGTGGCTTTTCTGCAACAAAAAACCGATGAGGGTGAATACGTTTCGCCTCTGTGGAACTAAGCGTAATGGGGATACATTCAGAAGACAGACTAAAAAGTATCCTAAGTAAATTTGACTTGGTTGAACAAGAGTATGTGATAAACCCCCTGAATATAGGATATATCAACGATACCTACTTAATCTCGGACAGGGTGGCTCCCAAATACATATTACAGCGCGTAAACCACAACGTTTTTAAAGATATAGACGGACTTATGGGCAATATTGAAAATGCTCTCCGCTTTCTGTGCGCCAACGATTATAAAAAAATAGAGTTGATTTCCACCTTCTTGGGAAAATCTTATCTAGAAGATAGCACGGGCTTCTGGCGACTTATGACTTATCTTGAAAACAGTACAACATACAATACCACCACCTCAACTAAAATTGCATTTGAGGCGGGTCGCATAATCGGTAAGTTTCATTTGTTATTGGCCGATGCCGATGTTAGAAATTATGTAGAAACAATTCCGCAATTTCATAGTCTTCAATTGCGTGAGCGCCAATTTCAGGTTGCACTTTCAACTGCGAACAAAGAAAGATCTGAAGTTGCAAATGAGGCTATTTTATTTACAAAAGAAATGTTGAAGCGTCTTAAGGCATTCAATATTTCTAACCTTCCAGTACGTGTTTGCCACAATGATACCAAGTTCAACAACGTATTGTTTTCAAAAAAGACGAATACCGCACTTTGCCTTATCGACCTTGACACCATTATGAAAGGTTATTTTCTCTATGATTTCGGAGATGCCACTCGCACCATTGTCAATATGGCCCCGGAGGATGAACAGGAACTTTCTAAAATCACATTTGAAAGAGATTTATTCGAAAGTTTTGTCAACGGAATAGCGGCAAATGAACCCTTTCTCACTCAGCAAGAACTAGATTCGCTACATATAGGTACCGTACTCATGCCCTTTCTACATGGCATTCGAGCTCTTACCGATTACCTCAACAACGACATTTACTATAAAGTCACTTATGAAAACCAAAACTTGGATCGTTGTTTGAGTCTGTTCGATTTTACAGAGAAAGCACATAATCAAATGGATTATATGCAGAAGGTAATTTTAAAAGTCTTAAAGCCCATTAAACACTAGAATTCCTTCGGGTATCATTGAAATTTTTTGCAATCAGAATGATTCCTAAACATCACATTGATATTAACAGTCGGTAGTACCATCGTTTTTAATCATTGGCAATTTAAAGCGTATTGTTCTTAGAATATCCTGGAGGTCTAATACCATTCATTCGTAAATAGCAAATAGCTTGAGCTCTGTGATGGGCTGTATGACTTTCGCTCCGTAGAATTAGGTCTAAGTTAGTATGGCCTCCAAGATACCAGGGCTTTACTTTAAGTTCTCCTTCTGTTAAAACTTCGTCACTTAACTTTTCCAAACTGGAAATTACATAATCAAAGGTATCACTCACATATTTAGTTACTAGTTCCTTGTTTGCTTTAAAGCTCCGCTTTACTAAATTATCCGGTTGAAATAGGTTTATTGGATCTGGGCGCTCAAGAAAGAATTTAGATTGCATCATTGCGTCAAAATCCGGATATGTCTCGGAATCCATCAATATTCCGATAAAAGAATTATTTGTGAAGCCAATATGCAAAAAATGTTGCGCAAAACTCATTTGTTCCTCCGAGGGTCTATATTCAAAGTTCTCTTCTGGCATAGCCTCAAGAACGGCTATGGTATAATCTTTAGAACTTTTCCACCGTTTAATAAGATTCCGTACGATTGGGTTATTGCTTGGTATTTTAAATGAAATTAGTGCGAGCGGACTGAGACCGATTAAATTTAATAATAGCCTGCGATTCATATTAATGCTTTTATGTTACCTACTTCTTAAAAGTATTCAAATAAAAACTAACTAAAAAAAACACAAGTGGTAAGTATGTATAAGACCTAAAAAATCATACAGGACTAGTACTCTTCTGCCCCTTATGATATTTAAACAAATGTGTATCGAACTAGATTTTAATCGGAGGTTTAATTCATTCTATAATTTCATAGTCAATACTTAGTTTACGCAAAGCTCTCAAAGCAGAATCAGTGTTTTAATCCTCTACCGCAATATCAACAGCGTCAACTTCCAATAGTATTTCTGTAAGCTTGTAAGAAAGCGATGGATTAACTTTAGACGAAATCTCAGTAATATTTGGATATTGCTCTTCTAAATAAAACTTACCCATAAAAAAGCCTCTAATTTCTTAGAGGCTAATGCGGTCTGGACGGGACTCGAACTTTTCTTGAAAATGCCCTGTATCAAAGGCTTGCCAGGGGGTCATTTTTTGGACGCACCGCAAGGCTCACCCTTTAACATAAGTTTAACGTTTTATCGAATTATGATTACCCTTAAGACTAAAATATGGCAAACTAGAACGTGCTTCATTGATAATTGCAGCTATATGTACTCTAAATAGGATAAGATTTTAACCTTTGCAAAGGTATCTAGCTTGCAGTATTGTAAGAGGTCTTGGCGCATTCCCTCTTCTTTGCCTTCAAACTCCTTTTTGATAACTAGTCGCCCGAAAACATACATTGCTACGGTAAACAATTGGAAACCACTAGAAAAATCTTTTATAATATTCGTGGTTTTCCTCGGTACCGTCATCACCTAAGAAACCGGTTAGTAGGGCGTTTGAGCTTTTATCTTCAGGATATTTTACGAGCTTCATCTCGAAATTGTCATTAATTCTTTCAATCAACTCATTTAAGAGGTCTGTTCCAAAAATTTCTTCGGAATTAATAAACTCAATCTGTTTTAGTAGTACCTCTTTAAGTTCATTTGTAATACTATTACTGGAATTGTTTGTATTTCGTGCTATCATAGCAAGATTATCGACATAATTAGTCTTATTTGAGTGGTCAACAGATCTAGCGAATGGGAATGTAGTTCCGTCCAAGAATACCTTAGGGTCGAGGTAGGCATTGTGCAAGCAGTTACGGTGATGAACATCTCCTAATAGCACTTGCATAGTAACGTAGCCTCCCACGCTATTTGGAATACCTGTAAGGGTAACATTTTTAACCGATAAACTCAAAGTTTTACCCCTTGTTATGATATCAAGTATAACATTGTTTAAGAGAAATATCGTATCCTGAAGATTATCGGACAATTTGTGACTCTCGCAAAACTCTCTAATCAAATCTTCTACAAAATTTGGATTCGTATCAAAAAAGGGTTCATTGAACATTAGTGACTTACCCTGTACCTTGATATTTTTGATGGTTTTGGTATTTCCATCACTAGTAACACAATCCAGTTTGTATGCCTTATCTTTTGCAACGTAGATGGCCGTAGCTTCTATATTTGGTTTACCAGGGAGATATTTATTTAGGAAGTCGAGTTTGTTGGTGTTTTCAGAATTAAGCAAGGCTTTTTGTAATGTTTTGTGAAAGTCTATCAAAGTGCCTGTACCATCTTTCATAGGGTCAATAAAGCTCCATTTACCCAATATACCCATCATAAAATTTGGACCATACTGTTGTACCTTATGCTGAATTAGTCTATCAAATTCTCCTCTAGCCAAATCACCAGAAGACAATTGTGTATCTCCAGCTATGATGCCAAATTCTTTTGTGATACAACCAATTATTAAAGTCATAATAAAGTTTTATAAAGTACTTTCTTCTTGGGTGTATTCCGTTTTCAATTCTTCAAATATCTTTTCAATTTCGGCATAATTCGGTTGTTCTGATAATTGGGTAATATTATAATTCAAACAAAATTCAATGTCCTTTTGTGACATATAATGTTCGTGTATCAATTCCTCGTTTATTTGTTCTTGAATATCTATATATCGTCTTTCTTCTTCATCTTGACTATCTATTAAAAACTTCTCAAAACCATCTTCTATAGCGGACTTGGTTTTATCTTGAATTTCATCTGCAAATTTCAAAAATTCTGTAATCTTTTCATTAACAGTTTCTTGTGATGGGAAGTAAATATGACCGTTGCTGTGAGCTACTTCATTTCTGCTTTTTACAAGTTTTTTGTAATTACCAATTTTATCTTTACCTAAACCGAAAAAGGTAAAGAGTAAAAATATTCGGCTTTCACTTTCTTTGCTAAATGTAAAAGGAGAAGAAGCATCAATAAAACAATCATTAAAACCTAGAGTGATTTTATCGTAATCTTCCTGATGTATTTTTTTGATTTGCCAAACATTGAAATAAACGAAACTCATAAAAAGCATATGATACGCCATAAAAGAAAATTGGTATTTTTCATTCGTATAATTGCTTTCAAAAGAATCCCATAGAAACTCGATATACTCCTGTTCCGTTCGATTTTTAAATCGAATTGGCAGGTAATTTAATATTTCGTAGGCTTCCTCCATTACGAATATAATTCTTCATAGCTCGTTAAAACTCTTATTTCAACTCCTAGGTTTTGTAATAGATTGGCAATGGATGGTTGCGGTTGGCCTACCGAAAGGTAGTAAACCTCCATAGGTGCATTATATATTCTCAGATAACGTCTACGTTCAATCAAAAGCCATCGCAAAAAGACTTCGTCCGTACCAAAACCAAAGCCAAAAATTACGATTGGTAAATTGAACCAGATATGTAGCCAAGATTGATGCCCCTTCCATTGCTTTCTGCGTTTCCCCCTGAAAAGTCTATCCTCTCCTTTATGAATCATCCTTCTTGCTCTTTCAACACTGCCCATATAATCCGTTAATCCCAAACGAATGCTATCAGTATATCTAACATCACCATGAATTTTCCAAATACCAAAACCATCTAAAGGCGAAGCTAGTCGAGCAATACCATAGTACGACCTCCAGGGATAGTATCTTGTGAAACCTTTTGAACCAATTCTGTAAAGTTTTGCTCCGAACGATTTTTCAAAAACCTCATCAAAATTAGTGGTCAAAACGGGAGCACTTACTGAGTTGGCAAAATTCATCAAGCTACGGTGAAGAGAGGTGTCGTGTTCCCAAAGCAATTCTAGTTTATTTCCAACTTTCTTTTTTACTTCATTTGGATTATCAGAGTTTAATTCGACCAAATCATAAACTTCAGTGTTTGAAAGGCCGTCTACACTAAAGGGTATGGGTTTATCTGAAATTGATTTTAACAAGTCTTTCCAAGAAGGCATAATATTGGATGCCAAGTTAGGGCCATTGCCGATTAAAAAGGCCACCCGGTCGTGTTGGTCTACAATTTCTCTTAAAGCTTCCATTAGCTCTCCCAAACTTTAGCAATTCTATCCTTTATCTTTTTCCCAAAGATTTGAATAAGTTCTTTACTCCCATGTACCAATTTTTGCTCATTCGCTATATTTTTAACAATTTGTTGTTGCACTTCAATATCTGGTAAAGGAATTTCAATTGCTTCAATTCCTCTATTACTAATATTGGCCTGTCTTACTCCACCAGATGTATTTTTGAAAATTTGTTTTCTAAACCAATCTTGATTAGCCACTAAATAGAGAAAATCATTATCCAACTCAGAACTAGTTATTTCGAATTTTCCAACTCGTTGATTCAATAGAAAATCCCCTTCAACGTCTACCATACATACATTACCATAATCTTCTTTCCCCACAGTTCCAGTCATTGAAATAAGTATATCTCCTTTCGTTAGCATGTAGTTTTTATGAGTTTGTAAATAAGACTTTGGCAGGTATTTAGGATTATTTAAATAATCAAAATGCATAGCTTTAATATTACCCATTCTTATTACTGTAGCACCTTCATCTACATAATCAGCACTTTTAAATGCATAACCGCCTTTCATTTTACAAACACTACCTATTGTCACCATTTCCCAATCTGTGTCAATATCTATTTTAGGCTTGTAGTTAGCTAGTATTGCTTTTGCACCATCAATTATTTTTTGATAGCCTTCTATTTCAGCAACTATTTCTTCTTGAATGGTTAAAGGTGGTAGAGGTATTTCGATATTAGAATATCTAGAAATCCAGTATCGTTTGTGATTACTACTATCAAAATTTATTTTTTGCATTACATAATACAAATATGTAATGTTAGCGTTTGAATTCGCTTTAAGAATCTTCATAGCTGAAGACTTGACCTTAAATGGAAAATCTACATATTTTGTCGCCGTAGTAAAATCATCGAAAATGATTACAGGTAGAGGTGAATCATATATTCCTTTTTCTTCATTTGTATAACCAAGAACAAAAGATTTACCAGCTGTTAGTACAGGTGTTTTATATTGGTCTTTATATTCTGTGCTTTCTACGATATAATTCGTGGGTTGTTCATAGTCTAGTACATCACTAAGTTTAATCAATGGAAAGGCGGAATCAGAGATATGTTGCTCTTTATATCTACTACCGTTTAAATTGTATTCACCATTCTTTACTATTTTTTTTATATCTACTGAATGAGCAATAGTAGTGTTTTCAAAGTCTTTTCCTATTAATATAGCTTGTTGAAATGTCTTTGTAGTTTCAATGGCTTCTATAAGCTGACTTCCCTTTATTTCATTTCGTTGTGCTCCTAAACTATAACCATCGTTCTCTATTTTGATAAATAGAATTCTATTGCTCTTTTTAGCAAGTTCTTTGTCCAATAAAAGAATAGAAGTTTTCACACCACTATAAGGGTTGAATACACCTGCTGGCAAACTAACTACTGCATATAAATAGTTTTCTACCAACATTTTTCGTAAATCCTTGTATGCTGTCCCACTTTGAAAAATAACTCCTTCTGGCACAATGATTCCTGCTCTTCCTTTTGGGTTTAAATGTTCAGCGATATAATCTACAAATAGAACTTCACTACGTTTACTTGATATTGTAAATTTTTTGTGAGGTCTAATACCTCCTTTCGGACTCATAAATGGTGGGTTGGCTAAAATGACATCGAAGTTGTCATTCCATCGTTCTTCGCTACTCAAAGTATCGTATTCATAAATATGAGGTTCTGTAAATCCATGTAAATACAAATTCACCAAACTTAATCGCACCATATCAGGTGAAATATCATATCCAACAAAGTTTTTGATAATCTTTTTCTGCTCGTCAGGTGTAAATTGATTATTGTTTTTTAGTTTAAGGTGTTTAAAAGCAGAAATTAAGAATCCAGCAGTACCGCAAGCAGGGTCCATTATTGTATCTGTTTTACTTGGGTCGACAATAGCTACTAAGAAATCAATAATGTGTCTTGGTGTTCTGAATTGTCCAGCATCACCTTGTGAACCCATTACAGAAAGCAAATACTCAAAGGCGTCACCTAATTTTTCACTGTGAGTGTACTCGAATTCGCCTATGGTTTTCAAGAACAGCTTTAGCGTTTCTGGGTCGCGATAGGGCAAATAAGCATTATTGAAAATATCTCTAAAGAGTTGTGGAATGTTTGGGTTTTTTTCCATTCCCTCAATGGCTTCAGAATACAAACGCAACATTTCTGATGCAGTTACTTTTGTGTCAAAAAGTCTATCCCAACTATAATTTGAAAAAGGAATTGTGATTTCATTTTCTTCATCTTTTGGGTCTGGAATGGTATAGTCTGAAAAGAATTTGGCTTTGCCACCTAAATCAATCGCTTCCTTATCCATATCATCCATAAACTTGTAAATTAAGCCTATGGTTATTTGTTCTATCTGTGCTTTTGGGTCTGGAAGTTTACCTACCAATATATCTCGGCAGTCATCAATTCTTTTCTTTGTTATTGTATCTAGCATTAAATAAATTTCTCTAGTTTATTAAAACTTGTCTTTCCTTTTGATAGGTGATACACTAAGGTTTCTATATTTAGTTTTTTAAATGTTTTTGAGAGGTTTTTATTCGGTTTCTCTGGAATAACGTATATCAATCTAGGTTGTGGATTTAGGCGAGCATTGTTTACAAAAAGCTGTCCTACTGCTGTAAATATGGATTGTGATTTAAGCGACGTCTTTACCTCAAAAACACTTTCTATCTTGGCCTTTTTATTATAGATATACAAATCGCGTTGTTGGTCATTTGCCACTAGCAAGCCCATTTCCTCAATTCGTTTTTTGAGATTGTTTACAACAAGACCATGATTAGCTGTTGCCGAAACTTTCCCTTTTCTGTGTTTGTATTCTTTAGTGCCCACAAACTCTTCATTAAAACTGTGCTTAATTTTCTCTAAGGGTTCTGCGATAGTCGTCTTAGCTTCGTTACCAACTAGCAAATCTTTAATTCGACTTGCTTCGTAAACAAAATTTTTAATTTGATAAGGCAAGTTTTCATCTTTTAAATTGCCAATTACCGTTACTTGATTTGGCAAATCCAGCGAATCAATTTCTTGAAAACTGCCGCTGTAATTTTCTATGAAACCGTTTTTACCAATTCCTTTTCTACCGCCTCCAATTTTACCACTATGAACCAGTAAAAAATCTCTACCATCTTGAACCCAGTTTGCGGCTACGCGTTTATTAATGCCTTCTTCAGGGTAGTTGATTTCGCAAATAATATTAGCGATTCTTTTAGGAATTGGTTTGCCAATACCAAAGGCATTCCAGTAACGTACTCCCGATTTACCTTTGCTATATCCACCCATGTCCCACCAAATGTCCAACTCTTCGGAATACTTTACCTCCTTGTCAAAACTATTTCCTTTATGGCCCGTACGCGCAATAATAGTCTCGGAAGCAAAGTTTTCTAGTTTCTTTGTCAACTTATGATGAAGCCTTTTTATCTCTGGTTTTTGGGTGATAACTCTCATCTCTAATTAAGCAGCAAACTGCTCTAATTTTATATAGTCTTTTATGTAGACCGGTATTACTTCGCGGTACTTTTTTGCCACTTCCTTAAATTGTGATATAGTTAGTGTGGGGTTAGTTTGTAATGCTTGAAAGTCTTTAGTTTCAATGATTTTTCTAATATCTTGGTCAACAATATAAGCTTTGAAAAAGTACTTCAAAGCTCTAGTGTTTACATCTTCCTCTGGTGGATAGATAGAAATGAATTTGTCAAATTCTTCTTCTAACAACTCATCTTTAGATTTGAATTTTGGTATGATTCCGAAAATTTTTTCTACGACTTCTCTAATTGAAACTTTTCGGTCAATTTTTGCGGCTTTTCTTAATTTTTCAAGATTAAAGTATTCTTCTGGTTTGTCAAATATCTCTGCCTGAATATGACTGACAACGTGTTCCCAATTGCCTAATTCAACATTCTTTTTGATAATGTCATCCATAACAATTCGGTCTTCAAACTTTCTAAAAAGTTCTCTGTCGATTCGCATTCCTTCATAACCAATTTGTTCTTCATTCAAAGTTAAAATTGGGTCTGGTCGTAAACTGGTGTATTTGTCAATATCAATTCCCCCGCCTCCACCTTCAGCTTCACCATTTCTCGGTTTAGGTAGTTTTAGTTTTTCATCATAATCAAATTTTTCTTCGAAATACTCACAGTTTGCAAAGAAGTCAAAGAGTTTAAATACTACTTTTTCTTCTTTTATGGTTTCTTCTTCGTGAAGCTCGTTTTTAAATTTATGAGTGAATGTATGTTTACGAGTTCCTCGTCCTTTAATTTGAACAAAATCGGCAGGACTGAATATTGGTCGCATCATACATAGGTTCAGTATGTCAGGACAATCATAACCTGTTGTCATCATTCCAACTGTTACGCAAATTCTTGTTTTACTCGATTTGTACCCTTCTAACCAAGTGGATTTACCATTAAGATTGTTATTCGTAAAGTTGATTGTCATTTGTTGTGCGTCACTGACTTGTGAAGTCACTTGAACAGCAAAATCTGAATTGTATCTGTTAGGATATAATTGATCTGCAAAGTCATTTAGGATTTCAGTGATTTTTCTTGCGTGATTTTGACTCACTGCAAACACAATTGTTTTGCCTATTTCTTTTGTGATTGGGTCACGTAAAGCATTTTCTAAAAACGTTTTACAGAAAACACGATTTGTTTTTTCTGAAAAGAATTTTTTCTCAAAATCTCTGGAAACAAAGGTTTCCGTTTCTTCTCCTTCTTCTGTGGTGACTGCAACGGAATAACCTTCATCAGAAAGTAATTGTGTCGTTATTTCTGTCCTAGCATCTAAGACCTTAGGATTAATTAAATAACCATCTTTTACACCATCAATTAATGAATAACGAAAAGTTGGGTCACCACCTTCGCAACCGAAGGTTGCATAAGTATCTCTTAGCAAACGTCTTTCGATTTCTCTAGGGTCGTTTTCCTTGACTCTGTCGATATCTACACTTTTCAAATAATCTTTTGGTGTTGCTGTTAAACCTAATTTATAACCGTGAAAATATTCGAAAACAGCTCTGGCGTTTCCAGAAATTGAACGATGCGACTCATCAGAGATTAGCAAATCAAAATCTGTAGGTTTAAATTGATATCTGTATTTATTGTCGAACATTAATGATTGAATAGTTGTAACAACTATGTCTGCTTTTCTCCAATCGCTTTTATGTTCTTTGTAAATAAATGTTGTGTAATCTGGTTTAAGATAATTGGTAAAAGCTTTCCAAGCTTGGTCTTCCAATTCCAATCTGTCGACTAGAAACAAAACTCTTCTTGCGTTTTGAGTTCTTAGAAAAAGACGAATTACTCCAGCAGCAGTAAGTGTTTTTCCAGTTCCAGTTGCCATTTCAAAAAGAAAACGGTCTTTTTTATTTGCAACTGCCTTTTGAAGTTTTTGAATTGCTTTTAATTGGTAATGCCTCAAAAATCGTAATCCGTTATTCCAAACGAAATCTTTGCTGTCAATTGGGTTTCCTTTCCACTCAGGTCTTACCGCATAATCTGGCATTTGAACAATCGCAATAAAGTCATCTTCGACCTTTTCATTTGCTAATTCAGTTCGGTCAGGATTCCATTCTTTAATTGCACCTATTTCAGATGGTGAAGGAAATTTATAAATAGGTTTTGGATTGCCTTTTTCTAAGTTCCATAAAAAGTGGACAATTCCATTCGAGAGAATGATGAATTGAGCACCAACAGTTTTTGCATATTTTCTTGCTTGTTCCTTTGCGACAAGTGGATGTAAACTTTCCTTTTTTGCTTCTAGGACGCAAATAGGCTTATCGTCTGTGTCAACGAGTAAAAAATCTAATGAACCAGATTTAACTTTCTCAAAGTCATTTCCCCAAGCATCTACTTCAGTTTGGGTAATTTTTACATGATTTTCAAGTAAGATATTCGCTGAACCTTGCTCATTGTCAAAGAATCTCCATCCTGCTTCTTCGAGCAGTTGATTTATCTTTATTCTTGCGTGAGCTTCATTTTTCAATTTTGAGTAGTTGGTTACATCTGGTTAGTTGATATAGCCAAAATAAACAATACATAACAGTTTGACAATTGTTATCGGTGTAGAATTAAGATTTTTCCTTCATAAAAACAAGTACCATAGAAATAGGCATAATGTTCAAAATAGAAACCAGCCTATATTTCTTACTCTTGCTAAGTAGAAAGATTCAAAACGTAGTTAGTACTCCTTCCGCCTTCACCAGAATCTAACAAAACCCCTTTTTCGACTAAATCTTGAATATCCTTAAGAGCAGTGTCTCTGTGTACTTTTGTCATTTTCCCCCATTTTGATGAATATAATTTACCGATGAAATCGCCTTGAAGCTTATTTATCATGTATATCTGTCGTTCATTGAATTGAGTGGTTTTATGTCGCTCCCAGAATTTTGCTTTTACCATTATTTTGGACAATATTTCGGCCGTTGCTTCAAGTGCCTCGGTTAAGCGTTCGAAATACCACACAAGCCATTGGGTCACATCCATACTTCCTTTTTGAGTTGACTCCAATATGTCATAATATCCCTTTTTGGATTTCATGATTTGTGCTGACATGCTATAGAATCTTTGACTGGTTCTATCGGCGCGCGCCAATTGACAATCCCCTATAGCTCTTGCTATTCTCCCATTACCATCATCAAATGGGTGGATGCTAACGAACCATAAGTGCGCTATGGCTGACTTGATTATTGGTTCCGTACTCTCATTCGTATTGAACCATTCAAGGAATGTATCCATCTCACCTTCAAGTCTTGATGCCTCAGGAGCTGTATAATGTACTTTCTCTCTTCCCATCGGTCCAGAAACAACTTGCATAGGCCCCTTCTTATCATCTCTCCAGTCTCCAACCGTTATTTTGTACATACCACTTCTCCCTGTTGGAAAAAGTGCCGCATGCCATCCGCATAGACGATCTTTGGATAGCGGTTCTTTATATTTTTGAGTTGCGTCCAACATCATCTCAACTACGCCCTCCACATCACGACTTGCTTCTGGTAATCCTGATATATCCATTCCCAACCTTCGAGCTACCGATGATCGTACCTCTTGTGGATTCAACAATTCACCTTCTATTTCACTAGTCTTTACAATGTCCTCCGTTAATGTTTCGAGTACAGCCTCTTCTCTTAAATCAAAACCCATGCTCTCCATTCTGCCAATTAATCTACCTTGAAGGTCACGTGCTTTGCTTACATGTGGAAGCAAGGTTTCATCGTCCCATTCAAAATTTGGCCAGTCCTTTCTGTGATGTAGATACATTGCGATATGAGTTTACAGTAAATAATACGGCAAATATAGAGTATATTTGCCGTATTTAAAATTATTTGCCGTATTTATTACGGCATTTAAAATAAATATTTGCCGGATGTTATGTTAATAGCCGGAGTATTGACGACAATAAATGAATTAATTGTCATATATAAAGGATACTTATCTACTTTATTTTGCATATTTAAGCGAGCGAAACGAAGTTTCGTGCTGCAAGTCCCAAAACTTACCAAACTTCATCCTATCTTTTTGCGAGGTAAATCAAAGTTCTTGATTTAAATCTTGTTTCAGATTTTCCAAATCACTTTCCTCGATTTCAATTTTATAGTACGATTTTCCAAACCGAGGTTTTTCAAATTTAATTTTATCCAATACTTTCAAAATCCTATTTCTTTCTTTTTTCCAACTCTCCTTTAGCATATAATTATCGTATTGACTCACCTTGTCCCTTTTTAACGAATGGTCGTACATCTTTTCCTGAAACTCCAAATCCTTTCTTTTACTTTTTTCCTCCGCCTCTGCAAAATCGAATACCTTTTTGAGCATCTCATGGATTTTCGGGATGCTACTGTTCTTCTCCCAATTTCGAAGTAGTTCTTCCAAATAATCCAACCTTTTATTCAGCCGATGTTCAGAACCCATATAGTTCATCAAATATTTATTCTTTGGGGAGATTTTTGCTCCTTCAAAAAAGTCCATCATCAGTTCTAAAGTCATTGTGTGCGACTTGGAAATTTTCTTTGAAAACTCCCTATATCTTCCGGCAACTATCCGATTAATACTTATGGCCGAGAAATCACTTATTTTCTTCTTTTTCAATTCCATTTACAGTAATTTTTTTCAACGTTTATAGGGTTTCACAGGGTTTTTACTGTGTTTTTGATGCAAAAAATAATCGCACTATATTTTCAATTCATTGAAAATCAATGGTTTGTGACTGGTAACATCGCGTTAGCGTGTTACCCTCTTGCTTTACAAACCTTATCCGCTTCGCTACTAAATTTTGTAAACCTTAAAAAGGTACTTTTCATTCAAAAAAGTAGATTGCGCCCTATCGGATTTTTGCTTTACGCTTACCTATCGGGACGCTACAAAAGCCCGACAGGAACCGTGCGCAAAAGTTAGGGGTAAGGATTTGGGACAATTTTAGTTTTCAATGCTGCCTTCGTCTTTTTGATTAGAATTTTCAACAGGTTTTATCTTTTCTTTTAATCGGTCCATTTCCTCGGCTATTTTGCTATCAAGAACCTTGGCATAAATCTGGGTGGTCTTTAAAGAACGATGTCCCAACATTTTACTGACTGTCGAAATTGATACTCCATTTGACAATGTCACTGTAGTCGCAAATGTATGCCGTGCTAAATGTGTAGTGAGATTTTTATTGATTCCACAGACATCGGCAATCTTCTTTAGATAGGCATTAGATTTCTGATTGGTCAATACTGGTAAAACTCCTTTTCCATCTAATACGTAAGGATGGTTATGATACTTTAGAATAATTTCTTCCGCTGGAGCCAACAATGGTATACTACTGATAGCTTTGGTTTTTTTTCTAGGCATTTTAATCCATCTATCCCCATTGACCCCAATTATAATATGTTCTTCTTTTAGTTGTTGCACATCCGAATAGGCCAGACCTGTGTAACAGCAGAAAACAAAAATATCCCTAACCAAATCAAGACGTGGCAAAAAAGCTTTCTTCTCTCTAAGCGCATCTAGCTCGGTTTGTGTCAGATATTGCTTTTCCTTTGTTTTCCAAGAAGCTTTCCAATGAAAGAACGGGTCTTTAGTTATCCATTCATTAGCTAAAGCAATCCGCATAATCTTTTTAAAATTCACCACATATTTAATAGCCGTGTTGTGTTCACAGTTTCTTTGAGACTTTAAAAAGAATTCTAATCCCGTAATAAACTTGTGGTCGACCCTACGAACGGGAATATCGTTTCTATGATAGTTCTGTTGGATATAGGCTGATACATGTTTGTAGGCTGCCTTATAACGTTGTAGCGTTCCTTTGGTGAAACCTTTACCTAACAGACTTTCGATTTCATCGTTATGCTCTTGAAAGATTTCGAGAAGCATATACTCTTTGCCCTCTTTCCCTAAATAGATGTTCTTTATGATGGTAGCCGAAATATCCTCTCTTTCTTTAAGAAGTGAATCATAAATGTCATAAAGTCTGTTCTTGACATTGTCCAGAAATCGATTGAAATTTGATACTTCTGTAGTTGTCCCTTTCAGCTTTCCACCCCTTGAATCCCATCTTTGTTCATTCACACGTCGACCCAAACTAAATTCACTCCGCTTGCCATTGATGGTTATACGGGAATAAATCATGACCATTCCGTCATCATTTCTTTCAGATTTTTTCGGGTAAAAAAGGATGTTCATCTTTCCATACATAGGTGCGGGTTTTAAATCCTCACCAGAAGGTACGAAAAACAAATGTTAAAATTTCTTTGTAAAGTTTTCTTTAACAGTCAATTACAGCGATTTAGGTGCGGGTTTTTGGAGGGGTAAAATACGCACCGATTTCCGCCCTTTTTATATGGTTTTATATGGTATTTTTTGATGTTAAATAAAATGAAAAAGCCCGTAAATCATTGATTTACAGGCTTTTTGTGAAATTTTGAACAATTTCTAGCGGTCTGGACGGGACTCGAACCCGCGACCCCCTGCGTGACAGGCAGGTATTCTAACCAACTGAACTACCAGACCAATGATTTTATCTTAAAAGACTCTCGCAACAGCGAGATTCAAATCTTGTTCAAATGCTTTTGTAAAGCGTGTGCAAATATAAATCGTTATTTCTATTGCACAAACTATTTCATTTAAAATTAAAGGCGATTCAGAGAAATTTTTGGCGTTCGACCAGATAGGTGTTCAGAACCTTTGAGAAATCACTTCGAACGTCTATCGCAACATACTTGATTCTATATTGGGCACACTTCAATTTTAGCGCATCAAAATAGGTCTTCACGCTTTTTGCATAGGACTCTTTTATGTTTTCAGCGTACAAGTCAATATGCTCGCCTGTTTCAACATCTACAAACCGTTTGGGTGTGTTTTCAAAGTTAAATTTTTGTTCGGTGGACTCATCGGTCAAGTGAAAAAGTACTACCTCATGTTTATTATATTTCAGGTGGCGCAACGCATCGAATAGTTTTTCTTCGTCCGTAGTAGTTTGGAACATATCTGTAAACAAAAAAATCAAGCTTCTCCGCTTTATCTTTTCCGCGATCAAATGTAAATACTTATAGGTTTCTGTTTCCTTGGAAGGTTTGGTATCTAAGCTAATCTCACTCAACTTGGCCAAAAGCATCTGATGATGACGCTCGCTACCTTTCTCTGGGGAATAATAATTATACGTATCAGAATAAACACTTAAACCAACTGCGTCACGCTGTCTTTTTAAAATGTTCATTAAAGCTGCGATGGACAAAACACCGAACCCGATTTTATTCAAATCGGAAATACTCAAGTTCTTTATCTCCGGATAGTACATGGAAGCCGAATTATCGAGAATCATATGACACCTCAAATTAGTTTCCTCCTCGTATCGTTTGGTGTAGAGCTTATCTGTCTTGGCAAAAAGCTTCCAGTCAATGTGCTTGGTGCTCTCTCCAGTATTATAAATCTTATGCTCCGCAAATTCCGCAGAAAAACCATGAAATGGACTTTTATGTATACCACTGATAAATCCTTCAACAACTTGATTGGCTAAAAGTTCCAGGTTTTGAAATAAGCTGGATTTATTTAATTCCGACTGAAGGTTCATGATGTTAAAGATAAAACAAAAAGGTCCGACTATAGTCGGACCTTTTTCCATTTGCAAAAAAGCCTAGTTAACTTTCTCAATCTCGATAGCGGTAATTTTTGCATTATCTACAGACGCTGAAAAATCAATGTTCAACATACCATCTGTCAAGGTTACTTCAAACTCTTCCTGAGTTGCAAATAAAGCCCCAACCTCAGCAAATATATCATAATCGTTCTTTACTACTACACCTTCGAGAGAGACGTCAAATACTCTATTTCCCACACCGCCGGTAGACCCAAAGCCAGGAGCCCCCCAATACAGCTCAACAAAATGAAGTATTACTTTATAGGTGCCATTTTCAAGTTCAACTGCGTAACCAAAGTCAGCTCCAAACCTTTCAGTTACGTACAACTCATCCATTTCGGTATTTTCTATTTCAGGTATTGGGTCAGGCGTAAATGGCATACTGGTACCCACGAAAAACTGGTCCGCCAGGTAGGTGATATCCGTAAATACAAGTTCATCACCACCAGAATTAATGTTAACAATGACCGGGTTTTCATTAAAAACCAAAGTAACCGTATGCGTTGTAGTGCCACTGTTCTCATCTTCAGTCGTGATTTCAACCTCATAGGTACCCGGCACCAAAAGTGTTGGATCCGCTACTGTAATCTCTCCGGTAACCGCATTTAAAGCGGTACCGGCAGGAAGAGTCGATCCAATTCCGAGTACGGCACTTATGATGTCTCCGTTATCATCTGATACTGTGGCAATCGCTTCATCTTGCGCGTACTCCTCGACCGCCTTGGCCTCCGTGACAGTATACACTGCCGCAACATCAGGATTTTGATTGAATGTAATCGTTATCACATTGACGTTTGTACCTCCTTCTACATCTTCGGTGTTAATATTGATTTCATAGGCGCCCGGTGTCAAAAGGCTTGTATCTACTACTGTTATCTCACCTGTAGTTGCATTTAAAGCCGTTCCGGCAGGAAGCTCGAACCCGCTTTCAAGAGTCGCGCTAACAATATCTCCATCAACATCAGTTACTATGGCTATCGACTCTCCCATGGTATAATCTTGAACTGCCTTGGCCTCGATGACCGTATATGAGGCAGCAGTATCAACTTTATCGTTTAGCGTAATTGATACGGTATGCTCGGTTGTACCACCCGTGGCATCTTCAGTTGTAATAGCCAAGGAATAGGTACCTGCTACCAAAGCCCCGACATCAGAAACGGTCAATTCTCCTGTGCTGCCATTGAGGGCTATTCCATCGGGCAAAGAACCGCTATCAAGTGAAGCTTGGGTGATTGCTCCATCGGCATCAGTCACGGTTGCTAAAGATTCGTCTGTATTGTAGTCACTTACCTCTTTCGGGGTATTAACACTATATACTGCTTCAACGTCAACTTTGGGTTCCTCTCCTCCTCCATTGTCGTCACTACCACAAGCTAAAGGAATTAATACAATAATTAACAGGAAAAATATTCTAGCAAAGAAATTTAATTTTTTCATTTTCAAATGTTTTAAAAGTTGTTTCCCAGGTGCTCTCTAGGAAAAGGCTGTCTCCTTTTTTGGATGACCGTTGTACTGTTCTCAATTACTAAATACAACACACAAATTTACATATTTATTGTGCAAGATTTTTAAACGATTAGTGGTAAAAAGATAACCCATAATAAAAATGAAACAAGTCTCCATAATAATTGATAAATCAATTTGCTCTAAAAATAATCCTCGAAAATGCGATTTTCTTTAACTAGAGTACAAAAAAAGGTCGGCCAAATAAATTTGGCCGACCTTTTATATTTCTGATTTCCTATGTATGCTATAGAAGTGCGTCGATAGCGTCAGTGTAGACTTTCTTTGGCGAAACGCCAACCTGACGGCTTACTATTTCACCATCTTTGAAAACCAATACGGTTGGAATATTTCGAACTCCATATTTGGCAGCAAATTCCTGGTTAGCATCAACATCAACTTTGCCGACTACTGCTTTACCTTCATATTCGTTGCTTACCTCGTCAATAATAGGCCCTACCATTCTACAAGGCCCGCACCAGGCTGCCCAGAAGTCCACTACAACTGGTTTATCACTTTTTAAAACTACTTCGTCAAAAGTAGCATCTGTTATTTCTAATGCCATTTTAATTTGCTTTAATAATTATGTAAAGTTAGTCAAATATTCTGCTCTTACCTTACTATCGATGAATACGTTATATCTATTGCTATATTGGTAAATCCTATGCTCCTTTAGTTCAACTTATAATGCACATCATTCTCTTCCAACTGATGCAAAAGCTCACTTGAAATTTGCACCTTTTGTTTTCTGGGCGATAAATTCACTTTGATCTCTTCTTCCATTTCATATACTACAAAATTCAGCGTATGATTTCCTTTGTGGGAAATTAAAGTATCTTTCAAATACCGTACACGTTCTTCCCTTAAGTTTGCGATATTCAATTTAATGGTCAGCTTTTTGGCATACGCCTCCATCACTTCCTGCAACAACATAAAGCTATTGAACTGAATTCTAGGGTCTCCTTTTTTACCAGTATCGCGATTTACCCAACCGTCACGGACAAAAATCTTAACATAGGCGAAAGAGTTGATCATTAAAAAATGACGGAATTTTAAATACTCCTCTCCAAAAATCCTGAATTCAAAAGAATCCGTATAATCTTCCATGGTAAAAGCAGCCCAACCTTTTCCATTTTTTGAAATACGATGTTGAACGTCGGTTATTACCCCAGCCACGGACAACTCTCTGTTTACATAATTCTCAAGCTCGTTTGCACAAGATACACTTGCATTGCAGAATGCATTGATTTCAGTTTTAAAATCATCTAGTGGATGCCCAGAAATATAGATTCCCACCACTTCTTTTTCCCTACGGAGTTTTTCCATAGTACCCCACTCCTCGCAGGGCGGCACCTCCGGCTCAGGAATCTGGGCTTCTGAAATTCCCCCGAACATATCCATTTGAGAAGAATTCTTGTTCTCTTGATATTTTGCGGCCGACTTTATGACCTTCTCTAAAAACGTTATCGAATCGCCTTCAGTATGAAAATACTGTGCCCTGTGAGTTGTTCCGAAGGAATCAAATCCGCCTGCCACAGCCAGGTTCTCGAATGCCTTTTTGTTCGCTGAACGCAAATCGATACGTTTGGCTAAATCAAAAACCGATTTATAAGGTCCATCTTTCTTCCTATGCTCCACGATAGTCTCTACCGCTGAACGACCCACGCCTTTAATTGCACCCATTCCAAAACGCACCGCTCCCCTTTTGTTCACGGCAAATTTGTAATACGATTCATTGACATCCGGGCCGAGCACTTCCAAGCCCATCCGCTTACACTCTTCCATAAAGAAAGTGACCTGCTTGATATCGTTCATATTGTTGCTCAACACCGCCGCCATGTATTCTGCGGGGTAATGTGCTTTCAAATAAGCCGTCTGATAAGCAATGTAAGCGTAACAAGTGGAATGACTTTTATTGAATGCATAGGCAGCGAATGCCTCCCAATCTTTCCATATTTTTTCGAGAATATCTTCAGGATGTCCGTTGGAGGCCCCACCTTTTAAAAACTGTGGTTTCATCTTCTGCAGTACGGCGAAAATCTTCTTCCCCATTGCCTTACGCAAAACATCCGCATCACCCTTGGAAAAACCTGCCAACTTTTGGGAAAGCAGCATTACTTGCTCTTGATACACCGTAATTCCGTAGGTTTCCTTCAGATATTCCTCCATTTCTGGAAGGTCATACTTGATTTCGGCCATTCCATTTTTACGTTGGATAAATTCTGGAATATATTCCATCGGCCCAGGTCGATAGAGTGCGTTCATGGCAATTAGATCATCAAAAACGGAAGGCTTCAGATCCTTCATGTGTTTTTGCATTCCAGGGGATTCATATTGGAATATCCCTACCGTATCTCCTCGCTGAAAAAGCTCATAGGTTTTCTCGTCATCTAACGGAAAGTCATCTGGCACCAGTTCAATTCCATGTTTTGCCTTGACGATTTTGACCGTGTCCTTAATCAAAGTCAAGGTTTTTAATCCCAAGAAATCCATCTTTAAGAGTCCTGCACTTTCTACGACGGAGTTATCGAATTGGGTCACATACAAATCGGAATCTTTTGCGGTCGCCACCGGAACATAATCGGTTATATCGCCAGGAGTAATAATAACTCCACAAGCGTGAATTCCTGTATTTCGAACTGAACCTTCTAAAGTTCGTGCCATTTTTAGGGTCTGACCTTCGAGATCATCACCTTCCGAAATGTTCAGTAATTCGTTAACCTTCTCATAATCATCAGCTCGGAATTGTTTCTTCAATTCCGCATCCGTCTTCCCGAAAATCTTGCCCAGTTTGGACATGGTGGGAATCAGCTTGGCAATTCTATCGGCATCGCCTAATGGCAAATCCAAAACCCGTGCAGTATCTCGGATCGACGATTTTGCCGCCATGGTACCATAGGTAATAATCTGTGCCACTTGATTTGCACCATATTTCTTGATAACATAATCCATCACTCGACCTCGCCCTTCATCATCAAAATCAATATCGATATCGGGCATCGATACGCGATCTGGATTCAAGAAACGCTCAAAAAGCAAATCGTATTTCAACGGATCGATATTGGTGATCTTTAAACAATAGGCAACCACCGAACCTGCAGCAGAGCCCCTACCCGGCCCAACGGAAACATCCATATTCCTGGCTTCACGGATAAAATCTTCTACTATCAAAAAGTAACCCGGGTAACCTGAATTTTCAATCGTTTTCAGCTCAAAATCGATGCGCTCTTCAATTTCCGGGGTGATTTCCTTATATCGTTTTTTTGCTCCTTCGTAAGTAATATGTCGTAAATAGGCATTTTCACCTCGTTTGCCTCCGTCAACCTCATCTTCGGCTACTTTGAACGTCTCTGGAATATCGAATTTCGGTAACAGTACGTCACGCGCCAATTCAAAAGGTTCGATTTTATCGACTACTTCTTGAATGTTCAAAATGGCTTCAGGCACATCTTTGAAAAGTGCCTTCATCTCGTCTTGCGACTTGAAATAATATTCTTGGTTCGGAAGTCCGTAACGATAGCCACGACCGCGACCGATTGGCGTGGCCTGCTTTTCTCCATCCTTTACACAGAGTAGAATATCGTGCGCATCAGCGTCTTCTTTTGCACAATAATAAGTGTTGTTGGTAGCGACCATTTTGATCTGGTGCTTTTTTGCGAATTGCACCAAAACAGGGTTTATACGGTTTTCATCTTCTTGTCCGTGGCGCATGATTTCCATATATAGGTCATCACCAAATTGTTCTTTCCACCAAAGCAAAGCTTCTTCTGCTTGGTTTTCTCCAACGTTCAAAACCTTTCCCGGCACTTCGCCATAAAGGTTTCCTGTCAAAACAATAATATCTTCTTTGTATTGTTCAATTACTTTTCGGTCTATTCTGGGGACATAGTAAAAACCGTCGGTATAGGCGATGGACGACATTTTCGCCAGATTGTGATAGCCGTTTTTGTTCTTGGCCAACAGCACGATTTGATGACCGTAATCTTTTACATTCTTGTTCGTATGATCATCGCAAACAAAAAACTCGCAACCTATTATGGGTTTAATTTCAGTCTCCGCAGGTAATTCCCCTTTTTCAATGGCCTCGGCATTCCGTTCTTTAACTCGCTTGTTATACGACTTGATTTCTTTCACAAAATGAAAGGCACCCATCATGTTCGCATGATCTGTTATCGCAACAGCTGGCATCTTTTCCTTGGCTGCCGAAGCGACCAAATCACGTACTGCAATGGTCGATTGTAGGACCGAAAATTGAGAGTGGTTATGTAAATGTGAAAAGGGGGCCTCTTCAAGCGTTGCAACATTTTCTTGTATTTCTTCTTGAGAGACATCTCCGGTATCCTCATCCCATAGGACATCGGCAATTTTCTTTGATGCCTTTTTAAGGTTAATGTGTTTTAGACCGACTAGTTGTATTTCCTGAGGATTCGCCTCTGAAAAATTTTCAAAATAATCAGGCTGTACGTCTAATTTTTCAATCGAATAGTGTTTTCTTCGAATCAGTTCCAAGAAACATCTTGTAGTGGCTTCCACATCTGCTGTTGCATTATGCGCTTCACTAAAAGGTTCTCCGAAAAGGTGTTGATGCAATTCAGTCAAAGTAGGAAGTTTGAATTTGCCACCACGACCACCCGGAATTTGGCAAAGAAGTGCGGTCTCCTCCGTACAGGTATCTAATACAGGAAGTTCTTGTAACAGGTTCTCAACACCCAAACGGTGGAACTCCGCTCCCATGATATTTAGATCGAAACCGACGTTCTGACCAACAATAAATTTCGTCTTTGCCATGGCTTGGTTGAACTTCTCCAGCACTTCGGATAAGGCAACCCCTTTTTCTTCCGCTAAAGCTGTAGAAATACCATGGATTTTCTCTGCATCGTACGGAATATTGAAACCATCAGGCCGTACCAAATAATCTTGCTGGTCGACTAAATTTCCCATGTCATCATGCAACTGCCATGCGATTTGAATACAGCGTGGCCAGTTGTCAGTGTCGGTTATGGGTGCATTCCAATTCTTTGGAAGGCCGGTGGTTTCTGTATCGAAAATTAGGTACATATGATATAATCTGTCTGTTTGAACTACTCGACCTGGCTCGAGATAAATTGTGTCGGGAACTGCTTAAAAAAGGGTTGCTAAAAATACAGAAAAAGGGGAGTTTGAAAAAGTGTAGTTGTTAGGAGTTATTAACCTTCAAAGATTTCATATATTTAAATATCTTCAAAACCATTCCATGCAAACCCAAGGTAAGTTATTAGTAGTAATACTAGGTATATTTCTGATTTCCTGTTCAGAAAAATCAGCAGAAACTAAGTCATCTACCAAAGAAAAAAGTCCACCCAATTTCGTCGTCATTTTCGCTGACGACCTCGGCTACGGAGATTTAGGCACCTATGGACACCCAACCATAAAGACTCCCAATTTAGACAGAATGGCCCAAGAAGGTCAAAAATGGACCAACTTCTATGCAGGCGCAAGTGTTTGCACTCCAAGCCGTGCTGCCCTGTTGACCGGTAGGCTTCCTGTGAGAAGCGGTATGGCAAGCAGCAAACAGCGTGTGCTTTTTCCTGATTCAAAAAACGGTTTGCCAGCAAGTGAAATCACGTTAGCAGAACAATTAAAAAAAGTTGGGTATAGCACCGCTGCCATTGGCAAATGGCATTTGGGCCATAAAGAACAATACCTGCCCACCAACCATGGTTTCGATTATTATTTTGGGATTCCCTATTCTAATGACATGGATATGGTTTCTGGACTTGCACCCTATTGGGAATATTGGCAACAACCCAATGATTCTATAAAAACAGAACATTTCAATGTGCCTCTATTTCGAAACACCGAGATCATTGAACGTCCCGCAAACCAAAATACAATTACAACTCGGTATTCAAATGAAGCCGTTTCTTATATCAAGAAAAATAAAGACAGCCCGTTCTTTGTGTACTTAGCTCACAACCTTCCTCATATTCCATTATTCGTTTCAGATGAGTTCAAGGGCACGAGTGAAAGGGGTTTATACGGAGACGTACTTGAAGAAATCGATAATGGTGTTGGTAAAATATTAAAGACTTTGGAAGATGAGGGCTTGGCAGAAAATACTATTGTGGTATTTACATCCGACAATGGGCCTTGGCTTCCCTTCAAGTTGAATGGTGGTTCTGCAGGATTGCTCAGAGCAGGAAAAGGCACTACTTGGGAAGGTGGTATGCGTGAACCTGGAATTTTTTGGGCACCTGGTCAAATCAAACCTGGCGTGGTTACAGCTTTAGGCTCCACCATGGACCTCTTTGCTACATTTAGCAAAATAGCCGGGGCATCGCTGCCAGAAGATAGAATCTTAGATAGCCATGATTTGAGTCCCACTTTATTCGCTCAAGAAGCGAATACTCGAAAAAGCGTGGTCTATTATAGAGGAACCGAAATCTACGCCGTACGACTGGGAGATTATAAGGCTCATTTCATTATTCAAGGTGCGTATGGGCAGTTTGGGAAAAGAGAAGAACATAAAAAACCGCTTCTTTATAATCTAAGTCATGACCCGTCTGAACAGTTTGATATAGCAGAAAAACATCCTGAAATTCTGAAGCAAATTCAAGAATTAGTTACCAATCACAGCGCTAATTTAGTAAGAGGCGAAGATCAACTTGCAGACAGGGAATAAAGTAAAAACACAAACCTATTGTGTATTATACAAATTGAAGTATATTTGCATCCGCTTAGTGAAAAAGGCTAATCAAAACCTTCTGAGTTAAATTTAAAAGATTCCCGCCCTCGCGGGAAAGACATTATAAAAAAAATGAATTAATAACCAGGGTCGGGCACCCTACAAATTAATGTGATATGCCAGTTAAAATTAGATTACAAAGACACGGTAAAAAAGGTAAACCATTTTATTGGATCGTAGCAGCAGATGCGCGAGCAAAAAGAGATGGTAAATTCTTGGAAAAATTAGGAATCTACAATCCTAACACCAACCCAGCAACAATCGAATTAAATCTTGATAACTCCGTTAAGTGGTTACAGAATGGTGCGCAACCTACCGATACGGCCAGAGCTATTCTGTCTTACAGGGGTGTGATGTTAAAGCACCACTTACTAGGTGGACTTCGCAAAGGAGCCTTGACAGAAGAGCAAGTAGAAGAAAAATTCAATGCTTGGTTAGAAGAAAAAGAAAAATCGGTCGCTGCTAAGGTGGGCGGATTGGATAAAGCAAAAGCGGAAGCTAAGGCCGCTGCTTTGAAAGCTGAGAAAGAAGTAAACGAAAAACGAGCCATAGCAGCTGCAGAAGCAGAATTACCAGATACCCCAGAAGGGGAAAGCGCCGAAGAAGAAGTTGAAGCGTTAGCCGTAGCACCAGCCCCTGAGGCAGATGTCGCGCAAAGCGAGAATACTGAAGGAAGTGCTGAAACTGAAACTCCGACTACAGAAGAGGTCGTAGAGACTCCGGAAACTCCGCAACCCGATAAGGATAATGCAGACCACACACCAGTAGCACCTGTTGTTGCTGAAGAAGTGATCGAAGCGAACGAGGATATGAAAAAAGCTCCATCCGTTGAAGAAGTGATGGAAGCAAGTGATGAAGAGGTGAAACCCGCACCTTCTGCGGAGGAAGAATAATAATTCTTTAGGAACGATGCAAAAGGAAGATTGTTTCTACCTAGGCAAAATCGTTTCGAAATATAGTTTTAAGGGCGAGGTACTTGTAAAGATAGATACTGACGAACCCGAATTATACGATAATATGGAATCAGTTTTTGTTGCACTACGCAATAATCTGGTTCCATTTTTTATTGCAAAATGTCGATTACACAAATCTCAGTTGTTACGTATCGATTTTGAAGACGTGAATTCAGAAGATGATGCCGATAAAATTATGGGGGCTGAACTTTATCTGCCACTTTCCTTTTTACCAAAGCTTTCTGGAAATAAATTCTACTTTCACGAAGTAATTGGTTTCAAAGTTTTAGATGATATTCATGGTGATATCGGAATCATTCAAAGTGTAAACGATACCACTTCACAAGCCCTTTTTGAAATCTTGAAGGATGATAAACAATTATTGATACCCATCAATGATGACATTATCACCAAATTAGACCGTGAGAACAAAATAGTTCATGTGACCACGCCAGAAGGTTTAGTCGATTTATACCTGTCTTAATAAATTCTATTTTAGCGCCTGCTCACAGAACGCTAAACATTTTTTCACCTCTTCTACCGCATTTGAACCTTCAGGAACATCATATTCCAGTTCCACAGTTGCAGGAAACGTGTATTTATTATTTCGCATGAGTTGAAGCGCCTGAGCAATTGGTGTGTCGCCCTGTCCCCAAGAAAGATTTCCTTTGTCATGTGCGGGAGTTTGGCGATCCTTTAGATGCATGCTTTTTATGCGGTTGTGTTTTGCGATAATTATTTCCAAAGGTTTTGAATTTCCTGCAGCGACATAATGGCCTAGATCGAGATTTAAAGCGTTGTATTCAGACTGCTCTAATGCAGTATCCCATAAAGTTGGTGTTTGTTGTTCGTGTCCGTGATACCCAACATAAATTCCATTCTTTTTGGCCAATGCACCCAATCGCATCGTATGGGCATCATCGCTTGGATGCTCTACAGTGACATGACTGGCTCCAAGAATTTTTCCGACTTTCATTCCCCATTCGATATCGGCATCGGAATTATCTTTACCGAAAGTATTTCTGGGCTTAAAAGCATAAATACTGACTCCAGCATCATTGTACATTTTTCGAAACTGCTCGAACTTACTTTTATCAGAAGTTTTACGCCATTCGGATACTTGTTTTTTATATGACTCTAGTTGCGCGGACATTTCTACGAGCTCCTTTTCTTCCTCTTCGGTAATTTTACCATCTCGTCTTTTTTCTCGCAACGGCCACATTTTTGCCATATCAATTGGATTATCCGGTCTTCCGGCAAAAGTCTCGGCGGGATCTCCAATCAGTTCAATAGCATTAATTCCACTATCCAAAATATATTTTAAAGTAGCTTCCGCACTTTGGTCTTCCATACTTCGAAATGAATAGGTGATTACCCCTATCTGAACTCCGCTGATTACCGAATATGGTTTTTTATAATGCCTTAGTATGGCCGGAGCACTAAAGAGAGACGAACCCGTCAAAGCTATTCCAGCAGTGGCAAGGCTTGTTTTTGTAATGAATTTTCTTCTACTTGGGTTATGTTGGTTAGCTTTCATAGGTGTGCCTTTTAATTTTCTGATTTTAATGAAATCAATGTACAATTTTTTATTCTAAAAAAGATTCTAAGGAACAAAAGTCCTTTTTACAGTATCTTTAGATGAACCAATAAATGACCCCTATGAGAATAGTTCTTTCTGCGATTCTTTTGATTATCATTTATGCTTGCAAGCAGGGTGAAAAAGAAAAACAAGTTGAGCAAAAACCAGCACAACCCAACATTGTACTAATATTTACAGATGACCAGGGCTATAATGATGTTGGAGTTTTTGGGGCGAATGATATTGCGACCCCCAATCTTGATCAAATGGCTGCCGATGGGGTAAAACTCACAAGTTATTATTCCGCTCAGGCAGTGTGCTCAGCATCTCGCGCAGGTATATTGACCGGTTGCTACCCCAACCGAATTGGCATTCATAACGCTTTGGGACCGGACAATACCCACGGAATAAATACTTCAGAAACCACAATGGCCGAAATGCTAAAGGAAAAAGGCTATAAAACCGCCATTTACGGAAAATGGCATTTAGGACATCATAAAAAATTCTTGCCTACCAGACACGGTTTTGACGAATGGTTCGGTATACCCTATTCCAATGATATGTGGCCTTTTCATCCGCAGCAGGGGCCTATCTTTAATTTCCCCAATTTGCACTTATATGAAAATGAGACTATTATTGATACTTTATTGGAACAGTCACAACTAACCACTCAAATTACGGAACGGAGTGTAGACTTCATCCATCGGAACAAAGACAATCCGTTCTTTTTATATGTTCCGCATCCACAACCCCATGTGCCGCTTTTTGTGTCGGATAAGTTTAAAGGAAAATCAAATAGAGGATTGTATGGCGATGTTATCATGGAAATCGATTGGTCCGTTGGACAGATAGTAAATGCCTTGGAAGAAAATGGATTGACCCAAAACACTGTCATCATATTTACTTCTGATAATGGTCCATGGCTATCCTACGGAAATCATGGCGGAAGCGCATTTCCCCTCAGAGAAGGCAAAGGAACCGCTTGGGAAGGTGGCCAGCGTGAACCCTTTATCATGAAATATCCTGAGAAACTGGAAGCTGGTAAAATATTGGATATACCCGTAATGGCAATCGATATACTCCCCACTATTGCAGAAATCACGAATGCTGAACTTCCTATAAAAACCATAGATGGCAAAAGCGTTTGGAAAGTACTTACTGGCGAATCGGTGAAAAGTCCACAAGAGGCTTATTTCTTTTACTATCGTGTCAACGAATTATTTGGTGTTCGCTATGGAAAATGGAAACTCTATTTTCCGCATCGGTACCGCACCATGGACGGACAAGAATTGGGCAAAGACGGTTTGCCAGGAAATTATAGAATGGTCGATATGGAAGAAATCGAATTGTACGATGTGGTGAACGATGTTAGCGAGACTGAAAATGTTGCGGAAAAGCATCCTGACATTGTTCATAAAATAAAAATTTTGGCCAACAATATGCGTTCGAAACTTGGAGATTCCTTACTTGAATTAGAAGGTTCTGAAACCAGACCAGCTGGAACAATCGATTAGTAATACAACTAAAAATCCCGTTGCAATGCAACGGGATTTAAACATTTCTTTTTCATAAAATACTTAGTCGACAATATTCAAAGTGCCTGTCATCACCGAATGAAATTGACAATTATAAAATAAGGTGTCCGGCGCATTCATGGGCACTACAAAAGTTATCGTACCATCTTGTGAACCATTATTAGTTACGCCATCATTAAAGGCATTCGCATTCGTATTCCCTTGGGTTGATTTGATGAAAAAAGGATGCCCCGAAGCATTGACAGCAAACGTGTATGTCTCTCCCCGTTTTAATGTCAAATCAGGATTTTCAAGATTATTAAAATCGTTCGAATTGAAAATATATGACGAAGCACCATTATTGGTTACCACGAAGTCTTTTGACATTTCCTCTTCCTCCTCTTCACCTGCATTGCTGCCAATATTTCCTTGCGCGACCAGAGTGCCTAATTCGTCCGCACTTAAATGAATGTTGATGTAACCATCTATCGTGAGCACATCTGAATATCCAAAAGCTGTTTCATCATCTAGAGCCGCAATATTGGTTTTGCTAATTCCTGTAGCACCGATTACAAGATTAAAGGTAAAAAGGATATCTCCGCCCTCAGCAGCACTGTTCGCATGAATATGCCCAGGATGCATACCGTCTGTGGGTGTATTGTTCAATGCTATTACGGCCAAGGCCTCACCATTTACTCTTTCGAAAAAAGTAGCTGTACCATCAATTGTTGCAATGTCTACACTACCTAATTCATATTCTTTTGAAGTTCCTGTAAGTTCATTTTGCCCAATATCTCCTTGCGCCACTAGCGTGCCCAATTCATCTGCGCTTAAATGAATGTTAATATAGCCATCGACGGTAAGAACATCAGCATAGCCAAAAGCTGTTTCATCATCTAAAGCCGCAATGTTGGTTTTGCTGATACCCGTATCGCCGTTCACAGGATTAAAGGTAAAAGCGATATCGCCACCCTCAGCCGCCGTGTTATTGTGTATATGACCTGGGTGCATACCACCAGCAGGAGTATTGTTCAGCATAATCACAGCTAAGGCCTCACCATTTTTACGTTCGAAAAAAGTTGCAGTACCATCAATTTCCGGTACATCTACACTATCCAGAATATACTCCTTAGAACCTCCAATCAGTTCATTTTGACCTATGTCACCTTGGGCCACAAGGGTACCCAGTTCTTCAGTACTTAAATGAACATTTATATATCCATCAAAATTTAAAAGTTCATCAAAAGTTATGGCCGTGCCATCCTTCAATGTTGTCACTTCCGTGGAACTTTCGCCAGTTCCGCCATCAACAGCTGTTAAATCAAGTGCAATATCCCCACCTTCAGCAGCGGTATTGAAATGTATGTGGGCGGGATGCATGCCTCCGGCGGGAGTATTCTCAAGCTTCAATTCGATAACCGTAGAGTCATTGCTGAACGTGATGAATTTTGCGGTACCTGAAATATCAGGGTTAGCAACGAATCCCAAGGGATACGTTTTCGAATCTACTTCGCTTACGGCCTCCTCTTCCGGTTCCATCATTTCAGGATCCATCATCTCAGGGTCCGTTGGTATTGTTCCATCATCGTTGCTGCAGCTAGCGACAAGTAATATACTGGCCAATATTGGCAGTATACTTAAATTTTTAATAGTAAATTTCATGTTTGTTATATTTAGTTAATGTATATACGAAACTGAAAAATAAAGGTTCAGTTTTAGCGAGACCAATTTTAAAAAGGCTGATTTTACAGTCATTTAAGGAGTGTGATTCTACTTATTTTAACATGATACTGTATTTTGAAAGAACTTTTTAGCTTTAAAGAATTTATTATTAACCAAGACCGCTGCGCAATGAAAATTGGCACGGATGGAGTTCTACTTGGTGCATGGGCAACCATCGAAAACGGACCAAACTCAATTTTGGATATAGGCGCTGGTACCGGACTCTTATCGTTGATGCTAGCACAAAGAAGCTTGGCGGAGAACATAGAAGCTTTGGAAATTGATGAAGAAGCCTATGAACAGTGCGTTGAAAATTTTGAAGGTTCCCCTTGGGCGGACAGGCTTTTCTGCTATCATGCTGGTTTGGATGAGTTTGTAGAGGAGATAGAGGAGCCTTACGATTTAATTATTTCTAACCCACCTTTTTATTCCGAAGATGTTTCTAGCGGAAATGGTTCAAGGGACGTTGCACGTCAAAACCGATCGCTCCCGTTCGAAGAACTTTTAGAAGGCGTTTCAAAATTGCTTTCGAAGGACGGAAATTTTACTACCATAATTCCTTTTAAACAGGAAAAAACCTTTATTGAGTTGGCAGCTATGATGGGACTTTTTACGAAAAGGATAATGAGAGTCAGAGGAAATCCATCCGCCGAAATCAAAAGAAGTTTATTGGAATTTACTTTTCAGCAAGCAACTATTTCCGAAGATGAATTGGTTATCGAAAAAGAAAGACATCGGTATACTGAAGAATACATAGGCCTAACAAAAGACTTCTACTTAAAAATGTAGTTAGGTCATCGTTTCATATAAACATAAAGTGGAATTCCGGTCATCAATAAGAGAAATCCCCAAAAAACTGCTTCCTCTCCTGCACCGAATATCGCCCACAAAGAATAAGCAAAAGCTAGGCCCCCTAGACCAAGGACCAAAATCCAATTGGTGGTCTGTGACTTTCTTTGAATTGTTATCAAAACATAGGAAGCCGCTGAAAATAAATAAGGTATAAGTACACAAAGTGCCGTAAGCAAAATCAAGAACTTGAATTGGTCTACAAGTCCATCGGTATAATTCATCAACATCACAATAGACGTCAGAACACTCCCTAGAATCATACCAAGAATTGGGACCCCGTTCTTGTTTTCCCTTTTAAACAACTTAGGAAAAAGGTCATCTTTTGCTGTTGCCATTGCAATTTGACCCTGAACTAAAATCCAACCGTTGAGGGCACCAAAAGCAGCTATAGCAGCACCGATTGCTACTAAATCCCTGCCCCAAGGTCCGCTTATAATTTCCATGGCGTCGGCATAAGGTGCTGGAGATTTAGAGAGAATTTCCGGCGGTATCATTCCCATGATCATTACCGTACCTAGAATATAGACCATAGCCGTAAGTAGGGTACCCAATAAAGTCGCTCTTGGAATGGTTTTCTCAGGATTTTCTATACTTGCTGCCGGAATCGTAGCACTTTCCACACCCATATACGCGTACAATGTCATCGCCGCGGTTATCGAAATCGCACCAAAGGTGCTTTCTTCACTGAGATTGAACGGCGAAAAATTATCGGAATTGAAAAAGAAAAACCCGCCAAAAATGATAAGTAGTAAAGGAATCAATTTTAAGGCGGTTGTAATAAGTTGCATCTTACCTGATTCCTTTATCCCTTTTGAATTTATCCAAGTCAAGAACCATATTGCACCCAAACCAACTAAAACGGCCAATATTTTGTTTTCTTCCAAAGCTGGAATAAACACACTGAGCGCCCCGACAAAAGCAATCGCAATTGCCGCATTTGCGACCCAGATTGAAATCCAATAGCCCCAAGCAACCAAAAAGGCTACAAAATCCCCAAAACCAACTTTGGAATATACATAGGGTCCACCGCTTTTATAAGGCACCATGGTGCTGAGGTTACCGAAAACCTTCGCCAACAACAAAGCCCCTACTGCGGAAAAAAGCCATCCTAGAATGCTTATACCTCCGTAACTGGCAAGCGCAGAAGGCATCAGAAATATTCCTGCACCGATCATATTTCCTACCACCAACGAAGTGCTCATCCAAAGCCCAATTTTTTTACTTGGTTTGTCTTGGTTCATTGGTTGTGGTCTTTTATCCAAAAGAAATCCATATTTTTAAATGTACAAAATCTATCTCTGGTGATTCAAAAATTTCACGTCGACCCTGATATCGCAAAAGCAGAAACTTTACCTGCTTTCTTTTATAGAGACCCAGAGGTTTTCGAAGCCATTAAGAATCATATTTTTTATCGAACATGGCAATGGGTCGGAGATGAAAATCTTGTTAGCTCAAAACGCCAAGTATATCCGTTTACACTTCTAGATAAGTATTTAACCGAACCTATGGTCTTGACCCACGATGATGAAGGTAAAATCAATTGTCTAAGCAATGTGTGCACGCACCGTGGAAATCTTGTGGTAAAAGATGCATCGCAAAGCAAAAAACTTATTTGTGGTTATCATGGTCGACGGTTTCAGCTTGATGGTGCGTTTGAATACATGCCAGAGTTTAAGGATACTAAAGATTTTCCTAGGCCTTGTGACGATTTATGTCAATTCCCATTGCGTCAATGGGGTCCTTTTTTGTTTGCCGGATTAAATCCTCATTTTGATTTTCAACAGGTATTGGATGTGATGAACGAGCGAGTCGGTTTCATGCCCTTACATAATTTCAAACTCGATAAAACCCGTGGAAAAGACTATTTTGTAAACGCTCATTGGGCACTTTATTGTGATAATTATTTGGAAGGATTTCACATTCCGTTCGTTCACGAAGATTTGAATCAAGTTTTGGATTATGGAAGTTACGATACCATTATACATGAATTTTGTAACCTACAAATAGGATATGCAGAGGAAACCGAGGCTGTTTTCGAACTACCGGAAAATCATATCGACTACGGCAAAAAAATAGCCGCGTATTACTATTGGGTATTCCCTAATATGATGTTCAATTTTTATCCTTGGGGGGTATCCGTGAACATCGTACAACCATTAGAATTAAATCGAACCAAAGTATCTTTTCTGAGTTATGTTTTTGACGAATCAAAACTTGATAAAGGTGCCGGAACCGGACTAGACAAAGTCGAGCTAGAAGATGAAGAAGTTGTCGAAGGAGTTCAAAAAGGCGTGAACTCCCATTTTTATAAAACAGGGCGCTTCTCGCCTACCAGAGAAAAAGGAGTTCATCATTTTCATGGACTACTAGCTTCGTTTCTTAACCATTGAAATTCCTTTACATTTATAGGGTTCTAACGTATTCGTCGGAATTCAAATTAATAAATATAACAATGACCGTATAGAATGTTATATATCATTTATACCTTTGATGAAAATTTGTTTTTATGAAGCCCGATCTATTTGAAGCTCCCGATTATTACAATCTTGATGACCTTTTCTCCGAAGAACACTTATTGGTGCGCGATGCTGCACGGCAATGGGTAAAGCGTGACGTCTCTCCTATTATAGAGGAATATGCCCAAAAAGCTGAATTCCCCAAACAAATCATTAAAGGCTTGGCAGAAATCGGGGCTTTTGGACCCTATATTCCTGAGGAATACGGCGGTGCCGGATTAGACCAAATCAGTTATGGTCTCATCATGCAGGAAATTGAACGTGGCGATAGTGGGGTGCGTTCAACCGCTTCTGTACAATCTTCTTTGGTCATGTATCCGATTTTCACTTATGGAAATGAGGAGCAACGCAAAAAATATCTACCAAAATTAGCTTCGGGCGAATGGATGGGTTCTTTCGGATTGACCGAACCGAACCATGGTTCAAACCCAGGTGGAATGGAAACCAAGTTCAAAGATATGGGCGACCATTATCTGTTGAACGGTGCTAAACTTTGGATATCGAATTCCCCTTTCTGTGATATCGCCGTAGTTTGGGCGAAGAATGAAGAGGGACGTATTCACGGACTTATAGTTGAACGCGGAATGGAAGGCTTTTCTACTCCAGAAACCCATAACAAATGGTCTTTGCGTGCTTCGGCAACTGGAGAATTGATTTTCGATAACGTAAAAGTGCCCAAGGAAAACCTGTTACCGGGTAAAAACGGATTGGGTGCACCATTGGGATGTTTAGATTCTGCTAGATACGGGATTTCTTGGGGTGCCATTGGAGCCGCTATGGACTGTTACGATACCGCTTTACGTTATGCAAAAGAGCGCATACAATTCGGGAAACCGATTGCAGGATTCCAGTTACAGCAGAAGAAATTGGCCGAGATGATAACAGAGATTACAAAAGCTCAATTGTTAGCTTTTAGACTTGGTCAGCTGAAAAATGAAGGGAAGGCAACTACGGCCCAAATATCGATGGCAAAGAGGAACAATGTTGATATGGCCATTAAAATTGCCCGTGAAGCGCGCCAAATTTTGGGTGGAATGGGTATTACAGGAGAGTACAGTATCATGCGTCACATGATGAACCTTGAAAGTGTTATTACTTATGAAGGTACACATGACATTCATTTGTTGATAACCGGTGCCGACATTACCGGTATTCAGGCTTTCAAATAATTACTACCAAAAATCCAAAGAACATGAAATACCTAACGCTATTGGCGGTTGTGCTTTTTTTGGCGTGCAAAACAGATAAAAAATCTGAAAATACTGTCGCCACTAAATCAGTAGAATCAGCACAAAACGAAAAGATTCAAACTCCGGATGTGCTTTTGGGAGACCTTTTCGCAGAAGTTCAATTAGCTCAGGTTTTTGAGGATGGCAAAACCTTTGTTGATTGCAGGGCTAAGTATCCTTACTTCACCATACGAAAAAATTTTGCAGAACAAAGAACCAAAACCGATTTCGATTTAAAGACTTTTGTGTTAGAGCATTTTGAAGTGCCTCCATCCATAACTTCAGATTTTAAATCTGATCCGATTAGAACTGCGGAAGAACATGTTGAAGCTTTGTGGCCGGTTTTGCTGAGAAAGTCTGATGAGGAGAAAAGTGGTAGCACTTTACTTTCACTTCCCCAACCCTATATCGTTCCTGGGGGACGTTTTCGAGAAGTTTATTATTGGGATAGCTATTTTACGATGCTAGGACTCGCTGAAAGCGGAAAATTCGATATTATCACCAACATGCTTGATAATTTTGCTCATTTAATCAACACTGTGGGGCATATTCCTAATGGAAACCGAACGTATTACATAACGCGTTCACAACCTCCTTTTTTCTCGCAGATGGTTGCCTTACTTGTAGAGCATGAGGGTGAAGTAGTCTACGAAAGGTATAAAGAAGTATTGCGAAAAGAGTATGAATTTTGGATGGAAGGTCGAAACGCCACCGGCACCGCGATCAAACACTGTGTGAGCACACCATCGGGTATTATGAACCGCTATTACGACTTAGGCGATACTCCCCGCCAAGAATCATATCGCGAAGACTATGAATTGGTTCAAAAAACAAACAAGGGAGCAAAAATGTATCGTGATTTGCGATCGGGAGCAGAATCTGGGTGGGACTATACTACACGTTGGTTTGCCGATGGAAGGACTATGGAAACCATTGAAACGACTGATATCATTCCAGTTGACTTAAACGCTTTGCTCTATGGGCTCGAAGAAGTATTGACTCGTTGCTATGCTGATTACCCAGCCTTTGTTGCCGCCTTGAAGACCAGTATGAATAATCGCAAGGAGTTTCTGCAAAATTATGCTTGGAATGCTACTGATAGTGTTTTTGAAGATTACAATTGGGTAAAACAACAGAAGACCAATGTAAAATCACTGGCTATGGTATATCCTTTGTTTTTCAATATGGCTACGCAAGAACAGGCAGATGGAGTCGCAGCTTACGTAGAGAAACACTTCTTGAAACCAGGAGGCCTTCCGGCGACTTTGAACCATTCAGGTCAACAATGGGATGCACCAAATGGATGGGCTCCTTTACAATGGATGGCCATCAAAGGTTTGGATAACTACGGACATTCCAACTTGGCAAAGACCATAGCTGAGCGATGGGTAAACTTAAATGAAAAAGTCTACGCCAATACAGGAAAATTCGTGGAAAAATACAATGTGGAGGACCTGACTTTAGAAGCGGGTGGTGGCGAATATCCCGTGCAAGATGGTTTTGGATGGAGCAATGGAGTGTACTTAGCACTCAAAGCCTATTTGAAATAATTTACATTGCACTTTTTAGCACGCGTACTTTAATTGATTTGCTAATTGGGGTTTTACTTCTGTCAGCAAAATGATTGTAAGGCACTAGTACATTCGTCTCCGGAAAGTAAGCGGCCAAATCTCCCTGTGGAATTTTATATGGAAGTACGATAAACTTAAAGGCCTTTCTTTCAATGCCATCATAGGTACTCGTTAAATCGATGACATCTCGTTTTTTCAGATTAGCTTTCTGCATATCTTCTTCATTCATAAAAAGAACACGGCGTTCATTATATACCCCACGGTACCGATCATCTAGTCCATAAATGGTGGTGTTGAACTGATCATGAGATCGGATGGTCATCAACATATATTCGTCAGATTTTAAGTTATGCGATGGAGGCCGATTAATCGTCAACTGTGCCTTCCCATTTGGCAAAGCGCTAAAATCAAGTTCACGAACATTATTGGGAAGGTAGTAACCTACCCCCTTCGAACGCTTCTCGGTTTCGATGAATCCTTTTGCGACTTGATCTATTTTTTCTCGTATGAGGGAATAATCTTCGCCCATGCCCTTCCAGTTGACCGAGTGATTTCCTTTAAAATACGTATCCGCCAATTCGGCAATGATTTCAGGTTCGCTTTTTAGAGTATCAGAAGCAGGTTTTAAAATTCCTTTCGACTGCGTTACACGGCCCATACTATTTTCCACTGTAAAATGACGCGGTTTTCCATTTTTCATATCCTTCTCAGAACGGCCGATAGTGGGAAGCAATAGCGCCCTTTTCCCTGTAACCAGATGAGTTCTGTTTAGCTTGGTGCTGACCTGAACGGTGAGATTGCAGTTCTGGATGGCTTTTGCCGTATACTCCGTATCGGAAGCCGCCATTAGAAAATTTCCACCCAAGCACATGAAGAATTTGGCATTTCCATCGTGCATCGCCTTCATCGCCCCAACCGTGTCAACACCTTCGTCAGTTGGAGGTTTAAATCCTAAGTATTTCTCAATTCTTTCGTTCAAGGCTTTATCAACAAAATGCATGATACCTACACTACGATCACCCTGCACGTTACTGTGACCACGAACAGGACATGTACCCGCGTTCGGTTTACCGATGGCACCTTTTAGCAAAAGTAAGTTCACATACTCACGAATATTCTCGACCCCGTTTTTGTGTTGCGTCAATCCCATGGCCCAACAGACGACAATTTTAGATTTTTTCGCTAAAAAGTTGACCGCAATATCAATTTTATCTTTTGCGATGCCACATTGCGACAACAATTCTCTTTCATCGTAGGTCATTAAATCTGACAATAGTCTATCGTATCCGTCAACATAGGTGCTTAAAAAATCATGATCGAAAATATCTTTTTTGATTGCGTCTAGCGCAGCTAGTTTTATTAGAATCAGTTTTATCAGTGGAATATCTTGATTGATTTTTACCGGGAGGTGCAAATCTGCTATATCGGTACTACCTAGCCATCCTTTTAAATGTTGTGGATTTTTGAAATTCATCAAACCCGATTCTTCCAAAGGATTGATGCTAATTATTTTCCCGCCATTGTTTTTGCATTTCTCTAATGCCGAAAGCATTCTTGGATGGTTAGTACCTGGGTTTTGACCAGCCACAATGATAACCTCAGCTTCGTATAAATCTTCCAACGTTACCGATCCTTTGCCAATACCCAGAGTCTCACCAAGTGCTACTCCACTCGATTCATGGCACATGTTGGAACAATCGGGCATATTATTGGTTCCGTAAGCACGCGCGAACATTCCGTACAAAAAAGCGGCTTCGTTGCTGGATCTTCCTGAGGTATAGAAAATTGCTTCGTTCGGATTCTCCAAATTGTGCAGTTCATTAGCAATAAGTTGATAAGCTTCTTGCCATGAGATAGGTTCATAGTGAATACTCTCCTCTCGTAAAACCAAGGGCTCAGTAATACGCCCAAATTTATTGAGCTGAAAATCGGTCAATTGCGAAAGTTCTTCCACAGAAAACTTCTTGAAGAAATCACCACCGATATGTTTTTCGGTAGCCTCATCAGCCAATGCCTTGGCTCCGTTCTCGCAATATTCAGCAATTTTCGAAGGTTTTTCTGGGTCGGGCCAAGCACAACTTGGGCAGTCAAAACCATCATGTTGGTTCATATCGAGCAACGCACGCATTGACCGTACGATTCCCATTTCCTTAAAACCATGGCGCATTGCTTCCTTAACGCCCAATGGTCCTGCACCATAAAGCACTGGATCTTTCAGAACGAGTCCTGTGAAATCTTGAGAACCTCTAACCGATACCTTTCTTTGAAATTTTTCCTCCATCTGAAGCGTTTGATCCTTCAACTATTATTGCTCTTAAATTTAATACTAATATGTTCAATTATCCGCTAGAATAGCATCAAAAAACATATTTCCTTACATACACCACAACTTTGCCTTCTTACACATCATTTAATTTTTGTAGCCCTTTGAACCGCATATATTTGAAGTGTAATAAAGAAATAAAATTTTTCATTTTCATATAGTGTTCTCGTAAAAGAGCTCCGATCGAAAGACGGGGCTCTTTTTAGTTTAGCTATTTACTTCTTTTAAATCTAAGCCATCCCAATCCTTTTTGGTGATACTATTTAACAATAAAATTACTACTTTTAAAATCGCGGATAATGCCTTAAAACATGTCAAAATTCCAAGAAGATCTGTTAAAAGAAACTATTTTGAGTCAATACTTGGATGTTGTTTACACAGGTTTGGGTCTTGACTTCCAACGGGTATCCGATACAAATATGCAATACCGAGGCGCTGACTTGATTTATTCACACAAGGGGAACGATTTATACATTGACGAAAAAGCCCAACTAAACTACTTGAACAAAGACCTACCCACGTTCACTTTTGAACTTTCTTATTTGAAGAACGACACTTTAAAACAAGGATGGTTGTTCGATGAGGAAAAAATAACTGACCACTACTTTTTAATCACCGGAATATTTTTAAAGGGGATATATTTAAAGGATTATAAAAACTTCAGAAGTTGTAAAATTACCAGTGTTGATAGAACAAAACTGATTGAGCATTTAAATCGTTTAGGATTGACGCGTGCCAAACTGGAGTTTTATGACCATGAAATTCGTCAAAACCAACAGTACGGAAAACATGCCATTGAAGAAATAAATCCTAAATTCGGTTCGCTATTTTTTACAGAGCATTTATCTGAGCAGCCCATAAATTTGCAACTCAAATTAAAATATCTAATGGACGCCAAAATTTCGAAACGCATATTTCCTAACGCTTGATTTGGTTGTAGAGTGCTTTTCCAATTCTTTCCACAACCCCGACTACCAATGCATTACCCATAAAAAAGGCTCTTTTGGCAGCTGTTATTCCTTCAAGTTTGGTATGGTCGTCAGGGAACATGTTCAATCGTTCCAGCTCTACTGGCGTCAATCTTCGCAAGCCCTTTTTCGTATTGACCACGTGTTTAAACCTGGAGGCAGATTTGCCCCCTTCTCCTGTAATTATAGTTCTTGAAGCGTTGTCCAATGCGTCAGGAAATATCATTCCTCCCTCACTGTAGTTATATTCGAACCCGCTTTTTGTCTTTCGCATTTCTTTTTTCGACCCTTTTAAATATTCCCACTTTGGAAAGTCTTCTTTATCGATAAAGAAATCATCGATCACTTCGCCGTTTTGCAGCACATCGGCCAAGACAGTTCGTTTTCCGTCAAAACTTGGTGTTGTTTTGGCCGTATGTATTTTTCCATTTACCAACAATCCGGTATTCGCAAAGGGAGATAATTTTCCATCTTTATTGAACTCCTTCGTGATAGAAACTAAATCTCCTTCAAGTTCAAAATCCAAACTGTTTGTAGTGCCTATTTCAACAGGAAAAGCATTCGCAATAGTACCATCATTCAATAACCAATCAATTTTGTTGGCTATCTTTAATCTTTTGTAGACCGCGGTGGATTTGTGATAAGCCATAAAGAAAATACGTCGTCGTCTTTGTGGCATTCCATATTCCGCTGCATTGATGACACGCCATTCCACAGCATAGCCCAAATCATCTAAACTTTTGAGCATAACCGCATAATCACGGCCCCTTTGATTTGAGGGAGATTTTAATAGGCGGTCTACATTTTCGAGAAAAAGATATTTGGGCTTGTTTTTCTTTTCAGAAAGAATTCTGTATATAGACCACCAAAGCACTCCCTTTTTGCCAATCAATCCTTTTGAATTGTGCAGCGTAGTAGCAACCGAATAGTCTTGACAGGGAAACCCACCTACAAGCAAGTCGTGATCGGGTACTTCCGAAATGTCAACTGAAGCGATGTCTTGATTGGAATGGTTTTCACTACCAAAGCGTGCTTCATATACTTTTGAGGCATGCTGTATTTTGGTCGATGGCTCCCATTGATTGCTCCAAACTACTTCATAAAAGGAATCTTTCGTTTTTGGAAAACCTTCCAAACCTATTCTAAACCCACCAACACCTGCAAAAAGTTCGACTACTTTTATCTTCATGTTCTTCGTTGATCGTATAAACGAAACTATTGGTTTTTTAAATAAGATCCTAGCATGAAGTAGAATTTAATTACATATGTTTTGAACATAAATTCATAGCTGACTTGGGCCTTTTTCGTTTTCATATGAAGTCCTCTTAAAATAGCCCAATTGAATAACTGATTTTTTTTAAAGTGATTTAAAATTCATATATAAATAATTTGTTCGAGGTTTGACGTTACCTGTCAATTGATTCTGATATCAATAATTTTTGTACAATACTCCAGAAGCTTTTAGAAGTAGGGTTGCCTTTCAGTGATGTATTTGGGTTTTCAATGAATAGCGCTACCATTAGCCTTAGATACTGCAATTGATGATTGGTTGCACCAAGAAAATCTTCGTACGCCATTTCCCAATTATGAAAAACTCTTTCCGAAGTATAATCATAAGAAAGTAAGGTTACCTCTGAATGTCGATTATCTACTTTTATTCTATCAAAGAGATCTAAAATCTTCTCTTGGTTTCCTTCAATATACTGTAAAAATTTACCCTGATAGTAAAGCAAGCATCCTGTTATATGATGCTGCTTATTGAAATCTCTTGCTTGTTCGAGCATAAATTGTATATCTTCTTGCCCGAATTCTTGGCTCGCCTTCGATTTATATGCCAGTCCAAACATAAATTGTGATTTTTTGATATTGATTAAATATAGTCATACTTTGATGTAAAAAGTTACAATTATTGAAGAAAATATGAAATACCTACAGATAAAAAGCTTTACCAAAATGTTGTTTTCTTACCATATAGTTATGTTTAAAAAATTATACCCTTTTTAGTTTATTAATTTTCTACAGAAATAGATTTATCTTCAGAAGAAGACCCATTCTTTCTTATAAATCCTAGCCTTCTAGTTGTCGTTTTCATATCCGCATACCTTGGATCAGGCACATAATCTTGCTTCTGCATTTTAATGACTTCGATACTTAAAAACCCGAACTCGCTAACCACCTTGCCATAAAAACGATAGACTCCCCTGCCTCTAAAATAGTATTGCGCGGCCACAGGTGGAAAGAGCACCGTATCGAACACCTTACCCTGCTGATCAATCATTGTCGCAAAGTGCATACGTTTGCCGTCATGGGTACTTGTATTCTTCACTGTAACCAAATACCCATAAATATCAATATGGTGATTCAAATAGCGCTCTAAATCTTTGCTTCCCGTAGTATTTTTAGGCGGTTCGGCCAACAGTTCAAACGGACTGCACAAACAAAACCCTAATAGTTCCAATTGGGTAAAGGCCATCTCCAAATCAGTCGTATGCAATTTCGGGATTTGGAACTTTTGGTGTCTGGGCTTGAATAGTTTCGGATGGTCTATTTTTACATTTTTATTCAGGAACAAATGGGCCTTCCATAATAGTTCATGCTTATTGGTATGGGTAAAACGAAAGGCATCGATACGAATCAAGATACTTGCTTGTTCTATGGAAATAATCACTCGATCTAAAAAATCTTCCAAAGAAACAAAGCTTCCGTTTGTGGTGCGTTCTTTTAGAATACGCCCTGTGACGAGGCTTTCCAATTCACGCAAATATCCAAACCCCAAATAGATATCCTTGCCTTGGATACGGTTTTTCGAAAAACTTTTATTGATACAAGGTGGATGGATGGTCGCTCCCAGCATTCTAGCTTCGTGTACATAAAATTCAGAACGGTAAAATCCGCCGCCATTATTGAGAACGGCCACCATATACTCCAAGGGGTAATAAGCTCGTAAGAACAACGTCTGATAGCTTTCAACAGCATAGGAAGCCGAATGTCCCTTGGCAAAAGCATAGCCCGCAAAACTGGCAATCTGCTCCCAAATCTCAAAGATAACCTTCTCATTTTCTTCCTTTTTTCGACAGTTGTCGATAAACTTTTCCTTTACTTTTTGAAACTCTTCGCGCGACCGGAACTTGCCGCTCATTCCTCTGCGGAGTACGTCGGCCTCACCTAAAGTGAGACCCGCAAAATGGTGTGCGACTTTGATAACATCTTCCTGATAGACCATGACTCCATAAGTTTCGGGCATGATACTGAGCATGACCGGATGTGCTTTTTCTTCAGTTCTACCCGGATTACGATGTCGTAAGATGTACTCGCGCATCATACCGCTTTTGGAAACACCAGGACGAATAATCGAGCTTGCCGCCACCAGACCCAAGTAATTATCTACCTCTAATTTTTTGAGTAGCATCCGCATAGCAGGCGATTCTACATAGAAGCAACCCATGCACTGCGCTGTTTTGATAAGGCCATTAATTTTCGGGTCTTCTTTGAACTTTTTGATATTATGAATATCGATATTGGCCGATTCTTCGGGGTAGTTCTCATTTAAAATATCCAAAGCCTCCTTTATTTTAGAAAGTCCGCGTTGGCCCAGAATATCGAATTTGAATAAACCTACATCCTCGGAAATAACCATGTCGAACATAGTAGTGGCAAATCCTTTTGGTGGTAAATGGGTCGCTGAAAAATACTCTACCGGTTTTTCACTGATCAAAATACCCCCTGCATGAATACTGAGATAATTGGGCATGCCCTCAAGCAGCTTGGTATATTTGACGACCAAGGCTGAAATACCATCTAACCTAGAAGACCCTCTATGGCCGTCAGAAAGTGCATCAATCTCTTCTTTGGGCAAACCGAAAACTTTACCGAGTTCACGAACCATGCCTTTCCATTTAAATGTGACATAAGTACCTAAAAGGGCAACGTGCTCAAAACGGTCAAAAATATACTGGGTCATCTCGAGCCTGTCCCGATGTGAAAAATCGATATCGAAATCTGGTGGATTTGCACGGTAGAGATTGATAAATCGCTCAAAATACAAGTCCAAATCCATAGGATCCACATCGGTGATGTATAGTAAGTATGCAACGATACTATTGGCTCCGCTACCCCGACCCACATAGAAAAACCCTTTTTTGCGGGCATAAGAGACAATGTCCCAATTGATGAGAAAGTAAGAGACGAACCCCATTTTTTTGATCAATTGCAGTTCTTTTTCCAGACGTTTTTCAACAGCTTCTCCGCCTTCAGGAAACCTACGGGGTAAACCCTCCTGACACAAACGCTCAATCATCTCTTCGTCTTCCTCTTTAGTCGCTTTATAAGTCTTAAGGTTTTGTGGCTCTCGATCTGTAGAAAAATCAAAATAGATATCACAAGAATTCAGCAAAAGCTCCGTATTCTCCAAAATATACGAGTGTTCGGAAAAAGCTTTCACTAGGTTCTCAATAGGAAACATTCTCTCTTCTTCAGATGCCTGTTCAGTTGTTGACAGCTTACTTAACAGCGTATTGTTATCAATGGCCCTGAGTAATCGGTGTGCGTTGAAATCTCTTTTCGAACGAAAAGTGACAGGCTGTTGTACGACCAATTTGTCTTTGAACTTTAATAATTTAGAAAAAGACAATCGTCTCAAATCTGCAATGGAAACACCAATGAATTCATGCTTAGCAAAAGTATTTTGCTCGTTCTGAACCACTTTTTCAAAGGGGTATACCACATAAGCATGTTCGAATTTGGGGGCAAGCAAAGGCAGTTCTTTTTTATCATGTAGATGTTCCGATAAAAAAGTATTCAATTCTTGGTAGCCTTCGTTGTTCTTTGCGATACCAACAAAACATTGCTCCACGCCTTTTCTAAAATCGATACCCAAAATTGGTTTGATATCATATTCAGGGGCCTTACGTACGAAATTGAGTCCGGCCGACGTATTATTGATATCGGTCAACACCAATTGGGTGACTTGGTTCTCTTGCGCCAATTTCAAGAGTTCTAGCTCAGAGAAAGTGCCGTAGCGGAGGCTGTAATATGTGTGACAGTTTAAATACAAAATCGTTGATGATTGTTCGTTGATGGTTGATGGCCAACTATCAAATACTATATTATTGTTTCCGATGCGCCAGCACCACCGGTGGCATACCATTGAAAGGGTTATGCATTCGGCCTATGGTATTCTTGCCCATGGCAGAGGCACGTACAACGCTTTTATCGCCGTAGCGATTTCTTATCGTGTCCATTGCGTTATAAAGGTTCAAGGTTTCTTCGGTGTCTTCGAATAAGTTGATCTGGTAGTTTCCACTTACTAAATGACTAAATCGGATACCGACCAAACGCACCAGCAATCTTCGATTGTATAGTGTTTTGAACATGTCCAAAATCTTGGGAATCAAAATATGGTCGGCACTCGTATAGGGGATACGTAATTGTTTTGAATAGGTATTAAAATCGGAATACCGGATTTTGACCGCAATACATGCCGTAAGTTTTTCGCCCCTCCGCAACTGATAGGCCAAATTCTCGGTCATGGCAATCAAAATGCCCCGTAATTTTACCACATCAATGGTATCTCGATCAAACGTACGCTCGGTGGAAATGGATTTTCGCTCGCAAAACGGAATTACGGGTGTATTGTCAATGCCGTTGGCACGTTTCCAAATAACGGATCCATTCTTGCCCAAGACCCGTTGCATAACATCCATGGGCATTTTTTGAATATTTATTATTTCTCGCAACCCTAGGTTTCGTAATGTTTGGTAAGTTTTATCGCCTACCATTGGTATTTTCTTGATGGATAAGGGAGCTAAAAAAGGTTTTTCATAGCCCGCATCTATCTTCAACTGATTATTGGGTTTTGCTTCGTTCGTAGCAACTTTGGAAACTACTTTATTCGCCGACAGTCCAAAAGAAATAGGAAGCCCCGTCTCTTTAATAATCTTCGTTCGCATTTCGGATGCATATTGATAACAGCCAAAAAAACAATCCATGCCTGACAGATCCGCATAAAACTCGTCAACACTTGATTTCTCGAACAGTGGCACATGCTCTTTAATGATTTCAGTAACCATATCAGAGTATTTACCATAAGTGCCTGCATTACCCCGTATCACAAAAGCTTCGGGACAAAGCTTTCGAGCCATTTTCATGGGCATGCCCGAATGAACACCAAAACCGCGAGTTTCATAGCTACAAGCCGCCACCACGCCACGATCCCCCGTACCGCCTACCAACAACGGCCGATTTTGCAATTCGCGGTTCAGCAAACGTTCTACGGATACATAAAAAGTATCGAGATCTATATGGAGTATGGTTTTAGTCATTACTATCCTCAAAATTGGGATAGCTAATTTATGGAATTATTCCTAATTTTTGGATATTTTCCATATTAATATCATCAAAAAAACCCTAAACATACGCTAGGGTTCTTTTAACTATTTGTTTCATTGTTCATGACATATGACTTTAAAGTTATCAATCAAAGGCAAAACCAGTGAATATTCTAAAAAGCAAGGCATATATTCCAATGGAAATCAATGCAAAACTGAACCATGAAAATATCTTTAAATAATTTTTTAGAATATAATTTCCTAAATTTCTAAATCCTTCCAAATAAATCTCCTTAATAAGTAGCGTTGTCTTCATAATCATTTCATTTTAACGTTATATACTATAGAGACAACAAAGTCTGTGCAAACTTTACCCGATTAGATAGATATTGGTTAAAACGAAATGAATATTAGTCAAAATACATAAAATCAATCTTTTTATTGATGTTCTCGATATTGAACTTCGAGGCCAAAAAAAAGCCTATGCCGAAATTGACTTCAACCTTTTTGGGGCAACTCGAATAAAGGAACTATATCAAGGTTCCTTACGCGAATTGTATCTTTTTCTAAAAAAGAAATTGCCAAACCTCACAGATTAGAAATTCATATTCTCAGCGTATATTTTCTATACATTCTGTACTATTATGATATAAAAATTGAAAAATAGATTTTTTATAATCAAATCTATTCTTATATTCGTTAACGTACACTATTTTATCGTGAACGTTAACGTTCTTAATTTTCCCTTAAATTTTAGTAGTACTCATCATATATACAAATAAACAACCTCATCATGATAGACACCAATAATAGTCCTTGATTAATTAACCTGAAAGAACCTTAGAGTGTTGCTTTCCGTTTCCCTTAAATCTCACAAACCGTATAAGTAATCGAATCGATACGGTACCACTAACATTCAACTGCATAACTAACTTAATTTTGAACATGATATGAAAAAACTACACCTTAAGAAACTAAGGCCAAAAGCAAGAAGTTTTTTAGTGTCCGTCATACTTTGTGTTTTGACGGCGCCATTGCTTTTAGCCAACTCAGAAAATGAAATAAGCTCAATTGAGATATTACAGTCTACTGTAACCGGTACGATAACCGATGAAAACGGAGTGCCTTTATCAGGGGCAACGGTAGTTGTAAAAGGAACTACCACAGGAGCAAGCGCTGATTTTGACGGAAATTATTCGATTCAAGCCCCTTCAGATGGAACTTTGGTATTCAGCTATGTTGGTTATGGAAGAAGGGAGGTAGCCATCAACGGCCAATCTACAATAAATGTAAGCCTCCAACCGGATGCATCCGCATTAGACGAAGTAGTATTGGTTGGTTATGGTACGCAAAAGAAAGGCGAAGTAACCGGTGCGATCGAAACCGTAACTGCCGAGCAATTGAGTATCGTTCAGGTTGCGAGCACTATTGATGCAATAAAGGGTCAAATTGCCGGTGTGGACGTTCAATCCACCGGTGGTAGGCCAGGTCAAACTCCTACAGTAAGAATTCGGGGTAGACGTTCCATAAGTGCATCGAACGATCCCCTATATGTAGTAGACGGTATACCATTAATAGACGGAGCCAATTCTATGGCAGATATTAACCCAGACGATATTGCATCAATGCAAGTACTAAAGGATGCCGCCGCTACCGCGGTTTATGGATCGAGAGGTGCGAACGGTGTTATCTTGGTTTCAACGAACCGAGGCAGGGTCGGAAAAACAAAAGTTACTTATAGTAGTCGTTATGGCATAACTTCTGCAACCCGGTTGGTTGATATGATGAACGGAGAGGAGTTCGCAGCTTTAAAAAGAGAGTCTAGACGAATCGGATGGAACGGGGCAATACCCGCCGATACAGAGGTATTTTTGGACCCAATAGAACTTGAATCACTTTCCCTTGGACGCTCTACCGACTATCTAGATCTTGTTCTGGGCGATGGTTGGCAGACCAACCACCAAATCGGGGTAAGCGGTGGATCGGAAAATACCACTTTCAGCAGCTCTATTGGATATTTTAAGGAACAAGGTATTATCAGCAATCAAGATTTTGAACGTTTTTCAGGTCGATTGGCAGTAGACCATAAAATCAATGATATCTTCAAAATAGGAGCCTCATTTTTACTTGCAAAAACAGAGCAGAATTGGGGCTCCAATGCAACCATGCAAGAATCTTTGGCGAATAACCCGCTTGGTGTACCGTACGATGAGAATGGAGATTTGAAATTCTTGCCGACCAATGACGGTATCCGTACCAATCCTTTAAGTGAATTGGTCGAAGGCGCTTATATAGATGAGCGACAGCAGACACGAATTTTCGCTCCTATGTATTTAGACATTAACATTATGGAAGGTCTGAAATGGACAACTACATTTGGCCCGGATATTAGAATAGGCAGAAGAGGAGTTTTTGCCGGAAGTTTAACAAATACGAATCGTGGAGGTCCGGGTTTCGCCAATATCGAAAATATAACTGATTTCGGGTACACTCTTGAAAATTTATTGACTTATAATACCGCATTGACCGATAGACAAAATTTAAAGGTCACCTTGTTACAAAGTATACAAAAATCAAGAATAGAAAGGTCCTTTGGTAATGCCGCCGGTATACCATATGAGTCGCAGTCGTTTTATAACTTGGGTTCAGGTACCGCAGGAGGTGTTGTTGCCTCCAATTTAACGGAGTGGGCTCTAGCTTCCTTTATGGGAAGGATCAATTATGATTTTGACGGTAAGTATTTATTTCAGGCCTCTTTAAGAGCTGATGGTTCTTCAAGATTGGCACCTGGCAACCAATGGAAATACTTTCCAGGTGTTTCCGCGGGATGGAGAATGGATCAAGAGGATTTTTTAGTTAACACTTCTATTTCTGAAATGAAGTTAAGAGCTTCTTATGGAGAAGTAGGAAACACTTCTGTTTTACCATATCAGACCGCCGGCCGATTAGGCGGCACTGTTTATGCATTTGGAGAAGAGCCGGCACTTGGTTTCGGGCTTTCTGAAATACCGAATGAGGATTTAACTTGGGAGGTGTCAAAAACATTGGACATAGGTCTTGATTATGGTTTCTTCAATAATCGCCTAGTTGGGTCTTTCGATTGGTTCAAAACCAATACCGTAGACTTGTTACTAGCAAGAAGTCTTCCTTCAACTTCAGGGTACGAAAGTGTTTTGCAGAACGTGGGAGCAACAAGAACAACAGGCTTTGAATTTTCTATAAGTGGAGGTATCATAGATAATGAGGGTGATGGTTTCAATTGGGACATAGATTTGAATATTTCAACTTATAAAGAAGAAATAACAGAACTGGCTTTAACGGATGCTGACGGAAATCCTCAAGATGATATCGGCAACGGCTGGTTCATAGGTCAACCCATTCAAGTATTTTATGATTATGAAAAAATTGGCATTTGGCAAGCCAATGAGGAAGCTGCAGCACTTGCGGCTGATAATAAAGTACCTGGAGAAATTAAGTTGGCCGATTTAAATGGCGACGGAGTTATTACCCCCGATGACCGTAAAATTATCGGTGATGGTGTACCCGATTTTTATGGTGGTTTCAATAATAAATTATCATTTAAAGGCTTTGACCTCGGTATTTTCTTTGTGTACAGACAAGGACATACGGTGAATTCACAGTTTCATGCTTCAAACAACTCCTTATTTGGAAGGTATAATAATCTGGATGTGGACTATTGGACCATCGATAATCCTACAAATGAATTCCCACGACCTAATGAGAATCAAGAGAGCCCAAGAAATGGATCAACACTTCGATATTTTGATGGTAGTTTTATCAAACTTCGAAATTTATCCCTAGGGTATAATCTACCAAATTCAATTACTGAAAAACTCGGTATGGAAAAACTACGTTTAACAGTATCTGGTCAGAACTTATGGTTTATTAGCGATTATGACACGTTCGATCCCGAAGTTTCAGAAGACCCGCCAAATCCTGGAGATAATGGAATATCATTGAGCAGCGCCGTTGTGCCAAGTACGAAACAGTGGTCTTTATCATTAAACGCCACTTTTTAAGGAAAAAAATTGTTAGTTTAAATAGTATAATTTAAATATTATGAACAGAAAAATTTATATAATCCTAGTTTTAGCACTGGCCTTTTCAACGAAGTCCTGTGATAAATTTATAGAAGAGGAGCTGGTAACCGATGTCTCAGCGGCCTCTTACTACACTACAGAAGGCGGCTTTGAAGATGGAGTAAAAGCTACCTACGCCTCATTAAAGCCATTCTATGGTCAAGAAATAGGAGCTGCCATGACGACTTTTGGAACCGACATATGGCAAAATGGTGCTGATGGAGGTCATAAGGTATTTAATTTCTACGATGGCGGTCTTAACGGATCGGAAAGCTATATACGTGATTCATGGGACACCTGGTATAGAGGTATTAATCAAGCCAACGGGGTCATCAACCGTTCCGAAAACGTGGAGATGGATGAAGCAGAAAAAACCATACAACTAGCTGAAGTGCGATTTTTAAGGGCTTTCTACTATTTTCATATTGTGACTACTTTCGGTGATGCTCATTTGAGCCTTGAAGAAACCGAAGGTATCGAGGTTGAAGCGAATAAGACCTCTCAATCTGAGATTTATAGTCAGGCCATAGTACCTGATTTGGAGTTTGCCATTGCCAATTTGCAAGATGAGCCTTTCGAAGGTGATTATGGACGGGCAACAAAACCAGCAGCAGAATTTTTGTTGGCCAAGGCCTTATTAACAAGAAGCTATAAGTCTTTCTCTGAGGGAACGGATGCTTCCAGAGCGGAAACATTATTCGGTAATGTCATCAATAATTATGGTTTTTCATTGTTACCAAATTTTGCTGACTTGTGGGATATTGGTAATCAGGAAAATAGTGAAATGGTATTTGTACAACCCAATTCCAAATCACAGGTAGATAGTGGAATTGACCCATTTGGACATCGATGGCACCTCTATTTTTTACAAGAATATGATGTGCGTAGAGGAATGACGAGGGATATTGCCAATGGCAGACCATGGAAGAGACACAGACCCACTGACTTTATGTTGACACTTTGGGATAGAACCATAGATACCCGCTATGATGCATCTTTCAAGCATGTCTGGTTTGCAAATAAAGATGAGCCTGCTACCGATGCAGTAGGTGATGAGCCCGCAAGAGCAGCATTGGCTGTTGGAGATACTGCCATCTACATTCCAGGTCCAATGCGGAATGAATTATGGCCCCAATCGAGACAAGATATGGTTCCTTATTTGGTCATTACTGACGATGAATATACCGAAAGACTTTTCCCTTCTATGAACAAATGGATTGATCCAACTCGACCTGATCGTCAAAAAACCCAGGGGCAACGCGATTTTATCTTAATGCGTTTGGCTGATGCTTACTTATTGAGGGCAGAGGCCAGATTAGCTCAAGGTAATACCACTGGCGCTGCGGAAGACATTAATGAGATTAGAACAAGAGCAGCTGTACCTGGACAAGAAGCAGCTATTCAAATCACTCCTGCGGACGTCACCCTTGATTTTCTACTTGATGAAAGAGCAAGAGAACTAGTAGGTGAAGGTCATCGTTGGTGGGATTTGGCCCGTACGGGAACCTTGGTAGAACGCACAAGAATGCACAATACTGGTGCTGCACCAAATATTCAGGACTATCACACAGTTCGGCCGATACCACAGAATCAAATAGACAGAACTTTAGGTGGATACGCCCAAAATCCTGGTTATCCTCAATAAAATATTTAGTTTGAGTTAGTTTTAGTTAGATCCTCCTTTTATTTCAGAATAAAGGGAGGATTTTTTTATACTTATAATGAAGTTAAATGTTCTTTGACTATAATCTCAACAGGAATGTCAAGGTTAAGTTCAGAATCATCTTGTTTTGTTAAAAAGTTAAAAAGCCCCTTAATTGCTGCATAACCTTGATACTTAGGCTGTTGATTGATCAGGAAGTTAATTTGGTCGTTCTTTAGGTATTCTAAATTCTTTTTGTTCAAATCAAAACCAACAATAAATGTATTTTGAACCTTGTACTCCTTTATTATTTCAGGAAGACGATGGGCTCTTGAATTGGTGACGAAGATACCTTTAAGGTGCGTATCATTGTTCCAAGACTGCATCTCAGGTGTAGCTTTAAATGAATCATTTAAAGGATGATTAATGGTTTTAATATCTACGTTTTGGCCTATGGATTTGAAAAATGCTCTAAAACCGTCTTCTCGTTGCTTGTTGTTTACCTGAATCCCTAAATCATTGATAATATTGACTATAAAATACTTGCCTTCATTACCCACCAAACCATGAAGCAATCTGCCGGCAACCATACCGGCAACATGAGAATTTTGCCGAATAAAATGGGATGGTTCATTAAGTTTGATCTCGGTATCTAAGAAAACTACCGGAATGTTTTTCGATTTGGCTTTCTTCAATATGGTATTACACTCCTTTTCAAAAAATGGAACTGTAATGATGGCATCATAACTTTTCAAGAAAATCTGTTGTGCTGCTTCCTTAAAAGAGGCGGAAGAACCTGCAAATTGATAGTAATCTACCTTTACACCTAGATCTTTTAATTCATCGACCGCTTTTGAAATACCCTTCTTAGGTAATTTCCAGTAACTATACTTATCTCCTGTTTCCGGAATTAAGACGGCGAATTTAATTTTCTTTACAGATGCGAGTTTCAGCCTACTGGCCATCATATTCTTTTGATAGCCGGTTTCCTTTATAATTTTCAGGATTTTCTCTTCGGTTTCTTTAGAGACACCACCGCGTTTATGTAATACCCGGTCAATGGTACCGATTGAAACATTTGCTAATTTGGCTATTTGCTTTATTCCCATAGCGAATTGTTAACGCTGATTTTTTGAAGCGCCGTAAGGTACTATGTTTGAGTTAGATTTTAAAAATTTATCGGTCAATTAGACTCTTTATAGTTCAGCGACCGAAATATTCCTGAATTGTATCGACATATCCCTATTTGGGTGCAGCTGAATACCAATCGGACCTTCCAAGTTAGCATTCTCAAGGGAGTAGTTCATCACCTCCGTACCGTTTAACCAAACTTTATAAGCGTTACCAACGGCTATTGCCTTTATGGTATTCCAATCGTTCATTTTCAATAAATTCCTAACTCCCTCAGCTTCTACAGGATAACCCATCTTCGGAACATAGGGTGATGCGGTCATATCTCGCTTTAAAGACCCGGATTCACCAATTTGGATTTGAGCATTTCTTTCGTCATCACCTCGCATAAAAATACCTGAATCAACAGTGCCTTCTCCGAATTTGAAATCCATTTGCACCATGAAATCTTTATACTTTTTCTTAGTCCATAAAATCGAACCTTTTTTATCAGGGTCACTTTTTGCCCAAAGCGTTCCTTCATCAATAGACCACCAAACATTGCTTTCCGGAACTTCCCAATAGTCTAAATCATCACCGTCAAAAATTGTTTCCATCTGAGGTTCGTTCTCTTGACCAAAGCTATTTAATGCAAATACCGTCATGAAAATCAATAAAAAAGTACGTTTCATTACCTAAATTTTATAGTGAGCGTTATTGTCAAAATTCATTAAAAGATTGATTGAGTATATCTTGGGAAAGCTTTGAACCATTATGAACTAGAATACGATATTTAAAAGTAGTCGACTCTCCTTTTCTTAACTTAAAATTCAAAATTTCTTTTCCCTCGGAAAAAATTTCTTGACCTAACGGATTTGCAGCGAAAAGACCATAATCACGAGCATGCCAATAGGTAGGAAACCCAACATTTTTCTTGTGGTCCATTATCGTAACCGATACCGTTTCTCCTTCGATGTTTCCTTCCAATTTTACCCATTTGTTTCTAGTACCCCAAACGTCATTACCTGTCAAGCCTTCACTCGCAAAATAATCGCCGTTTACCCCTTCGTTGTTCAAGGCTTTTACTTCCGTTATATTTCCTTCTACATCCGTATACAAGACGGGTTTATCTGTGGGTAATTCGAGTTCACGTGCGACGCGAATACCTATCATTCCCTCTTTATTATCATTAAAAAAAACATCAACCAATGCTTTCAAAGTTGTTGACCGATCGATAATTCTAGTATCACCTTGCTCGGAAAATTTAAATTCAGTAACCTCTTCCAACAGATCAGCATCCAAAGGCGAACGCCAAATAGCTCTGATTTTTAATACTCCTGAATCCGTATTATTTTCTAAAATTTCTTGATGATAAATCGTACCGTATTTATGCTTTTCTTCTTTAGGAATAGCAAATGAATTGTTCCAAAAATCAAATCCGTTAACATCACCATAATTTAACCAGAGACCGACATGATGCGGATGATCCACCCTTTCATTAGGTCTGGTTGCAAACGGAAAACCTCTTGTGACAGTTTTACCGCTTTTGGTCAGTATGGGATACAATATAGGTTTCGGGGTCTGCCCATCATAGACATAGCTCGTAAACAATTCTCCTTCGATTTTAACGTCAACTTGTTTGTTGACTGTGTCATTGGTGAAAGTGACCCTGGGGCTTGGAGTCATTATACTTTCAACAAAAGATTCACTTTCGGCAGTCTCTTTCTTCTCTTTGCAGGACATAGAAAGCAAGGTTAAAATCAAACAACAATTGACTATTATTTTGAACATTTTTCAATTAGTTTCTTAATACTGAAATACTTTACCGCCCGCAAGTACATCTTGAGTCATCTCATCGAATGTAGCTTTGAGGCCAGTTCTCAGTGCGGCAGTAGTCATGATGTTAGCAATGGAATGATTGTAACCCGCTTCCACCGGGCCATTTGTGGTTTCGCGACTTCGAACACATTCCATCCAGTTTAGCATATGTGTTGTAGTCATATTATCTGCACCCGTATTTGCGGAAGTAACTACTTTCGGAGCGTTATCGGCTAGATTAAACCCTTCTAATTTATTAGGTTTCATATCCATTGCGGAGGCAAACCGTTCCGACAGCCCGCCATTATCACTTACTTTGTTCGTGTCCAAGTTCAGTTCTCCGCCATTTGAATAGTAAATTTCTTTGATGCCACCTGCTGAATTGGTAAATCGTGAAGAATATGTAACCTGAAAACCAGAGTTCAAATCGTCGGCAGGTCCGTAGTCAAAAACGGCGGACATGGTATCAAAGTTCTTTCGCCCATCTTTCCATAAATATATACCGCCGTTGGCAGCAACACTTCTAGGATGATTCAAGCCTGAGAACCAATGAACGGTATCAATTTGATGGGACATCCATTGACCTGGAATACCTGAAGAATAAGGCCAGAACAATCGATATTCCAAATATTTTCTCGGATCCCATGCCGCCTCGGGGCGATTCATTTGATAGCGTTTCCAATCGGTATCCGATTCCCGTATTTCACTCGTCAACTTCGGCAAACGCCATCTACCAGGCTGGTTGACATTCCAAGTCATTTCGACCATCACTATGTCACCGAACTTGCCTGACTTTATATAATCATTGGCAGCGTGATAATTGGAGCCACTCCTCCTTTGTGAGCCTATCTGAAATACAATACCTGCATCTTTGACGGCCTTCATACCCACTCGGGCATCGGCCATGGTTTCGGCAAATGGTTTTTCACAGTATACATCCTTTTTTGCGTTGGCGGCTTGAACGGTATGCAATGCGTGCTGAAAATCAGCTGTAGAAATGATTACCGCATCAATTTCGTTCTTATCGTACATTTCTTCATTATTTCTCCAGGAAGTAATCTTGTTTCCGGTTACTTCTTTTACGGCAGCCATACCTTCATCTCGACGACGGTTCCAAATATCGGACACCCCAACAAGTTCAAAATTTTGGGCTTTACTGTGGCTGTTGAACGCAGGAAGTAAAGCACCCTTAAAACGGTTTGAAAAACCAGAGATACCCACACGTACCCGATCGTTCGCACCCAAAATTTTTCTATAGCTACTTGCGCTCATCGCGTTTGCACCCAAAACAATTCCCCCAGAGGCCAAAGCTGTTTTCTTTATAAAATCTCTTCTGTTTTTTTTCATTTCTTTTGATTTAGAATTCCCGTATTTTAATACTCTTGAATGAAACTTCGTCTCCGTGGTCCTGTAATAGTATCAGGCCTTCAGGAACACGGCCAAAGTTTTCCCACTTCTCATATTTACTTTTCTCGACCAGTGCCTTGAATATTTGGCTGAAACGATCAAATTCCACTACCTTAATTTGATTGAGCCAATGTTCAACATGGCCACCTTTGACGACAATCCGTGCATTGTTCCATTTATCAACTCCCTTAAAGTTCTTTCCTCGTGAACTACCGTTGTTTTCAGCTCGGATCAAATCATATAAAGAACCAACAGTTCGGTTACCGTTCTTGCCCATTTTTGCATCGGGATGTTTTTTATCGTCCAAAACCTGAAACTCCAAACCAATTGCAGACCCTTCCCCTTTGTTAAGTTCAGAGTCCACAAAATATTTGATACCACTATTGGCTCCCTCGGTTATTTTAAAATCAACGCTTAGTTCAAAATCACTGAAAGAATTATTGGTCACGATGTCACCACCATTTCGAGATTCAGCTCCCCCCGAGGATAAGACTTTCAGAATACCATCCTTCATCTCCCATCCTTTTTCCGGGAACTTGTCCAATTTCGCTCCGCGCCATCCATTGGTAGTTTTTCCATCCCACAGTAAGCGCCATCCTTTTCTAATTTCATTAGCTGTTAGGTTATTAGTGAGATAGCTAATTTCTGGCACATCGCTGTCAACCTCTTTTCTGGCATTTTCCAAATCGGTTGTCTTTATTCTAATATTCTTCCAGCGCACCGTTTTTCCTTCTAAACTGTCATCATGAATGCTATGTACTTGAAAAGCTATAAAACCTTTTGCTGTGGTATCTTCGACCAAATTGGCACATTGTACGTCATTAATCCAAGTACGAATGTTCGGGCCGATGGCTTCTATTCGATAGTGATTCCATTGTCCAGGCACAAACGCTTCTTGTCCCTTAGGGTTTCGAGATAAGGGATACAACCAACCATTTCGTGCTTCGTCATAAACACCTCCGGCCCATTTCCTATTGCTTGTTTCAATTTCGCATTGGTAGCCGTGGACCCTGCCATCCATATACTCGGGAATACTCAAACTTCTAAATTGAACACCTGAGTTCAAGCCGTTCTCCACAAGTACATCGAATTCCAAAATGAAGTCGCCATATTCGTTCTTCGTGGCCATAAAACTGTTGGGTGTGCCCATTTTCGATGTACCAATCAATTCATTGTTTTTAATTTCGTATTTGGCATCCCCGTTCAATTGCTTGAAGTTCTTCAAGTCTTTGCCATTGAACAGAACCTCCCAATTTTCTTGGGCTGAAAGCGTAACAGTTGATAGCACAACGGCAACAAAAAATAGTATTTTCATTTTTTTCATTTAAAAAAGATTCTCGTGTTAGATTTGATATTCCTATTCTATGGAAGTAGGATTTAAAAAATAAGAAAATTAATTTGCGTTAACGTTAACGAATATAAATAATATTTTTAACTTACCACCGAGAACAGGCAGTTTGTTGCGTGTAATATGCGTAATTTGCGGCTTTTGTTATTTTCTTCTAAACAAAGAATTATAATGCACCGACCAGCTAAATTCATTCACGATAATTTTCTCTTGGAAAATTCTTTTGCGGAAGAGCTTTACCATGGATATGCGAGCAAAATGCCCATTATCGATTACCACAATCATCTACCGCCTCAGGAAATTGCCGAAAACAAGATTTTTGATACGATAACCGAAATATGGATCAATGGTGATCATTATAAATGGAGAGCCATGAGAACCCTCGGTATAAATGAAAAATATATTACCGGAACGGCTTCTGACTTGGATAAATTTCAGAAGTGGGCCCGTACCGTGCCATATACCATGCGCAATCCGTTGTATCATTGGACGCATATGGAATTGGACCGTTATTTTGGAATCTCAGATTTGCTAAACCCCGAAAGTGCTGATAGAATTTACAAAGAGACATCTGAAAAACTTCAGACCGAAGCCTTTAGTTGCCAAAGCCTACTTACAAAAATGAATGTGGAGTATTTATGCACGACTGATGATCCTGTTGACTCCTTAGAGCATCATCAGAAAATAACAAAAAGTGATTTTAAAACCAGGGTAAGTATGGCATTTCGGCCTGATAAAGCCATTTTTATCGAAAATAAATCATACAGCGATTATTTGAATAAGTTAGCTTCGATCTCGGATATCACTATTGATTCTTATGATACACTATGCAATGCAATACGTAATCGTGTGGAATATTTTCATGCTAACGGATGCCGTCTCTGTGATCACGGTTTTGAAAATATGTATGCTACCGACTTTACAGAAAGTGAAGTGAAAACTATCTTTAAGAGGAAACTTGATGGTAAGCCTATTTCAAATGAGGAAGTTCTGAAATTTCAAAGTGCTTTACTTATTTATCTTTCGGAATTATATCATGAATTTGGCTGGGTACAACAATTTCACTTAGGTGCTTTGCGAAATAACAATAGCAGAATGTTAGCCCAATTAGGGCCGGACACCGGATGGGATTCCATTGGAGATTTTAAACAAGCAAGTAGCCTCTCTAAGTTTTTAAATACAATGGATGCCAAGAACAAATTGACAAAAACCATTATTTATAACAACAACCCTGTGGACAATGAAATGATAGCTTCCATGATAGGCAATTTTAACGACGGAAGCATCAAGGGAAAAGTTCAGTTTGGATCGGGTTGGTGGTTTATGGATCAAAAGGAAGGTATGATCGATCAAATGAATGCCCTTTCGAATATTGGGCTCCTTAGCTGTTTTATAGGAATGCTAACCGATTCGAGGAGCTTTCTATCATTTCCCAGACATGAATATTTTAGACGTATTCTTTGTAACCTCTTCGGCAAAGACATTGAAAACGGTGAACTACCCAATGATATGAAGTGGATCGGGAAACTTGTTCAGGATATTTGCTACTACAATGCCAAGGATTATTTTGAGTTTTAGACACCTTGCCCATTTCCCTTCATGAAAGTCTTCCAATTCGGAAGTTTATTAAATACTTGAGTTAGCCCTGAATCCTCGGAGGAAGCATACCCCCCTTAAACTAAAAAAACCTTCCCTAAAAAGGAAGGTTTCAAAGTACTCGAGGTGGGAATCGAACCCACACTCCAAAGGAACTGGATTTTGAATCCAGCGCGTCTACCAGTTCCGCCACTCGAGCAAACTAAAACAGGACTGCAAAGCTAAAAAAATAATTCATTTTTAAAATGAAAATAACAACAATTATCCTTTAGCAACACAAATTAATTTCTAAATTTGCACCTCCCTTAGAAAAAGGGAATCCAATAAACTAAGATACAAGAGATTAACCATGTCGTACACTGTGCCAGAACCCAAGATTTTTGCCTGTACCCAGAGTACTGTTTTGGCAGAAAAAATTGCTGAAATTTATGGCACAAGTCTGGGCAACGTAATCTTTTCAAGATATAGCGACGGTGAATTTCAACCCTCCTTCGAAGAATCTGTTCGGGGTGCAAGGGTTTTTATAATAGGTTCTACCAACCCGAGCTCAGAAAATCTGATGGAAATGTTGTTGATGCTTGATGCCGCAAAGCGTGCTTCAGCGAGACACATTACTGCTGTGATGCCCTATTTTGGTTGGGCCAGACAAGATCGTAAAGACAAACCAAGAGTGCCCATTGCCGCAAAATTAGTTGCAAAAATGTTAGAGGCCGCGGGTGCTACCCGAATAATTACCATGGATCTTCATGCTGATCAAATACAAGGGTTTTTTGAGAAACCAGTAGATCATTTGTTCGCTTCGACATTATTTTTGCCATATTTGAAAAAGTTGCACTTAGACAACCTTACTATTGCCTCACCGGATATGGGTGGGTCAAAAAGAGCCTATGCTTATTCAAAAGCATTGGAATGTGATGTTGTCATCTGTTACAAACAAAGGGCTAAAGCCAATGTCATTTCACATATGGAGCTTATTGGAGATGTTCAAGGTAAGAATGTGGTCTTGGTAGATGATATGGTAGATACGGCCGGAACTCTGACAAAGGCAGCTGATTTAATGATGGAAAGAGGAGCACTGAGTGTAAGGGCAATAACTACCCACGGTTTACTCTCTGGCAATGCCTATGAAAAAATACAGAAGTCCCAATTGTTGGAATTGATAATTACTGACTCAATTCCTTCTAGAGAAGATAGTGAAAAAGTAAAAGTCTTAAGTTGTGCTCCTTTATTTGCAGATGTAATGCACAGAGTACACCACAATACCTCTATCGCGTCTAAATTTTTGATGTAGACTTTCGATTTCGGGGTGAAGAAAACAATGAATTATTAATTATTAAACTATATAATGAAGTCAATTACAATTAAAGGATCAGAAAGAGAAAGCGTGGGCAAAAAGGCAACGAAGGCCCTACGTAATGCTGGATTGGTTCCTTGCGTAGTATACGGAGGGGAAAAACCATTACACTTTTCAGCACCTGAATTAAGTTTCAGAGATTTAGTGTACACCGGCGCAGCCCATACCGTAAAGGTTGACTTAGGTGAAGGTAAGGTGAAGGCCATTATGCAGGATATTCAATTCCATCCAGTGACGGATAAGATTTTGCATATTGATTTTTATCAACTATTTGATGATAAAGAAGTTACAATGAACATTCCTGTTCGACTACAGGGTAACTCCCCTGGGGTTAGAAACGGTGGTCGTTTGTTGTTTAGAAAAAGGAAATTGGCTATCAAAGCTTTGCCAGATAACCTACCCGATTTCTTTGATATCGATATTTCAAAATTGAAAATTGGTGATAATATTACAGTAGAATCACTATTGAACGATGATTTTGCCATTCTTCACCCTGAAACAACTGTTGTGGTGCAAGTTAAAACTGCTCGTGCGGCGATTGTTGAAGAAGTGGAAGATGAAGAAGGAGAAGAAGGAGTTGAAGGTGCAGAAGGCGCTGAAGGTACTGATGGAGCAGAGGCTCCTGCAGCTGGAGGAACTGAGGCACCTGCTGCTGAAGACAAAGAATAGTATAAACATTATTATGGCAAAAGCATCCTGCATTAGTAGGATGCTTTTGTATTTTTACGAAACACCAAGGACCAAATTATGTTCAATTTTTTTAAAACCCTCTTTGGCTTTGGAACATCTTATTTTGAAGAAAAAGATTCCATGAAAAAATTTCTAATTGTTGGTTTAGGAAATATTGGCGAGGAGTATGCCGAGACTAGACATAACATTGGTTTTAAAATTTTGGACAGCTTTGCTATTGCCGAGAAATCGACATTCGAATCTGCACGACTGGGTGATATAACCATGGTAAAAATCAAAGGAAGAAGTCTACTGTGTCTCAAACCTTCTACCTATATGAACCTTAGCGGTAAGGCGGTGAAATATTGGATGGAGAAAGAAAAAGTGCCTTTGGAAAACGTTTTGATCATTACAGATGATATTAATCTGACGTTCGGAACATTGCGTTTGAAGACAAAGGGAAGCGACGGAGGCCATAATGGACTTAAGGATATTCAAAATGTTTTGCAAACAACCAAATACAACCGCTTTCGTTTTGGTGTTGGTGCTGATTTCGGAAAAGGAAGACAAGTCGATTATGTCTTAGGAAAATGGAGTGAAATCGAAAAAGAACAATTGGAAGAACGGCTTGAAAAATCATGCGAATTAATTCGTTCTTTCGTTTTAGCTGGGGTGAACATAACTATGAATCAATATAACGGCACTTGATTTTTTATTCCACCCTGAAATCAAAAACGCCGGAATCTGAAGAATTACCTTCGCTGTCGATGGTAATCACTTTCCAATAATAAATGGTATTGCTTTCGACTGTAAGTTTTCTAGTGGTTGAACCTGTCGTTATAGTAGCTACCAAAGTAGTTGGTGGTTTCTCTGTGGAAAAATACAATTGATATGACACAATATCATTATCCACATCTGAACCTGACCAACTCAAGCTAACTTCGTTATTGATATCTTTAAAAACCGATTTGCCCAGTTCCGGCAAGATGATTTCGGCGGGAAAAGGAGCATAGCTCGTCTCAAATCCAGCATTATAAAAACGCCATGTTTGACTTGTTGTTACCTGTAAAACCGCTTTATTCTTGGTACTCACCACCCATGTGTATAACGCACCCTTCTGCAGCGGTAGCTTCGCGGACAATGATGAAGTACTCACGGTTTGGGTCGTGTTGGTATTCATATTAGTAGCCCGTAGCTCATAAGAATCGGTATTTGCTGCTTGTTGCCATCTAAACTCAACCATACTTGTGGTTGGACTTGTATTGGTACCAGTGGTACATTCCGAGTTGTTCTGAGGAAAAACCAATTTTGCACTTTCTGGCGGTTTGGGAGGGTCTTTCTTCTTGCACGAAAAGCACAGCACAATTACTAAAAGAAATGGTAAATACCTCATCTTTTTAGCAGTTTAATTGTTTTTTTTACGTTTTCCCCTTCTAATCTGAGCTGGTATAACCCAATTGAAAGGTTTGACAGATCCAGTTCCATTTCAACGCCATTGACTTGATATCTCTTGTTATGAACCAGCCTTCCGTCAGCACTAAAAACAGTTGCCAATATCGTGGTGACATTCGCACCAAATGATACGTTCACAGCATCGAAAAAAGGATTTGGATAAACCACCGGTCCGTCAGAAACAAAGAATTGCTCCTCATAGACTCCTTGACAAGGTAAACTTGTGGACACTTTTAAAGTGTTGGTGCCTTCCCGAAGGTCTAAGGAAATTTTTGAGTCTTGGGTTTGTGTTACAATACCATTAAGTTCTAGGTTATAAAGTGTTCCTCCTGTCAAATCAAGCTCCACTATTCTTGTTTGCAGGGAGACCTTTGAACTTACACTGAGTGCTTCCGGTTCGGAAATCACGATATCAAAACAACGTTCTTCATAAACAATTGTACCATCTGTGCCATTAATACAAACAGAGTAAGTACCAGCACTTAAGTCGCTAGCGGTATAACTTGTTGTAAAATCAGCACTGGTATCAGTTCCGTTTCCAGTAATCTGCAGCGTATAATCCAAGGTTTGGTTCGCTTCAATGGTAATGGAGCCGTCATTTCTGGACCTACATGACTCGCTTTGTAACCGAATGGAAAAAGCATCGTTCGGAAACAAAAATACAGGACAACCCGAAGAATCTACGGGAGTTCCACTAGGAGTTCCCAAACATAAATCAGGTCCATCATCAAAAACACCATCGCCATCATCGTCAGGTCTAAAACTTCCTTCGACACAGACTTCCAAAGAAAATGCTTTTAAAGCTCCACCGTCATTAAATGTATCATCTGAAATTGTCAATACCCATTCCCCTTGAATCGACTCGCCGATAAAAGTAGCCAAAGAGCCAATTGGTCTTACACTCCCCTCAATTGCCGGATTTCCACCACAAACTAAAAGAGGCGCACTATCATCAAAAACAGCATTTACGTTATCTAGGCTTTCACATACATTTTCGAAAAGGGTAACAATAGTACCAGATGGTGAAGTCAAGGTTACCGTAAGATCTCTTAAAAACGAATGATCCAAGTTCAATGACACATTTATATCTGCCAGCGGTATATCTTCAAGAAAAGTTACGCTAGACGTTACCGTTGGTGTACCGGTAGCCGAAATTGTCTGCGGTAAGCCTGGGGCATCATTGCTGGTACAATTGAATTCAATAGTAGTGAAACTGAAAGGCGCACTGAATAATCCCTCTGCACAACTGTTTTCTGGTTTTATCCTCCAAAAATAAGCAGTAGCGTTGTTCAGACTAGTTGGCGCATAGGAATTTGAAAAAACCTCTGCAGTCTCTATCACATTGGTAAAGGCAGCTTCCGTAGCTATTTCAATTTCATACGAGGTAGCCGCAAATTGCTCTTCCCATTCCAAAGTAGTATTTTTTGAAACGTCAAGAAATGCATCAGGTGGAGAGATCAAAATAACCTCAGAAAGATTGGTGTCATAAACATTCAAATCGATGGTAACTTCCTTCGAATTGTTCATGGAGGTAGCCAAAACGCTAATCGGATAATTCCCTACCGCTAAATTCTCGGTGTTTGAAAAAGTAATTGTAACAGGCGTATCTCCGCCTGTTGCAGTTTCGGGTGAAAATAACACATCTAAACCAACAGGTGGGTTATCCACACTAAAGGTTACTTCCTCATCAAAACCGAGGTAGGTTTCGTAGACAAAGGGTGCCACTAAAGTATCTGGCTGACAGACTTCATAATTCAAATCGGTAAAGTTGAGCACAATTTCAGATTCGGAAATGGTAAAATCAGCTGTATTGACCGCAAAAAATATATTGTTGCTTGCTTTTATCATAATCCGGGCCTCCGAAGTAGGATTTCCTGGAACAACAATAGCATGTTCTCCGTCATTGGCAACATCTTCCGCCAGAAGGATCGGAAAAGTGACTCCACCATCGGTAGATAAGAATATGTCGACCATTTTGGCATTGATTGGGGCAAAGAAAGTATTGGCAACATCCCAAGTAATGTTCTCGATGCTACCGGCTGTCATAGTAACCGAAGTGGATTGAGATGTTACAACAAATGGCCCAGCATCTCTCGATACAAAAACGTTTACCAAATCAGAGGCTACCTGACCTCCCCCAATAGCATTATCACGCACGGTCATGGCAAAATTCAGTTCGCGTTCCACATTTGAAACGGTCTCCCATGCTGTATTGATATCGGGGTTTGTCTGTGTCAGATTGCCCTCTATCACTCTAGATAATTTTGGAAAATACCGCTCCGGTGAAGTCGAAGGTTTTTGAGACCTAAATAGTGCACCACTTATGTTTTCAGGGCCAAAACTTGATTGTGTAACCAGACCATCATCTATTTGCTCCCATGTATACGTCAAAACATCCGAACCATCCGTATCAGTTGCAGCGGCTGTTAATACAAAGGCTGTGGATATCGGGATCGTAAACCCGCCAATAGGGGTCACTGTTGGTGGTGTATTTGTCAAATTAATGATTTCGGCGCAACTAACCGTATTCAAATAATCCATTATCTGAACGATACTAACATAATGAAAGTAATCCTCCCCATTCGATGCAACATTGTTTTCCAGTGCAATGCCTGCATACCCCATAATGGTTGTACCGCTTCCAGGTTCTACTTGAACATCTGCTGTTACACTTGATTCTTCTTGAAAAGACCATGTATGGTTGGCCCCAAACTGATGTCCAATTTCATGTGCCACAAAATCAAGATCGAAAATATCACCCACGGGATTTGGTATAGCTGCAAAAGCACTTCCTTTTCTGTTATCAACACAGGCTGCCCCGATAAAACCCGAATTCCCATCGGCCCCGTTTTCAATTCTGTGAAATAAAATTCCCACGTCATAATTCGCCTCACCAATAGTAGAGGTCAATGTATTTTGGATTGAACTACTCAAACTTCCATTATAAGGATCGGTTACCGGATCCGTATAAATGACCTCATCCGTATCGGCTATCACTTCAAAAGTCACGGCCAAATCATTCTCGAAAACTTCGTTAACCCTTGTCACGGTAGCATTAATCGCAGCTAAAGCGTCCGCTACGGTCCCACCATGAAAAGTAGTATACTCCCCAGAAGCAGATACGGCCAATCTAAATTTTCGTAACACCTGACCATTCACTGGTTGCTTGAAACTTGAGAAATCAATGTCTTTGACCATTGTAGCTTCGGTAGAGCATGCCAATTTGGTTCCCAAATTTGAATTTGCTTCTCTGGTGTAGAGAACGTAGCTGCCATTTTTATCTTTTTGCATATAGGTATTGGCTTCTCCATCGGAAGACACCAACATACTCTGTATACCATTATGAGAAACACTGAACCTGATTTTATCCCGTGCCTTGTTCAGAGAGTAGCCTGTATAAGATTTTATCTGGGGATATTTTTGTGATAGTTCAGGAGAAAGAACAGGTGCTTCGGAAACTTGAAAGGCAATCATTTGTCCTTCTGCATTAGGAAAATGAACAGTTCGGGAACCTCCTTTTGCAAGTTTAGAAGGCTTTAATTTATTTTTGAACTGGGCTTCGTCAAAACTGAAAACCCTTCCTTTCTGAACATCAAATCGTTCCGTAAAATCAAGCCCTATTTCGTTTTGGGAAGTTTCTTGTTGCCAATAGTCATTCTGAGCAGTTCCGTAAAAGGAAAAAAATACTATGGTAATTGTAAAAACAAGACGTAATTTTGATACCATCAAGGGGGTTTTAACCAAACTCAAATATAGCTTTTTTATCTCTCATAGCACGTGATAACAGTCCAAGGCATCAATGAATACGACAAAGTGCATTCCACCGTGATAACCATTGGCACTTTCGATGGAGTACATATTGGGCATCGAAAAATTTTGGAACGTCTCTCAAAAAGTGCCAACGAACTAGGCTTAAAATCAGCAGTTCTTACTTTTTTTCCGCACCCTCGAATGGTATTGCAAAAAGATACCGACATTAGACTCTTGAACACCATTGACGAGAAAGCACAAATATTGGACCGGTCCGGATTGGATTTTCTAATTGTTCACCCCTTCACCCACAATTTTTCCAGACTTTCTGCCACTGAATTTGTACGGGACCTATTGGTTAACAAACTAAAATCTAAAAAAATTATCATCGGTTATGATCATCGATTTGGTCGCAATCGCAATGCCAACATTACTGATTTAGTCGCCTTTGGAAATACTTTTGATTTTGAGGTCGAGGAGATTTCTGCGCAGGAAATAGATGATGTTTCAGTAAGTTCTACCAAAATAAGAAAAGCACTGGAGGAAGGCGATATTCTAACCGCGAACGCCTACTTGGGATATCAATATATGCTAACCGGAACCATAAAAAGAGGAAAGGGAATCGGTCGACAATTAAATTTTCCCACCGCCAATCTTCATATTGAAGAATCATATAAATTAATTCCGAAAACGGGTTCGTATGTTGTTCAATGTATGATAGGCGAGCGAAAAGTCTACGGAATGATGAATATTGGTTTTAATCCGACGATTTCCGAGAACGGCAAATCGCCCAACGAAAGGAAGGAAAGCATCGAAGTCCATTTTTTTGATTTTGATGAGGACCTTTATGAGCAAAAGTTGCAGATAGACATTCTCGAAAGACTACGAGACGAACAGAAATTCGATTCGGTCGAAGCGCTGAAAGAGCAATTGGCGAAGGACAAACAAAAATCACTAGCGCTAATCACCGGAAAATGAAGGCTATAAATCGTTTTCTTTTTTCCAGAGTTGATAATTCGCCCTTACTCATTTTTCGTATTTTCTTTGGTATTTTGGTTGCCTGTGAATGTTATGGTGCTATCATCACTGGTTGGGTGCGTCTGACCCTAGTCGAACCCCAATTCACTTTCAACTTCATTGGCTTTGACTGGTTACAGATTTTACAAGGCTCGGGCATGTATGTCTATTTCTTCATCATGGGCACTTTGGGCCTTGGTATTGCCTTTGGCTATAAGTATCGATTTAGTATTATTTCTTTTACCATCTTATGGACCGGGGTTTACCTAATGCAAAAAACCTCATACAATAACCACTACTATTTGCTTATTCTGATATCGGGTATCTTATGCTTTTTCCCCGCGAATGCCAATTATTCGCTGGACGCGAAACAAAATCCGTCCATCAGAAAGGAATGGATGTACGGTTACGTAAAATGGCTCATCGTTTTACAGCTCTTCATTGTTTACACCTACGCCTCTATTGCCAAAATTTATGGGGATTGGCTCGATTTCAGCACCGTTCGAGTATTACTATTGGATAAGGCAAACTATTATGTCATTGGAGAACTATTGCAGCAGGCCTGGGTTCATAAAATAGTGGGAGTCTTTGGAATCGTATTTGACCTTCTTATTGTGCCCGCACTTTTGTGGAAGCCTACTCGGAAAATAGCTTTTTATACTTCGATATTTTTTCACTTGTTCAATTCGATTGTATTTCAAATTGGGATTTTTCCCTACTTGTCACTTGCTTTCATTGTATTTTTCTTTGAACCCGAAACCATTCGGAAGATTTTCTTTAAAAAGAAAAAAACATTTGAAACGCAAGAAGGAAAGCTACATCCTTTTAGAAAAAAGCTATTTTGGATAGCCGGGATTTATTTTTTGGTACAATTGATATTGCCCATACGACATCATTTTATAAAAGACGATGTCTTATGGACTGAAGAAGGCCACCGTATGAGCTGGCGCATGATGCTCAGAAGCCGAGGAGGAGTGGGTCAATTCAAAGTGGTCAACAAAACCACTGGCAAGACAACAAAAGTAAAACTTGAAGATTATCTAAGCAAAAAACAGAAAAGAAGGATCATGGGATATCCTGATTTCATCTGGCAGTTTGCACAGCGCTTGAAGAAAGAGTATGCACAAAAAGGAGAGGCCGTTTCCGTATTTCTTGAAAACTCGAAAGTAAGTATCAACGGAAAACCGTATCGGGCTTTTATTGACCCCAAAGTAGATTTGGCCAACGAATCATGGCATCATTTTAAACATCATGATTGGATTTTACCATCCAATCAGAAGGAAGAAAAAGCTAATTAAAACTTTTCTTAAAAGGATTTCCCCAGCTAAATATAGGTTTTAAATGGTTGGATTAATGTAAATTTACTCCCTTAAAATCAAATCAAATGTTGCAGTTACAGGCCATTCGGAATCGAAAGGATGAAATCATCGAAGCACTGGAGAAACGGAATATCGATGCCGCTCCTCTGGTTCAAAACGTGTTGGAACTTGATGAGAAGAGAAGGGCCACCCAAACCCAATTGGACAGCACTTTGGCCGAAGGCAATAAACTTGCGAAGGAAATTGGAATGCTTTTCAAAAATGGAAAAGCCCAAGAAGCGAATGCTCTTAAAGAAAAAACAACTACCCTTAAGGAGGATTCCAAAAGATTGGGAGATGATTTGAATAATACAGCAGATGAACTTCAATCACTATTATATCAAATTCCGAATGTTCCGCATCAATCGGTTCCTGCAGGACATACTGACGAAGACAACGAAGAAGTTTTTTCTGAAGGAGAAATCCCAAAGCTAAATGATGGAGCCTTGCCTCATTGGGAATTAGCCAAAAAATACGATATCATCGATTTTGAGCTCGGCGTTAAAATTACCGGAGCAGGTTTTCCTGTATATAAGGGAAAGGCAGCCCGTTTGCAACGGGCCTTGATTTCTTATTTTCTGGATAAGAATGCCGAAGCTGGCTATACTGAAATACAAGTTCCCCATTTGGTCAACGAAGCCTCAGGATTCGGTACTGGACAACTACCAGACAAAGAGGGACAAATGTACCATGTGGGTGAAGATAATCTGTATCTGATTCCTACTGCTGAAGTACCGGTCACTAATTTATTTCGCGATGAAATCTTGGCCGAAAAAGACTTCCCTATTTGTTATACTGCCTATACACCTTGTTTTCGGAGAGAAGCAGGAAGTTACGGAGCACATGTTCGTGGCTTGAATCGTTTGCATCAATTCGATAAGGTTGAAATAGTTCGTGTGGAACATCCTGAGAACTCGTACAAAGCGCTAGACGGTATGGTCGAGCATGTAAAGACCATTCTTCGTGAACTAAAATTACCCTATCGCATTCTTCGATTGTGTGGGGGCGATTTGGGCTTCACTGCTGCCCTAACCTATGATTTTGAAGTATTCTCCACGGCACAGGACCGTTGGCTGGAAATCAGCTCCGTTTCCAACTTTGAAACCTATCAAGCCAATCGTTTGAAATTACGTTACAAAGATGAGAACGGCAAGAGTCAATTGGCCCATACTTTAAACGGCAGTTCTTTAGCTTTGCCTCGAGTACTGGCCGGTATTCTTGAAAACTATCAAACTGAAGATGGTATTCAAATTCCCGAAGTATTAGTGCCTTACTGCGGTTTTGACAAAATCGGTTAAGAAGCCCTTAACAGCTACTTTGGGTATTCTGTTTATCTTTGGTAAAAAGTTTTGCTCTTGAGACGAATCTTCGTTTTACTTATTTTCTTACTAATACAAACAGTCGCTGCCCAAGACGATTTCTTGGCGAAGCAATATTTTGCCGATGGTGACTATGACAAAGCTGTAGTCTTCTACGAAAAATTGGTGGAGCAAAATCCGAGAAGAACAGATTATGCAGAAGGTCTGGTCGCTTGCTATCAACAATTGGAGCGCTATTCAGATGCGGAAAAGTTTCTTTTGGATAAAATAGACCTTGGCAAAGCCTATCCGACTTTTTATATTGAACTGGGCTATACCTATGCCATTCAAAATCAAAGTGAGAAGGCGAAAGCACAATACGACAAGGCGATTTCAATTATAGATGAAAACCCCAACTTTGGATACGGCATCGGTTTTCGATTTCAAAAATATGCGATACTCGATTATGCCTTAAAGGCGTATTCCAGAGCGATGGAACTCAATCCGAAATTGGACTACAATTTTCAAATGGCGCGTATTTATGGAGAACAAGGTGACATCGAGAAAATGTACCGTTCATACATCAAACTGATTATCGAAGAAAAATCGTCACTGTCGAACGTGCTGCGAAACTTTGATGATTTTATAACATCCGACCCGGAGAACGATAATAATATTAAACTAAAAACCATTCTGCTCGAAGGTGCTCAAAAGAATCCGAACTTACGTTGGAACGAACTTTTAAGCTGGCTGTTCGTGCAACAGAAGCAGTACAATAGCGCTTTTCGCCAAGAGAAGGCCATTTTTAAAAGAATGGACGGTAGTTCAGTCTACCGGTTAAAGAATTTAGGAGAGTTAGCATTGGAAGATTCGGACCTCGAAGTTGCTCAAAGCATTTTCGAATATATTGTGGAGAATACCAATGATCAGGTCACCAAACTGAATGCCCAATTGAACCTCATCGATATTCAATTACTGAATCCTGAGAAAAAGACCTTGGATGATGTTCAGAAGCAGTATGAAGAGCTGATTTCAATTCATGGCTATAGAAGCCAAACACTTCAACTGCAAATTGCCTATGCAAATTTTTTAACATTCAAAAAGGATAGTCCTGAACCTGCCATTGATATTCTAAAAAAGAGTTTGGCACTCCCCCTGAACAAAAGAGGTACTGCTTTCGTAAAATCCGCATTGGGTGATATTCTGGTTTTTGACCAGAAATTCAACGAGGCACTCATCTATTTTTCTCAAATTCAGAAAAGCCTTAAAAACGATGTGCTGGGCCAAGATGCCCGGTTCAAGGTAGCTCAGACCAGTTTTTACAAAGGGGACTTTGACTGGGCACTAACACAGTTGAAAGTACTACGCAGTTCAACTTCGCAATTGATCGCCAATGATGCCATGCAATTAAGTCTTTTGATTTCCGATAATTCTTTGGAGGATTCTACCCAAACAGCGCTAAAAAAATACGCTCGTGCAGACCTCTTGGCCTATCAGAACAAGACGGCTGAAGCTATTTCTGAACTTGACGGAATTCTCGAAAACCACAAGGGAGAAAAAATCGAGGATGAAGCTCTTTTAAAGCAGGGAGAACTATTGGAGAGCAAAAAAGATTATGAAGCGGCAAAATTCAACTATCAAAAAATTATCGAATTCTACCCAACAGGCATTCTCGCCGATGATGCCTATTTCGCTTTGGGAGAATTGTACAGAACAATTTTAAACGAACCTGAAAAGGCCAAAGAACAGTACGAGAAAATCATTTACAATTACCAAGACAGCTATTTCTTCCCGCAAGCACGGCAATATTTTCGAAAGCTAAGGGGAGATGCTATTAACTAACGCCCTACTGTCTTGTCTAACGCAGTCGAGACCTCAAACAAGATTCCCGCCTTTGCGGGAATGAAAATAAAGACCTTTTTAATGTACATCTATAACGTCACCACCAATATTGAAGAATCCATCCATGACGAATGGTTAAAGTGGATGAAGGAATTTCATATTCCCGATGTTTTGGCAACGGGCAAATTTCTTTCTGCAAAAATGGCAAAAGTGTTGGTTGAAGAAGAAATGGGCGGTATTACCTATTCCGTTCAGTTTACAACGGTTGACAAAGAAACACTTGAAAATTACTATCTAGAAGATGCGGATCGCTTACGCCAAGATGTTACAAAATTGTTTGCAGGAAAGTTTGTATCCTTCCGTACCGAGTTGGAAATTGTGAGCGAACATTGATATGGGCAAAAAGAAAAAAAAGTCTTTTCAGACATGGAAAACTAAAAACAGGTCTGAAAATAGTCCCGTAAGGGCGAAAAAGTATCTAGGGCAGCATTTTTTGAAGGATGAAACCATTGCTCAAAAGATTGCTGAGACTCTTTCTTTTGATGGCTATCGTAATGTTTTGGAAATAGGTCCTGGTACTGGAGTATTGACCAAGTACTTACTCCGAAATGAAATCGACCTCGTGGCAATGGATTTGGATTCTGAATCCATCGTCTACCTCAACGAAAGTTTTCCTCTCGAACACCCGAAAGTACTTCAAGGAAAAGGTTCGTTTAAAGTTCTGGAAGCTGATTTTTTAAAACAAGACCTTCCCAAATTATTCCAAGAAAAACAATTCGCAATTACGGGGAACTTCCCTTATAACATTTCTACCCAGATTGTCTTTAAGATGTTAGAACTTAAAGAATATGTTCCAGAGTTTTCCGGTATGTTTCAAAAGGAAGTGGCAGAACGTATCTGCTCAAAAGAGGGGAGTAAGGCCTATGGTATCCTATCTGTTTTGACCCAGGCTTTTTATGAAGCAGAATATTTATTTACGGTTCATCCGGAAGTATTCGACCCACCACCCAAGGTACAATCCGGGGTACTACGATTGATAAGAAAAACAGATATTTCGTTGCGATGCGATGAAAAGTTATTGTATCGAGTCGTCAAAACCGCTTTCAATCAACGTAGGAAGACCTTACGTAATAGTTTAAAAACCTTCGAGCTCTCAAATATTCTCAAAGAAGATGCTATATTTGACCAGCGCCCAGAACAATTGGCAGTTGCCGATTTTATAGCGTTGACTCAGAAGATAGCAGATGACACCGTTTAAACTTACAGACGAGCTTGTAGCTGAAATCGAACAGCTTATAGAAACCCAGAAAGATTCCTCTTTGGAGTCACTTTTGGAAGAGGTACACTATGCAGATATTGCTGAAATCATCAATGAGCTGAATGAAGATGATGCAACTTACCTCATTAAGCTTTTAGAAAGCGATAAAACTTCCGACGTACTTACCGAATTGGATGAAGATGTACGTGAAGCGATTCTTGGAAATCTTTCTTCTAAGGAAATCGCGGAAGAACTCGAGGAGCTTGACACCGATGATGCCGCTGATATTGTTGCCGAACTTCCACAAGAAATTGTACAAGAGGTCATCTCTGGAATCGAGGATAGAGAACATGCGAAAGACATTGTTGATCTATTACGCTACGACGAAGACTCCGCAGGTGGGCTCATGGCCAAGGAATTGGTTAAGGTTAATCATAACTGGAACGTGCTGACCTGCGTAAAAGAAATGCGCGCGCAGGCTGAAAATGTCACCAGGGTCCATTCGATTTACGTTGTTGATGATGATGACAAACTCATTGGACGTTTATCATTGAAAGATTTGTTGACTACATCGACTACCGTACCCATTCGAGATGTTTATATAGCCAAGAAAGTAGATTCAGTTAATGTTAATGAAAAACCAGAAGAAGTTGCCAAAATCATGTCCAAATATGATTTGGAAGCCATTCCTGTAGTGGACGAAATAGGAAGACTAGTGGGCAGGATAACCATTGATGATATCGTTGATGTCATTAAGGAAGAAGCTGAAAAAGATTACCAATTAGCTGCTGGTATTTCGCAAGATGTTGAAGCCGATGATAGCATTTGGGAGCTCACGCGCGCCCGTTTACCATGGCTTATACTAGGCTTGTTTGGCGGAGCAGGGGCGGCCGTAATTATGGGAGGATTTGAAGAAATGTTCAAAACCTACACTGTACTCTTTCTTTTTACACCACTTATTGCTGCGATGGCCGGTAATGTAGGCGTACAATCAAGTGCAATAATAGTACAAGGTCTGGCCAATGACGATATTAAAGGTAGTATAGGAAATCGCTTAATCAAGGAAATGTTGCTTGCATTGTTGAATGGTGTGATATTGGCGGCAATTCTCTTACTTTTTACTTGGTTTTGGAAAGGCGACTTCATGACCGCACTTGCCATTTCTATTTCTTTGATCGCTGTAATTGTAGTTGCCGGTTTCGTAGGTACATTTACCCCTTTGTTTTTGGATAAAAGGGGAATTGATCCAGCGATAGCTACCGGGCCCTTTATCACTACGAGCAATGATATTTTTGGCATTTTGATTTACTTTTTGATAGCCAAAATGGTTTTAGGAATCTAAAACCCTACACTATGATACAGCTTGAATTTAAACTTTGGTTAAATTCATACGAGTTTGTAATCATGTGAACCTTTAAATATTAGTATTGATTGAATTATGGGCGCTAAGAATTCCATATACGTATGCTTGCTTTTAATATTGGGCATTGGCCTAATGATTCAAGGGTGTAGCTCCGATGACGCAGATACCAATCAAATTCCTCAAGATCAAGAAGGAGGTACTATCAATGAACCGTTTAAACCCTACGTGGAGCGCTTCATCAATGAAATCAACCAAAGGGGTCTGAACCTTTCTACGGAAAAGCTATCCGTGGTATTTGTCGATAATATCACTATGCCAAATAGTAATCAATTTTGTGCTTACGGTTATGTGAACTTTCAAAATTCTGAAACTCCACGGGTTGAAGTCATAAATAGCGAAAGATGCTGGGGCAGATGGAGCGAAACCGAAAAAGAAAACCTGATGTTTCACGAATTGGCTCATGCACTATTGGCCTTTGGGCATATCAATGGTACGCTTCCCAATGGGTCCCAAAAATCTTTAATGTGCGCAAGCGAGACTTGCAATAATTATCGGGTTTACAATCTATATCAAAAGGAACAACGCTCTTACTATTTAGACCAACTGGTAAATAATAGAACCGAAATCCCTGATTGGGCAACGGAGAATACATTTTCTAGAATCGTAGCAGAAGATTCATTTGACGGTGGCTCAGAAGATTGGACTACTTCAATTGGAGATGACCTCAATAACGTAATGCCATATAATTTCTATATCGACAATGAAAGCGTGTTATCTCCTTCAAACGCTTTGGCTATTAAATCTACTTCTGATTCCAGCACAGGAGCTTTTGGTCATTGGCAAAAATCTTTTACGGTTACCGACTTCGAAAACTGTTCTAATATCTTAATAAGAGCGGATATTGTTACGCAAGGCCTTGTTGAGGGGTCGGTAGGTATCGCTATAGATTTATTAGAAAGAAATATGCAAAATGATTTTGATTTCTTTGCTAGATACTCGAATGCTATACGAGACTTAGGTGCTGGGACTGTTTCCACTGAAAATTTTGAGGCCAAAGTAATCTGCATACCTGAAGAAACTGCCGCTATTCGAGTTTTGCTTTATATGAATAGTGTTTCTAAAGGTACCATTGCAACTTTTGATAATTTAGAAATCGAGTTGTTTGAGTAAAACTCTGGTTAGCGGCGCCATGAGAAAATTTCTAAAAGTAATTTCCCGTGATAAAGTATTGTCTTTCGAAGTAAATTATAGAACTTGAATTCGGTTTGTGAAAACCAGGCAACCCTTAATTTAGACTTATAGTATGAAAGCCATTAATCTCGAAGAAAAACATTCGTTATTCAAAAAACAGTGGCATCCACACCAAATTGCCGTTGTAGACGATATGCAGGTAATTCTTGCCAAAATACAGGGAGAATTTGTGTGGCACTCACATGAAAATGAAGATGAACTATTCCAAGTTTTAAAAGGAACCCTGTATATGAAATTTCGTGATAGAACCGAAGTGGTCAAAGAAGGAGAAATTATCGTAGTGCCTAAGGGAGTTGAGCACTGTCCGGCAACTAAAAATGGCGAAGAAGTGCATCTGTTACTGTTCGAAAAACAAGATACGGCTCATACTGGTGCAATTGCACATGAGATGACACAGACTGTATATCCCAAGATATAAATAAAATGAAGGTCTTACACCTAGACACCAACCACCCCTTAATTATCGAACAATTCGCTGAATTGGGTTTTCAAAACGATGAGGATTATAACTCTTCAAAACAAGAAGTACTAAAAAAAATAAATCACTATGACGGCATTATCATTAGAAGCCGATTTTCTTTAGACAAGGAATTTTTGAGTAAAGCAGCGAACTTAAAGTTTATAGGTCGGTTGGGTGCAGGACTCGAAAACATTGACGTAGACTTCGCAAAATCAAAAGGTATTTTTTTGGCAGCGGCACCCGAAGGAAATAGAAATGCTGTTGGTGAACATACCTTAGGAATGCTGCTTTCACTGTTCTGCAAATTAAATAAGGCCGATAAAGAAGTTAGGTCGGGTACTTGGGATCGAGAAGGAAATAGGGGCATCGAGTTGGATGGGAAAACAGTAGGTATCATAGGCTATGGCAACATGGGGAAGGCATTTGCACGAAAACTTCGTGGTTTTGATGTAGAAGTCATCTGTTATGATATTGAAGGTGGAGTCGAAGACGACAATGCTCGGCAGGTAGGTATTATGGAACTTCACCAAAGAACAGAAGTACTCAGTTTGCATGTTCCACAAACTGCTTCCACGATTGGCCTATTCAATGCTGAGTTTATTGAAAAGTTCCACAAACCGTTTTGGTTACTAAATACGGCCCGGGGAAAATGCGTTGTTACCGAAGATCTTGTAGCAGCTTTAAAAACTGGTAAAGTGCTCGGCGCCGGATTGGATGTGCTAGAATATGAAAAATCCTCTTTTGAAGATATGTTTATCGACAATCAGATACCACCCACCTTTCAGTATTTGATAAACGCTGAAAACGTAATTCTTTCCCCCCACGTAGCGGGTTGGACCGTTGAAAGTAAAATTAAACTCGCTCAGACCATCGTGGATAAAATCAAAAAGAAGTTTTGTTAACTTTAAAAGGTGAAAAAAACGGTAATCACCTTTGGTCTGCTTATTCTGTCTTTATTGGTGCTTTTTCAGATAAGCAAATACGCTTTTGTTAGCGGCGATTTAAAAATCGAGTTGGTCATAGCCATCGTCGCAATTGTCTTTTTTATAATTGGTGTCTACCTAAATAAACGAAGCCTTCATCAAGAAAGATTGCCTGAGCGTGAAATTGACCTCACTAAAGTCAAAGCTTTAGATTTGAGTGATAGAGAATACGAAGTACTTAAAGAAATCTCCTTAGGTTTATCGAACAAAGAAATTGGTGACAAGCTATTTCTATCTGAAAGCACTATAAAAACACATGTTTCGAATATTTTGTTAAAGCTAAATGCCAAAAGACGTACGCAAGCCATTCAGATTGCCAAAGAGATGCATATACTATGAAATATACTTTAGTACCGTCATTTTGGTACTTTAGTATGAGACGGATTTACGTAGACAAAAATATATTTGACTCAAATCACCTAAACTTATAAAAATGAAAAAGACAATACTACGTTTCGGACTTTATGGAGTTACAACCATATGCCTCCTATCCTTATTGATTTGGTCTCTAGTTGATGTCGTTGACGACAAAATGGGAGAAGTAATCGGCTATTCGTCAATGGTAGTGTCATTGCTCTTTGTTTTTTTTGGAATTAAACATTTTCGCGATCGAGAAAACAATGGAATGGTATCATTCGTCAAAGCCCTGCAAATAGGCATCTTAATCAGCCTCATAGTAGCTTTAGCCTTCGGAATATTAGATATAATTTATGTAAAATTTGTAAACCCAGGTTTCATGACCGAATATTACGATGGTATGCTCGAACAAGCCAAGTCACTGCCCGCGAAAGAATTTGAGCTTAGAAAAGCTGCCTTACAATCCGAAAAAGAAATGTTCATGAACCCATTCATGCATTTTTTCATTATGTCAATGATGGTTTTTATAATAGGTTTTATAATTTCATTGCTTTCAGCATTACTACTTCAACGTAAAAAATAAAAATCATGCATTACAAAGCGAATTCACCTGAAGAGTACATAAAACAGCTACCTGAAGAAAGACAACCTGTAATCATCAAATTGCGTCAAGTTATTTCAAAAAACATCCCCAAAGGGTTTCAAGAACAAATGAGTTATGGTATGATAGGGTGGGTAGTACCTCATTCAATTTATCCAGATGGATATCATTGTGACACGAAACTTCCCTTACCATTTATGAGCATCGCCTCCCAAAAGAATTTTGTAGCCTTGTATCATTCGGGTATCTATGCAGATACAAAGTTGCACGATTGGTTTGTAACGGAATATCCAAAATATGTAAAGACCAAATTGGATATGGGCAAAAGTTGTGTGCGCTTCAAAAAGATGGAAAACGTACCATATGAACTTATAGGTGATCTCTGCCGCAAAATGACCGTTGCGGAATGGATTGCAATTTATGAGAAGAACGTGAAAACGAAATAAAAGATTCCCGACTTCTCGGGAATGAAATAAAAATAACTGCTTATGAAAAGAGTAACTGGTCTTGGTGGGTTTTTCTTCAAAACTGAAAACCCTGATGAAATCAAAAAGTGGTATAAAGAACGCTTGGGTATACCAACCGATCAATACGGGTGGACATTTTGGTGGAAAGATAAGGAAGGGAATGATTGCTCTACCCAATGGAGCCCAATGAATGAAGACACCAAATACTTCGAACCAAGCAAAAAACAATTCATGATGAATTTTCGAGTTGACAATCTTGTAGAACTTTTAAAGGTTTTAAAAGAGGAAGGCGTGACTGTTGTAGGTGACATCGAGGAGTATGAATATGGTAAATTCGGGTGGGTTCTTGATCCCGAAGGTAATAAACTTGAACTTTGGGAACCCATCGATAAGGCGTTTCTTTAATATGTGATTATTTGTTACATTTAACACCGTATAACCAACAAATGGAAACAATATGTCAGAAGAAAATAAAGATTTAGGTGATATGGCTGACGACGCCATGGAAAATGCGAAAGAGGGGGCTGAAAATTTAGGCGATAAAGCCAGTGACGCCTTAGATAGTGCAAAAGAAACCGCAAGTGAATTAGGTGAAAAAGCAAGCGAAAAATTTGAGGATGCCAAAGAAGCTACCAAAGAATTCGCCGAAGACGCCAAAGAGGCTGCTAGTGACTTTGCCGATGAAGCCAAAAAAACGGCTAATGAATTCACTGAAAATGCGAAAGAGGCTTTTAGTGGTGCTGGAGGAGAAAATAAAAAAATGTTAGCAGGAATTCTTGCAATTATATTGGGTTCGTTAGGTGTTCATAAATTTATCTTAGGATATCAAAAAGAAGGATTCATATTATTGGGAGCTTCAATAGTAGGATATATTACACTTTGCTTTGTCGTGGGCAGTTTTATCTTAATGGCAACAGGTATTGTCGGATTAATAGAAGGCATTATATATTTGACCAAATCAGATGAAGAGTTCTACAATACATATCAAGTAGGTAAAAAACCTTGGTTCTAAAAAAACTAGAAAAGCCAGATTTTACGCTTCTGGCTTTTTTTATTACATTTTATTATCGTAATATTGCAATATATAAATATGTTATGGGCGTAACCAAAACACAGATTTTCAATGACAAACAGAATGAATTGGCTATCATCTTTAAGGTGCTTTCCAATCCTGCCCGTATTGCAATTCTGCAATACATCAGCAGTCAAAAATCATGTATATGTAATGATATTGTTGACGAAATTGGTCTTGCACAACCCACTATTTCACAACATTTGAAAGAGTTAAAAAGTATCGATTTAATTGAAGGTGAAATAGAGGGTAAAAAAGTCTGCTACTGTATTAATCTCAAAAAATGGAAAAAAGTACAGGTAATACTGAATTCCTTTTTTGATAAAACAAAGTTTAATTGTTGCTAATATTTTGATTATGAAAACAAATGAATTTCTAAATTTATTAAAAGAGCATCCTAACAAAAGTCTACTTTTTGAGTATAAAGAAGGGCAGTTCGTAGGAGCCAACTATCATATCACAGAAATAAAAAACATTACAGTTGATTCGGTGGACTGTGGTGCAGGTGTAGATTTCTGGAAAGAAACAATAATACAACTTTGGGAAAGCCCCAATGAACATGAAAAAGAAGAATACATGTCGGCCTACAAGGCCTTGGGCATTTTAAACAAGGTTGACAGGATCAAACCCATGGAAAAAGAGGTCGAAGTAAAGTTTGAGTATAGCAACCCAAACTTTCATACCGCTCAATTGTTTGTAAACGATTTTATGTTCAATGACAATCAGCTGGTTTTAAAATTGGGTGTTGAACAGACTGATTGCAAGGCGCGTGAGACTTGCGGAGTACCAATAGAAACAGAATCAAAAGAAGAGGCCTGCTGTACTCCCGGCAGTGGTTGTTGTTAATATTCTTTAATTAAAAAATCCAACCAATGGAAATTATATTTGTTTTGGCCACTTTCTGCCTTGTATTATTTATGATACTTGCCACCTATGATGGTTTTTATCTGCATATTTTCAAATACGGTCTTTTCAATCATGTGGAGAGTGTTTTTGAACATAAAACACATACGGCGAGGGCTGTGCTTTTTCCTTTGATTGTTTGGGCCTTATTTATCAACGAGACCAACTTTTTCATATTTTTAGCTGGCCTTGGGCTAGTACTTCTTGATTTAATAGTTTTGGCAATTGATGCCTATTCTGAAAAGGAAAGTCGCAGTTTTATGGGCGGTCTGCCTAGATGGGAATATATTATCCATCTCTTTTCAAATGCGTTTCACTTTTCAGCAATTGTACTGGTTTTGGCCCTTAAGATAAAAATAACCGAATCCGGTTTGGTGTTTGTTAACGCTTTTACCGACTCGGTCGCAAAGGAGCTATTCACTTTCGTCAGCGTAAATGTTATTCCCGGCGCTGTTGTTCTAGGCGTTTTACATTTTCTGTTGATGCTCAAGCGACCTCAAGCCATTTGGAACACCCAACGAGCTAAAATTACCTGTTGTTAAATGAACGAAGTAAACTCAATTACTGTAAGACCTATGGTAGCATCTGACTGGCAAGCTGTTTCAATAATCTATGCCGAAGGAATTGCCACTGGTTTTGCTACCTTCGAGACTGACGTTCCAACATATGACGCTTGGGATTCTGCCCATATGAACTCTTGCCGACTTGTAGCAACCGAAAATGAAAAGATATTAGGCTGGGCGGCATTATCACCAGTTTCAAGTCGTTGTGTTTATGGCGGAATAGGAGAAGTGAGTATCTACGTGGGGAAAGAAAGTCGGGGCAAAGGAGCGGGACGAATTTTAATGGACGCTTTGATAAAAGAAAGTGAAGCAGAAGGACTTTGGACGATCCAATCAGGAATTTTTCCAGAAAATACAGGGAGCATCGAACTCCATAAAAAAGTAGGATTTCGATATATTGGAAAACGAGAAAGGGTAGGCAAATTAAACGGGGAATGGAAAGATAATCTCCTTTTTGAAAGAAGAAGTAAAATTGTTGGTCTATAAGCATCCATGAAAAAAACACGACTATTTTCAAAAATTGAGGTACAGATAAAAGCTTTGGATACCGCTACAATTCCTAAAGAACGCAAGGTGGTACTGAGACCATTAATCGATTACTTAAAAACCAAGTTGACAAATGAAGAATCAATAGCGCTAAACTTCATTTGCACACATAATTCGAGGAGGAGCCACTTATCTCAAGTCTGGGCTCAAGCGATAGCATATTATTTAGATATTGAAAATATGAATTGTTACTCAGGGGGAACAGAGGCTACCGCCATGTTTCCTATGGCAGTTGAAACTTTAAGAAAGTGTGGTTTTGAAATAAATCAACTCTCTACGACCAAAAACCCAGTCTATGCTATAAAGTATGCTTCAAATTCACATCCGGTAAGAGGTTTTTCAAAAACCTTTGACAATCAATTTAATCCTCAATCAAATTTTGCCGCGATTATGACCTGTTCTTCTGCTGACAAAGAATGTCCTTTGGTGTCAGGTGCAGATGGTCGTTTTCCCATTACCTATGAAGACCCAAAAGCTTTTGATGGCACACCTCAACAAGCCGACAAATATTTTGAAAGGAGTGTGCAAATCGCAACGGAGTTGTTGTATGTTTTTACCAAGGCCTTAAACTGATAGCACAATCTACCTATCAGCAGATAGTGACTCAAAGTATTTACGTTCCAGCTCCGCCTGAAATTCTTCCATAACGGGTTTCACCGTACTTTCGGGAAGGTCGGAAATCTTGATATACATCAATCCATCTACTGAATTATTGAATAAGGGATCTACGTTAAAGGCGATTACCTTAGCATTTTGTTTAATGTATTTTTTAATTAAAACCGGCAGTCGTAAACTTCCAGGTTCAACCTCATCGATCAGCTTATCGAACTTGTTCAGATCGGCCTGTGTTTCATCAAAAACAAATTCTTTATCCGCATCCTTCAATTTTACCTTAAACTCTTTTTTTGGTCGAACATATTGTGCCACATAGGGATCCCAATAATTACTTTTCATGAATTCAATCATCAAAGATTTAGAAAAGTTTGAAAACTGATTGCTGATACTGACTCCTCCAATCAAATATTTATGCTCGGGATGTCTGAGCGTAGTATGTACAATTCCCTTCCATAGTAGAAACAAAGGCATCGGTTTCTGTTGGTATTCTTTGATGATATATGCCCTACCCATCTCAATAGATTGCTGCATCATACCAAAAAGTTCAGGTTCAAATCTAAAGAGGTCTTGCAGGTAAAACCCGTCGATTCCGTACTTGGCATAAATCTCAGACCCCAGTCCCATTCGATAGGCACCGGCTATGACTTTCGCCTCGTTATCCCATAAAAACATATGGTGGTAATACTCATCGAATCGGTCAATGTCGATTGAGTTATTAGTTCCTTCACCAATCGCACGAAACGTTACTTCACGTTGTCTGCCAATCTCTTTTAACGTAAAAGGCATCTCATTGGCAGGTGCTAAAAAGACTTCGTAATTCTTACTTTGCAATAGCCTTCTATCCTTCTCTGTTAACTTTTCTATTTCACCTTCAATGACTTCGGTACGCACCGCCGAAGCAATTTTTTTTGGAGATTTCGGCAACTTTATCGAAGATGGTATTTGATCTATCAATCGTTCTTTTGCATAGGCATTGGCAAGTATATAGGTTTTTTTACGGAGTAGCTCCGTAAAATCTTCCAAGGTTTGTTGTTCTTGTTGGGCCTTGACCGAAATTGGTTGTCCAATTCTAATTTTTATAGGCCTGTTACGTTGCGAATAGATCTCCGAGGGTATTTTTGCAGTCCTGAAAACCCCACTGATTCTAGCTAAACGATAGAATAACTTACTATTTCTGGCATGAAAATATATAGGTACTATAGGAACTTCCGCTTTACGAATTAGTTTCAGAGCTGCTTCTTCCCATGGCTTGTCAACTATGAGTTTTCCGTCCCTATAGGTAGAAACTTCCCCCGCTGGGAAAATACCCAATGGCTTTCCATCCTTCAAGTGTGACAAGGCACTCTTAAATCCGGCAATACTACTTTTGACATCTTTACGATTTTCAAAAGGATTAACAGGTATTATATATGGTTCTAAAGGCACCATACGTTGCAATAGAAAATTAGCCAAAATTTTATAATCAGGCCGTTTTTCTGCCATTAGCCTAAATAGCAAAATACCATCTATGGCACCTAGAGGATGATTTGAAATCGTAATAAACGGCCCTTCCTTTGGTAGTCTTCTAAAGTCTTCTTCAGGAATTTCATAGTCGATTTCATAGTGCTTTAAAATAGCATCTGCATATTCGGTTCCGTCAAGATGTCTTATGGTATCGTAGAATTTGTTGATGCTTGAAATTCTGGTGACCTTCATTAGAAACCAACCAATAAAAGTACCTAGAAAGCCATACTTGTCAAGATTGATCGCTTTGGCTATTTCTTTGGCGGTCACTAAACCCATTCATTCGCGTTTTTAGGTAGCAGTAAATATAGGAAAATACCATGTTGAGGAAGGCATTTTAACATCATAAAGGCAACCTAAAGTATAAAGTGTTGCACCCCAGCACTTTTAATTAGAAGATTATTTTACAACTACTTGAAGTGTTTCCTTACCTCTTTGTTCTAATAGTACTTCATAGCCATTTAAAATTGTATCAAGGGCTTTATCATCAAAATGACGGATGGTATACAATGATACATCTTCGTGGTGAACCACCTTGAACCTACTTTTCAATGTGTTCAAAAGTTCGTTCAGTCTTCCGAATTTGTTGTCAACACAAACGGAGAAACTAATGGCAGAATTCTGGATCAAATCTACCTTCATCTTATGGTCATGAAACATTTTGAAAAGTTCGCTGATACTGTCTTCAACAATAAACGAAAAATCAAGAGAAGATAGCTTCATCAAAACCTGGTCCTTTTTTACGATATAACAAGGTACTTCAGGCTCGATACCGATACCCTTACCCACGGTGGTTCCCGGATTTTTCGGATGAAGAAATGATTTTACGTGTAACGGGATTTCTTTTCCCTGAAGCGGCTGCAGTGTTTTTGGGTGTATGACCGAAGCTCCATAAAATGCCAATTCGATGGCTTCACGATATGATATTTTATTCAACAATTGAGTCTCTTTGAAATGCCTCGGATCCGCATTTAACACACCGGGCACATCTTTCCAAATGGTGACTGAATTTGCGTTTAAGCAATACGCCAATATTGCAGCCGTATAATCAGACCCTTCCCTGCCCAATGTAGTGGTAAAATTATTGTCGTCGCTACCTAAAAAGCCCTGGGTCACGTTCAGTATTTTTTTATCGACGAAAGCCGTAACGTTTTTTTGCGTCTTTTCCCAATTAACAGAGGGATCTCTATAACTATTATCGGTCTTAACAAGATTACGAACATCGAGCCAATTGTTTTGCATACCGATTTCATTCAAGTAAGCGCTTATAATGGTTGTTGAAGCCAACTCTCCATAACCAACTACCTGATCATATACAAAATTGTAATTAGGTGATTTGTTCCATACCAAAAACCCTTGTACTTCATCAAAAAGCACTTTTACATTATTATAAACAGGATGGTTCTTATTCTTGAAAAGTTGATTTAATATTCCTGTATGATAATCTATTACTTCTTGCAAGGCCGAGGTCAAATTATTCTTATCATCAAAATAAGCGTTGACAATCGCCTCCATGGCATTTGTGCACTTTCCCATAGCAGAAACTACTACCAAAGTGTTTTCGTGACCCACTTCTTGTAGTACCTTGACCACATTTTCAACACCTTCGGCATCTTTTACTGATGCCCCACCAAACTTAAATATGCGCATAGATTTACTCATTTATTTTCATTTCCTCAGAATGGAAATGTCATTACTCCATATTTTCTAGATAATTTTTTATTCCTTCTTCGTCGAGCTGAACTACATCCCAATCGCGCATTACCTTGGCACCTTTACTTTCATAAAACTCAATTGCCGGTTCATTCCAATCTATAACTTCCCAATTAATCCGTCTGACGCCTAAACTATTTCCATATTTTACTACCTCGTTCAACAAGGCCGTTCCTAGTCCACTACCCCTCATATCTTCAGTTACGATTAAATCCTCTAAATGGATTATAGGTCCTTTCCAAGTGGAGTATCTTGGGTAAACCAATGCCATTCCTACAATTGCATTATCCGATTCGGCCACAAAACAATGAAACAATTTTTGGGTTCCAAATCCATCGTTGATTAGATCTTGTACCGAAACCTCAACCGCATTTTCCTCCTTTTCAAAAGAAGCCAGTTCTTTTATCAACTTTAGCACCTGAGACATATCTTCAGTTTGTGCATCACGAATGGTATAACTCATAATTGTTACAAATAAAACACAAAGTTAAATATTTCAACAATGAATTAAGGACTAAAGCGTTCTAGTTTAACAAAATAGATGATCTTTGCATCAAAATAAACAAACGCTGCAATGCTACATAAAAAGAACAAGACCCTAGGAGAATTCATTATAGAAAACCAGTCGTCATTTCAATATTCGTCAGGAGAGCTTTCCAAATTAATCAATGCCATACGCCTAGCGGCGAAAGTCGTGAACCACGAGGTGAACAAAGCTGGACTTGTTGATGTCTTAGGTGCCGCAGGTGATACGAATATTCAGGGCGAAGACCAACAAAAACTGGATGTTCTGGCGAATGACAAGTTCATTCAGACCTTAAAAAACCGTGAGATTGTTTGTGGAATTGCATCCGAAGAAGAAGATGACTTCATCAGTATCAATAGTAATGATGAGCAGCATCAGAACAAATATGTGGTGCTAATTGACCCTTTGGATGGGTCATCGAATATAGACGTCAACGTCTCGGTGGGCACTATTTTTTCAATATACAGACGTGTAACACCGGTGGGCACCCCGGTCTCACTAGAAGATTTTCTACAACCAGGTCATCAACAAGTTGCTGCCGGATATATTGTCTACGGAACATCTACCATGTTGGTTTATACTACAGGTGACGGGGTCAACGGCTTCACTCTAAATCCGGCTATCGGTACTTTTTATCTATCGCATCCTGATATGAAATTCCCCGATACCGGGAAAATATATTCGGTCAATGAGGGAAACTACATTCATTTTCACCAAGGGGTAAAAGACTATATCAAATACTGCCAACAAGAAGAAGGTGACCGCCCTTACACATCGAGATACATAGGGTCTTTAGTTTCCGATTTTCATAGGAACATGATTAAAGGAGGTATCTATATGTACCCAAAAAGCAGCATTACCGCAAGCGGAAAACTAAGATTGTTATATGAGTGCAACCCAATGGCCTTCATAGCAGAACAGGCAAATGGCTTGGCAATAGGTGGCAAAAGTCGCATTATGGATATAGAACCCACCGAACTACATCAAAGAGTGCCTTTTTTCTGTGGGAGTCGAAAAATGGTAGAAAAACTTCAAGAGTTTTTGGATAAATATCATTAAAAAAGGAGGCAATCGCCTCCTTAGAATTTTCGGTGAATATGAATACTAGCGATTCATATTTTTTATCTCATCTATAAAATTATCCCTATCAACACCGGCATTCACCAGTTTCAAGGCCTTATCTACTACGTAATGTATATTTCCGGTAGAAAACCCGAGACCTATACCCAGACGTTCAAGTATGGCCGTTTGCTTTTCTCCCAAAACATGATCCGCATATACCATCCTTGCTAAATCGTATAAACGCTCTAAACGCAAATCATAACTTGTTGGAGGATTGATAGGATGTGATTTATAATCCTTTAAAATCGCCTTATACTCTGCTTCGGTGATATCTAACCTAGCGGCCAACCGGTGTAAAAAAGTCCGCTCATCATCAGTAATTACTCCGTCACTCATCGCAATTCTGACGATTGCCGCAAAGTGGTCTTGGTTTCTTTTCTTGAAACCACTATCAAACATATCTAAAATGGACATACGTATATATTTATGAGGCAAATATAATTTTTTTGGAGGTCAATATTTCCCTCTTGACAATTTATTTTTACTAGGAATTCGTAACTTTCACTTGCTATGAAAAAACCGCTTCTAGAGTTTACTGATAAAGGAATTTACTGCTCTGAAGCAGATGTTTATCTCGACCCATGGAAACCAGTTGACAAGGCTGTAATTTCACACGGCCATGCAGACCACAGTAGATGGGGGCACAAACAGTATATTACACATCACAATAACGTTCCCATCATTTCACACCGTTTGGGAGAAATTAATGTTTTGGGGAGGGAATGGGGCGAAACGTTTACCATCAACAATGTCAAATTCAGTTTGCACCCTGCTGGACATATCATAGGTTCTTCACAAATTCGTGTCGAACATAAAGATGAAATTTGGGTTTTTACGGGCGACTATAAGGATGAAAATGATGGCATCTCCACTCCGTACGAACCTATTAAATGCCATACTTTTATAACCGAATGTACTTTCGGTTTGCCCGCTTTTAAGTGGACGCCGCAAAATGAGGTTTTTGAAAATATCAACCAATGGTGGGCCGAAAACAAGGCCGATGGCAAGACATCCATTCTCTTCGGTTATTCTTTGGGGAAAGCACAACGGCTTTTGAAATATCTGAACACCGATATCGGAAAAATATACACGCACGGAGCCATTGAAAACATGACGAAAGTCTTACGGCCCTTAATTGATTTTCCAGAAACAAATTTAATTACGACGGAAACCAAAAAAGAAGAACTTTTAGGAAATATCGTCCTTGCACCTCCAAGCGCCCATGGTAGTACTTGGATCCGCAAAATGGTTCCGTATGTAACTGCTTCCGCAAGCGGTTGGATGGCCTTTCGTGGTGCGAGAAGAAGGCGTGCCATCGATAAAGGTTTCGTGCTAAGCGACCATTGTGATTGGCAAGGTTTATTGAAAAGCATTAAAGCAACCGGAGCGGAAAAAGTCATTTGCACCCACGGTTATACCGAGATTTTCTCTCGCTATCTTAGAGAGCAAGGTTATGATGCCCGAACCGAGGAAACTCAGTATGAGGGAGAATTAGGAGAATTGAACGCGAGTAAAGAAGAACCTGTAGAAATAACTTGAATAGAAAACTTGCGCTTACCAATACATGAAGAACTTCGCCCAACTCATAAAAAGCTTAGACAGTACGAATAAGACCAATGTCAAAGTACAAGCCTTGGCCGATTACTTTCTAGTGGCAAGTGATAAAGATAAGGTCTGGACGATCGCCATCTTATCGCATCGAAGGCCACCAAGACCTGTTAACACGACTTTGTTACGTGAATGGGCATCCGAATTGGCAAACATTCCGCTTTGGCTTTTTGAAGAGAGTTATCATATAGTGGGCGATTTGGCCGAGACAATCTCCTTGGTGGTTCCTTCCTCCAAGTCATCCACGGAAAAGTCATTAACCCATTTTTTAGAAGAAATGATTGCGCTTAAAAAGAAATCCGATGAAGAAAAACGGAAATATCTTTTTGAGAATTGGAAAATACTGGACTACTACGAACGTTTCGTTTTTACCAAACTCATTACGGGTGGATTCCGCATCGGGGTCAGTCAAAAATTAATGACGCGAGCACTTTCAAAAGCGACGGAAATCGATGAAGATATTTTGGCCTATAAACTCATGGGCAATTGGGATCCGGATAAAATTACCTTTGAAGAATTAATCTTGGAGGAAAACGAGAGCGATTACCTATCTAAACCCTACCCGTTTTATTTGGCTTATGCTATCGAAGACAAAGTGGAAAATTTGGGAGACGTAACAGAATGGTCGGCCGAACATAAATGGGACGGGATCCGTTCGCAGGTCATCCTTCGCAATGATGAAGTTTTTGTTTGGAGTAGAGGAGAAGAATTGGTCACGGACAAGTATCCCGAATTTGGAACCTTTATCGGAACAATTCCAAATGGAACGGTCATCGACGGGGAAATTCTCCCCTACCCCAACGGTCAAATCGGAACCTTCAACGACCTTCAGACCCGCATTGGTCGCAAAACAGTCTCAAAGGCTCTATTGAACAAGGTACCCGTAATTTTAAAAGCGTATGATCTATTGGAATGGCAAGGCGAAGACATCCGTAGCAAACCTTTTATAGTGCGCAGAGATTTGTTGGAAAGTCTATTCAAAAACGTGTGTCATGTTGGGCCTGTCGAAGCACTAGTCGAAAAATCAATGGAAATACCACTCCATCTCTCCGAAACCATGCACTTCGACTCTTGGAAAAAAGTCGCAGAAGAGCGTGAACGCTCACGTGATGTGCAAAGTGAAGGCTTGATGCTCAAAAGAATCGATTCCCCTTATTTGGTAGGAAGAAAAAAAGGTGACTGGTGGAAATGGAAGGTCGACCCCCTCACTATTGATGCGGTTTTAACCTACGCAATGCGGGGCCATGGTAGACGAAGTAATCTTTTTACCGATTACACTTTTGCACTTTGGAACGAAAATGAAGATGGCGAAAAAGAATTGGTCACCTTCGCCAAGGCCTATTCCGGATTGACCGATGCAGAGTTTAGACAAGTTGATAATTGGATCAAGAAAAATACCCTGGAACGGTTCGGTCCGGTTCGTTCGGTTACCCCGCATCATGTTTTTGAAATTGCCTTTGAAGGAATCGCACTTTCAAAACGTCATAAAAGTGGAGTGGCCACTCGTTTCCCAAGAATGTTACGTTGGCGGAAAGATAAGAATATTCATGAGGCAAATACGTTGGACGACCTCAAAGAAATGATACCTTAGGTTCCGGTATGACCAGAGACGAACTTTACCATATTGCAGAACAGTGGTTCCAAGAACAGAACTGGAAACCCTTCAAATTCCAAAAAGACACTTGGAAAGCTTTTCTACAGGGCAAACACGGCCTCCTGAACGCCCCGACGGGTAGCGGAAAAACCTATGCACTATGGTTTCCTATTGTCTTGAACTACATCAAAAAAAATCCTCATTACAAAACCAAGCATAAGAAGGGATTAAAGGCAGTTTGGATCACTCCTTTGCGAGCGCTATCCCAAGAAATCAGGCAGTCCGCAGAGCGGGTCACAGCTGATTTGGGGACCCAAATGACCGTAGGAATCCGTACGGGGGACACTTCTACAAAAGCTAGGGCAGCTATGAAGAAACAAATGCCCGATTTGTTAATTACTACTCCTGAAAGTTTACAATTGCTTTTGGCGACCAAAGGGTACGATAAAATGTTCAAAGACTGTACGGCAATCGTTGTTGACGAATGGCATGAACTTTTAGGAACAAAAAGAGGCGTACAAATGGAACTCGCTTTGTCACGTTTAAGAACGGTTTCAAAACAACTTCGGATTTGGGGAATTTCAGCCACCATAGGAAATCTGGAACAAGCGAGAGATGTATTATTGGGTCCGGAGACAGAGGCGCTCCAAAATTCCGTGATGATTAAGGCCAATATCAAAAAGAAAATCACGGTCCGGAGCATCATACCCAAAGAAATGGAGACTTTTCCATGGCGAGGACATCTCGGAATTCGATTGCTGGAAGAAGTCGTACCCATTATCAACAATAGCAAAACAACCTTGCTCTTCACCAATACCCGAAGTCAATGTGAAATCTGGTTTCAGAAAATTTTGGAAAAACACCCCGAATATGCTGGAGAAATTGCCATGCATCATGGTAGTATCAATAAAGAAACTAGAAATTGGGTCGAGCAGGCCATTCGCAATGAAAGCCTAAAAGCCGTAGTCTGTACCTCGAGTTTGGATTTGGGTGTCGATTTTGCACCTGTGGAAACCGTGGTACAAATTGGTGGCCCGAAAGGCGTAGCGCGTTTTTTACAGCGTGCGGGGCGCAGTGGTCATCGCCCTGGTAAAGAAAGTGTCATCTACTTTATGCCCACACATGCCATAGAACTTATCGAGGCCTCGGCACTGCAAAAAGCGGTCAAGGAAAATGTGGTGGAAGACCGAATTCCATACCTCAACAGTTATGATGTTCTATTGCAATATTTGACCACTTTGGCCATTTCTGAAGGATTTTATCCCAATGAACTCTACGAAGAAGTCAGACAAACATTCTGCTACCAGACCCTGACCAAAGACCAATGGCAATGGCTTTTGAACTTTTTGGTGATGGGTAGTCAGAGCCTACAATCATACGACGAATATAAAAAAGTGGAAGTCGAGGAAGATGGTAAATTCAAGGTCAACGATCGGGGCGTAGCGATGCGACATCGTTTTCAAATCGGCACAATCGTCGGCGATGTGAACTTGACAGTTCGCTATCAAAAAGGAGGATACATAGGCTCTATCGAAGAATATTTTATTTCGAAGTTGAACAAAGGCGATGTCTTCACTTTTGCCGGCCGCAACTTGGAATTCATTCGTATCAAAGATATGCAGGTACATGTTCGGAATTCCACAAAACGAACGAACAAGATTTCCAGTTGGATGGGAAGTCGACTTACGCTCTCGGCACAAATGTCAAAACTACTTAGAGAGGAACTCTATTCCTCCTATGAAGAACCAAAGAATCAATCCCCCGAAATCAGGTCATTGGCACACATTTTCGAACGGCAACGACGGGAAAGCATCGTACCCAAACCTGATGAGTTTTTAATTGAAACTTTTAAAACAAGAGATGGCTACCACCATATTTTCTATCCCTTCGAAGGGCGTTTTGTTCATGAAGCCATGGGAAGTTTGTTAGGGTATCGTATTAGCCTGCTCTCTCCTATTACCTTTTCCCTTGCCTTTAACGACTACGGGTTCGAATTGCTTTCCGACAAGCCGATCGATATGCAACAAGTCTTAGATAACGATTTATTCACCACGGATTATTTATTGGAGGACTTACAAAAAAGCCTGAACGCCACCGAAATGGCACGGCGAAAATTCCGTGATATTGCCATTATCAGCGGCATGGTCTTTACGGGCTACCCGAACAAAGGTATCAAAATGAAGCACCTACAAAGCAATTCACAATTATTATTTGAAGTTTTCCGCGATTATGAACCTGAAAATCTATTGTTTCAGCAGGCCTTTACGGAAACCTTTCAACACCAACTGGAAGAGGGCCGATTGCGCCTGTCCATGGAACGTATCGCCAACCAAGAAATAGTTTGGAAACAGTGTGAAAAAGCTACTCCGTTCGCCTTTCCATTGATTACGGATCGATTGAGCCGTGAAAAATTGTCAAGTGAAAAGTGGGAAAATCGAGTAAAACGGATGGCGGCTATTTTGATGAAGAAATAATACTATCGAGCCGCAATGATCAATCCCAACCCTACAACATAAAGCAGCAACATCGTATTCAACATGCCGCCTACCCCTTTAGGCGCACCTTTAAATTCTTTCCAAACAACGATACCCCAAAGTGCAGCTACTACAGTCGCTCCTTGACCCAATCCGTATGAAATTGCCGGGCCAGCTTTATCTGAAGCAAGAATACTGAATGACATACCGATACACCAAATCACACCCCCGAGAATACCCATTAAATGACTTTTTGAGCTTCCGTAAAAGTAATCCTTGAAACCGACCGGGGCACCCTCAAAAGGCTTACGCATCAAAACGGTATTGAAAACAAAATTACTGGCCAAGATTCCCAAAGCGAATAAGAAAACCGCCGTATACGGACTCAACTTCCCCGCAATCGGATTGGCAAAATCGGGAAACATCGAGTTGGCAACATATTTGTAGAAAAGTCCCATAAGAAGTCCGGCGACGACTGCCAAGACCAATCCCTTTGTGGGCACTTTTTGCTGTTGTTTCGAAAGTTTTCGATAGGCAATGGCGTTTAATAAAATTGCCAAAACAATCAAGGCTACGCCCCCAAAAATCAAGGTAGAATTCCCCACCGGGGCATCGATATAATTCACAATGACCCCGATGACCAATGCCAAACCAATGCCTACCGGAAAAGCCACGGACATTCCCGCCAAGGTTATTGCCGCCACCAAAAGAATATTTGCAGCATTGAAGAGTATTCCCCCTAAAACGGCGGACCCAACATTGGCGTTGTCCGCTTGCGAAAGGTCTTCTAGAAAAGGTCTGCCGCCCCCGCCCATGCTTCCTGCAGTGAGTGCGAAAAGCGACGAAAACAAAACAATTCCAATGACATAATCCCAATAATACAGTTCAAAACGCCAATCTTTCGCTGCCAACTTTTGAGTATTCGCCCAAGAACCCCAGGCAAGCATAGTAACGACACAGAAAATTACCGCCAGTGTATAAGTTTCAATGATGAACATATTAGTTGAATTTGTTGATTTCCTCTTTATATGGTGCCGAACCTTGAGCTCCCATTTTTGTGACTGACAATGCTGCGGCTTTATTGGCGTAGGCAATACTTTCTCGCCAACCCATATTATTGGACAGACAAACGGTCAAAACACCATTGAATACATCACCTGCCGCAGTGGTATCAATTACCTTTACTTGATGAGATGGGACCAAGAACTTTTCCTCGCGGTTCATGAAAAAAGCGCCACGACTACCTAAGGTGATAATAACATGCTGTACCCCACTATCTAATAATGCTTGTGCAGCAGCCTCCATTGATGGGTCGTCATCAACTGAAATTCCAGTCAATATTTTGGCCTCAGTTTCATTGGGCGTGATAAGGAAAAGTCCATCCAAAATAGCATCCGATAATTTTTGGGCAGGGGCTGGATTTATTATGAGTGGCTGATCGGTCAATTTACTATATCGCGCCAAATATTCAATGGTCTCGATGGGAGTTTCCAACTGGGTCAAGAAGATTCCGTCATTATCCATTTCTTCCATGACCTCCGAAACATAAATCGGGGAAAGATTCGTATTTGTTCCTGAGGCCACCACGATTTCATTCTCTCCTTCTCCATTGACGGTAATCAAAGCCACTCCCGAAGCAGCATCTTTTACTATTTTGGCGGCATTGACATCTATACCTTCATCGCGATAACCTTCCAAGGCGCTTTGTCCAAAAACATCATCACCTACGGAACAAATAAAAGTGACATCACCGCCAGCACGAGCGGCTGCCACGGCCTGATTAGCACCTTTTCCACCAGGAAACATGAAAAAATCACCTCCTATAATGGTCTCGCCGGGCTCAGGAAAGCGCTGGGTCTTTACGACCATATCGGTATTGGAACTTCCGACAACAATAATTTTCGGCATTTTTTCAAGTTGGAATTGTTGCTACAAAGTAGCGATTCGACCCAATAAAAGCAAGTCGTCATTTAGTATCTTTGGTTTCCATGAATACCGAATCCATCGAAATAAAAAATCAGCACTTCATCATGCATCCTTTAGGAGTGCTTTTCTGGGAGGAAAAATCAATGTTACTGATTAGTGATGTGCATTTGGGAAAAGTTTCGCATTTTCGAAAATTCGGGGCCGCGGTACCCCAAAAGGCGGTACAGAAGAACTTTGAATTGATGGATGAAGTCATTGGATTTTTCAATCCGAAAACCGTTGTTTTCATGGGAGACCTATTTCATTCCTCTCTCAATAAAGAATGGCATATTTTTGAACAATGGACTTCTCAAGTCGACCCAAAAATGATTTTGGTGGTCGGAAATCATGATATCATTTCTCCCTTAAAATATGAGGATTTGGGCATTGAAGTCGTTTCAGAGATTCAATCCAACGGTTTTCTGTTGACACACCATCCGGAAGAACAGGCTGGTTTTTTCAACTTCTGCGGACATATTCATCCGGCAATCCGTTTAACAGGATTGGGTCGACAATCCGTTCGGTTGAAATGCTTTTTTAAATCGAATACACAAATGTTGTTACCGGCTTTCGGGGAGTTCACAGGTTCGTTCACCATGCTACCCGGAAAGGATTCCGAAGTTTTTGCATTGTTGGGCGATACCGTTTTACCTGTAAACCTGAAGGAAGTCACTAAAAAAAGACGCTATTCAAAATAGTTCCGTTTTAGTTCATTTGAGTACAGTTATATACTCAGGTTTTGTGTATTTTTAAATGCTATGAAAAAAACGCTCGCGCTTTTAAACTTACTTTCCGTGATCCTAGTGATTGCCGTGAACTACTTATCACAAGCAATTCGAATCAATGAGACAACCATTGGGGAAATCAGCAACAAATACTACAATTTGTTCACGCCAGCCGGTTATGCCTTTGCTATTTGGGGATTAATATTTTTGGCCTTGCTCGCCTATGGAATTTTTCAGGTTCGCCACGCTTATTTCACTACTGAAAAAAGTGAGTTTATCGAGCAAACCAGCTATTGGTTCATTTGTGCGAACGTGCTTAATTGTGCCTGGGTGTTCGCTTTTACTTTCGATTATACGGGATTATCGGTTTTGATTATGTTGGGCATTCTTTTCTCGCTCATCAAGGTCATCTTAAATACAAATATGGAACGGTGGGATGCACCAAAGGCAATCATCGCGTTTGTGTGGTGGCCCATTTGTATTTACAGCGGCTGGATCGCTGTGGCTACCATCGCCAATATTTCGGCCTATTTGGCAAAATTAGGTTGGGATGGCGGTTTTCTTTCCGAAATAAGTTGGACAATACTGATGATTTTAATTGCGGCTCTACTTAACATTTTCATGATTTTCAATAGGAATATGCGTGAATTCGCCGCGGTCGGCATTTGGGCATTGTTCGCAATTTATATACGACATAAAGATTCTATCGAAAGCATTGCTTATACGGCCTTGACGGCTAGCATTGTCATCTTTGCGATTGCCGCTTGGCATGGATTTAAGAACCGGAAGAACAATCCGTTTTTTCCTTTTAGTTACTGAACTAAGGGATGTATAGCCATTTCCCGGCAATCTCTTGGCACGATGCGACAGTAAGGGTTATCTTTGCACCTCAAATTTTAGCATTTTTTGTCGAAGGTTAATATTCAGGAAGTAGTTTCACAGTCTCCTAAAACAAGGAAACTGCGGGATGCTATTGCCCAATCCGACCCCTCGGCGCCGCTTAGGACACAACTAAAAGGACTGACAGGGTCTTCACTTTCCTTCGTTTTATCTGATACTTTTCATAATTCCGACATACCTTTTCTTCTCATTTTTAACGACAAAGAAGAAGCGGCTTACTATCTAAATGATCTCGAGCAACTCATCGGTGAGAAAGATGTGCTTTTTTATCCGGGAAGTTACCGCAGACCTTATCAAATAGAAGAAACGGACAATGCGAACGTGCTGTTGCGGGCAGAGGTTTTGAACCGTATCAACTCCCGAAAAAGACCTGCAGTTATTGTTACCTATCCCGATGCACTTTTTGAAAAAGTGGTTACCCGTCGTGAACTTGAAAAAAATACCCTGAAAATAAAATTGGAAGATTCGCTTTCGTTGGATTTTCTGAACGAAGTACTTTTCGAATATAAATTCATAAGAGTCGATTTTGTCACCGAACCAGGAGAGTTTTCCGTACGTGGTGGTATTGTCGATGTTTTTTCCTTTTCGCATGACGAACCCTATCGTATTGAATTTTTCGGGGACGAGGTGGAGAGTATCCGAACGTTTGATGTAGAGACACAGCTATCAACCGAAAAGGTCAAAAGAATCAGTATCATTCCCAATGTGGCGAATAAACTTTTGGAAGAGAAAAGGGAAAGTTTCCTTAAATACATTTCGTTGGAAACCCTAGTTTTTGCCAAGAATATCGATTTGCTTTTTGACCGTTTAGATGATTTCTACGGGAAGGCCATGGAAGCCTTTGAAAAACTTTCAAAGGATATCAAACATGCCGAACCGGAAGAGCTATTTATGAACTCCCAAAGTTTCAGGAAACAATTGGAAGGATTTAGGTTGTTAACTTCATCTACTGTAACATCCAGCGCAGTCGACGTGCCTGCAACAGAAATAACTTTCAATACCAAACCCCAGCCCGCGTTCAATAAGAAGTTCGACTTGCTCATTGAAAACCTCAACCAGTTCAAAGCACAAGGCTATACCAATTATATTTTCTGTGCCAGCGAACAACAGGCCAAACGGTTCCACGCCATTTTTGAGGATGCCAACGAGCATGTCCACTATGAAACATTGGTTTTTCCACTGTACCAAGGTTTTATCGATGACAACCTGAAAATTGTCTGCTATACCGACCATCAGATTTTTGAGCGCTATCATAAGTTCCATTTAAAGAACGGCTATGCGAAAAAACAGGCGATAACCCTAAAAGAACTTAACAAACTCGAAATTGGTGATTACGTGACCCACATCGACCATGGTATCGGCAAGTTCGGGGGACTTCAGAAAATCGACGTCGAAGGCAAAAAACAAGAGGCCATCAAATTAATGTACGGCGACCGAGATACACTTTATGTCAGTATACATTCGCTCCACAAAATATCGAAGTTCAATGGTAAGGACGGCGCAGTTCCAAAAATCTATAAACTCGGTTCCGCAGCTTGGAAAAAACTCAAACAAAAGACCAAAACCCGGGTCAAGAAAATTGCTTTCGATTTAATCAAGGTTTACGCTAAAAGACGACTGGAAAAAGGATTCCAATACAACCCTGACAGCTATTTGCAAAACGAATTGGAGGCTTCATTTATTTATGAAGATACTCCCGACCAGAGCAAAGCGACGGAAGATGTCAAACGCGACATGGAAAGTGAACGGCCTATGGATAGGCTCATTTGCGGCGATGTTGGTTTTGGAAAAACCGAAGTTGCTATTCGTGCGGCATTCAAGGCGGCCGAAAATGGTAAACAGGTAGCTGTACTGGTACCCACTACGATTCTAGCTTTTCAACACCATCGTACTTTCTCGGAACGTTTAAAGGAAATGCCCGTTACAGTTGACTATTTGAACCGCTTCAGAACTACCAAAGAACGCCGTGAAACTTTGGAAAAACTCGAAGCAGGCAAGGTAGACATCCTCATAGGTACCCACCAACTCGTCAATAAAAACGTTAAGTTCAAGGACCTGGGGTTATTAATCGTTGACGAGGAACAAAAATTCGGGGTCTCGGTAAAGGACAAACTAAAATCCATCAAAGAGAATGTCGATGTATTGACCTTGACCGCAACACCCATTCCACGTACACTTCAATTCAGTTTAATGGCAGCTAGGGATTTATCCGTAATCAATACGCCTCCGCCGAACCGGTATCCCATCGAAAGTCAGGTTATTCGATTTCAGGAGGAGATTATTCGCGATGCCATCAGTTATGAAATTCAAAGAGGTGGGCAAGTATTTTTTATCCACAACCGAATCGAGAACATTAAGGAAGTCGCAGGAATGATCCAACGCCTTGTACCCGATGCCAAAGTCGGAATCGGTCATGGTCAAATGGAGGGAAAAAAACTCGAGACCCTGATGCTCAGTTTTATGAACGGGGAATTCGATGTGCTCGTTTCGACTACCATAGTAGAAAGCGGACTGGATGTTACCAATGCCAATACCATTTTCATCAACAATGCCAATAATTTTGGCCTTAGTGATCTACACCAAATGCGCGGACGCGTCGGACGTAGCAATAAAAAGGCCTTTTGCTATTTTATTACACCACCTTACGACGTGATGACCCCCGATGCTCGCAAACGTATTGAAGCCCTTGAACAGTTTACCGAACTGGGAAGTGGTTTCAATATCGCGATGAAAGATTTGGAGATTCGTGGCGCGGGAGATTTATTGGGCGGCGAACAAAGTGGATTCATCAACGAAATAGGTTTTGAAACCTATCAGAAAATCTTAGCTGAAGCCATCGATGAACTCAAGGAAACTGAATTTAAAGAACTCTACGAAGATGTTGAAGGACATAAAGAGAAAGTCTTTGTCAAAGAAACCCAAATCGATTCTGATTTTCAATTACAGTTTCCCGATGATTATATCAATAATATTACCGAACGTTTAACGCTGTATACTGAATTGAATCAAGTCAAAGACGAAGAAGGACTCCATAAATTCGAAGCGGAATTGATTGACCGCTTTGGAGAATTGCCTTCGCAAGCCGAAGATTTATTGAACTCCGTTCGCATCAAATGGATTGCAAATAGTATTGGGCTCGAGAAAGTCGTTTTGAAAAAAGGGAAGTTGATAGGCTATTTTATAGCCGACCAGCAATCGGAGTTCTACCAAAGTGTGGCTTTTACGAAAGTGTTGCAGTTCGTTCAGAGTCACCCCCAAAGGTGTAGAATAAAGGAAAAACACACCCGGAACGGGCTTCGTCTGTTATTGGTTTTCGAGAAGATTTCATCCATTGAATATGCACTAAGGTCCCTTGCTCCTTTGGTGGATTTAGTCCCAAAAAAAGAATCTTTTTTATAAAACAATTTTCAAAAATCCTCGTTCAGCGTATGTATGAAACAAACAGCTACTGTTAATAACTAGTATGGCCATTAAAAATGTTCAGGTTTTAATTTATGTAACTTTGTAGCTTTCTAACCCCACAATTAGAAATTATGAATATCCACCAATCCATGGCATTTACCATCGCGGAGAAGCTCGCCTTGGTCAATGCAATCAACTCCGTAATAGTCGCGGACAACCTAATTCACAAAGCCGAACTTACTTTATTGAACGAGCTAATGCATCGCATCGACTTTGATAGTAATTTCATCTCTCAAGCTAGGAGTATTACAGAAGAGCAGCGTCTATTCATTGTAAAGGGCATGCCTGAAGCAAAAAAGAAAGCCCTAGCAGAAATCTTAGATGAAGTAGCAAATTCCGATGGCTACGTTCACGAAAAAGAAATGGAATTAATTTTGGGCATTTGTTCCGCAATGGGTATTTGCAACGAAGTACAAACACCTCAATAAGTGGGTGAACCCTTTTAGATGGGATTGGTCCATGCGATAAAAGTTTTCCTTTCTTCCGCTGTTTCTCCATAATCAAATCAGCCGATGTACCGCTTTCTTTCCTTCTACACACAAAGCACTTCCTTTTTAAATAGGCAATTCAGTATATTAGTACATCCTTTAAAATCAAAATGATGTCTAAGCGAATCTTCCTATTACTTTTTCTACTAGCGTTTGTAATTTCCCACGCACAGAATCTTGATTCCCTCTACGTTAGAGACAACTACGATCTTAATGAGTACCGCATCAAAATGCGTGACGGGGCAGAACTCTTCACGGTGGTCTACACTCCGAAAGACAAATCTAAGAAGTATCCGATATTAATGAACCGCACCTGTTATAATGCATCGAACTATACGGATTTCAATATCAACAGATACCCATCGAAGTACCTGATACAAGACGGTTATATTCTAGTGTATCAAGATGTTCGCGGACGTTATATGTCAGACGGTACGTTTGATAACATGCGGCCGAACATTCAAGGAAACAATCCGAGAAACAAAAAAGACATCGATGAAAGCTCGGACACCTATGATTCCATTGAATGGTTGATAAAAAACATTGTTGGGAATAATGGCCGAGTAGGCATGTATGGAGTCTCATATCCGGGACACTACACCGCAATGGGCATGATCGACGCGCACCCAGCTTTAAAAGCCTCTTCACCCCAAGCTCCGATCGCCGACTTTTTCTTCGATGATTTTCATCATCAGGGAACCTATCTTCAAAGTTATACCGCCGCCTTCGCAGTTTTCGGCTACCAGAAAGACAGTCTCACCCGAAAGCCTTGGTATATTGATAAGATTAAACGCTTTTATGATGATCCTGCTGCAGATGGTTATGATTTTCATTTGAAAATGGGCCCTTTAAAAAATATCACTGAGAAATATCATCATGATAATTTCTTTTGGCAACAAATTGTCGAACATCCCAATTATGATGAATTTTGGCAGAAACGGAGCATTATTCCACACTTAAAGAACATCAACCATGCGGTAATGACCGTAGGGGGTTGGTTCGATGCGGAAGACCTTTATGGTCCGCTAACTATTTATAAGACAGTAGAAGCGACGAGTCCAAAAGCAAAGAACACTATAGTTATGGGGCCTTGGGATCACGGTGGATGGGCCCGAGAAACGGGAAAGACAACGCACAATCATATCTATTTTGGCGACAGCATCTCCACTTTTTATCAAAAGGAAATCGAGCGCAAGTTCTTTAACCACTATCTAAAAGATGAAGGCACCAACACATTGCCCGAGGCCTATATGTTCGATACCGGCATCAAAAAATGGGAAAGCTTTGATAAATGGCCTCCAAAAGAAATAGAGCCGGTAACGCTCTATTTTGGTGAAAATGGAACGCTAGGAATTAATGAATCTACCGACGAAAAAGCAGTTTTTGAATACACAAGTGACCCCAAGAAACCAATTCCGTACACATCACAGACCGAAGGACTCACTTTTACCCCTCGCCGATTCATGTCAGACGACCAGCGTGAAGCCTCAAAAAGGCCAGATGTATTGACTTTTGAATCAGAGATTCTAGAAGTAGACCGAACCCTTGCAGGTGAAATTCTGGCGGCGCTTAAGGTCTCCATGACAGGTACCGATGCAGATTTTGTGGTAAAGCTGATCGATGTGTATCCACAAAATCATCCACAGTATGAACATAACCCTGAGAATATCATCATGGGTGGCTATCAACAATTGGTAAGATCCGAAGTATTCCGAGGAAGGTTTCGTAATAGTTTCGAAAAGCCTGAACCATTTGTTCCTGGCGAAATCAGCAATGTGAATTTTCAATTACAAGATGTATTGCATACGTTCAAAAAAGGGCATCGCGTTATGATTCAAATACACAGTACTTGGTTTCCATATATCGATCGCAATCCTCAGAAATATGTGGACAATATCTTCAAGGCAAATGAAGAGGACTTTATTAAATCGACAATTCAAGTACATGGCTCGTCAAAAGTAAAAGTCGGTAGTATACTTGAAAATCTACCGTTACTTATCCATCAAGAGAATATGATCAAGGATTAAGTTTTCTTTTTTATTAGATTACATAAATTTGTTCAAACTAGAATTGAGCTTGTTTATTGGACTGATTTTTGAATTCCTGCTAACATGAAAAATATTCTTCTTGTTTTTATTCTCTTTGCGACACTTTCGTTTCAGGCCCAACATACCATATCGGGTACTTTTTCCCCTGCCGAAGACTATACTTGGCTAATCGCCTACCACTTAAGACCAGGTACTCAAGTTTATGTGGCAGATACTGCAATCAAAGACGGTAGATTTGAATTGAAAATCCCTGAAAATTCCCCTTCCGGCACCTACCGATTGGTATATGCAGTACCCCAGGAAGAATATAATTTTGATGTAGTTTATACAGGAAAGGAAGATATAATACTTGACTTTAAAATAAGCGAAGGTCCAATATTTACAACGTCTAAAGAAAATATACTGCTCAGTACATATATTAAAGAAATTCAGATGGGAGAACGTAGTTTGATTTCATATTATACCAATGAGTCTAAAGATGAGGATGAATTTAAGAAAATAACCCAAAATTACATGGCCATTCAGCATTCATTTATGAAAAGATCTGATGGTTTAATAGTACAGGAATTTATAAAGGCGAACAGACCTTATATTCCTGGAAAGTATGAAAGCATTGACGAATATGTCAAAAATCGAAAAACATATTATTTTGACAGCTTAAATGTTACGAACCCAATTCTCCAAGCTTCGGGATTTTTGACTGATAAATTGAGCAACTATATTTTTACCGCTTTACCATTGGAGCAAATGACATCCGAGGAAATTGAAAAAGTCATGCAGGAAAATTTGAAAACGGTAGTCGAAAAATTAGAGGGGACTTCCAATTCATATGAATTCAGTACGCTCTACACCATTTGGACACAAGCAACGGCCAGTAACCTTAATGACCTCGCCGATACCGTTTATAGTGATTATTTGAAAATAAAGGCTGCAACACCTGAGCATCAAAATATAGTATCTAAAATTGAACTACAAACAAGACTTCGACTGGGAGCGGTTGCCCCTGAAATTGAATGGAAGGATGGTACAGACATTCAAAGGTTGAGTAAACTAGATGGCAATGAAAACTACGTACTAGTGTTCTGGAGTAGTACCTGCGGTCATTGTCTTAGAGAACTACCTGCATTACACAAAAGACTTGCGGACAATATCAATGTCAAGGTTGTGGCCATAGGCCTCGAAGATGATGAAACCAATTGGAAATTGGAATCCGCAAAACTTAATTCATTTGAACACGCGATTGCATTAGGCAAATGGGAAAGTGAGTACGCCGATTTATACGGTATTGATGCGACACCTACCTATTTCATTTTGGATAAGGACAAGCGTATTATTGCCAAGCCTGATAACGACAAGAGCGTTATTGAGTATTTAGAAAAAAAATAAACGATTAACCTCTACAAGGTCTTTAAATCCTTAATAGTTTTAAAGGCAATATCCACCTGATCATCGTCGACCAAAATCGTGAATTCATTGGTGGTTGAAATTACCTCGTATAAAACAATACCTTCCCAGGCAAGTCGTTGAAAAATAAAATAATAAATACCCGGAACAGACACGTTTTCAGCAGGTAGCTTGACCGTAATTGACGAAAGTTCTTCCGCTTTTTGCGTACATTTCTCAGCCTTGAACAGTCCTTCGACCGTTTCGTCCATTACATTGGATATAACAATGTTTATTTCATTCACTCCTCTTGAGGAGGTATAAAACACATCCTGATTTTCATTCACAGCTTCTAAAAGTTTGGCCTGTTGGGAAAGAATGGTGTCCGATGCTAAAAAAGTATAGTCGGTCAAAGAGGAACGAACCGTGATTTCACCTATATTCTTTAATACCTTTATGATTTTGTGGGTCGCCCTGAATTCAAGATCATCGGACAGGCGTTTTAGGGCCATTACGATGGCACCGTTACGAATGTCTTTACCAAGTTCGTCCTCGATTTCAGATTTAATAATTCTAGATAGTGACGTTAGGTTGATGATTCCTTGCGCCAAAGCACTTTGCAGGAAGGGCTTTTTTTTAATATACTGTTCTACAACAGATGATATTGTTTTCATGTGTTTGTTTTTAGAGCTTTTCATCGGTCATGATGACCACTGTTATTAAAAATAATCACTAAGATCTGATAGCGATTGCTTTCAACATACCGGCTTCGTTTTGATTGAATTTATACGAAAATAACAATTTGTTACAAATAAAACAAATTGTCAGAAATGATAGAATGCACTTTCCAAATGTTCAATCTTGAAGATTTTGCTATTCTTGAGAATAGTGATGACATCAAAGCGTACCTCGACATCAAGTTGGTTGGATGTTACATAATGGTCGGCGCCCAAGACCAATAGTCTTATTTTTTTAGGTGTAATTGTATCCGCAATGGGAATAATTTGGTCATTACTTCGAGCGCGAACCTCAACAATGGCCAAAACTTCACCCTTTTGAGCAATGATATCGATCTCGGATTTTAAATAACGGTAATTTTTATGCTTGATAACATAGCCTTTATCGATAAGAAAATCCGTCGCCAGTCGTTCTCCCTCTTTGCCAAATTCGTTATGTTTTCCCATTTAAGTAATATTCTAAAAAACCAAAACTGTGCATTTCGTCGAAAATATACGTCGTTGAACGTCCAATTTAACATAATCCCCGTAAATTTTTAGGTAGTACATCGAATATATGTGTATTTCAATACTACTACACAATATGCTGACGTTAATAGTAGCCCCAAGCACTGTGAACGAAAACTTACTAACGCCCAAATGACTATGGAATATTTCGTCAATTGTAATACTTCTACTCTTGCACCCTACACAAATGCCTTAACAAAAGAACAAGTTCAACATCTTTATCGAAGATTAGGCTTTAGCGCCTCAATCCCTGTAATAGATGTTCAGGTTGGCCAAAATGCCGGCCCATTGGTGGACAATTTAATAAATCAGGCAATCAACATGCCGCCCTTGCCTGCCCCTGTCTGGGCTACTTGGAACAATAGCAACTATCCTGCCGACGACGATGCGGCCGGAGCACTAAGAAGGCAACAAAGAAGCGAATTCAGTCTTGATTATTCGAATGCAATGTTAACGAATAACCTAAGAGAACGCCTCAGTTTTTTCTGGAGTAATCATTTTGTGACTGAATTGGATGTTTATGAGTGTAACGCATTCCTATACGAATACTTCAACTGTCTTCAGCGCAACGCGATTGGCAACTTTAGAACTTTTGTTAGCGAAATAGGACTAACCAACGCCATGCTTTATTATTTAGATGGTGTTTTCAATAACGGTAACAACCCCAATGAGAATTATGGTCGGGAATTGTATGAACTTTTTACGTTAGGAGATGAGAATGGCTATACCGAAGAAGATATTATTGAAACCGCCAAAGCGCTTACTGGTTACGTGGAACGTGGTGAATTAGGCTGTGAAGCAGTACAGTTCAATCCAGAGCGTCATGACGCAGGACCTAAGACCATAATGGGTCAAACGGGCAATTGGGGGTATGATGATGTCATCAACATTCTTTTCACGCAAAGACCCAATGAAATTGCTGGTTTTATCTGCAGAAAACTATACGAGTTCTTTGTACACCCAGATTCTAAAGAAGACTTTGTAAATAACAATATTATTCCTGCAATGGCCGCAACCATGGTTGCGAACAACTTTGAAATAGCCCCTGTACTTTCGCAATTATTCAAGAGTCAACATTTCTTTGACGAAGAAGCGATAGGTGTAATCATCAAGAGTCCGTTCGATATTTATTTCAACTTTATTAAGGAGACGAACTTTTCATATACCGATACTACCGTAGAAACTGCAGTCAACTACAGCGATTTGTTAGGACAAACTTTGTTTGATCCGGTCGACGTAGCTGGATGGCAAAGAGATCGTCAATGGATCAATACCAATTTTATAATCGGAAGATGGTTAACAATGCTTGATATTATTGATGGTTTTTATCAAGCTGATGAAGAACAATTCAGAACATTTGCAATGGACGCCGTTGGCCCCGCAAATAGTAATACCAGTAACCCTGAAATTGTGGTTAGAGCTATTGTCGATAAGATTACCCCTAAAGGCATGTACACACCTCAAGAGTTCGAGAATTGTATGTCGGCTTTTAAAATTGATGATATTCCCGAGATATATTATGGCCCCGATTATATTGATGGTGGACAATCCTTGTGGGTTTTAAGTATCACACCGTCTGTGCCAAATCAAGTTCAGTTACTCTTAAATCACCTTTCTAGACAACCAGAATTTCAACTCAAATAAAACCTACTACTATGTGCGATACTCATAATGACGATTTAACCCCATACAAAGGTCTAGAACATGAAGGCCACGATACCGAACACAAGCAATGGAGCCGTCGGTCTTTTCTACAAGCCCTAGGTATTGCAGGATCAGGTTCGATGATGTTGGGCAGCAGTATGTTGACAGCTTCTGCGCCATCACCTCTGACATCAGCCATTGCCGCAGCTGAAACGGATAACATTTTAATATTAATCCGCTTGTCTGGTGGTAATGATGGGTTAAGTACGGTAATACCGATTGAACAGTATGATGCCTATGCCAACGCCAGGCCCAATATTTACATTCCTGAGAGTAAGATTCTAAAACTTACTGATGAATTTGGTGTTCCCTCTTATATGAGTGCAGTTCAACCCATGTGGGCAGAAGGTCAATTCAAGGCAGTGCATGGTGTAGGTTATGAGGGCCAAAGTCTTTCACACTTTACTGGTTCTGATATTTTTGCAAATACCGATTTAGACACTAACGGGTTTTCAGGATTGGATACCGGTTGGATGGGTCGTCATTTCGAACATCTATATCCTGATTATTTATCCGACTTTCCGGGTAGTAGACCTGAGGGTCCGGCTGCAATTCAAATTGGAAATTATGGCAGCCTCGTTTTTGAAGGTGAAGAAACCAACTACGCTTTTGTCACGAACAATGTGGATCAATTGGAACAAATTGCTGAAACAGGGCTTCAATATTCCATTGATGAAGTAGATGACACATGTATGTACGGGGACCAAATAAAATTTCTACGTGGAGTTTCAAACGTAACCAATGAATATGCAGGTAAAATTCATGAAGCATGGTCAAGAGGATCAAACCAAGTAGAATATCAAGACAATTATTTCGCTCGTCAAATGGCACTTTTAGCTCGTTTGATTAAAGGTAATTTGGGTACCAAAGTCTATATGATTTCGATGGGTGGTTTTGACACCCATGGCAATCAACCTTTGAATCATGCACGACTAATGACGAACTTGTCAGTTGCCATTGACAATTTTTACGATGATGTCGCTTTCACTCAGCAAGACGACAAAATACTGAGCATGACTTTTTCGGAGTTCGGTAGACGTATTTTCGAGAACGGTTCGAACGGTACCGATCATGGTAAAGCCGCTCCAACACTCTTCTTCGGTTCTGGATTGAACGGAAGCGCTTTCGTCGGAGAGCATCCTACTTTAGAGGATCCTGATGGCAGAGGAAATTTGGAATACACCATGGACTTTCGTGACCTTTATGCTACCGTTTTAGCAGAATGGTTGTGCGTAGATATTCCATTGGTAGAGCAACATTTATTACAACATACCTATGCTCCGGTAAACCTCGGTTTCAATTGTAGCGGTATCGATTTTCCAGATATTGCCTACAGTGATGGTGAACCTACAATACCTGGCTCGGAAGAACCCGTTGAACCAACACCATACGACCCTTCCTTACTGGAAGCGGTTGTTCACAAACCTTTTTATCCTACAGATGAAACACCTCATATATATTTAGAGATGCCTTTCAGTGCGCACGTTGATATAAAATTGTTCAACATTCTTGGGCAACAAGTTGGAACTATCTACAATGAAATGATGATGGAAGGTTCAGTTGAATTGAATATCCGCGAACGTATGCCGCAGCATCTCTCTGCTGGCAAGTATATTTATCGCATTGATGTACAGAATCAAAAAATGGCTAAATCCGTAATGGTGGCTTAGTCAGAGTTTTAAATAAGCGTTACGATTTAACGACTTTCGTCCCCTAAATCTAACCCCCGCTATAGTAAAGCCTTCGCTCTCGTGCCCCGAGTCATTGCGGAGGCTTTCTTTTTTGGTCAATTTCAAGAAGCCTCGCCATAAAAATCTTTATTTTTGAAGCTTAATTCTTTTTTAATGGCTCAAGAACAAAATTCGCCGGCACGATATACCATAACCGCTGCACTCCCCTACACAAATGGTCCCATTCATATTGGTCATTTGGCTGGTGTTTATGTTCCTGCGGATATCTACGCACGTTATTTACGACTGACAGGAAATGACGTTGCTTTTGTTTGCGGAAGCGATGAACATGGAGTAGCCATTTCGATGAAAGCCAAAAAAGAAGGTGTTACCCCCAAAGAAATTATTGACAAGTACGATGGCGTCATTCGGCAGTCCTTTCTAGATTTCGGAATTACCTTCGATAACTATTCACGCACTTCTCGTGAGATTCACCATAAAACTGCAGGAGACTTTTTCAAAAAGCTGTACGCACAAGGTGATTTCATTGAAGAAACCACCGCTCAATTGTATGATGAGGAAGCTAAACAATTTTTGGCAGATCGTTTTGTGGTAGGCACTTGTCCTAGATGTGGCCATGAAGAAGCTTATGGTGATCAATGTGAAAATTGTGGTTCAACCTTAAACGCTACCGACCTAATCAATCCCAAATCGACAATTTCAGGAAGCGTGCCAACCACCAAAGAAACGAAACATTGGTTTTTGCCTTTGGATAGGTATGAGGATTTTCTAAAGGAATGGATTTTAATCAAACACAAATCCGACTGGAAACCTAACGTTTATGGCCAATGCAAAAGCTGGATCGATGGCGGATTGGAACCACGTGCCGTAACCCGAGATCTTGATTGGGGCATTCCGGTGCCGGTCGAAGGTGGTGAAGGCAAAGTTCTATATGTATGGTTCGATGCTCCCATAGGCTATATTTCATCTACCAAGGAGTGGGCAGAACGTGAAGGTAAAGATTGGGAACCCTACTGGAAATCAGAAGATACCAAACTAGTTCACTTTATTGGAAAGGACAACATTGTATTTCACTGTATCATCTTCCCTGCAATTTTAATAGCACACGGAGATTATATTCTTCCTGAAAATGTGCCGGCAAATGAATTTTTGAATCTGGAAGGAAATAAACTCTCCACTTCCAAAAACTGGGCAGTTTGGTTGCACGAATATTTAGAGGAATTTCCAGACATGCAAGATGTATTGCGGTACACCTTGACTGCGAACGCCCCGGAAACTAAAGACAATGATTTCACATGGAAGGATTTCCAGGCCAGAAACAACAATGAACTTGTCGCCATTTTTGGGAATTTCATCAATCGAGTTGTTGTATTGACCAATAAATATTACGACGGGCAGGTGCCACCTACAGGGAATTTTTCTAAGATTGACTTAGAAACTCTGGACGCATTAAAACAATTTCCAGCAAAGATTGAAAACTCCATTGAGCGTTACCGTTTTCGAGAAGCCGGTCAAGAACTCATGAACCTGGCGCGCCTAGGAAACAAATACCTAGCAGACGAAGAACCCTGGAAGGTCATTAAAGAAGATGAAGCCCGCGTAAAAACCATCATGTTCGTAGCCCTACAAATCGCAACAGGCCTAGCCGTTTTAAGTGAACCTTTTCTTCCATTCACTTCTAACAAACTTAAATCAATGCTAGCTGTCACATCGAGTACCTCGACTGCGCTCGGCACAGGCGCCGTCGATGGACTTGGTTGGAATGATGTTTCGACCAAAGAAAATTTACTCCCCCCTGCTCACCAAATCAACAAAGCAGAACTCCTTTTCCGAAAAATAGAGGACAAAGAAATTCAAGTCCAGCTCGACAAGCTAGAAGCTACAAAAAAAGCAAACGAGAACGCAAACAAAGAACTCATGCCACAAAAAGACACCATTACCTTCGACGATTTCACAAAATTGGACATGCGTGTCGGCACCATTGTCGAGGCCGAAAAAATGGCCAAGACCAAAAAATTGATGGTACTCAAAGTCGATACCGGACTGGATACCCGTACCATAGTTTCAGGTATTGCAGAGAGTTTTTCCCCTGAAGAAATTGTTGGCAAAAAAGTAACAGTACTCATCAATTTAGCTCCCAGGGCTTTACGTGGGGTCGAAAGTGAAGGTATGATTCTGATGACCGAAAATGCTGAGGGTAAATTGGTTTTCGTCAACCCAGATGAAGATGGTGTTGGTGATGGGGAAGGAATTAGTTAGCAAAATTCCCGTATGAATCTACACTCGTATATTACTAAACACACCCAACTCCCTGAAAAGAGTATTAAAAACACGGTCGAACTCCTCAATGAAGACTGTACAGTTCCATTTATTTCTCGTTATCGAAAAGAAAAAACCGGCAATTTGGATGAAGTTCAAGTTGCTTCCATCGTTCAATACAAAGAAAGTTTCGAAGTGTTGGAAAAAAGAAAGGCTTCCATCATAAAATCCATAGCAGAACAAGATGCCCTGACAAATGATCTTCGCGAAAAAATTCAAGGTTCGGAAGATTTGATTGTTTTAGAAGACCTTTATCTCCCCTTCAAGAAAAAAAGAAAAACTAAAGCGGAGACCGCCCGAAAAAACGGATTAGAACCGCTGGCTAAAATCATCATGGCCCAAAACCATGCAGACATCGAATCGGTAAGCTCACGATACCTAAACGCAGGAATTAAAAATAATGATGAAGCCTTGGAAGGTGCGCGCCATATCATTGCGGAATGGCTGAGCGAACGCGTCTCTATCCGAAACCAGGTTCGAAATCAATTGGAACGGTCTGCGGTACTTAACACAAAGGTTATCAATGCAAAAAAGGATGATGAAAAGGCCCAAAAATTTAGGGACTATTTTGATTGGAGTGAAGCTTTAAGGCGATGCCCGTCGCATCGGCTGCTGGCGATACTACGTGCAGAAAATGAAGGGTTTATTCGTGTAAAGATTGAAATCGATGACACCTTTCTTTTAACCAAGATCAAAGAGCGAATTATCAAATCGAACAATTCATGCACACCACATGTTCGATTGGCCCTAGAAGATGCGTACAAGCGATTACTCTTCCCGTCCTTATCCAACGAAAGACTAAAGTTGGCCAAAGAAAAAGCGGATAATGAAGCCATTAAGGTCTTCTCAAAAAACCTCAAGCAATTATTGCTAGGCGCTCCGCTAGGCGAAAAAAGAATCTTGGCCATTGACCCTGGCTTTCGAACGGGATGTAAGCTAGTTTGTTTAAGTGCTCAAGGTAGTTTATTGCATAACGAAACCATCTATCCACATGCTCCGCAGAACAAAAGTACTGAGGCAATTAAAAAAATAAGCTCGTTATGTGATGCTTATAAAATTGAGGCGATTGCCATCGGCAATGGTACTGCCTCAAGAGAAACCGAACGTTTGGTAAAACGCATTCATTTTAAAAATGCCATCGAAGTGTATGTGGTAAGTGAAGCAGGTGCATCTATATATTCCGCATCAAAAATCGCCAGAGATGAATTCCCTAATTATGATGTAACGGTTAGAGGCTCCGTTTCAATAGGAAGGCGTTTAGCTGACCCGCTTGCAGAACTCGTCAAAATAGACCCAAAGTCCATTGGAGTGGGTCAATACCAGCATGATGTAGATCAAACCAAATTAAAATCCTCCTTGGATACGGTAGTTGAAAGCTGCGTTAATTCCGTCGGGGTAAATATCAATACGGCGAGTGTACCCTTACTAAGTTACGTTTCGGGTATCGGACCAAAGTTGGCCGAAAATATCGTCAGCCATAGAAATGAAATTGGAAGTTTTTCCAGTAGAGACGAAATTAAAAAAGTACCGCGTTTAGGAGGAAAAGCCTTTGAGCAAGGTGCCGCCTTTTTACGGATAAAAGAAGCGAAAAACCCATTAGACGATTCCGCCGTTCACCCTGAAAGTTACAGTATCGTTGAGAAAATGGCCAAGGATAAAAAACTGGCCGTTTCTGACTTGATAGGAAACAAAGTAGTTTTAGAAAACATTGACTTGAATTCTTACTGTACCGATGCTATTGGAATTCCAACCCTAAAAGATATTGTTCAAGAATTGGAAAAACCAGGTTTGGACACTCGCGAAAAAGCCAAAGTCTTCACTTTTGATCAAAATATAAAATCAATTAACGATCTACATGACGGACAATTGCTACCCGGTATCGTTAACAACATCACCAATTTTGGCTGTTTTGTGGATATCGGCATCAAAGAAAGCGGACTCATTCATGTTTCGAACTTATCAGACTCTTTTGTAAAAGACGTGAATGCCCATGTTAGTCTGCAGCAGCAGCTAATTGTAAAGGTATTGTCGGTAGATATTCCTCGTAAACGTATTCAGTTGGCACTTCATAAAGCATAAGATTCGATTATGCTCAAAATAGCCAACCACCCCATCTACAATCACCCTTTACCCGAAGGACACCGCTTTCCGATGCTGAAATATGAGTTGTTGCCGAAGCAGTTACTACACGAAGGCACCTGCGCGCCTGAAAACTTCTTTGAACCTAAGATTCCGAACGACAAATATATCGTTGCGGTTCATGACCCGGAATACTTTTATGATCTACTAAACATCAAAATTCTGCCTAAGGAAGCCCGGAAAATAGGTTTTCCACTTTCTGAAGTTTTGGTGGAACGCGAAAGAATTATAGCCGATGGAACTATCCAAGGATGTTTATTCGCCCTCGAAAACGGAATCGCTATGAATATCGCTGGCGGTACCCATCATGCCTACACGAACCGTGGGGAAGCATTCTGTATGTTGAACGACCAAGCCATCGGAGCGCGTTACTTGCAAGCAAAAGGGTTGGCTAAAAAAATATTAATTGTGGACTTAGATGTACATCAAGGGAATGGCACCGCAGAAATATTTCAAAAAGATACTTCTGTTTTTACATTTTCGATGCATGGCGCTAACAATTATCCCTTTAAAAAAGAAGTTTCCGATTTAGATATTCCTTTGGAAAAAGGCACGGAGGATGCGGCCTATTTGTCCATCTTAAAGAAAACGCTTCCTAAATTGATTCATCAGGAAAAACCTGATTTTATTTTTTACCTAAGCGGAGTAGATGTTATTGCTACAGACAAATTAGGAACTCTTAGCATGACCGTTCAAGGCTGTAAACAACGTGACGAATTTGTTCTAAATACTTGTCATAAACTTAAAATACCCGTGCAAAGTAGTATGGGTGGTGGCTATTCGCCAGACATCAAAACAATCGTTGACGCCCATGCAAACACTTTTCGTCTGGCTCAGGAAATTTTCTTTTGAGCGGAACTTTTTTTGTATTTTTCAGCCAAAGAGATAACCGTAAAAAATATATCATCATGAGATTATTGATCTTATTACTATCAACTAGCGTCTTGTTCTCTTGTAAAGAAGTTAAGGAAACTGAAAGTAAGGAAGTTTCCGAAAAAACCATCCAAAAGTCGATTTCTAAAACAAAACTGATTTTCGATACCGATGCCAATAATGAATTGGACGACCAACATGCATTGGCATATATGTTATTAAACGGCGACGTCTTCGATGTTAAGGGAATAACGGTCAATGCCACCATCAACGGCAAAGGTATACAAGGTCATTATGATGAAGCCGAACGCGTTATGCAGTTGTGTAATCTAAAAGATTCACTTCCCTTACTGAATGGGGCAGAGGGCAATTTGAAGGAAATTACCGAAAATTTCAATCCGGCCGACTTTGACGGAAAAGATGGAGTGGATTTTATGTTAGAAGAGACAAAAAAGGATTCTGTAATCATTGTAGCTGTAGGTAAGTTAACCAATATAGCTTTAGCTTTAAAAAAAGACCCTTCATTTGCAGAACGTACTAAAATAGTGTGGCTGGGGAGTAATTACCCAGCACCAGGCGAGTACAATCAAGACAATGACACCATCGCGATGAATTATGTTTTGAATAGTAAAATACCTTTTGAAATGGTCACTGTTCGTTATGGAAAACCCTCAGGCACAGACGCTGTTGCCGTAACACAAGATGAAATCACCCAAAAAATGACTGGACTAGGCCCTAAAGCTTCCGAACCGATTACAGGAAGGCACGGTGGAACCTTTGAAACTTTCGGTGATTATTCGGTTAATCTATTCACCCATATTTTTGATGAAGCGCATATCGAATCGAACGAAACAAAGTCACGACCCTTATTTGACATGGTAGCCTTGGCCGTATTGAAGAATCCAAATTGGGCGGAAACCAAAAGCATTTCCGCTCCCATTTTAATAGATAATTCTTGGGTAGAACGACCTGAAAATGAACGGCAAATTTTAATTTGGGAGAATTTCAATAGAGAGAAGATTCTTGCTGATTTCTATGAGTCCATTGAGAACCCTCAACTTGTTTCAAGTTCAAAATAATTGGTCTTTTTGTTTTGCATCACTTTTTCGTCGAATGCAGCAAAGCGTCTTAAAGTAGAAAAGGTAATTTCGGAATCCTATGAAAAAGATTTTATTAATTCTGTTTATTGCATCCCTCCATAATTTAAATGGCCAGAATATTTCAAACGACCCACCTGAAAGTCGATGGAATATGTTCAAATATGACATGGGCAATGTTTTTTTAGGAATGGGTCATGCCTATTCAAGACCCTTACATTGGAAAGGCGACCAATGGGGTGATTTTGGAGTTACGGTTCTAGGAACCGGAGTGGCTTATCTTTTTGACGATCCAGTATACGATTATGCTAGTGGTATTAAAGAAAACGTACCAAAAGTAATACGTGATTACGGATTTGAGTACGGTAGTCCTGCAAACAATTACATGATTACGGGCGGAGTTTACGCAGTAGGCTTAATCGCGAAAAACGAAAAACTAAGGCGTACGGGAGTGCTTTTGATTTCTTCGGCTTCTACGGCAGGCCTTTTACAGCAAATCATGAAATCGGCATTTGGTAGGGCAAGGCCATTGTCGGGGTTATCGAAGGATACTTTTAACCCTCTCTGGTCGGGAGACAAGAACTTTCATTCCTTTCCTTCGGGTCATGCAATTTTAGCCATGACCAACGCCCATGCCATAGCCAAACAATTCAAAAACCTCTGGGTTAAAAGTGGCATTTATACTTTGGGTGCCATACCTGCTGTTTCGAGGTTATGGGAGGGCAAACATTGGCTTTCAGATGTGGTACTTAGTGTTGTCATCAGTATCTTCACAGTAGAATCCATTGACCGCTATCTCGACAAAAAATATAATGAGAAGTATAATGCTTCGAACAAGAAAATAAGTTGGAACCTCAATTTTGGTCCAGGAACGGTTGGTCTAAAATTGGAATTTTAAGTTCTATTTTCCTTTAGAAAATCAAATACGTACTGAGTACCATTGCCGCTATTATAATTCCTGCTACTAACGCATACTTCCAAGGTGTTGTATCGATGAGGTCGGTCTCTTGAGGAATATATTCATCCATTTTCGGACGAACTGCACCAACTATTAGCATTATCGCAATATTGACTACAAACAGAATACCCATGATATGCAGGTAATGTGGATATGCTTCGGCTTTAATTATATCCAATTGAAAGGCATCAGTGATTCCATTGACCCTAGCATTTTCAAGTGCGGAATTCACCATGGCAGGACCAAGACCCAGCAAACTGATCAAATACATTACTACGCCCCCTATAAGCACAATCTTAGCTCCAATAGCCGGTACTTTTTTAGTCAAAATCCCCATAAGCACGACCGCAAGTATCGGAACACTCAAACTTCCCAAAGCCTGCTGAATGTAGGAAAAGAGTCCGTCTGGTGCATATCTGATAAATGGTGCAATGGTCATAGAAATAACTGCCAGGCCCAAACCAAATCGCTTTCCCGCTTTAACGGTCTGTATTTCTGTAGCCTGCTTGTTGAAGAATTTTCGATATAAATCAAAGCCGAACAAGGTCGCACTACTGTTCAAAAGGCTATTGAACGAACTTAAAATGGCACCGAACAATACCGCCGCAAAAAAGCCCAAAAGACTACCTGGTAGCACCCTTCTTACCAATTCAGGATACGCGGCATCTGCATCGTTTAATTCCGATCCGAACATATTGTACGCAATTATTCCCGGGAGCACCACAATTATAGGAATCAGGAATTTTACCAAAGCAGCCAACATGACCCCTTTTTGGCCCTCTTTTAAACTTTTTGCGCCGAATACCCGTTGTAAAATCGATTGATTGGTTCCCCAATAATAAACTTGTGCTATCATCATTCCCGTAAAAATTGTACCAACGGGTATGGAAGAAGTAACATCTCCCGTAACATCGAATTTATCTTGATTTTCTGTCCATAATTTTGCCAGCCCGCCCGCTATGCTGTTATCATTACTAATCATTGTCAATCCAAAATAGGGAATTAACAACCCGCCTATCAATAATCCGATAGCATTGACAAGATCGGACACTGCAACTGCTTTCAAACCGCCGTAAATCGCATAAATAATTCCTATTACACCAATACCCCAAACACAGATCCAATAGGCAGTTGTTTCAGAAACGTTCAACAGTTCAGGCAATTGAAACATGGTGATAAATGCTTTAGATCCAGCGTACAAAATAGTTGGCAACAAAACGATGCCAAATGCGATCAAAAACAATACCGATAAGATTGCTTTGGTATTTTCGTCAAAACGACCTTCTATAAATTCAGGAATTGTGGTAATACCCTTTTTCATATACTTGGGCAAAAACCAAATAGCGGTTATTATCAAAGCGATTGCCGCCAAAGTTTCCCAAGCCATAACCAGTATACCTTCAGTAAAAGACTGTCCATTTAACCCTACGATCTGCTCTGCCGATAGATTTGTCAAAAGCAAAGAACCAGCAATGGTAATAGCTCCAAGACTTCTGCCACCCAGGTAATAACCGTCGGCCGTATTTTCATTGGTCTTTCTTGTGGAATACCAGGCAATGACGGCTACTAAAAGTGTGAAGCCTACAAAAGATAGAATAGATAGCATAAAAAAAGTTTTTAGTTTGTGGTTTTTACTCTACGAATTATCGATTTTTTTCAAAACTCTGCATGGATTTCCAGCGGCAACAACATTTTCGGGAATGTCTTTTACAACAACACTACCTGAACCGATGACCGAATTATTACCAATGGTGACACCTGGATTGATGATTACTCCTCCTCCTATCCAAACGTTATCTCCGATGTGGATTGGTTTCGCAAATTCGGTTCCGGAATTACGAGCCTTATATTCCAACGGATGGGTGGCCGTCAAAATTTGCACACGGGGCGCCATCATCACATTTTTGCCAATATGAACGGGAGCGGCATCCAAGATTATACATCCGAAGTTGGCATATGAATTTTCGCCCCAATGAATATTATATCCATAATCACAGATAAATGGATTTTCGATATAAAATCGTCCTTCTGTCTTTCCCAAAAGTTCTTTGAATAGATGTCTGCGTTGTCTTTCTTTATTCATGGGAATTTCAGAAATTTCCCTGACCAGCCGCCGAGCGTTCAGCCTTCCAGCAATAAGTTCTTTATCCAGTGGGTCGTAGTGAAGACCCTTGATCATCTTTTCCTTTTCCGTCATCATTCTTTTTTTAATTGCACCATTCCGCAAGGTGGAACTTCGATTAACGTGGCCCCTTTAAAAAGTGTAATAAATTTTTCCATAACTACTTTTCCTTGACAATCGTAAACTACTGCTTTAAAACTTCCAAAATCTTCTGAAGATTTAATCACGATTTCCGTTGCCAGTTGGGCATTTAAAAAATGTATGTTTTCGGTGGCCTCATCCAAGGAGACCACATAGTCATCATGAACTCCAATAATTGTAAAATTAGCTGCTACGACTTTTTGAATCGGGTAATTTGCCAAGGGTCTTGAGGGTTTGAAATTACCCTCCATCAGTATATTGACATGTTCATTCCAGTACTGCGTATAAAAACGTATCATGTTCAATTCGTCTTCACGACAATCTTGCAACTTTACCGATAACTGTGGCACCCCGAACATAATATTGACCAATTGCAAAGCAGCCACTTCAACAGGTTCATCTGAATGCCATGTAATCATATCGGCATGTACCGCCGTATTACCACAATACATTCTCAAATCGGCGATTCGAATTCGGTTCATCGCAGCATCACCTGGGCAATCGAAGGCCCGGAACATATTACCATATTTACGCATAGCCGGGCCTGTATATTTTTGACGAAACTCTACAAAGACATCAGGTTTGATCTGCTGTAGGTTTAATATAACGTCACTTAATAATCTATCGACCGCCTCATTGATGGAGGCATAATCGCGCCCATCTTTTGCACCCATGGGCGTATCATCATAGCGATGGAAGTCGTCGATAAAGTCTAGTTTGAAACCATCGAGATTCCAATCTTTCAAAGCACTAATATATAAACCTGTCAAATGTTCTCGCACTTCAGGATAGCGCGGATCGAAAACAGGTGCCCATCGGTGGTCTTCTGTCAGGAATTTTCCCTTAAATTTCTGATAGGCTCTTGATTTTTTCCCACAAAATGGAACGGAATACCAAAGCGCCACTTTCATACCTAACCCATGTAACTTTTCAACAAAAGCCCCCATTTCAGGAATACGATCGGGCTGCCAATCACCTGTAAAATCATACCCCCGATTTGAATCTTTTGTCTGCCAGCCATCATCTAGGATAATCGCCTTATACCCCATTTCGCTTGCCAATGCACACTCTTTTAAAAGCACAGCCTCATCTAAACTTTGATGAAACTGATACCAGGTAGAATAAATGGGCTGTTTGGCAATTGTAGGTACGATAGTCGGTTTTAAATCATTGAAGGTTTCCCACCATTTCGAAACGCTTTTAAGGCATTCCGAGAAGTGTGAATTCTTAAAGTCTAGTCGCAACTGGATTTTATAATTTGAAATTGGCTGTTCAACTTCTGAAAAAAGTTCTATAGAACAATAGAGAAAATTATCCTCTTCACGTAAAACTGCATCTAATTTTAATGTATGTATTGCATCACTACAGGCAAAAGTCAAGACATTACTATCATCATGCCCGAATATAGCAATGACCGGAGCATCAATTGAAATTCGTGATTCCATTGGCTTTAATTCCCAATCAGCTTGAATACGTTTTGAAAAATCGTTGGTTGGTTTCCAGATACCGGCCACATTCAAGGCGGGCATTTTCCATTTCAAGGTAATGGGATCTGGCTTCAACGCCTCGGGACTAGTAAAATCCAATTCGTAAATTTCACAAAAATCAGTACTTCCTAGTTTAGAAAGTGCCATGTTTTTCGAATCTCCCGATATTTCGATTTGAAAATAATCTTGTTTTTCAGTGGCGTTCAATTCGGAAAATATTAGTGGTTATGACTTTGGTACGAGAAACGTAATATTACAAAAATTAAGCGAATGCCTTTTTCTGGCCTTCGTCTAAACTAGTTATTTCAAAAAAACTAGAATTAATCGATTTTCTTTAAGGAAATGAATATCTTAAAACCATAAAAATCTGCCCGTCAAAATTATGCCCGTCATGAGAAAATTTTTCTTTTTAGCGATTTTACTGTTTACTTCTAATTTCTTCGCCCAAGAAAATGGCTTATTAGAAGTTGCCAAATCGGCAAATGTTGGAATGTCTACAGAACGAATTGAACGAATCGATGCCGTGTTACAGGCAGCGGTGGAAGAAAATCAAGTTCCTGGCGTTGTGGCCTTAATTGCTCGAAATGGAAAAATTGTTTATCACAAGGCGCATGGGGCATCCAACGAAAAAGGAAATCAGCTTGACAAAGATGCTATTTTTAGAATTGCTTCCCAGACAAAAGCAATTACTTCAACCGCAGTTATGATGCTTTGGGAGGAAGGAAAATTTAGATTAGATGACCCTATTTCAAAATTCATTCCCGAATTCGGCCCAGCTCAAATTTTAGACACCTATAATGAATCGGAGGGCACCTACACCACCAAACCTGCGGAAAATCAAATTACGATACGACATTTATTGACCCATACTTCAGGACTCGGTTATGGCGTAATCGATGGTGACAAGCGCTTTCAAAAAATCTATGAAGAAGCTGGGATCACGGATCTGTTCACAACTGAAAACATTTCCATTGAAGAAAGTGTCAAAAAATTAGCAAAATTGCCGCTGCATCATAATCCTGGAGAAAAGTTCACCTATAGTGAAGGGCTCGATGTACTTGGATATTTAATCGAAATAGTTTCAGAGACACCTTTTGATGAGTTTTTAAGAAAACGCATTTTCGACCCGCTCGGAATGAACGACACCTGGTTTTATCTTCCGAAGGAAAAGTACGATAGACTTGTTGCCGTACAACACAAAAAGGATGGCAAATGGGAAAATTATCCCGTCACTTTCTATGATACCGACTACCCTAAGAAGGGAGCAAAACGATTTTTCTCGGGCGGGGCAGGACTTTCAAGTACTGCAAAAGACTATGCGACTTTCTTGCAAATGTATCTGAACAATGGAGAATACAACGGTAAGAGAATTTTGAGTAGAACAACTGTTCAAAGTATAATGGGTAATCAGACCGAAGATAAATTCGGAGAAGGTAAAAAGCATTATGGACTTGCTTTTGGTGTAGTAACCGAAAAAGGTCAAGACGCTGGCGGAGAAGGTAGCAAAGGCACTTTCGACTGGGGAGGGTATTTCAATACCCAATATTTTGCCGACCCAAAAGAAAATATAATCGGAATTTTAATGAAGCAAACCCGAGATTCACCAGGCGATGAAACCGGTTGGAAGTTTCGTCAAATGGTTTTTGCGGCAATCAATGACTAAGATTAAGAAACTTTGGTGTTAACTTCTACAAGTAAACAATATTAATGGATACAAAACCTTAAAATATTTCAAAATGAAAACGAATATTTCCATGCTCATATTTTTTGTATGCACAGCAACATTTGCACAAAAAATGAAGATTATTGATGGTAATTTTGATTACCTAAATGGTCAAAAAGAAATCAATGTCGAATTTGTATATGACAATATGCAACTTTTAAAGAAAAACCTTAGTAACGAACAGTATGTAACAGAACACGCCGCCGAACTTGAAGAAAAGTCCCCTAGTAAGGGTGAAACCTGGAAAAAAAACTGGGCAGCGGCACCTGAATTAATTTGGCAACCAAAGTTCCTCGAACTTATGAACCGTTATTTTTATAAAGATCATGGCATGAGTTTTAAAGAAGGACTTTCCGATGCCAAATATACCTTGATTGTAGAAACCGTTTGGCTTTACCCGGGCTGGGATGCAGGCGTTATGAAGCAACCCGCGAAAGTTACCACCAATTTGAAATTTGTAGAAACGGCCAATCGTGACAATGTGCTAGCTGAAGTTACCAGTCAAAATGCTCCCGGAGATCAGTGGGGCAGTAGTTTCAGCAACGAAGATCGTTTGGGCGAGGGCTACGCCAAAACAGGCAAATCTTTTGCCAAATTAATTCTAAAGAAAGCCTTCTAGACAAAGTACTTTTATTCAAAATTCAGCGAAAAAGGATGGCAATTGCCGTCCTTTTTCATATTTTCACCTACTATTTTTTCGAAATGACCAAACCACTTACATACTTTGTATTCTTTATTTGTGGGTTACAACTTCAAGCACAACAATTTGAAGTAGTTTCGGGCTCCATTGAAAATATTTCAGGAATTCAACGCTATAACTTGGTTTTCGAATATGCCGATGACCTTCAAATTTCGAAAAGTGATTCAGAGCAAGCTTTTCTTCAAGAGCAATATGTAAAACGTGAAGAGAAAGAGACAGGGTCTGGAGAAAAATTCAAGAAACTATGGTTCGAAAATAGAAGCAATCTTTATGAACCAACTTTCATTCAAGAGTTCAATAGCTTTAGAGTTGCCAATCGTCAAGTCACTGTAGCCAAGAACATTTCCAGTACAGGTTATACGATGAAAATCAAGACAGTTTCCATTACCGGAGGGTATGACGACTTTCTTTATGTGGAAGAAGGTAAAATTGGTGTTATCATCTCCATTTATGAAAAGGATGCACCTGAAAATGTTTTATACGCTTTTGAAACAAGCGTTAGAGGAATAGCCAATGCTGACGAATTTGAACGAATTCGAACCGCATACGGAAATCTTGGCGAAGCTGCTTCTAAACATTTTAGTAGGAAGGCTTTACTTAAGAATTAGTTTACCACCCCTAGCCTACCGTTTCATTTTCCATATCGGTCAAATGGGCCAATGCTTTGACCAGCCGATGATGATTCTTCACAAAGGGATTACGTTGATCCCAAACATAACCAGCTAAAACCGCACAGATTTGACTTTTTATTTCGGCATTCTGCGTTTTGTTAAAGAAAATTTTCTGAAGATTGCCCGTGTACCATTCTTTGACATAGGTGGAAAAAACGGTTACGCCTTCTAGTATATATTGTTTGTAATCTACCTCCCAATCCACTTTTTTGTTCTGCAACTCTTTATCGATGAGCTGAGCGGCCAAATGCGCTGATTCGGTGGCAAAAGTAACTCCCGAAGAAAAAACAGGATCTAAAAATTCTGCGCTATTACCAGTCAGTACAAACCCTTTTCCATATAATTTTTTAACAGATTTGGCGATATTCTTTATCATTCTAGGCTCAAACTCATAAGGCAAACCATTAAAGCGATCCACATAATAATCAGATAGATTCATCATTTCACGCAGTCGTTCTTCATTCGAACCTTTGAAAGACTCAAGGTATTCAGTTGGCCCCACATATCCTATACTGGTCATGCCATTTGAAAAAGGAATTACCCAAAGCCAAGTGGAAGTACTGACAATGTCGAACGTAATGCGGTGACCATCCCAGCCTTCTGGTCTTTTGACATCTTTTATGTGAGTGAATATGGATGAATGTTTCGGAATCTCGGAGGGCTTGTCCAAATCAAGTAACCTTGGAAGCACTCTTCCAAATCCGCTTGAATCAATAATATATTTGGCCGTGACTCCGGATAGCTCTCCTTCAGAATTTTTGATGGTAGTTAATGATTCACCCTCTTCGGAAAATTCTACAGCAACTACTTCCTTTTCAAAATCAATGTCTACACCTCTTTTCTGAAGCTCGTCTGTCAAAGTCTTGTCGAAATCGGCACGTGGCACTTGCCAAGTCCAGTTCCATCCATCAGTAAATTTTTTACTGAAGTCAAATTCACAAACAACATCACCTTGCATGAATCGGGCTCCTTCTTTAACTTCAAAACCCTTCTCTTTGATACAATCAACCAAACCGACCGCTTCAAAATGCTCCATGCATCTTGGTATCAGGCTTTCTCCGATAACAAACCTTGGAAACTTGTTCTTTTCAACAACCTTAATAGAATAGCCCTTTTCATGAAGATAAGCCGCTGCTACACTACCAGAAGGACCGGCGCCGATTATAAGAACATCAACATTTTCGTTATTCATAGCTGAAATCAAATATTGATCCGCTAATTATTATAAATTTGCAAACCAAATTACCTATTTTAGTTAAAAGTATTACTTATAGCCCACAGAACCAACCGTAGATGCCAGAAATAAAAGGAAAGTTAGCGATAGCCGATTTTTACAGTATCATTTTTGAAGAAGAACCTATTTCAGTAGATCAGGCTGTTTATAACAAGGTTCAGGAGAGTTTTGACTTTCTTAAAGACTTTTCGAAAAACAAAATCATTTACGGTGTTAATACGGGTTTTGGTCCTATGGCGCAGTACAAAATAAAGGACTCTGAGACCATTCAATTACAGTACAATCTGATACGTAGTCATGCTTCGGGCACAGGTAATCCGATTCCTGCGAAATACGTAAAGGCGGCGATGTTAGCTCGATTGAATACGCTTAGTTTGGGTCATTCAGGGGTTCATAAATCAGTCATTGAAGTCATGACCACCTTGATCAATAAAAACATTACACCCTTGATCTATGAACACGGAGGTGTTGGCGCAAGTGGTGATTTAGTACAATTGGCACATTTGGCTTTGGTACTGATCGGAGAAGGTGAAGTATTTATCGACGGAAATCGGCGTTCCACCGCAGCCGTATTTGAAGAAGAGGGCATTTCACCAATTTCGGTTGAATTACGAGAAGGTTTAGGGCTAATCAACGGTACTTCTGTTATGACTGGAATAGGTGTTGTCAATACAATCTATACAAGAAGACTGTTGGAGTGGATGATTGCTTGTTCTTCCGCGATTAACGAAATAGTTGAAGCCTATGATGATCATTTGTCGTTCGAACTGAACTTGACAAAAAAACATCAAGGGCAACGTGAAATTGCCCGCTCAATGCGAAGCCACCTTAATGACAGTACGTTGACCAGAAAACGTGAACATCATTTGTACACCAACAACAATGATGTCAAAGTATTCGAAGAAAAAGTGCAAGAATATTATTCCTTAAGATGTGTTCCTCAAATTCTAGGACCTGTTCTAGATACTTTGAACGATGTGGAACGTGTACTTATTGAAGAAGTTAATTCTGCCAACGACAACCCCATAGTCGATGTAAAAAAGAAGCATGTGTACCATGGTGGTAATTTTCACGGCGATTATGTCTCCTTGGAAATGGACAAGCTCAAAATCGTGGTCACCAAAATGAGTATGCTGGCCGAAAGACAGTTGAACTATTTGATGAATTCAAAGTTGAACGACATTCTTCCGCCTTTTGTTAATCTTGGCACCTTGGGCCTGAATTTTGGCATGCAAGGTGTACAGTTTACGGCTACTTCGACCACCGCAGAAAATCAAATGCTTTCGAACCCTATGTATGTGCATAGTATTCCTAATAACAATGACAATCAAGATATTGTCAGTATGGGTACCAATGCCGCTTTGATTACCAAAAAAGTAATTGAAAATGCGTACGAGGTGATTGCAATAGAAATGATTACCATTGTTCAGGCCATAGAATATCTTGAGATGAAAGACAAGGTATCTTCAAAAACAAAAAAAATGTACGATGCGGTACGTAAAATAGTTCCCCCTTTCAAAGAGGATCCTGTAATGTATCCTTATGTAAATGAAGTAAAGAACTATATTATTAACCATCAAAATAAGAAGTCATGAGAAAAGTTAGTATATCAATTCTGATTTTATTTTTAACTGTTTTTTCCATTTCAGCCCAAGAACTGGCCCTTGTTCGAGAAGGTGGGCAATTTGGCTATATCGATAAAACCGGTGCCTTTGTCATAGAACCCCAGTTTTCAAAAGCGAAAAGTTTCTCGGAAGGCAGAGCCGCTGTGGAACAGGATAAGAAATGGGGGTTTATTGACACCTCAGGCAAATGGGCCATACAACCGGAATACGATAAGGTAAAGTATTTTGATTCTGGTTACGCGCTTGTTTTGAAAGATGACCAATGGAATTATATCGATACTACAGGGAAAATTTTGGAAACTGTTTCAACCGAAAAATACTTTGATTTTGAAGGAGGAGTTGCTTTCATTCGTCAAGAGGACAAAATAGGTTTAATAGGTACAGATGGAAAAATTATTCTGGAACCCACTTTCGATGCAATCAAAAAATTCAGGAACGATCATGCCAAGGTGAGGCAAGGAGAACAATGGGGAATGATAGACAAAAGTGGAAAACTAGTGATTCCCGCAGAATACGAAGAGTTAGGTAACACCTATAACGCTTCGGGTGTTTTTGGAAAAAAAGGAGGGGCTTTTGGCATCATCCATAATGGAACATTTAATCCTATTGACGGTGCCGACAAAGTGTGGAACTTCCATGGAAATTCCGGTTTGACCTATTCCCGAAAAAACAAAAAGACCGGGTTTGTTAATTCAAAGGGGGAATGGGTCATCGAGCCAAAATTTGATAAAGCTCGTGCATTTTCCAATGGCCTTGCACCAGTCTCAAATGATAAAAAATGGGGGTTTATTAATGAAAAAGGAGAAATCATAATTGAAATGAAGTATAGGGATGCAGAAGTGTTTGCGGAAAATGGACTTGCACCAGTAAAAGAAAAGCAATGGGGATTCATTGATACATCAGGCAAGTTGATTATCCCTATGGAATATGATATTACCGCAGGACTGGCATTTTTGGCAGGCAACAATGACAAAGGTTTTGCTGGAGACTTTGCAAGACTAAAGTCAAAAAAGGGTTGGGGGTTCTTCAATGAAAAAGGAGAGCTTCTAGCGAACAAATGGTTCGAAAACGCCGAGCCTTTTGTAAAGAATTAAATTTCTACAAGACCAAATCTACATGGCAGAGACCAAAGAAATAAAAAAGTGTGCATTGATAACTGGGGGCTCAAGGGGCATTGGCAGGGCAGTTTGCATTCAATTGGCAAAAGACCACGACTATCATCTTCTTATTAATTACAATCGTAATAAAGATGCAGCATTGCAAACATTAAAGCACGTTGAAGAAGCAGATGGTTCCGCAGAAATCATACAATTTGATGTAGTAGACGCAGAAGGCGTGAAAACCACCCTTACCACATGGGAGGAGGAAAATCCCCATGCTATTGTGGAAGTCATTGTGAACAATGCAGGCATTACCAAGGATGGGCTTTTTATGTGGATGAAACCCGAAGATTGGTCCGATGTAATTAATACTAGCTTGAACGGATTCTTCAATGTCACCAATCATTTCATTCAAAAACTCTTGGTCAACAAATACGGTCGTATTGTCAATATGGTTTCTGTTTCAGGTTTGAAAGGTACTCCAGGCCAGACCAACTATTCCGCTGCCAAAGGAGCAGTTATCGCCGCAACAAAAGCCCTCGCACAAGAAGTCGCAAAAAGAAACGTTACTGTAAATGCTGTTGCACCCGGTTTTATAAAGACAGATATGACTAGTGAGCTTGATGAAAAAGAATTAAAAAGAATGATTCCCGCAAACCGGTTCGGTGAGGCAGAGGAGGTTGCACATTTGGTTTCATTTTTGGTCTCTAAAAAATCATCTTACATAACAGGGGAGACCGTAAACATTAATGGTGGTATTTATTCGTAATAGTTAACAAGGATTCATGAGGAGAGTTGTTATCACAGGAATGGGCATCTATTCTTGCATAGGTAAAAACCTAGAAGAAGTAAGAACGTCGCTCTATAATGGTAGATCTGGAATTATCTATGATGACCTAAGGGCCGAATCGGGTTTTCGATCTGCCTTGACCGGTATGGTAGAAGAACCTGATTTGAAAGACCTATTATCAAGAAGACAACGCATGAGTCTGGGCGAAGAAGGTGCTTACGCTTATGTTGCCACGTTGGAAGCTTTAAAGAATGCCCAAATCGATGATGATTTCTTTGCAACCAATGAAGTAGGAATAATTTATGGTAATGATAGTACCGCTAAAGCGGTAATTGAATCCAATGACAAAATCAGGGAAAAGAAAGATACTACTCTGGTAGGTTCGGGAGCAATTTTTAAGGCCATGAATTCTACGATTACCATGAACCTGTCTACTATTTTTAAGTTAAGAGGTATCAACTTGACCATTAGCGCTGCTTGTGCAAGTGGCTCACATTCCATCGGAATGGGCTATCATCTCATCAAAAGTGGCTTACAAGATTGTATCATTACCGGTGGTGCCCAAGAAATCAATCATTTGGCCATGGGCAGTTTTGATGGACTAGGTGTTTTTGCCATGCATGAAGATGCCCCTGAAAAAGCATCACGCCCTTTTGATACCGCTCGTAATGGTTTGGTGCCAAGTGGTGGTGGAGCTACCCTAATTCTTGAAAGTTACGAATCTGCGTTTAAGCGGGGAGCTCCTATATTAGGAGAGGTAATAGGATATGGTTTTTCATCTAACGGTGACCATATATCAACTCCAAATGTTGAAGGGCCATCAAGAGCAATGCGACGTGCTCTGGAAGATGCCAATATTGATGCTGGAGCTATTGATTATGTGAATGCCCATGCAACATCGACCCCTGTTGGTGATGCCAATGAGGCGCAAGCAATATTTGAGGTATTTGGCGAAACCAACCCACCCGTTAGTTCAACCAAATCAATGACCGGTCATGAATGTTGGATGGCCGGTGCAAGCGAAATTATTTATTCAATGTTGATGATGCAACATTCATTTGTGGCACCTAATATAAATCTTGAAAATCCTGATGAAAACTCTAAAAAGCTTAATCTTGTTTCGCAAACATTAAATAAAAAAATTGACGTATTTTTGTCCAATTCATTCGGTTTTGGGGGTACCAATTCCGCTTTAATCGTAAAAAAGCTAGCTTAGGAAAGTGATGATGACTAAAGAAGTTATTATAGAAAAAATCGACGATTTTCTCATTGATGAATTCGAGGTTGAGGAAGATGCAATCGCTCCTGGCGCGAATCTTAAAGACACCTTGGGTCTTGACAGTCTTGACTTTGTTGACCTTGTTGTTGCAGTCGAAAGCAATTTTGGAATAAAATTAGTGGGCGAGGATTTCGTTAATGTTATTACCCTCAAAGACTTTTATGATCTCATAGAACGCAAATTAGGATAACATACGTTCATAAAACCCAATAATGGCAGCGGAATGGGAAGGAAAATCAAGAGGCACCCTTTTAGGGTATAAAATCTACATCAATTTTCTTAAAACTTTTGGCATTCCTGCCGCCTACTTTCTACTTCGATTCGTTATTTTCTATTACGTCTTGTTTTCTCCAAGAAGCAATAAGGACACCTATAACTATTTTCGAAAAAGACATAAATTGCCAAGATGGAAAAGCTTCATCAATGTTTACCAAAGCTATTATACCTTTGGAAAAACTTTGACCGATAAAGTTGCCATATCCACGGGCCTTAGAGATAAGTTTACCTACACCCACGATGGTATTGAGCATATTGACGATCTATTGAAAAAAAATCAAGGTGGAATTTTAATAAGTGGCCATGTTGGTAATTTTGAAATTTCGCATTATTTCTTGGAAGACCGCTATTCTATTTCAAAAATCAGTATGGTTACTACCATGGCCGAGCATCAGAATATACAAGAATATATGGACCGGATTTCTGTGAAGTCACATCTAAAGTTCATAGTTGTTAAAGAGGACATGTCCCATATTTTTGAGATACATAAGGCCATCGATGAAGGTGGCTTGGTTGTTTTTACTGGGGACAGATACATGCCTGGAAGCAAAACACTAAATGAGGTTTTTTTAGGTAAAGAAGCCCGGTTTCCAGTAGGTCCTTATTTATTGGCATCACGCTTGAACATGCCCGTACTCTTTGTATATTTCATGAAAGGCCCCAAACGACATTATGATCTTTATGCGCGAACCGCACAATTCAAAGCACGTGATGCCCAAGGCTTATTGAAAGAATACACACAAAGTATGGAATGGATTTTAAAGAAATACCCCTTACAATGGTTCAATTATTTCGATTTTTGGGACGATAGGAAGAAAGTATGAAAGAAGTTCTCGTAGTATACTACACCCAAAGTGGGCAATTGCTCGACATTCTCAAGAATATCACTGCGACTCTCGGAGATAGTGAGGTCAACATTTCATATTACAGAATAAACCTTAAAGAACCTTTTCCTTTTCCATGGACAAAGAACAGGTTTTATGATACTTTTCCTGAGTCTTTTCTGCAAATCCCTGTTGAAATTCATCCGCCAAAACAAGAAATACTGGAGAAGAAATACGATTTGATTATTTTAGGGTATCAAGTTTGGTTTCTTACCCCTTCCCCGGCGATCAACTCCTTTTTGAAGTCAAAAGAAGCCAAGACCCTTCTGAAAGATACTCCCATTTTGACCGTAGTAGCGTGCCGCAACATGTGGATTATGGCTCAGGAAAAAGTGAAACGACTTTTAGTGAACAACAAGGCCAAACTTGTGGGTCATATCGCATTGGTCGACCGCCACATCAACCATATTAGTGTAATTACAATAGAACATTGGATGTTCTCCGGCAACAAAGACCGAATGTGGGGTATATTCCCGAAGCCAGGAGTTTCAGACACAGAAATTGAAAACGCCTCTAGGTTTGGAAAACCAATAAGAGAAGCTTTATTGACAGGGAATTTTGAAAACCTACAGGCCGACTTACTAGTTTTAGACGCGGTTGATATAAATCCGTATTTGATTAAGACAGATGAAAGAGGTAACATTGTCTTTTCAAAGTGGGCGAATCTACTCATCAAAAAAGGAGGGCCCGGTCACCCATCACGCTTGAAATGGATTGGATTCTTCAAATTTTATTTGAAATTTGCAATCTGGGTCATAGCACCGATAGTTTTTATTGTATTTTTGCTGACTTATTTGCCCACCACCCGCCAAAGAAAGAAGGATAAGGAATATTATTCCAGTGTGCTTTTAAAGGAGTAGTAATGAAGGACGTATATATTACGAGAATTTCAAAGTTCATGCCCAATGAGCCCGTTGACAACGAGCAAATGGAAGAGAAATTGGGTGTCATTAACGGGCAAGTTTCCAAAGCCCGAAGAATTGTCCTGAGAAACAACAAGATAAAGAAAAGATACTACGCTATTGATGAAAATGGCAATGTTACCCATAACAATGCACAGCTCGCGGCCGAAGCAATTGCCCTATTATGCGATGGGAGTTTCTCCAAAAATGATATTGAATTATTGTCTTGTGGAACCTCCAGTCCAGATCAGATTTTACCTTCACATGCTTCAATGGTTCATGGCTTTTTGAAGAATGGCAACATTGAAATCAATTCACCCTCAGGCGCCTGCTGTTCTGGAATGAATGCATTGAAATATGGTTACCTTTCTGTGATGACGGGCCAGGTAAAAAATGCTGCATGTGCTGGTTCAGAGCGAACATCATCTTGGATGAAGGCCGAAGTCTTTGCTAATGAAGTAGATCATTTGAAAGAATTGGAGGATAGCCCAATTCTCGCCTTCAATAAAGAATTTTTACGATGGATGCTTTCCGATGGTGCGGGAGCCGTTCTCCTAGAAAACGAACCAAAAGGTGAGACACCATTGAAAATAGAATGGATGGATGGCTATTCGTATGCCAATGAAATGGAAACTTGTATGTACGCAGGAGCTGATAAAGAACCTGATGGCCATTTGACGCCTTGGAGCGAATTTCCTGCAGAAGAATGGGGTAAAAAGTCATTGTTCGCTATGAAACAAGATACAAGGCTTTTGGGTGATAATATTCTTGTGAAAGGAGTCGATAGCTTAAAACAGACCTACCAAAAACATGATATTGGCCCAGATGACGTAGATTATTATTTACCACATATATCTTCCTATTATTTCAAGCAAGGCCTTTATGATGAGATGAAAAAGCAAGGCGTAGAGATGCCTTGGGAAAAGTGGTTTTTAAATCTTGAAGATATTGGAAACATCGGTGCTGCTTCCATTTATGTAATGCTCGATGAACTGGTAGAATCAGGTCGTTTGAAAAAAGGCGACAAAATACTGCTCCACGTTCCTGAAAGTGCCCGTTTTTCATATATGTACGCATACTTAACTGTCTGCTAAATGAATCTTTTGGAGCATGAGATTACCGACGAAAGTTTTTTATTAGGATTGATTCCTCAGCGAAAACCTTTCGTAATGGTAGACAAACTACTTTATTATTCCGAAAAGAAAATAGTTTCGGGTTTTACCATCTCAAAGGGAAATATTTTAACTACATACAGTCATTTTTCAGCACCCGGACTTATCGAAAATATGGCCCAGACCACAGCATTACACACAGGATATAAATATTACCTTGCAGAAAAACCCGCCCCTACCGGCTATATCGGAGCGATAAAAACGGCAGAAGTTTTTGAAGTGCCTAAGATTTCCCAAGAGTTGACCACCACCGTTGAGATTTTGCATGATATCATGAACGTAACTTTGGTCGAAGCAAAAGTGGAGTGTGAAGGAAAAATAATTGCGCGCAGTGAAATGAAAACCGCATTGGCAAAATAAAGGCATCATGCGAAAACCTCGCTATAATATTGAAATTAAGCACTTTTTACCTCATCGGCCGCCTATGCTGATGCAATGTAAAACTCCCTATCTTGATGGAGAATCCGTAGAAACTCATTTTGAAGTTACTTCCGAAAACATTTTTACGAATATAAAGGGAGAATTCACCGAAGGGGGATTAATCGAACTTGCCGCCCAGACGTGCTCCTCAATAACAGGCCAAGACTTTTTTAAGGATGATGATATAAAAGGTATTGGCAACAAAGTTGTGGGTTACATAAGTGCTATCAAAAAAGCGGAGGTTTTTCTACTCCCAAAAATTGGCAACCTACTCGTCACAAAAGCCACACTGATCAATAGATTCGATACTGGAGACATGACCATGTGCACCATATCATCCACAACTTTTAGAAATGATGATTTAGTTGTAGATTGTACTTTTAACTTCTTAATTCATGAAGTACCGCGATGAAAAAAAATGAGGTACCCCAAGATGAGAGCAAACTGGAGAAAGCGAATATTCGTGAAATGTACTATGCAGTAGATGAAAATGGCGAGTATACCACTGAGCTAAGCACTGGTTGGGATCCCAAAACCATAGCACTTGATAACGCGATCAAACAAATTGAAGAACGGGTAGCCGCTGCCAAAGAAAAGGTTCTAAAGAATGAAAGCAGTCCTTTGGAATATTACATGGAGCTCAATAAGATGGATTTACCCATTCTTGCGAGTTACGTTGGCATGTGGAAATGGCGAGTGAAACGTCATTTCAAACCTTCCGTTTTTAAAAAACTAACGAACAAAACATTACAAAAATATGCAGAGGTTTTTGATGTTTCCGTTGAAGACCTACAACATATCAAAGACTAAGCATGCAAATAGATTTCAAGCATAACCAATCCGCCCATTGCGAAAATGGTGTTGTGTCAAACCTTATGAGACACAACGGTTTCGACGTTAGCGAACCCATGGTCTTTGGTATTGGATCGGGGCTTTTGTTCAGTTACCTTCCTTTTATAAAAGTAGACCATGCACCTGTATTTACGTATCGCGTACTACCAGGCCTCATTTTTAACCGGTTTGCCAAAAGGGTAGGCGTCAAAGTGAAACGCGAAAAGTTTAAAAATCCGATAGTGGCCAAAGAACGTTTGGATGAAAACCTCAGGAACAATAATCCCGTAGGATTACAAGTGGGTGTTTACAATCTTATCTATTTTCCGGATGAATACCGTTTTCATTTCAATGCCCACAACATGGTAGTCTATGGGAAAGATGGCGGCCAATATCTTATTAGTGATCCTGTTATGGAACATACGACCACCCTAACGGAAAAACAACTGGAAAAGGTTCGGTTTGCAAAAGGAGCATTCGCACCCAAAGGGCATATTTATTATCCTGTTGCTTTTCCGCAAGAGTTAGAACTTGAAAAGGCCATAGTAAAAGGTATCAAACAAACCTGTCGCGATATGACAGCCCCGGTTCCCATCGTTGGCGTTAAGGCGATGAAATGGGTAGCAAGTAATATTCGAAAATGGCCCAATAAAATAGGTGCGAAACATACGAACCATTATTTAGGTCAAATCGTCCGCATGCAAGAAGAAATCGGAACAGGTGGTGGTGGCTTTCGCTATATCTATGCCGCATTTCTTCAAGAAGCAGGAAAACTATTGAACAACAACGGCCTTCTCGAACTATCGCAACAAATGACCGAAATCGGGGATCAATGGCGTGATTTTGCCGTGGATGCCTCCCGAATTTACAAGAACAGAAGCGCAGAAAGTGATGGATATAACAAAATTGCCGATCAATTGGATGCTATTGCCAAAAGGGAAGAACTCTTTTTCAAAACATTGAAGAAAGCCGTGTAACAAACGTAAATTCTAATATTTTCCCATTTTGGGAATTAAGGGGGCTAATGATTCAAATCAACCAACTTTCAAAAAAGTACAAAGGCGCCGAAATATTTTCGGTGAATGATTTGAATTTAACCATTAACGAGGGTGAGATTTTCGGTTTACTCGGTCCGAATGGTGCCGGTAAAACAACTTTGATATCGATGTTGAGTTCGCTGTTAAAACCAACTTCCGGCTCTTTTTCTATCGATGGCATGAACTATAAAGACCATCAAAAAGAATTGAAACAATTCATTGGTACCGTTCCCCAAGAATATGCACTTTATCCTACGCTGACAGCAAAGGAAAATTTGATGTATTTCGGCAGTATGTACGGTATTCAGAAGTCCGATTTGCAGAATGACATTCAAGGGCATCTAGAAACGTTAGGACTCTCAGAATTCGCCAATAAGAAAATAAAAACGTATTCCGGGGGAATGAAAAGGCGCATTAACCTCATCGCCGGAATACTGCACAAGCCCAAGGTTTTATTCTTAGATGAACCTACGGTAGGTGTCGATGTGCAATCTAGAAATGTTATTATCGAGCATTTAAAACAATTAAATGCCAAAGGCACGACGATTATTTATACGTCCCATCATTTGAACGAGGCCGAAGAGTTCTGTTCACGGGTCGCCATTATCGACCACGGAACTATTGTTTGTCAAGGCGAACCTAAAAAATTGATAGCCGAGCACAACGGTGCCGGCAATTTGGAAGATGTCTTTTTAGAAAAAACCGGTAAAGCCCTACGTGATTATGCATAAACTTCTAGCTAGCGCATACAAAGAGTTTTTACTCCTAACGCGAGACATCGGCGGTTTAGCGGTTTTATTTCTAATGCCTTTGCTTTTGGTCATTACGATTACCTTGATTCAAGACAGCACTTTCAATACCATCAAACAAAACAAGATTCCGATCATTGTGGTGGATAATGATAAAGGAGAAGTTTCTCAGAACATTCTGGAAAATCTGAAATCTTCCAAAATGTTCGAACTATCAGAACAATCAAACGAAAAACTTGTTCAAGAGTTGATACAAAATGGAAAATATCAATTAGCTATTATAATACCTGAGAACCTATCGAAAGACCTGAATCAAAAAGTTTCTGAAAACGTGGATGGTATTCTAGCTCAATTCGGCGCAATTGAGGATTCCCTCCCTCATAAAACCACCATACTTCAAACTAAGGAAGTTAAACTCTATTTTGACCCTGCAACCCAGTTTTCCTTCAGGAACTCTATCAAAAGTGGTATTGACCAAATGGTATCGAAAATAGAGACACAGGCCATTTACAAAGCTTTTCAAGAACAGATTTCGGACGATCCGACAGAACAAATTTTCGATACCGAGTCGTTCATCACTTTTAAGGAAATCATTCCTAATGCCGGTAAAAAGGCTTTGATTCCGAATTCTACGCAGCATAATATTCCCGCTTGGACGCTTTTTGCCATCTTTTTTATTATTCTTCCACTTTCAATTAATATGGTGAATGAGAAAAATCAAGGGACTTTCGTCCGCTTGCGAACACATCCGGTTTCTTACGGTACTGTTTTAGGCGGAAAAGCCATCGTCTTCCTTTCCGTTTCCTTAATTCAGTTTGCATTGATGTTATTGGTCGGCATTTATTTGTTTCCTTTTTTAGGGTTACCTAAACTTGATGTATCCGGGAGATTACCCTTATTATTCGTGGTTGCTTTTTTTGCCGGTCTAGCAGCGGTAGGTCTTGGATTATTATTGGGTACCATCGCCAAAAGTCAAGAGCAATCTGCTCCTTTCGGAGCGACTTTTGTAGTTATTTTAGCCGCTATCGGGGGCGTTTGGGTACCCGTTTTTGCCATGCCTAAGTTTATGCAGGCACTCTCGAAAATGTCACCAATGAATTGGGGATTAGAGGCGTTTTACGATGTTTTCCTTAGAAATGTTGGCCTAAGCGAACTAGTTCCTGAAATATCATTGTTACTTTTGTTTTTTGTAGTTACAACGGTAATAGCCATAGTTTACTACAACCGTAAAAATGCTGTTTAAATGAAAAAGGAAATCAGTTATACAAGTGATGTTCGCGTACGGTTTACCGAATGCGACCCGCTCGGCATTGTCTGGCACGGCAACTATATTCAATATTTTGAGGATGGTCGTGAAGCTTTCGGCCGCCATCACGGCATTTCTTACCTTGATCAAAAAAAACATAATTTCAGCACTCCCATTGTGAAATCTTCATGTGAACACAAACTGCCGTTACGCTATGGCGATGTGGCAAAGATTAAAACGACTTACGTGGATTCCGCTGCGGCCAAAATGGTATTCAAATACGAAATTTTGAATCCTGAAGGCAAGGTAGTCTGTACAGGAGAAACGGTTCAGGTTTTCGTTGAACTTTTCGGGGAGTTATCCTTAGAACTTCCTAAGTTTTTCAAAGATTGGAAAATCAAAGTTGGTCTGTTGAATGGATAAGGTCTACCTTTCACATAACAACATTGTTTCCGCCTATGGTTTTCAGAGTTCTTCCGCCATTGATGCTATTGCGAAAGAGGCAACAGGATTGCACTTGACCGAAGACACATCCGTACTACCCCAACCTTTTTTTTCTTCACGGATACGTCAAGAAAATCTAGAACAAAAGTATTCAGAATTAAATCCCAAAGAAAAACACACACGGTTAGAAAAGATGTTATTGGTTTCCTTGGCGAATATCATCACCAAATCGAATCTGGAATTAACATCGCGAGTTGGGTTACTAATTTCCACGACAAAAGGTAATATCGATGTGCTGGAAACAAACAACCCGTTTTCAGAAGACCGAGCTTATTTGAGCGTGCTTGGTGAAATGATCAGAACCTTTTTTAGCTTTAAGAACGAGGCAATAGTGCTTTCCAATGCTTGTGTATCAGGAGTACTTGCGTTAGCTGTCGCGAAAAGGTATATCAACCAAGGTCGGTTTGACCATGTTTTTGTAGTGGGAGGTGATTTAGTGACACAATTCATCCTATCAGGATTCAATGCTTTTCAAGCCCTAAGTGAAGAACCTTGCAGGCCTTATTGCAAAACGCGTTCGGGAATCAATATCGGCGAAGTCGCAGCAAGTGTTTTAGTTACGAAAGACGACGACAAACTTGTCGGAGAATCAGTTGCCGTCTTAGGGGAAGCTTCTTGTAATGATGCCAATCATATTTCAGGGCCTTCTAGAACCGGCGAAGGCCTGTTCAGGAGCATAGAACGTGCCATGAGTCACGCGAAATTAAATCCTGCAAGTATTGATTACATTTCTGCCCATGGCACGGCAACCATGTTCAATGATGAAATGGAAGCAATAGCTTTCAACAGATCAGGACTTCAAGAAACTCCATTGAATAGTTTGAAAGGGTATTTTGGTCATACTTTGGGCGCCTCGGGCCTTTTGGAAACCATTATTGGAATGCACTCTCTAAATCGAAACATACTATTCGCCTCAAAAGGTTTTAAAGAACTGGGGGTATCCCAACCCTTGAATATTATTGAGCGCACTACTAACAAAGAAATCAAGACTTTCTTAAAAACGGCTTCAGGTTTTGGGGGCTGTAATACGGCTGCGATTTTTCAAAAAGTTACCGTTTAAGCCTAAATAAAGCCCTATACTTCTTAAATTCGCAGATTGAAAATTACCATAATTCAAGGAATTAGCAATGTCGAAAAAAACCATGAAGGCATTTGATGCCCTGCAAGAGGCCCAGAAAATCGCTTTTGCCCCTTTTGTTTTTCAAGCTACCGTTTCATTGAGAAATTTGGGCATCTTGGACTTTATTTTTGACAACGGTACAAAAGGAGGTGTGACGATTGACGAAATCGACAATAAACTGAGCATCGGCGAATATGGTTTGAGTGTTTTGTTGGAAATCGCCGAATCTTCCGACATCGTTGAAAAAGATGAGAACGGAAGGTACGAGTTGACCAAAATCGGTTATTTTTTAAACTACAACCAAATGACTTCGGCCAACATCAATTTCACTCAGGATATCTGTTATAAAGGACTGTATCACCTTCAGGAAGCCATAGAAACCGAAAAACCCTCTGGTCTAAAAGAATTGGGTGATTGGCCCACTATTTATGAGGGGCTTTCCAAATTGACGTCAAAGGAACAGAAATCTTGGTTCGCCTTCGATCATTATTATTCCGATGAAATATTCGGAGAAGCTCTGCATACGGTTTTTGAAAAGCAACCCAAACTACTTTTCGATATTGGAGGTAACACAGGAAAATTCGCTATTATGTGCTGTAAGCATGATGCCGACATCAATGTTAAGATCTTCGATTTACCGGGCCAATTGAACAAAGCTTTGGCACACGCAGAAAAAAACGGATTCGAAGACCGTATTTCTGGGCAAGAAATCGATTGGTTATCCGATAATCCAAGTATTCCAAAAGGAGCAGATACTATTTGGATGAGTCAGTTTTTAGATTGTTTTTCCAAGGAAGAAATCCTAAAAACATTGAAGGTTGCCGTTAGCGCTATGGATTCTGATACCGAATTGATCATCATCGAAACTTTTACGGACCGTCAACAATATGGCAGTGCTAAATTGACCTTAGAAGCTACCTCACTTTACTTTACGGCCTTGGCGAACGGTAACAGCAAAATGTACAAATCAGAAGAATTCAAACAATTAGTCGATGCGGCCGGTTTGAGGTTGGAAGCGGACAAAAAAGTGGGTGACTTCCATACCATGTTCGTCTGTAAGAAGAAATAAAATAACTTGGATAAATCATTTCAAATAGAATCGTTTTGCCACATTCGAAATCATCGAGTTTCAATGAACGGGAAAGCCATTTTTGAAACTGATGAAACCGATTTTTCCATCTTTATAAAATCCGCCTACGAAGCATTACATATCGATTATTCAAAATTCTTTAAGATGGATAATCTGAGTAAATTGGCATTTATGATAGCCGATGTGCTCCTTAAAGAAGATACGGAAAAAGATGTGGCTCTAGTACTTTCGAACAAAGCCTCAAGTCTTGACACTGACCGCAAACATCAACAGTCCATTTCGGATAGTACTAACTTTTATCCCAGTCCATCGGTATTCGTATATACACTCCCAAATATTTGTTTGGGTGAAATCAGTATTAAACATGGTCTCCATTCAGAAAATGCATTCTTGGTTTTTGATAAGTTCAACCCTTCTTTTATGAAAGACTATACAAATAGTTTATTAAAGGAAGGAAACGCCAAAAAGGTTTTATGTGGATGGGTAAATTTCGATAATGGAAAATATGATGCATTTTTGTACGTTGTTGCCAATAAAGGTACTTTTGCACATACAACCGAAGAATTAACACGATTATACCAAACCATATGAGTGAGTTGAAACAAGAATTAAAAGAGAAGATAATAGAGCAATTAAATCTTGAAGATATCGCTATTGACGAAATTGCCGATACTGACCCATTGTTTGGCGAAGGTTTAGGCCTTGATTCCATCGATGCCCTGGAATTGATCGTTATGCTCGACAAAGACTACGGTATCAAACTTGCAGACCCCAAAGAGGGTAGAAAGATTTTTGAGTCAATCGATACTATGGCTGGTTATATTAGTGAGCATAGGAGTCGGTAGGTCCTAATTTATTTTTTATCCAATCCTTCCCTAATAGTTTCCTTTTAATACATCTGGGTTTCGTATTTTTAAATCAGGAGGCAAATCAGTCCTAACTTACAAATGAGCAAAGGAGTAGCAATCACAGGTATGGGTATAATTTCGGCCATTGGCAACAATGTGCAGGAAAATTATGAGTCACTTATCGGTGAAAAAATGGGTATTGATAAAATTACCCAAATCGAAACCATCCATAAAGATGAAATTATGGTTGGGGAAGTCAAGGCTACGAATTCAGAATTGGAACAAAGACTAGGGCTAGAAGCCAACACCTACTCCCGTTCACCTATGCTGGGCATAATTGCCGCCCAAGAAGCCATTCGCCAAGCTGGCATTACCGACATCAACGATTATAAAACGGGACTCATTTCAAGCACTACCGTTGGTGGAATGGACAAGTCGGAACAGTATTTCTTTGAGTATTTCAAAAACAAAGAACATCATCATCATATTGACGGGCTACATGCCGGAGATTCAACACAAAAAATTGCAAATTACCTTGGTTTAGAGGGAAGTTTCATGACTACCATTAGTACGGCATGTTCTTCAGCGGCCAATGCCATTTTGCTTGGTGCCCGAATGATAAAATCGGGTCGATTGGATCGTGCCATTGTTGGCGGTACCGATGCGCTTTCAAAATTCACCATCAATGGGTTCAAGACCTTGATGATTCTTTCCGACACTTACAATACACCTTTTGACGATAACCGAAAAGGACTAAATCTAGGGGAAGCAGGTGCCTTTTTGGTTTTGGAATCTGACAAAATCGTTGAAAAGGAAAACAGAGCCGTTTTGGCCTATGTATCAGGATACGGCAATGCCAACGATGCTTTTCACCAGACGGCCTCTTCAGACAATGGCGATGGTGCAGTAATGGCCATGGAGAAAGCATTAAAAGTCGCGGGATTAAAACCCGAGCATATTGATTACGTCAATGCCCATGGCACCGCCACACCTAACAATGACCTTTCGGAGGGTCGCGCGATGATACGCATTTTTGGGGAAGGAAAAGTGCCCCAATTCAGCTCTACTAAAGCATACACTGGACACACTTTAGCGGTAGCAGGTGGTGTCGAAGCAGTATACTCCGTTTTAGCACTTCAGAACAATCGTATCTATCCGAACCTGAACTTCAAAACACCTATGAGCGAATTCAATTTGCTTCCAGAAACGGAATCCAAAGAAAAAGTACTGGAACATGTGCTCTCTAATTCATTCGGTTTTGGAGGAAATTGTTCTACACTAATACTATCCAAAGAAGCGTGAAAAAATCGGTCTACATCAATAGTGTTGGTTCAGTTTCCGCTCAGAAAACCTATGATAATTCCACGTTTTTGGATGAAATTGTACCGTACGAAGCAACGGAGCTCAAAGTCGTTGATCCAGACTATAAAGCATATATTCCACCCGCAGCCGCCCGACGAATGGCCAAAGGAATAAAAATGAGTACCGTCAGTTCTCAAACTGCCCTAAAAGAAGCAGGTTTAGAGAACGTAGATGCTATTATCGTAGGTACTGGTTTGGGTTGTTTGGACGATTCAGCGAAATTCGTAAGCGATATCATAAACAATGACGAACAATTTTTAACTCCTACTCGTTTTATACAATCCTCACACAATACCGTGGCGGGACAAATTGCCTTGGGCCTTGGTTGCAAAGGCTACAACTTCACCTATGTAAATTCAGCAGTATCCTTCGAATCAAGTTTGTTAGATGCGCAACTGCAGATTGAAAATAGCGAAGCGAATAACATTTTGGTTGGTGGCGTAGATGAGTTGGTAGACCATCATGTACAATCGCATCAATTAATTGGGCATTTCAAGAACGAACCTGTAACCCAAAAGACCTTGTTATCTTCAAATACGGAAGGATCCATAATGGCGGAAGGATCGCATTTTTTTGTCCTTTCCAATGAAAAACAGGCATCGACCTATGCCGAACTTAAAGGTGTGGAAATTTATAATAGTCTTTCTTTAGAAAATCTTTCAAGTCAGGTTCAGTCCTTTTTAGATCATAGCGATACTGAATTAGAAGCTATCGATTTGGTTGTTATGGGGAATAATGGAGATTCTAATTTTGACGGCTATTACGATTCTTTGAACCAAGGGATTTTCAAGTATACTCCCCAAGCATATTTTAAACATCTTTCGGGAGAATACGATACCGCAACCGGATTCGCCTTTTGGTTATCTTCTAAAATCATTAAAACGCAAACTGTTCCTGATATTGTGAAGCTTAATTCGTTAGAAAAACCACCGAAAACCGTTTTAATCTATAACCAATATCGTGGACAAAACCACAGCCTTGTGCTGCTCAAAAAATGTTAAGACGTAGGTCCGTAAGTATTTTGGTACTGGTGCTTTTTGCGGTGCTACTTTTTTTAGACGCGTCTTACGGCCTAGCTAGTTGGCCATTTATGCTTCTCTTTTTGCTTTTTTTGTTATTTACCGTTTTTGGCTCTTTTTTTATTCAATGGAATTATCATTTGACTTCTCTTCATTCCAATATGAATATTTTGAAGAACCAAATCGCATTGACCTTTGATGATGGGCCCCATCCCGAGTTCACTCCAAAAGTGTTGGACTTACTAAAAAAACATGAGTTCAAAGCTACTTTTTTCTGCATAGGGCAGCATATTGAAAAACATCCAGAACTCTTTAAACGCATACTTTCCGAAGGGCATACAGTTGGCAATCATACGTACTCTCATTCCAAATTATTTGGCTTCTTTGGGACCCAAAAAGTAGTTGCTGAGTTAAAACGGACAATCGACTTGGTCAAAGATTTGACCGGTCAGAGTATGAGTCTTTATCGGCCTGCCTTCGGCGTAACCAACCCCATGATTGAGAAAGCCGTGAAACAATTAAATTTGACCAGTATCGGGTGGAACGTGCGTTCTTTGGATACAACTGCGAGAGTCGAAAATAAAGTTTTGAATAGAATAACTTCCAAAATTTCTAAAGGCGATATGGTCTTGCTTCATGATACTAGTCAAAAAACCGTCAATGTATTGGAACGGTTATTGCTATTTTTGGAGGATAAGAATATGGAGTCTGTCACGGTCGACAAACTTCTGGAGTTGAATGCCTATGCGTAGCAAGAGCCAATTAATTTTAAACCCCACGAAGGCAGGAATCTGTTTAGTGTCTGTTTTACTAATCTTAGGAATTGGTAACTTAGTTGCGCAGAAAAAAATGGGTCAGACGGAAGCAGCTGCTTTAAAGAACAAAGTAAAGATACTTTCAGCAAATACGGAAACCATTACAAGCGATTTCGTGCAGTATAAGCACCTTGATTTTTTATCGAATGATATAGCGTCTACCGGAAAGTTAGCTTTTAAATCTCCGGATAGGGTAAAATGGGCGTATACGGAGCCTTTTGCCTATTCCATAATTTTCAAAAACGAAACACTTTACATCAACGACGATGGCAGCAAAAGTGCTATGGATATGGCCTCCAACAAAATCTTCAAACAATTGAACCAACTCATTACTGCGAGTATTAAAGGTGATTTGTTCGACGCTGATGAGTTCAAGGTTACCTATTACCAAAAAGACGGAAAAAGCGAAGTGCATTTTAACCCAACTGACCCACAATTTTCTGAATTTATCAAATCATTTCAACTTACCTTCAACGGCAAAGGTGAAGTGGAAGAAGTGAAAATGATCGAACCCTCTGACGACTACACCCATATTATTTTCAGTAATCGTAGTACCAATCAACCTTTGTCAGATGCGATTTTTGCTCATTAGTCTAGTGCTTGTATTGTGCGTTAGTTGCGCATCCTATCCTAAGAAAAACGGATATACAGCAATAGACTTGACCACCAGAACTATTACCAACCCATATTTTTCTGATAGTGACAAAGACTATGTATACAAGGCAAACATAGCAGCCTTCGGTAAATCTTTTGGAGGATTATTCATAGTCAAAAAACTAGGTAAAAATCAGCATCGTATTGCCTTTACCACTGAATTGGGTAACAAAATTTTCGACTTTACGTTCAAGGATAATGATTTCAAAGTAAATCACATTTTGAAAGAACTGGACAAGAAAATCCTAGTCAACATTTTGAAAAACGATTTTAGGGTTTTGGTAAAAGAAAATTCAGTCATTGAAAAAGCTTTTTTATTAGATGGAAATACAGTATATCAAACTGATATTGAAGGAAAAAATTATTTCTATTCAATGGACGAAGACCAACCCTATAAGATAATCAAAGTCAAAAACGAGAGGCCCCAAGTCGAATTTCTATTTTCAGAAATAAATGATGACCTTGCGAAAGCTATTCAAATCAATCACGAAAACCTCAGGCTTTCTATACGCCTTAAGTCCATTTAGCTATGTTAATAAAAGGATTATATACAGTTCAGAATATAACACAAAACGAGCAAGAAATTAAGGCTACCGTGAAGTTGAATGCAGCACACGAGGTTTTTAAAGGACATTTCCCCGACAGTCCGGTAATGCCTGGAGTTTGTATGATTCAAATGATCAAAGAACTTACGGAACAGACTTTGAATAAAAATTTGTTCTTGACAATGGTCTCGAACGTCAAATTCATGGCAATTATCAATCCCGAAGTGAATGAAACAATAGATTTGATATTGAACATCACCGAGACAGAGGATCTCGTAAAAGTGAAAAATGTAACTTCTTATGATGATACTGTGGCATTAAAATTGAGTGCTACGTTTAAAATAATTCAATAATGCGTCAATTGCTCTTTCTTCTATTTGTTTTACCCATATTTGGAACTTCCCAGGAGATGAGAGTTTTAAGGTTGGAGTATCCGACTGCCACAATCGACATGCATACAGCGGAGGCGCTATCAAAGTCTTTAGCTGATATTTCAACCAAAGGAGAGGCAACACTCGTAGCCTACAAAGGTGCACTATTGACCATAAAAGCAAAATTCACAAAGCCCATAAAGGATAAAAAGGCCTATTTCAAAGAAGGCGTTGCACTCTTGGAACATGCCATAACAGCTGAGCCTAAAAACATTGAAATCAGATGTATTCGTATGGGGGTTCAGGAAAATTCACCAAAAGCCCTGAAATACAAAGACAATATCGAAGAGGACAAAAAATTTCTGATTGACCATTACACTAAGGTAAAAAATCAAGAAGTCAAAGAATTGATTGAAGGCTATGTTAGGCAGTCAGCCCATTTCAGCGCTACCGAGAAGCAATTGTTTTAGGTAGTGTAATCCGTATCTTTACGGCACAAAGCGCCCATTTTCACTATTGGGCCGTGAACAAAAATGCTAGTGCCGACCACCCCATATATTCATGAAATCATGAGGCAGCTAAAATGCTGTGTGCTTGTGCCTACCTATAATAACCACAAGACACTAGGTAAAGTATTGAACGGCGTTTTAGAACAAACTCAAAACATCATCGTCATTAACGACGGTTCTACAGATACTACTTCTGAAATTCTAAAAGATTTTTACCAAATAAACCAAGTGCATTTACCAAAAAATAAAGGCAAAGGAAATGCCCTGAAAATTGGGTTTGAAAAGGCAATAGAATTGGGTTATGAATATGCGATCAGCATTGATTCAGACGGGCAGCATTTTCCTGAAGATATTCCGGTTTTTTTAAAGGCACTACAGAATGAAGAAACCAATAACGTGCTTTACATCGGAGCGCGGAATATGGAGCAATCGGATGTGCCAGGCTCCAGCAGTTTCGGCAATAAATTCTCCAACTTTTGGTTTTGGTTCGAAACCGGAACTTGGTTGAAAGATACCCAAAGTGGTTACCGCATGTATCCGCTAAAAGAAATTGAAAAGCTGAACTTGTATACACCGAAATTTGAATTTGAAATAGAGGTCATCGTGAAAGCAGCTTGGAACGGCACCTTGGTCAAGAACATCCCCATCCAAATCTCATATGACGATACCGAACGTGTTTCACATTTCAGAAAAGTTCCCGATTTTGCCCGTATCAGCGTTCTGAACACTTGGTTCGTTCTAGTAGCGATTTTTTGGATAAAGCCAAGGGATTTATATCGACGTCTTCGCAAAAAAGGTTTTAGAAGGTTTCTTAAGGAAGACCTTTTGCATAGTAGTGATTCCTCCAGAAAGAAAGCATTTTCAATAGCATTAGGGGTATTTATAGGGCTGTCTCCTCTTTGGGGTTTTCACACCATTATCGTGTTGTTTCTTGCTGTACTTTTTAAGCTGAACAAGATTATCGCATTTGCGTTTTCCAATATTAGTTTGGCTCCTTTTATTCCTTTTGTCCTCTATGCCAGCCTTAGAACCGGTTCATTCATTACAGGGGAAGAGTTGATCTATACCTATGACAGCATCGTGACTAATTTTGAATTCATTACCCATTTGAAAACCTATATTATCGGCAGTTTAACTTTGTCAGTCATAGCGGCAACGGTTTTTGGCCTGTTAGGATATCTTATTTTGACGCTCTTCGATAGAAAAAAAATAGTCATCGGTAATGGGTAATTTTTTTTACAAAGCATATGAACTGATTTCCCATAAAAAATGGATGGGCCTGTTACTGTTGTTAGCGGTGGTATCATTACTCGCTACAATTTTCTTAAAGATAGAATTCGACGATGACATCAGTTCACTGATTCCCGAGAACGAAAAAACAAAGAAAACCCAGGAAATTCTAAAATCGATTGCATTTACCGATAAGGTCATCGTGAACATACATCGTAATCCGGAGACTTCTTCGGAAGAACTCACCCAATATGCTACCGATTTTTTAGACAGCATTCAAAGAACCAGCGGAGCGTACATCAAAAGAATTCAAGGTAAATTGAATGACGAAGACCTGCCCAACACCTTGAATTTGGTTTATGAAAATCTACCTCTTTTCTTAGAAGTGAAAGATTACGAAACCATCCAAAATAAATTATCGAAGGATAGTATTTCCACAATTACATCGCAAAACTACCGTACCCTGCTTTCTCCATCAGGTATTATTGCTTCAAAAACAATTCGTAAGGATCCCTTGGGACTCTCCTTTATTGCCCTAAAAAAGTTGCAACAATTGGGTATCGGTGATGATTTCAAATTAAAGAACGGATTTCTGGTTGACCAAAAAGAGGAAAATATACTGTTATTCATTACACCAACTTTTGCATCTGGTGAAACCGATAAGAATACGCCCTTTGTAAATAGACTCTATGAGCTTCAAAACGAATTGAAGGAAACCTATGGCAAAAAAGTGTCAGCGGACTATTTTGGTGCGGCCTTGGTTGCAGTCTCCAATGCTAAACAGATTAAAAAAGATGTGCAGTTCACGGCAAGTATAGCCTTGGCCGTACTCTTTGTTGTTTTGATACTTTTCTATAGGAAATTGAGCCTACCGATTATCTTACTCTTACCCACACTATTCGGTGGACTATTGTCTATTGCCTTATTGGTTTTGTTACGTGAAAAAATATCAGCTATCTCTTTGGGTATAGGTTCGGTTTTACTAGGCGTCACTTTGGATTATTCGCTACATATTCTCACCCATATTAGAAATGGAAAGTCCCTTAAAAGTCTGTTCCAAGATATAGCGCCATCCATCTTGATGAGCAGTCTGACTACCGCATCCGCTTTTTTGTGCCTGCTATTTTTGAAGTCACAAGCACTTCAAGATTTGGGTATTTTTGCGGCCACCAGTGTATTGGGAGCATCCGTTTTCGCGCTACTATTCATTCCTCAAGTATATCGACTCAAAAGTGATACTATCAAAAAAGCGACCATTCTGGACCGCCTTGCTGAATATAAATTACATCAAAACGGATGGGCGATCGGGCTACTGGCTATTCTTCTTGTCACCAGTGTTTTTACATATCAAAACATAGTTTTCAATCAGGACATAGCCAAGTTGAATTATGAGTCAGAAGTATTGATTCAAGCCCGTGAGCGATTGGAAACCCTGACCGATATCGGTTCAAAATCCATTTACGTTTCAACCTATGGAAATAATATTGAGACCGTTTTACAGCAAAACGATGCGCTTTTTGAAAAGCTGAAAGAAATGAAGTCCAACAATGAAATCGTTAGCTACAGTTCTATTGGTGCATTGGTGCGTTCCAACAAAAAACAGCAAGAAAAAATAACTGCATGGAACAACTTTTGGGATAAAACCAAAATCGAAAACACCAAACAAAACCTCATCGAAAGTGGTATTGAATTGGGTTTCAAGGAAAATACTTTTTCAAATTTTTACGAACTTCTAGAAACTGATTTCAAGACGTTACAAATTTCAGACTTGAATAGTTTTTCTGCCCTTTCAATTAATGATTTTATTGTTTCAGATTCCACCAGCACTACCATAACATCACTAGTAAAAGTAGATGACAATAAGGCAAGTAAATTAAGTAGAACTTTTTCGAACGTACCTCAAACGCTTCTTATAGACAGAAAGCAAGTCAATGAGACTTTTTTAGGTAATCTTAAAAATGATTTCAATCGCCTTATTTGGTATTCCTTAATCGCCGTAATATTGCTACTGGCATTCTTTTACCGAAGTCTTTCATTAACATTAATAACAGCTATACCCTTATTTCTAAGTTGGTTTTTGACCATAGGGCTTCTGGCACTTTTTAAAATCGAATTCAATATTTTCAACATCATCATATCGAGTTTTATATTTGGTCTAGGTGTAGATTACAGCATTTTTATCACGAACGGATTGCTCACTCAATATCGCACAGGGGAGAAAACCCTTTCTACACATAAAACCTCGATAATACTCTCTGTTTTAACCACACTTTTAGGAATTGGAGTATTGGTGTTCGCTAAGCATCCTGCTTTATATTCCGTTTCTATAGTTTGTGTTATTGGTATTTTATCAGCGGCCTTGGTGTCCTTTACAATTCAACCATTATTATTTCACCTGTTTATCGGAAGCACTTCCAAAAGACGAATTAAACCAAGGGTCTTGATTCATTCCCTTTTGTCGTTTGCTTATTTTGATTTGGGTGGATTAGTGCTCTCCGTCTATTCTTGGGTTGTTATGAAAATCAATCCCAAGGCACATCTAAAAAAACAAATGGGACTTCATCAAGTAGTTTCCAAGTTTATGAAATCAGTACTGTATACCAACCCTTTTTTGACCAAAAAGGTAATCAATGAGCACAATGAGACTTTTGAAAAGCCAGCCCTATTAGTAGCCAATCACTCTTCATTTTTGGACATTTTGGCCATGGGTATGTTACACCCCAAATTGATTTATTTAGTCAAAGACCATGTCTATAATTCACCAACAGTAGGCAGCGCGGCCAAACTTCATGGAGCCTATCCCGTTTCTGGCGGTATCGAAAACGGAGAAGAATTTCTCCAACAAAAAGTTGCCCAAGGTTTTTCTATTGTAGCTTTTCCTGAAGGGGCTCGATCTACAACTAATAAAATACATCGATTTCATAAGGGAGCTTTTTATCTCTCCGAAAAACTGGGTTTGGATATATTGCCGGTTATGATCCATGGCGGTTCGGAGGTATCTCCCAAGGGAAGTTTTATTATTCGTGATGGAAGTTTTACGTTGAAAATCCTGCCAAGAATCAAAGCTGATGATACTACTTTTGGAGCAACTTACAGTCAACGTCCAAAGCTTTTTGGTCAATACTTTAGATCGGCCTTTAGAACATTTCGAAATGAAATCGAAAGTGAAACCTATTGGCATCAACTTTTATTAGAGAATTACAGGTATAAGGGAAACACTATATATCGAATAGTAAAGGAAGATTTAAAAACATATCAAAAAACGTACAATGTTATTTTGTCTTATGTGGGAGAAAAAGACAGCATCATTCATCTTTCCAACCATTTGGGTCAATTAGATTTATTAATGGCATTAGATTCCATTGACAGAAAAATCTATTGCTATTTGAAAAATGAGGAGGCAAGAGCTATCTTAAAAAACAATTACCTCACCCATCAATACAGTAAAATAAAGGTTTTTGATACGTCCACGGAAACAGTCGAACAAAAGGCGAATGTACTGATTCTTGATTCTGATTCCTTTCCCTTAAATCATATCTCTCAAGAAAAAATAGATGAAATTGCTATCTTGATACTCCTAAAGTCGGCAAAAATGTATGGCGAGCTTGCCACTAATGAATTTGGTTTTGAAGTACATAAGGAAACGGAAGATGTTGTTTTTTTAAAAAACAAGACAAGATGAATGACAAAAAGTTCGAGTTTTGGCAAAAGTGGTTGACCTATGCAAATGTGATGACCATCATAGTAGGACTCTTGGTCGCCTTTGCTGGGAATTCTTTAGTATTCGAAATCCACAATGAATACACGCAAAACGTATTTTTTAAAGGGAACGAATTTGAACCCGAAGTTATGAAACTCAAAAACTGGCTTTTTGGAATCATTGGCGGAACCATTGTAGGTTTCCATATTCTGATGGTTATGATTTCAGAGAATTCATTTAAAAGGAGAGAGCCATGGGCATACAAAGCCATGTGTCTTGCCATGTTGTCTTGGTTCGTAATTGATTCTAGTATCTCCATATACTATGGCGCAGTTCACAATGTAGTTCTCATTAATTTGGTAGCCTTGATTTTAATAGGAATTCCATTGATCATAACAAGAAAAGAATTCAGCAAATAATGAAGAAGCACTATGACGTAGTGATTATTGGTAGCGGGATGGGCGGTTTGGTCTCTGCCAATATCCTTGCGCGTGAAGGTCGAAGCGTATGTGTACTTGAAAAAAACAATCAATTTGGTGGAAATTTACAGACTTTTGTTCGTGAACGTACCATCTTCGATACCGGTGTTCACTACATAGGTGGATTATCGGAGGGCCAAAACCTCTACCGCTATTTCGACTATCTCGAAATTTTGGATGGGTTGGAATTCAAGCAACTGAACAAAGACGGTTTCGATATCATCACATTCGATAATGATGATATGGAATATCCTCATGCTCAAGGATATTTTAATTTCACTAAAGAATTGGTCAAGCGTTTTCCGGAGGAAGAAGAAGCTATCAAAACCTACTGTACCAAGCTTCAAGAAATCTGCCATAAATTCCCCCTGTACAATTTAGAGGAAGGCAAGCCTTATGGAAACGATGCGGATATCTTTCAGCAATCCGCCAAAGACTATATCGATTCTATTACCGAAAATGAAAAGTTGCGGGCTGTTTTAGCAGGTTCAAACTTGCTCTACGCCGGTGAACCCGATAAAACTCCAATTTATGTGCATGCACTATCCTGCAATTCATATATCGAAAGTGCCTATCGTTGCGCCGATGGGGGTAGCCAAATCACCAAACTATTGATTCGTAGATTAAAAGAACATGGCGGCGATGCTTTTAAACACCAAGAAGTGGTTGATATTCAATGTGTCGAGAAACAAATTGTTTCGGTAACAACGAAACAGGGTGATGTGATTTCTGGAGATGTATTTATTTCTAATATTGAGCCAAAGAATACCCTGAAAATGATAGGCGAAGAGCATTTTAGAAAATCGTACCATAGGCGAATTCAGCAACTTGAAAATACGATTTCGGCATTCAGTATCCATATTGTTTTAAAACCCAAAACGTTCAAATATCTCAACAAAAACTATTATCATTTTAAGGATTTCAACAAGGTTTGGAAAGCTCATCAATATACGGAGGAAAGCTGGCCGGAAACCTATATGCTTTCTATGGGCGTTCGCAAAAACCAAGGAGAATGGGGCGACCAATTGACCGCTATTACCTACATGCGTTATGAGGAGGTAGCACAATGGAAAAATACTTTCAACACGGTAGCGAATAAAAACGAGCGTGGACAAACCTATGAGCAATTCAAGGCTGATAAAGCTGACGTTTTCCTTAAAGAATTGGAAAAGAAATTTCCCCAAATACGAGAATGTATTCAAAGTATTCACACCTCCACACCGTTATCTTACCGCGATTATATCGGTTGCAATAAAGGGTCTATGTACGGATATGTTAAAGATGTAAACGACCCATTGAAAGCCTTCATATCGGCGCGAACTAAAATTCCCAATCTCTATTTTACAGGACAGAGTTTGAACATGCACGGTATTTTAGGGGTAACCATTAGCGGTGTCGTCACCTGTTCCGAAATATTGGGCGGAGCTTATTTAATCGATAAAATCAATCGGAAAAAGACGAAAGAAAAAGTGATTGTGTAATGGGACAGTTTGCAACCGTACCCGTAACGCGGGTCGAAGATATCTCGAAACAAGAATTTGTTGAACAGTTTTACAAACCACAAAAACCTGTCCTTATAGAGGGCCTCACCAAAAGTTGGCCTGCCTACAAAAAATGGTCTTTGGAATATATACAACAAAGGGCTGGCAACCAAATAGTTCCTTTATACAATAACGAACCTGCCAAAGGAAGTGAAAGTGTGTACGCTCCAAAGAAAGAAATGAAACTTTCCGATTACATCGAGATACTAAAGACCCAGCCCACCGATCTAAGAATTTTCTTCTACGAAATCCTAAAAAAGATGCCTGAACTACTTGATGATTTTGAATATCCTGATATCGGATTGAAGTTTTTCAAAAAACTGCCTGCATTATTTTTTGGAGGAGGAGAATCAAAGGTATTCATGCATTACGATATTGACCTGCCTGATAGTATGCACTTTCATTTTGATGGTCATAAAAGCGTGACCCTTTTTTCGCCTGAACAAACCAAGTATTTGTATCGGGTACCCTATTCCATTCACAATCTGGAATCGATTGATATGGACAATCCCGATTTTGAAAAATTTCCTGCACTGAAGTATGCCAACGGTATTCAGGCAAACATGAAACACGGCGATGCATTATATATGCCGAGTGGTTATTGGCATTATATCAAATACTTAGATGGTGGTTTTTCGATGACTTTAAGAGCATTGCCTAGAAATCCTATGCGGTTTTTAAACATGCTATCAAATGTACTTATCATGCGGAATTTCGATAATTTTACGCGAAAGTTCTGGGGTCAGAAGTGGTTGGATTATAAAGATGAACTTGCCATCAAACGAACGGAACGCAATCTAAAACATGCCTAAACTCCTAATCCCAATTCTTATAACTTTATTCGCCCTAAGTTCCTGTGGCATTTCAAAGGGATTGGAGGACCGACCTGATGTATCGAATTATGACACAACGCTTCCGCAACGAACCAAAATTTCTGATTCCACGTTTACGATCGGTGACAATTTCATTACCAAGAACAAACAAGGACTTTGGGAAATGTACGTTAGTGGCAATCCGATGGAATTAGGCTTGAACCAAGGCGCTTTAAGTCAAGAATTGTTTAACCAACAAGAAGCTGTTTTTCTAAAAAAAATAAATGACCTGGTTCCATCAAAGGGATATCAAAAAATTCTACGCAAGTTTTTAGCTTGGTTCAATCGAAAGGTATACCTACATATTGATGAACAGTACAAAACCGAGATTTACGGCATTTCTCAGTATGCGTCCCCTAATTACGATTATATCGCGGAAGAATATCCCCGTGTATTATATTTTCATGGTGCTCATGATATCGGGCATGCATTGCAAGATTTGGCCTTGGTCGGATGTTCCTCTTTTGCTTCTTGGGGAGAAAATACAGCAGAAGGAAAACTATTGATAGGGCGAAACTTCGATTTCTATGCTGGAGATGAATTTGCCAAAAACAAAATCATTGCCTTTGTTGAACCTGATGAAGGGCATAATTTCATGTCGGTCACCTGGGGCGGAATGATTGGAGTGGTGTCGGGAATGAACGATCAAGGCTTGACGGTGACTATCAACGCGGGAAAATCTCAGTTTCCCTTGGTGGCCAAAACTCCCGTTTCTTTAGTAACCCGCGAAATTTTACAATATGCATCTACAATACAAGAAGCTATTACCATCGCCAAAAAAAGAGAAGTTTTTGTATCAGAATCAATTTTTGTGGGTAGTGCCAAGGATAAAAAAGCAGCAGTCATTGAAGTATCGCCGCAAAATTTTGGCGTATACGAAGTACCCAATTCGAGTAATCAACTTATCTGTTCCAATCATTTTCAAAGTGAAGCCTATGCTAATGACAAAAAGAATCAGCAACATATTTTAGAGAGCCACTCACAGTACCGTTTTGAACGCATGGAAGAATTGCTAGAAGAAACCAAAAAAGTCACACCCGAGAAGGTAGTCGATATTCTTAGGGATAGAGACGGCCATGATGAAAAGGAAATAGGATTTGGAAATGAAAAAGCCTTAAATCAGATGCTGGCCCATCATGGCATTGTTTTTCAACCCGAAGATTTATTGGTTTGGGTCTCAAGCAACCCTTATCAGATGGGAGAATTTGTAACCTATGATTTAAAAGAAGTCTTTTCTAAGGGGAAAAAATCATACGCATCTGTGGCTAAAACGGAATTAAATATCCCCAAAGACCCCTTTTTAAATACCGCTACCTATCAAAATTACGAGCAGTATCGTTCTCTTAGCGATGAAATCGAAATTGCCATTTCCGAAGAAAAACACGTAGGGCAACAGGTTCTTTCAGAATTTATAGCCTTAAATCCTGATTTTTGGGAAGTATACTATTTGGCGGGAAAATACAATTTGGAAAAGGGCTATGAGACGCTAGCTTTGCAAGCATTTCTAAAGGCCGAAACCAAAGAAATCACTACTTTGCCAGACCGAAAGGCCATTGAGAAACATATTAGGAAACTGAGAAGAAGATTAGGTAAATGATTCCAGAAATAGAGAAGGCAACACCCCAAGAAATCAAATCCTTTCAAGAAGTAAAGCTGAAAGAGTTGATGAATTATGTGAGCGAGAAATCACCTTATTATCGACGTATATTTCGGAACTATAAAATCAACCCTACGGATATAAAATCTTTGGAAGACCTGGTTAAAATTCCCGTTACCACTAAAGAAGATTTACAACAACACAATGATGATTTTTTCTGTGTTCCGAAATCAAAAATCATCGATTTTGTGACTACTTCTGGCACCTTGGGAGAACCCGTAACTGTAGGTTTGACCGACAAAGATTTAGACCGCTTGGCGTATAACGAAGCGATTTCTTTCGCTTGCGCGGGAATTCAAGAAGAAGATATTCTGCAACTCACCACTACCATTGACCGTCGTTTTATGGCCGGATTGGCCTATTTTTTAGGAGTCCGTAAATTAGGCGCTGGTATTATTCGGGTAGGTGCAGGCATACCTGAACTGCAATGGGACAGTATTCTCAAATTCAAACCTACCTACCTGATCGTTGTGCCATCCTTCCTTTTGAAATTGATTCAATACGCGGAGGCACATGATATCGACATCAATACTTCTGGAATCAAAGGGGCCATTTGTATTGGAGAATCCCTCAGGAATCAAGATTTTTCCTTGAATATTTTAGCAGAAAAAATAAAAGCTAAGTGGGGAATTGAATTATATTCCACCTATGCTTCCACCGAAATGAGTACGGCATTTACAGAGTGTTCGGAACAAATAGGGGGGCATCAACATCCTGAATTGATAATCGTCGAAATTTTGGATGAAAAAAACCAACCTGTTGCCAAAGGAGAAGAAGGCGAATTAGTTATCACCACTTTGGGCATAGAAGCAATGCCTCTGTTACGATTTAAAACCGGAGATATTGTTGTTGCGCATACTACACCATGCAGTTGTGGAAGAAATACAACACGTTTAGGTCCTGTTATCGGTCGCAAAAAGCAAATGATAAAATACAAGGGCACGACTCTATATCCTCCAGTAATGAATAATTTACTGGCCGATTTTCAAGATGTCAAAGGTCATGTAATTGAAATATTCCATAATGACATTGGAACGGACGAGATCCTGATAAAGATATTTGCTCCGAAAGCTTCAGATAGCCTGCTGTCTAAAATCAGGGATCATTTTCGTTCCAAGCTACGGGTGAGTCCGACTATTGAAATCTGTTCTAGAGAAGAAATTCAGCGATTGCAGTTGTCTAAATTAGGCAGGAAGCCTGTTAGCGTTATTGATAAGAGGTAAAGATAAAAAAGCTCCTCCCCTCAGACGAGGGGAGGTTTCCAACTTGTTGGACGGAGGGTTTGAAAGCGCAAGCCTCAATCAAATAAAGCAATCTTCCGAGATGCCCCGAAATTTTGGGCTTTCAACCACCCCCTTTCTTCCGCTACACAGGAATTCATTCCCTTCCTCATCTGAGCAGGGGAGCTTAAAAATTTCTACGAATCCAACAAGTGCAACCCGATTTTAATCTTCCAATAAGGTACCTTTTCTTCAAAATACTCGAAATAGGCTTTTAGTCCTTCAGCTTTAGGCAAATCTAGTTTAGCCTTCTCTATATTGGAAAGTTCTTCAATAGTTACTAATTCGTGAAGATCAATTTCCTCACCTTGGGCATGTTTTTTTAGCAAATGACTGTAGATGGTATTTTCGGTGAGTTCTCTTTTTTTGGCAATTTCTGAAGGAGAAAGTCCTTCCTTGAATAACATCCAAGTTTGTTCGTGCGTGGGTATTTTGGGTTTTGTAGCTTCAACATGGGCAACGATTTCTTTTAGGAAGATATCTCCATATTTTTCTAGCTTGGCTTCCCCTACTCCAGAAATCTCAGCAAATTCGAATAAGGTCATTGGTTGTTTGGCTTCCATATCCTTTAAACTGGCATCTCCGAAAACCACATAAGCCGGTACGCCTTGCTCTTTGGCAATTTGATAGCGCAAGACCCGAAGCTTTTCAAATAGTCCTTTTTTATCGCTTTTGGGGCGTGTTTTCTTCTCAATGTGTTTCTCGACCTGATGTAATATCGCCAATTGAACCGACTTTTTATCGTACAAAATTTCCTTCGCCAAGGGTGTCAAAGCGATACGATTGTTTTCCCTAAAATTGATTTCCAGAACGCCCTGATTCAGTAATTGGATGACATATTGTTGCAAATCTTGCCATGAAACATCTTTTATCGCTCCATATGTTTTAATGTTCTGAAGTCCTTTTTCAAATACTTGGGCATTTTGTGCGCCACGTAAAACATCAATTAGCATTCCCATAGATTCCTGTTCTTTCATCCGGACTACGGCCGAACATATCTTTTGGGTCAATACCGTAGCATCAAAATATTTAGGAGGGGCCTTACAGATATCGCAATTGCCACAGCCTTGGGTAACGTGTTCCCCAAAATAATTAAGCAAAGCGATACGACGACAACTTAAAGCTTCGGCATATTGCTGCATTCGCTCCAACTTGGCATACTGAACTTCTGCATTTTCGCTATCTGCGATAAATTTCCGCAATTGCACCACATCGGCATAACTGTAAAAAAGCAATGTATGTGAAGGCAAACTATCGCGGCCTGCGCGACCGATTTCTTGGTAATAGCCTTCTAGGTTCTTGGGCAAATTATAATGAATGACCCAGCGCACATTGCTCTTGTCGATTCCCATACCAAAAGCAATGGTAGCACAAATAATAGGCGTTCGGTCATTGATGAAATCTTCTTGAACAGAGGTTCGTTCTTGAGTATCCATTCCAGCGTGATAGGCTTCCGCATCATAGCCCGAGTTGCGCAGTTTTTCAGCTAACTTTTCCGTATTCTTTCTGCTCAAACAATAGATTATTCCACTTTCATCAGAACGTGCTTCCAAGAAGTTTAAAATCTGTTTGATACGGTTTTGACCGGGTCTCACATCCAGATACAAATTAGGGCGATTGAAAGATGCTAAGTGCCGTGATGCTTCCGGAATGGAAAGCTGCTCCACAATGTCATCTTGTGTGGCCTTATCCGCAGTTGCGGTCAATGCCATAACCGGAACCTCAGGAAATCTGGTTTTCAAACTTCCTAACTTGTTATAAGCTGGACGAAAATCATGTCCCCAAGCAGAAATACAATGTGCCTCATCCACCGCGAATAAGCTAATTTGAAGCTTCTCAAAAACCGCATCAAACTGCGCAATACTTTCAGGGGCCACATAGAATAATTTCAATTCTCCATTTATAAGCTGCTGAAAAATGGATGCCTGAACTTCTTGCGGTTGCGAACTGTTGTAGTATGCTGCTGCGATTCCATTGGCACGAAGAACATCGACCTGATCTTTCATCAATGCAATTAAAGGCGAAATCACAATAGCGGTACCTTCCATCGCCAAGGCCGGCAATTGAAAGCAAAGGGACTTCCCACCACCTGTTGGCATAATGGCCAAGACGTCTTTTTTGGAGAGTACGTCTTCAATTACTTCCAACTGATTTGGTCGGAACGAATCGTAACCAAAATGGGTTTTGAGAAGGGGTAAAAGTTGTTGTTTGTATTCAGTTGCGAGCATGGGTAAAGTTAATCCACTTTTTCATTTAAAATTTATGGAGGCCATTATATGGCCTCCATTATTTATTTTCAAGAAAGAATTACTTCCCCAACATCAAAAGTTCATTACATTTTATCTCTGTGATATACCGTTTTTCACCTTCTTTTGTTTCATATGATCGGTGGATCAATTTGCCCTCCACGGCAACCTGTTTTCCTTTGACCAGATAGTTCTCAACAATCTCTGCTGTTTTTCCCCAAGCGACGACATTATGCCATTGGGTATCTTCTACTTTTTCGCCTTTGGCATTTTTGTAACTATCACTTGTAGCTACAGAAAATTTGGCAAGTTTACTACCACTTTCCAAGTTCACGATTTCTGGGTCTTGCCCTAAGTGTCCAATTAATTGTACTGAATTTTTAAGTGCATTCATAATAAGAATTTTAAGTGTCTGCCATAGTACACAGACAGGTTTAACAATTTATTTTGTCGAGTTCTTATGTTTCGACATTGCAAACCTAAAGCGACATCAAAATATTATTCGTATGTTATACATTTGTATACGTTTACATTCGTATGTAAATGTTTATAATTATTTATATAATTGATTATTAGAATTTTATAATTTAAAAAAGTAGTATATTAAATTTGAATTGATGCCCTTTTATAGGGCATCTATATACAAAATAACCTCTCAAATTAAAAAATTACCCCTGACATAATATGACACAATACGCAATTATCTTTGTAACAAATCTTAAAAATCATGGAACATGCAAACTGTAAAACTCGACCCCTTTCAGATCATCGGAATCTCAGTACGAACAACAAACGAAAACCGCCAAGCAGCCTCGGACATTGGTTCACTCTGGGAAAAATTTATGACCGAAGGCATTTCTTCAAAAATACCCAATAAAGTAAGTGATGAAATCTTTTCCATTTACACCAACTACGAAAGTGACCATACCAAACCTTATGATACTATTTTGGGTTGCAAAGTCAGTTCGTTGGAGAACATTCCCGAAGGAATGATAGGCCAATCTTTCCAAGGCGGAACTTTTGCGAAATTTGTATCAAAAGGTGATGCCACCAAAGGGGCAATTTACCAAATATGGGTTGATATCTGGAATACGGAGCTTGATAGATTATATACGGCCGATTTCGAAATCTATGGCGAAAAGGCAAAGGACATTACCAATGCCGAAGTCGATATATTCGTTGCTATTCAAAGCTAACGATATCCAAAACATAATTAATTTTAGGAGAAACGTTTTAAATATACTTTAGATACTATACAACAGAACTTCTGTTCGATATTTGATAATCGAGGTCACCGATTATTACTATATTTAGTGTTCTAAAACCGACCTATGCCTCTTGTCATTGTTATTGGTGGAATACTTCTATTGTTCCTTTTGATAGCAAAGTTCAAACTCAACGCTTTTATCTCTTTTATCATTGTCTCTCTTCTGGTAGGCGTAGCAGAGGGAATGGACATTTTAAAAGTTGTTGACTCCATTCAAACTGGTTTGGGAAAGACTTTGGGTAGTCTAGTGATGATTTTAGGCCTTGGCGCCATGCTGGGAAAACTGGTTGCCGATAGTGGCGCCGCCCAACGTATTACGACCAAATTGGTTGAAAAATTCGGTAAAAAAAACATTCAGTGGGCCGTAGTGATTACCGGATTCATAGTAGGTATCCCCATGTTTTATTCCGTGGGATTTGTCATTTTGGTTCCTTTAATTTTCACGGTAGCGGCTGCTACGGGGTTGCCCTTGATTTACGTCGGCCTTCCCATGTTGGCCTCCCTTTCAGTGACACATGGCTATCTTCCTCCCCACCCGGCACCGACAGGCATAGCTGTGATGTTCGATGCGGACATGGGCAAGACATTGCTATACGGCATTATCGTCGCCATTCCGGCAATCGTTGTTGCCGGACCGTTGTTTTCAAGAACAATTAAGAATATTGAGGCGACTCCTTTGAAAGAGTTTCTAAATCCGAAAATACTAACAGATGAAGAAATGCCCGGAACAGGGATAAGTATTTTCACGGCCTTACTCCCTGTCATTTTAATAGGATTGGCAGCATTGTTAGATTTGCTACTACCGGATGGAAATATCATAAAGAAGATTGTAATGGTTGCCGGTAATCCCGTCATCGCCATGCTCCTTTCAGTCTTAGTCGCTATTTATACTTTAGGACTGGCGCGCGGAAGAAAAATGACGGAAATAATGAGTTCGGTTTCAAGTGCCGTAGCAGGCATTACAATGGTACTTTTAATCATTGCAGGTGCTGGCGCCTTAAAAGAAGTATTGGTCGATAGTGGTGTCAGCGATTATATTGGGAATATGCTCAAAGGCTCCACAATTTCTCCCTTGATTTTGGCATGGCTTATTGCTACCGCTATTAGAGTGTGTGTGGGTTCGGCCACGGTTGCCGGTCTGACCGCAGCTGGAATCGTCTTACCCCTTTTGTCAGGGACGGATGTGAGTCCAGAACTGATGGTATTGGCCATCGGTTCGGGTAGTTTGATGCTGTCCCATGTCAATGATGGAGGCTTTTGGTTGTACAAAGAATATTTTAACCTATCAGTAAAAGACACCTTGAAAACTTGGACCGTCATGGAAACTACCGTTGGGGTCATGGGACTTCTTGGAGTATTGGTATTGGATATTTTCATTTAAAAATTATAGTATGGAATCACCTTCAGAACGAATCAAATCATTAGGACTAGTGTTACCTCCAGCCCCTCCGCCGGCAGGGTTGTACAAGCCCGTTTTAGTAGTCGATAATTTCCTTTATGTCTCAGGACAAGGTTGTATGCGAACCGACGGTACTTTAATTGTAGGCCGGGTCGGTGACACCCTTTCTTTAGCCGAAGGAAAAGCAGCTGCCCGCCAAACTGCTCTGACGATGCTGGCGACCATCACAACACATTTTGGTGATGTAAATCGTATCAAACGTCTCGTAAAAACACTGGGCATGGTCAATTGCACCTCCGATTTTGGTGATCAACCTTTGGTCATCAATGGTTACAGTGAATTAATGGCCGATATATTCGGACCGGATAATGGGGTCGGCGTTCGTAGTGCGGTAGGTATGATGCTTCCAGGAGGAATCGCGGTAGAAATTGAAGCGATGTTCGAACTTCATTAATAGCATAACTATGAAATCAAATTGGTACGAGGTTGATGATACATCAAACCTTATTTCACCTTCGCTTTTAATCTATCCCGATAGGATAGAAAAAAACATTCAAGAAATGATTTCGTTGGTTGACGATGTAAACTACTTACGCCCACATATCAAAACCCATAAAACTACGGAAATTGTAAAAATGCAGATGGCACATGGAATTCAAAAGTTCAAGTGTGCGACCATTGCCGAGGCAGAACTATTAGGCCTTTGTGGGGGCCAGGAGATTCTCTTGGCAATGCCTTTGGTCGGCGCCAATATGGAGCGTTTTGTCTTACTAATAAAAAAATTTCCAAACTCGGAATTTTCAACCTTGGTTGACGATTTAAAAATGTCATCAGAAATAACGGCTTTTGCTTCGGCAAAAAAAATGATTATTTCTGTATGGATGGATATTAATGTCGGAATGGATCGCACAGGAATAGCTCCCGACGAAAATGGTGCAAAACTATTCCGCCACATTTCAGAAAATCCACATCTTCATGCAAAAGGATTTCACATCTATGACGGACATATACGTGAAACATCTTTTGACAGGCAAAAGGAAATGGTGGATGCTGCCTTTGAACCTGTTCTGGCATTAAGAAATGAGTTAAAGAATCAAGGCATTAAAGTGGAGAATATTGTAGCAGGCGGCTCTCCTTCGTTTCCCATACATGCCCAGAGAAAAACGGCAGATGTTGCACCCGGCACTACGCTATTATGGGATGCACGTTATGCAGAGCTTTTTCCGTACATGAACTTTCAGCTGGCCGCCATCTTATTTACACGGATCATTAGCAAACCAGCTCAAAATATCCTCTGCTTTGACATTGGTCATAAGTCCATTGCCCCTGAAATGAATTTTCCAAGGGTGCAATTTTTAAACCTACCGGATAGTGAACAAATAAGTCAAAGTGAAGAGCATTTGGTAGTGAAGGTAAAAGATGGTAATCTCTATGAAGTAGGACAAGGTTTTTATGCTGTACCTATGCATGTTTGCCCAACGGTTGCCAAATATGAGACTTTGCAAGTTGTAGAAAATGGAAAAATCACGAATGAATGGAAAGTTGCAGCTAGAAACCAAAAAATAACAATTTAGACATGCTAATTTTCGACGCCCATTTAGATTTAGCCATGAACGCCCTGGAGTGGAATCGCGACCTGCGATGGCCCGTTACGGAAATTCGCGAAAGTGAAAAAGGGATGACCGATAAGCCCGATCGGGGTAAGAATACCGTTTCTTTTGATGCCATGCGAAAAGGTAATATCGGCCTCTGTGTTGCGACACAGATTGCACGCTACGTTCATAAAGACAATCCATTGCCAGGTTGGAATTCTCCCCAGCAAGCTTGGGCACAGACACAAGGCCAGTTGGCTTGGTACAAAGCGATGGAAGAAGCGGGCGAACTGACACAAATCACCAATCTGGCAACTTTGAATATACATCTTGAAAATTGGCAAAACAGTACTGCTGAAAAGAAACCCATTGGTTATATCTTGAGTTTGGAAGGAGCGGATTCCATGATTACTATTGAACATCTAGAGCGCTCCTACGAACAGGGGTTACGAGCAATAGGGCCCGGTCATTATGGTCCAGGGACTTATGCTCATGGCACGAATTCCGTAGGAGGTATCGGCACAAAAGGAAAAGAATTACTAAAAGAGGTAGAGCGCCTGAATATAATTTTGGATGCTACTCATTTATGCGACCAAAGTTTTTGGGGAGCTATGGATGTATATCAGGGCGCCGTATGGGCAAGTCATAACAACTGTAGAAAATTGGTCGACCACAATCGTCAATTTTCAGATGAGCAAATAAAAGAGCTTCTGGAAAGAAAAGCGGTGATCGGAATGGTACTAGATGCTTGGATGATGGTTCCGAATTGGGAGCGGGGCAAGTCTACCCCCCAATCAATGGGCGTCTCGCTTCAACAAATGGCCGACAATATTGACCATATTTGCCAACTAGCGGGTAATGCTTTACACGTAGGTATTGGAACTGACCTTGATGGAGGTTTTGGAAAAGAACAATCTCCGGCAGATATAGATACCATAGCCGATTTACAACAAGTACCCCATATACTGAAAGAAAGGGGATATTCTACAACAGATATCGAGAATATCATGCACGGTAATTTTCTGAGATTTCTAAGAACACATTGGAAATGAACCGGAGGCAGTTTACGAAACTAACATCTGTCGGTTCTATTGGCACGCTCCTACTCGGATGTGCAAATACCACTTCATTCCCGTTCAAAAAGGGCCAGATCATTGGATGCTTTGGCGATAGTGTGACATACGGTGGAAAAAACGGCTATGTAGAAATGCTACAAAAAACAGTGGATGAAAAGAGACCCAATCTCAATTTGAACTTCCTCAACTGGGGCAAGAGCAGTGAAACTATTACCGGACTTACAGAAGTGGGCCATCCAGGTCCGCGACCGTATCTTTTTGAGCGCCTGGACAACACTTTGGAAAGTACTAAAATAGACGTTGCTCTTTTCTGTTATGGCATCAACTGTGGTATTTATGGAAAACCTTCCCAAAAACTCTTTGATAGTTATAAAACAGGAGTGCTATCATTCTTAGAAAAGCTAAAATCAAAAAACATTTCGGCAGTATTACTTACTCCTCCTCCTCTAGCATTAAAGACCGTACCGGTTGCGATTGATTTGAAGCAACCTTTTACTTGGCAAAATCCCTATCCTCACTATGAGGACGAGGTACTACAAGAATTCAAAAAAATCATCTTAGACATAAACCATCCATCTGTACTGGTATCAATTGATATTCATGAGGTATTATTGGAATATCAAGGTAAATGCTATGATAAAGACCCCATTCATCCAAATTTGACCGGTCATCGATTGATTTCAGAGACAATCGTCGAAAACTTAGGGATTTAACAGCCTTTTAAGCCCGTCTGGCAGGGTATTTGTTATTTTTGGCGTAACAAATCGACTATTTTAAACATGAATTCTAAGATTACGTTCTTGGTTCTGCTTCTGATTCCACTCTTCATTTGGGCGCAGGAGGATATTCCCTCAAAGCCCCTAAAAATTGAGGCGGCCAACAAATTAGATGAAAAAGGAAAAACCGATAAGGGTAGGGCCCTTCGCATTCCTGATGTCATCAAAGATAATCCGGAAATCAATTTCAAAGATTCGTTAATGGGAAGAAAGCCTGTTAAAATGCTTCCGGAAAAAAAGCTACTTCAAGCAGGTCATAAAATGAAAATAGACCCCAAAGTAGGGCCAAGAACCGCCAAGGAAGGTTCGAAAGATCATTTTCCCGATCAGAATTTAGGCGAGGTTAAGAGCAATGGTAAATTCGTCGGTATTGTTTGTCGTGACCATGAATATGTGGATGGTGATCGCGTAAAAATTTATGTGAATGGGCGTGTTGCCGACCCGAACATTTTACTGACTGGCGCCTTTAAAGGTGTCAATGCTGATTTGGAAAAAGGCTTTAATCAATTGGTTTTCGAGGCTTTGAACGAAGGCTCTTCTTCACCAAATACGGCTCAGATCGATGTATACGATGATCAAGGGCAAATGATATATTCAAATAAATGGCTACTTTCTGCTGGATCTAAGGCTTCGTTGATTATTACCAAAGAGTAGCGGTTATTTTCTTTCTCCTGGCTGATAGGTTTCCTTTGCCCGCTTTAAAACATCCTCTTTATAATACGGCACATCTTTCCATTTGACGTCGGCGTACATTTGAATCTGATCGTCAAAATGAGGCGAATCAGGGTCACCGCTTTGACCTCCCGCCAAAATACTTTTTGCTTTTACTTTATCTCCGAATTCAACAGCAGCTATAAAACTATTTCCCCGTGTACCGTATAATTTTTTAGCATTCTCACTGTTGTATCTTGCTCCATAGGCAGCTAATGCACCCCATCGCCCGGAAGCAAAACCAATAGGAATACTGGGTTTACTGTCATCAAAAGCCTGGCGGATGTCTCCGTTCAATCTTTGGTAGCGGTTTACTTCTCCCCATGGGATATTCCATGTTCCGAAATCTGCGGTCAATTGGTCTATTGTTTTTTCAAAGATTTTTAACTGCTCACCATTTTCACTTCCCCAATAAGTTACTCGCTCCATTGGGGTCATTCCCCCGGGATATTTTCCTTCTTGATAATATCGTGTTCCATAAAAATGTGCCAAGGTCATCGCAACTGATTCTTTGGAGGTACGATAATCCCATTTTTCCAAAACCTCAATCGCTTCCAAAAGTTTAGGATTTTTATCATCATAACGATTATAGGCCTTTATCAATCCTGGAATTAAAGCTTCAAAAGCAGGCAAATAGGGGTCATGGGCCAACTCAATCAATCCATCTAAGGTGAAATCTTTTTTGTCTTTTAAAAGTTCGATAGCATGTACTCCTCTGAAATTCTCACGATCGATGGACATGTACTTTGGATAATCTTCTTTCTTTGGACTGAACTCCAGGGCCGAAGTATAGGGTGTGGAATTGCAATTCTGCAACCAACCATTCTCAGGATTTAAAAGTCCGATATTCTCATCTACCGGATGCAATCCCTGCCAATCTGTCTTGGGATTGCTACCATCTACGGGTTCTAAATAGTTGAAAGATGCATCGCGTATCGGAACAAAATTTCCATGGAAATAGGCAATGTTTCCTTCAGCATCAGCGTAAACCGTATTATTGGAAGAATTGGTGCGAATATCCATCATCTCACGGAAACCCTTATAGCCATCTTTTTTAGTTCTTACAAATGACTGTTCTAGCGCTTTTACGGGCTCCCACATCAAGGAAGAGGCTATCCATTGGCCATCTTCCAAATACGTTATCGGGCCATGATGCGTGCGGTATGCAGGGAAGGCTTTTTCTTTGAACGTATCCCCGTCCTTGTACTTCAAAGTAATCTCCGACTCTTCCACGGGCCGGAGCTCCTCCCCATATTGATACATCAATTTATCATCTAACTTCACGATGGTTTCCTTGAACTCGTCAAGTACATCGGTATCACCGGAAGTGTGCATCCAACCGGTTTTTTCGTTAAATCCTTGATAGACGAAAAATTGTCCCCATGTGACCGCTCCGTAGGCGTTCAAACCTTCCTCGCTGACCACATGCACTTCTCCTCGAAAATAGAACGAAGTATGTGGATTAATTAGCAGCAACGTTTTTCCTGATTCGGTCAGCGTTCCAGAAATGGCGATACCATTACTTCCTTGCGGTTCCGCCAATTCCTTTTCTTTCTCCATTTTAAATTCCTTCGTTTCGGGAATTTCCATCCCACTTTCATAAAAAGCCTTTATTTTTTGGGTGGAAATCCGTTCGATATCTCCTCCAATACTTCCTTCGCTGAAGTACATCGGCATCCAGGGTTCGAAATGAGTCAGTAGTTTTGGTTTTACTTCAGGATGGGTCTCTAAATAATAGTTTATTCCATCGGCGAAAGCATCACATAATTTCTTTAACCAATCAGGACTCTTCTCATAATTCGCCTTTGCCTCTTCTTCAGTCATGAACAGTTTTGCCCGTAAATCGCTGTACAATGCCTCCTCACCTTCAACCTCCGCAAGTCTTCCGGTAGCCCAAATGTAATTCTGCTCTACACGATTGAAATCATCCTCACATTGGGCATAAAGCAATCCAAAAACGGCATCGGCATCGGTTTTTCCATAAATGTGAGGTACTCCAAAATCATCTCGGATGATGGTTACGTTTTCCGATTTCTGTTGAAGGGTCATTTCACTGCCATCTGTCTTTAGTTCTGTTTGACAAGATGAAAATGATAGGGCTATTAGAACTATTAAGAATCTCATTAGGAATAAAGTTTAATGCTTATTATACATTGTTAAATTACTGGACTTGTAATTGAAATGCTAATTTTTCATCCAAAAAGGAGTCTTAGATTCGCACTGTGCAAGAATCATGTAATATGACGTAACTTTGCACCTCTTTAAAACACAATATGGCCGAAAAAAAAGTCAGTATGCTAAGTGCGTTCAAAACCATTATTTGGCCTAGACGCAATCTTGTTTTTATTGGATTAATTTTGATCGTCATCAGCAAAGCGGCAAGTTTTGTGGCGCCCTTGTCCCTTAAATATTTGATGGACGATATTATTCCGAATAAAGATATCGACTTTCTAAAACTCTTGGTTGGGGCCGTGATCCTTGCCATAACCGTTCAAGCGATAACTTCATTTTTGTTGACCAAAATATTAAGTGTACAAGCACAGTATCTAATATCAGAATTACGCGCCCAAGTACAGAAAAAAGTGCTTTCTCTGCCTATTCGTTTCTTTGACAATGCCAAATCTGGAGCATTGGTCTCAAGAATTATGACCGATGTTGAGGGAGTTCGCAATCTCATCGGAACAGGTTTGGTACAATTGGTGGGGGGTTCGATAACCGCCATAGTCTCGCTAATCTTACTTTTGAACATCAGTTGGTCGATGACCCTATTTACGTTGGTTCCCTTGGCTATTTTTGCGATCATCGCCCTAAAAGCTTTTAAAATCATCCGTCCGATTTTTAGAAATCGCGGAAAAATAAATGCCGAAGTAACAGGAAGACTCACCGAAACATTAGGTGGTGTTCGTGTCATCAAAGGCTTCAATGCCGAAGCTCAGGAAAACAAAATTTTTGAGGAAGGTGTTGACCGTTTGTTTCAGAATGTAAAAAAGAGTTTAACTGCGACTGCCTTTATGACCAGCTCTTCTACATTTCTGTTGGGTATTGCAACGACGGGAATTATGGGTATCGGCGGCTATAAAATCATGATGGACGAATTGACTCTTGGTAATTTTCTGACCTTTACTTTTTTATTGGGACTGATGATTGCCCCTATAGTTCAAATGAGCAATATCGGAAGTCAATTAACTGAGGCCTTAGCCGGCTTGGATCGTACCGAAGAGCTTATGAACATGACTCCCGAATCGGACGAAGAAAACAGAACTATAGTCTTGGAGAATATCAAAGGGGATATTGTTTTTCAGGATGTATCATTCGCCTACGAGGAAGACAAAGAAGTGTTGCACAATATTAGTTTTGAGGCAAAATCGGGTGATGTTATCGCCCTTGTAGGAAGTTCGGGTTCAGGTAAATCAACCATTGCAGGTTTGGCGGCGACTTTTTTAAATCCGCAATCCGGTAGTATTACGATAGATGGAAAAGACTTATCTAAGATCAACTTGAACAGTTTTCGAAAAAATCTAGGAGTGGTTCTGCAAGATGAATTTCTTTTCGAGGGAACCATTCGTGAAAACATACTTTTTCCAAGACCGAAGGCAACCGAAGAAGAATTGCACGCCGCTGTGAAAGCAGCCTACGTTGATGAATTTACCGATAGATTTGATGAAGGTCTAGACACCCTGATAGGCGAAAGAGGGGTGAAACTTTCAGGTGGTCAACGTCAACGTATCGCCATTGCCAGGGCCGTTCTCGCCGACCCAAAAATTTTGATTTTAGATGAAGCTACTTCTAATTTAGATACTGAAAGTGAAGCTTTAATTCAAAAGAGTTTGGCAACCCTTACCGAAGGCAGAACTACTTTTGTGATTGCACACCGTTTAAGCACCATTCGAAAGGCGAATCAAATTTTGGTCATTGAAAACGGTAGAATTGCGGAGCAAGGCACTCATGATGAATTAATTGCTAAAGAGGGTCGGTATTACAATTTATTTACCTATCAGGCAAGAATTTAACTCTCAGGAGCTAATTCTACCTCTAGGCCATTCAAATCTTCGGTCATTCTAATTTGGCATCCCAGACGGCTATTGTCCTCCACATAAAATGCTTCCGCCAGCATCGCATCTTCATCATCGGATTTTTCAGGGAGGTTATGCTCAGATTTCACATAACATTGACATGAAGCGCACATGGCCATTCCGCCGCAGACTCCGATAGTACCTTCGGGTGCTAATTCGTAGGAACGGACTACTTCCATCAAATTCATATTCATGTCGGTAGGGGCATCAACTTCATGGGTTACGCCTTCGCGGTCGGTTATTTTTATTTTGATGTCGGTCATCTTAAGATTTGAGATGTTAGACTTTAGATATTAAAATCATTAATTAGTCGATAGCTTTTACTACCGCTTTTGGCGCTTCTTTTTTACTTCCGTCGAAGCCATTAATTCCACCGACGGTGGTATATTTTAGTACGTATTTTTTATCTGGATAGAGACGTTGGTACGCACTTTGACACATCAATGTTGCCTCATGAAATCCACAAAGAATCAGCTTCAGTTTTCCAGGATAGGTGTTGACATCACCGATAGCATAAATTCCAGGAATATTGGTTTGATAGTCTAAGGTATTATCTACTTTAATAGCGTTTTTCTCAATTTCCAATCCCCAATCTGCAATAGGGCCGAGTTTTGGAGACAAACCGAACAAGGGTATAAAATTATCGACTTCTAAAATGATATCTTCAACAGCATCGGTAGTTTTTCGTACCATGACAGCTTCTAGTTTACCATCCCCTTTTAAACCCACGATTTCGGCCGGGGTGATGAGGTTGATTTTACCAGCGTTCTTTAAATGCTGCACTTTTTCAACAGAATCCAAAGCACCACGAAACTCATTTCTGCGATGCACCAAGGTCACTTCCGAAGCTATGTCCGCCAAGAAGATACTCCAATCCAAAGCGGAATCTCCGCCACCGGCAATCACCACCTTTTTATTACGATATACCTCAGGGTCTTTAATCATATAGGCAACACCCTTATCCTCAAAATCAGCGATGTTTTCGAGCAATGGTTTTCTAGGCTCAAAACTGCCCAATCCACCAGCAATGGCAATAATGGGTGCATGATGTTCCGTACCTTTATTCGTAGTGACGACGAAAGTTCCGTCATCTAATTTTTTAATTGTTTCTGCTCGTTCGCCTAAAGTAAAACCTGGTTGAAACGGTTTGATTTGCTCCATCAAATTATCGACCAATTCTCCCGCCAATACTTCTGGAAAACCTGGAATATCATATATGGGCTTCTTGGGGTAGATTTCAGAACACTGCCCTCCAGCTTGTGGCAATGCGTCAATCAAATGACATTTTAGTTTTAAAAGTCCTGCCTCAAAAACGGCAAAAAGTCCTGTAGGACCCGCTCCAATAATTAATATGTCTGTTTTAATCATTAAAATTTCAATTAAAAAATCACAGCAAAACTACTGCTGTGATCTATCTTGTTTTATGACATTTGTCAGTTGGCCTAACTTAGATTGACCACTTCCTCAATCTGAGGAGCGTATTTTTTTATGGTCATTTCAACACCACTTTTTAAGGTCATTTGATTTACGCTACAACCTACGCAGGCACCTTCTAATTTTACCTTTACCGAATTTTCATTGTCAATGGACACTAAGGTAATATCACCACCATCACTTTGTAAAAAAGGTCTTATTTCCTCCAAAGCCTTTTCTACGTTCATTCGCAACTCATCAGAAGTCATAATTGTCATACCTACTTCTTTTTAACAGCGGAACAACCCGCCATTGTTGTTATTTCTATTGCTTCCGTTGGAGGTAAACTCTTGTTACGCCCAACAACTTCTTGTACTACATTTTTTGTCAATTCTTCAAAAGCAGCTTCGATCGGCGATGCGGTCTGCATTGCTGCAGGTCTACCTACATCTCCAGCTTCCCGAATGCTTTGCACCAATGGTATCTCCCCTAAAAACGGAACTTTTAAATCTTCTGCAAGATGTCTTGCACCTTCTTTTCCGAAGATATAATACTTATTTTCAGGTAATTCTGCAGGTGTAAAATACGCCATATTCTCCACAATACCCAAAACAGGCACGTTGATAGAATCTTGTTGAAACATTGCTACGCCCTTCTTGGCATCGGCCAAAGCAACTTCTTGTGGTGTACTCACAATAACTGCCCCTGTTACGGGCATTGCTTGCATAATACTTAAGTGGATATCACCAGTTCCTGGTGGTAAGTCCAATAACATAAAATCAAGTTCGCCCCAATGCGCATCAAAAATCATTTGATTCAATGCCTTGGAAGCCATGGGCCCTCGCCAAATCACTGCTTGATTGGGTTGGGTGAAAAATCCTATGGAAAGTATTTTAACGCCATAACTTTCGACAGGTTTCATTTTGGACTTTCCATCAACGGTAACCGCCAATGGTTTTTCCATAGCTACATCGAACATTATAGGCATTGATGGCCCATAAATATCCGCATCCAATAAGCCAACTTTAAAGCCCATTTTCGCTAAAGTTACTGCGAGGTTAGCGGTTACCGTAGATTTTCCAACACCACCTTTTCCTGAAGCAACAGCAATTATATTTTTAATTCCCGGAATCGGTTTGCCTTTAATTTCATTCGTTTTTGGTTTTGCAGCCGCAGCCTCAACTTTAAGGTTTATTTTGATCTTTGCCTTTTCGTAAACCTCCTTGTGAATAATTTTTAAGATTTCAACCTCGGTTTTCTTACGTGCCTGAAGACTTGGGTTGCTGATGGTAACATCAATCTCAACCTCATCTCCAAAAATTTGGATATTTTTCACGGCACCACTTTCAACCATGTTTTGGCCCTCACCGGGAACGGTAATATTTTCAAGTGCTTTAAGGACTTCTTTCTTCTCTATCTTCATTTGGATTTTAGCTTCCTATTCAAATTCATTCTAAATTACAAAGATAGCTCATCAGGTCAAGAATTTAAAGGGTTTACATTGAAATGTAATATGGTGAGATAGGATTTGATTATCCGATAATTCATCCAAATTATTCAAAAATTAGGAAATATTCATTCATCTCCTTCCAATTCTTTGAACGGGTCCCAAAAATGCTTTTCCAAATCTTGAATTTGATTGTCGATTACTTTGACACCCTCGCTTTCTAACAGTTGTTGCATGAGGTTGGTACCCTGAAAATGGTGTTTGCCGGTAAGTAGACCCGCCTTATTGACCACACGATGCGCCGGAATATTTTCCATGCTTCCTGCCCCGTTCATGGCCCAGCCGACCATTCGCGCACTTCGGGCAGCACCCAAATATTTCGCAATGGCACCATATGAAGTCACACGGCCATAGGGAATCAGTTCTGCTACTTCATATACTTTTTGAAAGAAATTTTTGTTTTCAGGTTTCATGAATTTAAGAATATTCTAAAGAAAGTAATCCCAAAAAGAACAATCATTAACGCACTCAAAATGTAGTTGGCATTTTTGGAAAATCGATTGGTCTTCCTATCCAACTTATCAAAATAAAATACATAAAGATACATAGCTAAAAAGGTTCCTGACCCTGCGGAAATAATAAAGATTACTTCATCCAGTATCGTATAATTCATAAAACCTTGACTATAAAAAAAGGTATTTATGCCGGCATAATAAGGAATGGTAAGCAAGTTTAGAGCGGCTAAAAAAAAACCTTTCGAGAAACTGCCTCTCTTCTTGCCGTCTACAAACTCCCCGGCATCACCAGACTGTTTCTTGCCTTTTATGAAAAAGTAGATAGCAAGTATGCCAAAAATAACCAATGCCACTTGCATCAGAATTTCAATAATTTCTGGATTTCTAGAAAAATACTTTGATATCCGAACGGCTAGATAGGCCTGCAAAAGGACCATTACTCCGACACCAAGGCCAAAAGTAACACCGTTCTTTTTTCCTTTTTTAACACTGGTTTTAGCTGCATTCATATTCAACAAACCGGGCGGTAATGAAGCAAAAAAAGCTGCGCTAAAAGTTGTAGCACATAAAACCAGTAATTGTTGCATTTGTGTAATTTTCTACTAATGAACTCTAAATTGAATATAGGTAATTGGTTTCCCTTTTTGAAGGTACTGATTTTCATAGAAAGTTTGTATCTCCAACACCTCTTTTGGGCTTCCTTCGTTTTTATACACGTCGTGATTGGCGTAGTTGATTTCCAAATCCAATCCATGTAATAGGCCCAAGGTGTAACCATGCATAAATTCACTATCGGTTTTGAGATTGACCAATCCGGTTGGTTTTAGAATTCGCTTGTACTTTTCAAGGAATTCTTTGTTGGTCATCCTATGTTTGGTGCGTTTATACTTTATTTGAGGATCTGGAAAGGTGATCCATATTTCGGATACCTCATTTTCACCGAACAATTCGTCGACCAATTCTATTTGGGTACGAAGAAAAGCGACGTTCTTTAAGTTTTCTTCCAAAGCTTTTTTTGCTCCACGCCACAATCTAGCTCCTTTGATGTCGATACCTATATAATTTTTCTGGGGATTCTGCTTTGCAAGACCTACGGTATATTCTCCCTTTCCGCAACCAAGTTCCAATACTATGGGGTTTTCGTTTCCGAAATGTGATTGCCAATTGTCTTTCAGAGAAAAGCCACTTTTGATTTCTCCGCGTTGCGGTTGTATGACATTTTCAAATGACTCATTTTCCTTAAATCTTTTAAGCTTGTTTTTACTTCCCACCTGCATACCTGTTTAAATCGGGACAAAGCTAAGGAAAACTAGTCTGAAGCCGGTGTAGTTTCACCTGGTATTTCGGTCGTTGCCTTTTCCAAAGTGAACGAAAATTCAGAACCTACATCCACAACGCTTTCGACATAGATGCGTTCTTCGTGGGCCTCAATAATATGTTTTACAATTGCCAGTCCTAAACCAGAACCCCCCTCATCTCTACTGCCACTTTTATCTACGCGATAAAACCTTTCGAACAGCCGGGGTATGTGATCTTCGGGTATCCCCTCTCCATTATCGGTAACCCTTACAATAACTTTGTTCTGGATAAGGTTTTCAACACTTACTTCAGTTGTGCCGTTCTCATTACCATATTTGATGGAGTTGACCAATAAATTGGTCACGACCTGTCTTATTTTTTCGCTATCGCCGCGTACCATAATTGGTTTCTTATAATCCAAGTCAAAAGTCAATGATATCTTTCTTTTGGCCGCTTTCATTTCCAAAAACTCGAAAGCATTTTTTATAAGTTCTATGATATCGAATTCCTCCCAAATTATATTTAAGTCGCCCGCTTCCAGTTTGGTAATCAAATCAAGGTCTTTGACAATATAAATTAATCGGTCTACAGCTTTGTTGGCCCTCTGGAGGTATTTTTTTCGTACGTTTTTATCATTTATAGCTCCGTCCAATAAGGTCTCAAGGTAGCCCTGCACCGTAAACAATGGTGTTTTCAATTCGTGGGAAACATTTCCCAAAAAATCTTTTCGGTACTCTTCACGAATTTTCAGCGTATCGATTTCAATCTTCTTATCCTGAGCGAACTTCTCAATTTCCTGGGTCAACGTACCCATGTTGGTAGTAATTGTTCTGGAGGTTAACGAACTAGATTCCAATAATGAAACATCATCGTAGATTCTCTTTATTCGACGATAAATGAACTTTTCGATACGTAATTGTACAATGAAAAATGTTATCAGGAAAGATGAGAAAATAAAAACCCCAAGAAAAAACCAGTAGTTTACCTCGTTCAGCCGCAACAAGAACCAGAGCACTACCGTTAACGCTACTGATATAAAAAAGGCAGTACGAAATGCAAATTTATATGATTTTTTAAGACGAATAGCCATTACGTCAATTTAGCAATAAAAGAAACTATAGGACAAATTTGTAACCCACACCCTTAACGGTCTTGAAATGTTCCTCTCCTATTTTTTCGCGAAGTTTTCTAATATGAACGTCAATGGTGCGACCACCCACGATTACCTCATTGCCCCAAACACGATCTAAAATTACTTCACGCTTGAAAACTTTGCCTGGTTTGGAAGTCAATAAGGATAGCAACTCAAATTCTTTCCTCGGCAAAACAAGCTCTTTACCATTGTTAATAATTTTATACTCCTCACGATTGATTACAATATTCCCGACCGTAACGATGTCTTCGGCGGCCGGTTCGTCTTCTTTCAGACGACGTAAAAGTGCCTTTACTTTACTTATGAGTACTTTGGGTTTTATAGGTTTTGTAATGTAATCATCCGCTCCGGCATCAAATCCGGCCACTTGGGAGTAATCTTCGCCCCTGGCGGTAAGAAATGTAATTAAAGTATTTTCTAGTCCCCCAGTTTTTCTAATGGTTTCGCACGCTTCGATACCATCCATCTCTGGCATCATGACGTCAAGCACAATCAAATGCGGTTTCTTTTTCTTCGCTTTAGAGACGCCTTCTACTCCGTTTTTAGCAGTGTATACCTGATATCCCTCGGCGGAAAGATTATAACTTAGAATTTCTAGAATATCGGGTTCATCATCCACAAGAAGAATTCTGATATCTTTCTTTTTCATAGGGTCATTTAATTGGTCTATTTTCAAAAATAGAGATAAAAGAGTTACCTCATCTCCTCTTTACATTGATTTAACCTACATAACACTTAAATAACATTAGAGATTAGTACTATACTTAAATCACAAAAGAAATTCTAGGCTGTTTTAAGAATTTTTGTGCATTTCGTCGATCTTTTGCCATTATACTTAGATCTAAATGGCTTTGGACTAACAAGAATTCTTATATTTGTGGTATAGTATTTGCCTATAAATCTGTATGAAGCACCTTTACCTTTTGTTCTTCTTTTTATTTGTTTCCGTATGTTATGGCCAAGATGTCAAAGCAAATGGAGACATTGATGGGTTTAAGCTCTATCCAAACCCTGTGACCAATGGCAAGATTTATATTAATACTTCGCAAAATGCTCCCAAGCAAATCTTTATTTTCGACGTTTTAGGAACGAAGGTTTTAGAGACTACCATTTTGGGGCCTGAACTTAATTTGTCAGATTTGGATGCCGGTGTTTACGTATTGCGTGTCTACGAACGTAATAAAGTAGCTACTAGAAAGTTGATAGTCAAATAGTCACCCTAACTCAAACTTAAGACTGTTCATTCGATTCGTTGATTTGCTAAAATGTTCGACGAAAAGCACCTAAAAAAAAATTTACCTACAATTTATCGAATTTCACAACATTATTGAGGCATAGGCATTCTCTTTTTTTACCTTTATCCTGTTGATCCCAAATCAATAACCTATGAAAAAATGCTACTTCGGCTTGTTGTTGCTTTTTACCTTTACGTCTTTTGGACAAGAAATGTCCATTAGCAGCAACCCTGCCCCAGTTGAAAAATCTACATTTCAGCTTTACCCGAATCCCGCCGTTAACGATATTGTCTATGTTACAACATCCCATAACGGAAAGAAGGATATTGTAGTTTATGATGTTTTCGGTGAAGTTGTTTTGACTGATCGCATCTCATCAAGAACTCTCAATATTTCAAGATTGGTAGCCGGCGTTTATGTGCTGCAAGTCATCGAAAATGGGGAAACCATGACGAGGAAGTTAGTTGTAAAATAAAAGCAATCTAATATCTTATAAGATTGCTTTTTACCATACGTAAGGTTTTTTGTCTTATTCTGCTGTCGGATATGTATTTTTACATTACTATTCCGCACTGATGAATATCCAATCTCTTTTTGATATCAAAACCTCTTTTGAATTTGAGACTATGGCTTTGGAGGTCTTCCAATTTCAGTATCAAAATAATAAAGTATATAAGGAGTTTTGTACGCATTTGGGGACGATTCCTAGCGAGGTAAACAGTTTGGAAGATATTCCTTTTCTACCTATAGAATTTTTCAAGTCAAAAAAAGTGATTTGTGACAATCAAGACATTGAAGCTGTTTTTTCAAGCAGCGGCACTACTGGAAGCATCACAAGTAAACACTATGTAACTTCATTGAATTTGTATCAAAAAAGTTATCTAAAAGGTTTTGAAGCGTTTTATCGAGATATCACAGAATATTGCATCTTGGCTCTATTGCCATCCTATCTTGAACGCAAAGGCTCTTCATTAATTTATATGATCACTGATCTAATCCAGAAAAGCGGTCATACGGATAGCGGTTTTTATTTGGATGATCTTGCATCTTTACACTCAAAATTACAATTGCTGGAAGATGCTGGTCAGAAAACCTTGCTTATCGGGGTGTCTTTTGCCCTGTTGGATTTTGTTGAAAATCATCCGATAAAACTTCAAAACACCATCATTATGGAAACTGGGGGAATGAAAGGCAGACGAAAGGAAATGATACGAGCTGAACTTCACGAAATACTGTCTACAGGATTTGGAGTAGAAAACATACACTCCGAATACGGAATGACGGAACTACTTTCACAAGCCTATTCAAAAGGAAAAGGGATTTTTAAGACCCCTCCATGGATGAAGGCAATGGTAAGAGATACCGAAGACCCTTTAAGCCTTCTAAAGACTGAGAAAACTGGTGGCTTGAATGTCATTGATTTGGCTAATGTACATTCCTGCTCTTTTATCGCCACCCAAGACTTGGCCAAATGTCAGATCGATGGCAGCTTCGAAATTCTGGGCCGATTCGATAATTCGGATATACGAGGATGTAATTTAATGGTTATATAACTCAGAAGACTAAAGCCCCAATATTTTGGCGTCCACGAAAAAGGTTGATTTTACATCGATCTGGTGGTCTTGGCTCATTGCCTCATCGGTTACCGTATTCAATCGCAAACTGTAATTGTCCTTTTTAATGTATTCTTTCAAATCAACATCCGAAACTTCTAAATCTAAAGTAGACACGGTTTCTGGCACCTCGACCTTTGAAGCGATTTTTATCTCATCTAAACCTGCGGCTGAAATATAAACTTCTATGGATTCCAAGAAACTGAAATCGGCATCGGACGGTGCCGTAATTACCAATTGTAACTTCGTCAACTTGATCTCCTCTATCAAATCTTTTCTAGTATCGTTTGATTCGAAAGTAGATTCTGAATTAGTTTCTGTTTCGGGAGTAAGCACATCAAAAGGTAGATTGATGCCAGCGGTCGAAGGTATGGTCACCTGAGTATCATAGTCCATATTGAACTTAGTTAACTCATCCAATTTGCTGCAATTACTTATTAAAACAGCCAAAATAATAACAGAAATATACTTGTACATGACTTTTTGGGGATTTACGTTGTCGTAATCTACTAACGCAAATCGAAGCCGTTTATTTTGACTAACAATCAATTGTTATTAGTCATATTAGTATCTGTGAAAATGAAGTACTAGATTTTCAAATAAATCAATGAAATTTCGTCATCAGCTATTTGAGGATTGTCAATGAAAGTGAGCGTTAGGGTATCACTTTGTATTTGAAAAGTGTATGCAATACTATCTTTAATGGTTATGCGATTGTTTTCTACAACTATTGGATAAGTACCCGCACCAGTTACGAAGAAGGTATCATCGGAATTTTCAATAATGACTTCGTTTGCAGTTGCATTGAATTCAAGCTTATGCGCTCCAAAATCAAAATCTTCTGGAAAGAAACAGAAACAGCTTGCACTTTGCAATTCCCATTTTCCTTGTAGTTCCGAGGTTGACGGTGGCTGGTTTACTTCTTCCAGCTTTTCGCAAGAGACTGAAAGTGTCAGTACCAGTAAACAAATAGCAAATTTTCTCATCCTTTTGTTTTCAATACAACAACCTTGAAGTTAAAAACCCTAATTTGGATGAAAAAATCAGTTCACCACCAAAACAAAATAGTTTTTCTTTCCTCGCTGCAACAAGACATATTTGCCATTAATGAGGTCCGTTTTGGTAATCAAATAATCCTCCTTTACTTTTTCCTTATTTACAGAAATCGAATTCTGCTTCAGTTCTCGCCTCGCTTCACCATTAGAACCTAAAAAACCAGTCTTCGCTGCCAAAGCGCCTATCATATCCAGACCATTGTCTAGTTCTGATTTGGAAATCTCGGCTTGTGGAACACCGTCAAAAACATCCAAAAACGTTTTTTCATCAAGCTTTTTCAAATCTTCAGAGGTAGACTTTCCAAAAAGAATACTACTGGCCGCAATGGCGTTATCCAAAACTTCCTTGGAATGGACCATCGTTGTAATTTCTTCCGCTAGCCTTTTTTGTAGGATGCGCATGTGGGGAGCTTCAGAATGTTCTTCAACCAACACCGTTATCCTTTCTTTGCATAAAAAAGTGAATATTTTTATATATTTCTCCGCATCAGCATCGGAGGTGTTCAGCCAGTACTGGTAGAATTTATAGGGGGAAGTTCTATTGGCATCCAACCAGACATTGCCACTCTCCGTCTTACCGAATTTGGTGCCATCGGCTTTTGTTATCAACGGACAAGTCAATGCATAACCTTTCCCTCCGCCTATTCTTCTAATAAGTTCTGTTCCAGTGGTAATGTTGCCCCATTGATCGCTACCGCCAATCTGCACGGTGCAATTGTGGTTTTGGTACAGGTATAGAAAATCATAACCTTGTACCAGTTGATAGGTGAACTCGGTAAATGACATCCCTTCTTTGGCTTCAGCCGATAATCGCTTCTTAACCGAATCTTTTGCCATCATGTAGTTGACCGTAATATGCTTGCCTACATCACGAATAAAATCGAGAAAAGTAAAATCCTTCATCCAATCATAATTGTTGACCAAGACCGCCATGTTCTCAGCATCACTTTCAAAATCTAAAAACCGAGATAATTGTGCTTTCAAGGCGTCCTGATTATGACGCAGCGTAGCTTCATCCAACAGGTTTCGCTCCTCAGATTTTCCAGAAGGATCACCAATCATACCCGTAGCGCCCCCGATCAATGCAAAAGGCTTATGCCCTGCCAATTGAAAATGCCGTAGCATCATTACTGCGACCAAATGACCAATGTGTAATGAATCAGCGGTGGGGTCTATTCCCAAATACGCTGCCTGCATATCGTTCATCAAATGTTCTTCTGTACCTGGCATTGCATCATGCAGCATTCCACGCCATTTTAATTCTTCGACAAAGTTAGTGGCCATATTTCTTAATTTTCTGCTACTATGGTGCAAATATAAAAGGAAATACAGCGGTTTTGCACTCAATTTCAAAGGAAATTATCCAAGTCTATTGCCTAACTTTAGACCATGATTTTAGTGACGGGAGGTACTGGTCTGGTTGGGGCTCATTTGCTGCTGCATTTGGTCAAAAATCATGAATCCATTCGGGCAATTCATCGAAAAGGAAGTAATCTTCAAAATGTCGAGAAGATATTTTCATACTATGAAGATAATGCAACGCTACTCTTTCAGAAGGTAGATTGGGTTCTAGCGGATATCAACGATATTCCCTCATTGGAAAAAGCGTTTGTTGACGTTGAACAGGTATATCATGCCGCCGCAATGATATCCTTCGATCCAGCTAAGTTCAAGCTTCTCATGAAAGTAAATGCCGAAGGTACTGCCAATATTGTCAACCTATGCATTGAAAACTCAATCAAGAAATTATGCTATGCCAGTACAATTGGCACCATAGGAAAATCAATCAATGGTAGTGCTGTCGATGAAGAAAGTGAATGGAACGATTATAATGTCAATGTCTACGCACAATCAAAATACGCCGCTGAAATGGAAGTATGGCGCGGATCACAAGAAGGACTATCGGTCGTCATGGTCAACCCGGGTGTTATTATCGGCCCGGGAATTTGGAATACGGGCACGGGAGCTCTTTTCCAAACGGCAAACAAGGGATACAACTATTATCCGCCAGGAGGAACGGGCTTTGTTTCCGTTCAGGATGTCGTAAGAATGATGACTTTTTTAATGGACTCGCAGATTCACAATCAACGTTTTATAGCCGTCGCAAAAAATCTTACATTTCAAGAAATTCTTTCAAAAATGTGCCCGCTACTGGGTAAATCTAAACCGTCAAAACAATTAAAGTATTGGCAGTTGGAACTAGGCCGTGTTGTCGATATTTTATGGAATTTCCTTACTGGGGCAGGTCGTCGAATTACAAGAGCGTCGATTCATTCAATGAAGCATAGAGACGATTATTTGAACAAAAAGGCTAGGGAAGAATTGAATTTTGTATTTGAGCCCCTTGATTCGGTCATTGAATTTTCATGCAGACGCTTTAGGGAAGAGAATCCGTAGTACCTGTTGCTTCTCTTTTAAATTCCTGTTCCTTGACCCTTAAGCTATCTTTCACTCTTTTATTCTCCTCAATCTCCTCTTTTTCGATTTCAAGTCTAGCCTCTACTTTGGCATAAATAGCCTCATATTCATCAGGAAGGGAAGCATAGTAACGATCACTATTTGAAAATTGCGTGCTGTCAATGTCGTATTTCGCATACAGATAAGGCATGGGTTCAAGGTCATTTTTCTGTAATATCGCTACATTGGTCGTTCTTGCTGCATTTAGAATTGCCAAATCCCTAAGAATATCCACCATTTTTTCTTTCGGAATCAGATTCTCGGGTTGCTCCATTAACTTTTCAGCACAGGAAATGAACAATGCCAGCACAATAGGTAAAACTGTTCTCTTCATATTATCGGTCAAAAGTCAGGCGTTTGGCATGACGTTCTGGTGAAAAACTTCCGTTATTATATGCTAAATGTCCATTAACGAAGGTTTGTGTTATTTTAGATCTAAAGGTATACCCATCAAATGGTGACCAACCACACTTGTAGTTATTGTTGTCAGCGTTGGCCTCCCACTCATTGTTCAAATCAACCAATACCAGATCAGCGAAATATCCTTCTCGGATAAAGCCTCTTTTTTCAATATCGAATAATTTAGAAGGGTTGTGACACATCTTCTCCACTATTTTTTCCAACGAGATAGTTCCGTCATGATATTTCTCCAACATAGCGGGTAATGCGTGCTGCACTAAAGGTCCTCCAGATGGAGCTTTCGTATACACATTGTCTTTTTCCGTTAGCAAATGTGGCGCATGATCTGTAGCAATAACATCGATACGGTCATCTAACAAGGCTTCCCAAAGTTTTGAGCGATCCGAGGCAGTTTTCACGGCAGGATTCCATTTGATCAAGGTTCCTTTTGTATCATAATCCACATCTGAAAACCAAAGATGATGAATACAGACTTCTGCTGTAATTTTTTTGTTCTCCAGGGGAATATCATTTCGAAACAATTCCATTTCTTTCCCCGTAGAAAGGTGAAAAACATGTAATCGTGCACCTGTCTTCTTTGCTAAAGCGATAGCCTTCGAAGAGGACAAATAACATGCTTCCTCACTGCGGATTAGATGATGGTATTTCACGGGAATGTCATCGCTATATTCACTTTTGTATTTTGCCAAATTTGCTTTTATGGTAGTCTCGTCTTCACAATGAGCGGAAATCACCATTTCAGTGTTCTTGAAAATTTCTTCTATGACCTGTTCATCATCGACCAACATATTGCCAGTTGAAGAACCTAAAAAAAGCTTCACCCCTGAACAGGCCTTTTTATCCAAGCGCTTCAATTCTTCCAAATTGTCATTGGTGCCCCCAAAAAGAAAAGAGTAATTGGCGTACGACGAAGCTTTTCCCATCTCAAACTTTGTTTCGAGTTTTTCGATGGTTGTTGTCTGCGGAATGGTATTGGGTTGCTCCATAAAAGAGGTGATACCTCCAGAAACGGCCGCCCGACTTTCCGAAGCGATATTGCCCTTGTGGGTAAGACCCGGTTCGCGAAAGTGAACTTGATCGTCAATTATTCCCGGTAATAAGAATTTTCCCTTAGCGTCAATAACCATGGCATCACCATCCAAGATATCGGTATCGATTTTTGAAATCAAAGTGTCTTGAAGCAATACATCACTTTCGAAAATCGAATTTTCATTTACAATATGCACATTCTTAATAAGGACCTTCGCCATTTTTAAAATCTGTTTTTTTGAAACAAGCTTCGAATTTTCATTTTTATTACTCCAAATACAGCCTCATTAACAATGGAAGAGCTCATTTTAGACTTGCCTTTTACTCGATCTCTAAAAATAATGGAGACTTCTTCAATTTTATAATTCAACAAATAAGCCCTGAACTTCATTTCTATCTGAAACGCATACCCTATAAATCGTATGGAGTCAAGGTTTACATTTTCAAGAACATGTCTTTTGTAACACACGAAACCTGCTGTTGGATCTTGTACCCGCATCCCTGTTATCATTTTTACATAAAAAGAGGCTCCATATGACAGAAGCACTCGATATAGCGGCCAATTCACAACATTCACTCCCTTTTTATACCGTGACCCGACTGCAACATCAGCACCATTTTTACATGCCGTATGAAGTCTTAGCAAGTCAGATGGAGTATGTGAAAAATCAGCATCCATCTCAAAAATATACTCGTATTTTTTTTCAATGGCCCACTTGAAACCATGAATATATGCCGTACCAAGGCCTGATTTCTCTTTTCGTACTTCTAAAAACAAAGCAGCGTTAAATTCAGTTTGAAGCTCCCGTACCTTCTCTGCTGTACCATCAGGAGAATTATCATCCACGATAAGTACATGAAATTTGGTTTTCAAATCGAAAACAGCTCTGATGATAGCCTCGATGTTCTCAATCTCATTGTATGTTGGGATGATGACTAGGCTATCTGACATTAACTATGGTGTATTCGGACAAAAATAGTGTTTTATACTATCTTGAAAAATGACTCTTCTGGTTTTATCATTTTTTTAAATACCTCGATAATGGTTAGAATTCGTAATTTTGAATAGAATCAACCCTGAATAATGCTGTCGAAACTACCTAGACTATTTTTATACCTTTTAGGTACCGTTCTCATTCTAAACCTGCTTCAAGCTAATTTCACCAATTTAATATTCGACGAGGCGTACTATTGGTACTATTCCAAAAATATAGCCTGGGGCTATTTTGACCATCCCCCTATGGTTGCGTGGATGATTAAGGCAAGTAGCCTACTTTTTAATGGAGAATTGGGCGTTCGCTTTTTCAGTTGTTTACTTTCTGCAGCGACCTTGATTATTTTATGGATAACCATAGACAACCCAAAAAAGAAGGAATATGTGCTACACTTTTTTGTAGTTACTTTTTCTATGACACTTTTGAATGCTTATGGTTTTTTTACATTACCAGATACACCGCTTTTATTTTTTACCGCCCTTTTTCTATATCTATATAAGCGATTTTTAGCCCACCAAACTGTTGGTCTAGCAATTATTTTAGGAATTGTTATGGCAGCTTTAATGTACAGTAAGTACCATGCGGTTTTAGTAATTGTATTTGTTATATTATCTAATTTAAAATTGATTAGAAATAAATTTGCCATACTGGCCGTAACTGTTGCTTTTGCATGCTACATACCGCATTTCTTATGGCTTTTTGAAAATGATTTTGTTTCCATAAAATATCATCTCTTCGAGCGACCAAACCAGGCCTATAATTTCAACAAGTTCACACTTGGCTATTTCTTGAACTTGATTGCGATATTCGGACTCACCTTTCCTTTGGCATACTATATTCTATACAAAATCAAACCTAAAAATCTTTTCGAAAGAGCTTTGATGTTCCTAACCTATGGGGTTCTTCTTTTCTTTTTTGTTTCAAGTTTTTCAAAACGAGTGCAAACCCAATGGATTATTGTAATCTCGATTCCGATGGTGTTAATCATCTTTAATTATCTAGTAGAAAACGAGAAGATTAGAAAGTGGTTCTATGGATTAGGAATCGCAAATGTTGTAATTCTTCTATATCTCAGAGTGTGGTTAATCCATCAGCCTTTATTCCCAATGGTATATGAAACACATGGTCATGAAAGTTGGGTCAATGAAATTGAAAACGCTGCTCTAGGCGCACCTATTATTTTTGAGAATACGTATAGAGATCCTCCTATTTACGAATTCTATACTGGAAAGCCTGCTATCTCTTTGAATAATATCAGATACCGGCAGAATCAATATTCCATAGATGGTGCAGAAGCCAGTGTTCAAAATAAGCAAGTTTACTACCTTTCAAAATATCGAAAAAAAGCTGGTCGCTCTTTTCCAATGGGAGACGGTCGACACACCCTTTACGGTTCCTTTATCGAAAACTTTGAATCATATCGAAAATTGAAATGCATCATTGAAGCTGAGGAAATAGAATTCAATACAAGAAAAAGTCTTACCCTGAAAGTCTATAACCCTTATGAGACGGATATCCCCTTAAATAAAATACGGTTTGGTATTGCCTATATGAACAATCATAAAGAAGTACGGGATGTACTAAAAATGAAGGCATCACCTGAAGATCCAAGAATTTTGATGTTAAAATCAAATGATACGGTGAATTTTACGTTTAAACTACCTGAAACTGATATGAAAAAGCCCGGTTACTTTAAAATAGGCATATCTGAAAACAACTTGCCATTTGGGTTAAACGGAAATAACGTAAAATTGAAATAGGTGGAACCGATATTAAGGAATATACAAAGTATTGATTGGATTACCCTTCTCCTTTTTGGAAGCTTGACCTTAGTAGTGTTGGCAAAAAGTACATTTTACCACCGTTTTATAAACTTCATCATACTACCGTTCAATAATAAGTACGTTTTCATGTACAATAAAAAGGAAATTTTACTGAATTGGTTTCATGTTTTCTTTACCCTTTTTCAGGTAATCAATTTTTCGCTCTTCATCTATTTGGTGCTTCAGATATTCTTCAAAGAGGGTTCACTTATCCGTATTGACAGTTCGTATGGGTATCCAATCATTTTAGGTGGGCTGTTTATTTTTCTTTTGGTAAAAGCGGCATTGCAGTTAGGCAACGGCTTCATCTTTAATTCCAACAGGATTATAAGCGACCTGATCTTCAAAAAACTCTCATACCTAAATTACAGCGCACTGGTCATGTTTGCAGCCAATATTTTATTGTGCTATGTTTTCAAAGACGCTCTGATAGTTGTTTATGCTGCGTTCTTCTTAATTCTTTTAATAAATGCTATAGGATGGGTCACTCTTTTGAGGAATCATCAAAACTTCTTAGCAGCTAATTTTTTCTATTTTATTTTGTACCTTTGCGCACTCGAAATTGCACCCTTTGTAATAATCGGAAGTTATCTAAACGATTCAGCTATATGAAAGTAAAAACGATTTTGGTATCGCAACCAGAACCGAAGATGGAAAACTCTCCCTATTCAAGGTTAATTGAGAAGGAGAAGGTCAAAGTTGACTTTAGACCGTTCATTCATGTTGAGGGCGTTGATGCAAAAACAGTGCGCCAACAAAAAATAGACCTTAAAAATTATACCGCAATTATATTGACCAGCAGAAATGCTGTTGACCACTTTTTTAGGATTGCAGAAGAGATGCGTTTTAAAGTACCTGACAGTATGAAATATTTTTGTCAGTCAGAAGCGGTTGCCTACTATCTTCAGAAATATGTGGTATATCGAAAACGAAAAATTTATGTGGGTAAAATGAACTTTGCCGATTTAGAGGCATTGTTCAAAAAATACAAGGATGAAAAGTTCCTGTTGCCTTCTTCAGATACCTTAAAGGTCATTGTTCCTGAAACTTTAGACAAAATTGGAATCAATTGGACAAGGGGTATCTTCTACAAAACAGTGATCAGTGATCTTTCTGATTTACGAGATGTCTATTATGACGTACTTGTTTTCTTTAGTCCATCGGGTATTGAATCATTGTTGAAGAACTTCCCTGATTTCGAACAAAACGACACTCGCATTGCCGTTTTTGGAAACTCAACGGTTAACGCTGCTACAGATGCTGGTCTACGTATTGATATCAAAGCGCCAACACCAGATACACCTTCAATGACCATGGCGCTACAACGCTATATTAACCAAGCGAATAAAAAATAGTTAAGTTTCTACGGATTTCCATACACTGTATCCAACAACCACCCAGCCCAGAATGAGTAGTAGTCCTCCGATAGGGGTAACAAAACCTATGGTTTTAAAGTCAAATTGGGTAAGGCTGTTCGTTGCTAAAAAATAGATGGAAAAGGAGAATAAAAACACTCCAGCAACAATCAAATAAAAAGGTAGTTTTTTCTTTTGTTGGGGCAAAAGCCTCATACTTCCTAAAACCAACAAGAAAAGCGCATGATACATTTGATATTTTACACCGGTTTCAAATGTCATTATCGCCTCTGCTTCAACAAGTTTCTCAAGCCCGTGGGCACCAAAGGCACCGAGAGCGACCGCTAAAATCCCCAATACGATTCCTGAAACGAATATTGTTCTGTTCATAACTTAATGAAGTCTTTTTTTTATAAATGTAACAATTTGATACCTTAGTACTTCGTTCTGTAAAAGTAACCAATCAAAAAATGATGCGTAAAATATTAGTGGTCGGAGCAGGTAAATCTACTTCCTATCTCATTGACTATTTTTTAGAAAAGGCGGTGGCGGAAAAATTGCATTTAACGATTGGTGATCTTAATCCTGATGCAATTGCATCCCATATTAGAAATAACGACAACTGTACCGTTATCAAACTCGACGTATTTGAGGAGGGTGCAAGAAAATCAGCCATTGAAGACAGTAACATTGTAGTTTCGATGCTTCCTGCGCGAATGCACATGAAAGTTGCCGAAGATTGCATTGCATTTGGAAAAGATTTGGTGACCGCTTCTTATGTTTCTAAAGAAATCAAAACCCTTGATACGCAGGCAAAGGAAAAAGGGTTGGTCTTTATGAACGAAATAGGACTGGACCCCGGCATTGACCACATGAGCGCAATGCAGGTAATAGACCGTATTCGGGCCAAAGGGGGTAAGATTATCTTGTTCGAATCTTTTACAGGAGGGCTGGTGGCACCTGAAAGTGACAATAATCTATGGAATTACAAATTCACATGGAACCCGAGAAATGTGGTTTTAGCCGGACAAGGCGGAGCCGCCAAATTCCTTCAGGAAGGCACATACAAGTATATTCCCTATCATAAGTTGTTCCGTCGTACCGAGTTTTTTGAAATCGAAGGGTATGGAAAATTCGAAGGGTATGCGAATAGGGATTCATTGGACTATCGAGAAGCCTACGGGCTTCAAGATGTTTTAACGCTATATCGAGGCACCATGCGTCGTGTTGGATTCTCCAAAGCTTGGAATATGTTCGTCCAGTTAGGAATGACTGACGACAGCTACCAAATAGAAAATTCGGAAGGCATGACATACCGCGAATTTGTGAATTCGTTTTTATCCTATTCTCCAAGCGATTCGGTCGAATTAAAACTTCGTCATTACCTTAAAATAGAACAAGATGACATTATGTGGGAAAAGCTTTTAGAGCTTAACCTGTTCAGCAGTGAAAAGTCAATTCCGCTAAAAAATGCCACGCCAGCGCAAATATTGCAATACATTTTAGAGGACAGTTGGACGCTTAGCGATACCGATAAGGATATGATAGTCATGTACCACAAATTCGGATACGAATTGTACGGAAAACAATTTCAAATTGATGCGAACACCGTAGTCAAAGGCGAAAGTAGAACGCATACCGCAATGGCGAAAACCGTAGGACTTCCTGTTGCTATGGCAACTTTGGCTATTTTGAATAAAAAAATCACTACTCCCGGGGTTCAGATTCCTATCCGAAAAGAAGTTTATGATCCTATTCTTGAGGAATTAAAAGAATACGGGGTGGTCTTCAAAGAATATAACGTTCCATATCTCGGGTATAATCCTGAGTCTGTTTACGACAAATAAGCCCTTTTTGCATTCTTTGGAGAAAATACAGTTTCTTCGAAATTCCATATTTTTACTACAAATCTGAAACTGTAAGCATGAAATCGAATTCCAAAAATGTAAAGATTGACGGTATAGACAAAAAGATTCTAAGGTTCTTAATGTCAGATGCCCGAAAACCAGTTCTTGAAATTGCCCGAAATATTGGAATTTCAGGGGCGGCCATTCACCAACGCTTACGAAAATTAGAAGCTTCAGGACTTTTGGCAGGTTCAAAGTTCATCATCAACCCAAAAGTAATGGGTTATACTACTATGGCCTATATTGGGATTTATTTGGACAAAGCCATGAGCAATCCCGTAGCCGTAAAACAACTCGAGCAAATCGATGAAGTTTTAGAATGTCATTATACCACTGGTAATTGGTCTATCTTAATAAAAGTGCTATGCAGGGACAACGAACACCTTATGCATGTTTTAAATAAAGAAATTCAGCAAATTGAAGGCGTTTCACGAACGGAAACCTTTATTTCTTTGGCCCAACAAATTGATCGGCAGATTACAATTTAAAAACCCTCACAAGTTTTGAAAACTTGTGAGGGCTATCTTTGTTACTTTAAATTTCTAGTCCCTACTCGCAACACGCATCGCAAAATAGATTAAGGTTGCCAGTGCTCCTATCGCTGCTACCAAATAGGTTCTTGCTGCCCATTTAAGAGCATCTTCTGCTCCCGCATATTCTTCTTGGCTTACCATATTCTTGTTCTTTAACCAAGCCAATGCACGATTACTTGCATCGTATTCCACCGGCAAGGTAATAAAGCTAAATAATGTGCCGATTCCATAAAGACCGACTCCAACCCACGCTATAGTTCCGCCAATTGCAGTGGTTTGCATGAGTGCCAATCCACCGAAAATCACCCACATCGAAAAACGCGAAGTCACATTCAAAATAGGCACTAATTTAGACCGCATTCCCAACCATTCATAAGCCGTAGCGTGTTGTACCGCATGACCCACTTCATGGGCCGCAACGGCAGCTGCAGATGCATTTCTTTGCGCATATACACCCTCACTTAGATTCACTGTTTTTTTCGCGGGATTATAGTGGTCGGTCAGCATACCAGGGGTAGAAATCACTTTCACGTCTCGGATACCATGGTCAGCCAACATTTTTTCCGCAATTTCGGCACCGCTCATTCCGTTGCGCAAATGTACTTTGGAGTATTGTTTAAATTTACTTTTTAATCGGCTACTTACCAACATACTGAAAAGCCCGAAGACTCCAGCTATAATGATGTAGCCCATATCAAATCCTAACATAATCTTATCTTTAGTTAATGTGTATTAAAATTACAATATAAAAGGCAAAAACCCCGCCATTCTGTGGCGAGGGCTTTTTACTGACAAATTGTACCATTATACCAGCTCAGTCTCCCAACCGAAAGCTTCATTGATTTCTTTGTACACTACTTCTCCTTTGACAATATTTAACCCTTTATGTAATGATTCATCAATTTCAGTTGCTTTCACCCAACCCAAATTCGCCAATTTTAAGACATATGGAAGCGTCACATTGGTTAAAGCCACGGTAGAAGTATAAGGCACTGCTCCCGGCATATTCGCAACAGAGTAATGCACTACATCATCAATGATATAGATAGGATCTTCATGGGTGGTGGGCTTTGTGGTTTCAACACAACCGCCTTGGTCAACGGCAACATCAACGATTACTGTTCCAGGGCGCATTTCTTCTAGCATATCTTTTGTGATAAGATTAGGAGCTTTGGCACCTTTTAACAGTACGCCACCAATAATCAAATCGTGGTTTTTGATATGTTTGCGAATATTGAACTCATTTGAGAATTCAGTTACTACATGTGGAGGTAGTACATCATTAACATAGCGCAATCGATTCATATCAATATCCATTATGGTTACGTGGGCACCTAAACCTGCTGCCATTTTAGCAGCTTGAATGCCTACTACTCCAGCACCAAGTACTAAAACTTTACCAGGTTGTACGCCAGGTACTCCCCCCAAAAGCACCCCTCTGCCCTTTACAGGTTTCTCTAAGTATTTTGCCCCTTGCTGAATGGCCATCCGACCCGCAACCTCTGACATAGGTGTTAAAAGAGGTAAAGTACCTTTCTTATCTTCCACCGTTTCGTAAGCGATACAAACCGATTGACTAGCAATCATGGCCTTTGTCAAAGGTTCACTGGATGCAAAATGAAAATAGGTAAAAACAATCTGGTCTTTCTGCACCAGTTCATACTCTTCGGCAATAGGCTCTTTGACTTTTACAATCATTTCACTGGATGCATATACTTGACCAATCGTATCTAAAATTATCGCTCCGGCATTTTTATAGTCCATATCAAAAAAGCCACTACCTTCTCCTGCAGACGATTGCACATACACCGAGTGGTTGTTTTTTACCAATTCAAATACTCCCGCAGGAGTCATTCCTACACGGCTTTCATTGTTTTTAATTTCTTTTGGGACACCTATAATCATTGTTACATTGTTTAGAATTCACAACAAAAATGTCACAAATATCACTTAAATGAAAATAAAATCGATTAAATAAAGGGGTCTTTGGATAAAACAATGCCCTTAAAACAACAATACCCCCTAATTATTAGGGGGTATTTATATAGAATTAAACATTTATGAACGATTACCCCACAATATTCACGATTTTACCCGGAACTACAATCACCTTTTTAGGAGTTCGCCCTGCCAATTGTTGCTGCGTTTTTTCATGAGCCATTACTGCTGCCTCTATATCTTCTTTTGATAAGTCTAATGGAAGCTCAAGAGTAAAACGCATTTTGCCGTTAAAGGATATCGGATACTCCTTACTACGCTCTACCAAATACTTGGGTTCGAATTTCGGGAAAGATATTGTTGAAATTGATTCCGTATGACCCAGTTTCTCCCAAAGTTCTTCGGCAATATGTGGTGCATATGGAGATACTAAAACTGCCAAAGGTTCTAGAATCCCTCGACTAGTGCATTTTTGAGCGGTCAACTCATTCACGCATATCATAAAAGTAGATACCGAAGTGTTAAAGCTAAAGTTCTCGATATCTTCCTCTACCTTTTTGATGGTCTTGTGGAGGGTTTTTAGGTTTTCAGCTGAAGGATCAACATCGGCAACCTTAAAACCTTTGTCACCAAAGTATAACTTCCAAAGTTTTTTCAGGAAGGAATGCACACCTGTAATACCGGCCGTATTCCAAGGTTTAGACTGCTCTAATGGACCTAGGAACATTTCATAGAGACGAAGGCTGTCTGCACCATACTCCTCTATAATATCATCGGGGTTGACGACATTGTATTTGGACTTGGACATTTTTTCGACTTCTCGACCCACAATGTATTTACCATCTTCTAAAATGAACTCAGCATTTTTAAATTCAGGCTGCCATTTTTTAAAGCTTTCTAGATTTAATTCATCTGAAGAATTCACTAAAGAAACATCTGCATGTATAGGGGTTGTTTTTCTACCTTCGATCAATCCTTTTGAAAACACTTTCCCAGTTTCTTCCTCACGATAAATGAAAGCGCTAGTCCCGGTAATCATGCCTTGATTGATGAGCTTTTTCGCATACTCATCTTTGGGCACCAAACCTTTATCAAACATAAATTTTTGCCAAAAACGACTATACAGTAAATGACCCGTTGCATGTTCGCTGCCGCCAATGTACAAATCCACATCTTGCCAATAGTTGATGGCCTCTTTCGAAAAGATCTCTTCTTCGTTATTTGGATCCATGTAACGGTTGAAGTATTGTGAGCTTCCGGCCCAACCTGGCATGGTATTCAATTCCAACGGAAACACGGTCTTATGGTCTATCAACGCATTGGCAACCACCTGATTTGTTTTTGTATCCCATGCCCAAATGGTTGCGTTGCCTAAAGGTGGTTCACCAGTTTCCGTGGGCAAATATTTTTCTACCTCAGGTAGTACTATTGGCAAATGTTCTGGAGTAATCATCTGCGGCATTCCATCTACATAATACACAGGGAAAGGCTCACCCCAATACCGTTGTCTACTGAAAACAGCATCACGCAAACGGTAGTTGATTTTGCCTTCTCCTTGACCTAGTTTTTCCAATTCATAAATGGCGGTTTTTACGGCTTTCTTATAAGGCAATCCGTTTAAAAAATCAGAATTGGCAATAACTGTTTTTTCTTTATCTGAAAATGCTTCTTCCGAAATATCAACTCCCTCAAAAATATTGGGAATCGGAATATCGAAATGTTTTGCAAAATCATAATCACGTTGATCTCCACAAGGAACGGACATCACTGCACCCGTTCCATAACCGGCCAATACATAATCACCAATCCAAATCGGAATTGGTTGTTTCGTAAATGGGTGTTCTGCATACGCTCCCGTAAAAGCACCCGTTATGGTTTTCACATCGGCCATACGATCGCGTTCCGAGCGTTTGGCTGTAGCTTCAATATAGGCGTCTACCTCAGCTTTTTGTTGGGGAGTGGTTATTTTTTGTACCAACTCATGTTCAGGGGCCAACGTCATAAAACTTGCTCCGAAGATGGTATCGGGTCTAGTTGTGAAGACCTCAATAGCATGTTTGTTCTCGACTCCGCTCGAAGTGACCGTATAGAATGTAACACTTGCTCCTTGGCTTCTACCAATCCAATTCGTCTGTGAATCTTTCAAAGGTTGTGGCCAATCGATGTTATTCAATCCATCAAGCAAACGTTGAGCATAGGCACTTATTCGCATACTCCATTGCGTCATTTTTTTTCTGATGACCGGGTGCCCGCCGCGTTCTGAGACTCCGTTTACAATTTCATCATTTGCCAAAACCGTACCTAAGGCAGGGCACCAGTTTACCTCCGTATCTGCCAAATAGGTCAATCGATATTTTAATAAGATTTCTTGTTGTTCTTTCTTTGAAAAGGCTCTCCAATCTGCTGCTGAAAACTGAATAACATCTTCATCGCAAACTGCATTCACGTTGGTGTTTCCATCAGAAGACAATTTAGAAATCAAAGTTTCGATATCCTCTGCTTTATCAGAATCTTTGTTGTACCATGAATTGAACAATTGAATGAAAATCCACTGTGTCCATTTGTAATATTTTGGGTCGGAAGTACGTACTTCCCGACTCCAATCGAATGAAAATCCGATTTGGTCCAACTGCCTTCGATAGGTCTTTATATTTTCTTCAGTAGTTATTGCAGGATGCTGACCCGTTTGAATAGCATACTGTTCAGCAGGCAACCCAAAAGAATCATACCCTTGTGGATGCAATACATTAAAACCTTTGTGCCTTTTATAACGTGCATAAATATCGCTAGCGATATAGCCTAAAGGGTGGCCTACGTGAAGCCCTGCTCCCGAGGGGTAAGGAAACATATCCAAAACATAGAACTTTTCTTTCTTGGAATTGTTCTCCGCCTTGAAAGTTTGGTTTTTGGCCCAATATTCTTGCCATTTGGCTTCAATTTCATTGAAATTGTAATGCATAATGCTAGCGTCTTAAAAGTAAAAGGCAAAAATAGGTTTATTCTAGGAAAGTATTTCTTAGTATCCCTATGGTTCTTCGATTCTTATTCCAACTTATACTTTAAAGGCCAAATATTAGTGTTTGCGGTTTACGTTGAAAAAATAGTTAGAATTTTCTATCTTGTTCTGACAACTTCACTTAAGAAAACTTCCATGAAAATTATCAGAACATATTTCACTTTGTTGATTTTTACTTTCTTACTTTTTCAGAATGCATTGGCACAAAAGGAAACCTCAAGAGATTGGACCTCGTTTGTTCAATCAATAGAAATATCTACTGACAAACCGATAAAATTCAAGGTTGTTGCCTATGCCAAAAACGAATCTAATAATGAAGATGGGCAGTCTGGTATTTGGGTTCGAGTGGACACGAAAAACGGCGAAAGAGGGTTCTTTGACAATATGGGAGATCGCCCTATAACATCTAAAGAGTGGAAGAAATATACCATTGAAGCGGAAATTGATGAAAATTCAAAAACCCTAAATTTTGGAGCACTTTGTTGGAACAATGGCAGATTTCTATTCGACAAGTTTGAGGTGCTGACTCAAAATGAAAAGGGAGAATTTGAAAAACTTGACATTAAAAATGGAAGTTTTGAAGATGACCACAATGGTGACCCAAAGAAAAACTGGGTCGAAGGAATTCAAGAATCAAATCCTGTTCGGATAAAAGAATTTACTTTTTCTTCTAGTTCAGACGCTATAGATGGGGCTAAATCTCTATTGATTACAAGTGAGGGGGTAGTAGAGGATACTTCCGATCAAATCGGCCCGATTAAAGATTTTTCTCCCCAAATAGGAACGCTAGTTAGCATGTTGAATAATCTAAAAAGCCGAGTGGAACGTAATGTCGAAGCTTTGAATCAACAGGAAATTGATTATTTAATGGATGAAAAAGCGAATTCCGTTGGAGCTTTGGTAATGCATTTAATCGCAACAGAAGTATATTTTCAATCTGTAACTTTTGACAAAAAGGATGTTTTTAATGAAACAGATGGGATCGAATGGAAGTATGCTATGGAACTAGGAAAAGAGGGACAAGAAAATATTAAGGGGCATGACATAAAATACTACTTAGATATTTGGAAAAAAGTTCGTGAGCAAACTGTTAAGGTTCTAAAGACAAAAGATGATGAATGGCTTGCTTCAAATGACAATCATTACTACTGGTTTCATACTATGGAGCACCAATCAAGTCATTTGGGTCAAATTTTATTGCTCAAAAAAAGAATCCCTGAATTCAATGAAGAAATCAATATTAAAGAAGAAATCAAAAATTAACCATTCTCAATCATTATAAAGAGAAAGGAGATACAAGTTCTATTCGATTAACTTTCCTAACTTTACCTTAGTAATTCTTACCTACTATGGGCCAGTCTTTTGAACAGTATCAAAAACGAAAGTTAATCTCCTCTTACTTCTCGGTAGTATTAAGTATTGGCTTGGTGCTTTTTCTTTTGGGAATTTTAGGATTGTTGGTATTGAACACCAAAAAAATGGCCGACCATTTTAAAGAACAGATTACCATATCGGTCTTTTTAAAGGAAACCGCCAAAGAAGTAGAAATTGACCAACTGCAGAAAAGTCTTTCAATGGCAGACTATACCAAGACCGCGACCTACGTTTCTAAAGAGGAAGCTGCCGAAAAACATAGCGAAGAAATCGGTGAGAATTTTATGGATTTTTTGGGATATAATCCGCTTAAAAATTCCATCGATGTAAATCTAAATGCCGATTTTGTTTCCCCCGAAAAAATTGAAGAAATCGCTTTCGAGATTTCCGCTAAAAGCTACGTTGATGAAGTGAGTTATGATAAACCACTTGTCGGATTGCTAAACGACAATGTGAAACGCATCGGGTTTTGGATTCTGGTCGCCAGCGGCATTTTTACATTTATTGCTGTATTATTAATCAATAGCTCTATTCGCCTATCCATTTATTCCAAACGCTTCATTATTAAAACGATGCAAATGGTAGGTGCCACAAAAAGCTTTATACGACGACCCTTTATTTGGACAAATATCAAACTGGGAATGTTAGGTTCCGTTCTCGCCCTACTTGCATTGGCCGGACTTTTATATTACCTGAATGTCAATTTTCCGGATTTGGGCCTTTTGAAAGATCCTACCATTTTGATAATTCTATTTATCGCAGTATTCGTACTTGGCTTATTGATTTCGTTGATAAGCACTTATTTCGCAACACAGCGATTTCTCAATTTAAGAACAGATGAATTATATTATTAACTTTGTGCCATGAGCAAGAAGCAAAAACGAGCTAGCGAGCAGCGGCCAAAACAAGAATTTATCTTTCAAAAAAAGAACTATATGTTCATGTTCATCGGCATTGCCTTTATCACCCTAGGCTTTATCTTGATGAGTGGCGGTGGTAGTGACGACCCCAATGTTTTTAACCCTGACATCTACAATTTCAGGAGAATACGTCTAGCCCCAACCTTAGTGCTTATTGGTTTGGGAATCGAAGTTTACGCCATTTTGTTGAATCCGCACAAGAAGAAAAATTAATTGGACATTTTAGACGCCATCATTCTCGGAATCATTCAAGGATTGACCGAGTTTTTACCCGTTTCCTCAAGTGGCCATTTAGAATTGGGAAAGGCTATTTTAGGGGACAATTCAGTACCCGAAGAAAGTCTTTTGTTCACCGTTGTACTCCATTTTGCAACCGCCCTGAGTACCATTGTGGTCTTTAGGAAGGATGTCTGGGAAATCATTCGCGGCATTTTCAGTTTTAAATGGAACGAAGAAACCCAGTTCTCTTTTAAAATTATCATTTCCATGTTACCCGCTGCTTTCATTGGATTATTTTTAGAAGAACAACTGGAAGCCTTTTTCGGGGGTAACATTTGGTTCGTTGGATTTATGCTTTTGATAACGGCCGTGCTACTTTATTTTGCAGATAAAGCGAAGGATACGGGCAAAAAAGTTAGTTTTAGAAATGCTTTTGTTGTCGGTGTTTCACAGGCTATCGCCATGCTACCGGGAATTTCACGTAGTGGCGCGACCATTTCAACTTCCGTGCTGCTTGGTGTTGACAAAACCAAATCGGCACGTTTTTCTTTTTTGATGGTGGTCCCATTAATTTTTGGAAAAATAGGTAAGGATGTTTTCAGTGGTGATTTGAATTTTGAAGGAGAAAATAACATCGCCATGATAGCAGGTTTTATTGCAGCCTTCATTGCCGGACTTGCTGCTTGTACTTGGATGATTCAATTGGTCAAGAAAAGTAAGTTGTCTTACTTTGCGATTTATTGTTTAGTAGTTGGATTAATTGCTATTGCTTACGGGTTTCTAGCCCCCTATTAATGAATAGTTAGCATTTATTCTCCTTCTATTGAAATGTTATCCTGGGCAAAGTCGAAAGGCTATCTTGTTATAAAATTTATTCAGTATAAAGTTCCAATGACCTCAACGAATCTTCAATTGAAAACAAAAGAAGACTTCCTAAATGGGCAACTGCTCCTTATTGACAAACCTCTTGGTTGGTCCTCTTTTCAAGCGGTCAATAAACTCAAATGGGTCATTCGTAAGAAATTTGACCTGAAGAAAATAAAAATAGGCCATGCCGGTACACTTGACCCTTTGGCAACAGGCCTTTTACTGATTTGCACTGGGAAATTTACCAAGACCATCAATGAGCTTCAAGGCCAGGTCAAGGAGTATACCGGCACCATTACCTTGGGTGCAACGACCCCTTCCTATGATCTTGAGACCGAAGTTGACGCAACCTTTCCAATTGAACATATCTCCAAAGAGAACGTGCTTGAGACAACAAAACAATTCTTGGGCACAATTGAGCAACTTCCCCCTATTTTTTCTGCCTTGAAAAAGGATGGAAAACGTTTGTACGAATATGCCCGTGATGGCATAGAAGTTGTGATTAAAAGAAGGGAAGTTACCATCTCGGAATTTGAAATCGTTGACATAAGAATGCCCAGGGTCAAGTTCAGAGTGGTCTGTAGTAAGGGCACTTATATTCGCTCGTTAGCACATGATTTTGGCAAAGCATTAGGCTCGGGTGCGCATTTATCCGAACTCAGAAGAACCAAAATAGGCGATTATAACGTAGATAAAGCCCTTAGCCCTGAAGAATTTGAAAAGATTTTACTCGGAAAAGTAAAAGATTCATAATTATTAGATCATTTAACTTTCCGTTCAACGAAAAATTTAAATATTTTTTAGAAATTGGAGTTTTAGCACTATGAATCTGAACCGCAAGCAATTATCATTTCTAATTACCTTTTTCTCCATGGGAATTGTGGTGTTGGTTTTATTCAACATTCATCTTGGTGAAGTAGGTAGCCAAGAAGATGAATACATTGTTGAGATGATGCTTGCAGAAGAAGATATTGAAGAGCTTCTTAAAGAGAAGGAACTTTTGGAGCAAATGCAAGAAGTCGACCCCATCAAAAGTCACATGGCTTATAACGAGACAGCGAAACCAAGTTATGGAGATCCGGAACCGCTTAAGACTTTAGAGGAAATCATGGCCGAGCGCGCCGAAGAAGGAGGTTCGGAAGATGCCACCGATTTGATATCTGATTCGGAATATGCCGCCAAGGTCAAAGAGTTGGCCAAACAACGAGAGGAAAAGAAAAAACTTCTCGGAGAAAAGGAAGCCCAGAAAAAGGAATTCACCAATAATTTGGCCGCCAGAAGGACTTCCGTATCTTATTCACTTGTCAATCGTAATAATTATAAACTACCTCCTCCAATTTATACGTGTATCGAAGGTGGTAAAGTTGTTATCAATATTAAAGTAGATGCCTTGGGTAATGTTACAGAAGCCGATTTTAATGAAAAAAGTTCAGGCACCTCAAACGGTTGCCTTGTTGATAATGCGATAGCCTATGCCTTAAAAGCGAAGTTCAGTGGCGACTCGTCCAAACCTTCACAAAAAGGAACCATTACCTATTTATTTCAACAAAAGGACCGTTAATTCCTTTAAAATCGTTTGTCCCTTGTCCTTATTGTACCAATGTTGGATTTCCTCCTTGATTTCAGGAAGCAAGATGCCGTATCTCGCTTTATGGTCTGCCACTAGTTGAGCAGCCGGCTTTGGCCGGGGACCCCAAACCGCTATCACTTCCTTTTTATCGTCATCCCAAAATATGAGTTTGGGAATCGACATGGCCCCATTAGTCAAGAAGCGGTTCATCAACTCTATATTTTCATCCCGAAGGGCTATTTTTAGTTCGATTTGGTCATTAAGTTCTGCAATCTTGTTCATCACGGGTATGGCAGGGGCGGCGTCGCCACACCAACTTTCGGTTACAACCAAAAGCGTGATATTCTTATTTACTGAAGCGACTTTTTGAGATGTTTCCAAATCAACCTTTATCGTTTTATCAAAGCGTTTCATTCGCCTGTCATTAAGCATAGTATAATTTATCAAGGCTTCAGTCTGGTTTGGGCCAGTAGATTTACCCTCTTGAGTCAATTGGGCTACCATTTCGCGATACTGATTGTATGACTTCACTTTTGCCAATGCCTCTTCTACTAATACTTGCGTAGTTCTTTCGGTGATTTCAGGTTTCAATATTTCTATATTTTAATTTGGAATACTACTAACTAACTTCTATTGTTTCAGCACAAGCTGAAATAAGTCATATAAGTAGTAATAGGTGCGAAAAACTTACAACGAACGTTTTTTTATCATCCCACCACGTGTATCATTCACACGATGCATTATAACGAAAGCCTTAGAGTCTATTTTAGAAATCTCCACATTGAGTTTTCGGATTTCCAAACGGGTTATGACGGTGTATATGACATCGTATTCATTGTGTTGGCCGTTTTTTCCATAACCACCATTGGCTTTATAAATTGTAAGGCCCCTTCCCAACTTTTCAATAATCATCAGCCGCAATTCTTCACTATAGTCCGAAATAATGGTAACTCCGGTATATTCTTCAATACCCTCGGCAACGAAATCAAGCGTTTTAGAGGCTGCCAAGTAAGTCAACATACTATAAAGAGCAGTTTCAACAGATAGTAGATAGGCAGCAGCGATAAAAACCAGAATATTGATTAATATGATAATATCACCAATGGTCGTACTTAGTTTTCTACTTAAGAAAATTGCCAGCACTTCGGTACCGTCCAATACACTTCCTCCTCGAATCGATAGACCGATACCAGCTCCTAAAAAGAAACCACCGAACACGGCAACCAATAATTTATCTTGTGTAACTTCTGGAAATTTCACCGTAGCCAGCACCAAAGCCAAACCTAAAATGGCAATGGTAGTCTTTATGGCGAATGCACGACCAATAACTTTGAACCCCAAAATCATAAATGGTACATTAACCAATAGAATTAAATAATAAAGGGGAATTGAGGAAGTCTCTGCAATCAATAAAGAAATACCGGTAGCACCACCATCTATAAAACGGTTGGGAAGCAGAAAACTTTCCAATCCAAAAGCTGCCGAAAAAATGCCTGAAAGTATAAAAAAACTATCTCGCAGCAATACTTCCAATTTAAATCTTGTCGGATTTTTAATCGCTACGGATTCGCTCATGTCTTTCATTTTTCTTATAAGTTCTCGGGGTTAACCGCCAAACTATTGAACAACTTCGCCTTGGCCGTGTAAAATTTGTTCTCCACTTCGATTTGTTTCAACTCAGCATCTATCAACTTACTTTCTCTTGAGTTGATTAGAAACAACGAACTCTCGCCAAAACTGAATTTGCGTTCTTCGGCGGCTAATAGCGTATTATAGTTCCCAACAATATCATCGATAAGTATGTTCTGGGTCTCTAACGACTCTAATTCGCGATAGAGCGCTACAATTTTGTTCTTCAGTTCTATCTCAGCGTTGTCTAAATCGAACTGTGCATCTCTTAATTTGAATTTGGCCAATTTCAAATCACCACGCTCCTTCCTCAAGAACAGGGGCAACCTAAAGGTTAGACCTCCTTTGTACTCTTGACGCTGTAAAGAATTTATAAGTTCAGGAGTTTCAGTCAGAAAATTATACTCCAAGTCTATTTTAGGTAAAAGTTTATTCGCCTTTAGGTTTTTCTCCACACGTAGTCCATCAACTTTGTACCCCAGGGATAATAACTTCGGATGATTCTCAATCGTAAAGTCATCTAAAGGCCTTCCCAAAATTTCGAGGGTAGTATCTATTTCGTCACCGATTTCTACATCAGGTATAACATTAGGTTGCAACTCTACGGGAACGTTGTCGTTCATCCACAGAAAATTGGAAAGCTCCAAAGAGCGTTTCATCAATTTTACTTTTGCTTGTTCAAGGCTCAATGACCTTGTTTGCATCGCAATTTTCGCCTCAACTGTATCAATGGCAGCTATATCTCCTGCATCTGCCCGTTGCTTTATCCCCCGAAACCGAATATCGGCATTCAATAAAAAGTTTTGATATATAGTGGCTTCATTAAATGCCCGTAGCCAATCGAAATAAGCCAGGGCAGCATCATACAGAATTTGGTTCACCAATAGGTCTCGGTCGGCCTTAGTCTGCTCACGAAATAATTTGGCTTGTTTCAAAGTCGCCATGCGATCGTTGATCCATAGTCCCTGACCCAATGACAATGAAACTCCGGCGCTATATAAACCATCTGAAGGTACCGACTCGGCAGGGTTCAGAAAATCTCCGTCATTCTGTTCAAAAGTGCCTTTCAATTCGATTCCGTACCAAGTTGGAATTTTGAACGCGGCGTTCAAGCGGTCGTAATATTCGCTTCCCTTAAACTCTTTTCGGTCATAATCAACCTCGATTTTTGGATCAAAGCCACCGCGCGCCTTCATCAAATTCGCTTGACCAATACCCAAAGTCAGTTGAGCCTGCTTAGCAATTGGGTGGTACTTTTTAACATACCCCAAATATTCGTTAAACCGAAGCACAATGGAATCTTGCACCTGACCGGTTAACGAGAAGGTAGCTATCAACAAAAGAAATGTAAAGTAGCTTCGCATTTTACTTTTTTACAGGTTTAGCTTGCGCGCCTTCCGGTTGATAGTAATTTGGAGGGAAACCGTTCAATTGTCGCCATAATTCATACCAAATGGGTACATCTTCCAATAATGCTATTGTATTCGCCCCTGACCCTACACGAAGGTCTTTAGGCCAAGGGTGATCCTCAGGGTCCGGTGCCAGTAAGATTCTGTATTTCCCGTTATCACTAATGAAAGTTTCAATAGCAACCACTTTACCTCCATAGGTGCCGTATGAAACATTGGGCCATCCACTGAAAACAATGGCGGGCCATCCGTCAAATTGAATTCGGACTTCCTCACCCAGATGAATCAAAGGTAAGTCGAGAGGTTCTACAAAAGTTTCTACCGCCATATCAATATCTGCTGGCATAATACCTACTAGTGGGTCGCCTTCCTTAAAAGTCTGACCAATACCACCTTGAATCGCTTTGTTGATGAATCCGTTTTGAGGTGCCCGAATGTAGTACATATCGTTACGCATCTCATAATTGGTAAATTCGTTCTCCAACTTGGTTACTTGAGCCTCCGAATCAAATTGACTTGACTGAGCGGTGAACATATCACTCTCAGCCTTAGCAATTTTATTGGTGTATTCATTCTGTACGCGATTGATTTCAACCTGAGCATTGATGACCTCGTTTTTGGCTGCTAGCAACTTATTTTCTTGGGATATCAATTTCGCCTGTGTTTCTTGAAGTTTGAGTCTTTTCTCTTCTACATCGGTAACCGCCTTCAAGCCTTCTGACTGTAGTTGTAAGGTTCGGTCATACTGCCTTTCTGCAATACTGATGTTAGTTTTGGCAGCCTCTAAGTCGATACTATCGCTTTGTACCTTTAGTTTAGCCTGTAACAACTTATTTCTTGCCTGCTCTAGTTTTAATCTTCGTTCATTAGTCAGCGCACCCATTTGATTTTTTAAGGCCTTGACCTTTCCTTCGTATGAATTCACCGAAGCCGATTTTGCTCGAATTTGATCCCCTGTACGCTCCACCAAATTAGGGTCAAAATATTCATTCTTTACCTCTGAAATGAATAGAATGGTATCACCCTTCTTAACGTAATCACCCTCTTGCACATACCATTTTTCAATACGTCCAGGAATAGGTGATTGTATACTCTGTGGTCTTTGGTCGGGTTTTAGAGTAGTCAAGTAGCCCTTACCGTTGATGTTCTGTGTCCACGGGAGAAAAAGAATCAAGAACCCCACGATAGCAAATGCCAATAAAAAGCGGTTAAAGTGTTTGTGATGGCGCTCATGGAAAACCTTGGCCGATTTAAACCGATCCAAACTCACGGTCTTATTCAGTTGATTATGTGAAATGTTCAGCATGGTTTACTTATTTCTCGTTAATGATTTGTCCTTTTTCCATCGTAATGATCCTTGTACAATTATCAGCCCATCGCTCATTGGCACTAACCACTAGCAATGCCCAACCATTTAAAGGGTCACTCAAAAAGTTCATTATTTTTTTGGCCTCATCATCATTGAACTGATCCAAAGGATCTTTCAAAATCAAGAGTTTGGGTTTTCTAACGATACTACGTGCTAAAACGATTTTCTTTGAAATCGTTGAAGGAATCTGTCTCCCTTCCGGGTACAACATGGTTTGTAGTCCTTGAGGTTGTTCTTTCACGAATTGTGTCAAACCTACGTTTTCCAAAGCCCAGTAAATCTGTTCTTGAGGGATGGTTTTGTCTCCAAAAGTGATATTGTTCAGAATAGTACCTTCAAAAGGGGATTCCTCTGGTAACGACTGACCAATATGAGAGCGATAATAATTCAGGTTTACTCCTTTCAATGAAACATCATTGATAAAGATTCCTCCTGAATCAGGCTCCAAAATACCAGCAATAATTCGAAGCAAGGTTGATTTACCAGAACCACTAACACCATTCAGGAGAATTGAACAAGTTGGAGTAATCGATAAACTTACATTGTCTATTATTTTCTTTTCCCTATCCGGAACATTATACGAAACACCATCTAACTGAATATTGAATCCTGCGTTTTCCGCAAATGGTTTTTCTCCCTCCTGAGGTTCCAAGTCCTTATCCACTACCTGACCTAACTTTTCTAACGAAGTCAATAAATCATAGAAAGTTTCGAGGCCGGTAATCAATTTTTCTACTGAATTTATCACTAGTAGTATGATGATTTCCGCAGCAACGAATTGGCCAATATTCATTTCTTGATTCAAAACCAAGAGCCCTCCTATCAATAGCAATCCGGCAGTCACCAATACTTTAAAACCGATCATTTGTATAAACTGCAGCACCAAAATCCTGAAATGACTCTCACGTGCTTCAAGATATTCGGTAACGAGTTCGTCATTCTTGTCAAGCGCATGGGTAGTTTTTCCCGAAAGCTTGAAACTCACGATTGAACGGGCAACCTCTTGCAGCCAATGAGCCACCTTATACTTGCTCCTAGACTCGTCAAGGCTTGTGTCAAGTCCTTTTTGTGCTGTGAACTTGAATACAACATAAATTAGTAGTAAAAGAAGAATACCGTAAATAATAAAGAAGGGGTGGTAAAAAGAAAGTAAAAGCAGGCCCAAAATAATTTGTAACAGGGCCGCAGGAAAATCGATAAGTATTTTGGACAACCCTTTCTGTACCGTTAACGTATCAAAAAACCGATTCGCCAATTCTGGCGGATAAAAATTGACCAATTCGCTCATTTTTATTTTTGGAAATCGATAGGCAAACTCAAAAGAGGAGCGTGTGAAAATCTTTTGTTGCAAGTTTTCAATGATTCGAATTTGCATCAACTGTAGCACTCCACCAAAGGCTACCCCTAATGTTACTAGAATTACCAGAACAATCCAAGAGGTACTGATTTGAGCACCTTGAATAAGGTTGATAATCGCCTGAATACCCAACGGTAACGATAGGTTTACAACTCCCGCGAAGATGGCGTAATAAAAGACCTGAAATACATCTCTTTTGTCGAGGCGAAGCAATCCCATTAGCCGCTGCCAGGCGGTCAAAATATTTTTAGCCATAACTTTTTACGATTTGAGTGAAGAAAATGCTAATTGAAGAAAATACTTGGTGGGATCATCATCTTCGTGACAATCGGTCAATGAGCTGAAATGGTCTTTTAAAAAGTGTTGGTGCAATGAACCCTCTAGAATTGTGCTTGCTAAGCTATTAGGGTATTTATAATTTGAATCTAGTTCTTGGATCATTTTACTGATTCTAAGGACCAGCCTTTTATATATCACAAAATATCCCTCCTTATTTTCTATGTCGACCTCTTTTGTCAAATATGATTTTGAGTATTCGTTAATCACAATCTTGTGTAATAAAACCTCATTGATATGCGAAAAGGCAGAATCTTCGACCGTAGTCTTGGTCACTATATCTAAAGCTTTTTCAAGCTTTGTTTTAGGATCTGCAATACTATTGGTCGCAAAAACCAACTGGTACTCTAACCAACCCCAATACCATGAAGTTAAATAAAGTAATAATTTGTGCTTGTTCTCAAAATACCTGTAAATAGAGCTTTCATTGGAGCCAATTTTGGCGCCAAGCTTTTTAAAAGTAAAACTTTCAAAACCCATCTCATTAATCATCAAGATACTTTGCTCCACAATTCTTTTGCCTAATTCGGAAGACTCAGGATCTTTCACGTAGATTTTTTGGTTAATTCCGATTTTGACCGATTGTAATAATTGCTCCATGAGGATAGTTTAATTTAACCATGCAAATATAATAGTATTACTATCACTATTTAATAGTTTAACTAATTTTTAACCAAAGTAATACTCCTTTTTTTGTTTAACTTTATTATATTTGTAATATAAAGTCGTATTTTTGTGTTATTGATAATTTATCCCTTATTTTAGTTATTATTTTTGTCATAATCATATTTTTGCTTCACTGCAGAATTTGAAAACAAGCGGACATTAATAGAAAAGGAAGTCAATTTTTTAAATTTTATTGTTTCACTAAATTCATATCACCATGAGAAAATCACTAAGTTTTTTGGCGTTCTTATTGTGTGTCTTCACAGTTAACGCCCAATTTTCAACGGATGATATTGCTAAAGGCGATATCTTGATTTTAAACGAACCCACAAGTGCAACCTTTTCGCACATCAATTTCCCTCCAAAAAATATTATTATTAAAAGGGGGGCTATTCCTAATTTCAAAACACTTTTAGGAAAAAGATTGATCGTTGAAGGAATCAGTACCAATAAAAAAGGAAGAACAATCGCAACTTTAAAACGAGTTGATGGACTTAAGTTTTTCCGATTTTTTCCAAGAGTTACAGCAGATATGGAAAAGGCACTAGAATCCGGTGAGCTGCGAAGTCCATAAAATCTTGAACCACTAATGATTGCCTAATTATATTCTGCATTTATCTAAATTTGGCCATACTGGTCATTCTTAGGTAACGCTTTATTGTCATTATTCTGTATTCCCTTCAAATACCATTTCATTTATATTACTCCTATAGTGCCTTTTCTTAGTGGTTGATTCAGGCCATTTGACGCATTCGTCATATCTTTAGTCGTCTAAAGCAAAAATATGAACAAGCATCGATGTGGCTGGTGTATTGGTGACGATTTATACGAATCATATCACGATAATGAATGGGGCGTACCTGTAAAGGATGACGACACAATTTTTGAATTTCTTATACTTGAGACATTCCAAGCTGGTCTAAGTTGGATAACGGTTCTCAAAAAACGGGATAATTTTAGAATAGCCTTTGATCATTTCGACTACAAAAAAATCGCAGAATATGGCGAAGACAAAATCGATTCTCTATTACAAGATGAAGGTATTATTCGTAACAAACTCAAGGTACGGGCAACCGTCTCGAATGCAATTGCTTTCATGAAAGTTCAGGACGAATTTGGCAGTTTTAGTGAGTATATCTGGGGATTCGTGGATGGCCAACCGATCAAAAATAAAATAAAGAATTATAAGGACGCTCCAGCAAATACCGAGCGTTCAGATGCACTTAGCAAAGATTTGAAAAAAAGAGGGTTTAAGTTCGTCGGGAGTACCGTGGTATATGCACATATGCAAGCTACAGGAATGGTCAATGATCACGAGATCAATTGTTTTCGATATGAAGAAGTTTAAAATAGTTCTTATTTTGTTGTTTTTGGGAGCAGAAGTTCTCACAGCTCAAAACAAATACGAACGTCAGCACCGTATTCGAAAATCTCAGTTTCCGGAAAAGGCTTTGAACTATATTTCCGAGAAATTAGAAAATACCAGGCGCATTCGATTTTACAAGGAAACCGATAGCGCGCAAACCAGTTACGAAGCGAAGTTCAAAAAAGACCGACTTTGGTACAGCGTAGAATTCGATAAAGATGGAAGTTTGGAAGACATTGAAGTGTTGATTAAACCGGTCGATATTCCCAATGATTCCTTTTCGGCCATTGAAACTTACCTTAAAGGTTATTTTTCCAAATATCGCATTCGAAGATTACAACAACAATATCCGATTACGAAAAAAGAACCCACTGAGACCACAATTAAAAACGCCTTCCAAAACCTAATGTTGCCCTCAATTAACTACGAATTGATCGTTTCAGGGAAAAGAGAAAAAGTATTCGAGCAGTTCGAGATACTTTTTGATGCAAATGGGGATTTCAAGTCGATACGAAAGTCACTTCCTCCAAATTATGATCATGTGCTCTACTAGAATTCAAGGGTTTAATTCTCAGTATATCGAAATAGTATCAGTTATCAAAAACCTATGAACGATTTTATAAGCGCATTGCGACACGAATTTGAAATTAACACCGACGCCAAAATCGCTTCACAACAACGAGCCTATTTACGTGACCAGTTTTTATTCTATGGTTTGAAAACTCCCGTTCGTAGAGCTATTCAAAAACCTTTTTTGGTAAAAAAATTCCTTCCGCCTAAAAAAGATTTGGAAGATTTGGTTCGAATACTTTGGAACAGACCCCAAAGGGAGTACCATTATTTCACACAAGAATTAGTTCAGAAATACACAAAACAATTTGAAGAAAAAGACATTATTTTATTTGAATTTATGATTACCAACAATTCTTGGTGGGATACAGTAGATATGATCTCCACAAAAATTATCAAACCCTACTTTAAAAAATTTCCCAAGGAGCGTGATAAATGTATTGAAAAATGGCTTTTTTCTGATAATATCTGGTTGCAGCGCACTTGTTTGCTCTTTCAACTACTGGAAAAACGAAAAACAGACACTAGACTCCTAAAACATGTGATTACCTCCCTTTTTGGCTCATCTGAATTTTTCATCAACAAAGCCATCGGATGGGCATTACGCGACTACAGTAAAACCAACCCGGAATGGGTCAAAGATTTCGTGAAAAAAACTGATTTACAACCGCTTAGCGAAAGAGAAGCGCTAAAATTGATGAAGTAGGTCATGATTCCAACAATTCGATAAATCTTTTCCTTTCAATTTCCTTGGCGCCCAAACTCTCCAAATGCTTGGTGTACATTTGACAATCTATCAAACGATACTTTTTAGCCTCCAATTCCTTAGCCAAGTGAATTAATGCAAACTTTGAAGCATTGCTCGTAATACTGAACATACTTTCACCACAAAAAACATGGCCAAGGTCTACACCATAAAGTCCGCCTACAAGCATATCTTTTTCCCAAACTTCATAAGATACCGCTAAACCTTTTTTATGTAGCTCAAGATAAGCCTTTTTCATGTCGTTCGTAATCCAAGTGCCCTGTTGGCCGCTTCTCTTGACTTTTGCACATTGGTTAAGCACCTCTTCGAAACAAGTGTTTTTTGTGAGCTTGAACTGATTGCTTTTAAGCACTTTTTTCATACTCTTGGAAATCCTAATTTGGTCAGGAAATAAAACCATTCTAGGATTAGGACTCCACCATAAAATCAAAGCATCTTCATTGAACCATGGGAAGATTCCGCTTTGGTATGCCAATAGCAAACGTTCAGGGGAGAGGTCGCCGCCTACTGCCAAAAGACCCTCTGAATTGGCAGTTTCCACATCGGGAAATTCAAGGCGTTCGGTTAGAAAGTATATCGGGTTATTTCCCCTATTTTTTTCCATGGCAAATTTTTCTTTAAAACTATAAATAATACTACAACAAGACTAATGCCGAAAGGTAGATAATACCTCCTGCCAACATAAAAATAAGCGTGTAAGGCAAAATCTCTTTGGCTTTCAATTTTGTAATTCCTAGTAAAGGTAGTGCCCAAAAAGGTTGCAGCATATTCGTTAATTGATCCCCATATGCTAAAGCCAATACGGCCTTGTGTAACGGTACGTTCAAACGCATTGCGGACTCAAGAACCAAGGGGCCTTGAACTGCCCACTGTCCTCCCCCACTGGGCACGAACAGGTTTACGATTGCAGCACTGAAAAACGCATAAACCGGCATAGTATTGGCGGTAGAAATCGAAACGAAAAAATCGGAAATCCCATTGATCATACCACTACCGCTCATGATACCCATAATTCCGAAATACAGGGGGAATTGAATCAAGATACCCGCAGTATCACCAATAGCAACCTCTACTGCGCTTAAAAACCTTTTAATACTGCCATGCATTAATATTGCCATGCCCAGCATAAAAAAATTAAGCATGTTTGGTGTAATGTTCAAGGTTCGCAACATCGGAGAATATTGTATGGCAAAAGCAATCAAGATCACAACTCCGAAACCAAAAGCAAATACTTTGGAATGATCCAAGCGATCGGCTCTACTTACTAAGGTTTTTTCATCAGATTCGAATTTATAAGCGTTCAATTGTAAATCAGTAGATGATGTCACTTTTCCCAATCGAAATGCCAGGAATGAAATTACCAAAAGCACTACGCCAAATGTGATTATATTCGACCAACTAAATACCGTCAAGGCACTGGAGATGGTGTCCGGAAGTTTCTCAACATCAGCAATAGTCAATACATTTTTCATTAAGCTTTCAAGGTGGCCAGACTCCGCGACCTTTAAAGGTGCAGATCCGCTAATACCCCCATGCCAGACCATCAAACCTGTATAACCAGCAGCACCTATTAATGGGTAGTTGATCGGTATACCATTTTCTTGGGCATACTCGCCTACCTTACGTGCCAGAATAGCTCCAAAAATCAACCCAAGACCCCAGTTGAAAAATGCAACCAGCATGGTGGGTAATGCAACTAAAACCGCCGCATGTGCCGAGCTTTTCACCAGTTTCACTAAACTTATTATTAAACGTGAAACGGGTTTGCTGAGCACCAACACATGACCTAGTACCAATACCAACATCATCTGGTAGCCAAAAACCAAGAGATCAGTATTCCAGATACCTGATTCCCAGTAGGAAAGAATTGTAAAAAAATGATTCTCTTCCGATGTACTCTGGGTAAACAATACTGCCATCAACATCGTAAAAAATGTCAACAATACTGCAATTGTAAATGGCGAGGGTAAAAATTTATGGAATGCGTTCTCTATGATACGAGTCAACTTCATTACACCAAGTTAATCATTGACCGGCACATAGAAAATCAAAGACCTATTCTAATGGTAATAGAATAGGTCTAAAAAGTCTTCACTTCTCTAAAATGAGATTAAAATCTGTTAAAAAGGTAAATCGTCGTGCTCTTCTTCATTCAAGTTATCAGCGGGTGCAAAAGCTTCCGCTGGTGGCACAGGTGGTATTTCAGCACCTTCGGCCTGTGCTGGTTGAAGACTTTCAATACGCCACCCTTGAATGGAGTTGAAATATTTTACTTCACCTTGAGGGTTTGTCCACTCGCGCCCTCTTAGGTTGATACTGACCTTTACATCTTGGCCTACCGCATAATTATTCAGCAACTCTGATTTATCCTGAACAAACTCTATCATTATATGTTGTGGGTACTGCTCTTCGGTCGTAATTACCAATTCTCTTTTTCTGAAACCGTTGTTCCCAAATGTTTGGGTTTCCCCGATCATTTTTACTTTTCCTTGTACTTCCATGACTATGAATTATATGTTAACTATAAAATATTTTAAAGTGTTTAAAAATAATAGTATTGTCGTTATCCACCTAACAAAAAAAGTACAAGTTATCAGCGATAATAAACAGTCAGGTTTAAGCAATTATTTTTTGGGGTATCCTACCAAATACGTTCCTGCTTTTCTTCCATTTCCTTTTTTGGCGAAGCCTTTCTCCCAATAAAAATTGGGCGTTTCCAAACCTACCAACAATTCATCCAAATCATCGAAAGAATACATTCGAGGCATTGAGGCCTGTCCATCCCAAGCATAACAAATGGGGATAATGGGAATTAAATAGGTAAAGACAAGTTGTCTCCAAGTCAATGGTTTTACAAAAGGAGTCATAAAAAGTGTCATTATCATCAAGATTGGGAGTGCAATAGGAAGAAAAAGCGCCCAAACCACTACCGGAATCTTATTTTCCGCCATTTCATAGATCAACAAGGGCTGCTTATGCTGAACTGCTGATTCCAATATCTTTCTAGCGGCTTCGGGAGGCATATGATGAAAACTGTTCACCATGGTCTTCAGTCCGTTCGGTGCTGAATGTATGCCAGTCGCGTCAACGGGAGTCTCGAGGTAACTAATCTTATCCTCAGCGTTTTCATTGAATTTCTTGGCCACTTCTTTATTAGGATATAAATCGGTCATTACCAGTTCAACTTCGTCTAGGCCTTCTATCTTATGTAGCGCTTTCAGAACCTCAGGCATTGCGCCACCGGAACCTGATCCAAGATCTACGATTTGAGATAGGCCTTTTTCCTTAAGTACCCTTGCTGCTAGATATGCCAGCACCTCACTTGTACCCATCATTCTAAGAAGCACCATAATGAGATTGGTCATACAGGTACGCAACCATGATGGAAACCATTCTTGATCTTCAAACTCGAATAACTGAATGCGTTTCATATTCCCTTTTATGATTAATATCATCAATGAAATGGACACTTTGCTCTGTACAGGGGGAATATTTTCTGACTAGCAAATACTCTAATCCGATAGAAGTACTTTCCATGCGGAAAGCACATCATTATTGTTTAGATATTCTTTTGCTTTTAATTCGATTTCCTTTCGTTCACCGCTACTTAAAAGCGAGCGAATTTCGATATGTGACGCCATAAAATTGGCCACTTCCTCTTCAGACGGCATTTCTTCAACATTTCCCAACATGCCCAAATCATTTCCGGTAAGTACATCACTATTTCGAATATGCTCGGGAATTTTGTCAACCCCAATACCCAAGCTAGAAAGCGGTTTAGGAACTTCGAACATGCCTTGGTTGGACCGAGAATACCAATTTCCACCCATCCGAGCAACAAGGTCTATTTTTTGTTGATCAATACCTCCCGCCTCATTCAAAACGGATTTGTCAAGATGAATTTTCACCACTTCACAAAAAATCAAATTTCCCGCACCACCATCGTTTCCCAAGGCTTCTACTTTGGCCACCTTGCATTCAAATTGAACCGGCGATTCCTTTACTCGAAAAGGTTTCACCACATCTGATTTCAAGGCGGTAAGACCTGCTTTTTCAAACTCATTTACCCCTTCGTCGTATTCGGTACTTGACAAAGATACTTGTTGCACCATATCATAATTCACCACATTTATCACAACCTCTTTGATTTTCATCACATTCTCAAGCGTATGCTTGGTTGTATTATTTCGAACGCGTCGAGCTGGCGAAAAAATCAAAATGGGCGGGTTTGCGCTGAAAACATTAAAAAAACTGAAAGGAGAGAGATTCGGCCTTCCCATTTCGTCAATAGTGCTGGCAAAAGCTATGGGCCTAGGGCCAATTGCACCGAGCAAATAACCATGTAGTTGAGGAGTGGAAACTTCTTTCGGGTCTATTGAAATCATGGCTCGAATCTTAGTATAAAGGTATGAATTTTACGAGCATTTGGCACGGACTCAAAACAGTATTTCGCTCATTTCATACAATTTGCTTTATCTTTGGTCGTAGACCTTTACCTGATGAAATTCAATCCTAAGAACAAGACTTCGAATGTGGTTTTATTAATCTCCGCGTTTGTTATCGTGAGCTTGATTTTATGGAATACTAACAGTTTTTTCAGAAAATTCAAAGAGGAAGAACGCCAAAAAATGGAGATTTGGGCAACCGCACATTCTGAACTGTTACAAGCCTCCTTAGATGATGACCCCGGTGACTTGCCCCTCAAGGTTTTCCAAAACAATACCTCAACCCCGATGATTTTGGTCAATAAAGACGGGTCAGTAAAAACCAATAATATTCCGAAGGAAAAAGCTGCGGACACTAATTATATCAATAATAGAATAATCAAGTTCAAAAGCGAAAACACTCCCATAGAAATTGACCAACAGGGGGAACATTTAGCAACTCTGTACTATGGCAATTCTGAAGTTTTAAACAAATTGAAATATTACCCCATTGCGTTATTGCTTATTATTCTACTTTTTGGAGCCGTCATTTTCTTTTTCTTCAAAACCAACAAAGCCTCTGAACAAAATAAATTGTGGGCAGGTATGGCCAAAGAAACTGCACATCAGATTGGCACTCCTTTATCTTCTCTTTTAGGTTGGAACGAGTTATTGAAAACGGAAAACATCAACCCTGAAATAACGCGTGAAATAGAGAAAGACATATCTCGTTTAGAAATGATTACAGATCGGTTCTCCAAAATCGGTTCTTTACCCAAATTAGATGAGCACGATATCGTGCAGGAAACTAAAGACGCCTACGATTATCTAAAATTGAGAAGTTCTAAATTGATTCATTTTACTTTCGACTCAAAAATAGACCACCTACCGGTAATGTTAAATCATTCGCTTTATAACTGGACCATCGAAAACCTCGTAAAAAACGGAATCGATGCCATGAAAGGAAGGGGCAGTATCGGTATCGAGATCGTTCCGGATGGAAATTACGTGAATATTTTGGTTGCGGATACGGGGCATGGTATTCCGAAAAGCGACTATAAAACCATCTTTAATCCAGGGGTTACCTCAAAAAAAAGAGGCTGGGGCTTGGGCCTTTCACTTGTTAAAAGAATAGTAGAAGAATACCATAAAGGAAAAATAAAAGTACTTTCGTCAAGTAAAGAGGGTACGATTATGCAAATATCCCTTAAAGCAAATACCTGACCAATGGCTACCGAAAAACTCGTTTTAATTAAAGAAACGGATTTGACCAACAACTGTCCTGAATGTTTCAATCAAGACTTGAAACTCACTTTTTATCAAAAACATCGTTTCGGAAAACTCTTTCACCGCGTAACCGGCGAAGTGACCAACCAAATTATTTGTAACAAGTGCGGTTCCGATATTTATCCCGCAAAATGGACCGATGACATCGAACGTATTTTTGAATATTACAAAAAAATGGTACAGCCCGAGAAGACCTCCTTAAAGCTCAAACCATTGTTCTATATCTTGATGCTAATTTTGATAACCCTTGTTGGTGCAGGGGTTTATTTATTCCTTGAGGGAATTATTCAATTCTAGACTTTATACGATCGGCTACGTTCACAAACTCTTCATTGGTCAACGAAACTTTATTTTGAAAGGTCGCATCTTTCATGCCATTTAGGGGGATTAAATGCACATGCACGTGTGGCACCTCTAACCCGATTACGGTCATACCAACCCTTTTACAATCTATTGCCGCTTCAATTGCCTTACCAATTTTTCTTGAAAAAGCCATAAGCCCCATGTAGGTGGTCTCATCCAAATCCATGATTTTGTCAACCTCTTTTTTAGGAATGCACAAGGTATGCCCTTTGGCATTTGGGTTGATGTCCAAAAAAGCAAGGAAGTTTTCATCTTCGGCTATTTTATAACAAGGTATTTCGCCATTTATGATTTTGGTGAATATTGATGACATGGTTCATGTTTTAGGTTTGGCACTTAGACCCTTGCCTGCCGTCGGGCAGGCGCGCTCAGTTTGAGAAATTTTGGTTTGAAATAAAAAATCCTATCATTGAACATGATAGGATTAAATATAAAGATTAAAATGATTTTATGCTCTTGTAATTTCTAAAATATCAAATTTCAAAGTTCCGCTTGGGACTGTAATCTCGGCAGTATCACCAACTTTTTTCCCTAACAGCCCTTTTCCGATAGGCGAACTAACCGATATCTTTCCTGTTTTCAAATCGGCTTCACTCTCCGCAACAAGCGTATACTTCATTTCCATACCGTTGTTCTGATTCTTTAATTTTACGGTCGAAAGCACTAATACTTTAGAAGTATCCAGTTGAGATTCGTCGATCAAACGAGCATTGGCCAAGGTCTCTTCCATTTTAGAGATGCGCATCTCCAACAATCCCTGTGCCTCTTTTGCAGCATCGTACTCGGCATTTTCGGAAAGGTCTCCCTTATCACGCGCCTCTGCAATTGCTTGAGAAGCTTTTGGGCGTTCTACATCACGAAGCTGATTCAATTCGTCCTTCAGCTTTTTTAAGCCTTCTGCGGTATAATAAGATACGTTACTCATGATATCCTCGTTTAATAAATAGGAAAATCCTCTGCACATGCCGTAGAATCACGACTTTTTAAGAGAGGATTAGGACAAATATACATTTTTTTTGTTCAATTTTGTTCAAGATTTCTCAAAATGGGGACTACACTATGAAAAGAATTTATAGCTTAATTTTATTGGTTCTATTGCTTTCTTGCGATAAACAGCAAACCAATCGAAATCCGTTTTTGCAAGAAATTGGGTTTGCCTTTGACCTCAATTTGAATCTTCCCACATATAGCCCCTTAACCAACATTGGAAGTTCAGTCTATGTAGGAAACCAACAGGTAGGCACTAGAGGTGTTTTTGTTACACGCGTAAACTTTGATACAGTACGAGCATTTGAGGGCAGTTGCCCCAACCATGCCCCGAATAATTGCTCGACAATGACCATGAATGGATCAGAAGTGGTCTGCGCTTGCGAAGATTATAAATACAGCTTGTTCACTGGGCAAATGCTAAACAGACCAGATGATGGTAAGAGATACTATGATATGTTGGAATATAGGGCATCACTAAGTGGAAATACCGTCATTATTTCGAATTAGAATCGTATCGAAGCTCCTAACAAAAAGTTTACCCCGGCTTGCGGATAATATCCTGCACCCTCAATGGTTGTAATGGTTCCCGGATTGGAAAAATCGTCATCATAGGTAAAGAAATACCCATTGGTAACATTCAATTTGTTGAAAACATTATTGACAAGACCCGAAAGGGTTATACTTTTAAAAAACGAATCACATTCAATCACATATTGAACGTTCAAATCAGTTTGTGAATAGGCTTCCAAAACCGAACCTTCAGAATCGATATTTCCCATATACTGTTTGCCCACATATTTGGTCAAAGCTGAAATTTGAAAATTCGTAGATGGACTGTAGGTTAGCATATTTCCCAAAACCACATTGGGTGAAAAAGCAATATTGGTATCCCCAAGATTTTGCAAGACACCATCTCTTTCAAAGATAAACTCTTTGTTTTGGTTTGTACTCAAGGCGACATTTGGGCTCCATCTGAACTTCTCTCCTAAAACTACATTCGCGTCAACTTCCAATCCAAGTCGATAACTATCACCCACATTTTCACGCAATGGGGCGCCCACATCGTTCAATGCACCGGTCAAAACCAGTTGGTTCTTATAATTCATAAAGTAGACATTGGTACTAACTTGAATAGTGGAGGTGATGTGACGCCATCCCAGTTCCCAATCATTAAGCCGTTCAGCTTCGGGGTTTCCGTTTTCATAATCGTTTCGATTTGGTTCTCGATTCGCTACCGCAAATGAAAGGTAGAAGTTATTTTTCCGGTTCATATCAAAAGTCACCCCTGCCTTTGGGTTGAAAAAATTAAAAGTGTCATCGACCAAACCTGTTTCTCTTCCGTTGGCCTCATAACCTACTGCCCGATACTGCAAGTCTCCAAAGAAACTCCATTGTTCACTAAAGCTGTAATTCGCCTTGGTATACAAATTGAAATCGGTCTTTACGGAAGTATCATCGTAATAGCGTTCGCCAATATCGGCACCCCCAAAACGTGACCAAATGACTTCCCCAAAATGGTCGCCTTCATATTTATTGTAACCGCCCCCGACAATGAAGTTCAGTTTGTCCTTAATGTAATTTGCCGAAAATACTGTTCCGTAAAAATCATTATCAAGCCAGCGACGACGGATTAAATCGGTTGTATTTACTTCTTCTCCGTCAACGTTGACAGGAGTAAATCCGTAAGTGGCGAAATCATCATCTTCGCGAAACTGCTCAAAATAGCCGCGCCCCCTGGTATAGTGCAGGGCAATGTTGGCACTCCAATTTTCATCTAGCCGTTGGTTCCACAAAAGTTGAGCATGGTCTTGTTTGTAGTTATCCTCTTCTTTATCATAGAATTGGGTATTTCCGTTTTCATCGTTATATATTCCAGCAGGATTGAAAGTTCTATCATTTTCCAAAGTTGCCGCATCGATACCGAACCACGATTGATACGTGATTTCATGACCTCCGAAAAGTAAAGCTTTGATTAATGTGTTGTCATTCTTGTATGCCCCTTGTAAAAAGTAAGATTCCAATTCAGAAGAAGCCCTGTCGATATAGCCGTCTGATGTTATTCGAGATAGCCTTCCCGAAATTTCTACATGGTCGTTAAGAATGCCTGAACTGAATTTGAGGTTGTTCCGGAGCGTTTTAAAACTCCCAAATGAAGAAGAAATCTGTGCATAGGCCTCCTCTGAAAAACCATCCGTAAGTAAATTTAGACTCGCACCAAACGCACCTGCACCATTAGTGGAAGTACCCACTCCGCGTTGCAATTGCAGGCTTTCGGTTGATGAGGCAAAATCGGGCATGTTTACCCAAAATGTACCCTGCGATTCAGGGTCGTTGTAAGGAATTCCGTTAATGGTTACGTTCACTCGGGTGACATCGCTACCCCGCACTCGAATTCCGGTATAACCTACTCCGGCACCAGCATCTGAAGTGGTGACCACTGAAGGCAAAAAATTCATTAAAATGGGAATGTCTTGCCCTAGGTTTCTAGGTTTGATTTCTTCTTTAGTCAAATTTGAAAAGGTAACCGGTGTTTGATTAGTTACTCGAATCGCAGAAACGAAGACTTCATCTAAAACTTCTACTTTTTTATCTTCTATCGAATCGGTTTCTTGTTCCTGTGCCTGTGAGACGAAGGCGAGCCCAAAAAAGGCCAAAGTTGTGAAAATAGGTAGTTTCATCCGTAAAATGGTTTTACGAATAAAAGGGGCAATTATTCTAAGTTAAAAAATGATTTCGTCCATTTGAGGACATTGTTTTCCAAAATTAGGTCAGCCCTCACATCGGCTGGCCCCTCGCTAAAAATGTCTACTAGACATTTTATTAACGCTCGATCCCTTGGCGGCATTATCCGCCCAGGTTCATTGGGTATAATCTCAGCTTGTCCTGAACTCGCTTCAGAACCTAATTGTCCTTGGCGATAAATCTTCAGAAGTCAGCACCCCTTTGAGATATAACAAAGATACTACCAGAACTTTTATTCTTCCTAAGAAAAACAACAAATAATTAACTTTTTAATGAAGTCAAAACAGCGCTTCTTAACGTATCTATAACACGCACTTATGTCAAGAATTCTTTATGAAGAACAAAGCCAAGAATAAGTTTACCGCAAAAATTATAATAAGTTATTTGTTCCTTGCGTTTTTGGCTGCGGTATCAGGTTATTTTATATACACAGAAATTCGCACCTACACCTCTTCGGAAGCTGCTGTAGAAAATGACACTAAGCTTTTAAAGACAGGGGCTTTTCTGACAGAACTATATGAAGCCGAAAGTCTTTCTAAACTTGCACTACGTACTAAGACTCAAAAGAGCTTTGCCGCTTATACACAAAAAATTGATTCTGTTTTTTTGCAAATAAATGGCTTAAAGGAGCTGACTAAGAACGAGAATCAGAAAAAGCTATTGGATAGCGTTCAAGTGCTGCTGCATCAAAAAGTTGCCAATAGCAGCGATATTCTTGCGCTGAAGGTCAATACGGATCCCAATAGTTCGATTAATCAGGCCTTGGAAGAATTTAAAAAGATGGAAGCTTCCTACGGAAAACTTACCATTGAAAACTTCGAAAAAAATCCGGAAAAACTCACTCCGTATAAACGGAAAGTTTTGAATAATTGGGTGAACTATCTTAATGCAAATATTCCTGCAGATTCTGCTTCAGTTCCAGATGCAAAAACCATTGATTCCATTATTGAAACCTCAAAGTCGTTGCTGGCACAAGCTAAAATCGACAATACCAAAACGCAGCGTACTTTGACCGAAAAAGAAATCAGTCTGAGTCGTAACGATCTTGAGCTCTCGAAACAACTACAAACGATTATAAGCGCCTTTGAGCAAGAAATTTTGGTCAATTCTTATAACGATAGCCTAAAAAAGAGTGCTGCACTAAAAAGAAGTATCCGATTGGCAGGTTTTGCCGCCCTATTAGGGTTACTAATTGTTTCCTTATTCGCAATTCTTATCAACCGTGATTTCTGGAAAATTCAGACCTATCGTGACAAATTGGAGAATGAAAAAAAATATTCCGAATCATTGTTAAGGAGTAGAGAACAATTGATTTCTACGGTCAGTCATGATTTGCGAACACCACTCAATACGATTAGCGGATATTCCGATCTTCTCGAAAATACAGAATTGGACGACAAACAGCTTGGCTATGTCAACAATGTAAAATCAGCCTCGGGTTACGTAGCAAATTTGGTTAACGATCTATTGGATTTTTCGAAACTCGACGCAGGAAAATTAAAAATCGAAAAAGTTCCTTTTATCGCCGCGCACCTCATTCAGGAAACTGCTGAGAACATTGAAGAGTTACATCGTCATAAAAAGTTGAAGCTTCATCTCGAAATAGGTCCGGAACTGCAAAAACCTGTTTTAGGAGACCCTTTTCGCATACGCCAGATACTTTCAAACCTTATTGGCAATGCCTTTAAATTTACTGAAGAAGGGTTCGTGAAAATCACTGCTAAAGGAAAAGCCACAAAGAATGGCGCATTAAAACTAAGAATTAAGGTTGAAGACACAGGGATCGGTATTGCCAAAGAGAAACAAGAACTTATCTTCAAAGAGTTCACGCAGGCCGAATCGGATACCGAAAAGAAATTTGGCGGTTATGGTCTTGGATTGACTATTTCAAAAAAGCTTTCCGAATTGCTGGATGGTTCGCTCGAACTTAGTAGTAAAGTGGGCGAAGGAAGTATATTTATATTTAAGATTCCACTGAAATGGAGTGACACTCGTATAAAGCGAGAGGAAAAAGAAGCCCCGTACATGGCAAAAAAACTTCGTTTACTTATCATAGACGATGACACTTCGCTTTTGCAAATGTTGAAAGAGTTGTCAGAGAGTATGGGTATCGTAGCACACACTTTTACTAATTTTCTGAAGGTAGAGCATGATTCTCATTTGGACTACGACCTAGTGCTTACTGATATTCAAATGCCGCAAATAACTGGTTTTGAGGTGCTTAACAAACTTAAATCAGGAACTTACAGACATTATAAAGAACAACCCATTATCGCGATGACAGGTCGTAGGGATCTTGAGCCCGAAGCCTATACTTCAATCGGGTTTACCCAAGTGTTACAGAAACCCTTTACCAAGGGTGAACTCGTGGCCGCTCTCAAATTACTGGGATTAACTACGGAACCTAAAAATCAAAAAGAAGGACCGAACAGACGCATAAATCATGAATCGGATATCTATAATCTTGACATCATACATTCTTTTCTTGGTACGAACGAAGATGCCATAAATGATGTTTTACAGACTTTTTTAAGAGATACCAAAACCAATATGAGCCTTTTAGAAGATGGTCTTAAAGTTGAAGATTACCGCCACATCAACCAAGTTGCGCACCGTATGCTACCCATGTTCCGGCAATTGAAGGTAGAAAATTGTGTGCCTCTTCTGGAAACTTTGGAACTCGCAAAGAAAGGAAGTTTGGATACCAACGCACTGCGAAATCTACATAAAAAGCTTTTACGAAACGTAGATATCTTAATTGCTGCCTTAGCAACACGCTTGGCTACAAGTCCAAGTTATAGTGATTGATTCTGTTGTAGAGTGTTTTACGGGTGACCTGCAATAGTTTCGCTGCCTTCGATTTGTTGAAATTCGTCTTTTTCAGTGCCTTGATAATACGGTCTTTTTCAAATTCAGACTTTGAAAAACCTTCCAGATTACCCAGTTTCTTGTCCGGATTTAAAAGTTCTTGTGGTAAAGCTTCAAGCTGCACCTCATCTGAAACAGTCAATAAAACAGCCCTTTTTATGACGTTTTGTAGTTCCCGTAAATTACCGGGCCAATGGTATTGATTGAAAGCTTCCCAAACTGCATCCGAAAATCCGTGAACTTCCTTTTTGAGATTTTGATTGGCCTTATCTAGAAAGTAATCCGCAAAAAGGACAAGGTCTTCCAAACGCTCTTCCAAGGATGGTAAGTGGACTGAAAATTCGTTCAGTCGATGATAGAGGTCTTCCCGAAATTGACCTTTTTCCACGGCTTCGTGCAAATCTTCATTTGTCGCAGTGATGATCCGTACGTCTACATTGATTTCCTTGGTGCTTCCTATTCGCTTTATTTTGCGTTCTTGAAGAGCCCTCAATAACTGAATTTGATTTTCGTATGATAGGTTTCCGACCTCATCTAAAAACAACGTTCCACCATTGGCCGCTTCAAAATTTCCCATTTTATCTTCTACGGCGCCGGTGAAACTACCTTTTATGTGGCCGAAGAATTCACTGGTGGCAAGTTCCTTGGGAATTGCACCGCAGTCCACGGCGATAAAATTATATTCACTGCGATGACTATTATCGTGTATGGCTTTTGCCGTTACTTCCTTTCCAGTACCACTCTCTCCAGTTATCAACACGGACATATCAGTTGGTGCCACAAGCTTGATATATTCATCAAGCTTCTTTGAGGCTTCACTTACGCCCTTAATTGCCCTATCAATAGTGACCTTTATAGGTTGAGGACCATCATTTAATTCTTTAGACTTTTCTTCTCCCGAGTTTATATCCTCTGAAGATTTGTCCAAAGCTTTTTCAATCAACTGAACAATATCATCAGGGGTAAAAGGTTTTGCTATATAGTCGAAAGCGCCTTTTTTCATCGCATCAACGGCAGTAGCTACTTCGGCGTAACCAGTCATTAATATGACTTGGGTCTTTGGGTTTACCGCTTTGATATCGGCGAGCAATCTAATACCGTCATAATCGGGTAAGCGTAAGTCAGTCAAAACCAAATCGAAATTGATTTCATTAAATTTCGATTTTGCCTCGGGTGCATTGAAACTAATTTGTACTTCGTATCCGCGTTTGGTCAAGAAACGTTGCAACATCTGACAAAAAGCTGCATCATCCTCGATGATCAAGATGTTTGGCATAAAAACTGAGTCATTTGAACTATCTACGTAAAAATAACCTTTGAAAGCTATCTAGTTTTAAAATTTATCTTAAAAGACACTAGACCGTTGGTATAAGCATATCATAAAACAGAATTAAATAAGGCAAAGTAAAAACCCCACTAAAAGTGGGGTTCACCTGCATTTGTTGAACAAGTTCGACGGTATTATTTGGGGTCAGATTGTTTATGTTATAAAAAGAAAGGGAATGTTATACATTCCCTTTCCGACCAAACCAACTTGATACAAAACAAATAACTCAAGTTTACTTTTACAATTCTATCCAATTACCTTCTGCGTCAGCATAAAGTGTTCCTGAAGTTCCATCTTCTAAAGAAACTTCCAACTTGAATTGTTGTGCTTCATTAACGTATGCTTTATCAATAGTAGCCGTTGGATAGTTCTTAGCCACTGCTGCTGTTACAGCTTCTGGCAATTCAGCTACCGCTACTTCAGAAAAGTCATCTTGTGCAGTTACCACCTCAGTTGCTAGCTCTGCCACTTCGGTTTCAGCCTCTTGGGCGAATGCAGTTAAACTTCCGAAAGCCAATGCTACTAATAGAACTAATTTTTTCATGATTCTTAAATTTTATGTTCATAATTAAACTTGACTGATTTAATGAAAATATGATACCAACTTTGTTGTTTTTTGCAATGTGCTGAATACCATTGTATTATGTTTTTCGCTGTGTATTTCAAGTGTATAATTCTGTGTAGCCGTCTTACAAAACGTGTAAAAAGTAAACGGGAAAACCAATTCCCCGAAAGGGTAAATAAACAATTGTACCGTTTGCGTATGACCAATTTTATGTAGAAGAGTAATTTCCTACTTCATAAAATCATTTCTTGGTTGTTGTGGTTAAAATACACTGCTATGAACATTGCTGTTCTTCTTGGATTAGATTAAAATCTTGAAAGGTATTACGTTAAAAAACGCGTAAACATTTAAAGTCCCGCCAAAGGCAGGACTTTCAATAACTAAACTAACTCAGCTAATACTGGGGGAGAAATTACATCTCTATCCAGTTGCCTTCAGCGTCAGCGTAAAGCTCAACAGCTTCACCGTCTTCTTTGGCAACCTCTAACTTGTACTGTGCAGCTTCATTGATATAAGCTTGAGAAATTGTAGCACCTGGATGTGCAGCCTCTAAAGCTACTGTAATAGCTTCTGGCAATTCTTCGATAGCAATCTCGGTGAAAGCATCTTGCTCTTCCATTACTTCAGTTGCTACTGCTTCTACTGCAGTTTCTTCTTCTTGTGCAAAAGCAGTCATTGTTCCTAAAGATAATGCTGCTACTAAAAATACTTTTTTCATTTTATGTGTTTTTAATGATTAAAACTTGTTTGTTTTGTCAATCAACTACATATACGAAAAAACAATGCCATTAGTCATTTTGCAAGGCAATTAAATGTAATATATTGATTTTCAATTATTTGAATATTTTTTAGTTGGATTGATTTTGTATATGAATGTGTAAAAAATAAAAAAAGTGTGTAATGGTTACACACTTTTTTTGTCAGTTAAAATGATTTGGAGAATTCTTTAGTACTAGTTTACCTGATGCGAGGGTTTGAGTAAATCGTTTACGGTCTTCACAGGGTTAAAAGTCGTGGTTGCGACTTCTACAAAAATCGTGTTCCAGAAAGCCATTGCTCCGTTCCAAAGTCCGGGAAGCTCCAAAGCTTTTAAATCTTTACCGTCTTTAGTTTTTTCAGTAATGAAACCTTGTTTAGGATCTACAAAATTCAAAAGATTGAATTTCTTTCCTTGATGATCGCAAACACCACAAACCAAGTCAACAGGATTGAAATGTGTAGAATTTTTAAGTAGTGCCTTTTGACTATCATTTTCGGTATCGATTTGAGCTGACTCGATTATTTGCAACGAAACATTGCCGTGTGGATCTTTAATCCAAAAAGGGCCTCCTCCTGGCTCTCCCTCATTTTTTACCATTCCGCATACGCGGATAGGCCGGTTAATTTTATCCTGTAATATCTTGACCTGTTCATTAATATTCAACGAATCGTACCCATCAGCAAAGCGAACATTGAGGTTTTGCTGCAAAAACTGTTTAATATCTTCCAATTGGTCGTTACTTACTTGATGGCCATTTAATAGCTTGGCATATAAAAAGGCTTTTTGTTGAACCTTCATCAGTAGGCCCGCAAGTACTTTTTTACTGTGAGTCACCGAATCTGCATTTTCAGGGGTAACCACATTGTCAATATTCTTGATAAAAATGATATCAGCAACTTGCTCATTGAGATTTTCTATTAAAGCTCCATGCCCCCCCGGCCTGAACAATAATGAACCATCCTCGTTTCGAAAAGGGGTATTGTCCATATTTACGGCAATCGTGTCCGTAGATGATTTTTGATACGAATATCCTACTGTAAACGAAGTATTCGTTGCTGTTGAAACTCGGTTTTCCACCGTATCGAATTCAGACTTGAACATCTCTGCATGTTGCTCAGAAATAGTGAAATGTAGTTTGGCGTTACCACCTGATTTTGCATAATTGGCCCCTTCTTTCAAATGTTCTTCGAAGGGAGTAGCAGTGTGTTCGGCATACTTATGAAACGGTAGTAGTCCTTTGGGATAAAACCCATAATTCAGTCCCTCTTCGGAAAGCAACTCTTTTACGAACAAGAATACCTCCTCCCCTTTTGTCTTATATTTTCCGGCAATTCTTTTTTGCACCAAATCATAGAATGGAAAATCGGTTATTCTTTCCGAAAACTGTTTTATGTCAGAGTCTTTTGTGCGTTCAATGTAAGCAGTCAGGTTTTCATCGGATGGGTTATATGCATCCAAAAAGTTGAACAATGCCTTAAACATACGAGAAGCGGCACCAGATGCAGGTACGAACTTCAACAAGGAGAGACTACTTGTAGACGCTTCGAAATTCGCAACTAGTTCTTCCTCTTCCGAAGAAGTAAACTTGAAGATACCATCTCCTATAATTGCGGCCTTTTCCAAATCAACAAATGGAATACCCTCTTTGAACGTCTCGATTTGAGTACTGACCTTTTCACGTGATATGCCCTTTTGTTCTAATAACTGTAAATCATTTTCTGAAATTCCGCTCATCTTTTCAACAATTTATCAATGTGTTCAATTGCGGTTTTAAGCCGCGTTCTTTTACCTCCTTGTACAAGTATATAATTACGATGGTACTTTTCCAAAGTATCTTTGAAATATTTGAACATCTCTTCACGCTCATTAGGTTTGTCGCGCAAGTCATCTTCCTCCCAAGGAATGTCGATGTTGGTTAGGATATATAGATCATAACTGTTTTCAACTGCGTATTTTTCTAGAATAGGGTCGCAATGACCCACATAGTAGGCTTCGGAATATACCTTTGTTTCTAATAAATCGGTATCACAAATGAGAATATCGGTTGCCTTTTTGGTCAAATCATTTTCCAATCGCATTTGACCTGCCGCAATCGGTAGTAAATCTTGGGGTTCACAGGTTTTTCTTTCATTGTTCCATTTATCCTGCAAATACTCGCGTGCGTATTCCGGAACCCAGACCGTATTATAATGTCTTGCCAGTTGTTCGGAAAGTGTTGTTTTTCCCGTGGATTCGGGACCAAAAAGCACTACTTTAATAATGTCTGAGGGCTCTTGTTTAAATTTTTCTTCCATGCTTTATATCCGTAGATAGCAATAATCGTGAATACGAAAAACTGCAACGAGGTAAATATAAGACCCTTGTACCAATATAGTGGAACGGTAATAATATCACCAACTATCCAATATACCCAATTTTCCAATTTCTTCTTTGCCATTAGCCACATACCCACAAAAAATATGGCGGTTGTTAGCGTGTCAACATAATCTGTCCAAACATTGAATCGGTCTACAAGTAAATACACCACAGTGACAAAAATCAAAGTTCCAACAAATAGTAAAACCGACCATAATTTCTCTTTTGAGGTAGTTTTTGTAATAGGAATGTAGTGGTTGTCGTCAACCTTTCGGGTCCACAAATACCACCCAATGATACTTACTATGAAATAATAGGCATTAATCAGCATGTCGCCCAAAAGGCCATATACAAAAAGGATGTAAACAAAGATCCCAGTCTGCACCATTCCAGTAGGAAAAACTAAAATATTCTCCCTCTTTGAATAAATCACTGTTAGGAAGCCAAATACGATTGCAATCAATTCAAGTACAATTAAATTTGTGGGGGTATCTTGGTATTGGGAGAAAATCCATTCAAAAATTTGGCTCATATTCGCTGCGATCAGATTTAACGATTTTCATGAAGAGCAAACCTTTGTCCATCATTTCAAAAGCAGTTTTGATTTCGGTATGTAGCGTTTTCATTACCGCTTCATACTCGCCAAAAACTTGGGTGCTTAGTGGGTTTTCTAAAACAGTAAACCCGGAAGACCGAAGTTTTTTGATGAAGTCGATGATGTGCTCTTCAAAATCATCTTGTAGCGGCGAAAAAGTAAGTTCTACGGAGATTTTCATAGGTGTTCAAAGTAATTTGTTTCTTTTAGTTTTCTATTTTTCTAAGGCATAGACCAATGTAAAGCCTTCGAACTCCATAAAAGAAATGTCGTAATTAGATGACTGTCCTTTAAATAAAACTTCTCCGCTTGTATTTGATTCAGATAGCGCAAAATCTTTGATAATAATATGATGTAGGAAACTAAGTCCGGGTTCTGCATAGATCTTATACAGTGATTCTTTACAGCCCCACACTACCGTCAATTTTCGAATTAAGGCCTCGGTATTCGCAATAGTGCGGTATTCTGAAATAGGAGTAAACTTATGAGCAATTCTGAGTATTTTATCGCGCTGCCGTTCAATGTCGATGCCAACTTCACAATTGTTGCTGACAATGATTCCCGTAAAATGATTGGAATGTGTAATTGAAATTTTCTTTCCGTCCTTGAGATGTGGCTTCCCATTTTTATCATAGTATAAATCGGCATCAACATAGCCCGCTTCTCCCATCAAGTGTCGTATGCTAAGAAAGCCGCGGCGGTGCAGTTCCGATTTCATTCCTTCTATTCGATTTTGACAATGAGCGGTCAGGGTGATACCACTTGCGAGTTCTTCTTCCGATTCTTCAATCTTCCAAAGGTACACCTTCGTACTTTCATCAACCGTTAATGTATTGTAAAGAGGCATTCTATTCTTCTAAAGTTTTTGTACCTTTGGCACCGCAAAAAGACCAGTAAACACTGGAATAACGAAAGTAATTATAAAAAAGAATATGAGCGCTGAAACTCTTCCCTACGTACCCTATAAAGTGAAAGATATCTCCCTGGCGGATTGGGGAAGAAAAGAAATTAATTTGGCCGAGGCCGAGATGCCTGGCCTTATGGCCCTCCGTGAGGAGTATGGTGCGGAACAGCCTCTAAAAGGAGCCCGAATCGCGGGTTGTCTTCATATGACCATTCAGACCGCTGTTTTGATTGAAACCTTGGTAGCTTTGGGTGCCGATGTCACATGGAGCTCTTGTAATATTTTCTCCACTCAAGATCATGCTGCTGCTGCAATTGCGGCGGCGGGAATTCCCGTTTATGCATGGAAAGGTATGAACGAAGAAGAATTTGATTGGTGTATTGAACAAACTTTGTTTTTTGGTGAAGAGCGCCAACGTTTGAATATGATTTTAGATGATGGAGGCGATTTAACGAATATGGTGTTGGATAATTATCCTGAATTGGCGGCTGAAATCAAGGGGCTATCTGAAGAAACTACTACAGGCGTACATCGTTTGTACGAGCGTGTGAAAAATGGAACCTTACCCATGCCGGCTATCAATGTCAATGATTCGGTGACCAAATCAAAATTCGATAACAAATACGGATGCCGCGAAAGTGCAGTTGATGCAATCCGCAGGGCTACTGATACTATGCTGGCTGGAAAACAAGTTGTTGTTGCAGGTTATGGAGATGTAGGCAAAGGTACAGCAGCTTCATTTAGAGGGGCAGGTGCAATCATAACCGTAACGGAAATCGACCCAATTTGTGCACTACAAGCGTGTATGGACGGGTTCGAGGTCAAGAAATTAGAGAATGTCTTACCCAAGGCCGATATTGTGATCACTACTACTGGAAACAAAGATATCATTCAATCACAGCACTTCAAAGCGATGAAGGACAAGGTGATTGTATGTAACATCGGTCACTTTGATAATGAAATAGACATGGCATGGTTAAATGGCAACTATGGCGACACAAAAGATGAAATCAAACCACAGGTAGATAAATATACAATTGACGGGAAAGACATAATAGTACTTGCTGAAGGGCGTCTGGTAAATTTAGGCTGTGCGACAGGGCATCCAAGTTTTGTGATGAGTAATTCATTCACCAACCAAACCTTGGCACAAATCGAACTTTGGAAAAATGGCGACAACTATAAAAACGAAGTTTACATGTTACCAAAGCATCTCGATGAAAAGGTGGCGAAATTACACCTTTCACGCTTAGGGGCTGAGCTAACTGAGCTGCGAAAAGACCAAGCCGATTATATTGGTGTATCCGTCGAAGGACCTTTTAAGCCTGAGTATTATAGGTATTAATCAGAATTAAAGAATCTTGACCTTTGAAAACCCTATCAAAATTGATGGGGTTTTCAGTTGAAATACAAACATTAGTTAAAGTATTGTTATTCTGTTTAACAAAATATATTTATCATTAAACATTTTGTATATTTACGGTGCGTGTAGCGCTTGTAAATTATGAAATAGCACTTATGTTCGGACTGTTTAAAAAGAAATCGGAAAAAGAAGTACTACAAGAAAGGTACAAAAAGTTGATGGGTGAAGCTCATAAACTATCAACCTCAAACAGAAGGTTAAGCGATGAAAAAGTAGCCGAGGCAGAGGAAGTTATAAAACAAATGGAAAAATTAGTTTGAATTTGAAAAAATTTAGCTTTATTTAACCCAATTATAGTATTTACAAGAAAATAATAGTATATGGATTTAATGGAAAGAGTGGCAGAATTCGAAGGACGTAAAATGTCCGGGATGACCACAAGCGATAGAGTTTCTTCCTCAAGGGAAGTAAAAGCCTTGATTTTAGAAATAAACGAAATATATAAAGAGACCAAAGAGGTCGAATTAATGGATATCATGAAACGCTTAACGGTAATTAAAAAGAAAATCGAAAAGCGTCTCAATGGTAAACCTATGGTTTAATGACAAGCTTACGGTGGCTTGAACCACCGTAAGCCTACTCTTGATTTGATATGAATTTACTCGAAAAACTAAAGTTGCCCCCTTCTACAGACATATCAAAAAAAGAAAATCCCTCAAAGCAATCTACTTTATACGATATCGCTGTTAACAATCTCAACGGCAAACCGATTCAACTAGCTGACTTCAAAAGAAAATACATCCTCTTTGTAAATGTAGCTTCTGAATGTGGCTTTACACCGCAGTATCGTGAATTACAAAAACTTAGTGATTTGTATCGTGAGGAGTTAGTCGTAATAGGTGTTCCTTGCAACCAATTTGGTAATCAAGAGCCTGGAGCCGCTTCACAAATACAAACTTTTTGTGAACGCAACTTCGGGGTTACCTTTTTGTTGACCGAAAAGTTAGCTGTCAAAGGCAGCAAGCAACACCCGCTCTATACCTGGTTGACTAAAAAGGAATTGAACGGGGCTAAAAACAGTTCGGTCAAATGGAATTTTCAAAAATACTTGGTCGATGATAAAGGTAGGCTGGTAGATTACTTCTATTCGATAACCAAACCTATGAGCTCTAAAATCACGAAACATCTGAAATAGACTTTGCTATGTGCGCTAAGAAAAAACCGGATAATGTGGTTTATGATTCCGACGAACAAAAATATACAGCATCATTAAAACCCTACGCGACTGATGTAGGTGCACCGGTCATTACAACTTCTGACACCGTAGCCTGGAAAAACCGGAATATCCATGCCGTAAACAAACAGATCAGCGCTAAGTACCTTGAATTAAAGGCAGAATATGATGCGATGATAGCACAATTTGAATACAATAATCTAGTTTATAGCGCAAAATTCAATTTTGAACCTGTCATTGGCAATACCTACCATCTTTACCGAAATAAAAACCAAGAACCGTTCTTATCAGTCATCGCTCCGCGCGAATGTAATTTTGATTATATAGGCACCTTTAAATTGAATGCTGACAAAATGTGGGAACGTTTGGAAACCTTTGAATCTCAAAATGAAGACTAAGTTTACCGAAAGAGAATTGGACCGAATCATCGAAATGGCATGGGAAGATAGAACGCCCTTTGAAGCCATCGAATTCCAGTTTGGCTTGCCCGAGAAAGAAGTCATTAAAGTTATGCGTGGCGTCCTCAAAAGAAGCAGTTTTAATCTTTGGAGAAAGCGAGTGAATAGCGGTGTTAGCCAGAAACACTTGAAAAAGCGCAATCCAGAAATAAATCGGTTCAAATGTTCTCGTCAAAAGGGAATTTCAGGAAACAAAATAAGTAAAAGATAGATATGCAATTATTTGAAGATGTTAGCATATTTCCTACTTCTTATGATTCCATTTTACAACGTATAGCTAATATCGACCCCCTCAAATACGGTCGTTCGAGAAATTTTATAGACGGAGCGGTCACCTATCTTTCGCCTTATATTTCAAGAGGAGTCATTTCGACCAAACAAGTTCTTGAGAACGTTCTTGAACGCGGCTACAAACCTGCCCAAATCGAAAAATTTATACAAGAATTGGCGTGGAGGGATTATTGGCAGCAAGTTTGGATCGCCAAAGATGATGCCATTAATTCTGATTTAAAAAAATCTCAAGAACCAGTATCGAACTACGGAATCCCGAAAGCCGTAATAGTAGGCAAAACGGGAATTCAAGCCATTGATGAAGCCATATCAGAATTCTACAAAACAGGGTATCTACACAATCATGTGCGTATGTACATTGCCGCTATTTGTTGCAATATGGGCCAGAGTCATTGGAAGTATCCGGCGCAATGGATGTACTATAATTTATTGGATGGTGATTGGGCCAGTAACGCACTCAGCTGGCAATGGGTCGCAGGTTCGAACAGCAACAAGAAATATGTTGCCAATCAAAATAACATTAATAAGTATTGTTATACCGAACAGAAGGATACTTTTTTAGATGTTGACTACGATGTATTTTCGAAAATGGGAATTCCTGAAGTACTACAGACTACTTCAAAAAAGAGGTTAGTCACACCTTTTCCCACGAAAACTGCGATAGAACTCAAACCGACTTTGCCAACCTACATTTACAATTTTTACAATCTAGACCCCAAATGGGATGCTGAAATCGAAGGAAATAGAATTCTACTGTTAGAACCTTCGGTTTTTGAACAATACCCTGTTTCACAAAAGAGTATTGATTTCATGTTACAATTGGCCGAAAACATCGAAGGTATTCAAGTATTTGTTGGCGAGTTTAGTGCGCTTACCAAGGCATACAATCCGGCTGACATACATTTTAAAGAACATCCCTTGAATAAGACCTACAGAGGCACAGAAATATCACGTGATTGGATGTTTGAAGTAACAGGCTACTTTTCATCGTTCTTCGGATTTTGGAAAAAATGTAAAAAGCAATTGAAATTTTAAATCCAAAACATGTACTACACTAGGGAAGATATCGAAATGATGAATAAGGTTCAGAAGATAAAGTTCATGAACGCGGTATCAGGGATCAAACCTGCCAATCTTATCGGTACCATTTCCGAAGCTGGTCAGTCCAATTTGGCGATTTTCAGTTCCGTAGTGCATTTGGGCAGTGCCCCACCACTTTTGGGTTTTGTTTTACGACCAACAGGCGAAGTGCCCCGACATACGTACGAAAACATTTTACAGAACAAACAGTATACCATCAATCATGTACAGCGATCATTCACAAAAAACGCGCACTATACTTCGGCAAAAATCGACCGAACTGATTCAGAGTTTAAAACCTGCGGATTGACCGAAGAATATCTCGCCGATTTAAAGGCGCCTTTTGTAAAAGAAAGTGAAATCAAAATGGGTTTGGAGTTTCGTGAAGCGATTCCTATTAAATGGAACGATACCATTTTCGTTATCGGCGAAATTCAGCATTTGGTTATTCCCGATTCGGCCCTAGGAGAAGAAGAGGATATTGATTTGGCACAAATTGAGGGCGTAGGCATATCAGGGCTCAACACTTATTATGATTTGAAGAAAATTGAACGTTATCCCTATGCCCGTGCAAGCGAAATACCTGATTTTAATGCTAATCGATGAAAAAACAACACCTGCCACAAAAAGAATGCCTGGTATGCGAACGGCCATTTACTTGGCGTAAAAAATGGAGTAAAAATTGGGAAGATGTTAAATATTGTAGTGAAAAATGTAGACGAATTAAATGAAAGCGATAAAATTAGTTTTTCCACATCAACTGTTTGAGAAAAGTCCTTTGTTAGATTTAAAACTCCCTGTTTATCTGGTGGAAGAATTTCTATACTTCAAACAATACCCTTTTCACAAGCAAAAAATAGCCTTTCATAGGGCGACCATGAAATTTTACGCGGACTTCCTTAAGGAATCAGGATGCAACGTAACTTATGTGGAAGCGCAGGAAGAAACATCTGATATTCGAAAATTGATACCCTTTTTGGCAGAAAAAGGAATCAAACAAATCCACTACATCGACACAGTCGACTATTGGTTGGAAAAACGGATTCAGAACAAATGCTCCGAATACGGAATCGAAGCTACGGTTTATGATTCCCCAATGTTCTTGAATACTAAAAAAGAACTGTCGTCATTTTTCAAACCAGAAAAAAAGAAATTTCACCAAACCAGTTTTTACACCGGAGAACGCAAAAAGCGAAACATTTTAATCGACAGCGACGGAAAGCCAGAAGGTGGTAAATGGACTTTCGATACGGAAAATCGAAAAAAATATCCCAAGAAAAAAACACCGCCCACGGTTCAATTTCCCGATTCGGATGCCTACTACACGGAGGCAACAGACTATGTGAAAAAACATTTTTCAACGCATTACGGGGAAATAACAGAACAACTACTGTATCCCAACACCTTTAAAAAAAGCCAAGATTGGTTACAACAGTTCTTCGAACAGCGCTTCATGGAATTTGGTGCGTACGAAGATGCCATTGTAGCCGAACATTCCATCTTGAACCACAGCGTACTGACCCCGATGATGAACGTAGGTTTGTTGACGCCCGATGAAATTGTGGAAAAAAGTCTTTTTTACGCTTCAGAAAACGACATTCCCATCAATTCGACGGAGGGTTTCGTTCGCCAAATAATGGGTTGGCGTGAATTTATTCGTGGTATTTATGAAAGTAAAGGACGTTATGAGCGCACCAAACACTTTTGGAACTTCACAAAAAAGATTCCCAATTCGTTTTATGATGGCACTACCGGAATTTATCCCATTGACAAGACCATCAAAAAAGTTTTGAAAACGGGATATTGCCATCATATCGAGCGCCTGATGGTACTCGGTAATTTTATGGTGCTCTGCGAATTCGACCCTGATGACGTATACCAATGGTTTATGGAACTCTTCATAGACGCCTATGATTGGGTCATGGTACCCAATGTTTACGGAATGAGCCAATTTGCCGATGGCGGCCTAATGTCGACTAAGCCCTATATCAGTGGTAGCAACTATTTGATGAAAATGAGCGACTACGATAAGGGCGATTGGCAAGAAACTTGGGACGGCCTATTTTGGCGCTTCATGCATACGCATCGCGATTTCTTTTTGTCAAATCCCAGATTAGGCATGTTAGTGCGAACTTTCGATAAAATGTCGGATGAGAAAAAACAGAACCATTTGAAAAATGCGGAGAATTATTTGAATATGCTATGAAACTGGATACCCTCCGACTGCTTTTCGATTTTGGTCTGCTAGTTCTGATTTGGCTGGTACAATTGACAATCTATCCCGCGTTTCGGTATTATTCAAAAGAAAACCTCATCGCATGGCATCAAGAGTATACTTTTGGCATTTCAATAGTTGTGATTCCTTTGATGTTCGGACAGTTAATTACGGCTGGCCTTCAGTTATTTTCGGAACGTTCGTTATTTACCATTGGAAGTATCATTTTAATCACTTTGGTCTGGATTAGTACTTTTAAACAGTTTTTACCCATGCACATTTCAGTTTCTTCCGGGTCGGCTACCGAAGGACTTTTGAATCAACTTGTATCTAAAAATTGGATTCGAACAGCACTCTGGACACTTATCTTTGTCGTTTCGGCATTGAAAACCTTATAAAACAGATGAATGCCCAATATAAAAGCAAATAATTCGAATAATTTAACCTTCATACTTACTGGAGTAACGGGCACTTTGGGCTCTAGAATCCCACTTTCGCTACTTGAACAAAAACTGGATCGAACAGTAAAAACATATTTACCTGTTTGGAAAAACCCGGCCACTTCGCCTCGAAAGCGGATTCAGAACATATTGAATAGCGGCAACGTTTCGGAATTCATAAAAATCAATTTAGAAGACCATCTGTTGCAAACCGTTGCATTCGCCAAAAATGCTAATTTTAAAAATTAGAAATGATAATAAACTATGCGGTTAAGGATTCACGAACTACTCTAATTAATCAATTATTTTGGAAAAGAATTTATATAAAATACACATTGTAGGCGGAGGTTTAAGTGGATTGATTGCTGCTAAGGTGCTCGAGGAACGCGGCTATCACCCAACGATTATCGAGGCTACAGATCGTGTTGGAGGTCGACTAAAAACAGACGTCGTTGAAGGCTACCATTTGGATCATGGTTTTCAGGTTTTATTGACGGAATATCCCATGGCTAAAAAGTATTTGGATTATAAAGCATTGGAACTACAACGCTTTTATTCGGGAGCCGTTCTTTTTGAGTCAGGAAAACAAAAGACCATCGGCGATCCACTTAGAAATCCTTCGCTATTGTTGAAGACGCTACTAGCCAATGTAGGAAGTATTTCCGATAAGCTGAAAATTTTAAAGCTGAACACATCCTTGAAAAAGAAGTCCTTAACAGATATTTTCGTGGCACCTGAAACCTCAACATCGCAGTATCTAGCGGATTATGGTTTTTCGAAAAGTATAATTGAAGGCTTTTTCAAACCTTTTTTTAGAGGCATATTCCTAGAACCGGACCTCAAAACCTCAAGCCGTATGTTCGAGTTCGTTTATAAAATGTTCGGTAGGGGAGATGCAGCCCTGCCTAAAGCTGGGATAGAAGCAATTCCTAAACAGTTAAAAGCCAATCTAAAAAATACCACTTACCGCTTTGATACAAAAGTACATTCGGTTGAAGATGGTAAAATCATTTTGAATAACGGTGAGGAACTACAAAGTCACTTCACTATTATCGCCACTACACCTGACAAAATGATATTCAATCTTAAAGGTCAAAATATTACGTGGAAGAGTTGTGATACTTTGTACTTTGAAGTAGAGCAAAGGGTGATTTCAAAACCTTTGATCGGTCTAATTGCAGATAAAGCACTGATTAACAATATCTTTTATCATACTAGCTTGGCTACTACTAATAAAGCGGATAAAGAACTACTTTGTGTTACGATTGTTAAAGACCACAACCTTAATAAAAAAGATCTCATTGCTCGCGTAGAAGAAGAATTGAGAACGCAATGCAATATAAGAACTACTCGCTTTTTAAAACACTATAGTATTTCGAAGGCACTACCTGATTTGAGCAATGTTCAATATGACCTTGCTCCCTCGGAATCAAAACTAAAGGATACCCTTTTTCTTGCCGGAGACCATCTATTGAACGGATCATTGAATGCAGCTATAATATCAGGCGAAAGCTCGGCTTTGGGAGTAATCGAGGTTTTGGAGGAAGGCCAAGATTTGGCACATTTCACATCAGAGTATCTATAACGCTATAACGCAAATACAGGCTATCTGAAAATCCAAAAGAACCAAATAAAAAAACCCTCACCATAATTGGAGAGAGTTATATTTAATGAAAGAAATTTCTTTTTAAGCCTCAAATGGCTCAATGGAAACAAAAGACTTTCCACCAGCTTTTTTGGTGAATTTTACAAGTCCGTCAACTTTGGCGTGCAATGTATGATCTTTACCAAGATATACATTTTCACCTGGGTTGTGCTTTGTACCGCGTTGTCTAACAATGATGTTACCCGCGATAGCGGCTTGACCTCCAAAAATCTTTACACCGAGGCGTTTCGATTCTGACTCTCTACCGTTTTTCGAACTACCTACACCTTTTTTATGTGCCATGATATATTGTTTTACACCCTAAAGTTGTTTCAGGGTCTAGTTATTGTTTAAGTTACGCTTTACCGCCATCTAATTCGTCTTGCCATTTCTTCAACTCGTCCCACTTGCCATCTGCAGCTAGTTTCGCTTGTGCTGGCCAAGTATCGGTTACGTGATTTCCACGGACGTCAGCGATGATTTCAGATATTTTCGCTGGTTTGGCTTTTGCTAAATCAGCAAATGTTGAGATTCCTGCCTCGATTAAAGTTGAAGCAATTTTTGGGCCTATACCTTCGATTTTTTTCAAATCGTCAGCTTTGGCCGGTTTCGCTTTGGGCGTAGCTTCTTTTTTTGGAGCAGCTTTCGCCTTAGGAGCTGCTTTTGCCTTAGGAGCTGCTTTTGCTTTTGGAGCTTCTACCTTAGGTGCAACCTCCTTTTTAGGTGCGGCCTTCTTAGGTTCAGCAGCTTTCACTTTCTTAGCGCCTTTCGCTACGATGCTTTCGATTACGATTTCAGTCAAAGACTGACGGTGACCATTTTTCTTACGGTACCCTTTACGTCTCTTTTTATGGAAGACGATTACTTTATCACCTCTAAGGTGTTTAACGACTTTAGCCTCAACAGCGGCTCCGTCTATAGCTGGGGCGCCAATAGTTACGTTCTTACCGTCATCCAAAAGAAGTACATTGTCAAAAGTTACTTTTTTACCTTCTTCAGTTTGCAAACGGTGAACATATACTTTTTGGTCTTTCGCAACTTTAAATTGCTGCCCTGCCATCTCTACAATTGCGTACATAGCGTGTATATGATTTTAAATTACAGCTCAAATTTCCTTTAAGCGGATGCAAATATACAGGTAAATGGGTAATCTACAAGGGTTTTGACCAGAATTTAGACGGTTTTTTTCTTAGGATTATTCGAACCCTTAAAAAGCTGCATGAAAGTTAGAGTAAGTACCAGGGTCGTGGCAAATCCCATTATTGCCACTGTGAAGAAAACAATACCCTCGAAAGTAAAATTCTTGAACCAAGCTTTCGATAAAGCGGATAGAAATTCTTGATTAATTTCAGTAGCATAGAATGCAAAAAATACTGTAAAAATTAAAGTGGCCGTAAATCCAGTCACGATTCCTGTCGAAAAGCCCTTGGAGTAATTAAAGTTTACACCTTCTTCAATTTTTCTGTACTTAATAGCTTCATAAATGGCGAACCCAGTTATAATCCCATTAAACAGACTGTAAAAAACATTGGTGTGCAAATCAAACAATGAAAGTATTAGAAAATAGCCTATTAACGAACCACTAGCTGCAACCCCAAATCGAATCGGCAATGTAAAACTTTTCATAAGCGCTCTATTTTTTATTTTTTTAAAATAGCGAAACTAATTTACTATTGCAAAAAAACCTGAAAAAGCATTGTTTATGTTTTTTGTGTAGGGATGACCATTGATAATAGGCACAAAAAAACCCGCTTTGAGCGGGTTTTACTTACTTTATGAACAATCAATCATCCTATTTTTCTAATCTCGGCCTCACCAATTACTATGCCTTTATCTATATCCGCATCGCCTTTATAGTTGATAGTGGTTTCACCATAGCATGTAACCTTCAAACGGTCGGAAACATTGATCCTAAAATTACTCTCGCCATAGGCCGTTATCTTTGTTGACTTATTGTCCATCTCAGTGGTATTCACCTCGCTTTCGCCATAAGCACGATACACTTGGCGATCAACGGAACCGGACTCTATCTCCAAATAACTTTCTCCATATATTGAAACTGTAAGATCCTTAGCAGTCAGTGAATTAAAGTAAACCTTAGACTCACCATAAATAGCCAGCTTCAATTTATCCTGATCTATAGGACTCATGGCCCTAACGATTTCCTCTCCTCGAATGGACAATGCTTTCAAAGTATTGTAGGTTACGGTCGCTGTAATCATGGTACCATTGTAGATGGACTTTTTCCATTTACCATTACCGCGTTCCACCTTTTCAGATTTTGTAACCAACTTTGCCCCATCTAGGTAGATGCGAAGTGTTTTGCCTTCCACTTCAACGTTTATTTTGTCTTCGGAGACTTTTGCGTTTTCGATTTTGACGGATTCTTCCGGTCCCTCAACAAGGTTCAATTCTATATGCGGACTAACAATTACTTTATCAAAACCTTTCACTTTATAAGTCTTGATCTGCGCTGTTAAACTGACCGTTCCCAAAAAAACGAGTAGTACGATTTGAAGAAATACTTTTTTCATTATATAGTTGTTTTTTGATTAATTACTGAACTAAAGAGTCCCCACTTTTTTGTTTGTTACAGTTTATACCCCAATTTTTTTGATATTTCAAGCTACCGCTTTTTTTTGTTAACGAGCCAAACCCCGAACAGAATAATGAACCCGCCCAATAATTGAAATACATTGATTTGTTCTCCATCCCAAAAACCCCATAACACGGCAACTAAAGGAATGGTATATGTTACGGAAGCAGCAAATACCGGGCTAGAAATATGAATCAATTTATTAAAAAGAATATTCGCCCATGCGGTACCTAAAATTGCTAATGCCAACAAGTACCAAATTGCACTGTGTATTTCAATATCCTCTTGAATTCCATTAAAAATTCCTGAATACATCGTCAAAAACAGGGCCGGCACAAAAGCGACCCCAAAACTGGCCGTGGTAATTGTCAAGGGGTCAAGATGGGCTAAATGCCTTTTTATAATATTGATATTAAACGCGTAACCCAGTGCTGAAAGGAAAATAAATATGGCGTACCAATAGTTTTGATCGGGTGTAAATTCCATACCGGCCATTATTAAAGCTACCGTACCAAAAAGACCGATGAATACACCTAGAACTTGCCGCTTAGTAATAAGTGCCCCAAAAAGTGCAATGCCAACCAAAGTAGTCATCAATGGAACTATGGAATTAAAAATCGAGGTAACACCGCTATCCAGTTCCGTTTGAGCCAGAGCGAACAGAAAGGGAGGGAAAAAAGAACTTGTGAATCCGGCAATAACCAGCCATTTCCAGTCTGTTATTTTGATTTTAGACAAACTCCGAAAACCAAATATGAACAATGTCAAAGAAGCAAATACGATTCGCAAACCTCCAAGTTGCAAGGCCGTAAAGCCGACAAGGGCTTTTTTTATCAGTATAAATGAAGACCCCCAGATGAGGGAAAGCAGAATTAGATAAAACCACTTTTTTTGGTAATTACTCAATGTTATAGGCTTTTCGGCAAAGGTGCTATTTTTTATGCTATTTCAAAGTACTTTATTTTATCGGTTGAACTTATCTTTGTGATAGAGGTTGTACTTAGACCCAATATATTTTTAAACAATGCTTTGTTCGTGCTTTACGACCAATACAAGATTCTGTTCGTATATCATTCTAAACCAATAAAAGAGAACAACAATGAAGACTATGATAATCCTTTTTTTAGCCCTTGGCACATTCATGATTTCTTGCAAAGAAGAAAAAAAGACTGAAGCAACACCAGTTGAAAATAACCAAATGAAAGAGGTTATGGCAATTCATGATGAAGTGATGCCAAAAATGGGAAAGGTAGGTAAACTTGTAGGTCAATTGAAGCCTATGGTCGATACCACTTCTCAGGGCAAAGAATATGCAAAAGCGATGAGAGACCTTCAAGCCGCTAATGAATCTATGATGAAATGGATGCAAGATTTTGGAGATCAATTCGACTCTGACGAAATAATGAACGGTAAAGAACTTACAGACCAAAAAAAGTTACTTCTCAATGTAGAGGAGGAAAATATCAAGGCTGTTAAAAAACAGATTGAAACGAGTATATCTAACGCCGAGGCACTATTAAAAGACTAGAAAGAAAGTAGGTGCTTTTCAATTATAATAGCGCTTATCCAATTATAGAATATTAATTCAAAAAATATTATGAAAAAGCACATTATTTGTTTTTTGGGTATCGTATTATTCGGAAGCTTTATATTATCTGCACAAGAATCAAATTCCCGTCAACAAGAACAATTATCGGCATCGGCAGTTATCACAATCGAAGGAATGGCCTGTCAAGAAGGATGTGCAGATGCCATTAGCGCTAATCTGAAAAAAGTTCCAGGCGTCACTTCAGTACAAGTAAGTTTTGCCACAGGACTGGCAAATATCGATTTCAACAAGAATGAAGTTTCTATGGATGATTTAAAAGCTGTCATAACCAATACCAAGGTCAAAGACTACATTTATACCATAAAAGAAGTAGAATTAACAGAGGATAACTAAAATTTTAGCAAGGTTTAAAAAGGAAGTTTTGCCAAATCGACATTACCTCCAGATATGATGATGCCCACCTTTTGATTCACGAAACTATCTTTGTTGCGGATTAAGGCCGCCAAAGCAACAGCACTAGAAGGTTCAACTATGATTTTCATTCGTTCCCAAATCAGCCGCATGGCAGAAACAATTTCTGCTTCTGTTACCCTGATAATAGCTGAGATATGCTCTTTTAAAATGGGAAAATTGTTGTCACCTAAGGTAGTTTTGAGTCCATCAGCGATTGTATTGGTGGTTTCGTTTCCTTCAATTTTTCCACTTTGTAAAGAGCGATAGGCATCATCAGCTTCAAATGGTTCTCCTCCAAAAACTTTGCAATCCTTCCCAAAATAATGAGCTGCCAAGGCAGAACCTGCAATAAGTCCTCCACCTCCAACGGGACAAAAAATTGCATTTAAATCGGGATGATCTTCCAGGAGCTCCATCGCGGCAGTACCCTGTCCGATAATAACGTCCATATCATTTGAAGGATGTAAAAGTGTTGCCCCTGTTTTCGAGACAATTTCATTAGCTGTTCGTTCACGAGCCTCTAAAGTTGGTTCACATTCATAAATAGTTCCCTCATATTCCTTAACCCCTGTTTTCTTCACTTCAGGTGCCGAAGTTGGCATGACGATATGTGCAATAACACCTAAACTCTGTGCACCTAACGAAACCGCTTGAGCAAAATTACCAGAAGAATGGGTTACAACGCCTTTCTCTTTTTCTTCTTCACTTAACTGTAGTATGGCATTTGTAGCACCACGCATTTTGTAGGCTCCACCCCGTTGGAAATTTTCACATTTGAAAAAAATTTCAGCCCCTACGAATTCGTTTATTAATCTAGAAGATAACACAGGGGTTCTATGAATAAAGGGCTTTATTCTTGTGTGGCAAGCTATGAGTGTTTCTTTTTGCATCAGAATCCCATTTTACTTTTTCCAGCGTAACGTTTCCATAATCCGCCCAATATCGTTTTGTAAATACACGGCTGCAGGATAAATAGAATCATAGTTGGGCTTAGCAGAAAAATACAATGAACCTGTAACAAAGTGATCAGTACTATCGGTAACATAGAACTGAGCTTGCGATGCCGCATCGCCAACTACTTCGAAGAAAGTGCCATATACCTTGTCTTGAGGATTTTCATAAATTCGAGCCCGAATATCGTCGGCTTTTACTGCGTGTTCATAGCTCAAACGTTCCGCATCCGTAATCAGTTGGTTTAAATTACCGGATACTTTTTTATAACTTAAAAAGATGGCAGCCTTCATCTCAGGATAAGTTATCATCAATGAACTACTATTCCGTTTTTTAAATCGAGCACTGCGATTGTACTGAAACTCAAAAGCATCTGTTTCGGCTTTCGCCATAATTGGCCTCGAATACTCCAAACGCAACATCGCCTTGGGTTTTGGCAATACATTTTCTTCACAACTTAAAAAAGTTGCGAATAGCAAGAAAATAATAGAAATGCCTTTTCTATTCATGTGGTAGTGTGACCTTGATTTGTTTTAAACGTTTTTTGTCCAGGCTTTCAATTATGAATTGATATTTCCCAAATAGTACTTTTTCACCTTTTTTCGGAAAACTTCCTGCTATCTCTAAAACAAAACCTGCGATAGTTTCGGACTCGCCTTTCTGTTCTTCAAAATCATCTTCATTTTCTATCTTGACAACTCGGTAAAAATCCTTGAGCGTAGTCTTTCCTTCGAACACATAGTTAAAATCATCCAACTTGGAATACACTAAATCTTCATCATCGAACTCATCACTAATATCTCCTACAATCTCCTCGATGATATCTTCAAGAGTAACTATACCCGATGTACCTCCATATTCATCTACCACCACTGCCAAATGGCTTTTCATATCTTGAAATTCCATTAAAAGGTCATCCAATTTTTTGTTTTCAGGCACAAAATAGGGTTCACGAATCAGTGAAATCCAATTGAATGTTTTCCTATCGATATGGGGCAATAGATCTTTTACATAAAGTACACCCAGAACATTGTCCATGTTCTCTGAGAAAACGGGAATACGCGAATATCCATTTTTCTTGATTTCAGTAATTACCTCTGCAAATTTCATCTCTTCGTTCAATGCGAAAATATCGATACGGGGTCGCATGACCTGCTTGGTATCGGTATTACCGAAAGAAACAATACCTTCTAAGATCTTCTGCTCCTCTTTCGTAGTATCGCCTTCAGTGGTCAATTCTAGGGCTTGTGAAAGATGGTCAACACTCAAACTTGATTTTTGTTTTCCTAGTTTATTGTAAATAAAAATCGTTCCAGACCTCATTGGTAGGCTTAAGGGGGAAAAAAGTATATCTAAAACCTTAAGCGGATATGCCATAACCTGGGAAAAACTGATACGATTTCGATTGGCATAAACTTTTGGAAGTATCTCGCCGAACATTAGTATTAAAAAAGTAATGACCACAACTTCAAGCAAAAATCTTATCCAACCTGCAGTAACATCAGCAAAAATGGTATTGCCGATGTCATTGAATAAAAGCACGGTACCGATATTAATTGCATTATTGGCAATCAATATGGTGGCGAGCAATTTTTTTGGCCGTTCTAATAACTTCACCACAATATTCCCGCGAGTGGTCTTCTCCTCCTCGATTTCGTTGACATCGGTTGCGGAAAGACCAAAGAGCGCAACTTCTGCACCTGATATCAAGGCAGAACAAAGTAGCATTAGTAAAAGTATTCCAACTTTTAGTGCAAATGCAGCATCAAGGGCTATGAAGTACGGCACTAAACTAAGGGGGTCAGGATCCAATAGTCAAAATTTAATTCTTGATTGCACTAGAAGGGTAAATCATCCGTTTGAGTAGGGTCGGAAACCTGATCAGCTTCCTTTACCTCATTTATATCGGTAGTCACTTGGGGCTGCTGCGATTGGTTTGCTTGAGCATTAGCCGTACTCTCTTTTTTTGTTGAGAGAAAAGTGAAATCTTGCACCTGCACCTCGGTTGAATATCGGGTATTACCATCTTCACCTTGCCACTGTCTATTCTTTAAACGCCCCTCGACATATATTTTATCGCCTTTGCTCAAATACTTTTCGCAAATTTCGGCTGCTTTGTTGCGCACCACTATGTTATGCCAATCGGTATTGGTAACGCGCTCTCCTGTTTGCTTGTTGGTGTAGGTCTCGTTCGTTGCAATGGGAAACCTTCCAATACAATTACCTCCTTCGAAATAGTGCATTTTGACTTCATCTCCCAAATGACCTATCAGCATCACTTTATTTAGGGTTCCGCTCATATTTTCTTTTTGATTCTAGAGGATTTTGATATGTCAAAAGTACGAATTTTTAAACGTTTTAATGAAATCAGCAATCAATACCGGAACAGGATAATCTTCTAGTTTCCTCCAACTAATTCCATCATTTAAGACTGTGTTGGCTTCTACAATCCAGAAATGTGAATGTAAATGCTGATGTGACAGTTTATGAACAATAGTTTTTTCGTTAAAACAATAGACTTCTTGTACCCCTTTAATTCCCAAAAGATCGGGAAGTCTTTCTTCTACGTGCTTTTTATTTAATTTGTTCTCTGACTCCAAAAGTGGGAATTCCCATAAATTCTGCCATATTCCTTTTCCTTTTCGTTGTCTTAAAATCGTTTTTTCTTTGGCATCGAGCACTACCAAGTAGTTGAAAAACCGATTTCTAACTTTAGTCTTGTTAATTTTTACAGGTAGACTATCAATCTTATTTTCTTGAAGCGCTATACAGCGTTCATTTAATGGGCAATGCAAACAATGAGGATTTTTAGGAGCACATTGTATGGCTCCGAATTCCATGATACCCTGGTTATAATCCCTGATATTCTCTTCATGCATCACCTCGCGGGCCAGCGTCTTGAAATACTTTGTCCCTTCGGAACTATTGATTGGGAGGTCAATTCCAAAATAACGTGCCAGCACCCTATACACATTACCGTCAACAACAGGCTGCGGCTCATCAAAACAGATTGAAGAAATCGCACTGGCCGTATAATCGCCAACACCTTTGAGATTCAAAAGTTCTATGTACGTATTGGGAAAGCTACCACCATACTCACTTACTACCATCTTTGCCGTAGTGTGTAAATTTCGCGCTCGAGAATAGTAACCAAGGCCCTGCCAAAGCTTTAATACTTTCTCCTCGGTAGCATTGGCCAGGTCATGAACCCTTGGAAAATGCTCTATAAACTTCAGATAGTATGGCATGCCTTGCGCAACACGGGTTTGCTGTAACATTATCTCTGAAAGCCAAATCTTATATGGATCTGTGGTTTCACGCCAAGGTAAATCTCGTTTGTTTTCATGGTACCATTGGAGTATCTTATTTGAAAAATTCATTGTAGCAATTCCTATTCGCCAAAAATAACCGATTAAATCTTCAAGAAAGGAATAATTCTTTTAACCCCATGTTTTTAAGGAATGAATTCACTTAAAATTAGTTCTTTACAGGTGAAAGAATGAATTTAATTTATATATTTGCAAGCCAAAAAAAACTAAAGAAAACCCCAATTAACAATGACGAAAGCAGAAATTGTATCGAAAATCTCAGACAAACTGGGAATTGAAAAAGGAGATGTTCAAGCGACGGTAGAATCTTTTATGGAGGAGGTGAAATCTTCATTAGAAGGCGGAGATAACGTTTATCTGAGAGGTTTTGGAAGTTTCATCATCAAGACAAGAGCGGAAAAAACCGGCAGAAACATTTCAAAGAACACCACCATTAAAATACCTGCCCACAACATTCCGGCATTTAAACCTGCCAAGGTTTTTGTAGAAGGAGTAAAGAGCAACGTTCAAGTAAAATAATAATCTAAAAAAAGCAGACTTTATGCCGAGTGGTAAGAAAAGAAAAAGACATAAGGTAGCTACCCATAAGCGAAAAAAGCGCCGGAGAGCTAACCGACACAAGAAAAAGTAGTTGTAACAACTACTTTTTCATTTTATACGTTCTTTGACATAGAAGTTCCCGCGAGAATTTCGGCAGGTTTATACAACCTGTTTATGATAAATGTTTAATCTATCCGCCCCCGAATTATCGGGACGGATGTAAATATAAATTCAGGTGAATAGAGAATTAATCGTAAGATCTAGTTCCGACGCTGTTGATTTTGCCTTGTTAAAGGAAGGAAAACTCACTGAATTGCATAAAGAAGAAGACAACAATGATTTCTCGGTCGGCGATATATTTCTCGCTAAAGTACGGAAACCAGTGACTGGTCTAAATGCAGCCTTTGTAAACGTTGGTTATGAAAAAGATGCTTTTCTGCATTATCATGACCTCGGGCCGCAATTATCTACAATGCTTAAATTCATAAGACAAGTAAGTTCAGGGAGGCTAAAAGAGTATTCCTTGAAAAACTTTCCAACCGAAAAAGACATTGACAAACATGGTGTGATTACAGATGTAATCAAGGCCAATCAAAGTCTATTGGTGCAAATTGTCAAAGAACCCATATCCACCAAAGGACCAAGAATTAGCTCCGAGCTTTCGTTAGCCGGGCGATATTTGGTCATGGTACCTTTTTCAGACCGTGTTTCAGTCTCACAAAAGATTGCAAGTAGAGAAGAAAAAGATAGGTTGAAAAGACTTGTTAAGAGTATTAAGCCAAAAGGATTCGGAGTAATCATTAGAACGGTAGCAGAAGGCAAAAAAGTAGCGGAACTCGACAAAGATCTAGAGAATTTGTTGGCCAAATGGTCGGCAATGTGTAAGAAATTGTATAAAGCACCTACTCCCTCCAAAGTATTGACCGAGCTCAATAGGGCCAGCAGTATACTAAGGGATGTTTTCAATGATTCCTATACCGGAATTCATGTTGACAATGAAACGCTTTATAATCAAATCAAAGATTACGTTTTGGAAATAGCTCCAGAAAAGGAATCGATTGTCAAACTATACCAGTCTCAAGTTCCGATTTTTGAGAAATTCGGAATTGAAAGACAAATCAAGACCTCTTTTGGCCGTACCGCATCTATGAGTAAAGGTGCGTACCTCATTATAGAACATACCGAAGCCTTGCACGTCATCGACGTCAACAGTGGTAACCGTTCGAACAAGGCCAAAAACCAAGAAGATACCGCATTAGAGGTCAATCTTTTGGCCGCATCGGAAATTGCACGGCAATTGCGACTGCGCGACATGGGAGGCATCATTGTGGTCGACTTTATCGATATGGTAAAAGCACCGCACCGCAGAAAACTTTTTGATCATCTTCGCGATGAAATGAAAGATGATCGTGCCAAACACAAAATACTACCTCCTAGTAAGTTTGGCCTTATACAGATTACCAGACAACGGGTACGGCCCGAAATGAACATCAAGACTACGGAAGAAAACCCAAATGGCACTGGCCAGGAAGTTGAAGCTCCAATTGTTTTGATCGACAAGATAAACGCCGACCTTCAGAAACTTTTGAAAGGCCCGAAAGCCAATAACGGAATTACATTGAATATACATCCGTTTATTGCAGCCTATATTACCAAAGGTTTCCCATCCATGCGTTCCAAGTGGTTTATGGAACATAAAAAGTGGATAAAAATACAGCCAAGAGATGCCTACACGTATCTCGAATACCGTTTTAAAGATAAAGATGGTAAAACCATTTATTAGTATATAAAAGCGACCTCAACAATGGGGTCGCTTTTTTTGTTTTGGGCTATTTCGATTTTATTACAGCAAAGTCAGGCCTGCCTAATTTCAGCTCCAAACTTGAATTCGTTATTTTTAACCCGTGCAATTTGAAAGAACCAAATCCTACACCCTAAAAGAAGCCACCAGAAAATTGGAAGGTTACTGTGCATATCAAGAACGTTGCCATAAAGAGGTTAAGCAAAAATTGAAGGACATGAACATGATCCCAAAGGCTATCGATGAAATTGTCTCGCATCTAATCCAAGAAAACTATTTGAATGAAGAACGATTCGCTCAGAGTTTTGCGCGCGGCAAATTCAATATTAAGAAATGGGGCAGAAATCGCATCGTTAACGAGTTAAAATTCCGTGGAATTTCAAGGTTCAACATTAAGACTGCACTTCATGAAATTGACGACGAAAAGTATGTAACTACCTTAGATGCCCTTGCAAAAAAAAGACTTGCAGCCATAAGAGAAACCAACAAACAAAAACGAAGAAGAAAATTGGCCGATTATTTGCTTTATCGTGGGTGGGAAAGCCATTTGGTTTATGGAAAGTTGAAGGAGTTGATTCCCTAATAACTTAACAGCAAAAAGGCTCACATCAAGATACGATGGGTCTGCTCAATTGCCCGATGGTTTTTGCTGTCAATCCAAGCCTGTCCTCGTAGTTTTCGCATCACCACATCAAAATGGCGCATGAAAAAGATATTATATGCCGCATGGGCAAAATTAAAGGGGTTTCTCGCCAATGCTCGTAAACTCATAGAAAACCCAGGAGTTTTGTATTTCATGTAGTGCCAATATCCTTCGGGCATATAAAGCACATCCCCATGTTTCAAAGTGCTTTTATAGCCTTCCGCATTCTTCAGTGCTGGCCATTTATCGTAATCCGGATTCGAAAAATCGATGCTCTCATGCGTGATTATGGAATGAGGAACCTTGTACAAATATTTTGTCTGTGATTGCGGAAATAGAATACATTCCTTCTCCCCCTCAAAATGAAAATGGAAAATATTGGCAAAATCGATATCATAGTGCATAAAGGTATGCGAATCTTTTCCTCCGAAAAACAGCATGGGTACACCCTTCAACAAGCGAATACCGAAATCGGGAAAGCTAAAATCATTTTGCAGGGCAGGTACTTCTTTTAGAACATTCCAAAGAAAAATTCGGTATTTGGTGGGTTCTCTTTTGAGAAGGTCGATGTACTCAGACATCTTCATTTCTGCATGAGGCTCATTAAAGCCGTCATCGTGATGCACGGGTCGGTCATCGTACAACGGAACGATTTTATCGCCCGCCATCTGTTTCATATAGTCGAGGTTCCATTTTTGATGGGCAGCCCAATTATCATCAAACTCTTCAATGATTACAGGTAATTGCGGCTTCAGAAATTGTCGTACGAAGTCCTTTTTGGAAATTGACTTCACTCTGGGTACTTCAATTAGTTTCAATGGTACTGGGGTTGTTTATCTCACTCAAATTTAATTAACCTTCTCGAAATATTTTCTTAAAGATTTATCAAAGAATTTATATCTATAAAAAATAAGCTTGGGTAATTGACATTCTAACTATTAAGTGGTTAAACCGTTCTTGCCTTTGCCTGCTCGTTTCGTTCAATTTTATGTCCGGGTCGACTCCATTTTGGTTTTTCTTCTAAGGGTTGCAGTTTTGAATCTGTAGCTTCAACCGTTTTCGGCTGTGAAATTTTTGTAAATGGTTTTTGAGGATTTAGTCCCAATAACTTGAACATTTCCATATCCTCGTTCACATCAGGATTTGGAGTGGTCAATAATTTATCTCCAGCAAAAATTGAATTGGCCCCGGCGAAGAAACACATGGCCTGCCCTACTCGGCTCATTTCCGTTCGGCCAGCTGATAAACGCACTTGTGTTTCAGGTAGAACAATACGAGTAGTCGCAACCATTCGAATCATTTCCCAAATGGAAATAGGTTCCATTTCGGCCATAGGTGTACCCTCCACAGCAACTAATGCATTAATGGGCACCGACTCTGGTTGTGGACTCAAAGAAGAAAGGGCGACTAACATTCCCGCTCTATCTTCCAATTGCTCTCCCATTCCGATAATTCCACCGCTACAAACGGTCACATTACTCTTGCGGACGTTATCAATGGTTTCCAAACGGTCTTCAAAAGCTCTTGTGGAAATCACATCTTTATAATAGTCCTCCGAAGTGTCTAAATTATGATTATAGGCATATAACCCCGCTTCTGCCAAACGTTTTGCTTGGTTCTCGGTAATCATACCCAAGGTACAGCAAACTTCCATTTCCAATTTATTTATAGTACGAACCATTTCAAGTACCTGGTCGAATTCAGGTCCATCTTTGACATTTCGCCATGCGGCACCCATACACACCCGTGAGCTTCCGGAAGCCTTAGCCCGCAATGCCTGCGCTTTCACATGCGAGACTGTCATTAAATCGTTCCCCTCAATATCCGTATGATAACGCGCGGCCTGAGGGCAATACCCACAATCTTCTGGGCAACCGCCTGTTTTAATGGAGAGAAGGGTTGAAACCTGAACGGTATTCGGGTCATGATTTTCTCGATGTATCGTAGCTGCATCATATAACAACTCCATCATTGGTTTGTTATAGATTTCCAGTATTTCCTCGGTTGTCCAGTCTTGTCTTGTTTTGCTCATAAAATGATTCACTTTCTTATTCAAAAATAACTTTTAATACGTAGAATCTGCAATAAACAAATTTCAAATTCAAGAAATCCCCTCCCTTGCCCTAATTAAGAGGGAGGGACTCATTTTTCGTCAATAGTACACTTACGGCATTGCCACCAAAACCTACAGCATTAACCATGATTTTTTCTAATTTCTTTGGGATAGATTTATAGGTAACAAAAGGAACCTGAACGAACTTTTGATGCTGTAACATCAGTACGGCCAATTCAACACTAAGCATTCCGGAAGCTCCAAAAGTGTGGCCTATCTTCCACTTATTGGTTGTCAGACTTGGCATCTTATTACCAAAGATCTTTTGAACGGCTTTGTATTCTGATTGATCACCCTTTATCGTCCCCGGAGCATGCATCACAATAGCATCCACCTCCTCAGGCCTTGTATTACCCAACGCCATTTGCATCGAGCGTTGAAAACAAATCGCCTCCGTAGATAATGAAACGTTGTGTTCGAGCACTTCTGTAGCATAACCCAATCCTGCAATTACAGCCAAGGACTTTTCTGAAATACCTTTCTCCATACAGGCCACGGAAGCACCTTCACCTAAAATCATTGAATTTTGTTTTTTGTTCAAGTTGAGTGCTTGGCAAGGAAATGTTTTGCCTTCTTTCCTTTCGCCTTCGCTCGGGACAGCACTTGGCTTGGCATAAATTTTTAGTGCCTTCATCTGAGCAATGGTAAAAGGCGTCAAGGGTGCTTCACTACCGCCCACTAAAAATTTATCTGCCATACCACTTTGTAACCAAGCTACTCCATTCAGAAGTGCATGCAAAGCGGTGGAGCAAGTAATGGAATGAGATATTTCAGGACCATTTGTTTGTAGATCATGTGCCACCCAAGAGGAGATATTTCCTAAAGTAGTGGTCGGTGAAGAGAGCGTCGCCGATTTGTTTTTTTGGATGAATTCTTCATGATACTTTTCGAATAAAGAAGTTGCACCGCGCGATGAGCCTATGTTGATTCCGAAGTAATCAGCTGCTTTCCATTGTGCAATGTTAGTGGCCTTTCGAGACGCATAAATAGCGAACAAAACACTATCATCCAGCAATTTGTATTTGGCATCGGAATGTCTTAGGTCGAATATTTCTTGCTTTGATTTTTTTGAAAGTGGCCCGATCCATTCGAGTTTTCCATTAAATTCTTTGGTAATGAAACGTTGGTTCGGCACTTGATAGGCCACCCAAGCGTCCGCTAAGCAAGTACCTAGTGGGGAAATCGATGAAATCGCTGTTATGGATATCGGTTCAATCAATTTTTCTGTTTCGGGCAAAAATAAAAGTTCTTATCTTCATCTAAGCAGTAAAACCAAGAAACCATGAACAATGAGCTCGTACCCCAACCCAGTTGGTGGAAAAGAAACTGGAAATGGGTCGTGCCCGTAGGAGGTTGTTTCTCCATAATCGTAATTGCGATAATCGCAATCGGTTCTATTTTCTACGGAGTGACCAATGCCATCGAAGATTCGCAGCCGTACGAATATGCTTTGGAAAAAATAAATGCCGAAGAAGACCTAATTAACGCCTTTGGGTCACCCATAGAAAAAGACGGCATGGTTCAAGGAAGTTGGAATTACACCAATGGTAAAAAATCCGCGAATATGGTTATTCCAATTTCTGGACCAAAAGGAAAAGGCAAACTGTTCGTAGAAGCCACAGGTGAAGATGATGACTGGACCTATAATGTGATTCGGGTAGAAATAGATGATAGTGAGACCTTCGATATTATGGAAAACGAATCCCTAGAACAGTTCTAGAACGGCCTCCATAGAATCGTAGATTTTCTGCAGTTGCTCGTCGGTAACTACGTATGGAGGAAGTGTATAAATTGTATTTCCTAGCGGCCGGAGGTTCACGCCCTGCGACATAAAATAATCATATAACTCATCACGTAGCGAGCCATACCTATCGGTTTGAATTTTTAAATCGATGGCTAGGATAACACCCATTGTTCTTATTTCGGCAATTTTTTGGTGGCCTTTTAGTTTAGATGCGAAGAGCTTATGTGCCTTTTCAATAGCAACGCGTCTTTCCAATATTTCAGGTGAATTCAAAAGTTCAACACCCGCCAATGCCGCAGCACAACCTAAGGGATGGGCACTATACGTATGGGCATGAAAAAATCCTTTTGAGGTATTATCACTTAAAAAGGCATTGTATACCTGCAAAGTGCAGCTTGTAATACTTAATGGAAACATGCCCGCAGTCAGTGCTTTACTCAAACAAATAATGTCCGGTTTGTTTACCAGGTAATCGGAAGCAAAGTTTTTACCTGTTTTACCGAAGCCAGTCATGATTTCATCGGCGATGGTCAAAACTCCGTTTTCTTGACATTTTTGAATAAGGGTATCCAGACCTTTGGCGGAATGGAATTTCATTCCCGCGGCACCCTGCACCAAAGGTTCAAAAATGAAAGCGGCACAAGAATTATTTTCTATAATTACTCTAAGCCGTTCTAATATTTCGTCAAGATTATCTTCTTGTGGAACAGGAATACGTTCTACTTTCAACAAAAAATCTTCAAAAGGACCGTTATACGATGAAAGTCCGGAAGCACTCATGGCACCGAACGTATCCCCATGAAAACCATTTTCAAAAGCGATGAGCGTTTCCTTTTTATCATTTCGGTTATGATGGTATTGCAATGCCATTTTAATAGCCGCTTCAATCGCTGTAGAGCCGTTATCATTGAAAAACAGCTTCTCTTGGTTGTCAGGCAAGATTTCAATGAGTCGTTCTGAAAGTTCAATTGCGGGACGATGGGTAAAGCCGCTGAACATCACAAAATCCAAAGTTTTCATTTGCTTAGTAATCGCATCGGTTATGTAAGGATTACAGTGCCCGTACATGGCCGTATACCAAGAGGCGATGCCGTCGATATACTCATTACCGTCTTCGTCCCAAATTAAAGCGCCCTTGGCCTTGTTTATACCTAAACGAGGTGCGGCTGTTTGATGTTGTGTTAACGGATGCCACAGATGTTCTTTATCCCGTTCTGAAAGTTTTTTCAAGTCCGTTTGGCTCATGGAATTTTCGATTTCTCTATCTTGCAAAGATGGGAATTTCATGGTAAAACCATCTATGCTCAACACACTTATAAACAAATTCACACCGCACTATCAAAACTTAAAGTACAGAACAGTTTTTCTGATACTTTTTCTCGTTTCGTTGTTTGTTCGCCTCCCTTTTTTCTTTAGAGATTATGTTGATCGTGATGAGAGCACCTTTATTCTTATGGGGCAATCATGGGTAGATGGACATTTACCCTATACCGAACTTTGGGATTTAAAACCCCCAGTCACCTATTTATTTTTCGCGACCATTATCTACATATTTGGAAAAAGCTTTTTAGCTATCCGCTTGGTCGGAGCTTTAATTGTTTCAATAACTGCGTTTTACACCTATAAAATTTCAATCACCGCCACAACGAAGAAAGTTGGCTTTTGGGCAGCGATTGGCTGCGTAGCTCTTTTGAGTATGTTCGGAAGTTTGCAGGGCGTCATGTCAGAACATATCTGCATGTTCTTTTTTATGCCCGCCCTTTATCTGCTCATAAACAAAAAAAGTCCACAATTTTATGTAGTTTCCGGACTTCTTATGGGTCTAGCTTTGATGACAAAACTGAACCTGGCCTATGTAGTTTTAGTGGTTGGATTTTATATTTTTTTCCTCCATTTAAAAGAAAGAGCTTATGGCAGCGGTATACTGAGGTCTGTACTTTTTGGGTTCGGAATTCTTATTGTTATTTTTCTAACCTTCCTTCCCTACTATATTGAAGGGTATCCTGAAATTTGGTGGAAATCAGTTTTTTTGGCGTCTCTTGAATATGCCGGTGCACGGCGTGAATCAATTTTTAGTTTCCTTCCTATAACCTTGTTCATGGGAGCTTTTTTTTATTTCTCATGGAAACGAAAATACCTTGATTTTAAAAGCCCAGCGATTCAATGGGTCAGCCTAGCGGTTATTGGGATAGTTTTTTCCTTTATAAAAGGAGGTCGTATCAATGGGCATTACCTGATTCAGCTACACCCAGTTTTTATGATATTAGCGGCTATTTTTATCAGCCAACTATCCTTCCTGAAAAATTGGAACTATCGGCCCTATGTGTTCTTCCTGTTATTATTACTTCCAATGGAAAGTTATCTGGAATATGCGAACATTGTTAAAACCAAAATTAATCGTGGCACTTTTTTTAATGGGGAAGGCATTAGCGTGCCCAATTATATCAAACAACATCAAATCGATACGGAGAACATCCTTTTCTTAGAATATCATATCGGATATTGGAGTCTCGATGCGAAACCACCAATAAAATCAGCTACACATCCTAGTAATATTTGCAGAAACGAACTCTTCGCTTTTTATGATAACCCAAGGGAAACTGCGGTAGATGAATTAAAATACATCATGGAGCAAGTTCAACCCAAAACGGTAGTAATTCGAAAAAACCGTTCCATTTTTCACCCAGATTTAATCGCAGAAAATAAATACATTGATAGTCAACTTCGAGAAAAGTATAACAATCCCATTACTGTTGATATGGCTGAGATTTATATGCGTTCAGAGTGATTCAAGAATATTCCTGAATTTATCAGCATATCCTTTCACCACTTTTTTATCAAAAACGGCCTCCTCCTCTATTCTACCAATCAGAGAAACCCCTGTCTTGTGCAATATGATGTTTTCCGTTTGTGGATTTGGATTTCCGCTGAACAGTACAAAAACTTCGTATCCTTTTTGCTTCAGCCAGTTGATGGTTAAGAGCGAATGGTTTATGCTGCCAAGATAATGTCTTGAAACTACGATGACCTTATAATTTGGCATGATAATATCCAAAATCGTGTCCTCCTCGTTCAGCGGAACCAACAGGCCTCCAGCACCTTCGATAACCAGATGATTTTCAGTTTCAGGCTCTTTGATTTTATCTCTGTTAATGCGTACACCATCTATCTCGGCAGCCGCATGTGGACTCATCGGCGAATTCAGTTCATAGGTGCTTTTGTGAATTTTCGTCTTCGAATTCGAAATCAGGTTCGCTATTTTATGGCTATCGGTATCATTAAGTTCGCCCGCTTGAACGGGTTTCCAATAGTCGGCTTCCAAAGCTTCCGTTATGATGGCCGATGCCATTGTTTTACCAACTTCTGTCGATATTCCGGTGACGAAGATTCGCTGCATATTAATCGGGTTTTGTAATGATGCCACAATTTAGGCATTTGTACTTTCGCTTTTCAAAAAAGGGAAAAAGTTTGTGAAAAATAGTCTTTCTTTCGTAGTACGCTTCTGATTTTTGGGCCTTACAATTGGGACAACGAATCGGATTGCCTAGATTATCAACTGCATACGCCCTAATTTCATTGTAAATTTCCAAAGCTCTTCCCTTATCCTTGGCATAGACTTGTAATTTCACACCACCGATGGCATTGCTAATCATTGGGTCAGAATTCAGTGTATTTTCATCCCTTAAGAAAACGGCGATTCCTTCAGATTCCAACTTGCCCTTCACTATTTGAACATCGGCTGCATACTCAAAGGCCGCTATGGTAAAAAACTTTTCTTCCATCAGCTAAGTTCTTTTTTTAAAAGCTGGAGTACAAAACCGATTTCTTCTTTTGTATTAAAACTATGTAGGCAAAATCGGAGTCTTTCCTCACCCTCAGGAACTGTTGGTGCTAAAATTGCCTTAACACTAAAACCATCGGTGACAAGTTTTTCTGAAATCTTCTTCACGGCTTGGTTCCCTTTAACAAGACAGCTCTGAATGGCGGAATCGCTTTCTATAAAATAAGCCTCAAGCCCAAAGGCTTTGAGCTTTTCTCTAAAAAATGAAATATTGTCTTTCAACATTCTTATCTGTTCTTCGCCTTTTGAGATACCCAAAAATGTGTACGCAGAGTATACGGTTGCCAAAGTATGTGGCGGTAATGCCGTAGTATAAATAAAACTTCTGGCATAGTTGACGAGGTATTTTTTCAGCTGTGAACTACCAAGAATTGCTGCTCCGTGACATCCTAGTGCCTTTCCAAAGGTGATGATACGAGCAAAAATTTGCTTTTGAAGTCCCAATTTTTGAATTAATCCAGTTCCCTTTCGACCATAAACACCAACTGCGTGGGCTTCATCGACCACTAAATAATATCCGTTCTGCAAGCAAAATGCTGATAGGGCTTTTAAATCAGGAGAATCACCATCCATAGAAAAAACAGATTCGGTAACGATATAAACAGTAGTATCCATCGTTCTCGATGGAGCCTTTACTGAGCTTTGTCGAAGTGCTTGAACTGACAATTCAATTTTTTCCTTTAAATTTTCTAGACTATTATGTTCGAACTTATAGCTTTTGGCATGCCCCATTTTGATGCCATCACGAATACTGGCATGAATCAATTCATCGTAAAAAACAAGATCGTTTCGCTGGGGTACGGCACTGAAAAATCCGATATTGGCATCGTACCCTGAATTGAAAACCAATGCACTTTCAACTTGATGAAAACTAGCTAAATAGTTTTCCAATTCGTTATAGAGTGGATGATTGCCCGATATCAAACGAGAACCTGTAGATCCGTTTTGAGAAATTTGCTTCCCTAAAAGATATTGAAAGGTATTTGCATAAATCGTTTCATTGGTAGCAAAACCCAAATAGTTATTGCTTGAGAAGTCAATATAATTTTCGATTTCTGGCAAGTTTCTAAGTGAACTATTTTTAGCTCTTTCCGATAGTTTTCGTTGGAGTTTTTTTGGAAATAATTGCATGCTCTAAAGGTAAGCTATCAAACCAAAAAGAGTCAAAAGAATATTTAATGAAATTATTAATGCTACCTGTTCATTAAATTATAATAAAAGTGGGAAATTTGACACATGACATTAAAACATTCGTTTACATATGCATTCCGCAATTTAATAAGAAAAAAGAATGCATTTCATCGATTAAATTATGACAGGCTACACTGTTTAACTTATTTTTAAGAATTCAACCACTAGCCATTTGCTTAGACTAATCGTCCCCTTTATGTTGCTCAGCACCATTGGTTTTTCACAAAGTATCAACTTTGACCAACTGGGCAAAGAAAAGTGGTTACGCTATAATGGGGGTGTGGCAGCCAATGCAGTCTATTACGATGGCACTGCAAACCGCCAAGATCTAACTTATTTTCTTACGGGAAATCTGAATTTCAATTTTGCGGGTGTTTATAATATTCCATTGTCATTTACCTATTCAAATCAAGATTTTAATTTTCAGAACCCCTTTAAATTTAATCGTCTGAGTTTACATCCTTCTTATAAATGGGCAACTGCCCATATCGGCGATGTAAACATGACCTTTTCACCATACACCCTGGCAGGACATCAATTCACTGGTGGAGGGTTCGATTTGAACCCCGATGGTAAATTTCAAATTAGTGCTATGTACGGACGACTGCTAAGAGCAACGGAATATAACGCTGAAGAACCTCGCGCAATTACAGCATATAACAGAAAGGGGTATGGACTCAAAACTTCATACGATTTCGATTTTATGAGACTGGGTTTGATTTTATTTAAAGCTTCTGATGATGATAGTTCTTTGGAGAACCCCGTCCCTGTGGAACTAGGTCTTTCACCAAAAGACAACGCAGTACTATCTTTTGAATCGCAATTCAGACTCTTTGACAAAGCACAAATCAGGGTGGAATATGCTATTTCTGGAGTTACGGAAGACACACAATTGACAGATGCAAGAGCAGAAAGCGGTATACTATCCTTTTTGTTAGACGAAAATATCAGTACCAACTACTACAATGCGCTGAATGCATCATTCAATTATCCTGCGGGAAACGGAACCATAGGTGCCGGATATGAGCGTATTGATCCGAATTATAAAACTTTGGGCGCCTATTTTTTCAACAATGACTTGGAGAATATCACGGTAAATGCCAGCCAGTCTTTATTTGAAAACAAATTAAACTTGAGCGTCAATGCCGGTTTGCAACAAGATAATTTAGACAATGCCAAAACATCGGACCAACAGCGTATCGTGAGTTCAATAAATGCCAATTACACCGCCTCTGAGCGTTTGGGCATTAACGGGTCTTATTCCAACTTTCAATCGTACACTAATATTCGTGACCAGTTCGATTACATCAATCAGGTAGGCGAATTTGATAATGTTGATACACTAAACTATCGTCAAATATCTCAAAATGCGAATTTAGGCCTGAATTATATTGTAAAAAAAACCGAAACACAACAACATTCGACCAATCTTAATTTAGTTTATCAGAATTCTACCAATCAACAAGAGGGAGAGACCATTGAGGGTGGCGAAAATCAGTTTTACAATGGCATGGCAGGGTATACCTTGGGATATCCAGAAAGGGCGTTGAACATTTCTTTAGCCGCGAATGTATCATACAACACAATCGCTGCTGATGATAATATGACCTTGGGGCCAACACTCTCCATTGGAAAACAATTTTTTGATAAGCAGTTAAGAACAAATTTTTCAAGTTCGTATAACACCTCATTTACAAATGGAGAAAAACTTAGTGATGTATTAAATTTTCGATTGGGCAGCACTTATGTTTGGTTCGAAAAGCACAATCTGAATTTGAATTTTTTAATGCTTTTTCGTAATTCAACTTTAAACACCGGTCGTGACTTGACCGTTACTTTTGGTTATAGTTATGCCTTTGACAATTTCAAGGTCAATATCAAAAAAGGGCAACGAATTCCTGATGAAAACACCTCTAGAAACCGAGGGCGTATTCTGAGTTTTAGATATCGAAATGTTTCATATAGTGGTACTATCGCTGAATTGAACGAACAATTGACCAATGTTTTTGGAAGCGCACAATTTTCAGATATTCCTCAATTCAAAAAATACGACCTAACGATTGTTCTGGCAGGAGTCAAGGAAACCAAAAAGGAAAATACCTATAAAGAAAATGCATTGAACTTCCTGCAAGAACTTTATTCCTATGGGGACTTCAAAGCCATTTATGATAAAGCACTTTTTGAAATCATCGACGAAATTCGAGATGACCAAGAAAAAATCGATTTCATTTTAGAAAAAGCCTTTGTAGAAACTAAATTGATCGTTGATAAACACCCACTTCATAAAAAACCGGTGGAGAACTATAGCGACACAGATAAGATTTTAGCCGCCCAGTTCAAGGAAATTGTAGCCGAACATAAAGATCGATCAGAAAAATTGGCCGGACATCGCTGGATGGAGACCCAGTTCACTAAATACAACTTTTTGGAGGATGTAGAACAGGCCGGAAGTTATTTAAAGGGATTTAAAGACATTTCATCGATGATATCATACCAGATGTATGATGATACTAAGGATATCGATGCTATGAAACTATATTTAGAAAAGGCCATTATCGACTTTTACTATAAGAAATCATTGAATATCGTTAGCCCGGAAAATTTTGAATTGCGGTATATCAATAAAAACTAAATAAGTAGACTAAGTACAAAGACTGAATGAATAGGATTTTATACATATCAAGCAGCTTAGTTCGCTTTTCCCGAAGCGCCTATCTCGTGGTACTTTTTTGTTTGTTATGCGCACTTTCTTATTCACAAAACTTTCCAGTTCAAGTTGTTACCCAAGCGCTACCACCCGCTCCGATCTATGTCTCAAACTATGCGGATGCATCTACTGTAAATAGTCCATTACGAGTTCAGATCACTTTGAACGATTTTGAAATTTCAAATCGTGAAATACGATTGAAAACATACTTTACAGGAAGTGGACTTACATTCCAAAGCAATGATATTGTGGTGGGAGCGAGCCCCCTGTTTTTGGAAGGCGGAATTCCTTTGGTATTGACCAATGTAGAACTAGCTCCGTATTTTGAATTTAATAATATCACTGGAATCAATGCCAATCAGTATGGCAACCCAATTCCTGAAGGTGCCTACCAGTTTTGTGTCGAAGTCTATGATGTATTAACAGGCAGTCGTCTATCCAATAGAAGCTGTGCAGTTAGTGTAGTCTTTCAGAACGAGCCTCCCTTTTTAGTGCTCCCGAGAAATAAAGAGAATGTTGATGAAGTCAATCCGCAGTATATCGTTTTTCAATGGACGCCCCGCAGCATCAACGTTAGCAATGTAGAATATGAGCTTAGTCTTGTTGAAATCTGGGATACGCAAGTAGACCCTCAGCAAGCCTTTTTAAGTTCGCCTCCGGTTTTCCAAACGACAACCTCGGCAACCACGTATGTGTACGGTCCAGCTGACCCATTACTCCTATCTGGAAAAAACTACGCATGGCGCGTTCAGGCAAAAGCCAAGCAAGGTATCGAGGAAATAGGTCTCTTTAAAAACCAGGGGTATAGTGAAATTTTTTCCTTTAGCTATGCGGGGTCTTGTGACCTGCCCTTAGTAATCAACCATGAAGTAAAAGGAAGTACCAATGCCAACATTTTCTGGGATGATTTTTCAACTGAGATTCCAGAATTTACAGTTCGATATCGACAGAAAAAAGTATCAGATGCGGAATGGTTCTTGGCAAAGACCACGACTAATGACCTTACTATCTGGAACCTCAAAGCAGGTACTACCTACGAATACCAACTCAGCAAAAATTGTGGCGTCACCCAAAGTGATTGGAGCTATACCAAAGAGTTTACCACCGCACTGGAGTTTGAGGAAGAAAGTGTTCTAGACTGTGGCGTTTCTCCTGATATCAATTTAACGAATATGGAGCCCCTTGCCAGCATTGGCAATGGCGCCACTTTCAATGCAGGTGATTTTCCAGTGAAGATATTGGAGGTCAGTGGTGGTAATGGAAGATTTACCGGAAAAGGCTACGTAACGCTACCCTATTTAAAGAATATCAAAGTTGCCGTTGAGTTTACCAATATCTTGATCAATACGGATTCAGAAATGGCCGAGGGTTCCGTTAGAACGGCATATGACGCAGATTGGGGGAATATCTTGGATACAGGTGATGTGGTGGATGTTGTTGACGATGTTGGAGACGTATTCACCGGGGGAGATAATGTAGACTACGAAGTGGATTTCGAAATCAATTCAGTCAATGATATTAAAATAGAGGATGGTGAGATTATCATTACTGGGCCAAATGGCGAAACCAAAACATTTGATCATGATGACGGAGACACCTATCAAATAAAAGATGCCGGCGGTGATACTTATAATATCGATGAAGACGGAAACATCACCAAAGGTGCGGAAGCCGCAGAAGGCGGTGAAGCAACCGCTCAAAATACGGATGGTATTTCTGGAGGTAGTGGCACAGCCGATGCTCCATCAGTGAGTGAAATTACTGCAAACGGAATATCCGTAACATTTAAAAAGTCGGCCAACACAAAATATGACCTAGATATTGCGGATAGTGATTTCGAAAAATCAAAATATCCAAAAGCCCAGTTAGCTAATGGCACGGATTACTACCCGATTCATAAGGCCGTGGTTGATGGACAAACAGATGAGTTTCTTGCTGAGATTTCCATTTCAAATTCGAACATCAGCATTGATGACCTTATTGTCAAAACCGTCTCAGGTTCTAAAATCGATACACGAAAAGAAGGCAACTCCAATCTTATCATCAGTCTTAAAGGTGTCAATAGTTACCGCAGTGAAGAAGCAATAGTCACCTACAAGGATGAAAATGATAAATACAAAATAGCAGCTAGTTTCTTTATTCACCATATCAAGCAACAAGAGTTGGTGAATGTCGTAGTCGTGTCTGTAAATGGAACAGCGCAATTAGCAAACTTAGAACAAGAGTTGAATGGCATTTTTGGAAAAGCAGGTGCTCAATTTAAAGTATCGACCGATAGCTTCAGCTTGCAAGCAACCGATTGGGATGATAACAGCAATGGCAAACTAGATTATGATGGCAGTGGACTCTTATCTGATTATCCGCAAGAATTGAAGAACATTCAGCAAAAGTACAAGCAGGATAAACCAAGTTGGGATGCTAAGGCATATCATCTGTTCTTGTTGCCCAATGACATGTCTTTGACCAAGCCTTTAAGTGGTTTTATGCCCAAGACTAGACAATGGGGTTATATTTTTAATGCACATAAAGACGATGCCCTGGAAAATAAATCGTCTCAAAACCTGATCGCAGCTCATGAATTGGGTCACGGAGTGTTCAAGTTGGCTCATCCTTTTCAAAATGATGAAAATAAAAGTGGCAGTGGTAGCAATTGGTTGATGGACTACAACAGTGGTGATCAATTGCCATATGCGCATTGGGCGGCCATGAGTGATGAGAGTTTGCAGTTGTTCTTGTTTCAGGATGAGGAGGATAGTGAGAGTACAGTGGTAAAACAGATTCCCAAAGAGTTCCTAAATTCTGATGAAAAGTCATATACGTTTATGACCTTAAATGGCAGCTATATTACTCTTCCAGATAATGTAAAAGATATATGGTTCTCTACAGGTCTTGACCAGTTAGATAAATTTGTGGACTACCCGGCTGGAGCAATTATTCGATTTACTATTGGGGATGAAGTATTCAAAGCAGATGTAAATCGAAATGATTTACTTTTTGGAAATACTTCACAAGTCTTTTTTGAAAAGGAGAATCTGAACTTTACATATAATGGTTTTAAAAACGTAAAAACCAATAAAAAGTATGAGGTAGAAGGATATAATAATAACAAAGTTGATGGTTATGTCATTTCCCTACTGCCATATACAGCTACAAGTGGATCCACACAAGGCATAGGAGGATATTCTTTACAAAGAATTGTTCGTAGGGATTTATCCTTTAAGGAGAATACAAGCTTCAATCTACTTGATGCCAATGATTACGATAATATTCAGCGATTTTATAAGGCGGATGCCGACGTGAGAAAACATCTGGAGTATCGAGATAAAACATTTCCATATCAATTTGAATTGCAAAAATCTTTAATGGATGAAATAATTGGTTTAGGAACGTGGTCTAGCAAGCATCCTCTTTTAGTGAAGTATGCGATTCTTTACAACTCACAACCTGACGTTTTTAAATCCGTTGTAGGGAACGTTTTTGATAAAGATTACCTGAAAGGCCTCGAAGAAGTTTCTCTGCAAGAATTAAAAGATGCCTATCCAAAGGTAATAACCGGGATTTTTAATCGAAATATAGACTTAGTCAATCAATTTAATGATATAGTAGATGGTAAAAGAAATTTAGTTGGGCAACTACTTTTTGATGAACTTCATAAAGTTATTGGACAACTTTCATCTGAGGAGATAAAAACTAAAATTGATTTCGAAAGAAGAAAGAAAGCACTTGAAATCCTTTTAAAGAATGAAGATAACAAGTATCTCTATGATTCTTTGTATGAAAACCTTGTCAATACAGATAGATACGAAGATCAGATTCTTAGACTGGTAAAGTTTATCCCAGACAGCCAGATTAATAGTCTAATTTCATATCTGGAAAGTGATAAAAATAATGAGAAAGAACACCTATGGCACTTCATCTTCAGAAAAACTGATGATACTTTTATTTGGAATAAGGATAACAGAAGTGAATTTGTAAAAATCGTTACTGAAAAATACTATAAATCTCAAAGATTTGCCGATGAGTATAAAAAAGTAGCGCTATGGGAAAATAACTCAACGATAAATAGAAAACTCCTTGACCAAAGAAATATCGATAGTGACTATCGAGATATTTTCCAACGTACATGGACTCAGTTAAAGATAGTAAATCCTGTCATCGGCGCCCATATTGATAATCTTGAAAAAGGTGATTTTTATATTAAATATGACACAGAATACCTAAGTGATACAGGGGGAATATCTGTTGATAAAAAATCAACAGTTGGTTTTATGACTAACTCATTAGAGAGTTACAATTTGAAACCTTTTGACCTTATCTTCTTTAGAACTTCTTCTAACATAGCTTTACTTAGGGATTATAAAACCAATGAATTAAAGCCGGTACCAGCAATCGTTTTGTACTACGATGATGATAGACGAAATGCTGACACTACCAGTGATATTGTCTTCACCGTAATTGATGTGGCAACTTTGGCTATTCCAGGTGCTCAATTTGCACAACTAGGTAAAATTGGCCGAGTATTTTTCATACTTGACAAAGCTAGTTCGGTGACCAGTTTGGCCGGAAATGCCATTGAAAATACTGACCCAGAGACGTCTAAAATATTAAATCAAGTTAGTTTGGTTTTGGGCGTTGCAGATCTCACCAATATTACTGGAAATGCAATAAAAGCTAAGCTAGCCAAGAATATTGACCAAAGTGTTGATGATTATAAGACCGCGGTTAACTTAATTGGTGAAGCTGAGAGTGCCACCATTAGCAATTTAACAGATATTCAAAAGAAAGATGTAAAAACGGTTTTGGCTGCTGAGTATGACGCTTTGAAAGCTGAGGGAATTACAAGTCTAGATGAATTAAAATTGATAAGGGTTTTCAATAAGTTGGATAATATTGCTCAAGGTGCTGTGACTTATTATCAAAAGCTAACTAACAAAGCTTCTTCACTTAGCGATCCTAGTTTTTCGCAATTGACAAATAAAATCAAAGACCAATCTCATATTTGGCTAGGTGAAACTGGCATACCAATTATTCAAACCCCGACGGCCTTTTTGAATGAAGTTGGAAATAGTATGTATGATTTGGTAATTGAAGGAAAATATTATGCAAAATATGATCTTTCCGATGGGAGAATACTTTTGGGCGATGTGGACGGAAATTATTATGCCTTTGTTCAAGAAATAAGTAGCCCGATAATAAATACTGGGGATAATGCTGATGAAATAATAGAAGCTCATATCATAAATAGAGTTAATAACTTGAGAACTTTTGCCGGCCTAAATGGAGTCAGTACCTTAAATGTTCTAGGCAAAACGATTACTACAGACTTAAATAAGGTTAATACATTTCTTGGTAGATTCAATCCGGACATGAGTGCTTTATTCAATGAAATAGGAAATTATAAAAACCTTGACCTTGGTGAAGTCAATGGTGGCATCAATATTCTGAATAGGCCTAAGGCCTATGAATCTATAGGTGATTGGTGGGGAACACATAACCTACCCTGGCTCCAAAGGGCCGTTGAAAGAGCCGACGAGATTTATCTAGCCACCTTACCTACAAGAAAGGCAGATGTAATTAGCGACACTGACGATTTACTAGGCATGTTTGCTAGAGAATTAAATTTTCTTGTTAAGAGAAATCATAAGCCAAAAAATATTAGCGAGACAGATTGGTCTATAATTATAGAATGGTTTAAAGACATCCCATAGAAATTGGTCGACAAAAAACTGAGAATTAATTGGTAAACACTTTAAATATTTTCAAAATGCCTTGGATAAACGATAACAGTTATAAACTTATTGACACCGAAATAGCAGTTAAGTTTGCCAAAAAAAATAACCTTTCTATGAATGGGGATGATTTTGTGGCTAATTTTTTCAATGAGCATATATTGATTAGAGCATATGAAGAACGTAATTATTTACATTTCGACTACTATGATCTTGACAACCACCGTTGGGCAAGAGAACTCCAAACCGAAGTCTTAATTGAAAATATCCCTTCCTTAGAGTGCCGAAAGGAACTAATGTCAACATATTTTGATGATGACGATGTTCTAAGCGGTAAAATGATGCAAAGATTCTCCTATACTTTGACCGGAATCGACAACTATATGCAAGATTTCTTAAAAGGAGACTTTAGTAAATACAACGATATTTTAATCTCCTTAAATGAGAATCAAAAATGTAAAATCGACAAGTTCAAAGTAAAATTTTTGAAGAATTGATGAAAACCAAAACCATACATATAATCCTCTACTTCTTGTTCAGCCTCCTCTGCGCCAACGCAACCCATGCATCTATTGGAAGTAATTCTACTCTTTCTAATGAAATTGTTGCCATCTCTAAAGACACCCTAAATCCTACCAAAAAAGACAGCACCCTCACTAACAACAAAAAAGATGCTACCAGCAACCCCCTAATGGCCCGCTGGCAAAAAGAAAAAGCCACCAAAAAAGTAGCACCAGCAAAAATAGCAGATAAAAAATTCAAAAGCTTTCCTAAACTCGATAGTTACACCAAAAATTTATACATCCCGCCAAGTGATGGTAAAGCGGAGTTTACTCCAGAATATGTACAAAGTCTCTTTAAAGTAGATAACAAAACCCAAGAAGTTTTAGATGCAGGTGCCGAGGTGATGGCCATTATTGAGCAAAACCAACGCTTTATAGATATCATTACTGGGCAAGAGGTCATTGACCTACCTGTAGGTATCAAACAAGATATTTCTGATAACTCCTATATCACCTTAGGTATTATCAGTATGGAGTATCACCCGAACTATACGGTGGTCGATATTTTCGCCAAGGTCAAACTCGGTGAATTAAATGCCGAACTATTCTTTGGTGCAAATGACGTCAAGATCTCACGAGAAGGGGGTATCTATGATGAAGCACGATTGAACTTATTGGCCGATTTTCCTGTAGGTCAAAATGGTGGGCAATGGCTACTCACTTTTAAAGGGGGGCTGAATTCTCAAGGGGGTGGTAACAACCAGACGTACATAACCATCAACTGCGAAGGCAAGATTAAAGAAATGGCCTTTAATGCCGATGTGCGTATTGCGAAGTCCGTTGCCGTACCACTAAATGAAGATGGTAGTTTAAAATATCCGGGGAAAATAACTCCCGGTACGGGTGAAAACCCTGCCGGCAACGATAGTTATGTCGGTGCTAATTTCAGTGTGAAAGCAGCTGGTTTAGAAGATCTGTTAATTGAGCTGGACCTTCCGCATTTTGAGCTGAAAGCTTTACCCAACTGGGGCTTTAAAATGGAACAAACAGTGTTTGACCTCAGCGATACGAAAAATGCCGAGGGAATGGTTTTCCCAGATATCTATCGCAATCAAGGCCTTTTGCAGGGTAATGATAATCTATGGCGTGGTTTTCATGCCAAAGAAGTTAAGGTTACGTTACCACCTGAATTCAAAAAGAAAGGTTCTGAAAAACGTATTTCAATCGGAGCCAAAGACTTGTTCATTGACAACTTTGGTGTATCGGGAGATTTCTATGCCACCAATGTATTGGATATTAATGAAGGTGATGCTAACAAATGGCAATTTTCGGTCGATGAGATAACTGTTGATTTGAAGGTTAACCGCTTTATCAAAGCAGGTTTTAAGGGTGAAATTGTACTACCAATTAGTGAGGATGATGAGTCAGGAAAAGGGCAATTGGGTTATGAAGGAATTATTTCTGCCGACCAATATTACTCGGTTCAAGTAGATATTAATGAAGATGTTGATTTTAGCATTTTCAAGGCGAAAGGCAAATTGCAACAAGGTTCTTATATCAAACTTGAAGTGGAAAACAATCGCTTCTACCCCGAAGCAAACCTCACAGGTCAGATGGCCTTCAATGCCAAACAAGAGGGACAATTAGATGGTGCTACGGATGCAGTTGGTGTAGAACTTGAGTTCGAAGGTTTATCTTTTGAAAATTTCAAAATACAAACGAAACAACGCCCCTATCTTTCAATCGGCCGTGCTGGTTTTAAAGATGAAGTGAAACTACCAAAACTGGCCGGATTTGAACTAGGTTTCTACGATGTTGAGATTACTTCAGACCAAAATGACAACGCCACATTAGCATTGAATTGTTTTGTTAACCTTGATAACTCAGGTATTCATGGCGACGTAGGCCTTAACATCAATGGTGAACTACAGGAAGGGGATTTGCTCAAATGGCGCTACAAAGGACTTGATGTAACCGATATCGAAGTAGATGTAAAGCGTAAATCATTTGAATTCTACGGTCGTGTTGAATTCTTTAAAAACAACCCAGTCTATGGAAATGGTTTCGCCGGCGAATTACAACTCTACGCCGAAGATTTAGGCATCGAAGTAGGTGCAAGGGGACTTTTTGGTTCGGTTGACGACTACCGCTATTGGTTCGTTGATGGTCACGGCAGGCCTACCAAGTCGAACAACAAGAATTTTACCATTTTTGATATCGGTGGTGGTGTATACCATCATATGCGCAAAGCTGGAATGGATGAAACCGCTACCTCCCTCTCAGGAATCAAATACCAGCCTGACGTTACTACTTCTCTTGGATTTAAAGCCTTAGCGGCGTTTGAAATAAAAAGCGGAGGTACCTTTACCGCATTGGCCGGAATTGAAATAGCCTTTAACAGCCAAGCGGCTGGCGGAGGAGTTAGCAGACTAGGCTTTTATGGTGCTGCAATGTTAATCCAAGGTCAAAGTAGTGGTGGTGGAAATAAACAAACTCCGTTCGGTTCTGTTGATGATATGCAACAAACGGTATCGGCCAAAGAACAGGCATTGGGCAATTTTCACGAGTTGTCAATAGATAAAGAAGGACTCAAATATTTTGCCGATGAAGTATTTCCGGAACTACTGACCGGGGAAGAGCTATTCGCAGCCCAAGTTGCCATTGATTTTGATTTTAGAAATCGATCATACTGGGGCCTACTTGATGTATACCTTAATGCAGGTCCTATTCGTGGGGAAGGCGAAAAGAACCTATTGGGTCGATTGGAATATTTTAATTCTCCTGATGATTGGTACATCTATGTGGGTACACCAACACATCGCTTCGGACTGGCCGATATACCTATAGGTCCATTTTTAGCGAGTATCAACTTGTATTTCATGACTGGTACAATTCTACCACCACCTGCTCAACCTCCTCAAAATGTAATTGACATACTACACCTTACAGGTAATGAGCTTTTGTTCGGAAGAAATTTTGAATCTGAATTAGCACAGGGTGTTGGGTATGCTTTTGGTGCCAAGTTTCAGCTAGGCATGGGCTTCGATTGGGGTATCGTTTATGCAAGCGTTAGTGCCGGGGCTGGTTTTGATTTGATGATGCGTGATTTTGGGGATGCCCATTGCAAAGGAAAAGAAGGACCTCTTGGAATGGATGGCTGGTATTCAACAGGTCAAATGTACGCTTATCTACAAGGGGAAATCGGTGCTCAGGTAAAGCTTTTTGGTGTTAAAAAGAAGATTCCAATACTAAGTGCGGGAATTGCTGTATTGGCACAAGCACAACTGCCAAACCCCTGGTTTATAAAAGGTTATGCAGGGGTGGATATTAAAGTTTTGGGTATTATAAACATTCATGCCCGTCTTAAAGTCATTATCGGAGAAGAATGTGAGATCATCGGTAAATCAGGCTTGCAAGACGTTGTTATGATTTCTGATATTACACCAAGAGATGCGATGACCGATGTTGATGTTTTTGATGCCGTACAAGTAGCGTTCAATGCCCCTGTTGATAGTGAAATTCCGTTTACCGATGATTTGGGTACAAGAATGTATCGCATTGGCTTGAAGGAAATTTCGGTTAAAACCGGAGGTGCTGAAATTGCGGGGTCTTATGAATTCAATACCGAGAAAGATGTTCTGATTTATAACTCTGATGAAATTCTTCCACCTGAGAGCGAAATCTCTGTCTTAGTTCGGGTTTCTTTTGACGAAAAAGTGGGTAGCAATTGGGTTGCGGTGACAAGTGACGGAACTCCTGTTATTGAAGAAAAAGAAGTCACATTTACCACTGGTGATGCACCTCGAAAAATTCCGGATAAGAACATTGTATACATGTATCCAGTTAAAAACCAGCAATATATGCTCCCCAAAGAGTCTAATATTGGATTCGTTCAACTGGATAAGGGGCAGCAATATCTATTTGGAAATGGATACAGTGATGAATTGTATTTTATTGATGAAAGTGGAGGTAAAACAAAAGTTGATTTCACTTATAATACATCAGAAAAACGCCTCAATTTCAATATTCCTGATTTGGCCAATGAGAAAGAATACACCTATGCCTTAGTAACCTTGAACCCCGGAGATATTGAAGAAGACCAAGTACTGACTGCTGTTGAGTTTATTAAAATTTCAGAGGACTTGGAAATTTCTAACAACACTCTAGTGGGTAGTGCTTCTAACGGGGCATTTATAAGTAGACTGGATTTTTCTTTTACAACTAGCCGATACAATACGTTTAACCAAAAAATGAATTCACTAAGTGTTAGTCAGTCGATTACTAGGTTAGAGAATTTTCAGGATACAAATAATAAGCTGGCCAATGTTGGCCGTATTGAATTAATAATGAACCAGTACGAACCATTTGGAATCAACGATATAAAGGGTACTATTTATACCGCTAATGAAGCACTGATTCATTATGAAGCAATCATGACAGATAAACACTATATCGAGGATATAGGCCCAATGATTTATCGAGAAAGCCTGCCTGTTGATGGAGATATTACAGTTGACAGAGATGCGGATCTCTTGGGGTGGCCACCGGTAAGATCATTACAACTTAACAACTCTTATAGAGATTATGCAACAACAAATACAAACAGCTCCATTTTAAAAACTCATTTCCCTTTTAGATGGCACTTACCTAAAGTGTATTACGAAGACTTTGTTGATTTACGCTATTACCTAAAAAACAAGTACAATAGGAATGGAATAACAAATCAGACTCAATACGATAAATACAAATATATCATCGAAGGGTGGTATCCATTCATCAAAAAGGAAGATTACAAAGTCAAATTCGAATACATACTCCCTAAAAAAAGTACTGGAAATTCATCGATTATTAACTATACAAATACGCTTGGAAGCAATTAAACATTACATATATATAGCATTGGCTTTAGGTTGTTTTTTATCTTCTTACGCTCAAGAAGACTTGTCTTCCTTACAGCAAAGACAGGAAATTAAACTGGTTATAAAAGCAAGGGCTCAAAAAGATAAAATCTTACTACGTTGGGGTCCAAACGAAAGGTCAGCATGGAAGTACGGCAACGAGTATGGCTATATTATTGAAAGGGCTACTATTATGAGAAATGGAGCACCCCTTCAAAATGCAGAAAAAACTATTTTGACCGGTGGCCCGATCAAACCTAGGCCACTTTCAGAATGGGAAACAATTGTTGAACAAAATGACATGGCAGCTGTGGCAGCACAAGCTATTTACGGAGAAGATTTCAACACAGATGATGATAATCAGAATAGCGTTATGCAAGTCATTAATCAAAGTTCAGAACTACAACAGCGTTTTGCGTTTTCAATGTATGCCATAGATCAAAATTTCGAGGCAGCTATTCTCGCAGGTCTAGGTTATATTGATACCAACGTTAATGAAAACGAAGAATATCTATACAATGTTAAACTTGCCTTACCTGAAGAGATGCTCCAAATCAAAGAAGTAGGGCTCTTTATTTCACCCTCGGATAATTTAATGCTACCCAATCCATATGATTTTGCAGGCTATTACTACAATGATGCTTTTGTTTTGATATGGGAATATGACGGACTTCAAAATTTCTACAACTCATATGACCTGGAAAAATCAGAAGACGGTATTAATTTTTTAAAAGTCAATAAAGTCCCCATAACGAAATTGGCAGAAACAGAAGTGTCAGGAATATCATATACAGATAGCATCCCTACATATGAAAAAAAATATTGGTATCGAATAAAGGGCAAAACAATTTTTGGTGAAATGAGTCAGGCTTCCGATACCATCTCTGTGATTGCTTTTAAAAAACTACTGGTAGCGCCAGAATTTAAAGAAAACGAAATCATTTCAGATAAAGAAGTGCTATTAAAATGGGATTTTGCTTCTTATGAGGCTTGGAAGGTTACTAGTTTTGATTTGCTTAGAGCAGAAAATGCCCCAGGGCCCTATACTGAAATTCAGACCGACTTAGATTCGGAGCAAAGATCATATAGGTATACAAAACTTAGTGACATTAATTATTTTAAAATTCGTGCAAAAGGTATTGCAGGTGATTATCAGGATTCATCACCCAATATGATACAACCTATTGACTCTATTCCTCCCTCCCAACCCATTGGACTAATAGGAACCATTGACACTTTAGGCATTGTACAACTATCATGGACACCAAATACCGAACTCGACTTAAGAGGGTATTCTATTTTAAAGGCGAATCGACCAAATCAAGAATTCACCAGATTGAACAAGCAAGAGTTTAGGCAATCAGATTACAGCGATACGGTAAATCTGAAATCATTTAATGAAAAGGTATATTATAAAATTGTTGCACTTGACAACCGTTATAATGAATCAATCCCTTCAGAAATTTTAGAGTTGGAACGCCCTGATATGATTCCCCCAACGAATGCTATATTCACAAACTACGAAGTTCAGGAAAAAGGCATTTTATTGTCTTGGCAGAACAGCGCCTCTGAAGATGTGGTCAAACATATCATTTATAGAAAACAGATTTTTGATTCGGAGCAAATTGATTGGAAAAATATTTATGAAACGGATGACGCTACCATAAGTGAATTTGTAGATGAGGCAACGAGCCCAGAAAATAAATATGTATACACTATAATTGCCGTCGATGCCTCTGGTCTAGAAAGTGAACCATCACCTCCTTTATCTGCAAGTACCCTACCAGTGTTTATCAAACCAGGAATCAAGGGGCTATATGCTAATGTCAATCGTGAACTAGGTGAAATACGTTTAAGCTGGCGCTATAAAATGCAAAACGTTCAAGAGCTTCAGATCTTCAAAAAGGAGATTGGTAACGAATTTCGTTTATTAACGGTCTTACCTCCTAATCGTAAACAATTTTCAGATGAACGAATATCACCGAATTCAACATATAGTTATGGAATGAGAGCCACTTTTGTCGATGGTACAGTAAGTGAGTGGAGTGAAATCGAGGTGAAATATTAAGATTTAGACAAATGAAAAAGTATGTTTTAATACTCGTGTGTTTTATCGGAATAGTTTCCGCAATGTCGGGTCAAACAACACGGTATAAAATAGAATTAGGGTATCAATTTTTTGTGCCTTCTCCTTGGAATTCCATACCAGGTGGCGATCACCAATATACGTTACGACCTTATAACGGTTTTTCGGCACTTGGAACAGCCGATTTAATAGATGTCTCTCCAACAGGGTTTAGCCCTACACCCGTTAATATCGATCAAGTAATTGAATATAGCAACCCTATTACTGAATTTCGGTTTACCGTATCTTCTTCCTTTGCAAATTGCACACCAGTACCTGCAAATGGACGTGTCATGTTTTCTGGTTCGGAATGCTCCTCGGTTAACATCGGTAATAGTGATTGTATTCAGGTTGTTCCATTAGGTCAAAACAGGGTTGTTCCCATTGAAGATTTTGCTATATTAAATAACGGAATAAGCCCGCAATTTAAACTCTGTGAAGCTAAAAACATTACTGTAGTTCAAGGTTGTGACTTTAAATATGCAGTAGTGGGATATTTAAATGGAGAAACAAATCCAGCTAATAAAGAAGTTATTCTACCTTATGCAGTTCACCCTGGAACTATAAATATTAATCTAAACAATATTAGTGGCTTAACTACGGGTGACCAAATTGACATTCAAATTGAATATGTTCCAAACCCCTCCACGGCTCCAAACACCATTGATGTCTCCAACAAAATTCCATTCGACATTTTTGAATGTGCTCCTCAAGAAGATACTTTAAATCCGATTGACGTAGCCTGCTTTGAAGGAAATAATGGAGGGTTTGAGATAATTTTTGACCGAGACATAAGACCTTCTGAAACGCTTGATATTGTTTTATTAGGAGAAGGTTCAGGGAGTTTTGATGTGACAATACCCATTGTCAATAACCTAACAAGCCTAACAAACATGACCTATAGTTTCCAAGGAACTGAAGGTGGGACGGAGATACCGGCGGGAAACTATCAATTAGAATGGACATCATCAATACCTGACGGAAATGGCGGCTCTAATGTTGATGGAGCAACAAGTGGTATTTTTAATATCAGCCAACCTAGCACGGCTGTTGCAGTTAGTTCCAGTAATATTACTCCTGTTAGCTGTTCTAGCGCAGATGACGGGGCTATTTCGATTAATGTTGTGGGAGGCACAGGGCCTTATACTTTTGCCTGGTCAAATAATAATGGGTATACGAGTGCTTCCCAAAATATTTCAGGCTTAGAAGCCGACACTTATAGCCTCATAATCACCGATATAAATTCTTGTCAAACGACTACTTTGACTTTTGATGTCGGGATTACTCCCGATAGTACCCCACTTTTAGACACTGGCACAACAATTACGAATCAACTTAATGAAGCGCCCTTAGGTCAAGCAAGTATTACGCTTGGTAATATATCAGGAGGCAACGGAAGTTACACCTATGCATGGACTAGAAACCCCGATAATGGCTTTGGCACCGTAACAACCCGTGACTTGAGCTCTTTAACCGAAGGTGGTGTATACAGTCTGGTTATTAGTTCAGGTACGTGCGTATCACAAACATACCCGTTCACCATAAATGACATCCAACCATTGAATGTGAATTTCTCAACAATAGGAGAAGCTAATTGTGAAGGTGATACAGCAACTATTCAAGCCCAAGGGCAAGGTGGAACCGGCGGGTATTCATATACGTGGTCGACTGGTGCCACTACTCAGTCCATAAATGTTGAACCAGGCACATACACAGTTACGGTCTCCGATGGGAGTGGCACGACCACAAATGATTCTTTTACACTAGATTATGTTGATAGCAACAATGGTTCTGTTATCACAGAACTGCTTTCCGTTTCGGTCGCAGGTACTACCAATGTGGTTTGCCGAGGTGACAATACGGGGGCAATAGACCTAACCATTTCGGGTGGCTCAGGAGGCTACCAAGTTTTCTGGGATGGAAGCTTCGCAGCGTCAACTGAAGATAGATCAGGACTAGTTGCAGGAAACTACTATTTTAGGGTCACTGATAGTAATGGGTGCGAAGTCACGAATTTTTTAAATCAAATAACGATTACCGAACCTCCAGTAGCCTTTGAAGTAACTGCCACTTCTACCGATGCTACTTCCAATGGAGGCAACGAAGGTACAATTTCACTTACCCTCACTAACGGAGGCGGCGGATACAACTATGTATGGACAAAAGATGGTTCCCTTTTCACTCCCCCTTCAGGGTCGACGGATACTGAAATAATCGGACTGCAAGCGGGAGCATATCAAGTAGTAATTACAGATGTAATTGGTTGTATTGCAACACTAGCCCAGGTGGTTACCATAGATGAACCTGGTCCATTAGAGTTACAAGACCCTCAATTTACGATGACCCCTGTTGATTGTTTCGGGGCATCAACAGGTTCGATAATTGCGCAGTATAATGGTACCGCACCATTTACATTTGTTTGGAGAGATAGTGGCAACAACATCATTAAATCTGGACCCGAAGATTTTCTAGATAATCAGCCGGCCGGTTTTTACACCTACACGGTAGATGATGCCACTGCCGCAATGGCTCTTACCAGCAATCCTATTGAAATAACACAGCCTGTAAGTTTATTGAGTGTAGGTTCTACACAAACCGAGGTCACCTGTTTCGGCGGCAATGACGGATCGATTACGGTTACAGCAGCTGGTGGCACAACTCCCTACACATACGAATTGAACGGGGGAATTCCTCAGGCTTCTGGCACATTCACGAACTTAATCGCGAACAATTACACAATTGTAGTAACCGATGCCAATGGTTGTTCAACGCCGGTGAATACCATTCTTAATCCTCCTTTGCAAATTACATTTGATGATGTAAACGCAGTAACTCCCGTATCAACTCCAGGTGGTTCTGACGGAAGTATTTCGGTAACCGTTCAAGGTGGTGCACAACCTTATTTCTATCGCTGGTCAGGCCCTGCTATTCTGACTCCCATTAATACCGCAGATACAACAACCATTCCTAATTTGTCACAAGGTGTCTATACGTTAGAAGTAAGCAATAAACCAACTTTCGATATCGATGGTTGTTATCTAACTAGGCAGTATACGGTAACAGAGCAAGATGCCTTCTCTATCCAATCCTTCACAGGAACGGATACTTGCTTTAACCAATCAAATGGAAGCCTCTCAGCAACAATAGAAGCTACTGGACCAGTGACTTTTAATTGGTTTGATGTAAATGACCCTGTTACTCCGGTTGCCTCCGAAACTACCAATTTGAGAACACTTAGTACGCAGAACCTTGGTGTAGGCACGTATTATCTAGAAATTGTTGATACTAATAGCACAACTGTTCGAAGCGCAAATAATGTGGAGATTCTTGAATTGGCCGAAGTATCCGCGACGGTGGTACCTGTGGCGACTTGCCTCGGTTCAGATACTGGGTCCATTACATTTTCAAATCCGATTGGAAGTCCTTCAGGTTCGTATTCCTACAGTATTGACAACGGATTGAATTTTCAGGCAAGTCCAATATTTGAAAATTTAGTAGAAGGGAGCTATACTGCAAGAGTGAGTATTGCAGAAAACAACAATTGTGATTTTATTTTACCTGGAGTGACGATTACTAACTCACCTGGTATTTTTTGGGATGAACCCAACACACTAATTACAAGGGCGAGTGGTGCTGGGGCAACCGACGGAACTATTGCACCGGCCTTTACAGGAGGAACAGCTCCGTTAACATACCAATGGAGTGCGAATGCCAATAATGCGACCACTCAAAATATTACCGGACTAGCAGCCGGAATATATACTGTTACCGTCACTGATGCGGCCAGTTGTTCCGTCATCCAATCTTTTGAAGTGACTGAAGTAGGGCCATTGACAATTTCGAATATCGTAGCTGTCAATGCCAGTTGTAAAGACGAGGCAAATGGTTCGATAACCACAACAGTTACCGGTGAAGGAACAATAACCTATTTTTGGACCTTGGCAAATGGAGACCCTGTTCCGGTTTCCAATGGAGTCAATGCACCAAATATAACAGGAATCTTAGCAGGCACCTATATCCTAACGGCAACCGATGATAATGCAACCGTAATCACTGCACCGATATTGATTGATGAACCTGCCACTATGGTTACCATAACAAATATAAATACCACTGATGTCGCATGTTTCGGCGGGAATAGCGGGAGCTTGGAAATTCAAGCAGCAGGCGGAACCGGGCCTTACACCTATTCGTTAAATGGTGGCACGTTTCAACCTTCTCCCATTTTTAATGACCTTACTGCGAATAGCTATTCAGTAGTCGTTGAAGATTCCAATGGCTGCGAATTTGCCGAACCAACGCCTATTTTACTCATTGAACCACAAGAACTGAACCTGATTATCAACGAACAACGACCGGTCACGGCGGCAAATGCCACTAACGGTGCTATTTTCATTACTATGGAAGGTGGCTCAGGGGATTTCACGTATCAGTGGACTGGACCAAATGGATTTACCTCAACAGAGGAAGATATCTTGAACCTGGCCTCAGGAGACTATAACTTGACCGTCACCGACCTAAACTTTGCAATCAATAGTGATGCAGGATGCAGGCTTATCTCCGCTCCTATTAGCATTACAGAACCGGGGCAATTACTCGTAAATCTGAATCAAACTGTACTTTTGGAATGTTCAGGAGATGATTTTGCGGAGATAACCGCTAATGTGCAAGGTGGAGTCGCGCCATATTCGTACGAATGGTTTCAAACAACCAACGGAAATAATACCGCATTGCCTGAAGATACCAATATCATTGGCGACCTTGTCGTAGGAAGTTATTTTGTTCGGGTAACCGATGCAAATTCAGTGGTAGTTGATTCTAATACCATCATCGTAACTGCACCTTCACAGATTGAAATTACAGTTGATGGCATTATCAATGTACTTTGTGCAGGGCAACCGACAGGAGCCATCAGTATTACCGTAACAGGAGGTACGCCACCATACCAATATTTTTGGAGTAATTCGGCGACTGTTGCGGATATCAGTGGTCTTGATGCGGGTGACTATACCCTTGACGTGGAAGATTCCGCCGGATGTATCGCCCAAAGCGGAACCATAACTATTTCTGCACCTGACGATGCTATTCAAATAGCTAATGCTACCGTGAACAATGTATCGGCCTACCAAGCACTTGACGGTAGTATTTCTTTGGAGGTTTCAGGTGGACAAACACCCTATACCTATAATTGGACCAAACTATCCGATAGTACAATTGTTGGCAACACAGGAACAATATCCAATTTAGCAGCAGATTCATATTCCGTATCCGTATCCGATGCGAATGGATGTACCATCACCGAAACTTACGAAGTTACCCAGCCAGATATTATTGACGAAACAATCGTTCAACCTTCCTGCTCCGGGAGTTCCGATGGAAGTATTTCTGTTTTGGTAAATCAAGGAAACGGAGTATTCACCTACCTGTGGAGCACTGGTGACACTGGAAACAACATTACCAATTTAGGGGCTGGAAATTACACAGTTACCGTTACCGGCCTTGCCAATGGTCCCGTAACGAGAACCTATCTTTTGGAAGATCCTATTCCGTTGGAGGTAGATTTAGGCACGGATAGAGTGCTATGTACCGATCAAACATTGGAATTGGATGCAACCGTTGATGATGCGACAGCAACATACTCGTGGACCTCAGATAATGGTTTTACAAGTTCAAACCCTATGGTAGAACTTAGTGAAACAGGAAATTATGTGGTAACAGTACAATCTCAAACCGGCTGTACAACTCAGGGCACCATTTTCATTGACATTAGTACCGATGAAATAGACGCCGAATTCGCAATGTCAAGTCAAGCTTTCGTAGGTGAGACCATAGTCGCGGTAGATATTAGCTACCCGCTTCCGGAAGGTATAGAATGGTTAGTTCCAATTGGTGCTGAGGTTATTACCCAAAATTCTGATGCCGTTGAATTTTCATTCGCCGAAGCCGGTGAATATGAGATTACGATTATTACCACTCGCGGGGAGTGTATCGCCCAGAAAACAAAAAAGATATTGGTGGTTGCAAAAGATGGTTTAATAGATGAGGAAGAATCAAAAAATGGCCAAAAAGTGGTCGAAGATTTCATGGTATATCCTAATCCGACTAATGGTAAATTTACGGCAGATATCAATTTAACCGAGCGAGGCGATATAAGCATCAAAGTATTCAGTTTTGCAAATAACGCTTTAATGGCTTCTCAAAAAGAAAGAGGAGAAATATCCTATAGCATTCCCTTTGATATTTCAGGAATGCCCTCTGGTGTATATGCTGTACTTTTAGAAACCTCTTTCGGCACCTCCTTAAGAAAAGTCATAGTTCGGTAGTAGTTGTCTTTTGGTATTTTAGCGTAACAATTTAACGGTTATGTGACTTCTCTTTTTCACGATATTGAGGATTGCAACATCCGTGGATTTTTCACAAACCAATAGGTATGAAATATCATTTCAAAATGCAGTCCATCACGAAGCATAAATAACGGGAACTTTTCTCGAAGCAGCGACCGATACCCTGACCGTTCGCATGAGCAGAACTTCTCCCGGACGGTACGCGCTACATGAGCTTGCAAAAAACGTTTATGATTTTAAGGCAACCAATAGCATCTTTTCAAATTATGCATTGAAAAAGTTGAACCGATATTTCTTATCACTGGAACGATCAAAAGTGATAATACCCCACTCTATTAGATGATATTTTGGCTAAACTAAAAAAGCTGTACAAATTGTACAGCTTTTTTAGTTTAGCATTTAAGACTTTCTCTCTAATCTGCCAAAACGATTATCTTATTATCTTTCATTTCAATAGTACCACTGTTGATGGCTAATATAGTTTTGCCATCTTCTTTGGAAAACCGAATTTCATAATCCTCATCAATAGATATATCTCCATCGATTTTGACTTTGCCCTCTTGAAGCAAAGAAACGATAGGGGCATGGTCTTTCAGCATTTGGAACTCCCCATTGATTCCTGGAACGGTTACCGATGTAACTTCTCCTGCAAATAAGGTAGCTTCAGGTGATACAATTTCTAAATACATATTCAATATAATTTATGCCTCAGCTAACATTTTCTCACCTGCTTCTATAGCCTCTTCTATGGTTCCTTTAAGGTTGAAGGCCGATTCGGGAAGATGATCTAGCTCACCGTCCATAATCATATTGAACCCTTTGATAGTTTCCTTAATGTCTACTAATACTCCGGGTATACCTGTAAACTGCTCAGCAACATGAAAGGGTTGTGACAAGAATCGTTGTACACGTCTTGCACGACCAACAGATAGTTTATCCTCTTCCGACAATTCTTCCATACCGAGAATCGCAATAATATCTTGTAGTTCTTTGTAACGTTGTAACAGCTCTTTTACACGTTGCGCACAATCGTAATGTTCTTTTCCTAAAATATCAGCAGTCAAAATTCTTGAAGTCGAATCCAATGGATCTACCGCCGGGTAGATACCTAACTCTGCTATCTTACGTGAAAGTACCGTTGTAGCATCCAAGTGTGCAAAAGTAGTTGCAGGAGCTGGATCCGTTAAATCATCCGCAGGTACGTAAACTGCCTGTACCGATGTAATGGAACCTCTTTTTGTTGAAGTAATGCGTTCTTGCATTGCACCCATTTCAGTTGCCAACGTTGGTTGATATCCAACGGCTGAAGGCATACGACCTAGTAGTGCCGATACCTCAGAACCTGCTTGGGTAAAACGGAAGATATTATCAACGAAGAATAGCACATCCTTTCCTTGTCCTTCGCCTGCCCCGTCACGGAAGTATTCCGCAATAGTCAACCCAGAAAGTGCAACACGTGCACGTGCACCAGGAGGTTCGTTCATCTGACCGAAAACGAAGGTCGCTTTCGAATCTTTCATTGCTTTTTTATCAACTTTGGACAAATCCCATCCGCCGTCTTCCATGGAATGTAAGAAATCGTCTCCGTATTTGATGATTCCAGATTCCAACATTTCACGAAGTAAATCGTTTCCTTCACGCGTCCGCTCTCCTACTCCTGCGAATACTGAAAGTCCACCATGGCCTTTAGCAATATTGTTAATCAATTCTTGAATCAATACGGTCTTACCAACACCTGCACCGCCGAATAATCCAATTTTACCACCTTTTGCATAAGGTTCGATCAAATCGATAACTTTTATCCCTGTAAACAATACTTCTGTAGTGGTAGTAAGGTCTTCAAATTTTGGCGCGTCTCTGTGAATTGGAAGTCCGTCTTTACCTGCTTTTGGCAAATCACCTAAACCATCGATAGAATCACCGATTACGTTGAATAAACGACCGTAAACATCATCGCCGATCGGCATTTGAATCGCCGCACCGGTCGCTACAACATCAGTTCCACGGCTTAAACCATCAGTAGAATCCATCGAAATGGTTCTTACGGTATTCTCACCAGTGTGCGATTGTACTTCAAGTACCAATATTGAACCATCTGGCCTTACAATTTCCAATGAATCATAGATTTTTGGAAGTTCATCTCCTGATTGGAATTCAACATCGACAACGGGTCCGATAATTTGTGAAACTTTACCTGTAATTTTTGACATTACGTACGTGTTTATTTATTAGGAATACTTTTTAACTAAAAACTGCCAAAACAAGGCTGAATTTCAGGCTGCAAAGATAGGATATTACTCTTAAATCGAAAACTACTTTTTCGGTTTTTTATAAAACGAAAAAGGTGCTTTGATAGCACCTTTTTTATTTTAGATTCAACGCTCTTAATTATTGAAGCGTAGGCGAATAGTTTGTTGGATAATCGCCAACGTTTACAAAGTTGCCCGAAGCTTCAAAATTCGACCCATAGGTCGCATCGATGACTTTCATAAATTCATTGGCAATCAAAGCATACCCTCTTGCTGTCGGGTGTATTCCATCGAGTGAGAAAGCACTACCCGTCACGAGACTCGCCGTTAACGTAAATTCCCCACTTGTAATTCCACCGTTCGCCAATTGATTAAGCAATGCATTGGCATCAACAAGACCCAAACCAGCTTGACTAGCAGTCGAAGAGATTATAGCATTAAAAGCAACGGTAGCCGTTGCGATTTCTTCTTGTTCACTTGGCAAGAGCACCCATTTATCTGCCAAAGGCAGGGTAATGCCCTCTACGGAGAACTGTCCGGCCAATTCTTGAGATAGCCCTTGAGCCATCAAAGCACCTACTGATTCCGTATTAACCGTACCAATAATAGAGGAGCTTGGCAAGACGAACAAATCATCAGCATTAGCTTCTCTTGTTTGGCCGTAAGTAGTTCCAAGTAGACCTGCTACCAAGGGTGCTGCTTGAGCAGGTAAGCCGAAAGATTCGACAAAAGCAGGAAACGCCGGACTTTGAAGCAATACTCCTGCTATCTCAGCAGATAAATCCGGTAGCGTTTCATCTCTAATAATAACTTCGTTTGCCGCTGATGCCGTAAATTGGATAGAACGCTCCTCAGCAGAAATGGCAGGATTCACACTCTCCAAAAAAGCATAAACCTGGTTCAATTGTCCAAAAATTCCATTCAACGTAGGGATCAGTGGTCCAAAGTCAGGATTAGCAGGATCTAAAGGATTATGTGGTACCGTTGTAAAATGAGGAATACTTGTTACATCAGGAATATTCGCAACAACACCTTGCGCACCTCCAGCAGTGAGGGTAGCAATTAGCGCCCCATAGCTTCCATCAAAACCAACACCTGGAACACCTGAAACGGGAGTAATAGGATTGGTGCCATCACCACCGGATGTAGCATAGCCTAACACATCATTATTTCCAATCCATAAAGTAAAGAACGTTGGTGATTGCGCTACAGCCAGCTCCAAAACACTTATATCGGGTGTAGTACCGGTCATTCTAACAAAATACGGATTTGCTAGACCTAGGGATACATTACCTAAATTGCCATACCCTGGCGCCAATAAATGAAAGCTTTTAGCACTTGGAACCGCAAGATTATTAAAAGGACCTGTTGGATTATTTAGAGCAATATCCGTTGTCACGGTCACAGGACCTATTAAAGATTCCAAACCAACTGGCCCGGCCCCTCCAAAAACCAGTCTTGGGCCAACTATTCTATCACCTCCAGCCGCTAGACCCCCAAAATTGTCGTTGACCAATGGCTGTACAAAACTACCACCGCCTACCATGGCAAATTTGTTTGATAAGATATTCGGAAAAGAGTTTTCTTGACTTGCTTTAAACAGGGATCCATCGCTAACACCTGCGGATAAAGAATTTCCTAATGAAATATAATTGGAAAAATCTGCCGACCCGGCGGTCAATTCGGGCATCTCCTCCGTTTCAACTATCGCGCTCTCAGGAAGCACATCTTCAGGTTCGTTACATGCTGTAAATGCTAATAAAATTGCAAGTAATCCTATATATTTTATTTTCATGATTTTCATGTTCACTTTTTAATTAGTTATTGATTGTAAGGCCTACGTAGTACATAGAACCTATGAAACCTGTTCCGAAGGCAGTGAAATACTCTTCGCCTAGAAGATTTGTGCCACCTACTTTTAAGGTCGATTTCAAGCTTGGAATCGTCAAATTAATTTGAGCGTCAACGGTTTGGAATTCGGGTACTACACCGTTACCGAAAGTAGCTTCCCAATAATAATCATCGCTAAATCTGTAGGCCACATTGAAGCCGAAATTCTTGAACAGCTCCGCATTTCCGAAGGTTGCCTTGAATTTATGTTCCGGAGTATTGAAGTTCGTTTGAAATCCGGGATCTGAAGCTTGGTCAAAATCTTGTTTGGTATAGGTATAGCTGCCACCCAAATCAAAGTTTCCAAAGATTTTTGCAGATAATCCGATTGAAGCTCCATACGATTTTACATCTGCTGTAGAGTTGGTATAGGCGCTATAGGTCTTAAAATCACCATTGCCAATAGCGGCCAGTGACAAACTTCCATCTCCTACCGTTCCATAAAAAGGAGCTATCACCGCTTTTTGAGAGATAAAATCTTTGTAAATATTATAATAAGTACTAAAGTCAATCACCAAATTATTTATCTTTCCTCGATACCCAACTTCAAACGAAGTCACTTGCTCAGGTTTCACCAAATCAGGATTAGCTACTTCTAAATCAGCTGGATTCATTGATCTTCCAAAATCAAGTACGGATTCAGCTACATAAGAATTTTCATAAGCAGCTCTACCTGTTTGCGTAATAGTGTTAGGCTGACCTAATTGTTGTCCGCCTCCACTTACATCATAGGTTCTTGTCCATCGGTCTAAATTGTCCGGTGCGGCACCCACTAAAATGGCACGCCCAGCATCAAGCCCAATAAATAAATCTTGGGTTGTAGGGTTTCTGAACCCTGTTTGAACAGAACCACGAATATTGTGATTTCTATTTACAGTAAGACCTGCAGAAAGACGAGGAGAAAAGAAACCATCAAAAAATTCCGATTTATCATATCGTACAGAACCGGTTAATTTTAGATTCATAGCCTCACTTAAGTCAAAATCTTTCTGTAGTTGTGTGTAAATACCAAATTCAGAATAATCAATCGGGCCATCAAAATCGGTGTAGATTGTACCAAATGAATTTAGACTGTATTGTCTAAAAGACCCACCAACTTGTATATCTGCAAAGTCGGTAAGATGGCTAAAATTATAGTTGGCATCCCCATGATAGTACTTTGAAGCATCTTGAAACTTTGACCCGGTACTAAGATCGGGATCGTTAATACTTTTATTAAAGGCCGAAACAAATTCTGGGGATCCTGGTTCAAAACGACCTGCTTCAGCAGTTGCTCTACCCGCTGCATGGGCCTGTTCATCCGTGCCACCACCAAGGGTAGTTGTTACATAGGCCCCTACATATTCCCCAAACCAGGTATTATCGTCTTTCCAAGCTCGGTTGATATTGATTCCCGTAAAAACCATATCATAAGAATCCCCTGCTTTATCAGCCACAACATAACCTCTTAAGAAGAAGTTGTCGTGTCTTACTTCAAGTTTATGTTGTTGTTGGAAAAACCCATCAATATTATATCGGTTTAATCCTTGATAAATGGTGGTTCCGGTTCCGACTTTTCCAACATAAGATAACTCAAGACTATTATCAGTAATAGGTCTGTAGTATAAGCCCCAGTCTGCCTTGATGCTTTCTGCATTGTAAGGGGTTAATTCACTTTCATTGTATCCTGTTCTACTTACTTCTACTGAAGGTACTAAGGCGTTGGCCCCCGCTGGTAGAATTCCCAATCCTTCCAAAGTAACGGCAACATCTTTTATATCAGTCGATACCTCGTCACCATAAACGTTTATTCCATCATAATTCAAATCACTTTCTCTGGTTCCACCAGATATGCCAGAATTATTTAGGCCTTTACCCGCAAGATTGTTTGCTGCCCAATCAGTACCCTTTAAATATCCGAAATTTACCTTCGCGGCAAATTTATCACTGAATTTATGGGCAGCCCTAATACCTACGTCTGTATAGGCATTATTTCCAGCGGCCTCTTGGGAGGTAATTCCTCTTTTAACGGATGCACTAATACCTTCATAATCAAAAGGACTCTTACTCCGCATGAACAAAATACCATTAAATGCATTCGCTCCATACAAAGCAGATGAGGCTCCAGGAAGCAATTCTACACTTAATACATCGGTTTCAATCATGCCCACTAAATTTCCTATGGGAAAATTCAAGGCAGGAGTGGAATTGTCCATTCCATCTACCAATTGCATAAACCTTGTATTGGCAAATGTTGCAAAACCTCTAGTATTAACCGCTTTAAAGGTCAAACTATTCGTATTTACATCAACACCTTTTAGATTTTCAAGGCCATCATAAAAATCTGCAGAAGCCGTGTTTTTAATTTCCTTAAGGCCAATACGTTCAACCGTAACCGGAGATTCAAAAATTCGTTCAGGAGTTCGTGAAGCGGATATAACCACTTCATCAAGGAAGGTTTCTGCTTCCGTAATAACAATCGTTACGTTTTGATTGTTCGTCGTAATCTCTTCAGTGGCGTCGGAATAACCGATGCTCGTAATACGCAACTGAAAGGGGGGTACTTCAGCTGTTTCCAGGTTAAATAAACCATCGAAATCGGTAGTTGTACCGATTGCTTTTCCTGAAATTACCACATTGGCACCAGGAATGGGCTCATTGTTCTGATCAACAACTTTTCCACTGACCGTTGTTTGCGAAAAACCTACGAATGCAAACAGCAGCAATGCTATAGACAGTATTGTTCTCATGTTGAGTTTGAGTTAAAATTAGTTAAGATAGTTACTAAGTCACCGGCAAGATACCGATTTTTTTATCTCAATAATCATAAAATGGAATAAATTATGCATGCATAGTATATTTTTAATAAAATTACATGCCTAAAATTATTCAATCGTCAAAACCCATAAAAAAAGGCCCCGAAATAATTCGGAGCCTTTGTCAAGAAAATTTAACTAAAATATTATTCTACGGTAACCGATTTTGCCAAATTTCTAGGTTGATCTACATTACATCCACGCATTACAGCTATGTGATAAGATAGTAATTGTAGTGGAATCGTTGTTAACAAAGGTGTTAGACTTTCAAAAGTTTCCGGTACCTCAATCACGTGATCCGCCAATTCGGTCACTTGTTCATCGCCTTCTGTGACAATAGCAATGATTTTACCTTTTCTGGATTTTATCTCTTGAATGTTACTGACCACCTTTTCGTAATGTCCTTTTCTAGTGGCAATTACAAATACGGGCATTTGTTCATCTATCAATGCAATAGGACCGTGCTTCATTTCAGCAGCAGGATAGCCCTCGGCATGAATATAACTGATTTCCTTTAACTTCAAAGCACCTTCCAATGCCACCGGGAAATTATAACCTCTACCCAAATACAGGCAATTGGTAGAATCTTTATAAACATCTGAAATAATCTCTATCAACGGATTCGATTCCAAAGCTTTTTCTACTTTTGACGGAATAGTCTCTAATTCCGTTAAGTACTCATGGAATTTTGACTCAGAGAATTTACCTTTTTCCTTCGCAAGTTTTAACGCGATTAGTGTCAATACTGTAATCTGGGTTGTAAATGCCTTAGTCGATGCCACTCCAATTTCAGGGCCAGCATGGGTGTATGCCCCAGCATGAGTTTCTCGGGCAATGGAAGACCCAACTACATTACAAACACCAAAAACGAATGCCCCGTGCTCTTTGGCCAATTTTATTGCGGCTAAAGTATCTGCAGTTTCCCCGGATTGCGAAATTGCAATCAAAACATCTTTATCGGTAATTACGGGATTTCTATATCTGAATTCAGAGGCATACTCTACCTCAACAGGAATTCGGGCCAAATCTTCAAAAATATACTCTGCCACCAGCCCGGCGTGCCATGAGGTACCACAAGCAACGATAATGATTCGATCTGCATTTAAGAACTTTTCAAGGTGCTCGTCGATACCTGCCATTTTTACAATTCCTTGATCCACGCGAAGTCTACCACGATAGGTATCCATGATGGCCCTCGGCTGCTCATAAATTTCCTTGAGCATGAAGTGATCGTAACCTCCTTTTTCTATTTCCTCCAAATTCATTTGGAGTTCCAAGATATTCGGATAGGCTATGGCATCATTCTTTATTTTTCTTAATTTAATCTCCTTGCCCAAACGTACAATTGCCATCTCTTCGTCCTCAAGATAAACCGCATTGTTCGTAAATTCAATAAATGGCGAGGCATCGGAAGCGATAAAGAATTCGTTTTCACCAACACCAATAGCCAAAGGGCTACCTAATTTGGCAACTACTATTTCATCAGGTTTCTTCTTGTCAAATACGGCTATTGCATAAGCACCAACAACTTGGTTTAGTGCAATTTGTACAGCCTTACCCAATTTCACATCCTCTGATTTTTGAACTTCTTCTATCAGGTTGACCAAAACCTCGGTATCCGTATCGGAATGAAACACATAACCCCTTTTGGTCAACTCTTTTTTAATGGACTCGTAATTTTCTATAATTCCGTTGTGGATTATTACCAAATCCCCGGAATTAGAATAATGAGGGTGAGAATTCACATCGTTAGGAACACCGTGGGTTGCCCATCTTGTATGACCAATGCCCAAATTTCCTTCTACAGAAATTGTACTTTCCGATTTTTTCTTGAGATCCTCTACTTTACCCTTTGTCTTAGCAAGATTAATACCGTTACCATCAAAAATTGCAACACCGGCACTGTCATATCCTCGGTATTCAAGCCTTTGTAGACCTTTAATTATTATTGGATAGGCATCTCTATGCCCAATATATCCTACTATTCCGCACATAAATCAAATATTAACATTGAGGTGAGTCAAAATTTTTGCAAAGTTAAGCTATGCTTTTCCATCGTGACCCACAATATAGTTGTACAACGAAAAAAATCCATAAGTGGTATATACGGGGGAAGTTTAATTATCTATTTTGCCGTCTTAAGAAAACTAGCAATACTGCCCTATCTTTTTAGTTCGCTTTAGTATAAGCAATTTCAAGTTTGAGTTTCACATCCTCATTACCCGGAACTTCTCGACTACCAAAAAGAACGGTACCCAAAGGGCTTATAGTTGGTATTACAGGCAAATCTTTTTCAACACCATCAGCCAACATTGCATTGACCGCTCCAGTGGACCGAATATCCGGGGTAATGGTAAGGCCCAATGTGGCATTTGTAGAATCCCGTACAATTAAATTATTGATATGACTAGTAATACTTACTGTGTATTTAATACCCTTTTCATTTGAATCTTTTTCCAATAAACCACCATACAACGGGTAACTGGTCAATGTATTTAGCTGATCGAGTTGATCCAATCTTGCATCGAACAAAGGTTGGTTAGTTTCGGCATTATACAGATAAAGTCTTGGTGGCTCAATAGAACCTCCAGCAGCATCTAATGTGGCCCGATCCACGTAAAATACCAGACTAGCCTCGTTAATGACCCATTTATTCGCCTTAATCGCATTGATATCCTCGCTTCCATCAAGTAAATCGAAAAGCTTGAGTTCTGCAAAGGTTGTTCCTGCACCTTTAAGATATATTTTAGAAGCATTTTCAGTTGACCCTAAACTATTTTCAATTTCGAGTGGCAAGTCATCCTTAATAAAGGTATTGACCGCATTGCCCGTCACATTACCGGAATTATCACCTCGCAATAAACTCATAGTGAACGTACTTTCTTTAGTGACAACTTCATCATCGTCTCTATCTGATGCTGTACCATTGGTATCAACACTATCATATTCATAGGTTAAACCAATGCTCGCTTGTCTTAAGTCTAGTAAGAGATAGTGGTTATTTTCTCCCGGTTCTATAGAAAGATGGATGCCCCTAAAAAACTCATTGAAATTTGCTTGACTCAAAAGCTCAAGTCCCCCTTCTTTTTGTAAAATATTTTCTGCGAAAAAAGTACTATCCAATTCAACCCTGATACCTGGATTAACTTTAGTAAAAAGCTCTGACTCATCAACATCGGTTGTTTCTGGGTCATCTTGTCTCGGAAGAAGTATTTCGTAATCATCGATAACCACTTCGGTAGATTCTGCACCATCCGCCAGTAATGAATTCGTAACAAACTCTGGTGAAAAGCGTTGGTTTGAGTAATATTCTTGAGATTCTTGAAAATTTGTGTTAGGATCCAAATCCCTCAAAAAGAAAGTCGAGCGTTGCACCTTTAACCTAAAAGGCTTAGTTCGATCCCCATATATACTATCAATATCAATTCTTTTCGCAACGGAGACATTCATATTATCGTCATCAACGTCATCCTTTACACCGTCTCCATCAGTATCATCGTTTAGGGGGTCGGTACCACCAGCTTTTTCCTGATTATCAGTTAGTCCATCGTTATCACTATCACTATTAGGATCTGACGGATCGGCATCGAAGGCATCATCTACCCCGTCCAAATCACGATCTTGCAGTCCTGTAGGTTTGGTCAAATAAGGAATGTATAAAAACACTTCTTTTAGACGTTCATTTTCTTGAATTCTTGTAGGGTTTGAGTCATCAGCACCCAAGTCTTCCCTTTGCTGTGAAAATGTTCCGAACTGAATACTGCCACCGGGCAATACAATTTGACTTGTGATTCTTGCTTCAATATTTCCGTAAACAGGATCTTCGAAAGTACCCAATTGATAGATCGGCAATTTGTTTGTCTGTACGGCCTCCACTTTTTTGTTGAATGCAAAGACGTCATATTCTTGTTTACCAGTAATAAATGGCTCACCACCAACAACTCCAGATCCTATGGTGGTCAAATCCTGTTCACATGAAACAAGTGCCACAACAAGCAAAATTCCTGCTAGGGCAGGAAATTTTATCCTATTCAAAAAATTCATTTAGATTATTTTAAAACTTCTGTGTTGTAAAAATTGGCGTAGGCCTCCTCGAACTCTTGTAACGAAACATACGGCAACACGGGTTTTTCTAGGTTGGAAATATGGTTTTGTAAATCTTCCGGAATCTCTTCCGAGGCTAAAATAACGGCATCTGAAAAATCTACCGCAACTTTTAACAAATTATTATAGTTGGGAGTTGCTAATGGGGTGATCTCATCTTCGGAAATACCATCAAAAGCCACCTTTTTTACCATTTCTTTATCTAACTCGCCTTCAAAGCCCTTACCATATACGGATGTAACAATTTTACTTTCCCCGAATAAGGGTTCATCGGCATAGTATTTTTTTAGGTATAATGGTAATAAAGAAGCCAACCATCCATGTACATGGATAATATCTGGTGACCAATTGAGCTTCTTAACTGTCTCGACTACACCTTTTGCAAAAAATATTGCTCGCTGATCGTTATCGGGAAACAAATTTCCGTCTGCATCGGTAAACGTTGATTTACGTTTAAAATATTCGTCGTTGTCAATAAAATACACTTGAATTCTTTCCCTTGGGATGGAGGCTACTTTGATAATCAAAGGCATATCCATATCATTGATAACCAAGTTCATACCAGATAACCGAATTACTTCGTGCAATTGGTGCCTACGCTCGTTAATGTTACCATACCTTGGCATAAAAATCCGTATTTGGCCACCATTGCTGTTGACCATTCTAGGAGTTTCATAAGACATTAGGGAAACCTCGTTTTCCGGCAGGTAGGGTACTAATTCTGAAGATACAAACAATATCTTTTTACCATTCATAAAGCTGCAATTTATTTTAAATATGAGCGTAGCTGCAAAACTACGAAAATTATAGAGATTAGCCGTAATTATAGTAAGTTTGCTAGTTTTTAAATTGCTCGAATGCCGTTAATCAAAACAAAGAAAGAACTAAAACTACAGTTGTCCTTAGCCAAAAAAAAAGGAAGTTTAGGTCTGGTTCCTACTATGGGTGCACTTCATCAAGGACATGTTTCCTTGGTAAAACGGGCCTATTCTGAAAATACTACGACAGTCGTTACCATCTTCGTCAATCCCACCCAATTCGACAATCAAGAAGACTTGGATAAGTATCCAAACACGCTAAAGGCAGATATGGAACTTTTACAGGGCATCTCAAATGAAATTATTGTATTCGCCCCAATCGCTTCCGAAATTTATGGTGTCCATATTTCGTCAAAGACCTATGATTTCGGAAGACTAGGTAAGGTAATGGAAGGTGCTTTCAGAGATGGACATTTTGAAGGTGTAGGCACTATCGTTGAAAAACTACTTACTCTTGTGGGCCCGGATCGTGCTTATTTCGGGGAAAAAGATTTTCAACAACTTCAGATAATTAAAAAGCTTGTGGCGCTTCGAAATATTCCAGTAGAAATTATAGGGTGCCCAATTGTTCGAGAACCTTCAGGTCTGGCGATGAGTTCAAGAAACGAAAGACTCGCGCCATTACTACGAAAAGAGGCCGCTTTTATATATAGAACATTACGTTCTGCCAAAAAAAAATTTGGCATGAAAAGTGCTAAAACTGTAACTGAATGGGTAAAAGACCAGTTCGAAAAACACACTGACCTAAAACTTGAATATTTTACGATTACAGATGTAGAAAAGTTAAGGCCTGTTCAAAGAAAACGACGAAATACAAAATATAGGGCGTTCATTGCCGTTTATGCGAAAGATGTACGGTTAATAGATAATATCGCCCTCAATTAATTAACTTTGCCCCATGCAAATTGAAGTAGTAAAATCAAAGATTCACCGTGTAAAAGTTACCGGAGCCGACTTAAACTATATAGGAAGTATCACTATTGATGAAGATTTGATGGATGCCGCCAATATCATACAAGGCGAAAAGGTACAGATAGTAAACAATAACAATGGTGAAAGATTAGAGACTTATGCCATTCCCGGTCCGAGAGGAAGTGGTGAGGTTACCCTGAATGGTGCAGCTTCAAGAAGGGTTGCTGTCGGTGACATTCTAATTTTGATAACCTATGCCCGAATGGACATTGAAAAAGCTAAGACTTTCAACCCCTCATTGGTATTCCCGAATGAAGCGAATAATCTGTTGAACTAATTTTGAATCTAAACTTAAAAAAGACCCTGAAAACCATACTCCCAATTGCTTTGGGAGTTTTTTTGGTTTGGTATTGGTATGATTCTACAGCACCGGCGGATCGCCAAAAGATCCTTTACTACATTAAGGAAGCTGACTTATTTTGGGTTGGCATTTCAGTCTTACTAGGTGTACTAGGCCATATTTCCAGAGCCGTTCGATGGAATTATTTACTTGAACCATTAGGCTACAAGCCCAAATTGAGCAATAATGTTCTTATTATTCTCATGTCCTATTTTGCTAATTTAGGTATCCCCAGAATGGGCGAGATTCTAAGGCCAACAGCATTGACTACGTATGAAGACGTGCCTTTTGAACAAGGATTGGGTACCATTGTTACCGAGCGCGTAATTGATGTTATTATGCTATTTTCTATAATCGCCATAACCTTAGTTCTCCAAACAGATGTTATTCTGGGTTTTGTTGAACAAGCGGGATTGAGTCCAAACGGCATTTTAACATTAATGGTAATAGGCCTTATAGGGCTTCTCTTTTTTTTCCTTTTTATCAAGAAATCTAACCATAAGCTAGCATTGAAAATAAAAAGTCTTGTAAGTGGATTGATGGCCGGCTTACTCAGTATCTTCAAAATGAAGAATAAATGGAGTTTCGTATTTCACACACTATTTATATGGGGCTGTTATATTGCTATGTTCTGGATCATTAAATTTACAGTTCTTGAAACTACAGATCTTTCGCTAAATCAGTTAATGGTAGCCTTTGTAGCTGGGGCGATTGCCATGATGGTTACGAATGGCGGAATCGGCTTATATCCCATAATGGTAAGTAAAGCGCTTTCGGTTTTTGGCATTAGTCAAGTTTCTGGGGATGCCTTTGGTTGGATTATGTGGATTGCCCAAACCTTGATGATCGTTGTTTTTGGTGCAATATCTTTTCTGTTATTACCGTTATTGAACAGAAATAGATAGTCGAAATTCTTCGACTTCGACCAACAATAGTATCATGCGAACATTTTTCACTCTTTTTGCCCTATTCCTGTGTTTGGGAATCAACGCTCAAGTGACCCAAGAAATTTTCGAGTCATTCAAACTTCAAGAAAGACGAGACGTCCGTTATTATTTTCCTGAAGACTACGACGAGGAAAAGAAATATCCCTTGATCCTTGTCCTTGATGGTGAATATTTGTTCGATCATGTAGTAGCAACAGCCAAATTTTATAGCCAATTTCATGGAATGCCCCAAAGTATCATTGTTGGGGTCAACCAGAATGAGAGAAGTGTTCGATTAGATGATTGCGCTTGGGAAGAGGAAAGCGGATTGCCCTCTGAAAAAGGGAAAAAGTTCTTTGAGTTTCTGGGGATGGAAATGATTCCATATTTAGACTTGAATTACAGCACGGCACCCTTCAAAATGATAGTTGGTTACGATATTACCGCCAACTTTCAGAATTACTGGCTATTCAAAGAGAACTCATTATTCAACGCTTACATCAACATTTCTCCAACGCTAGCCCCCGAAATGGAAAATAGGGTTCCAGCGCGTCTAGGGTCATTCAACAAACAAATCTTTTATCAATTGATTCTTGAAAAGGAAAAGAACAAATACACTTCAAGAATTATGGAGATGGACAAAGCAATTAAGGCCATAGAAAAAAAATCGCTTCATTATTACTTTGATGAATATGAAGGTGCGGACCACATTTCTATTGCAACCTACGGAATTGGAAAGGCTTTTGACAATATCTTCGGAATGTTCAAGCCGATTACCCCCAAAGAATATAAAACACAAATGCTGACCTCAGAAGAGCCGGTATTTGACTACTTGCTAAAAAAATACAAAAACATAGAAGACCTCTTCGGGTTCAAAAAATCTGTAGAACTCAATGACCTGATGGCCGTTTACGCTGGAATTCGGAAAAAGGAAGATTTTGAATCGTTAAAACCGCTTTCAGATTTGTGTAAGAGGGAATTCCCAGGAACGATGTTAGGCTTTTACTTTGAAGCCGAGTACTATGAGCAAATGGGAGAGCCTAAAAAAGCACTAAAGACCTTTGAAAAGGCTTTTGGAATGGATGAAATCGATTTCTTGACCAAAGAAATGGCTTTGGAAAAAATCGATGCCCTGAAAGCTGATTTTGGGTATTAAGTTCAGAATTAGAATAATATGTAGAAGAGGCCTTGAAGGCCTCTTTTTTGATTCCAATAGTTCCGACAAAGTTTTATCTTCGCCATAAACCTTCTATTTCCAAATGGCCAAAACAAAAACGGCATTTTTCTGCCAAAACTGTGGTACCCAATATGCCAAATGGGTCGGACAATGTTCGGCCTGTAAAGAATGGAATACCGTTGTAGAAGAAGTAGTTCAGAAAGAAGAAAAATCAAGCTGGAAAGCTGCTTCAAGTTCCAAACGAAAAATAGCCAAACCTCTTCGTGTCAATGAAATCAGTATTGATAAAGAGATACGACTAAATACATTTGACCTAGAATTCAACCGCGTTCTCGGTGGCGGTTTGGTGCCTGGTGCACTAGTCTTATTAGGGGGAGAACCTGGTGTCGGAAAGAGTACCCTTATACTTCAGATAGCCTTAAAGCTTCCTTATAAAACTTTATACGTTTCTGGGGAAGAAAGTCAAAAACAAATTAAGATGCGGGCAGATCGCATCCACCCCAACAGTGAAACTTGCTTTATCCTTACGGAAACAAAAACCCAAAATATTTTTCAACAAATTGAAGTGACCGAACCTGATATTGTGGTAATCGACTCCATTCAAACCTTGCATTCAGATTATATCGAATCAGCAGCGGGTAGCATTTCGCAAATACGGGAATGTACTGCCGAACTCATCAAGTTCGCAAAAGAAACCAACACGCCCGTCATACTGATCGGTCACATCACCAAAGACGGTTCTATTGCAGGGCCAAAGATATTGGAACATATGGTCGATACTGTATTGCAGTTTGAAGGTGACCGCAATTATGTTTATCGTATTCTGCGTGCTTTGAAAAATCGTTTTGGATCTACAGCAGAATTGGGCATATATGAAATGCAAGGCGGCGGATTGCGGCAGGTCAATAATCCTTCCGAAATTTTAATCTCGAAGAATGACGAAGGACTAAGTGGTACAGCAATTGCCTCAACGGTTGAAGGTATGCGACCTTTGATGATTGAGATTCAGGCCTTGGTCAGTACCGCGGTATATGGCACACCTCAACGTTCTACTACGGGTTACAATGCTAAACGTTTGAACATGCTTCTGGCTGTTCTTGAAAAGCGCGCTGGTTTCAAATTAGGGGCAAAAGATGTTTTTCTGAATATCACAGGTGGAATATCAGTTGATGACCCAGCTATCGATTTAGCGGTAATTGCTGCCATACTTTCAAGTAACGAGGACATTCCGATTGAAAAAGGGGTTTGTTTTGCTGCGGAAGTCGGTTTGGCAGGGGAAATCAGACCTGTCCAAAGGGTAGACCAACGTATTCTAGAGGCAGAAAAACTTGGATTTACCGCTATCTATGTTTCCAAAAACAATAAAATCGGTTTAAAAAATCCGAAGATATCCATTGAAATGGTCTCAAAAATAGAAGACGTCGTGACCGGTTTGTTCGGCTAGTTTTTGGAATTGAACATTCGAGCCAACACCATAAACACAACAATCACCAATATAATCAGTGCCAATTGCCAAATTCCTACTTTTAAAAAATGCATGCGTATTCTTTAGGGTGAAGGATTAGGAAATTGATTATGTATTGCTTCGATCCCTTGAAGCACCTCATCGCTTAATTCCACATCTATACTTGCGATATTCTCTTCTAACTGCTTTATTGAAGTGGCGCCGATGATGTTACTGGTCAAGAATGGTCTTGTATTTACAAAGGCTAGTGCCATTTGCGCAGGAGACAAATCATTCTCACGCGCCAATTCATAATACTTCTGAGTTGCTTTGACCGCGGCATCCCCACAATAACGTTTGTAATTCGGGTATAAAGTAATACGAGCTCCTTCTGGTTTCCTATCTCCCAAATATTTACCGCTCAAAACTCCAAACCCCAGTGGAGAATAGGCCAATAACCCTACTTTTTCACGTATTGAGATTTCCGACAAACCAACTTCGAACTGTCTGTTCAACAAGCTATAAGGATTTTGAATAGTGATGATTCTGGGAAGGCTTGCATGCACTTTACTCTCTTCTAAAAACCGCATGGTTCCCCATGGTGATTCGTTAGAAATACCCACCTGTCTGATTTTTCCTTCACGAATCAAATCTCGAAAAGTCTCTAAGATTTGATGAATATTGTCTTGCCAGAGATCAACGGTATTGTGGTCGTAACCACGTTGTCCAAAGTAATTGACATTTCGGTCAGGCCAGTGCAGTTGGTACAAATCAATATAATCTGTTTGTAGCCGTTGTAAACTTCCTTCCACAGCTTCGATAATTGAATCGCGATTGATTCCAGTCGATCGAATGAATTTGGTGAATTCGGCTTTACCAGCAATTTTAGTCGCCAAAATTATTTTATCACGATTTCCCGTTTTCTTAAACCAAGTACCTATAATTTTTTCAGTATTCGATTTTCTATCCGGATGCGCTGGAATGGAATACAACTCGGCCGTATCAAAAAAATTGATGCCTCGGTCAACAGCGAAATCCATTTGCTCATGCCCCTCGGCCTCTGTATTTTGATTGCCCCAGGTCATTGTGCCTAAGCATATTTTACTGACTTCGATTTCTGTGTGGGGTAGGGCTGTATAAATCATGAAAAGGCAAAAAGTATTAGCGGTTCAAAAGTACAAAAAAATGAAGGGGATTTATTTTTCTATCTCTACCAAAATCGGACAGTGATCACTATGCTTTGCCTCCGACAAAATCACTGAACGCTTCAAGCGATCTTTGAGCGGTTCGGCAACCATTCCATAATCCAAACGCCAGCCTTTGTTGTTGTTTCTAGCGTTGGCGCGGTAACTCCACCAAGTATAATTATGAGGTTCCTCATTAAAATGACGGAAGCTGTCAATGAATCCACTCTTCATGAAGTTACCGATCCATTCTCGTTCGACAGGTAGAAATCCCGAGACATTTTTATTTCTTACAGGGTCATGAATATCGATGGCTTCATGGCAAATGTTATAATCTCCTAAAACGATAAGGTTCGGGCGCTTTTTTCGTAATTCGTCTGCATATTTTTGAAAATCAGCCATATACATGAGCTTATGGTCTAACCGGGCCAAGTTGGTTCCTGAAGGCAGGTACATACTCATCACCGAAACATCGCCGTAATCGGCCCTGATGTTTCTTCCTTCGAAATCCATATAGTCGATGCCGGTACCTACTTCAACATGGTCAGGTTTTGTCTTCGATAAAACAGCTACACCACTATATCCTTTTTTTTGAGCGCTGAACCAATAATTATGTGAATAGCCAGCCTCATGAAAAACAGAAAGGTCTAGCTGTTCTTCCATGGCCTTGATTTCTTGCAGACAGACCACATCAGGATTTACGGTCTGTAACCACTCGATGAAGCCCTTATTCAAAGCAGCTCGAATGCCATTTACATTATAGGAAACAATTTTCATATTTTGGATTTTATTCGAAAATAGACAATGTCCGCTTTAAGTAAAAGCTAACCACAAGAATATATTAATAGGAAAGTCCGTGACCAAATTTGTACAGTGGATCCTTAGAATCATATGGCACATCCTCCATTTGATTTTCCACGGCTTCCACAGAGGAAGGTATTTCGATAGGCAATTTGCCTGATGGATTAAATTTCCCAAAAACCATCTCCAAGATAATTTCATCTTGACAATCAAAATCGGCGATTACGGCTTTACTTGCCGCATTGATATCTGGAACAATAGGTGGACGTTGCATCTCCAACACTGTTACCGTTGGCTTTGATGAAATGAGTTCCAAAATCTCAGTCTTTTCTTCCTCTGGAAAATCAAGTCTTCCTTGGGGGAAAAATCGTTCCAGCAAATTGTCTCCAATTGGGGGCGAAGAAGGAGTATCCAATTTCTTAATGATAATGTCGGCATCCGAAACATTGTCAACGATCTGTGGATACAACTTTTCCAAGCCCTTGACCATACCTTCGACATACACTTTTTTGTCAGAAGAAAGCGGTAAGAAATTATTCTCGTTCTTTAACAATACTAAGGCCTTCCGTTGAGCCTCTTTGCCTTTTGCTATAAAATCAGGATTTCCAACGACATCCAGTTTTTCAGTATCAACATAGGGTTTGTCAAAAAGTCCCAATCGAAATTTATCCCTAAAAATACGTCGCAGGGAAACATCCAAACGCTCTTCGGTAATAGCCCCTTCTTCTAACAATTGCAGCACCAAATCAGGCCTCGATTCGCCCCCGAACATATCACAACCTGCATCCAATATTTTTTTGACCCTTTCCTTTTCTGACAGGTGTTCGACCCCCCATGCCGATGCCTCTTTGACCGGCATATCGGTGACCAAGCCCCAATCCGTGCAAATTACGCCTTGAAAATTCAGTGAATCTCTCAGTAGATCGGTAATTATTTCTTTGTTGAAAGCGAAAGCGACCTCCTCCCCTGTCTGTCCCTTCGGAATTCCATAGTAGGGCATAATTTGGGCCGTTTTGGCCTTGAGAGCACCCTTGGTAAATGGGATGACGTGGTAATCAAAGTTATTGCCGGGATAAGCTTGCCCCTTGCCTGAAGCAAAATGTGCATCCCAACCATCTTCCTGTGGCCCACCTCCCGAAAAATGCTTTGTCATACAAGCCACACTTTTGTTGGTCAGGCTATCTCCTTGAAATCCTAAAACGTATGCTTCTGTAAGTTTTGCTGCCAGTTCCGCATCTTCACTAAAGCATCCATTCGCCCTTGTCCATCTAGGCTCTGTAGCCAAATCGGCCATAGGATGCAGAGCCAATCGCAAGCCCAGGGCCATATATTCTTGACGCGCGATATTGCCAAATTCGCGTACCAAGGCAGAATCTCGGGTAGCTCCCATTCCAAGTTGAGAGGGCCAGCGCGAATAAAAGCTTGACGCAACTCCGGTGCCGGCATCAAACCCTGCCCCGTGCCTTGGGTCGGTGGCTATCGTTACGGGGATTCCCAATCTTGTACGCTCGGCCAATTTTTGAAGATTGTTGTTCCAAGTAGCGGTTTCAAGGGCAGAAGTAGTCTCCATTATATTAAAATGGTTCATTCTCTTTTTCAGCACTTGTTCCGGGGATGTTTCCAACAAAAGCGAAAACGGATTGGTAATCGAAGGCACTTTGTTCAACTCACCACCGTCACGCATTATCGTCATGTGAATGAACAGCGCTCCTGCTTTTTCCTCTATTTTCATTTGCGATAACAGGTCATCTATACGTGATTCTATATCGGAATTATTATTCTCATAAACATCCAATTTACCGTTCTTGTTCAAGTCACGGAATTTTTTTCCATTAACGGTCAAGGTCGGTGCATCCTCTCCAGCTAATTTCATATACTCTGCAGACTCACTTCGCCACTTAACCAGAAAAAATAAGTAGGTGAGTAGTAAAATAGCAATAAATCCTGCCAAGATTTTATCCGTAATTTTTAAGAATTTTTTCATTGAAATCGGTTTAGCCCATACAAGTTAAAAAATAATAATACCATAATCCCTAATTTTTGGAACGGGATTTGATTTGCAGAAGGCAACGATAAACTTTGGAAGATGAAAAATATAATATTTATAGTCATGATTATTAGCGGGTTCATCATGAATGCCCAAGCTTATCGAGAACGTTCTTACAATAATCACGAAATTCGATTCAATATGGGCCGTTTCTTAGCTACTACGGCTTTGGAAGGATCTTACGAATATTATTTTACTCCTGACACCAGTATTGGCGGCACCGTGTTTTTCAATGGGGATGCTTTTGGTCGAAACGGAAATTTTGGTATTGGCCCCAATCTTCGGGCCTACTTCGGTTACAACCCCAAGAGTGGCATGTTCGCCGAAGCCTTCGGACTTTATTATACGGGTCAAAGCGATTTGGAAAATAATTTAGGTATTCGAGACTATGATTACAGTACGACAGCCATAGGTTTAGGGCTAGGTAAAAAATGGTCCACTTTCGGTGAAAAACTAACTTTTGAAATGTCGGCTGGACTAGGGCGCAATATCAATCCCCAAGAATTTCAGAATACCTTTATGTTCCGCAGCGGGGTTTCCATCGGTTTCCGATTTTAAAGCTTATTTTTAATGCCTTAAAATAAGGCATGAAAGGTTTTCTTTGTTTCCTTTTTCTATGGATGGCCGTCGTTTCGGTTTTCGCACAAGACCCGACGCAAAATGATAGCATCACCCAATTAGACGAGGTTATCTTGTTGGATGCCTTAAAGAAAAAAAACGCGACTGGAATTATTTCATCCGAAGTCATTTCAGCCAAGGTCTTTCAAAATTACAGTCCGGTTTCCATGGTCAATGCCATGAATCAAATTCCCGGGGTTTATGTGTTTTCTGGAGCGTTGAATACCAATCGCATAACCATTCGTGGCATTGGGGCACGTACACTTTTTGGCACGGATAAACTGCGTATGTATTATGAGGATATTCCCGTTACGGACGGTTCGGGCTTCTCAACCATAGAAGCGTTTGACCTGGAAAACCTTAGTCAAATCGAAGTGATAAAAGGCCCTAAAGGCACAGTCTATGGAACGAATTTAGGTGGAGCCATTATCTTAAACCCAAAAGAAGCTTTAGGAAGGTCGACAAACTTTTCCAATAATTTTACAGCGGGTTCTTTCGGGCTTTTAAAGAACAATCTTTCATTTAATCATTTTGATGGAAAGCTACGGCTTGGACTTCAATATGGGCATTTAGAAACCGATGGCTATCGACAAAACAGCAATTTTGAACGTGATGGTTTTTTGCTCAATACGTCTTATCAAATCAATACAAAGAATAAGATTTCCCTTTTAGTGAACCATATTGATTTTACAGCCCAAATTCCTAGTTCATTGGGTGCAACTGCCTTTGCGGAAGACCCACAGCAAGCTACTTTTGTTTGGCGTGAATCTCAAGGTTTTGAGACCAACAACTATACCTTGGTTGGACTCAATTACTCTCATAGATTTACCGAGCACCTTAAAAATTCCACGAGTATATTTTATAATTATTTGGATAAGGTAGAAGCAGCCCATTTTGCCATTTTTGATGAAATGACCAAAGGCTTCGGATTTCGCACGAGTTTTTCAGGAAATTTTAATTTCTTGGAAAAAAGCAGTGAGTACTCTTTTGGAGCGGAACTATTCAAAGACGAATACGACTGGGATGAATTTGAAAACTTGTGGAGGGAGAACAACAGTAATGGAAGTCTGAGAGGAGAAAAAGTTACACGTAACAAGGAATTTAGAAGTCAATGGAACGCTTTCGGTACTTTATTACTTCCTATATCTGCAAAATTTTCAGCACAATTCGGCCTAAATCTTAACAAAACGGATTACGACTACAGAGACTTGTTTAACTCTGGTATGCAAAATAAAAGTGCCGAGCGAGATTTTAAGGCAATTCTGTTGCCAAGTCTTAACCTCAACTATAATTTTTCTGAAACCCATGAGATGTTTGCCAATGTCGGTCGCGGTTTTTCAAACCCCGGATTGGAACAGACTTTGAATCCTAATGGGGTAATCAACCCCAATATCGCCCAAGAAACCGGAATCAATTATGAATTGGGCACAAATCTTCATTTAGATGAAAGGCGGTTTCAACTCAATCTCTCTTTGTATCAAATGAATATCAAAAATCTTTTGGTCGCAGAACGAATCAGTGAAGACAGAACTGTTTGGCAAAACGCCGGAAAAACACGCCACCGTGGTCTAGAGATCGGTATGACCTACAATTGGACCGTTTCTAAAAGCTTTCAACTATCACCATTTGTCAATTATACCTTGACCGACCATAGCTTTATTGAATTCATAGATGAGGGAGAGGATTTTTCGGGAAACCCGCTTACCGGTGTGCCAGAACAGCGAAGAACGGCAGGTGTTCAAATGCGCTTCTTCGAAAATTTCTATGCGAACATTAACCATCAGCATGTCAGTGAAATTCCGTTGACCAACGCCGCTGATCTATACAGTGACCCCTTCACGGTTTTCAATACCCGATTAGGGTATTTGAAGAAAGTATCCGAACATTTCACCATTGGATTTGATTTTGGGCTCAACAATATTTTAGATGAGGTATACGCCCAATCGGTATTGATCAATACGCAAGGCTTTGGCGGTAGCGAGCCACGTTATTATTATCCTGGCGATGAACGGAATTATTATGGGAGTATACGATTGGGATATAAACTTTAGTTTTCCATCTTCCTCAACCACGACTTCATATCAACTTCCTTGTGAATGATTGCTTTGACTTCTGAAATCGCAACCCGCTGCTGTTCCATCGTATCACGATGACGAATGGTCACCGTTTGGTCTTCCAAGGTTTGATGATCAACAGTAATACAAAACGGTGTGCCATTGGCATCTTGTCTTCGGTAACGACGGCCTACCGCATCTTTTTCGTCATAGAGTACATTGAAGTCCCATTTGAGGTCTTCAATGATTTCCTTGGCCAATTCCGGTAATCCGTCTTTTTTGACCAAGGGAAAAACAGCGGCTTTGGTGGGTGCCAAAACGGCTGGAAGTTTCAGTACCGTTCTAAACGTACCGTTCTCTAATTCTTCCTCTCGTAATGAATTCGAAAAAACTGCTAGGAACATACGGTCGAGTCCGATGGAAGTTTCCAGCACATACGGCACATAACTTTCATGGGTTTCATGGTCGAAAAATTGCAACTTTTTGCCTGAGTACTCTTCGTGCTGAGAGAGGTCGAAATCGGTACGGGAGTGAATGCCTTCCAACTCCTTGAACCCGAAGGGAAAACGGAATTCGATATCTGCCGCGGCATCCGCATAGTGGGCCAGTTTTTCATGGTCGTGAAAACGGTAGTTCTCTTCACCCATTCCCAAAGAAAGATGCCATTTCATCCGATGTTCCTTCCAGTGCTCGTACCACTCTTGTTGTGTGCCGGGCTTTATGAAGTATTGCATCTCCATTTGTTCGAATTCACGCATTCTGAAAATGAACTGACGCGCAACGATTTCATTTCTAAAAGCTTTTCCCGTTTGGGCAATTCCAAAGGGAATCTTCATTCGCCCCGTTTTCTGTACGTTCAAGAAATTCACAAATATCCCCTGGGCAGTTTCTGGGCGAAGATAAAGATCCATCGCACTTTCTGCCGTTGCCCCAAGTTTCGTCCCGAACATGAGATTGAACTGCTTAACTTCCGTCCAATTCTTTGATCCTGACATCGGGCATGCAATATCCAACTCTTCAATCAATTTTTTTACGTCGGCCAAATCCTCCTTTTCTAAAGATTTGCCCAATCGCTTTAGAATGCTACTTGCTTGTTCTTGATACGCAACCACACGTTGATTTGTAGCTAAAAACTGTTCTTTATCAAATGATTCACCAAACCGTTTTGCAACCTTGGCAACTTCCTTTTCTATCTTTCGTTCGATTTTGGCCACATGATCTTCTACCAAAACATCAGCTCGATATCTTTTTTTGGAATCCTTATTATCGATCAAAGGATCGTTAAAGGCATCTACGTGACCGGAAGCCTTCCATGTAGTAGGATGCATAAAAATCGCTGCGTCTATGCCAACAATATTATCATTGAGTTGCACCATGGCCTTCCACCAGTACTCACGAATGTTCTTTTTGAGTTCGGCCCCATTCTGCGCATAGTCATAAACGGCACTTAAACCATCATATATTTCACTGGATTGGAATACGTAACCGTACTCCTTTGCATGAGATATTACCTTCTTGAAATCATCTTCTTGTTTTGCCATGCGGCAAAAATAGAATATTCTCCGATTCTAGTCTGAATCCGTGCGAATAAAAAATTCTGTTTATTATAAATGATTATGAGTAGTCTTCAATTAAAGTGATGAAATTACTTCAATTGAAATTCCGCCGTCTGAAGTAGTCGTTCATCTTCGAAAACATTTAAGGTATAAGTACCTTCTTCAAGAGATCCCTCAGGCAATGTAATAAAGTCAGAAACTTGTGTAGTCTCACCGTTGAAAACAAGTTCAACACGCTTGCTATAAATATTTCCGTTAACAGTAATCGTATTCGCGTTATCCTCAATGATGCCCATATTCGGACCTAAAAATTGAAAATAAAGTACGCGCTCTTGGTTTGCCAATTTAGGATCGGCCATAATGTTTACGGTACCTCTTAATTTTTCGATTGTAGAAGCCTTGTTAGATTGTATTAGCTTACCGCTTCTAGTTCTATAGGCGCTTCCGCTAGCATTTTCAATTTTCAGATAGGCCTTTGATTTTAATTCTTCGTTGAGCTCGCGCATCTTTTGCTTTTGAAGCGATTCTGCTTTTGTAATGGCACTGTTCGCCAGTCTCAAACGTTCTATTTGTTTCTGACTTTCATCAAACTTATTGGCAAGTTGCATGTTGTTATACTGTAGAAAATCGTTTTTGATTTTGAGACTATCGTTGATAGATTCCAATCTACTTAGCTCAGACTTGAATTCCCTAAGTTTTTCTATGGTAAAACTTAGCTTCCCTACAGAATCCAATAATTTATCGATTTGGTACTTTGAGTCCTGGAGTTCTATATCGTTCATATCTTGTAAGGCTGAAAGACGGTCTACATCGGCCTTCATCAAGGTGAGATCCTTAACCAAAAGTTCTTTCTCCTTTTCCAAATATCCAATTTGAGTCTTTGATTGCGCGTAACTGTAATAAAAGGCTATTAGAATACCAATTATGACGGCGAACAACGCAGCAAGGATGACTTTATAGTTAAATTTAGTATCTTGATTAACCATGTGGAAAATAAGATTTAAGTAGGTTTATAAATTATCTAGGACTTGTCAATTATCAATCTAACAAAGATACTAAATGACATCAATAACGTGCTACTACCGCCAGTGTGTTTTGGATGTAATGCACATTTAATCAGGGGAGAACAACACCTTTGTACCGTTTGTCGGAATGATTTGCCGCTCACCGATTATACCTTTAACGAAGAAAACCCCATTGACCGTATTTTTTATGGTAGAATTAACGTAAAAAAGGCCAGTTCTTTCTTGTTTTTCAGCGAAAACGGGATTGTGAAACAGCTCATTCATTATTTAAAATACAAGAATCAAGAGCAAATCGGTACGTTTTTAGGCGATTGGTACGGGCAAATCTTAAAAAAAGATGCTTCACTTGGCTTAATAGATGCTGTAGTACCAATTCCTTTACATCAAAAAAAATTGAATAAAAGAGGCTATAATCAGGTGGCGAATTTTGCCCAAAGGTTGGCATTTCATTTAAATACCGAATATGTTGACAACATACTTATCAAAACTGCAAATACCAAAACTCAAACAAAGAAAGGGCGCATTGGTCGTTGGCAAGGCGATAAGGCACTTTATACCTTAGCAAATAAAAACTATTTAGGGCATAAGAATGTGCTGTTGGTCGACGATGTTATTACCAGTGGGGCTACTATGGAAATAGCGGCTAAGGCCTTATTGGAAACAGAAGGAATATCAGTGCAGTTAACAAGTATGGCCGTTGTTGCCCAATTTCAATAATGAACAAATTAATCGTTTCTTTGTCTTCCTATAATTACAGTTCATGTTTCGAAGACTTCTCGCTTTTGTATTTGTTGTAGCCATCGGTGCCGCTTTAGTACAATGTGGCAGAAGAGGCACCTTGACGGGTGGCCCAAAAGACGTAGACCCGCCCGTTTTAATCAAGGCTGAACCCGAAAACATGACGATTAACTTCAAGGCCAGGAAAATTAGATTGTATTTTGACGAGTACATTAAGTTGCAAAACGTTCAAGAGCAACTCATCGTTTCTCCACCATTGAAATATTTGCCTGATATCACTCCTCAGGGTGGCGCGTCAAAGTATGTGGAAATCAAAATCAAGGATACGCTAAGGGAAAACACCACCTATACCTTCAACTTTGGACAAAGTGTACAGGATAACAACGAAGGGAATCCTAGTAGTTTTTTGACCTATGTTTTTTCTACTGGAGACTATATAGATTCGTTGGAAGTCAAAGGTGTGGTCATAGATGCTTTTAACAAAAAGGCGGATGATTTTATTAGTGTCATGCTTTATGAGCTAGATACCGCCTACACCGACTCCACCATATTCAAGAGACCTCCGAATTATATTACTAACACACTTGACAGTACGGTAATATTCTCCTTAAAAAACCTTAAAGAAGGAGATTATGCCCTATTTGCTTTAAAGGATGAAGCCAAGAACAACATCTTCGACCAGAACAGTGATAAAATCGCTTTTTTAAGGGACACGGTTTCTTTACCCACTGATTCTACCTATTTGTTGACGATTTTTAAGGAAATTCCAAACTATGCTTCTTCGGTGCCCAGTTTTGCGTCGAAAAACAAAATTATATTTGGTTATTTTGGAGGTGATGAAAAAATTTCTGTCGAACCTTTAACGAAACTTCCAGATACAGTTCAGACCCTTATTAGAAAGGAACATGAAAAGGACAGTATTAATTTTTGGTTTACTCCTTTTGAGATGGACTCTCTGGTATTTACCGTCTCCAATGAAAAATTAAAAGTCATTGATACCTTTACCGTAAAAAGCAGAAAGGTTGAACTTGACTCATTAGTACTTACTCCCAATCAAAGGGGAGGATTGAGCTTTAATGAATCTTTCTATATTGCGGCCACGACGCCTTTGGTAGAAATCGACACTTCTAAAGTAAAAATGATCAATAAAGATTCACTTGAGATTTTTCCCAAACTTAAACTTGATACTATGGCAAATAAAGTTGATTTTGATTTTCCTTTAGAGCCAAACGAGAATTATAGTCTTGAACTACTTCCAGGAGCGATTAGCGATTTCTTTGGAGAGACTAATGACACCCTTTCTTACAATTTATCAACTCAAAGTTTTGCTGACTATGGAAATTTGACCGTAAATATTCAAGGTGCTGTCACCTACCCTATTTTAGTACAATTGACCGACACTGGAGGTAAAATGCAATTGGAACTCTATGCAAAAGAAGAACGGCCTTTTGAATTCAACAATATTGAGCCTTCCACCTATCTTATACGCGTCATCGAAGATAGTAACGGTAATGGAAGATGGGATACGGGTAATTTTCTCAAGAATCTACAACCCGAAAAAGTAAAGTACTATCCTGACGAAATAGAAATTCGGGCCAATTGGGAAAAAGTCGAAACTTTTATCCTACGAGAGTAAAAGCATCCCTATCTTCTAAAAAACGTAATTTTTCTCGAGTGGTTTTGATATGCTCCTTATGCAAAGTAGCATAACATATTTCCTCTTTTTCCGTAAAAGTGATTTGTTTGCCAAGACAATCATAAACAGCAGAATGCCCTGAATATTCATACCCTAGTTCATCGGTGCCGACTCTATTGACGCCTATACAGTAAGCCATATTCTCGATGGCGCGTGCTTTTAGTAAGGCATCCCAAGCTAATGTTCTTGGTTTTGGCCAATTAGCCACATAAATCAATACGTCATAATCTTCGGTATTTCTGGCCCAAACCGGAAAGCGCAAATCATAACAAATTAAGGGGCAGATCTTAAACCCCTTATAATTCAGTATCAATCTTTCGGATCCGGCCTTGTAGACTTTGTCCTCTCCTGCCAAGGTAAACGTATGTCGTTTATCATAATGTTGATTGCTTCCATCAGCGTGAACAAAATAGAGGCGATTGGTGTAATCGCCATCCTCATAGAAAGGCAAGCTTCCAACAATAGAGGCACTCTTTTCCAGTGCCGTTTTCTGCAGCCATTCAAGCGTAAGTGTGCCTTCATCTCTTGATATATTTTCGGGAGTCATTGTAAAACCAGTAGTAAACATTTCAGGAAGTATAATCAAATCGACGACCCTCTCGATTTTTTCAATTTTTTCTGAAAATAACTTCCTGTTTCGCTCTGGGTCTTCCCAAAAAAGTGAGGACTGAATTAAAGCTACCTGTAATTCCTCTTGCATTACGATTCCAATAAATCAATTAATTTTGGTTCACCTTGCAATTTAGCATGATCCAAAGCCGTATTGCCTCTTCTATCTTTCATGGTCCTCTCGGCTCCGTTCTCTAAAAGCAGCTGGGCTATTTCAATCTGTTTAAACGTCACTGTATAAATCAAAGCTGTTGCCCCCATTCCATTTCGCACATTGACATCGGCACCGTAAGAAATCAATTTTTGGGCTAATGAAATGAATCCTTTAAAACAAACCCCCATTAAAGCCGTATTCCCGGAGCTGTCTATAGCATCAATGTCAGCGCCTTTTTCTATCAAAAAGGTAGTGATGTCTACATGATTATAGTAAGTAGCTAAAATCAATGGAGTAGAACCCCTTTGGTCATATACATGCAATAGACTCGGGTGTTCATCAATCATTTTCGTAACGGATAACAAATCTCCATCACGTATGGCTTTAAAAAAGGTAGCTGAATTTTCCATGATAGTTAAAAGTATAAAAAACTGCATTAAAAATACCTGTAACTGATCAACATCAGGTGAAATCTACTATTTTTTCCAGTTCTTTGGATGAGTCCTTTTCGGGAAAAGGACATCATAGATATTATCAATACTAAAATAGTTGAAATCAAGATTTTAACTATGTATTTCAACGAACATTTTGGTAGTTTTAAACTTTAGGAAATTAAAATCGAGAATATAATGGATAACAACGAAAACAACCCTCACGGAGAAGCGTGGGATATCAATGATTCAAGCAAGTGCCCCTATTTGGGAGGGACATTGAAACAAACCGCTGGAGGCGGCACCAATAACCTAGATTGGTGGCCAAATCAGCTTAGGTTAAATGTACTTCGTCAAAATTCAGAGTTGTCAAACCCGATGGATGATGATTTCAATTACGCCGAAGAGTTCAAGTCTTTGGATTTGGCGGAAGTAAAAAAAGACATAGTAGATGCATTGACTACATCACAAGATTGGTGGCCTGCGGACTATGGTCATTACGGCCCCTTTATGATTCGTATGGCTTGGCATAGTGCAGGCACCTATCGCATTGGCGATGGTCGTGGTGGTGCCGGATCGGGTTCACAACGTTTTGCCCCACTGAATAGTTGGCCAGATAACGGTAATCTTGATAAGGCGCGTTTGCTGTTGTGGCCGATTAAGAAGAAATACGGTAGAAAACTTTCTTGGGCAGATTTGATGATACTTACCGGTAATTGTGCTTTGGAATCTATGGGTTTCAAAACTTTTGGTTTTGCAGGTGGTCGCGCAGACATTTGGCAACCTGAAGAGGATATTTATTGGGGCTCTGAAACAGAATGGATGGGCAACGACGAACGTTTTTCAGATGGTGAATATGTTTTGGAAGCCAATCTTGGTGCTTCGCACATGGGATTGATTTATGTAAACCCTGAAGGGCCTAATGGAGAATCCAATCCATTAGGAACCGCAAAATTAATGAAAGAGACCTTTGGCAGAATGGCGATGAACGACGAAGAAACAGTTGCTTTGACCATCGGTGGTCACACCTTTGGCAAAGCACATGGTGCTGCCAACCCAGATGAATATGTAGGTCCTGAACCAGCCGGAGCAACAATGGCGGAACAAAGTATGGGGTGGAAAAACTCTTACGGCACCGGAGTTCTTGATGATACGATTACGAGTGGACTAGAAGGAGCATGGACGCCCAACCCTACGCAGTGGGATCATGATTATCTGAAAGTATTACTAGGGTATGAATGGGAACTTATTAAAAGCCCAGCTGGCGCCAATCAGTGGAGACCAACGGCAGCATCAGCTGCCAAAAAAGCCCCTGCTGCAGGTGACGCGAACAAGACACAAGATTTGATGATGACAGATGCCGATATGGCATTGAAAATGGATCCTGATTACCTTAAAATAGCGAAGCGATTTCATGACAATCCAGAAGAATTGGAAGATGCATTCGCTCGTGCTTGGTTCAAATTAACTCATAGAGATATGGGTCCGATTACGCGCTATTTAGGTCCCGAAGTTCCTCAAGAAGAACTGATTTGGCAAGACCCTGTACCTGCAGTAGATCACGAATTGATAAATGAGAGTGATATGGCCGAGTTAAAGAGAAGACTCTTGGCTTCTGGTTTATCCATTTCACAATTGGTGTCCACAGCTTGGGCATCCGCATCGACCTACCGTGATTCTGATAAAAGAGGCGGGGCCAACGGAGCTCGTATTCGTTTGGAACCACAAAAAAATTGGGAAGTAAACAACCCATCTGAACTTTCAAAAATCCTAAACGTTTTGGAAGGGGTCCAAAAAGAATTTAACGATGCCCAATCTGGGAATAAAAAAGTCTCCCTAGCAGACTTGATTGTACTTGGCGGAAGTGCAGGTATCGAAGAAGCAGCAAGAAATGCAGGTCACGATATAGAAGTACCATTTACACCCGGTCGTACAGATGCAAGTCAAGAACAAACGGATGCTTATGCTTTTGAGGCGCTTGAACCAGCAGCGGACGGATTCAGAAACTATAAAAACCCTGATTATAAAGCTTCTGCGGAAGCACTTTTGGTTGACCGTGCCCAACTGATGAAGCTAACGGCACCTGAAATGACCGTTTTAATTGGTGGTATGCGTGTACTTGACACGAACTTTGATAAGTCAAGGCATGGGGTTTTAACGGATCGTCGTGAGGTTTTGAGCAATGATTTCTTTGTAAATCTGCTTGACCTGAGCGTGAAGTGGGAAAATACCTCTGATGATGAAACACTATTTGCAGGACGTGACCGTATGTCAAACAATATCAAATGGACAGGTACCCGCGCTGATCTCATCTTTGGTTCAAATACCGAATTACGTTCTTATGCCGAGGTTTATGCATGTAACGATTCGGAAGATAAGTTCCTGAAAGACTTTATAGCCGCATGGACGAAAGTCATGAACCTAGATCGTTTTGATTTGGCTTAAACCTTCTAATCGATTTTTCAGATACATTAAGCGGCCTCGATGAGGCCGCTTTTTTCGTTTTAGAATAACATGTTAACCGTAAATCGTTAATAAATAGTTGATAATTCACACTTCTGGCAAGTATGTTTACTTGAAGATAAGATGTAACTTCATCTTATGAAATTGACTGACCATACCAATACCATTCCCTTAAAAAAAACACAATCCACCATTGATTTATCTGATTTTAAGATAAATACTGTTCCAAAATGCTCTTTTTCTGGTAACACGGCGGACTATTACATAGGCCTATCTTCTATGTCTCCTGAGGATAAAGTTCGTATCATGGGAGCCGTCTCCAACGAGATGGTAGAAACGGGCATCAACAAGTTGTTAGGTCAAGGTTGGGACGATATTAAATGGCCTGTAGTGCTCAATATGCACAAAAAAGTGCTGTACCACTCTTATGAAGCTCATAAAAAAGGAGCTTCAGCTATACTCGGTTGGCAAGAGTTTTTTTCTAAATTATAATCCTGTTATTTAATTTCGAATACCGGGCGTAAAATCGTCCGGGGCGTTTTGTGATTGTTGAATGGTACCCGAATCTCCCGTGTCGTTAAAAATGGTCCATTCATTAAAAGTATAAACAGGATTGCCTTCGAATATTGTTGAATTTCTCAATGCCCTGCCATTTTGAAATTCATGATTTGTTCCGCTGCCATCTTCTCCGATTATACCAAAAACATCTATTATTTTACCAAAGGGGTCCACAAGTTCTAGATTATCATCACCATTGGAGTCTGCGGGGGAGTTTCTTCCGACTTGAACATTCGCTTGAAAACCGTAAACCGTTTCAAACTCAGTTCCGTTAGGCGAAATAACCAAAGTGTTTTCGGCGCCTATTGTAAATTCCGATAAATTGATAGTGGAACTTATCTCGGTATTATCATTAGTATAACGATTTAACTGCCAGCCTTTTAAGGATAAAGGCTCTTTAGCCGAATTGTACAATTCTACAAAACGTGCGCCCGTGTTATTTTCTGGGTCTGCTAATTCTGAAATAAATATATTTTTGGATGTAAATTCATCGACAAGATCGGCACAACGTTCTTGTTTAAAATCTATGTCGTCCAAATCCCTTATAGTCAATTGAAAATTGTTGTTTTCGCGCAAAAGTACTCCAGTAATCGTACCATTTCCTTCGGGAAGAACATCCTCCTGAAAATCCGCAAAACCACTGTTCCGCAATACAATATTATTATCGTTGCAATCGGTTAAGGTTCGCTCTGTCTCTTCGCGGTCTAAAGCAAACGGAAAGCCAAGTTCCTCCTCTATAACTTCAACATCTACCAATTTCACCAATGTATTGGTCAAACTTTTTTCGACTTCGTTTATCGAAACAACAGTGGGTTGAATATCCACTACATTATCACACGAAACAAAAATATGACGGTCAACCACTGCAGCAGGTAACCGCCCAACGGATTGGTTTCCGAACGAAGTAAATACGCCTCCGATTTTGAAAACATCCTTACTTCTTCCTAAATACAATCCCTTTAACTTTATGTAAATTTTGGTTCCAATAGGATAAAACAAATGTGAATCGCGGACATCAATTTCTATTTGAAAACCTTCGGTAGGGTTAGTTGGACTATCTTGAAAATGCAATACACTGAAAAAATTACCATCCTTATCGGATGAAATTATATAGCCTTCAACAATCAGGTCTTCCTGTATTTGAAAAGTTTGGTCGGTGTAAAGGTTTTTAACTTCGGCATAGGTAGCATTTGCACTCAAGCCTTCGGAGCAGTTGGTTGGCGGCGGGTTGAAAGTGTTGTTTTTTACGCAGGCGGATTGTGCGAATATCAAGAACACAAAAACTATATTTCTTATCACTTGCTCCATTTTTAACTGGTCTTTTTTACTAGCTCACCTTTTTAATGTCGATTAATGTATGCGCTTAACCTCTAAAGTTCGGGCTTTCAAAACCTCCGCTTTTCTACAGTAAAGTGGAAAACCACCTCCCCTAATCTAAGTGGAGGAGCCAAAACCACGGAAACTAAAAACTGTAAGCCACGTTCAAAAAATATGTTCGACCGTAGCCGTACCAATACTTGGGTGCGAAAGACGGAGTACCGCTCAAATTGTCTTGTTGTAACTGTCCTAAATTTCCGTTTCTACTCTGTTCGTAACCACCTGTTCTAAAGACCGCATCGAATACATTGTTGATACTGGCGAAAATGCTGATATATTTTCCTTTTTTGAGCCATGATTTTCCGCCGACCAAATTCAGCAGATAAAAATTATCCAAAGGCTTTTGAGCCAATAATCGGTTTACGTTCTCTTCTGTTGCATCGGGGAAGGTTTGACCTGTTTCAGGATCCAATGAAAAACTTTGTGTTCTTGTAATGGTAGAAATATTAGCATAATTGTTCGCTAGATAGTTACCCGTTGCACCCACCCACCAGTATTTCGGGTCTCGATAATTGATGCCAATAGCAAAGGCTTGTTGCGGGCCTTGCGCAAGTTTGTAATCTTTAAGGTTGGCGACTCCCAAATCGATATTGCCATCCGGATTTATCAAATCTTCCTCGGCGCTAGCGGTATCAAAATTGATAGCTACTGAGGGATTGCTGGCATAGACATATTTACCGATGGCAGCAACAGCAGATAATTGAACGGTGGAAGAAACCTGATATTCCAAACCAATTTCGGTTCCTAAGTGCAGCTTATCCATATCGGTAATCACTTCTTGTACAAAATCGGAGCCTACGCCGGCATCCACAAAAAAGAAATTGATGTCGGTTGCATTTTGAAATCGCGTATAAAAACCCGTGATTCTTCCTGTAAGTTTTGGTAAACGTAAATAATAATTAATATCGGTAGCAGTGACTTTTTCTCCTTGGATGTTCGGTACTACCTGATTATTCTCTCTCGGATTAATGAAAACATTCTGTAATACGGGAGCTTGGCCTAAAAACGCTCCGTTTAAATTGACGGAGTGCCTTCCATTCAATTTATAGGTAAATCCACCTTTTAGTCCATAATTGGAGAACTGTACCGATTCACTTTTTCCAAAAGAGTTTTCTAGAAAACGTTGGTTTAGAAAAAGTCCTATACGTTGGTAATTCGTCGTCGCATAATTCGCAGCTGCAAAAGCATCCCATTTTTTAGCCAAATATTTAAACTGCGCAAATGCTTCGGACTGCGTTGCAATCATCTCATAATTATAATTGAAAATACTGTTCTCTCCCTTATTCACGTCTCCATTTAAGTCGTTCAAAGTATCTGAAAACGGGTCAATATTCTCATGGAAATCGGATTTCAACAAATCATTAATTCTGGCGTAATTTTTCGAATTCGATTGGCGATAGGTTATTCCGAAATCGAATCTCAGGGCATCGTTCAGTATGAGATTACCTATGGTGTTGGCAGAAAGTAAACGGTCTTTCGCGATATCGTCATAGAGTACATAGGCGGCCTTGCCATTCTGAGAACCTGAATTATTTGCTATGTACACGCTATTCCAATTCAATTGCGGATTTGCCAGAAAGCCGTCTCTTGCAGAATTTGCACTAATAAAATTAGCCCCAATGGGACTATTGATATAGAAACTGGGTAAATATCTATAATAAGTGGGATCTGGATTCGGGGCATTATAGTATCCCAATCTACTTCTGGCACTGGTTCCGAATTGATAGGAAATTCCTGTGTTCATATTGAACATTGCCGATTTATAATTGTAGTTCAACATTAAAATAGGTTCTGCTATTTTGCGTTCGCGAGAATTTCGAATCTGACCATCTTGCTCACCCCAATAAGGGTTGTACCGCTTACCAACTAAATCGAAAACTTCCTCGGTAATGGCCGCAGAACGCCCTCTTCGGTTAGAAGCAAAAATACCTGTAACATTGATACTGTTTTTATCATTAAAACGGCACTCCAATGCTCCAAAAACGGAAAAGGCATCATATAGAGTCCCATCAATATAACCTTGCTTGGCCCATCTTCGCGATGCGGAAATGCTGTACGCCAATCCGTTCTTTTTAAGCCCTGAAGTATGGGTAAGCATCAAGCGACCTGCATAGGTCCGGTTTGAAACAGAGGACGATATTCGGGTACCAGATCTCAAACCTGACGGTCGAGCGTCGATATTGGTCGTCCCTAGAATTCCCCCGAAATTGTACCCGGAAGGTTGCAGGCCATGGGTGAATTGTTGGTTTCTGGTAGCGTCGTTCAGGCCGCCCCAGTTGTTCCATTGTGGGCGTCCATCGAAGAACTTGTTCATGGGAATACCGTTCAGCAGCACTCTACCGTTTTGCGAATCATAGCCGCGAACGCGAAAAAACGCCTGTCCGAAGTCGAAGGCAGCGCGATTAAGGAAAATATCACGTGTCGCTTGCAGTAATCCTGAGGATATGGAGCTCACCTCATCGTCAAACAATTCGGTATCGGTCAACGAAATAAGATTATCGGTTTGCTCTACGGATATATCACGTTCGAGATATAGTATGCCCAACTTCAAAGATTGATTGTCAGCAGAAACGGGAATTCTTTTTGAAACGAAATCCGATAACGAAATATTCAGGATAAGTTCTGCGATTGTAGGAATTTCTAGGCTGAAAAATCCAAGAGTATCTGTTTGGCTGAAAAATTGACTCCCTTCAACGGAAACAATAACATTAGGAAGTGGTTCTTTTGATTGACCGTTCAGAATTTGACCTGAGAGAACATAATTAACTTGCGCGTTGGCGCCATAGGCTAGAAAAAGCCAAAAACATAATAGAAGTAAAAAACGCATTCAGGTTGGTTGGTATTCTTATAAAACTGACTTACAATATATTAATAAACTTAAGTATTGACTCGAATTTTCTTCCAAATATGGCGTATTTTCGGTCTTATAGATAAAATTTTTATTCGTAAAATGCGACTGAATATCCTTTTAATCCTATTTTTGCTGCCCTTTTTAGCCATATCTCAGGAAAAGAAAACGTATAAAATTCGTACCATCGCCTTCTACAATGTGGAAAACCTATTCGATACCGAAAACGATTCGTTGGTTTTTGATGATGATCGTACTCCGGAAGGAAAAGATAATTGGACGCTGGAACGCTACGAAAAAAAGGTCGCCAGCATTTCAAAAGTGATTTCTGAAATTGGCGCCGATATGACACAGGCCTCTCCCGATATTGTCGGACTCTGTGAAGTTGAAAATCTAAAAGTGGTCGAAGACCTAATCCACCATGCAAACTTAGTGGATAAAGCTTATGGAATAATTCATTTCGATTCGCCCGATGAGCGGGGTATTGATGTAGCCCTACTTTATAAGAAATCTGTCTTTATACCCAACTCGTTTAAGAGCCATCGATTGTTGCTTTTTAATGATGCTGGCTTTCGAGACTACTCTCGTGACCAATTGGTAGTAAGTGGGTTTTTAGACAATGAGGAAATTCATTTCATTGTCAATCATTGGCCCTCTCGAAGTGGTGGCGAAGCGCGTAGCAGGCCTAACCGTATAGCGGCCGCTAAACTCAATAAGCGAATTATTGACTCCATTACGGGATTGGATGTAAATGCAAAAATCATAAGTATGGGCGATTTCAATGATGATCCGACCAATGATAGTTTTAAAAAAGTTTTACGGACAATGGGTAAAACGGGCAAACTTGAAGAAGGCAGGCTATTCAACCCAATGGAAAAGTTGTTTCGAAAAGGAATTGGTTCGTTGGCCTATCGCGATAAATGGAATTTGTTCGACCAGATTTATTTTACCAATAACCTTATTTCGAAAACAAAGGAGACCTTTTCATTTTGGAAAGTGGGAATTTATAATCCTTCTTACCTTTTGGACCCCAATGGAAGATACAAAGGGTATCCATTGCGTACTTATGCCGGAGGTAGCTATGTGGGCGGGTATAGTGATCACTTTCCGGTGTATTTGTATTTGATTAAGAAAGTGGCTCTCGAGACTCCAAAAAAGAGGTGCGATTGACCTAGCCTACTCAAAATCAACAACGCAACCTTGAACCGAAGGGGGTATCTTATAACAAATCATCAGTTATGAGAAAAGTAACGGTATTCTGTTTCACAATTTTTCTTATCTCATGTGGCAGCAATGATGATCTTCTAGAAGGTGAGTGTGTGGGCGTTATTGACTACGCAAATGCCGGAATATTTCAAATTGAACTGGTCGATTCTATGGGTAACAATCTGATTCAAGATAGTTTATACGATCCTTATCAAATTACAGCTAGTATCAATGGGGAAGCCAACAGTGGAGTTTTCGACAATTTCGACACTGCGGTAAGTCGGGATACAATTCGTCTATATACAATCGGTAATGAAGGATTTAACAGATGGTTATTACATTTATCACAAACCGATACGGATACCTTGGACTTTACCCTATCATACAAAGAAGAAAGAGTTCTGTATGATGATGGCATATTTTGCGGCAGTCGTCAAATATTGAATTCAGCCAGTTATAATGGTAACCCTCTTGAATTCACTTCAGAGCCAGAAGGTATTGTCATGCTCATGGTTAGCGTAGTGAAATGAGCCTGAAACTCCCTATAATTTACAATTTGGTCAATTGAAGATTGCGCCACCTCACTTTAATACCGCCACCATCATGAATTTGTAGCGCTATACCACCTTCACCTGCGCCGATTTTTTCGTCTGTTAGCGTAATCATTTCGGTACCGTTGAGCCAAGAAGTAATTGTAGCTCCTTCAACACGTATTTTCATTGTATTCCATTCCCCTTCTTTTAAGGCCTTATCTTTTTCGGGATCTGGTTTAATCAACCAACCTCTTCCGTAAGATTCATAAACTCCACCAGTATCATGGCCTGGTGGTGCAACTTCAACCTGCCAACCGCTAACTTTAGTCCCTTCAACTGTTGAGCGTATAAACACCCCGCTGTTACCATCTGCTTCTTGCTTGAACTCCAAGGTCAACTCAAAATTCTTGTAATGTTCATTGGTGCCTAGATAGCCATATTGCTCATCTGGCCCACTTTCACAAACTAAGACTCCGTCTTCTACATACCATTTTTCGGTACCGTAGATGGTCCACCCATCAAGGTTTTCACCATTGAATAGGGGTCTTGCTTCTTGGGCCGGTGCAACATAAATAGAAAAAATTGCTGCTAGTAGAATTATCTTTTTCATTGTTTTAGATTATTATTTTAGATTTTTGAGATAAATCAAAAAGATTCCCGCCTACGCAGGAACGAAAAACAAATTTTATTTAATTAAACCATTGGCCCCATGGGATACGACTTAGTATCAAGACTAAACCTAGGCCATAAAAAATGGCGATACTTTTAAATTTCTTTTTTCCCTCCAAGAACTTTTTATGTCTTGACCATCCTATTGTAATCAACACAATGGCAATGATATTTATAAAGGGATGCTCAACAGCCAATAAACGGGCAGCAGAATTCATACCTCCCATACCTAATTCTTGAACTGCTTTTAATCCGTTTGCTGAAACAAAAAAGAGGATCAACCCAAGCACCAATTGTATATGGGACAATATTAAAGCAAAAAGACTTATTCTTAAGTCTTTTTCCAAGGTAAACATTTTGTTGCCCATTAACCCCGAAATGGCATTAAGAACCGCAATAATAAGAATGGCCAATACCGCATATGCGAAGTATGAATGTATAGTTTGTAGAATTTCCATTGGTTGAGTTTTAGAAATGTAAAATACGAAATGTTTGGGCATAAAAAAACCCTGACTTTAAAGTCAGGGTTTTGACTATTGTGTTCCGTTTGCTTAGAAGTTATAACGTGCACTAACATTAAACGTTCTACCAAATCCAAAAAATACTTTGTTGTCGGTATTTAATCCTCTAAAAGTGGAGTCGCCCTCACCAACGAAAGTATTTGTTAAGGATTCTGCGATGTATTCCGTATCAAAAGCATTATTCACATTTGCTGCAATACTTATTGAATCATTACCTCCGAACTTAAAGGTATAATAGGCTCCAAAATCCATAAGTGTGTAGCTTGGCAGTCTTAATGAGCCTTGGTTATCGGCACTATCAAAATCCTCGGCATTGATCTGAGCAAACAATCTTGATGCGGAATAAAGATTTGCACTTAGTTTCAAATTCTCAAGAGGACGAACAATCATTTCCAAATTCGTTGTGAACTGTGCTGCATCACCAACCTTAACATCATCTAAGAATAAGGTCACCTCTGAGTCGATTAAATTTCTTTCATCATCAAATGCTGCGCCTGTTGGGTTACCGGCATATTCCCAATTTCCTATGGATAACATACCTCTGAACTGAACAACGTCAGAAGCTCTATAATTTGCTTCTAATTCAAAGCCTGTATGTATTTGTTCAACACCGTTGATGTTCGCGATACCTTCGTCACCAGCTGGTGTTTCGATACTGATGTTAACAAATCTATCTTTCCAAGATGTTCGATAGACATTTAATTTCGCTCTAAAATCACCGAGATTCAAACCGTATCCCGCTTCTAGCCCCAATATCTTTTCGTTTGTAAGGTCAGGATTTAAATCGTTCACGAAATTAAGATAGACCGCATCGAACAAAGGCTGTTTTGAATAATATCCAGCATTAAAGAAAACGTTATTAGCCTCGTTTAAATTGAAGTTTGCTCCACCTTTGATATTACCACCCAAAAGATTCTCATAATCCGTTTCTTGTAAAGGATCAGAATCTAAATAGTTGAAGTAATCTATTCTTTTGAACCCTTGTTGAGAAACCCCTCCTTGAACGAAGGCAGAAACCGTTCCATCTGTATATTCTAACTGACCGAAAGCCCCTAACCATCTTACCAGACCGTCATTGTAGTAATCGATTTTTTCCTCATCATCGATGCTCTTAAAAATATTAACAATAGAGCCAAAATCCGAGTCAATAACACCATCGGCTCTGATTGTGTGCTCTGGATTGTTAATGTCATCATCATCGAAATAACCATCAGCCCCCAAAAGATTGTCTACTCTTCTATAGTGTATACCCTTGTAGGTTCTTAAATCTACCCCTACATCCCAATTCCAATTATCGTTTATTTGAGTGTTCAAGTTAGCAATCAAGCCGAACCAGTTATGTGAGTTCATAGAAGCTCTACGAATCAAACCATCTCCAAAACTTGTTATGATTTGCTCACCGTTTGTTGGCGCAACCTGATACTCGTTACCATCATAAAAGGTAACAGCCTCACCAGAATTGTATCTGGAAATAAGATCATAATCGACCTGACCTGTTTCCGGAATTCTATAGCGACTAGAACTTGCGAAGCCAAAGCCAGGACCTACACCAATATCTCCTGTACCACCGCCCCTACCGAAAGATGCGTAAGCTGAGGTTGAAAGTGTGGATTTGTCATTCACATCCCATTCCCACGTTAATGAAGCAATCGGTTTGTGATAGAAATTTCGTCTCCACCCGAATTCTTCTCCATTTAAAGTTCCTCCATTGTAGTTGTATCGCGCACCATATTCTAAATGGTCCTCAAGTGTTGCAACATTGAAAAAGCTTGATGTTCTTTGATTATGTACCTGAGGCGCTCCGGTAAGTACAAACTGCAAGTTGTTTTTATCATTCACTTGATATCCCAAACCAATGAAATAATTATATCCTTCAAACTTGGTGCCTTGAATATATCCATCACCAGCAGTTCTACCTAACAAAACGGACGCGGCAAAACCATTTTCATTGACTCCGGTATTGTATGAAACCGTTGTTTTCAAATAACCGTCGTTTCCTCCACCGAAGGCAACTGTGCCTCCTTGTTCTTTTTCAGTAGATTTGGTAATGATATTGATTGTACCTCCAACAGAAGATATGGCCAATTTAGAAGACCCTAAACCTCTTTGTACCTGCATCGCAGTGGTGACATCACTCAAACCGGCCCAGTTACTCCAGAAAACCCTCCCATTTTCCATATCGTTTACCGGGATTCCATTAATCATGATGGCCGTATTCCGAGAGTCAAATCCTCTAACATTGATTCTTCCGTCACCAAATCCTCCGCCGGTTTTGGTCGCATAAATCGACGGTGTGGATTTTAGAATTTCAGGAAGTTCTTGAGATCCTATTTTTTCTATTATTTCAGAAGCCAAGATTGTGGAAACCGCAACTGGGGTTTCACGTTCCTTGGCAATATCTTGTATTCCCGTTACGATAACACCTTCCAACTCTTCAGCATTGGGCTGCAAAACTACCTGACCAATCGATCCCGTATTTGTAAAGGTCACTTTCTTGGTTACAAAACCAATATAAGAAAAAACCAATGTCCCACTATTTTCAGAAACCTCTAAAGTGAAATTTCCATCAAAATCAGTCGAGGTTCCCGTAGAAGTCCCTTCAACAACTACACTTGCACCAGGCAAGGGTTCATTGAGCTCTCCGTCTAGTACGGTACCTGTAATCGTTCCTTGTGAAAATGCAACAGCGGTTATTAAAAACGCAACCATCGCGATGTACATTTTTTTCATGTGTTCTCGTGTTAAGTTAGCTATCAATTTTGCTGCAAATGTGTGACTTTTTAGAGCCTTTGGCATTAAGGCAAAGTTAAATTTGCAACATGCAAATTTAACACTTATTTAGCATTTGAAATTATAAACGCAACGAAGTTATCAGAGTTTGTTAAAAATTAGCAAAATGCTATTTCAACTCTTAAAAGATTGTAATAGTTGTAGCGTAGAGCTATCATGATCGCTAATTTTTGAACCTTCAATATCTTTTAAAACAGTTCCTGCAAGTTGCTTGCCCAATTCAACGCCCCATTGATCATAACTGAAAATATTCCAGATGACACCTTGAACGAATATTTTATGCTCATAAAGTGCAATCAATGAGCCTAAACTTTGAGGAGTGAGCTTATCAATAAGAATGGTAGTTGTTGGTTTGTCTCCTTTAAATATTTTATAGGGAAGTAGATCGCGAATTTCGTTCTTCGACATTTTCTTTGCTTCCAATTCTTGTTGTACTTCCTCGGCGGTCTTGCCGTTCATCAATGCCTCGGTCTGGGCAAAGAAATTGGCCATGAGTTTATTGTGATGATCGGTATCACCATATAAGGAAGTTTTGAAACCTATAAAATCTGCCGGGATCAACTTTGTGCCCTGATGAATCAATTGAAAGAAGGCATGTTGCGAATTGGTGCCCGGTTCTCCCCAAATTATCGTACCGGTTTGGTAATTCACCCGATTTCCATTTCTATCCACACTTTTACCATTGCTCTCCATGATACCTTGTTGAAGATAGGCCGAAAAACGACTCAGGTATTGTGAATAGGGGATTATCGCCTCAGTTTCAGCTTCATAAAAATTATTGTGCCAAATGCTTAATAACGCAAGTATAACAGGAATGTTAGATGCAAAATCGGTTTTCTTGAAATGTTCATCCATTTCGTTGGCACCCGTTAACAACGCATCAAAGTTTTCGTAACCAATTGCCAACGCAATGGTTATACCTACTGCACTCCATAGCGAGAAACGGCCTCCTACCCAATCCCACATGGGGAAAACATTTTCAGGGTCTATTCCAAATTCAGCTATTGCCTTGGTGTTCGTCGAAACCGCCGCAAAATGTTTGGCGATATCTTCTTGAGTCGCACTTTTTAAAAACCACTTTTTAATGGTCGTAGCATTACTTAAAGTTTCTTGGGTGGTAAATGTTTTTGAAACCACTATGAATAAGGTCGTTTCGGGGTCAAGGCTCTTTAAGACCTCATGAACATGATCTCCGTCAACATTACTTACAAAATGAACCGTTAAATGATTCTTATAAAATTTCAAGGCCTCAGTTACCATAGCTGGACCAAGGTCAGAACCTCCGATACCAATGTTCACCACATCGGTAAATGTTTTTCCTGTATATCCTTTCTTTTGACCTGAAATGACCGATTCTGTAAAAGCCTTTATTTTTTCTTTTACCTCATACACTTCATCAACTACATTTTTACCATCGACTAAAACTTTATCCTGCCTTTTAGCGCGTAAAGCGGTATGCAATACTGCCCTATCTTCTGTTTGGTTAATGTGCGCACCGCCAAAATATTTTTTCATGGCGTCCTTTAAATGCACTTCATTGGCTAGTTCAAGTAAAAGATCAATCGTCTTTTGGGAAATTTTATTTTTAGAAATATCAACCAAAAAGTCGTTCCAATTTAAAGTAAAATTGACCGCCCTGTTGGGATCCGAAGAAAAAAGTTCTTTTAAATGTTTGTTTTTTGACTCTGAAAAATGATCAGCAAGTTTAGTCCAAGCCGATGAGGTGGTTGGGTTAATACACTGTAATGACATAGAATTGTATTAGGAATGTGATATACTTCGTATTCTTTCCCTGAAAAGAGAAAGGCAAAAATAACCATAATCCCTAAAAATTAGGGGCTCTTAACGAAATGATAATAATCGTTACTGATTTAAAGTGAGAAGATCCTCATCAACTTCTACTTTCTTTTCGGGATAAAGCATGCAGTCAAGCTGGTCTTTTATTGGAGCTATATAGTCAAAGTACTCGGGCTGTAATGTTTCCGCCAAAGGCTCTGCTTTTGGTAATTCTTCTCTCAAGGGGTCTACCTGTCTGCCGTTTTTCCAAAAACGATAACACACATGAGGACCACTGGTATTGCCGGTCATACCAACCCATCCGATGACATCACCTTGTCTTACGAACTCACCCCGTTTTACCTTTTGCTTTTTCATATGCAAATACTGGGTTGAATAGGTGCTATTGTGACGAATTTTTACATATTTTCCATTTCCGCCCCTGCGGGTCGATTCTACAACCGTACCATCTGCAGTTGCCATTATTGGAGTTCCTCTAGGAGCGGCGTAGTCTGTTCCTTTGTGAGGACGGATTCTATTACCGTAATATCTTATTCTTCTTTTAAGATTATATCTAGAAGATAACCTACCGAACTCAACCGGCATCCTCAGAAATGTTCTTCTTAGATTATTGGCTTCCTCGTCAAAATAATCTACTAAGCTTTTAAGAGAATCATTTTCATAGGCGAACGCATATATAGGTTTTCCGTTATGTTCAAAATAAGCGGCTTCTATAGGTTCTGCGCCTGCGTAAATTGAGTCATTGATATACTTTTCCTTATAGATGACTTTAAATTTATCTTGCTTTTGAAGCATCGTGAAATCAATGGTCCAAGCGTATACATTTGCTAAATTATGGGTGACCGCATAATCTATTCCTTGGTCAAGAATAGCATCCGAAAGTGAAGTTTCTATAACCCCAGATACTTCACGTTCTACGTATTTCACAGCTCTCTGATTCTTATAGGCTACTGCACTATCTCTAAAATCAACGACCGTGTAGTTAATCGGGTCGTTTTCGTAAATAAAAACCTGTGCGGTTTCTGTTGTATCCTTTGATTTTAAAATGGTGTACGGTTTGCCCACACGTATTCTTCGTACGTCAAAGGTATCTTTGAATTCTTGTGATATTTTGGCGATTTTAGGGTAGTCTACCTTGTTATCAAGCATTAGCTCACCAAAACTATCGCCATACCTTACCGTATCTTCCTGAACCGTAAATTCATCAAGGTTAAATCCAAACTTGGTCACCAATGGTTTTTCAATGGCCTTAATTTTAGCAATTTTTTCTTTTGTTTCATAGTCTACGTCCTTCTGATCTTCTTTACAAGAGAACAGTACTATGGCTATAAAAAGAATGCCCCAGAATTTCATCATTTTATGCTGAATTTATTTCAGTATCAATTTTATACTTTGTTGGGATTAAAGATATGGTCTACCCATTGCTTACCCCAATCATTTAACTCTTCTTTTGAATACAAATCAGGAAAAAATACAACTTTCTGAAAACTTGGCGGAAGGTATTCCTTCCAATTGGTGCCTCCTGTCGCACCGATTTCCTTTTTATCCTTGGCCAAATATCTGTGGGCAGAACCCATATGCATTAGTGGCCAATTTACGTTGGCGTTCAAGTCTAGAGTTCTTAACGCTTCAATTAGCTCTTTATTATCTCTTTTCGTGGCATTCAGCTGTAGGTATTTATCGTAGATAGTGCCATTTTTCAACTGTTTAGCAATTCGTACGAGTCGAGGTGTATATCGATATTCAAATTGCTTAAGGGTCAACGTTTTTTCTCCGGACGAAAGGTCCGTTGCGCCCTTCTTCCAGTAGATATTCTCGTATAAATCCTCAATTTTATCCTTACCTGAAAAATTATCTCGCTCAGTATGATGCACCAAATTCTCCATTGAAGTGGCATAAATCTCTATCATACGATATTGGACGGACTGAAAGCCACTTGCTGGTAAGAGTGCCATTCGGTACTGTAAGAACTGTTCACGCTCCATGCCTTTTATCATAATACTGAATGATGATATCAATGCTTGGTAATAACTATTTATTCTTCTTGTTTTTTCCAAAAAGAAATCGAGATTCTGTGACTTATCGTCAACCAATTGTTTTTGCTCGTGAAGAATCAATTTGAAATAAAGCTCCGTAATCTGATGATACATGATGAAGATTTCCTCGTCAGGGAAATACGTTCTGGGAACTTGAAGACTCAAAAGAGTATCGAGATGAATATAATCCCAATATGTCAGATATCGTTGGTAGAGTAGGCCGTCTAGATAAGAGCTTAAATCTTGCCCCGAATCTTTGTATTTTTCTTCAAGCTTTGATATTTGGGAATCAATATGCTCCTTGTCTTTCATCTTGTTCTTTTCTGAACGTATTAGAACAATCGGCCAAAAAAGTTATGGCGTAACACGATTCTCTTTTACGCTATCAAAATTACACAAAGATTTTAAATGAAGAATCATAGAAACAGTTAACCTGTAACTGTTATGCAGATATCTTAAGACTAGTCCATTATAATCTTAAATTGATGCTTTAGCCCGTTATAGGCATCCAAATCTGCCTTGATTGCGCCTACGGCAAGATCCGCACTAATTCGAATGGGAATTCTGTTGTCATCAGCAGAGACCCACAATGACAAACTCTCTTGTTCTTTGAATACCCGGCCTGATTGCACCATTGGTCTGAATTTATAGCATTCGACCTTCCCAAATTTGGTTTTTAGCACTTCTTTACCAAGATACTTTAGCTTGAAATCAAAAATACCATCATCATCATACAGCATCTTCAGTGTTACGGCTTTGCCTTCTACTAAATTTTCAGGAATGTAATTATTTCTCAAATAATAGAATGCGGACAGTAAATCTTGAATACTATCTTGGAGTTCAAAATCAAATTTTTTCTTGTTCTTCTTATCGTTAAGGATGGCTTTGTCTTCTTTGTGATCAAAATTTATTTCGATATCTTTTGTATAGCCGCCTTCATTTATCTTACGAACAAATTTATAGGGCTTGCCATCTTCCATTCCGAAATAGCTTTCATAGGTATCATCTACTTTAAAGAAGACACTTGCAAAACCTGTTGTTTGGCCGCGGCCTACAACATGGTAAACTGGCACACTGTCAATTACCGCAGATTTTACATGTAAAGTCGCATAACTTGCATTTAAAAAACCATAGTGCATTCTAAATTTCAACCATTCCCCTGGCTTAAATGCAGATTCTTTTTTTTCCTTTTTCTTCTTGCTCGAGGTTTTGTACTTCGCAGAATTCATTGCCAAACCCTCTGAATAGTCACTCTGAGCATTCATCAGCACTCCTAGGGATAGAAATATAAGTAGTAAAAATTTCTTCATAGCTGTTCGAAATTGCACTAAAATTACATAATGTGTCGCAAAATTTAGTGTTAGTTACAATTACTTAAACAAAATTTATTCCAAAGTATTGTATCCCTTTATGAACATTTGTTACCAAGGTTAACCCTACTTGAAATTTTTTAACTCTTCGCTTCATTGAAACTGGTTCATCGTAACTTTCAGCGAGTCACAATTTTCAAAAGTTGAGTCCGAATTAATAACAAGATTCTGACCTTTGGGGAATGGCAAAAAAATGTTACCTACAAAAAAAGCCCAGCTTTAAAACTGGGCTTTTCCTAAATAACCAACCAAACTTTAAATTATGAAAAACCAATACTTAAAGTTGTAAGGGAACCACCCCTTACTGATGTAAATTTAAGACATACTTCTTATGTCCACATAGCTTTTAACGTACTTTAACTATTACCTTAACACATATTTAAGCTACTTGATAAAAAATTATGGATTTCTTAAGAAAAATCCCTATATCAAAGGGTTCCCCGAGCAGCTTGTTCTCTTTCAATAGCCTCAAAAAGTGCTTTGAAATTACCTACTCCGAAAGACTGGGCACCTTTCCTTTGAATAATTTCGATAAACAAAGTTGGGCGATCCACAATGGTCTTTGTAAACAATTGCAAAAGATACCCTTCTTCATCCCTATCAATAAGAATTCCGTGTTTTTTAAGTACCTCAACGTCTTCATCTATATCGCCAACGCGTTCCAACAGATCATCATAGTATTCTTCAGGCACATACAAGAATTCGACCCCTCTATCTCGCATAGCCGAAACGGTTGCCACAATATCATCGGTAGCAAGTGCCATATGTTGCACTCCGGGGCCATTATAAAAATCAAGATATTCCTCAATTTGAGATTTCTTCTTGCCTTTAGCAGGTTCGTTAATAGGGAATTTCACCCTTCCGTTACCGTTGCTCATCACCTTGCTCATCAACGCTGTGTACTCCGTTGCGATATCATCATCTACGAAAGAAACAATTTGAGCAAAGCCCATGACCTCACCGTAAAACTTGCACCAGGTATTCATTTCATTCCACCCAACATTGCCGACCATGTGATCAATGAACTTCAATCCTGTTGGTTCGGGATTGTAGTGCGATTCCCATTTACGATATCCCGGTAAAAAAATCCCGTTATAGTTCTTGCGCTCGACGAACATATGCACTGTTTCTCCATAGGTATAAATGCCAGAGCGAACAACATGGCCGTGTTCATCTTCTTCTCGTGTCGGCTCTAAATAGGGCTTTGCCCCTCTTTTGGTTGTTTCTTCGAATGCCTTGGTAGCATCATCTACCCATAGGGCCACTACTTTTACGCCATCCCCGTGTTCATCAATATGTCTATTTATTTCGCCACCTTTTTGCAAGGGTGTTGTAAGTACGAGACGAATCTTATCCTGTTTTAAAACGTAGGAAACCCTATCTTTCAGGCCAGTCTCTAGTCCAGCATAGGCTTCGGATTGAAACCCAAATGCAGTTTTATAAAAATGGGCCGATTGTTTTGCATTACCTACATAGAGCTCCACATAATCTGTTCCAAGAAGGGGAAGAAAATCTTCCGCTTCTTTAAAAAGCTTTTTAAGGGAGTATTCTGTATTCTTTAAATCTTTTAAATTTTTGATTTCTGCTGCCATGATATGATATTGAATTGTTAACTATATGGGGAAAAGCCTTGTGGGTAGATTTTAACAAGCTTACCACATTGCCCTCAAATGGGCCATTATGTCAATTCTAAATTGCAACATGATAGTTCTAATAGGAATACAAATATCGGTAAAAAAGTGCAGATACTGGATTGAACCATTAGAACCAGTACCCTATGCTGAAAAAGAAATTGCCTTTATCTACTTGTGGAGACCATGAATAGAGTACTTGTATAGGCCCTAAGAAAGATTCATACCCATAGCTAATACCAAAGCCCGAATAATTGGGTGTTGTAAACCATTCACCTGTTCTAAAAATGTCATCATCAACATTTGCAATATTTGCGGAAAACATAATATGGTTCTTTGGGGCAATTTCGAGGTCAATACGGCCATAAGCCTTGACATAACTGTTACCAGGAAGCGATAGGAAATCGTACCCTAAAAAGGGCACAAAGTTATTAATAAGGTTAGTACCGTAGCCCCCAAGCACGAAATCAAAAGTCGTCACATTGGATGTGCCCAGCTTAAAACCTCCCTCTGTTTCTAAATTAATGGATAAGTTATCAAAAAAGGTAAATGCCCCTCCCATTCTGGCCTTGGCCACCGAAAATTCTTTAAAATTATTATTAAAGTCGGACGAAAGCACATAAAAATGAAAATCTCCATTGAAGTACAATCCGTTCGACGGAAAATACTTGTCATCATACGTATCTAACGTAAGTTGGCCAAAAGTGCTGTAGAAATTACTTTTCTCAAAATTGGTTCTTCCATCACCTCCAATTATTGAAGTGGGTTGTTCGCTTTCGCTCAACAATTCGCCCAAGGTTCTCGTACTATACTTCAAATACTTATGTTCAATACCTATTGTGAATGCGAACTCTTCTTGCCAAACCGTTTGTAGATATAGTTGATTGGTAAGGTCCGTAATGCCAAGATTAATATTATTTACATTTCCAACGTTCGGTACTTCAAAATTACTCTTGATCACATCAAAATCAATTTCCTTTTCGAAATCATTGAACCTGGAATTAAGCCCAAAACTCCAGTAAGATCCTTTGTCGATATAATACTGCAAATTGTAGCGAACATTATCTCCCAGAATTAGATCGAAAGAACCAACATCGTCTTTTGATAGAAAACTCTTTCGCGTGAGATTGATCATTGCTGCACTTTTGTACAAATCGTCATAATGAGCGCCTAAACGAATAAAAGTTTTGTTTTTGCTTTCTTCCAAACGTAAAATCAAATCTTCTCCGACCCCGTTCGATACGAGCTGATATCTGATAGTTTCAAAATTTCTGGTTGATGAAAGGTTGCTGATCCCCTGCTGCAGCTTCCCAAAGGTGATTTTTTCACCCAAATTAAATCTTAGTTTTCCTTTGATATAGCCGCGTGAATAATTCTCGTTCGTACCTGAAATGACTAATCGGTTCACAACAATTTCCTCATTAGGTTTGATTGACTTTCGTTCAATTTCTTCCTTTTTCTGATATTTTGAAAGTGACTTCAACTCATCATAAACCTTTCTTGCAGACTCTTCGCCCAAACGGATGATAGTGTTTCGCTGATCAAAGTCCAAAACGGTATAATCCTCCATATTCGGTTTTATATAAATATCTGTTTTTCTTGCCTTTTCCTCCATATCCGCAACCGATCTGAACTTATTGATCTGTAAGAGAATTTCCGTAGCCGATGAAAGTGCCTCCCGATTTGAAAGACCATGCTGAACGTCTACACCGATGACGACATCAGCGCCCATCTCGTACACCTTTTCTAAAGGATAATTGTTCACTACTCCCCCGTCTATCAAAACTTTGCCACCAATTGTTGCTGGTTCGAATAGCGAGGGTAGTGTTCCGCTAGCCATAATAGCTTCCGGCAGATACCCTTTATTCAGAACCACCTCTTCTCCGGTTTCTGCGTTTGTAGCAATACAAACAAAGGGAATTGGCAACTTATTAAAATCTTTCACGTCTTTTACATGATACAACAGCCTGACCAGCTCATTGTAAATATTTTGCCCGCCGGAATATGCAGGTGGCACGGAGATTTTGAATTTATCGAACGGTAGGGTAACTGCATACCTTTCTGAATCTTCTTTCTCATAAAACGTTTTTGCACTTCTAGGTAAATTGTCTTGAATCAGAACGTTCAAATCTGTCTTTCTAAAAATTGAATCAAGCTCTGTTGCTGAATATCCGGAAGCATATAAGGCACCAATTATGGCCCCCATACTGGTGCCGCCTATAAAATCGATTTCCACTCCGGCCTCTTCGATTACCTTTAAAGCACCTATGTGCGCCAAACCCTTTGCACCTCCACCACTCAATACGAGACCAACATTTAGACCATTGCCATTAACCACCTCTTGCGCAGGTGAAAACACCATGATAAACAAAACCGATAAAAAAACAATTTTTCGCATTTTTCTATTAGACACAAGTTCTAGTGAAATGTTTCATAAATTTTTTTCGCTTTTGCCATTCCAACGGTTTGAGCTAGATTTTCAATTGAAGCCTCTTTAACTCTTTTGACAGACTTAAAGGTCTTTAAAAGGTCTTGAGCGGTTTTTTCGCCAACTCCCTCAATATTCTCCAGTTCAGAATTAATCGCCGCTTTACTTCGTTTATTTCTATGGAAGGTTATTCCAAAGCGATGCGCCTCATTTCTTAACTGCTGGATAATTTTAAGGCTCTCCGACTTTTTATCCAGATACAACGGAATTGGGTCTTCGGGAAAATAAATCTCCTCTAATCGTTTGGCGATTCCTACAATCGCAATTTTTCCTCTTAGACCTAGTTCATTCAAACTTTTCAATGCCGAGGATAATTGGCCCTTGCCCCCATCAATGACAATCAATTGTGGTAAAGGTTGCTTCTCTTCCAAAAGTCTTTTGTAACGCCTGAAAACCACTTCCTCCATAGAAGCAAAATCATCAGGACCGTCAACCGTTTTTATATTGTAGTGACGGTACTCCTTTTTTGAAGGCTTGCCATCTCTGAATACAACACACGCAGCCACTGGGTTACTTCCTTGAATATTACTGTTGTCAAAACATTCAATATACCTAGGTTCTTCGGATAGACGAATGTCTTTTTTCATTTGGGCCATAATGCGATTGGCATGCCTATCTGGGTCGATAATCGAAATCTGTTTAAATCGTTCTTGACGGAAGAATTTTGCATTCCGTTCGGAAAGCTCCACGAGCTTCTTTTTGTCGCCTAATTTTGGAATTCTTACTTTTAAATGAGGTTCAACTATTACCTTGAAGGGAAGGTACAACTCTTTCGATTCCGACTTGAATCTTTCTCTAATTTCTACAATAGCCAACTGAAGTAAATCTTTATCTTCTTCCGCCAACTTCTTTTTGATTTCCATTGTATGTGAGCGAACGATGGAACCATGTGAAAGTTGAAGAAAATTGACATAAGCAAAGGCCTCATCGGAAACAATGGAGAATACATCAACGTTGTTGATTTTAGGATTAACGATGGTAGATTTCACTTGATAGTTCTCTAAGACATCGATTTTATCCTTTATCCGTTGCGCTTCTTCAAACTTCATTTCTTTGGCCAGAGCTTTCATCTGACCCTTAAAATAATGTAGTGATGACTTAAAGTTTCCTTTGATGATTTCACGAATATCAACAATTTGTTGGTTGTACTCCTCTAAACTCTGTAGACCTTCACAAGGGCCTTTGCAATTGCCCAAATGGTATTCTAAACACACTTTGTATTTGCCTGAATTTATTTTTTCTTGGGATAAATCATAATTGCAGGTTCGCAACGGATACACACTTTTAATCAAATCGAGCAAAGTGCGAACGGTTTTCATGCTGGTATAGGGCCCATAATACTCAGAACCGTCTTTTATCAACTTGCGGGTTGGAAATATTCTTGGGAAACGTTCATTTTTAATACATATCCATGGATACGACTTATCATCTTTCAGGAGCACGTTATATCTTGGACGATACTTTTTGATAAGATTGTTTTCTAGAAGTAGCGCATCAGATTCCGTAGGTACAACTATATGGTCAATTCGACTTATTTTTTTGACCATGACACGGGTTTTACCGTACTCATGGTTCTTCATAAAATATGAGGATACTCTTTTCTTTAAATTTTTCGCTTTACCTACATATAAAATCTTGTTTTCACCATCATAAAATTGATAGACTCCTGGATTATTTGGCAAAGAACTCAATTGTATTTCGATTGGTACTTGGGGCATTTTTAGTATAGGTAGTTATTGAACTCGTGTAGCGTTCACTTTTACAAGACAGGGTTAAATTACTATGTTTTTATAAAACCGCATTGGATTTTCTTTTTATTTAACGTCGGATACCGTCGATTTTTACGAAACCAAATGCTCTCGGTAAAGCCGATTTTTTTGTTAGGTTTTCCATCTGTAAGAATACACCTAAAGATAAAAAGTGTTATTTGTTGGAGTACAAAAGAAAAAATTAACATTTGGCTTTAATTGGTTCAAGAAGTTGCCGGAAGGCATATCAAATTCTAATCAACTGTGTATCAAATATTTGCTTTGGTTTGAGTAATTCTTCAAATTAACCGATATCATATTTTCGATTACCATATTTGTTAAAATGTGCATTTCATCGATAAAAAAGAACACTTCATAGGATTTTGAAGTAGATTTTTACATATATTTAACCATCAAAATCAACCAAACATGGACACGTATTTTATAACCCTCGGAACATATCTAATCTTAATGCTTTTTTGCAAAGTATATTACACCGTTGCCATTAAAGATTAATTCATAAGATTACCCACTTTCCTTACCGTAAATGCAAACGACGCTCTATGTTGAAAAAAGATTTACGTGTAAAACATTCTGTTTTAAGAAAAGAACTATCTCCTCAGTCATTATTACATTCCAGTTTAACCATAGCTAATAAAATTCTTGAACTACCTATTTGGGGTGGAGAATTCTATCATCTCTTTTTGGCAATTCCCGAAAAGAAAGAAGTCGACACTTCTTTTATACTTTCAGTTTTACATGGTAAAGACAAAAATATCGTTCTCCCAAAAGTATCAGGTAAAAATCTACTCAAACATTATTTATTAACCGATACAACTAAACTGGCAATAAGTAATTGGGGAGTTCCCGAACCGGTGGACGGTATCGAAATTCAAGAAGAAAAAATTGATGTGGTATTTGTACCTCTTTTGGCTTTTGATAAAAAGGGAAACCGTGTTGGCTACGGAAAAGGGTTTTATGATAATTTTCTCAGCAAATGCAAAAAGAGCGTTATTAAAGTAGGACTTTCTTTATTTGACTCCGAGGCGGAAATTAGTGATGTCAATGAGAATGATGTTCCTCTGAATTATTGCGTTACCCCCAATAAAATCTACTCGTTCTCGAACACCTGATTTTCTTCCAATATACCTGACTCTTCTTCCTTCTTTGGAAAAGCCTTCTTATTGAACACCAATAATATGCCAACACCAGTACTTATCGCGGTATCTGCAATATTGAAAACCGGATCAAAAAAACTGAAAGACTTTCCTCCAAAATAAGGTACCCAATCAGGCCATACGGTATCGATCATAGGAAAATGAAGCATATCGACCACTCTTCCATAAAACAGGCCGCCATAAGGTTCATCAGAAAATAGCGTAGCAACTTCGCGACCAGAACTTTCATTAAAAATAATGCCGTAGAACACAGAATCTAAAATATTGCCCAATGCCCCAGCAAAAATCAAAGAAACCGCCAAAATTAGCGTTTTAGGAGATCTTTTTCGAATAGTGTCATAAAGCCAATACCCGATACCCACAACGGCGAACAATCTAAAGATCGTTAATATCAACTTTCCCGACGATTCAGAAATTGGTAAAAAGTCGCTTAATTTAGCACCCCAAGCTGCCCCAGAATTTTCGATAAATAAAATCTTGAACCAACTAAAAACTTCTACCGATTCTTGATAGTGAAAATGGGTTTTTATGTAAATTTTGCTCCACTGATCTATAATCAATATAACCGCAATCAACAACAGCGACTTCTTCAAACTCATTCTTTAAATTATTGATGCGCCAAAAATAGACATATTATTCGACTCTTCTTAGATGGATATCGCCAGTCACCGTACTCAAACTATAGTGGCCGTTTCCATTTTTAGGGGACTTCCCTCTTACCTTACCATACTTACTAATTGCACGCACAACCACGTCATTATAAATTGCTGAAATATGACCACTCTGGGTAATCACTTCAACAGTTCCACGGGTGTTTTTCAGGTCACATCGGCCATCGTTCAAACTCACCTTTAAAAAATCATAGGTGCCTGTTACCACGACATTACAATTTGAACCAAAAACATGAATATTTTTTTGTGCAGGAACTACGATATTCAATGCAATGGAAACAACTTTGTGTGCGCTTAACTTATCATTCGGGTTTACGAAGTTGGGTTGAAAACCCGCACTTATTTTGATTGTCGAACCTTCTTCCAAAATCTGAAGTAATAGGTCTTTTTCATATTCGCCATCAATTTGTGCTTCAACTAGCAATTCATCGCCCTCACTAGTTGACAAATCAAGCTCAAAACAGTTCTTGGCATCTACCTGTATATGTGAAATTTTTTGATCGACCAATGACTTTCTTATCAACTTTTGGGTATGTGCTGATTGAAGACCAAATAGAAGTCCCAAAAAAAGGAAAGCGCTTTTCATTTTTTTTAAAATAAGAACGTCCGCCGATTGGCGGACGTTCTTATTTATTTTTGCATGTTTTTGGCCTCAATACTTAGCGTGGCATGAGGCACTAGTTTCAAGCGCTCTTTATTGATAAGCTTTCCGGTAACACGACAAATACCGTAAGTTTTATTCTCGATTCGTAACAAAGCGTTTTTCAAATCGCGAATAAATTTTTCTTGGCGAATCGCCAACTGTGTGTTCGCCTCTTTGCTCATTGTTTGTGACCCCTCTTCAAAGGCCTTGAACGTAGGTGAAGTATCATCTGTTCCGTTATTGCCGTCATTCATATAAGAACTCTTCAACAAATCTAAATGACTCTTGGCCTTTTCGATTTTTTGTTCAATCAATGTTTTGAACTCGGCCAAATCTTTATCTGAATATCTAACTTTTAAATCTTGTGCCATGTTATTAGTGTTTTACGATAAACAATTTTGTATTTATTTCATCGAAGGCTATGCTTGTGCCAACGTCTAATTTTTCTTCGAAATGTAGCTCAGCCGTCAAAGTCTCCGTTTTAATGTAGTCTATGTTACTCTCTACCGCTTTTTCAACGAGACCATCTTTTAATATCTTGACGTCTATTCTATCGGTTACTTCAAACCCGGAATCTTTTCTCATATTCTGGATTCGATTCACCAATTCTCTAGCGATTCCCTCTTTTTTAAGATCCTCATTAATAGTGACATCCAATGCCACGGTTAAAGATCCAGAAGTAGCCACCAGCCAACCTTCAATATCTTGAGAGGTTACCTCTACATCTTGTAACTGTAATTTAATGGTTTTATTTTCAATTTCAAGGGATATTTCGCCCTCCTGTTCAATTTTTTGGATGTCTTCCTGTCCTAATTGGGCAACCGCAGCTGTTACCAACTTCATATCCTTACCGAATTTTGGGCCTAAAACCTTGAAATTCGGCTTGATTTGTTTGACTAAAATACCTGACGCATCGTCTAAAAGTTGAATCTCCTTAACATTGACTTCCGACTTTATTAAATCGGAAACTGCTTCTATTTCTTGTTTCTGTTTCTCATCTAAAACAGGAATCATAATTTTCTGCAAAGGTTGTCGCACCTTTATTTTTTCCTTCTGACGAATAGAAAGTACCAAAGACGAAATTGTTTGCGCCTTTTGCATCTTATTTTCTAACTCTGAGTCTACAAGCGAAGCATCATACTGGGGGAAATCTGCCAAATGTACACTTTCAAATATTTCCTTTTGAGTTGTATTTGTTAAATCTTTGTAAAGCCTATCCATAAAAAAAGGCGCCACAGGTGCTGAAAGTTTAGCTACCGTAACCAAGCAGGTATACAGGGTTTGGTATGCGGATATTTTATCTTGCTGATAATCACCTTTCCAAAAACGCCTTCTGCTTAAACGTACGTACCAGTTGCTCAAATTCTCTTGAACATATTCTGAAATAGCACGGGTCGCCTTTGTGGGTTCGTAGTCGGCATAAGCCTCATCAACTATTTTGATCAAGGAATGAAGTTCCGATAGGATCCACCGGTCGATTTCAGGGCGTTCTTTCAAAGGAACTTCAGATTCCGAATACTTGAACTCATCGATATTTGTGTACAAGGCGAAAAAAGAATAGGTATTATAGAGCGTACCGAAAAACTTTCGCTTTACCTCAACGATGCCGTCGATATCGAATTTCAAGTTATCCCAAGGATTTGCATTTGAAATCATATACCAACGCGTGGCATCCGCTCCATGAGCATCCATGGTTTCGAAAGGATCTGCGGCATTGCCTAAACGTTTGGACATCTTTTTACCTTCTTTGTCCAGAATAAGCCCATTGGAAACTACATTTTTGTAGGCCACCGAATCAAAAACCATTGTGGCAATAGCATGCAAGGTATAGAACCAACCGCGTGTCTGATCAACTCCTTCGGCTATAAAATCAGCGGGAAAAGTCTCACCCTTATCCACTAAATCAGCATTTTCAAAAGGATAATGCCATTGCGCATAAGGCATAGACCCGCTATCGAACCAAACATCGATTAGGTCAGCTTCTCGCTTCATTGGTTTTCCAGATGGAGACACCAAAGTTATTTGATCTACGATATTCTTATGTAAGTCAATTTTATCGTAGTTCGCTTCAGACATATCGCCCACCACGAAATCTTCGAAAATATCTTTTTCAAGAACTCCCGCTGAAATTGCTTTCTGCATTTCAGCCTTTAGTTCTTCGACCGAACCGATTATCAGCTGTTCGGTACCATCTTCGGTTCGCCAAATCGGTAATGGAATACCCCAATAGCGGGAACGGGAAAGATTCCAATCGTTCGCATTGGCCAACCAATTGCCGAACCTACCTTCGCCTGTTGATTTCGGTTTCCAGTTTATGGTTTCGTTCAACTTGAACATTCTGTCTTTAACATCGGTAATCTTGATGAACCAAGAATCCAATGGATAATACAGTATGGGCTTATCGGTACGCCAACAATTCGGGTAACTGTGTACGTATTTTTCAACTTTAAATGCCTTGTTCTCTTCTTTTAGTTTTATAGCAATCTCAACATCGATAGAGCGTTCAGGGGCCTCACCGTCCTCGTAATATTCGTTCTTTACATATTTTCCACCCCATTCTTTTAATTCAGGACGAAATTTCCCTTGTAAATCCACCAACGGAACGGGATTACCATTTTCATCCAAAACCAATAAAGGCGGTACTTCAGGAACGGCCTGTTTTGCCACTAATGCATCATCAGCCCCAAATGTGGGGGCGGTATGTACAATTCCCGTACCATCTTCAGTGGTCACAAAATCTCCTAAAATTACACGAAACGCATTTTCAGGATTTTGATAGGGTTTGGCGTAATCGATTAGTTGTTCGTATTTGATACCCACCAAATCACTGCCAACAAATTCCTTAACAATATAAAATGGAATCTTTTTATCTCCCGAAGCGTACTCCAACAATTCAGGCTTATTTTCCACTTCATAGAATTTACCTGCAAATTGCTTTCCGACCAAGTTCTTTGCCAAAACTACGTTCATTGGTTCAAAAGTGTACTGGTTATAGGTCTCAACTAACACGTAATCTATTTTCGCTCCAACAGTCAAAGCCGTATTCGAAGGAAGTGTCCATGGTGTTGTAGTCCAAGCCAAGAAGTATACGGTTCCCTCATTTTGTAGAAAATCGGGGAGAGTGCTATCGATGGCCTTAAACTGTGCCGTAACTGAGGTGTCGGTAACATCTTGATACGTGCCCGGTTGATTCAATTCATGCGAACTGAGCCCGGTTCCGGCCTTTGGTGAGTAAGGTTGAATAGTGTACCCCTTATAAATCAGTCCTTTATCATAAATCTGTTTGAGCAGCCACCACACGGTTTCCATGTATTTGGACTTGTACGTAATATATGGATCGTCCATGTCTACCCAATATCCAACTTGTTCGGTCATATTGTTCCAAACATCAGTGTAGCGCATGACCGCCTTCTTACAAGCTGCATTATATTCCTCAACGGATATTTTCGTGCCAATATCCTCTTTGGTGATTCCCAATTCTTTCTCGACACCCAATTCAATAGGTAATCCGTGAGTATCCCAACCCGCTTTTCGTTTTACTTGAAAACCTTTCATGGTCTTGTACCTTGGAAAAATGTCCTTTATGGTACGTGCCATTACATGATGGATGCCGGGCATACCATTGGCCGATGGGGGGCCTTCATAAAATACATAACTTTCTTGACCCTCACGAGAAGACACGCTTTTTTCAAAAATGGCATTTGCCTTCCAGTACTGTAGAATTTCTTCTGCTACCTTAGGTAAATCCAATCCTTTATATTCTGCGAACTTCATGTTACGAGTTTATCACCTTAAATTAAGGCTGCAAAATTATGAATTTTGATTCATATTAAAGCTATGATTATGAGGTAATCCAGAAGATTTCATGTGAATTAAATGGTTCAAGAATGACTGCTTTTGCGGCACAATGTTAATTGTTTGCTTCCAAATGTTAACAATTGGCATCCAAAAACTGAATCTATCCGTATATCTTTGCGGTTAAGTAAAACAAACACTAAAACTAAAAAAATGAAAAAAGTAATTTTAAGTTCGATTTTAATGGTAGCTCTTTCAGCATCATTTGTATCATGTAGAGAAGCTGCCGATAAAGCAAAAGATGCTACTGAAGCTGCTGCTGATGCTGCAGAAGATGCAGGTGAAGCTATGGGTGATGCTGCTGAAGGTGCAATGGATGCTGCGGAAGATGCAGGTGAAGCAATAGGCGATGCCGCTGAAGGCGCTATGGATGCTGCAGGTGATGCGGTCGATTCTGCTAAGGAAGCTGGTTCTGATGCCGTTGATGCGGTTAAAGATGCTGGCAATGACGCCGCTGACAAAGCAAAAGAAGTAGGCAATGACGTTAAGGACGCCGCAAATAAAGCTGCTGACAAAGCAAAGGAAGGTGTTGAAGACGTGAAAGAGAAGGTGAAAAACTAATAAATCATTCACGAAAAAGAATAACCCCGACGGAAACGTTGGGGTTTTTTTGTGCCTAGACTCCCGTCACACTTTTCAAAACAAACTCTAAAATCGATATCCCAATCCAAGAATGAGATTGATACCAGGTGCCGCAATACCCGAAGAATAGGTACGATAACGCTGATTTGTAATATTCTCAATGCTCATGGTAGTCTTCAAAGCATTCGAGATCGTATATTGTGAACGAAGATTCAGGGTATACCATGATGGCGAAAAGGGATCACCATTAACGTCCACAGCATAAATATATGCCTTACTCCTTTCCGAATTGGCCAAATCATTAAATGGAATTTCACCATTATAGTTTAAAAACAAATCGGTCTTAAGCTTTTGATTTTTCCATATCAAATGCAAATCCCCAAAGGTTGGGGCTACATGTCTTCCCGGAGAATCGGTTCCATCATCTTCTTCTTCAATACCTTGGGTCAATGTAAGGTTCGAACTCACCGAGAAGTTATCGTTCAGAAAAGCTTCTATTCCAAATTCGAATCCATAAACATAGGCTTTGGCCGCATTCTGTATGGCCTGAACGTTACTTAATTCTCCGTTGTACTCAATTTCCGACTGACCGTTAAACTGAAAATCTCGCCTTACCAAAGCATCTACCAAATAGGTGTAAAAAGTTGCTCCTTTCAATACGACCTTATCGTCAAAGTTTTTGTTAATGCCCAATTCGACATTATAGGCATATTCTGGTTCTAAATCAGGATTAGGAACAACCACTGAACCAGGCTCTGAATCAAAAATCTTACCTACATCATCAATATTTGGTGCTCTAAAACCCGTAGAACCGTTCCAAGTAATTTGCAAATCGGCTTTCGGAAACCAACTTAATCCTAAACTGCCCGTCAATGCTCCATTGTTTAGATTGGCATCGTCAAAAGAAAAGGGATAAAAAGTTTTATCAAAAATCGCATCAATCCAAACATGGCTGTAGCGCATGCCGGATAAAAGGGTTAAGTTCGGTCTTACTTTGTACTCTCCGTTAATATAACCCGCCAGGGTCTGCCAAGTAGAGCCATCTGGGTATCGACTAGCTGCATTAGCAATCGTTTTGGTTTCGATGTCTTGCTGACCGCCTTGAGAGCCAATTTTGTTGATTATAAACTCACCTCCATAGTACAATCTCAGATTCCCTATTTTTTTATTCTCAAAATCAAGGTTAATAGAAAGGGCATTAACCTTTTCTTTTGTTGTAAACCGAGTTTGATCTTGAAAACCCCTTTCATTTCTGCTTTCCTCAAAATGTTGGTATGCAGTCGTAAGCTTTACGCCGTCATAAAATTTTCCTTTTCCTTTTTTATTGACTTGCATATTCGCCATGAACCATTTTTGAGGACCATAGAACCATTCGGCAAAATGCAACCCATCATCTGTTGAGTTCGGACGTATCAGTCGATCATATCGAGAATAGTCGGATGTCTCCGAATAATGGAGTCCTAAATCATACTGCCATATATTATTTGGCTTAAAAGCTACCTTTTGTAAGAGATTAATTTGACTGTATCTCGTCGGATTTTGCTCTTTAGGATTTGAATTCGGTACCAATTCATCGACCCCGTTTCTTCTGATTACCAAATTGTCGCGTAAATAGGTCTCTGGACCATTTTTGCCCATGGTTAGGTCGCCAAAATTATTGTAGGAAGCACTGGTCAAAAAAGACCATTTTCTCTTTCCTAGGTTGACGTCAAAGTGAAGGGTATTTTCCATGTTGGCGGAAGCAAAACGATAGTCTGCATTTCCTGTAACCATCAAGCTATCCACATTTGAGAATTCAGGTTTTTTGGTGTAGAAATTCATCACACCTCCAATGGCATCACTTCCATAAATTACAGAGCCCGGACCGAAAATAACTTCTGTATTCTTGATATTGAACGGATCGATAGAAATGACGTTCTGCACATTTCCTCCCCTGAAAATGGCGTTGTTCATACGGACACCATCAACAGAAAGTAGCAAGCGATTTGTAGCAAAACCTCGTATCATTGGACTTCCACCCCCCAATTGACTTTTCTGAACGAATACTTTTCCGCTGTTCTGCAAAAGGTCAGCGGAAGTTTGGGGACTGACAAAAGCTATTTCGCGAGCATCAATCGATACGATTTTGTTGGGAATATCTTTTTTCTGTTGTTCCCATTTGCTGACTGACATGACCACTTCGTCCAATTGCTCGGCTCTTAAGGTCAGGTAAATTCGACGCCGCAGTTTTTGGATTTGATTTTTTGTAGATTTCCTGATTTCGTAACTGATATGCTTAAAGGTAATACGTTCGTTTCTATCAAAAATGGAAAGATCGCACCTGCCATTGAAATCAGACAAAGCAGTTTTCGATTTGTCTAGGTTATAGACAGCGACATTGATTATGGGCTCTTTTGTATCCATATCAAGAATAGTGATTTCCTGGGCGGAAACCGCTAGACATAATAAAAGGAAGAACGTAAGTAAAGGATACCGCATATTAACTGAAAACTTCATTTAAAACGGCCAGTGACTTGGGCTTTCTAAAACCTTGTAGATGTAACTCGTAGTACAACACAATTGATTTCAGTAGCTCTTGTCGATTGGTTTTGTTCATTTTGACGTCTTGTACCTCATCAAAATTTATGCCTAAGAAGCTTTTAAAAAAAGAAAGGTTTCTACCTGTGAGAATAGGGTTCATCGATGGCGTGTTCGTAAACTCTCCCTCTTGCAAATCAAAGTGGGTTGCTTTTATTCCGTTCGTATCTGGATAAAAACCAAAATATTTGGTCAATCGAATTAAAAAATAAACGTGAAAATTAGCAATCGAATCATGCGAATCAAACCATTGCAAGGAAGCCTCTAAAAACTCGTAAAGTCCCTCATTTTTTTCTTCTTCACGAACGCTATTGCCCAACACTTCCGCCAAAAACAAAGTCATTGCATTTTTAGAAATATCCGTGTGCAGTGTTTGGTAGTGGTAGTTTACCTTAGCTTCTTTGATTATTTCTAAAGTGCCTTTGTTCTTATGATTCGCAACAATTTCCAATTGAGCCAAAGGTTGAAAATAAGCCGTTTTCAATTTACCTTTTTTAGATGCTAAAACTCCTTTTAACAGATAGGACTTCAAACCATCGGAAACCGTATACGCCTTTACAATAAGACTGGTATCGCCGTATTTCAGAGAGGTAAGTATGATGGCTTTGGTAGTTACTTGCATCGGTCGGTTAAAGTTTGATGCAAAGATAACTTTTAATAATACGAAATTAGAAGTACGAGGTAGAAGGTACGAGGTTTGAAGTACTAAATTCGGAGTATGACTATCGAAAATGGGAGCTTACAAAGTTTCTTGAAAAATAAGCGTTAACGCAATGGCGGTAAAAATCAATATCCCAAGATGTATTTTGATAAGTTAAGTAATTCTTGAATGATTTTCTTTTTTGAATTTCAAGGTTTCCTTTACCTTGTAAACAAGATATATCATTCACAACATGAATAATTCTAGCCCTAAAAACAACTTAAAATAATTCGTCCTTTGAATTAAAAAGTTAAAACAAAAAGTGCGAAGTATTTTTTATTACTTCGCACCTCTAATTTTGTATCTCTTACTTTAAATAACTCCCTGAGCCAACATCGCATCGGCAACTTTTACAAAACCCGCGATATTCGCGCCTTTTACGTAATTGCAATAACCATCTTTATCTTTACCGTATTCAATACAGGAGTCATGAATATCTTCCATGATATCTTTCAATCTTTCATCGACTTCTTCACGAGTCCAGCTAATGCGCAATGAGTTCTGCGACATTTCGAGACCTGAGGTAGCTACACCTCCGGCGTTGGAGGCCTTTCCTGGAGCGAACAAAATCTGAGCGTTTTGAAACTCGTGTATCGCTTCCGGAGTTGAAGGCATATTAGCTCCTTCGGCAACGCACATACATTTATTCTTTATTAGCGTCTTTGCACTTTTACCATCCAGTTCGTTTTGAGTGGCACATGGTAAGGCAATGTCACATTTGACATCCCAAACTTTGCCATCTTTTGAAAATTTTGCTGATTTGTACTTTTTTGCATATTCTGAGATACGTCCTCTCTTATTATTTTTCAAATCCATGACATAGGCCAACTTTTTCTTGTCAATACCTTCCTCATCATAAATGTATCCTCCTGAATCAGAAAGTGTCACTACTTTACCGCCCAAGTGAAGTACCTTTTCGGCTGCAAATTGTGCGACGTTGCCAGAACCAGAAATCACAACGGTCTTACCTTCAAAGTCTTCACCTTTTGTTTTCAACATGCTTTGTGCAAAATATACCGTTCCGTATCCGGTGGCTTCGGGCCTAATCTTTGACCCACCCCAAGAGAGACCTTTACCCGTAAGCACACCCGTAAATTCATTCCGCATTTTCTTGTACATTCCGAAAAGGAAACCGATTTCTCGTGAACCTACTCCGATATCGCCAGCTGGCACATCAGTATTCGGACCAATATGACGACATAATTCGCTCATAAAAGCATGGCAAAAACGCATCACTTCGTCATCGGATTTTCCCTTTGGGTCGAAATCGGAGCCACCTTTTCCTCCTCCCATAGGAAGTGTGGTCAAGCTGTTCTTGAATACTTGTTCAAAAGCCAAGAACTTCAAAATACTGGCATTTACCGATGGGTGAAAACGCAATCCGCCTTTATAAGGTCCGATAGCCGAGTTCATTTGAATTCGATACCCACGGTTCACATGAATTTCACCATTATCATCGACCCATGAAACGCGAAACGAAATCAATCGCTCCGGTTCTACCATTCGTAAAAGAATGTTTTTACCGCTGTATATTTTTTTTCTGGCGATATAAGGGATAACGGTTTCCGCTACCTCTTGTACCGCTTGGATGAATTCAGGTTCATGACCATTTCTGATCTTGACTTCTTCCATAAATCCATCGATTTTTGCTTGCATTTTTGCGTCCATAAAATCTTAAGTAATAGGTTGAATTTTATTGAATTTAAAATATAGTGCCAAAATTATGTTATTATTATAATTTACCATCTATTATTTTAGAAATATCGTAAATTTTTTATCCGATGGCCTGATTCAGATCGTCAATCAAATCGTCAGCATCTTCAATACCTACGCTCAACCGAATCAATGAATCGACAACCCCGCTTTTTTCGCGTTCCTCTTTAGGAATACTAGCATGGGTCATACTAGCGGGATGACCAGCCAAACTTTCTACTCCACCCAATGATTCCGCCAGGGTAAATACTTGAAGTTTTTCAACAATCTTTATGGCATTTTCGTAACTGCTTCCTTTTGGAATAAAAGAAATCATACCTCCAAAATCACTCATTTGACTTTTGGCAATATCGTGGTTCGGATGGTCTTCAAAACCTGGCCAATACACTTTCTCTATTTTAGGATGGTTCGCCAAGTATTCTGCTATTGCCCTACCATTTTCACAATGGCGTTGCATTCGTACATGAAGTGTTTTGATTCCGCGAAGCGTTAGAAAACTATCCATTGGCCCACAGACCGCACCGCTGGCATTTTGAATGAAATACAATTTATCAGCAAGATCTTTATCGTTGACAACCAGAGCTCCCACCACCACATCACTATGCCCCCCAAGGTATTTCGTAGCAGAATGCATCACTATATCTGCGCCTAAGTCCAATGGTATTTGTAAATAAGGAGTCGCAAATGTGTTGTCAACGGCCAATAATATTTTGTGCTTCTTTGCCATAGCCGAAACCAATTTGATATCGATAACATTCATCATAGGATTGGTAGGGGTCTCCACCCAGATCAATCTCGTTTTATTCGTAATGTAATCTTCAATTTTAGCAGCATTTTGCATCCCGATAAATTGAAACTTGATACCGAATTTTTCAAAGACTTGTTTGAACAAGCGGTAGCTACCGCCATATAAATCGTTCGTGGACACTACTTCATCACCGGGGTTCAATAGTTTTATCACTGCGTCAATTGCGGCTAGACCGCTCGCAAAAGCCAAACCGTACTTTCCGTTTTCAATACTGGCCAGAGAATTCTCTAAAGCCGTTCTTGTTGGGTTGGCACTTCTAGAATATTCATACCCCTGATGCCCGCCAGGTGTGGTCTGCGCATAGGTCGATGTCTGGTAAATAGGAGGCATAACGGCACCATAGGCCTTATCCGGTTGTTGACCTCCGTGAATGGTCTTACTATTGAATTTTAGTTTCTTTTCGCTCATTATCTATAATTATTAATACAAATGTATCGTTATCTTTGAAAGCATACAATCAGACCCCAATCATCAATGCGTTAATGAGACTTTCAAATTGCTTTTTTTTACTGTTTTTTCTGCTCATTGGTTGTCAAGATGAACAAAACCTTACTTTCGCTCCTTTATCAATTCAAGGTGAGCAATGTGCCGATTGCCCTAAGATAGCCATAAACCTACCAAAGGCAATCGAAGAAACCAGAATCGCCCGATCAGTAAATACTGCGCTGCGGGAAGAAGTTATTGCTTTGTTACATTTTGATGAAGCGCTAGAAGTCTCTGATATTGGAACAGCAATCGAATCTTTTAAATCAGGTTTTTCAGAACTTCAGGAAAAATATGAAGACGAGTCTACGCCTTGGGAGGCAAGAATCGATGCTGAAATTACTTATGAAGATGCCGCACTGTTAACCATTTCATTAGACGCTTATATTTTCACGGGAGGCGCACATGGATATACTTCTAAACGATTCTTGAATTTCGATAAAATCAAAGGAGAGGAATTGGAAAATTGGCGTTTATTCAAAGATAGTCTTGCATTCCGTGATTTGGCGGAACGTCATTTTAGAATGAAAGAAAACATTCCATCAGATAAGCCCATCAACTATACAGGTTTTATGTTTGAACAAGACTCTTTCTACTTACCTGAAAATATTGGGTTTACGGAAAAGGGAATGAAATTACTTTACAATCAATATGAAGTATCGTCTTTCGCAGATGGCACCATTGAATTGATCTTACCTTATGAAGAGGTTCAAAAATTTTTAAAACCTAAAATTGGTTCTTAAAGCTATTTCGTTAACACTTTTTGGAGAGATAGAACTACACCAAGATGTAATCCTTCATGGTATAGGTTGAATACCATCGCATCATCTACAGTTTTTAAGGTCACATTTGCGCTAGTGGTGTATTCGTTAAATTCTTGAAAAAGTCCTTTTTCGAGATCTTCTTGTGTCCATTCGATGGTTGAGAAAAGAAAGGTACTTACCATTTTGATTTCTTCATCAGTTGCGGTGCCGTCCGGGGTGGTTCCCTTTTGAAACTTCTCTGCCAACTCTTGTGGAATGTGCATTTGCAAATTACTCAGTTTATAAACCAACCGTTGCTGCGTTACCATAACATGGGCAATATTCCACCAAATATTATTTCTAAAACCTTCTGGAATTTTCAATAATTGCTCTTTCGGAGTGTTCTTTATAATGTTATAAAGAATTTTACGACTCTGTAGTGTGGTTTCTAATAACTTTTTCAAAATGCAATATATTTTAATGCGAGATAAAAGTAGAACATTATAAGGGAAATGGGTTTCTTTGTACCTAGCATTAAATACTCTGACTATCAGTTCAAGCGGAGTCGAGAGCCTTCACAACGTAAGTCTCACCGAAACTCGACATAGTGAAAAAAATGATTTCCGTTTTCTCGGAACGGAAAATAAAGAACATATACATGAAAAAAATATACCACCTAAGCACCTGTGACACTTGCCAACGCATCATCAAAGAGTTACAACCACTTGACGGATTCGAATTACAGGATATCAAGACCGAAGCTATGACCATTGGACAGGTCGAAGAGATGCATCAACTTTCCAAAAGCTATGAAGCTCTCTTCAGCAAACGTGCCAGATTGTACCGAGAAAAGGGATTAAACAAAAAACAACTTTCAGAAACCGATTTCAAAAATCTAATTTTAGAGCATTACACGTTTCTAAAACGACCGGTAATTTTAATTGATGGTCAAATATTTATTGGAAACAGCAAAAAGGTGGTCGAAGCTGCCAAAGCGGCCATTCATTCTTGACAAAGCGAACATTAGCCATATTAGCCGCAATCGGGGCAACCACTATTTATGCCCTGAACCACACTATTGCAAAGGGAGTGATGCCCCATTATGTGCAACCCTTTGGGTTCATAATTTTTCGTGTTGGTGGTGCAGCCTTATTGTTCTGGTTGATTTCAATTTTTGGGCCAAAAGAAAAAATAGAAAAAAGAGACTATTTACGCATGCTAATCTGTGCCATATTGGGTATAGGCATCAATATGTTGGTTTTCTTTAAAGGACTCTCGCTTTCCACACCTATAAATAGTGCTGTTTTGGTCACCACCACGCCAATTATTGTTCTAATCCTTTCCGCGGTTTTTATTAAAGAAAGAATTTCACCTCGAAAAATTTTTGGCATTACAATTGGACTTTTAGGGGCTCTCGGATTAATTCTATTCAGTTCTGAAATCAGACAAGATGCACCCAACATTCCTTTAGGAAATTTCTTGATTTTACTGAACTCCGTTTTTTATGGCTCCTATTTGATCGTTGTAAGGCCCTTGCTCGACAAGTACCATCCGTTCACATTTATGAAGTGGCTTTTTACGATAGGGATTTTTCTGGTATTGCCTTTCGGATATCAAGAACTCGTGGAAATAGATTTCCCCAACCTACCTACGGAAGCTATTTGGAGTGTCATTTTTGTAGTTGTAGGCACAACTTTCTGCACCTACCTCTTCAATATATTTGCTTTAACTCAACTTAAAGCCTCAACCTTAAGCGCTTTCGTATATGTACAACCTTTGATAGGGATACTTTATGCCACCGCCACTGGAAAAGACAGTTTGACCACCCTAAAAATTTTGGCAGCATCTTTGGTGTTGTTGGGCGTTTACTTGGCCAGCAGAAAACCAAAGCCACAAATTCAAGGATAAAACAAACCCATTGAAATTTTTACCCAAATAAACTCAACTGCTTGTTTTGAGTAGCTTTGGCAAAACCATAAATACTTCGACCTCCATATTTATACGATTCTTCATTTTCCTTTTTGACCAAGGCCTCAAAATTGGTATTTGGTGTAAAACCTTTTTCGGCCTTTCGCACCAAATCGGTCAATTTCTTTACGGCTTTGAGTTTGTCGGTATTTCCGATTTTTGCTCGGTTAACGGCATCCTTTAAAGTAATTATGGTTTCATCGTACACCTTTGTAGGCACGGGGAACGGAGTGGCATCCTTTCCGCCATGGGCAAAGGCAAAACGTGCCGGATCGGAAAATCGAGAAGGAGTTCCATGAATGATTTCACTCACCAAAGTCAATGATTGCAAGGTTCTTGGCCCTAGGCCCCGAAGCAACAAAAGGTCTTCAAATTGTTCGGTCTCATTTTCTTGAGCAAGCCATAAGATGCTTCCCAAGCGTTTCATGTCAACATCTTTGGGTTTAATGTGATGATAAACAGGCACCAGTAAATGGGGCAGTTCTTTTAATATTTTATCAGGATGTTCTTTCGCTATTTCTAAAATTCCTTCCTTGGTTGGCAGCGCAATTTTATGGGTCAAGTTCAAAATATTCCCCTGATTCGCGCCACACACGGCGGTATGCGGTTCTTCTACGAAAGACTTTAGGTTTTCGGAATGCCAATGGTACCTTCTTGCCATGCCATTCGAATGGTGCATGCCTTGTTGAATGACTGACCATTTTCCCGTATCACTTACTATGAAACTATGAATATATAAATTGAAGCCATCTTGTAAGGCGGTATTATCTACTTTGGCGCTGAGCTTGCTACATTTCGAAAGATAGTTTCCGTCTAGTCCAGTTTTGTTGCCTACCTCTACAAGTTCATGAGGCGTTCGCATTGAGCTTTTTCCTTTTCCGCCGCACACGTAAAGTCCTAATTGCTTTGAAACTGGATTTATAGATTGTTTGAGCACATTCAAGACCGTTGTGGTCACTCCCGAAGAATTCCAATCCATTCCAATGACCGAACCAAAGCTTTGAAACCAAAAAGGGTCGGACAGCCGTTCCAAGAAATCAGCTTTACCTTTTTGTTCGATAATCGCTTCCACAATAGGCAAGGTCAATTGCTTCATTCGATTGAAGAGCCAAGGGGGAACTGCACCCCTATGCAATAATAAATCCGCAGTACCCGAACGTTTCACAAAATTTGGCATTTATCCAAATATATGGATATTTTCCAATTTTAGTGGATTTCTTTTCGTTTTCTTATTGATTCTGGTTTTTATAAAACTTTGGAATTTAAGGCATGTAAGGTTTGGTGATTTTTTATAAGAATACAATTATTTATCAGGTTCGTTTTAAGGGATGCATACTAAACTTCTGAATAATTTTTACTTTCAATTAAGGAATCAATTTAGTATAACTAACAATTCTTGACACACAATGTTTTGTACTATCTCTAAAGTTGTGATTTCAGGTTTTTCAGATGAATATAGCAAGTGAGAAAAGCGATATTCCGATTTTGTTGGGGCAAGGAAGTTCTTTTTGCTGTATCGTATTGACTATGAAACCTTTGATAATTAATTTGGTACTTTCGGACAGTAAAATCACCTATTCGTCCCTTAAAATTAATTCGCTCCTTCAATTCGATCATCTTTAATACAGTTATTGAAGTCATTTTCGATATAAATCTCCTTATTTCTATTATTCCCCCTGTATCATTTAAATCCCCCTTACGGCATAGGTTCACTATTAGTGAAGTTCCTCCACAATTATTAGCCTCAAGGCAACTATACTAACAGAACGAATTGAATCATTATATAACCTTTAAAGCATTAATTATGAAAACAAAGCGCACGTTTGGCATGAAGGCAATTTTAAAATTAGCCTTGTTATCGACATTTATGTTAGCGGTGATCTCCTGCTCCACTGAATCTATCAGCATTGAAGAACCAACCGATCTTACAAGTACGGCTGCAAAAGCTAAAAAGCCCCGACCAATTAAAAATACATTTGTCGGTGTTGACAGATTTGAAGATGGAGACCTCGTTGGAAATAGTTTCTCTGGCAACATATCACATGGAGGTAAATATACCGGTGAAGGCACTACTACGAATTTTTATTTTACCTCAGCATCGGAGGCTGTCCAAACAAGTGAGGATTTTATGGTTGTCGCCAATGGGGATAAAATATACACCTCTTCAGAGGTATTTATAGTCTTTTCACCAGAGTCGATACTTGATGGCACCTATTCTTCAGGGACCTATACCGGAGGATTTGACATAGTTGGTGGCACCGGTCGCTTTGATGGGGCAGTAGGTAGAATGGATATGGACAATGGAGAATTCAACTCTGGAGTAGCGACGCATAATGCGGCGGGAACAATAACATACTAATTTTCTTCCTATATCAATAAATTAACCGGTAATTTTCGCCGGTTTTTTGATTTAAGAGCCAAACATAAGGTGTTTAAATCAGAAGGTAAAGGAAGATTTATTGTCGTGAAGACTTTACCGCAAACCAAATGTATTAGTTCTAAAAAACATGTATTGCTAGTTTGCATATTATTTAGAAATCTTTATCTAAAAGTACACTGTCTTTATTTAGACATTTTTATTAACCTAAACTAAAATAGTAATACTAATCCCTCTAATTTATGAACATAAGTAGCTGAAATGAATAATAGTTTGGAGTAACGTTCAGATGATGTGCAAAATGATCTTTTAAAAGTGTAATATCGAATAAATCGGATGCAATATCCATTTGTCCTATTAAGGACGCCTCTAGGTAGCTTTGCAAATTGACATTCACAGAACTAGCATATCTTATCCTATAAATTTCTAAAAGAATTGCGAATCAATAGCGCGTATGGATACGATCTATTTGATTTTAGGAAGACTGTTCTTTATGATCCTAAATCCTTCGGTACTTTTGCAAACCTCCGCGTATCCTCCTTCGTCAAAAGTCGAAACGTTTCAGGTTTCTCTACCGCTTTAAAGGTCTTCAGTAAATGATCGGGCAACCCTATGAGTTTTCTTGATTGCAAGCTAATCCAAGCCCCCATCATTTCACAATGCGCCACATTTCTGCCTTTGTAATCGTAAAAATTGTGATGGAACTCAAAGAATTTACCGTCCTCACTCATCCCAACAACCTCCAATGAAACCCTAATGGGCTTGCCCGGAAAGATTTCTTTGAAATAATACATATGCTCGTGAAAGACCACTGGGCCGATTTGATTTTCGGCCAACACCTTTTGATCGAACCCTAATTGAAACAAGAACGCCATTCGAGTATGGCTCATAAAATTAAGATATGCCGAATTCGCCAAATGACGATTGGCGTCTACATCACTCCACCGAATTTCAAATTCTTTTAAGTACATCGTGAACAGATTATTTTATTATGCATGCATAGGAGTGGCAAAAATACCATAGTTTTGGAAAAGCACACCGGTTTCCTTAGAATTAATGAATAAATTTAAAGTCAAAACTATAGCCTTATGAGTCAAAAGCCTGCTTTTATCAAAGAACTTTCACTGCCTGCGATAGCCGCCCCTATGTTCCTGATTTCAGGACCCAAATTGGTTGTAGAATGCTGCAAAAACGGAATTGTAGGTACATTTCCAGCTTTGAACCAAAGAACCAGTGAAGGTTTTGAGGAGTGGCTCGTTGAAATAAAGTCGGAACTTCATAAGTTCGAGGATGAAACTGGTAAAAAGGCAGCTCCTTTCGGAGTGAACTTAATCGTGCATCCGACGAATCCAAGATTGGAAGCGGATATTAAATTATGTGTCAAACATCAAGTGCCGATTATTATTACTTCTTTAGGAGCTGTTTCAATGGTCGTCGATGCCATTCACAGTTATGGCGGATTGGTTTTTCATGATATCGTTAAAAAACGCCACGCGGAAAAGGCTCAAGAAGCTGGGGTCGATGGATTAATTCTTGTTGCGGCAGGGGCCGGTGGCCACGCAGGCACCATAAACCCAATGACGCTTGTAGCCGAAATCAAAAAATTCTTTCATAAAACCATCATCCTTTCAGGTTGCATAAGTACTGGCAGGGATATTGCCTCTGCTTTGCAAATGGGAGCCGACCTAGCTTATATGGGTACACGTTTTATCAATACTGATGAAGCCAAGGCTCCGGACGAATACAAGAAAATGATCATTGATGCCGGGGCAAGTGATGTCGTTTATACAGCAGCAATTTCGGGGGTACATGCCAATTTCTTGGGTGCAAGCCTAAAAGCTGCCGGACTTACCGAAGAGGATTTAAAGAAAGACCGAAAAATCGATTTTGGAAAAGAACTCGATACAGAAGCAAAAGCATGGAAGACCATCTGGTCTGCCGGTCAGGGTTCTGCCCTGATTGATGATTCCGTTCCTGTTTCCAAACTAGTAGAATCTTTGAAATCAGAGTTTAAAGCTGCGATTGAAGAGCAATACAAAATGTTGGAAACCTATCCCAAGTAATACTGTCATGCTGCGCGCAGTAGAAGCACATTTGTGTTCCTAAACCCTTGGACTGCCCTGAGGGTGACACACGATTAGAATACTAGAAATGCCAATCATTCCTTCTTCGTATAATCCACCATTTTTGTTCAAAAACGGGCATTTTTCGACTGTTTACGCTGGAATTATTCGAAAAATCAAGGATTTTGAGCAAAAACGGGAGCGGATCAATTTGCCAGATGATGACTTTTTGGATCTAGATTGGAGTTTTTCGCAAGTTCCTTCAAAAAAAGTGGTGATTCTTCTTCATGGTCTTGAAGGCAATGCGCAACGCGCTTATATTACCGGAAGTGCGAAAGAGTTTAATCTGAACAGATATGATGTTTGTGCTGTTAATTTAAGAAGCTGCAGTGGAGAACAGAATCGTTTATTTCGTTCATATCATTCTGGTGCTACAGAAGATTTAGATGCCGTTATTCAATATATTTTTGATACCAAAGACTATTCAAAAATCTATGTCAAAGGATTCAGCCTAGGTGGAAATCTTGGCTTGAAGTATTTGGGAGAAGGTAGAACAGTTCCGAAAGAAATTAAAGCTTTCGTTGGTATTTCTGTTCCATGTAATTTATATAGTTCGTGTAAAGAACTTTTAAAGCCCAAAAACCTTCCATACGCTATTCGCTTCAAGAAAAACTTAGTGGGTAAGCTGAAGGAGAAACAAAAAAGATTCCCGGATAAAATATCCGAAGATGAAATTAAAAAAGTAATTACTTTAAAAGACTTCGACGATATTTACACTAGCCGAGCACATGGATTCAAGGATGCTGTTGACTATTATGCAAAGTGCAGTTGTCTTCAGTTTCTTCCGAACATCAATATTCCCTCTTTAATAATCAATGCTAAGAATGATTCATTTTTTGGTCCAGAATGCTATCCAGAGAAAGAAGCATTGCAAAATGATAAATTGTTTCTAGAAAGCCCCAAATATGGTGGTCATGTAGGTTTCGTTGGTCGTAATAATGTAACCTATTCGGAAAAAAGGGCGATAAAATTCTTCGATGAAGTTGATTAGATTTTGGTATTCCTTATCTTAGTAGTGTTTTTAAAATGGATGCTGCATCTCCGGAGTCTTTGAGAAAGCATTAAAATTAAGGTTAAATGAAAAAATTACTTGTGGTACTGGCTGTTGGCGGATTGATAATCAGCTGTGGCGAATCAAAAAAAGAAGAGAAAAAAGAAGGTTTTGAAATGAACCGGGCAAAAAAAGAAGTTAAAGCCGAAACAACTTCTGAAGGTGTGCCCGTTGATTTGGATAACGATGGGGTCGGGCCTTATAAGGATATCGAGTTTCCTTCGGAAATTGACGCAGATATGGCAGCGGCAGGCGAAGCAAAATACAAAGCGATTTGTACGGCTTGTCATATGGCCGAACAACGTATGATCGGGCCAGCCTTGAAGGGTGTCTACGAAAGAAGAAGTCCGGCGTGGGTCATGAACATGATCGCCAACCCAGACGGTATGTTGAAAGAAGACCCTATTGCAAAAGCACTTCTTAAAGAGTACAACAACGCAATTATGTTGAATCAGAATTTATCTGAAGAGGATACTCGGGCGGTTGCAGAGTATTTGAGAACATTATAAAATAGTCGGAAAAATGTAAAGCTGCGTCTACGATTAATCATAGACGCAGCTTTTTTATTTCATTACTTAATGAAGTTTCGCTGCCTTGGGTTTCAATCCAGTGTAACAAAAGCCATGAAATCTTGTCTCATAAATGAGGGGGTTCCTAATTCAATGTTCGTACCATGAAGATTCTAACCAAAGGAAAATATTACGGAGAAAAGAAACTGGAGCTTGACAGTAAAGGAATTATTTTATCGGAATACGATTATTTGACCGAACGAACGGACTGGCACTATCATGAAAACCCCTACTTCATGTATGTGCTTCAAGGAAACGTCTACGACATCAATAAAAAAAGAAAGACCGATTGCGCCTCTGGAAGTTTATTGTTCCACAATTGGAACGAGATGCATTTTAATCAAAAGGAAAGTTCATTAGCCCGAGGATTTCACATTGAATTCGAGAGAAAATGGTTTAATACAAAAAAGTTGGATGTCGACATTTGGGAAGGAAGTAAAATAATTGAAAACCCAACCATGCACCATATTCTTGGCCAGATTTATTTCGAATTCAAATGCCAAGACCACTATTCAGAAATATCCATTGATCTTTTACTACTTCAACTCTGCGAAACTTCCCAAACTGAACAGGAATTCAACTACACCAAGATTCCCTCTTGGGTGCCTTCTTTAAAGGAAATCCTTCATGCTGATGATTATGAGAATCTTAGTCTGCAGTCGCTGTCCGATGAATTGGGGGTTCATCCAGTACATCTTTCGCGGACAATTCCCAAGTATTTCTCAGTCACTTTAGGAGATTACATGCGGCAACAAAAAATAAAAAGTGCCTTGACACTTCTCCTGAATCCCAAATTATCTCTAACCGAAATAGCCTATTTATGTGGTTTTGCGGATCAAAGTCATTTTTCTAGAACTTTCAAGTCTTACATCGGAAAGACACCAAAAGTATTTAGAGTACAGCTCTTATGTTAATTTGGTTCTATTTTTCATGAACTAGTCACCTTAAATTTGAATTCATCAATAAACTTATGTCATGATCAAATTCAATTCAATACCGCTTTTTGTGTTTTTTCTAGTGAATACTATAAATGCTCAAATAGACTTTTCAGAAACCCATCTTATTTCCAATAACTCGTTTACTAAAATGGACTCAACGGTGAAAGCGGGCAAATATGAGGCTATTACCAGCATTTTAATCGCCAAAGACGGCAAACTAATTTTTGAAAAATACTATGGTGGAAATGACAAAACGTCAAAACACAATACTCGCTCGGCTACAAAAACAATAGCAACATTATTAACAGGTGTCGCAATTGACAAAGGGTTTATCAAATCTGAACAGGACAAAATTTTTGATTATTTAAAGCACAAGGTGCCTGTTCAAAATCCTGATCCTAGAAAATCAGCAATTACTATAGAAGACTTATTGACCATGAGTTCAATACTTGAATGCGATGATAACAATAGTTTTTCTAGAGGAAACGAAGAACGCATGTACATCATAGAAGATTGGGCGCAGTTTTTCGTTAACCTGCCCATAAAGTCGTATCCCTTTGGGCCAAAACCAGAAGATTCACCTTATGGCAGATCAATGAGTTACTGTTCAGCTGGGTCATCAGCGGTAGCAGAAATAGTTCAATCGGCTGTTGGAGGCAAGGTCGATGATTTTTTCAAAAAAACCTTATTGGACCCATTGGGTATAAAAGAATATAAACTCGATTATACTCCGACCGGAACCCTCAATACGGCAGGCGGAAGCGAATACCAAAGTCGTGATTTGCTAAAATTGATTCAGCTTTGCTTGCAAAATGGAACGTGGAAAGGACAGCAACTTATTTCTTCCGATTGGATAAAAAAAGCTTCCACTCCAAAAGCTAACGCATGGGAGGGAATGGATTACGGCTACTTGTTCTGGCTTAGAAAGTATGGTAAAAATGATGGGGTGCAATGTTTCGCTATGGCCGGAAACGGTGGAAATAAGGTTATGGCCTTTCCTGAATTGAATCTTACGGTAGTACTCACATCGACCAATTATGGAAATCGAAACGCTCATAACTATACTGATGAGCTTTTAAATGACTTTATTGTTCCGGTATTTCAGTAATAGACGGTCCATTTAAAGAGGCACTTAAAAGTCCCATATTTTTAGTGAAAATTTGTCCTTTCCTTGAGGAAGAATTCGTCTTTATTACAAATCGGTCCTATAAACCAATTTGTAATGAGTACTGAAACACTTATTCAACAGGAAGAGTATCTACTGGAAAATCAAAAGGTTACAAAAACAAATTTCCTTAAGGTATTGGTTCGGGTGGAGCGGTAGCTATAGCCCTTCAAAAAAGAAGGCCTGAGTTTGGTTTGCTATAATTCCCAAAGGTTAAAAGGACGTTCAAGTTCTGAATTCTTATCTTTTTTAACCTTATCCACAACCACCTTATAAGTGGGATCTTCCAAAACATTTACATCAATAATAGCATCTGCATTTTCCAATAGTAATATACAGTCCTTGCTTAGATGACGCAGGTGGATTTTCTTTCCTGCCTTTTTATAGCGTTCGGTAATCTTATTTAAAGCTTCAATACCCGACATATCCGCAACTCGACTTTCCTGAAAATCAATAATCACCTCTTCGGGATCATTTGGAATATCAAACTTTTCAGAAAATGCTGTAGTTGAACCAAAGAACAAAGGTCCGAAAATCTCATAATGCTTGATACCGTGTTCATCTACATATTTTCGTGCGCGGATACGTTTAGCATTTTCCCAAGAATAGGCCAAGGCCGAAATTATCACCCCGAGTAACACAGCGATTGCGAGATTATGGGTAATCGCGGTAATCAAGGTCACTAATACCATAACGATTACATCAGAATTAGGCATCTTTCTAAACGTTTTAAAGCTAGCCCATTCAAACGTTCCAATAGCGACCATGAACATCAGACCGACCAAGGCTGCCATAGGAAGGCGTTCGATCAAACTCGATCCGAACATGATAAATACCAGTAACATAACAGCCGCCGTAATACCTGAAAGTCTAGCTCTAGCGCCAGACGAAGTATTGATCAAACTTTGCCCGATCATGGCACAACCCCCCATTCCCGACAGAAAACCGGATAAAATATTCGCGGTTCCTTGTGCTACGCATTCTCTATTACCACTTCCCCTGGTTTCTGTGATTTCATCAATGATATTCAAGGTCAACAGGCTTTCAATCAAACCAACGCCCGCAACAATAGCTGCGTAAGGAAAGATGATTTTAAAAGTTTCCAGCGTAAACGGAATCTGAGGTATGGATAAAGGTGGGAATCCGCCTTTGATTGATTCGCCCTCTTTCATAGTATCGGCGACCGTCAGGGTGTCTACTCCAAATCCGATAACAATAGCTGAAACAATTATAATCGCCACTAATGAAGAAGGAACTGCTTTAGTGAGTTTAGGAAGTCCCCAGATAATCAACATAGTCAACAGCGTCAAACCTAACATGATGTACATAGATGAACCACTAAGCAATGCATCTGTCCCTTTTTGATAGAAGTTTGGAAACTGGGCCATGAAGATTATGATTGCCAATCCATTGACAAAGCCGAACATTACAGGGTGTGGTACCAGTCGAATGAATTTTCCTAAACGCAACAATCCTGCACCAATTTGCAGCACACCTGCAATTATTACCGTGGCAAAAACATAGTTAAGTATCGTCTCGGGCTCAATACCTGGAAAGTTTCGTTTTAACTCGAGAATAAGTCCTATAAAAATCACGGCTACTGCTCCCGTCGCACCTGAAATCATACCTGGGCGACCTCCGAAAATCGAGGTTATCAATGCTAAAACAAATGCCGCATACAAGCCTGTCAGAGGAGAGAAACCTGGAATTAAAGCAAAAGCGATAGCTTCTGGCACAAGTGCTAAAGCAACCGTTAAACCAGATAGAATCTCTGTTTTATAGTCTACCTTCTGCTTGAAATCGAAAAGATTGAGATACTTTTTCATTTGTGCTGGCTTTAATTCAGTATGCTCGATAATTTTAAGGGCGCAAAAATAGGGTTTTCTTCCTTAAGCATCGATATGTTACTTTTAAATCGGAGAATTAACTTTCATCACAAAATATACCCATCAAAAGGTATTGTTTAAATTGTAGCGATTACATAAATTTATTTGAAATACATTTTGTCTCATGAAAAAATACTTGATTTTTATTCTGCCCTGTATAATTTTCGTCCTATTCATCGGTTGCTCCGATGATAGCTCAGAACCTGTTGAAGTGATTAAGGAAGAACAAAAAGCCGAAGAGAACGCTCCGCCTACAATTATTGGACAATCTTTTGAAGTTGAAGAAAATACCATTTCAGGCACATTAATTGGTACAATTGAGGCCCAAGATGCAGAAAACAATCCTCTTGTATTCAGTATGAGCCCTATTGAAGGACTAGTACTTGATTCGAAGAAAGGAACATTGACCACTGCAAAAGGGGCTGACTTTCTCGATTATGAAACCAATTCAGAATTTAAATTTGAAGTTTCGGTGAGTGATGGTAAGGCAACAGCGAAATCGACTATTACACTTATTCTTATCAATGTTGAAGACGGACCACTAACCAATTTTGAAAAAGGTATTGTTGATGGCTTCAAAACGCAAATTCTGGCAAATTCAACAGAATTCCCCTTATTCAAAAGGACTGCCACAGCTAAAATCTACTATTCAGGAGAAGTTACTCCGGCCTTAAAATCAGTCACCAGTGGAAGTATTACAGCCTTCAATGAACTGTTTACAGACGGTTTTAAAATTGAGATCACAAATGATTCGCTCAGCGCAAATGTTCAATTGTATTCAAGCTCGATTTCAAATTTAAAAGTAAAGTGGCCCGATTTTGGGGGCGTAGCAGACGAAAATCCTGGTTTGGGAGGTATTGCCTCAATCGGTGGAGGCAGAATCTGGATTGCGGACTATGCCCAGAATATTTATACCATGAAACATGAAATGGGCCATATGATCGGATTGCTACACGCCCCCGCACAACAGTGCGATGGTGAACCCGAGCAAAACAGCATCATGTGCGGCGGTGTTGGAGCAGCCGGAGTCGACTTTACGGATATAGATCGAAGAATTATTCAATACTACTATCACCCAGATTTAAGTAATAATCAAGACGCACAAGAAGTGCTAGATAAACTTGCAGAACTGATTCTGTCCGACAGGACCGATTAGCTAAAAAGCGAAGCAGAGGTTTTTGTAATGGCATCTACCAATTTTCTAAACCTAATAGTTTTTTCCCTAAGTCTGTGAGCACTGCGGTGTCATATTTCGTCTGTTCCCAATTTCTTGGATCGCCCGGAAAAGCATAACCTTCGGGTGCAATACGATTTTTCCATGAGTTGATGCGCCAGTTTCTAAGTTCTTCATTGTCTTCCTCCGCCGGCATCATAGAAATGTATTGTGCAATACGGACTTTATCTTTTGATTTATTCGGGCGAATACCATGAGGTTCGGTACTGTTGAAAATCAGCAAATCACCAGCCTCCATTTTTACCTTTACGATTTTATCTTCTAGGTCCGAAATATCTGGTTGAAAGCGGTCTCGGTCTTCGGGTTGGGTCAATTTCCATGTATCATAATTGCGATACAACCACGGAATACATTGAAATCCGCCCATATTTTCGTCCGTCTGATCTGCCAAGGCTAATACACCTTGAACATTCTGTGGTTTGGTTTCAGGATCATAATCCCAATGGATAAAACCTTTTTTTTCTACTCCAGTTGGTAAGGGGAAATTCAAGTTGGCACGATCAATCGTTACCCAAAGTTTTTCCGTACCCCAAACATCTACGAATGCATCATATACACGTTGCATTTGGCGGTTGTTCCAAAGATGTTGGTTATTGTATACTTCAACCATTCCTGTGCCTGTGAGTTCTTTCATTTTCATTTCGGCTCTTGGAGGTGCGTACCAGGTTTCCGGGTTTTTTGGGTCTTTTTCATCGAATTCCCAGATAAAATCTGCTGTTGCTTTTGCCTGTGCAACCGGTATGGCGTTTTTAATTACAATGTATCCGTTATGCATCCAAAAATCCCAATCTTCTTCGCTAAGTACTCGTAAAGGTTTACCATTCGAACGGTCGTTCAATTTTATTTTACTACTAGTCGCCGTAGATGGATTTCCAGGTATTTCTTCATGGGCCTTATTCGCCATTTCCATTTTTTGATTTGTCTGCTTCATGGTATTGTACTTTGAATTATATAGGATAAAACTAGGGCTTGAACAGATCTATTTCTACCTTGATATTGACCATAATTTGAACTATATTGATATTATTATTCATAATAAGAATATTTTAGGGCAATTTTGTTTCATTTGGATATATGAAAATACAATTAGAAAGTATCGCACCAACCTCAAAAAGTCCATTTCGACTTTTGCATGACCCTAAACTAAATCATCTCTTCTATTGGCATTTTCATCCGGAATTCGAATTAGTTTATATCGAAGGAGCCAGTGCCACTCGTCATGTCGGAAATCATATTTACCAATTTACCGACAGTGATTTGGTATTGATCGGGTCGAATATTCCACACCTTAATTTTGACCATGGGGTCAAGACTTCCTATCGAAAAGAAGTTCTGCACATTAAACCTTCCTTTAAAGAAGATGTGGTGGCAGAATTTCCTGAATTGCAAAGTCTAGAACGATTACTCGAGCTTTCCAAATACGGATTGGCATTTTCAGGAAGTACTAAATTAGAGATTGGAGAACTTCTCAAGGAATTACATAAATTGCCTCCCTTTGAATTCTTCATGCAATCATTGCAGGTCCTTAAAAAACTTTCGCAAAGTAATGAATTTGAATTGTTACATACCAAGCCCTATGTCAATCGTCATAGCATAAAGGAGCAAGAGCGAATTAGGGAAATTTATGCGCTGGTCGACAATCGGTACCAAGAAAAGATATCCCTCCGCGAGGTTGCTCAACTATGTAATTTAACTGTACCTGCTTTCTGCAGGTATTTCAAAAAGGCCACAGGAAGCACTTTTGTTGCTTTTCTTAATCAATACCGAATAAGTCAAGCCAAAAGACTTCTGCTTGCGGGAAAGAATATCAGTGAGACCTGTTATGAATGTGGTTTTGAAAGCCTCTCATATTTTAATAGGACGTTCAAGAAGATTACTCTTGAAAACCCATCTGTATTTAAAAGGCGAAATACAACCTTAGGCAATTAATTCTTTTATGAGTTATAAAGAAATTGATTTGCATTCGATAACGCTGATTTATTCCCTAGTTTTATTGGAAACACCCATTTAATCATAACTAAAATCTTCTTATGGAAATTCTTTCGCCCTTAGAGTCATGGACCATCGTTCAAATGTGCATGGCCGCAGTTTTCATTTACCTATATATCATCATCATTACTCGTTTAGCAGGCAAAAGGACCTTTGCAAAAATGACCAGCATAGATTTTGCCGTTACCATAGCCATGGGATCCATTTTGGCAGATGCAGTAAATAAGCCCGTTTCTAGCCTCATGCCGGCATTTGTATCACTTGCGGTATTGGCAATTCTACAAGTCGTTTTTTCAAAAATATTAGCGTCGTCAGATTCCATTGAAAAGTTAACCACCAATACACCTATTTTGCTAATGAAAGATGGAATTATCTTAGAAGACAACCTGCGCAAATCGTTGGTCAGCCGTGCTGATTTAATGGGAAAATTACGTGAAGCCAACGTGCTTCAAACTTCACAGGTAAAAGCGGTGGTTTTTGAAACTACAGGAGATATTTCAGTACTGCATTCAACAAAGGATATCACAATTGAATCCGTAATTATGGAAGATGTTGGTAGTTGATTTAAAAAGAACCGCCCTAAACATAATGCTCAGGGCGATTCTTAACTAAATAACCAACCAAAAAGTCTTCATTTCGCCCTTTGACGAAGCCTGTCTTGAGCGCCGTCGAAAGGCGCTATGTGACAGCTTTTATTTTCTTTTTCGCTCTACCTTCATGGTAGGGTTCGAAGTCTTTGTTCTTTTCTTCGTAACCGAGTTTTTGCCCGATTTTAAGTACTGCTGATATCCTCTTCCGGTAAACTCATACACCGTTTCACTTGAAGGATGATACAGCTCGATGGTACTGTCATTAATAACGTAAAGTTCAAAGTAATCATTGCCCATGGTATCGTAAGCAAGTGTTAAAGTTTTGAGCGTTTCATCGTTTTCTACATTGTACACCTGATAATCTCCTTCAAAATCCCATTGTAAATCCGTGATCGGAGTTCCATTGGCATCAACGGATGACCTAAAGAAATTAGGATTGAATTGTAAAAAATTCTCATCATCAAAATCGTTTAAGGCTCCTGTTTCGCTCGTATATGTTTTTTCCCAAGCATCGTATTCTTGTATGAAATAATCGATATTATCATAGAATACAAAATTGTAGTCAAAATTGTTCGATTGATATCCGTTTAAGAAATAAGACGTACCTGAACGTGGATCCCTAACTTCAAGGGTATTGCTGTTCACAGCAAAAATGTCCAATAACCAAAGTCCGTCAATGTCATGATTGATTTCAACGGTACCCCTTAAAGTGGCGTAGCTTCCAACATCAATTCCGAAGCCATTTCCAGTTTTACCAATACCGACAATGTTGTTATTGGCATAAACGATACCATCGACAAAAGAGATGGTAAAAGCCCGTTGTAAAAAGGGCACTTCGCCATTACCGGTTGTTGCGTTGATGTCAACATACCATAAATCATATGATTGCAAAACCTGATCCGTATTGAAAGCCGACTCCTCGATAAAATCATCTTGTATAATCGTTTCGACATAACACGAAGTCATTAATGCTCCTAAAAGTAGTAGTCCGAAAAGTAGTTTTGTTCTCATGACAATGGTATTTAAATTCAATTATAGGTAAATCAATTCTCATGCCATTATTTGTAACTAACTGATATTTAGTAGTTAAGGTTTGAATTTTAATTTGGAGTACTTTTGAACAGATAATTACTAAATAAATAACAAATTGAAATTTGCAGTTTTAGGAGGGGGAAGTTGGGCTACCGCTATTGTAAAAATGTTGACTGAAAATCAGCAAAAGGTAGGTTGGTATATGCGGAATTCCGATGCGGTCACCTATATCAAAAAAGAAAAACACAATCCCAATTATCTCACCTCAGTTGAATTTCATACCGAACAGTTACACCTGACGGATGACATCAATGAAGTCATAAAAGCTGCGGATGTTCTCATTTTTGCGATTCCTTCCGCTTTTTTGGAGAACGAGTTGCAGAAATTGAAGGTTTCCATCAAGGACAATATAATATTCTCCGCCATAAAAGGAATCGTACCGGAAACAGGTTTAATCGTTGGAGAACATTTTCACTACAACTATAATATTCCCTTTGAAAATATCGGGGTCATAACCGGTCCTTGCCACGCCGAAGAAGTGGCACTGGAGCGTTTATCGTATTTGACCATTGCCTGCGCAGACCAGGAAAAAGCGAAGCTAGTGGCCGATAATCTAAGCAGCGATTACATTAAAACTAAAATTTCGGATGATATCATCGGAACGGAGTATGCTGCTATGCTAAAAAATATATATGCCCTAGCAGCAGGTATCTATCACGGATTAGGATATGGTGATAATTTTCAAAGTGTCTTGATGAGTAATGCCATCCGTGAAATGAAACGCTATATAAAACGCGTCCATAAAATGAAGCGTAATATCAATAACTCTGCTTATTTGGGAGATTTGTTAGTTACCGGTTATTCGACCTTTAGCCGTAATCGTATGTTCGGGAATATGATTGGTAAGGGCTATACCGTTAAAAGTGCCCAAATGGAAATGAAGATGGTGGCCGAAGGGTATTATGCCGCCAAAACGGCTTTTGAACTCAAATCCAAGTTCACGAAAAAGGTAAAAACACCCATAATCGATGCAGTTTACAAGGTGCTTTACGAAAGCGGAAATGCCAGGCAGGTTTTTAAGGAATTGACCGATAAATTGGATTAAAGGTTCTCGAGTCCACAAAAAAGCTAAAGTAGGTTTCTATTTTAGTATTGGGTCAAGAATTCGGATTTAAGCCATCCTATCCTGAAAGTTACAAGGGGAACGGTCGGAATTTCATGAATTATGATTTTGGGAGATATGTTATTGATTAATAGGGTATTATCTGTTTTTTCGATGCATATTTGATATATTTATATAAACTCAAAGATTAAATAATTGTTAATGTAATCAATGTAGCTAATGCCAATATGGTCGATTTGAAATATTCAACACCTCCAAAAATATTTGGCCTTACCTAACTTGCGTCTCAACGATAATAGTGTCTGCCACATAATATTTAAAGACAATGTTAAAACTCTTTAGAAGAATTAGACAGGAATTAATTCAAAAGAACAATTTAAAAAAATATCTTTTATACGCGATTGGAGAAATCGTTCTTGTCGTTCTTGGAATTCTAATCGCGCTAAATATCAATAATAGGAACGAAGTCAGAAAAGCCGAAAAGGTCGAAAGACAATATTTAATATCACTTAAAGAAGAATTTAAGCAAAATTTGATTGAAGTGGACAGGGTTCTTGGGGTATGTAGCGCAATTGCAAAATCAACAACAAAATTAGCGGATTGGACAGGTCCTAATGTTATTAACATTTCAGAGGAAGAAGTTGCTCTTGAAATTGCTCATACGTTCGCCTCACCCCCTAAATATTTACCAAGTCCAGGGGTTTTGAATGACCTTATTAGTTCAGGAAACTTAAATAAATTAGGAAATGCCAGACTTCGTGGCCTTATTCAGGAGTGGTTGGTTTACAAACAGGAAGTACAGGAGGAAGAGGAAGAACTATGGAGGCATAGATGGGATGTTATGGACATCGTTAACCGGAAAATGTCTTTTAGAAAGTTGGTTTCCGATATCGGGGCGCAAGGGCATAATCGTGAAACAAGCTTTAAAGCGGACAATACCGAAATTTTGAAGGATAGATATTTCGAAAATTTACTTTTCTTCTATAATATTGTTCTCAATGGGCTGAACGACAATCATTATCAGAAGCTGAAGAACAATATAGAATCTATTCTTCATGAGATTGAATTACAGTTGGAAGAAACATAACCAACTTATCTGTCCAATCTTAAATTTAGCTTACGCATGAAAACATTGATTAAATTGAAAAAAAGTCAATGGTTGCCACCAAATTTTCCCATTTGAACATTAGGATACCGCCATGCCGCTTTTTTGAAAGCTCAATGGTAAACTTATCTACAATTTCCGGCTGCTCTTTCAAGTTCATAGGTAGATGCACTACATCATATTCGGGAAGATGAACGCTGCCCCAGGCGTCAAGTTTGGAATTGAGGATTAAAATGAATGAATCTTCCATGGGTAGACTGTACACGTTGTATTTTCCTGCCTTTACTTTTTGGTCGCCAAATTGAAGGTCCTTATCAAATGATATCGTGGTCGCTGCCCCTGCCCCCGTTCTCCATACTTCGCCAAATGGAACTATGTTTCCGAATATCTTTCTACCCCGCATTGAAGGCCGTCCAAAATCGATTTCAATGGTAGTTCCACCGATGGTGGCTGCAATTAATTCATGTGGGGAAGGATTGCCAATCGTCGGCCGATTCTTGAATCTGTCTGTATAATGTTCAATATCAACAGGTTCTGTACGGTGAATGTTGAGATTCCAAACGGAACCGATTGCATCGATGGTCTCAATTCTACCGTCATCGTCAATATAAATCTCAATAGCTTCGGAAATATTACTCCAAAAACGAATATGATTTTCACTAATTCGCTCAAGCTGTAGATTATGGACCCCGACATAGGCATTAATAAACTTCAAGCTCTCTATCTTTTGTACATCCTGATCAAGAAACCAACTGACCAGCCATTCGAATTGTGAAATAATCGGAATCCAATCTCCATTGAAGTGGTAGCCATCTGTCTTATGGGCAATTCTGGTAAGGCCCTGATCATTTTCTTGTGTGCTTTTTTTCAAGCTTCTAAAATCTAACAGACCATCATTCAATTTTGCGGAAAATCGGTAAGGCAGATATCCGGTTTTAGAATTGATGGGCATGGAGGTATTTGTTAGGTCGTTATACAGGTAATTCAACTCACGAATGGAACCATCTTTATCGTATTCTATATCAAAGTGTCGGACATAATTCTCTGGAAAACCATGTACGGTCTTACCGTAGATCTGATTCTGATATAGTGTGAAGGTTTCAATTGCAATAGTGTCTTTATTGCCCCATTCCATAAAATAACTGGCCGAATAGGGTTTTTCATTTTGGCCGACAATTTGCTGGGTAACCAAAATCGCAAGTCCTAAAACAACTGCCCTTTTATACATATTTAAATGGCCTGACAAACACATGATTTATTTGCCTTTTACGGATTTACTTTGTGGATAATCGGCATGCGCCTTGATCCGTTCGATTTGTCTCAGGTGCCTATCAGTATGGCCGTAATGAACCACCAACAATCCGTGGATACTGTGAAAACCTTTGGGTTCGCTTTTTCTAGGCACAAAATGTGATTTCAGGTCTTTATCCGTTGTTCGAACCATGTCCTCCAATAGATTTCTTCCATAGATAAAGTAGTCAAGGTTGGCCTTGCCCTTCATATAACCGGAAGGTACTGCATGTTTGGGTGCGAAATGGGGTTGGTTTTCGGCCATCCAAGCGAGATAGGTCTCATCGCCAAGAATTTGATCAGAAATTTTGGGCATGGGCTCTGTATTCCTAAGGGCCGCTCCTCCTTCTTGATAGTACAAACGCTCGTAAATACCCATATGTTCCACGACCTGGCCGATGTTCCAAGAATTGGCATCGGGCTTGAAATGCCACTGTTCGTCGGTCAACGATTCGGTAGCGGCAATCATTTCATTTTTGGTACGCTTCAATTCCTTTAGAAGCGATTTCTGGTCGGCCGATGTCCATATTTTAGTTTTATAGCTTAAGGGTTCCAACCGCTTGTAATGTTCATCGATTAGGTAATCTGTGTAGGTTTCGGAGTTCAGATAGCCCTTTTGATGGAAATTATTCTCCTCAGGGAGTTCCCAATCAAAGCTGGGCTGTGTTCCTACCATACTTTGGTCATCCCAAGACCAGCAGCGAATGGTTTCTTGATATTTTCCATCTCTATCAATGGAATAAGTGCCGAAGGTGACCCCGTTCATCGTTCTCTTTTGCTTATCGAAAAAAGTACTTATAAAAAAGTTTGGGGTTATTATCTTAACCACACTGCCATATTTTTCTTGAATTTTTTCTTGGTCCAGTCTTTCGGCGCCCATTGTTCCACTGGTCAAACCCCATACCCCCTGTGTGGATTTTTGATTTTTATAGACCCAACTCAATTTGTCTAACCGCTCATACACTGCATAATACGGGTACTTGAATTTGTCGGTATTCAACCGGCCTTCTTGGATTAAGCTTTCATTCTCAATCGACATTTTGAAGGATTGTTGTGTTCCGACTGCGGAAGGATCCCAGGTAAAATATTCGCAGGTCTCGACGTAAACGCCGTCTTTCCATTCATAGGTACCACCACCCGTGCCCGCGAATTTTTTAGTTTTGGGCCAATAAAAGATGCTGGCCCATCGGGAGTTCGTAATGAACTTTATCATTTCACAGTCGGCATATTGCTTGGTATCCTCATTCCATGAGCTGGCGTTTACCCGCCAGACTCCAGTAATATCTTGACTTCCATTGGCTTGTCCCCAAGTCAAAATTGGACATAGGATGAGTATTAAAACGAGTTTTTTCATTTTTTAAGTTCTAAGTGGTGAATAAAATATGCATCGGAACGTCAATTCAACTTTCCGTAGGGGAATATTGGCATTAAGATCGCCAACCCGGACTCGTAAGGTCTCGAGGGTCAAAGAAATTTTCTTGGTCGGTTATTTTTCCGTTCTCATCGACCGTAAATCGATCCACGATTCGCAGCGTACAGGCGGGCTCTTTTATATGGCAGAAAAATTCAGCCGTAACCTTGGTCAGATTCTCATTGACATAGGTGGCTAAAAGGTCGGTGCTAGCCACTAAGTCAGGTAGGGGAGCCCACCAATTTTCCTTGATAAATTCGCGACCGGTCATGGGTTGTTGAGAACCCATAGGGTGTATGGGTGCCCGTAATTCGACATCTACATGATAGGGTATTGCATTGAAATTTCCAGCGCCAAGACCATCGATAACGTACGATTTCGCCAAATTGTGCAATTGTTGCTTTCTTTCCGCTTCTCCGAGCGCACCGGTATATTGGCGATTTAAATCCTCGATATTGGGTTTGTCATAAGCTAATTGTGAAACAAGTTTTTCGTGGTTCCAATCGATTTCGATTGCCTCGATAAATCCGTCATCATCGATTTTGAAGATAAAAATGTGGTCTTCTTCAAAGGATTTTCCTCTTGAAGGAAGTCCGCCAAAGTCTTTTTCCTGTTTACCTCGAATGGTAACATCACATTTTACTTTTCCATTTTCTGTGACAACGGAATTAATGGTATTATCGATGGTCGGAAAACTATCGATTAAGGTACTCCAAATGGCCTTTCCTTTTTCTTGAATCTTTCCCTTGCCATTCTCGCCCAAGGGCAAGAATGCGACGGTTCCGTTTTCTGAACAGTTAGCAAGCATTTTTTTGACATCTTGCTCTTGGTAGGCTTGGATGAAATCAACACTACGGTTTTTCCATGAAACAGATAAGGGCTGTTCTTGCGGATTGTTTTTTAAAGCTTCCATAATATTTAATAATGGTTCATGGAATAAAAGTAGTTCGACTAAAACCCAAAAAATTGTAAAAATGCGCCAAATACAAAATTGACCGGGTTATAGTAGTTGCCTATCGGCTTCTTGTAGCCTTTGCTCGACCAAGGTAATACCATCGACGTAGTTGGCCAGCTCGACATTGGTCTTGGCATATTTACGGGGCGTCCTTCCAGAGAAATACTTAAAGTCTTTGATAAAATGGCTTTGGTCGTAATAGCCTCCTTCGTAAAGTACGTCCATGAGATTCACCTCCCTATTACCTGCCATTAAGGAGCAAGTATAGCCAAATCTTCGAATTTTGGCATAGGTTTTCGGGCTGATTCCTACTTCTTCCAAAAACTTACGCTCAAAATTACGCCGGCTCATAGGTACTTTATCTATTAGTTCGGCAATATTTGTTTGCCCCTTGCTATCAAAAATTTCGTTGGCCGATTCGATAATTGCTTTTTCGCCATATTTGGGCCTTTCAAGAATACGCAACAAATAGTTTTCGAGTATCTGAACTTTTTCTTTTTTACTTTTAGCAGTTCCGATCGATTCGTGTAGCTCTATGCAAGAAGCAGAACAGATTTTTGAAAAACATAATCGTTCGTCGGTCAATTCATACATCGGGAGGCCATAGAAATGATAAATCGTCACGGGTTTGAATGCGATACCGACCACACCTATGGTACCTTGCAGATGGAAAGTATAATTGCTCAAAGCCTGCCCGCTGATAAAACAAGCGGGTATGGCCTTTTTTTTATATTTCTGATTTGAAATATAATATTCATCCTGATAGTTAAAAACCAACGAGCCAAGTGCATTCGGTGGGCTCTCGATATGTAAGGGCTTTTCGGGATTCCCTTCCCAGACAAAATAGCATTCTACGAAATCTTCTAGAACTTTGGCCGGTCTGTATTTTTTGTAGAACATTCCTTTGTTATTTGGAAATCAAAAAAATAAATCTAATCGGTCCTGGTAGAAATAGTGTTTAAGGTAGGCAGTTGCAAGCACGAAATACCTAGACCTTAACAAGTTACCAAATTGTTATCAAAGTTGCAATGTGTCAAACTGATAACATTTGTACCTTGTTAATACAGGTAAAGTTGAGCGAGGAATTTATGAAGAAAAGAATGCCAGGCAGGTTTTTAAGGAATTGACCGATAAATTGGATTAAACCCGCTCCATTGAAAAATTAGAATGCTCTTCTAGCTCTCTATTCAATTCTTCTTTCCATGCTAGAATCTGAGCATCATCTACTCCATAAATTGTTTTAAATTCCTCTAAAACAGGTTCCATCAAGTCTCGAACGCTGTCAATATCAAAATACAAACGGCCCGTTCTTCGGATAAAGAAGTCCATAGGGTTTTGTACCATTTCGTAGTCGATACCGAAATGGAGTTCCGCTTTGGCCATTCGCACATATTTATCCTTGTCTTTCAGAGAAGCGTAGGTATTCAGAATTAATTCGGTCTGTTTACCGTAGTTGGTGACCAAGAACCACGCATCGTGTTTCGTGAAGCCGTCTTCTTTGATACGATTATAAATCTCGGCTATGTATTTGGTGACATGTTTGAACTTCTTAAAGTCCACGTTTCCAGCCAAGGGAATTTCTTCGGTATAGCATTCCTTTAACGCTGCCTTGTGCTCCTCTTCCATTTTCTTTGCGATTCGGTCAACGACACGTTCTGCCATTTTACGATAGCCGGTGAGTTTCCCACCCGCGATACTAATCAAACCTGTATCTGATGTAAAAATCTCGTCTTTTCTCGAAAGTTCTGAAGCAGATTTCCCTTCTTCATGAATCAAGGGGCGCAAACCTGCCCAAGAAGAAACAATATCTTCCATCTCCAAATTGATTTTTGGAAACATATTATTCACCGCTGAGAGTAAGTAGATTGCATCAGCCAGATCGGTACGTACGTAGTCTTTATCGAGGTTAAAATTCGTATCCGTAGTACCCACATAAGTTACTTTCCCTCTCGGAATAGCGAACATCATTCGCCCATCGGGAATGTCAAAATATACCGATTGTTTTACAGGAAGTTTTTCCTTTGGAAATACCAAGTGTACCCCTTTTGTTAGATGCAACCGTTTTCCCTTTTTAGAATTATTTACGGTTCTAAGTTCATCGACCCAAGGCCCTGCGGCACTAATGACGTATTTAGTTTTAATGGTGAAGTCATCCCCAGAAATAATGTCCTTTACTTTTACAGCTGAGATTTTATCGTCAGTATACTCGAAATCCTCAACCGATGCATAGTTCAACGCCTCAGCACCAAATTGTAAACTGGTTTTGATATTTTCAATCGTCAATCGAGCATCATCAGTACGGTATTCGGCATAATAGCCTGCGCCTTTTAGTATTTTCTTTGGTAGTAGCGGTTCAAGCTTTAAAGCCTCTTTCTTTTCTAACATTTTGCGCTTGTCATCACCGGTAACCTGTGCCAAAATATCATAGACTTTTAGTCCGATGGAAGTCAACCATTTGCCATAAGACCCGTTCTCGATCAAAGGAAGTAGCATTTTCTCCGGGAGCACAAGGTGCGGGGCCAATTTATGTACTATGGCCCGTTCTGAACCCACCTCTTTCACTAGCCAAAAATCGAATTGCTTAAGGTAGCGCAACCCACCATGAATCAATTTCGTTGATTTACTACTCGTACCCGAGGCAAAATCGTTCTTTTCGACCAAAGCAACCTTGAGTCCGCGTGATGCAGCATCCAAAGCAATGCCGCCACCTGTAATTCCACCACCGATAACAACAAGGTCGAATGCTTCTTTGGCAAGTTTTTGAACGGTTTTTTCCCGCTCTAGATTTGAGAATTTTATATTTTTCACAGCTGTTTTATATTTTTTTAAATCTCCTCCCAACCCTTAGTCCTTTCAACCGCTTTCTGCCATTTACCATACAAACGCTTTCTTTTTACCCTGTCGAAGGTTGGTTTGAATATACGGTTCATGGGTCGGTTTTGGTCTACGTCTTCTTGTTTCCAGAGTCCGACTTGTATCCCTGCCAAGAATGCGGCGCCCATTGCCGTAGATTCGATGACTTCCGGTCGATGGACTTCCGTATCCAAAATATCCGCTTGAAATTGCATTAAGTGATTATTGGCACATGCGCCGCCATCAACTCGAAGGTTTTCCAATTGAATACCTGAATCGTCTTCCATGGCCTTTAAAATATCTTTTGTTTGGTAGGCCAACGACTCCAAGGTCGCTTTTGCCAAATGTGCTTTTCCGGTATCTCGGGTCAATCCGAATACGGCTCCACGCGCATACATATCCCAATAAGGTGCACCTAAGCCTGCAAACGCAGGAACTACATAAACCGGATTTTCTCCTTCCACGGAATCCGCCAAGGCCTCTGTTTCTTTGGCATCCTTTATGAGTTCTAGACCGTCACGTAACCATTGAACCGCGGCTCCTGCAATGAATATACTTCCTTCTAAAGCATAATTTACTTTTCCGTCAAGTCCGTATCCGATGGTTGTTAAAAGTCCATTTTTTGAAAACATTGGTTTTTCCCCCGTATTCATCAACATAAAACAACCTGTGCCGTAGGTATTTTTGGCCGTTCCTTCCTTAAAACAAGCTTGACCAAAAAGTGCAGCCTGTTGGTCACCTGCGATACCTGCTATTGGAATTTTTTTCCCATCCAATTCATAATCCCCAAAATGGTAAGCTGAAGGTTTCACCTCAGGTAACATGCTCTTGGGTATCCCTAAAAATTTCAACAGTTTATCGTCCCATTTCAGATTGACAATATCGTAAATCAATGTTCTTGAAGCGTTGGTATAATCGGTGACATGGTTCGCTCCATTTGTCATATTCCATACCAACCAGCTATCTACAGTGCCCATCAAAAGGTCGCCGTTTTCCGCTTTTGACTTGGCACCTTCCACATTATCTAAAATCCATTTTACCTTTGTTCCTGAGAAATATGAATCGATAACCAATCCCGTTGTCTTTCGAACATGTTCAGTGAGTCCACTTTTTGTCATGTGCTCACATATGTCGGCCGTTCGCTTGTCTTGCCATACGATTGCATTGTAAACCGGCTTGCCTGTATTCTTATCCCAAACTATGGCTGTTTCGCGTTGATTGGTGATTCCGATTGCTTTTATGTCTGAAGCACTTACATTTTTGTCCTTAATGAGTTGGGATAGCACACTCAGTTGTGATTCCAATATTTCCATTGCATCGTGCTCTACCCAACCTGATTTTGGAAAAATCTGCTTGAATTCTTTTTGAACCATTCCCTGTATTTGACCTTTTTCGTCAACGAGTAAAGCTCTTGAGCTCGTTGTGCCTTGATCTAACGAAATAATGTATTGGTTTGCCATAGTTATCATTTTGACTGAACTCTAAATATAGGGCTTAAACCAACGATTTCAAAAGGAGGGATCTACTCTATCGTTATCGTAACCTTAACTTCATTTCCGAGTGCATCGACTACCGTAATTTTTCGTTTTCCTTCGGAGGGAAGAATTCCGATTTCGTGGAAATTTTGGGTCTGTTGTAGAAAAGTATCATCCAAATACCAATAAACCGCTGTTTCAGGTTTTGCATGGGCCAGTTTAAGAACAAGCTCGTTTTTATCCCCTTCAAAATTCTTGGTCAGGGTGATACGACTTCCGTCTTTAGGATATATAAATTCCATAGGAGGAACGTTGGTACTCACGCAATCATTCCGAAACGGCGGTAATGATTTGTACAAAGGATGTGTTCTTTTGTAATAGAATTCCATCAATGGCGGTAATGAAAACCAAGACTCGGAATTAGATTGTGACAGATCTGCACAAGAAGAATTTACCCTAAATTGATTCTGAGGATCTAAGTAAACCATTTGATGATAGTCACACGATTTCACATAATTTTCCTTGTTCGGAATACTTATGCTTTTTGTAGGACATATTTTACTTGCCAAATAACCACTCTGAGCACACACGTAGATATCAGTGAACTCATCAAAAGGCTTTTCAAACCAAGTACTGGTCGGAAGCACGTCAAATATATCGAATAAAATGGGTGCCGCACTGGAAACACCGGTAACATTTGGGCGGCCTTCACCATCGGCATTACCTGCCCAGACACCGACTACGTAGTCGGTAGTAATTCCGATGGCCCAGGCGTCTTTATTCCCAAAACTCGTGCCCGTTTTCCAAGCAATTTGTTTGCTACTATCGTAGAACTGCCAAGATTCATCGCCCTGCGGTCGATTTACTTCTCTCATAGCCTCAAAAGTGAGGTAAATACTAGCTGCATCAAAAACAGTCTTTTGAGCGGTTTTTTTACCGAAACCGACTGCCTGGTCGGCTAAAAATGTAGGTTCAACAAACTCATTGTCAAAATATTCACTTGAAGTGGTATTAAAATGATTCAAAGTGGAGGCCAAGTTTGCGTAGGTTTTGCATAAATCCCATAAATTGCTTTCTGCCCCTCCAAGAATCAAAGTGAGTCCGTAGTGCTCCGCCGATTTGTTCAATCCGCCCAACTCAAAAACATCCAATTGATCCCGAAATTTTTGTAGTCCATACGACTGTAATAAACGAACAGCCGGTATATTCAACGACCGCGCCAAAGCATTTTTAGCTTGTACCGCCCCACTATAATCCTCATTGAAATTCTCCGGTGTATAACCCGCTATTTGTGTCGGCACATCTGGAACCAACATTTCAGGAAGCAGCTCGCCTGCATCTAACATTGCTGTATACAGTAATGGCTTTATCGTGCTGCCGGTGCTTCGATTTGCGTGTACCATATCCACATCTTTTTGGTGTGCTGCCGATGTTTGGGTATTACCAACATAGCTCAAAACTTCACGGGTCTTTACATCAAGCACTAAAACCGAAGCATTATGGACTTCGTTCTGCCTTAAAATACGATGGTATTTCTGTGTAATGGAATTGACATTGCGCTGTAGGTTCTCATCGATCGTACTTTTGTTACGATTCCCTTTTTGCGATTTTGAGACATATTGAACAAAATGCGGGGCTATTTTAGGTAAGGAATATGGCTTTTGTGGAAGTTCTTCCAACAAGGCCAATTCATAGGTCGTGCTGTCAATATGGTTTAGTGTCCAAAGTTTTTTAAGTAGCCTATTTCGCTTATCCAATAGTTTCTGCTGATTCTTTCCAGGATATATCAAACTTGGGGCATTGGGTAAAACAGCAAGGGTTGCAGATTCTGCCCATGAAAGCTGATGCGGTTGGAGTCCGAAATAACGCCATGCCGCTACATCAAGACCGACCACATTACCCCCAAAAGGGGCGTGACTTGTATACAGTTTTAAGATTTCTTCTTTCGAATGGCGAAATTCCAAACGTGTAGCCAGTACGAGTTCGAACAATTTTTCACCATACGAACGGCCTTTTTTTCGAGATAAGCGTATGACCTGTTGGGTAAGTGTACTTCCTCCTCGAACAATCTTGCCAGCAGAAATATTCGCCCCGATGGCCTTAAACATTGAAATAGGATTAAATCCGGGATGCCTATAAAAATAAGCATCCTCAAACGTCAACAAGCAAGTCTCGAATTTCTTTGGAACACTATCGATTACAGGAAACCGCCATTGACCATCATCGGCAATACGTGCGCCCAACAATGTACCTTGGCGGCTTTCTACTACCGTAGCCGTTGGCACTTTGAAAAGTTGTTTGGGAAGACAGAAATAGTATGCGATTAGTAATATCGCCAAGGTTATGAGTTTAGTAGGATGTTTTTTAAAAAAAGAGCGTTGCTTCCGCTCTTCAATAGCGGCAGAAGATCTATTTCTTTTAAAAAGCTTTTCAATTATTCCCACTCAAGTTTAGCTTTCTTAAAATCGGCTATAAATACAGGATTTGACCACATGGCCGACAACATTCCATGGGCAAGAACACGTGCTGCTTCTTCATCACTCGGATAATGAATACCCATGATTTCACGTGATAACCCAATTTCGTATGCCAGCTCTAAAAATTGTGGTCTTTTTTCAGGAATTAATTCGCTCCAGGTGAAAGCATGCAGATAAGCCCATAATGTATGACCACTAGCAAATGATGGAGAACCCATTATCTGCAAAGGTGTCAACTTAGGTTCCAGTTCATAGGGTCGTGCTCTTAGCAAGTGGTATTTGACCGTGAATTCCATAATCCGCATATCCTTTGTAATTCCTTGAAGTAATTTGGTGGTGGCGGGATAGTTGGATGAAGTACATGTATCTCCGATAACGGTCTTCCCTTCAAAAAAAAGATATTCCAAGTTCTTATCATAGTCTTCGTGATCAACCATTATGTCAATGTGCGGCCAATACCCAATAGGAGCTAAAACCTTGGCAGTCCGAACTTCTTCTTCTTTTGTTCTTTTCTCTTGCCAGTTCAATAAAAACTCGAGTTCCGCCTTGGTCTGCTCGGAGCTATTTGCTGGAAACTCCATAGAATTTTTTAAGGTACTAATTTGGTTTTGTTTCAAATATGCCGGCCGAATCATAGTATATAACAAGGCGACAGCATTATAACTCTTAGGAAAAAACTTAATCGTATCTAAAGTGGCTCTTTCTTCGATAGGAGCAGCACTTAATGCTTTCAGATCTTTGTAGTGATCGATCGAAGGTTCTAAAGGGTGAATCGGTTGAGAGGTACAGATAAAAACCTGAAATAGCAGTAAAAAAAGAAGTGCTTTTTTCATTGGAAATAATTCAAATATGTGCTTTCAAAGCTTAATCATTGTAATTCGAATGGTAAGTATTCCTTAGCCAGATGATTCCTTATTGAAGTCGTATTCCCTTTCAACCGAGCAAATACGCACTTTATACCATGTATACCAATCTTGAATACCTTTTTGCTGGGCAAAAAGGTGATCCGTATTCGCCTTCCAATTGGCTATGGCATTCAAACTATCCCAATAACTCACAGTAATCCCGATTTCTTCTCTGGCGCTCTCGATACCCAAATAACCTGGTTGGCGCTTGGCCAATTCTTCCATTCGATTTGCCATTTCAGCATAACCGTTATCCCCCTCGGTGCGCCTTGAACTAAAGATGACGGCGTAATACGGCTTGAAATTTGTCATTGTTAATTTTCTAAACGATATACTTCTTATCTAAAAAATACCCAACAATCGCCTCCTTCATTAAAACAGATTGCTCGCCTGCTTTTAAAGGCGGCAAATTTTCCTTGATCGTATAGTGCGGCCATGAATCATCATCAAAATGAGAAAATTCATAGTATCCATAGGGTTCCAACAAACGGCAAATGGCGATATGCATCAGATCTAACTTATCATCTTTCTTGTATTTTCGGTGGTATTGACCCAATTCTTGAATACCTACCAAATAAATAATGGCATCTATTTCAAGTGGGTCTCCATCGGCAAATTGGGTGGATAGTCTTTCGACCAAGTTCTCCCATCTTTCTTTCAATTGAGTGTCTCTTGACATGTTTATTAAGATTCAAGATTATAATTTAAGGTCTCGACTGCGCTCGACCCGACAACTATTCAAAGGTACAAATCAAAGTTCTATATTTGTTGAAACACTTCTTTCATGAGTTTTTTAGATATCGTTCTCGGGCTTTTAATAGGGTATGGACTTTACAAGGGTTTAAAAAACGGCATCTTCGTTGAAATTGCGTCTTTAATTGCTTTAATTGCAGGTATTTTTGGGGCTATACACTTTTCATATATCGCTGGCAATTACCTACATCAGAACATGCAATGGGATGAAAGATATATCAATATTGCTGCTTTTATCATCACCTTTATCGCTATTGTTCTTGTAGTTCATTTGGCTGGAAAGTTCTTAACCAAAATAGCTGATTTCGCAATGCTCGGACTTCTGAATAAGATTGCTGGGGCTATTTTCGGCGCTCTTAAAGTTGCTGTGATTTTAGGTGCAATTCTGATATTTTTTGAAAGAGTGAATTCTTCAGTAGATCTTGTCAAGAGTGAAGCTTTTGAAAACTCTGTGCTATATGAACCAGTAAAGGAAATCGGAGCTTTCGTATTTAATGCGGTTTTGAAGGGAAGTAAAAACGACGAATCTTCAGCTGAAGACGAATCACCTTAAAATAAACCCATTCTTCATCGGATCTTTAGGGTCAATACAAAACGTATGCATACCTGTAATGTGTGCAGTTCCTTCCACTTGAGGAATGACCGCTTTAAACGTACCATAATCTACTTCCGAGACTACGGAACCTTTAAAAACGGAACTGGTGATACTTTCTATAGACATTGTTTCTCCAAAGTTAATTTCGTTTCTGGCTTTATGAATTGCCATTCTTCCTGAAACTCCTGATCCTGTTGGGCACCGATCAACTTCACTTTCAGCAAAAATGCAAATGTTCCTGCTGTCTATTCCAGTTGAATCAGAATCACCTATGAAAATCGTTCCGTAGAGAAAACTTAAATCCTTTTCTAAGGGATGAATAATTCCGGAATCGTTTTTCATTACGGCATGTTTAATTTCCATGCCGGCTTGAATCAATTCACGGTATGATTCCATACTCAAGTCGAAGTCAAAGTTGTTCTTGTTCATATCCACGTAGGCATAAAAAGCTCCGCCGTAGGCTAAATCATAAGTCACCTTTCCTATTCCTGGCACCTGAATTTTCCTGTCTAATCCAACCACAAAACTAGGGACACAATGAAAACGGACACCTTCCACCTTCTGATTCTTTACATTTGCAAACGCGGTAATCCTTCCGCAAGGCGCATCGATTTTTAAAACATTATCGCCTTCTTTTACATCAATCCATTTCATTTCAACCGCTAATTTCGCTATTGCGATAATCGCATGGCCGCACATGGTACTATACCCTTCATTATGCAAAAAAAGAATGCCAAAATCTCCCTCACCATCATTGGGAGGAACCAAAATACAGCCATACATATCTGCATGCCCTCTGGGTTCGAACATTAGGGCCGTTCTTAGGTAATCAAAGTTCTCTTTACAATATCTGCGGTATTCCAAAACAGAGTTTCCTTTCAATTCGGGGAAACCTGAAACAATGACACGCAAGGGCTCTCCACCAGTATGCATATCGACAGTCTTGATCTGCAACCAGTCTTTTGGAGGATCAAAGGTGGTTTTCTTTAGTATATTTTGGTATGTACTACTCATTTTTGAATTTGTTGAAATAATAAGATGCGGCCACTAAATCTTCGAGGGCATGACCTACGGATTTGAAAACGGTAATTTCTTCGTCTGTGTTTCTTCCACTTGCTTTTTCCGAACAAAGGGAGAACAAATCTCCTTTGATTTCATTTTCTTTTAGAACTCCTGTTTGTAGTGGAGTACATATATCGCCGCTTTCTTGTAGTCCGTCAAAAGTGTCCAAAAAAACTGAAGCTCTTGTTATGACCTCGTCATTCGCTTCTCGCATATCTTTTCGGTACGCTCCGACCAAATCAATATGTTGCCCGGGTTTTAAATTCCTTCCCAGAACCAATGGTGTTTTCGAAAGTGTTGCGCAAGAAACTATATCAACTTCTGAAATTTTATCGGAAACCTTTTCCACTGGTTGGCAAATGAATTTCTCATTTTTCAATCTATCGCAAATTGATTTCGCCTTTTGGAAGTTCCTTCCCCAGACATACACATTTATAATCGGACGAACACTCGCATGTGCTCGAATCAAATTGGCAGAAAGTGCTCCCGTGCCTATCATCAATAAAGACGAAGCCGATTTCTTTGAAAGATATAGAGATGCCAGAGCCGAGGTTGCTGCTGTGCGTTTCGTTGTTAGACTTTTTGCCTCCAATATAGCGCGGACTTTTCCAGTAACCGCGTCCATTAAAATGTAACTGCCTTGCACTGCGGGCAGGTCAAATCGAGAATTTTCAGGACTTATCGTTACCATTTTAACGCCTGAAATTTGTCCGGGATGCCAGGCTGGCATTAAAAGTAAGGTTGTCTCCGCACCAGTTTCAGGATTTGGAAAATCATGATGATGTCGTTGGGGAATAATGATATCCCCTGAAGCAAATCCAGTTTTAATCACAGAAATAAGCTCAGAAAAATTTGAATTAGCTTCAATAAAATCACTTGAAATATGAACTATATCATCCATGTTCTAAAAATATGGAAAATATCAAAGGTGAAATCATTTACTCGATAATCGAGATTTAAAATGCTCCGACGCCTGCCCCGAGGTTATTCACTATATTTAACCATGACCTTTATTGAAAACCCAATTTACGTTCTAGCTGTGTTGTGTTTGATGGTACTCCTTTCCATGCAGGCTGCAAAAACCAAATTAGGTGGTAAATTGAGTGCTGCTCTAATGGTAATCATTTTTACTGCGGTACTCGCAAACCTGAAACTGATTCCTTCGGCATCAAATTCGATTCCTCTATATGAAGGCATTTTTAAATATTTGGCATCCATTGGTATCTTCTATTTATTATTGGAAATCAATCTGCAATCGCTCAAAAAAGCTGGTGCCCCAATGATCATTTTATTTTTGATAGGATCCCTGGCCACTGTTTTAGGCATTTTAGGTTCCTGGTTCATCGTTTCGCCTCAGGATGTTTTGGGTGACAAAGCGGATATTATTGCAGGAATGCTCACAGGTACTTATACTGGAGGAAGCGTAAACTTCAACGCTATAGCTTTAGAGTATGGTTTTCAAAAAGAAGGTGCGCTTTATGCAGGAACCATTGCCGTTGACAATGTAGTGACCACAATTTGGATTATCGTGACCTTGGCGATTCCTGCGCTTATGCGTCCACTTTGGAAAGACAAAAAAATACATGCTAAATCACAATCAGATACCCCTGAAGAAGTTGACGCTCTGACATTGGAATCCATGCTATGGCTATTTTTTTTAGGAGCAGCAGCCTTCTATGTTTCAGAATTGATAAAACAAGTGTTACCTCAAATTCCTTTTATTCTAACGCTTTCTACAATAGGAATTCTCTTGGCGCAGATTCCGTTTATTGCAAAGCTTGGTGGCAGCCGAAGCTTGGGTATTTATTGCCTGTATCTATTTTTAGCGGTTATAGGGGCGTATTGCGAAATAGAAGCAGTTCTGGAGCTACAGACTACAGGGCTGACACTTCTACTATTTACGGCTCTGGCTGTTTTATTCCACGGAATATTGATTATCGGCATTGGCGGTTTAACGTTTCGTGATTGGGATATTGTCGCCATTGCTAGTCAAGCTAACGTCGGAGGCAGCACTAGCGCTATTGCCATCGCGGAATCATTGAACCGGAATGAATTAGTACTACCAGCTATTTTAGTAGGAACATTGGGGAATGCCCTTGGAACATATTTAGGGTTTTTGGTGGTAGGATTACTTTAAAACTAGTGATTAATTCATTGTACTTATGTTACCAGCTTCTACTGCACCACCTCAACCCATTGTCCGCTAGTACGTACTACATAATCGTTATCATACATCGCTTCGGCCTGAACTCCCGGCAAATAGTACCTGCCTAAATACGAAGCATTCAAGAGAATTCTAAACGTCTTCGTTTCATTGCGGTTCATATCGAAATAGAAATTCGCGCGGTCATCACGCAAATCGGTATGGGTGACATGATTTTCCGCGAAACTTCCGAAATCGGTAAAACGGGTATTTACAATTTCCCAACCGCTTGGGAAGATTTCTGTTAAGGCCATATCTTTTAAATTGTTCGAAGTGGTATTCGTCAAGGTCACCTCGGCCACAAAATCCGTTCCTTGAGTGATGGTTGATGGGTCTATTTTTGAGCCATTTCTACCTTTAAAAACTATTTGGGTAGAAAGGTTTTTCTGCATGGTTTTCTCTTCTCCCACCGGAAGTATTCCACTATTCACAATATTCACATAAACAGTATTGCCTTCATTGTTTTTTAAGGTAATGTTGTTACTGCCTTTTTTGATTTCCAAAGGACGACTTGCCAGCGTTTTTTCAGAATTTACATTTTCAGATTTACCATTTACAGCAACACTCGCTTTTATTCCTTTTCCACCGATTAAATCAGCGAATTTCGCCATGGCCAACAAACTGTATGATGTACTCTGCGTACTCATATAACGTTTGTCCGAAAGGTTTTTAGCAATCACTTTGGCTAAATCTTGGGCTTTGGTCTTATCCTTCATCAAGACATAGGTTTCCAAAGCCATGGCCCTATTTCTATCGGAAGAACCATAGGTATAATAATGATACTTATTGTTCTCAACGTTCAATCGGGCACCACTTAAGATCTTTTTGGCTACATCAGATTGACCGATTGCTGCGTAGGCCGCCGCCAAACGAAACTTTGCTTCATTGGAAACTCCTGTGCTTTCACGCAAACGGTTCATACTTGCAACATCGGCATTTCCAGAAAGTGCCAGCGTATATAATCGATATGCTTGCGCCAAGTCAGAATTTTGACCAGCACGCCATTGCTTGGCTATACCTTGTTGATATTTCACCCAACTTGATTTGAATCCGATAGGTAAAACATAACCTCTCTTTTCAGCTTCTAACAAGAAATGACCGGCATAGGTAGTTCCCCAATCATTCGTATAGTTTTGACCTGGCCAATACGAAAATCCACCACCTGGTCTTTGATAGCTGCCCAGACGCTTGATTCCTCTTTCAATGTTCTGTTGAATACGTTTTTTCTTGTCGGATGGTATATCGAAAATATCACTCAAAAACAATTGTGGAAAAGCTCCCGAAGTAGTTTGCTCCACACAACCATGCGGATAGCGAATCAGATATTTCATTCGCCCATTGAAATTCATGGGAGGCAAAGTCGAAAATTCGATTTCCGCAGCGTTGGTTCCTACTATTCCAAAGGTTTCCAAATTGATGGTTTGGCTCGAATTCGGCTCCAAAACTACCTCTGTAGTTTCCGTAGTTATCGGATTCGGGTTTACAACATCAATCGGAATCTCAAAAGATGCTTTTTCACCGCCACCGGAAGCCTCCACTACTACTTTTCCAATTCCCGAGAAATCGGAAACATTCAATTGAAAGTAGGCCATCTTTTCATCAGGCTGTGAAAAACTCAGTTTTTGGGTTTGTTCTCCTTCGACTGTAAATGCTTTGTCTTGCTTGATTTTCAAGGTTACATTTTTCACTTTCTTTTCCATGGCAAAGACTGTAACCGGAAGCGTCACTTTTTCGCCAGGCGTGATTTTCCGTGGTAAGGAAGCCAATATCATCAAAGGCTTTCGAACAGGAGTAGCTTTTTCCGCTTGTCCGTATGCTTCTTTTGAATTATCACCCGCAACAACCATAGTACGAACCGAGCCTACGTATTTCGGAATCTTGATTTCATGGGATTTGGTCTCTCCATCCTTCAAACTAAACGGGCCTAAATGCACCACCATCGGTTCAAAACGATTCGCTTTTTTATTTTTTGCTCCCGCTAATTCCCCATCACCTCCGATGGCGAATACTTGGTCTAATTTTCCGCCGAAAGCGCCGATGACATCATCGTATACATCCCAAGTTTTTACTCCTAGCGCTTCTTTTGCATAAAACGTATTCCATGGATTAGGTGTTTTAAAACGTGTTAAATCCAATAAGCCTTCATCGACAATCGCAATACTATAGGTCATTGCTTTTTTATTCTCTTCACTCACTTTTACTGTAATGGTTTCCTCGGGTCGCAAAACATCAGGCATCTTGATAACAGGTTCCAATTTAGTTTCCTTGTTTTCTACCGATATACCGGTTACGCCGTACATACGAATCGGCGAATCATTTTTAGTAGTCGCATGTGGTTGTAATGATGCGATATTGATGAAAACGTTTGGCGTGTACAGTTCCGTTATCGGAATCTTGAATTTGGTCTCCCCTTCAACAGTCTCTACCCACATGGATTCTAATACTTCACTACCGCTTTCAACAGTGACCAAAGCCCGACCGCCAAAAGAACTTGGGAAACTTACCGTTGCAGTTTCACCAACATTATAGGTTTCTTTATCTGTTGAAAAAACCAACATCGTCGCTGCTGAAGGGTCTCCTTTTCTAGACTTTCCTGCCCAACCCGGCCAATCGATATAAATTGTTTTTCCGGTAGCATGACCCCCGTTTGGATCTTCCACGCGGACCAAGTATCTTCCCCAATCCGGATATTTTAATTCAAAATCAAAAGTTGCTTTTCCATTCGCGCCTGTATTTACCGTTTTCTCAAAAAGCATTTCACGGTATTGACCACTGCTATAAGTGGATAAGTTATCGGAAGAAGTATCCCACCACCATCTCCAACTTACTTTGTAGACGGTTACTTTTAAATTCTCAGCGGCTTTTGCTTTTCCTTTTTCATCCACGGAAACAACTTCGAATTTGTGTTTGACATCGGTTAACAACATCCCTCTGCGTTTGTCTCCCTTTGGAGCGTTCAAACCTATATAGGTATTATATGGCGAATATTGTTTTGTAAATACATCAGTACTGAAATCACCTCCGTTTTCATATACTTTTGTGATAAATGCAGCTTTGAGCATTCCTGGTGCTTTACTACTTAGTTGTGGGTTTAGATTGAATTTTGCTTTCCCTTCGCCATCTATCTTACCATCGAAAACCACTTGGTCTTCCACTGAAAAACTTCGTGTAGGGTCGTCAAAAATATATCCGGGGAATTTCTCGAATTTCGTTGTACTCGGATTAAATTTTGCCGTGATATCTGCCTTTAGGTTTTTAGCGATTGCGCCGTGCAACCATTTTACCTCCATATCACCAGTAATGGGTTTGGAACCGTTGAGCACTTCTGCATCAAATTCCGTTTTGATTTTTAAACGGTTGGGTTTGATGGTCTCAATTTTCAATGTTTTTGTGAAGGACGCCCCCCCAACCGAAACTTTGGCCAACCAATTTCCAGTTGGAGAATTTTCATCGGTCTTTACATCAAAGTGGAAGAAATTATTGAGTCCGTTTTTAGAAACTTCCCGATGTACCACTTTATTATAAGGATCCATCAGCTCTAACTTTACCGGATGGTTCGCCGGAAGTTTGTTGGCATTATCATTCAACATGAACGACAAGAAGATGTTGTCACCGGGTCGCCATACACCGCGTTCTCCAAAAATAAAGCCTTTGATACCTTTTTGTAATTTGGTTCCAGAAACATTGAACTTACTTAATGACAAGGCGTTGCCATCATTTAACTTCACATAGTTTTTTTGGCCCCTAGTTTCTGCCACCGCGAAGAAAGCCAACTTTTCTGCATCGAAAATCGCAGTACCATCGGCATCAGTTGTTATGTTGCCTATGGGCTGTTGTTGAAAATTGTAAAAAGTGACCTTAGCACCTGCAATTGGGTTTGTATTCAATATATCGTTTACGGCAATAAAATAGCTTTTATTAAGTCCTCTTTTTACTGTGACGCCGATATCGGTCGCCAAGATGTTCATTCCTATTTTCTTGTCATAATAGTATGATTTATCACAGGGGTTTTCACGTTCGTTCCAGTTATAATCGTAATAACCGTATTCGTCATAGTAGTTCTCGATGCCATCCCAAGAGCTGTCTTCTTGTTCTTCGTCAAAGTTTTCACCATCCTCCTTAACAGGGTCGAAATTATTGCTATCGCACTTATAGGAACTGTAATTAGGTCGATAATTCAATTCTACGCGATACATTGCGCCTACTTCCGGAGAAATCAAAGCGCTTAAATCAATCGCATGTGCAGCCCATTTCCCATTGGTATTTGAGACATTACTTTGGAGTTCTATTTTTTTGCGTGCAATTGGTCTGGCCACACTTCGCAAGTTTGATTGGCCATTGATATTATTACTCTGTAAAAATTGTAGAATGTTGTTTTGATAGATTTTAAAAACCGAAACATCAATAGCTTTCAGATTAACCGCCTCGAAATTGATTTTTAAATTGTTGGAGGAGGGCAAAATGGTTCCGTTAGAAAGTAACCGAACTTCAGGTTTCAACTGCTCAAAAGCTACACGTTGGTCATACTTGTTTTTCAATTTATAACCATCTTCACTCTGAATCCCCTGCAATACTTCGAGCATTGCGGTACCTTTTAATTCTTCTGAAGGATAAAGTTTTAGTGTATTACCCTCCACCTTATATTTAGGTTTGGTGCTTCCTTCCAAAACCACCAAACCTTTTAAGTTTTGTCCTTTTTTTAGCGGATCGGAGAAATTGATTAAAACGACTTGTCCGTTAGCTGTTTCCACTGTGGCATCTAAGACTGTAAAATTATTTTTGCCTGGAATATTTAAAACGTTTTTTCCTTCACTTTCGATATCGAATTTTTGTCCATTCCAAGATATTTCCAATTCCGAATCCTCTTCAAAGCGTTGAATACTATCTATTTTGAACTGGAATTGTGTTCCTTTTGTGACGGTATCATCAAACTTTACTTTTACCGTTTTTCCTTTGTGTGTAACTGAAATTAGCTTCTTAACAGTTTCTAGGGATAACAAATCAGACGCTCGAATTTGTCCGGGGATGTACTGCAGTTCTTTAGAATATGACTGTATGGCCTCGGTATACACATTGAATTGTTGTTGCAGGGTTTTGACTCTGAAAGTCATCGTTTTTAAATCTTTCGGAAGGTCTTTAATAATTTCAGACAAGGCTAGTTCGAAAGTGTATTGAGTATCTTGTTTAAAGCCGTTTTCAGGTACGAAAGCTATAGTTCTAGTATCTAAAGCGACTACTTTACCTTTGGTGCTTGGATAAACCTCCAATAAATCGGAATCCAATTCATCACCGTTATTCCAAGATTCAATAGGTGTATTTAGAACTACGCGAACATCGCTTTGCGCTGAGATTATTCCGTGGGAAACTTCGGTAATGTATTCCTGAAACTTATTTAGGTTTTCAAATTCTTCCGCGGGCGTAGGTTTATCTTGTTTTGTTTTACATCCTGTTAGTAATAAGACTAAGATTGCGACACGAAGAATAGACTTGATATTCATGGAATAGATTTTCGTTAAAAGTACTAGGGCTCATATCAAAAAACCTCCCCATAAACGGTGAATATGTAGCCCCAAATACCCCCGTATTCTGTTAGAACGAAAACCATTCGTTATTTATTACTTTGTATACGTGGAATTGAAATAGTGTTAAATGTGTATGTTTTGACTTACAAGGTTTTGGCCAGAACATGCCATTCATCGAAAAAATTCAAATTTTGAAAGATGAAGTCTGTATTTTACGTATCATTACAGACGCTAACGACCCCAGTTGGCCTAGAACACGAGAATACCCCACATCTCCACACCTACTTTTTTCGAAGGCCTACTTACAATTTAGAACGTTGTATGAAAATGAGAACGCAATTTGTTGTCCTCGTTTTATTTGTATGTACTTTGGCCTCTTGTTCAAAAGAGTCGGTAGCAACAACAAATATTGTCGAGGCGGAAAACGCCACAGAGGTAGAAATAGAACTCTTGGCTGTTGTCAATGAACACCGTATGGCCTTGGGTCAACCTGAACTCGAATTTAGTTCGGTAGCTTATGAATATGCAAATGAGCATAATAACTACATGATTTCTTTAGGTGACATCAATCATCACAACTTCAGTTCTAGGGCATCTAAAATTTCCTCACAAATTGGCGCCGAGTATGTAGCGGAAAATGTTGCCAAGGATTATGACAACGCAATCGAGGCATTTCAAGGCTGGCTAAATAGTTCAAGCCACAAAAAAACCATGGAAGGCGATTTCACCCATACCGCAGTTAGTGTCAAAATTAGCGCTGCCGGTGACTACTATTTTACTCAGATATTCTTTAGATAGAGGGCTAAGTTTTTCAAAAATCGATTTTTCACAAATTTAAGCTCTAAACTTTTAGTAAGTTTATCTAGTGAAAAATAGTTTGGTGTTCAAGGTTTGTGTTATAACCAAACAACGCCAAACAGCAAACCCTAGAAAATGGCAATAGCACCCCCTTTCAACCTCAACAAGTGGATCGAAGAAAATCGTCATACTTTAAAACCCCCGGTAGGCAATAAAAATCTTTATAAAGATGCCGGAGACTATATTGTCATGGTCGTCGCCGGACCCAATGCCCGAAAAGACTATCACTACAATGAAACCGAAGAGCTTTTCTATCAATTGGAAGGAAACATTGAAGTTCATATTCAAGAGGATCGGCAGAAGAAAACGATGAAATTAGGCCCGGGAGATATGTACTTACATCCAGCAAAGGTGCCTCATTCACCTGTTCGTCATGAAGGAAGCATTGGTTTAGTAATTGAACGCAAACGCTCGGAAATGAAAGTTGATGACGGCCTACTTTGGTTCTGCGATAATTGCAACCACAAACTTTACGAGGCTTATTTCACCCTTAACGATATCGAAAAAGATTTCTTGGAGCATTTCAAACATTTTTACGGTTCCAAAGAACTGCGAACTTGTAAAAATTGTGGTTCCGTGATGCCTGTGGATGAACGCTTTATAGCACAAGAATAAACTATGGAACTAATCATAAAAATTTTAATCGGTCTAGTCGCATTTCTTCATCTCTATTTTCTGTACTTTGAGATGTTCGCCTGGACTACAAAAGGGCCTAAAGTTTTTAGAAATTTTCCTAAGGATTTATTTGGCCCGACAAAATCAATGGCTGCCAATCAAGGATTGTACAATGGCTTTTTAGCTGCTGGATTAATCTGGACGTATTTCATGGTAGACTCTAATTGGAGTGACAAAATTGCACTTTTCTTTTTAGGGTGTGTTGTCGTTGCGGGAATCTACGGTGCGTTAACTGTCACCAAGAAGATATTCTTTATTCAGGCATTACCTGCTCTAATAACTATCACTCTTATTCTTTTAAAATGATAAAAAGCCTATTGACGCTTTGCTTATTTTTGACCCTAGTATCCCTATCTGCGCAAATGACTCCTGAAGAAGTAGTACAAAAACAATTGGAATCCTATAACAATCGGGATATTGAGGGGTTCATGTCCGTTATTGATGAAAACGTTACCATGCACGACTTCACAACTGGAGAAATTACTTTGGAAGGATACGATGCGTGCAAGAAAGTATATTCCGACTTGTTGGAGGCTTCTCCTAAACTACACTCCAAAATATTAACTAGAACCGTGTTCGACAACAAAGTAATCGACCACGAATATATTACCGGAAGAAAAGGAAGCGATACACCTATTGAATTGGTGTTGATTTACGAGGTGCATCGTGAAAAGATTACAAAAATGACCGTGCTTAGAAAGCAGGAGTAAATCAGGACTTTATTCGTAGCTTTGTCGAATATTTAACAATTCACGTTCAAAAAGTTATAAAATGTCGAAAATCGCAACAGAATTTGGTATCGATGATGCTTTGAAAACATTAGGCCTCAAAGAAGTCAACGAAGGTACCTCAACAGGTTCGAATAATTTTTCTTCAGGAGAAATCATTGAATCGTACTCCCCAGTAGATGGTACATTGATTGGAAAAGTCAAAACTACATCGCAAGAGGATTATGAAAAAGTGATGGTAGCCGCTACAATGGCATTCAAAACTTGGCGACTGAAACCAGCACCTTTACGTGGTGAAATTGTACGCCAGTTTGGCGAAAAACTCAGAGAGAAAAAAGAAGCCTTAGGAAAATTGGTTTCCTATGAAATGGGCAAAAGTTATCAAGAAGGTCTAGGGGAGGTTCAAGAAATGATAGACATCTGTGATTTCGCAGTCGGACTTTCAAGACAGTTACATGGTTTGACCATGCACTCTGAACGCCCAGGTCACCGAATGTATGAGCAGTACCATCCATTAGGAGTTGTCGGTATTATTTCAGCTTTTAATTTTCCTGTTGCTGTTTGGGCATGGAATACTGCTCTAGCATGGATTTGTGGTGATGTTTGTGTTTGGAAACCATCCGAAAAAACACCTTTGTGCGGAGTTGCTTGTCAAAACATAGCTGCTGAAGTCTTTAAAGCAAATGACCTTCCAGAAGGAATTTCTTGTTTGATTAATGGGGATTATAAAGTTGGAGAAATGATGACCCAAGATGGTCGTATTCCTTTGGTTTCAGCCACCGGTTCCATTCGAATGGGAAAAATAGTAGCGCAAGCGGTTGCCGCTCGTTTAGGAAAGTCTTTATTAGAATTAGGAGGAAACAATGCGATCATTGTAACTCCGGATGCTGATATTAAAATGACCGTTATCGGTGCAGTTTTTGGAGCTGTAGGTACCGCAGGGCAGCGTTGCACTTCTACTCGAAGATTGATTATTCACGATTCAATTTATGATAAAGTAAAAGATGCGGTCGTCGCCGCTTATGGACAATTACGCATCGGAAATCCACTGGATGAAAATAACCATGTTGGTCCTCTAATTGATACCGAAGCTGTAAGCCATTATAAAAAAGCGCTTGAAAAAGTGGTTGCCGAAGGCGGTAAAGTAATTATTGAAGGTGGCGTATTGGAAGGCGAAGGTTATGAAAGCGGTTGTTACGTAAAACCGGCCATCGCAGAAGCGAATAATGATTTTGAAATCGTACAACATGAGACTTTTGCTCCCGTGCTTTACCTATTAAAATATTCTGGAGATGTTGAAAATGCCATCGCCATTCAAAATGGTGTGGTACAAGGACTATCATCCGCGATAATGACGAACAACTTACGGGAAGCCGAGCGTTTCTTAAGTCAAGGCGGTAGTGATTGTGGGATCGCTAATGTCAATATTGGTACTTCGGGAGCAGAAATCGGTGGTGCTTTCGGAGGTGAAAAAGAAACTGGTGGTGGTCGCGAATCCGGTTCTGATGCATGGAAGATTTACATGAGAAGACAGACGAATACAATCAATTATACCACCGAACTCCCATTGGCTCAAGGAATCAAATTCGATTTATAAAATCTAGTATACAAAAAAGCTTCTGATTGTTTAGCTCCTTCATTTGCCGATAGGCAAACTGGCTCAAACGATCAGAAGCTTTGATTTTATCCATGGAATTCAAAACTTTTTATCCGGATCAGTCAATAGTTTTGATTAGCTAAAATTCCATAGTTTAATAGCCTCTTCTTTTTATATATTAACGTTGAATTCAATTCAAAGGTTAACATTCCATGCATAAAAAATCCGCTGTTATCCAAAATCCATTGTTCCCCCGATCGATGGTTTTGGTATAGCAGCGGAATTAACCAAACTAACTCAAACACTAAGTTATTTTTAATATTATTTATCTTCTACTTGCCTGACTTCCTTCTGTAGATTCCAGTTCTGGAATCTTCCAGCTACCTTTAAGTAGCTCTTGTAGTCCTAAAAGAAGAACCATGCAGACAAAAGTCAATAGTTTAACAAGTTCTGTTTTCATAATCTTACAAGTTCTAACTTGAATCTTGGTCAAATGTATCTCTTAACCCTTGTCTTTCTGTACACTTCTGTATGATTGGAGTATTTTTCTGTGTAACTGGTCATTTTTATCGTTTCTTCCGATTCTTTCTCTAAACCCACTATTCCTATCAGAACGATATCTATGATAAAACCCTATAACACTGCCGGAACTTTGTCGAGAGCGACAGGGTTTTCGAATATTTTGTTTCAATTTCATTCTATCACATATGTAAAAAAATAACTTATTCATAGATGGTGGACAAAACTGTGTGAATGGTAGTCGTTCAACAATTTTCTTCAATTGTATATACTGTTGATTTTTAGCATTTAATGGGAAAGTTTTAACATTTTAAGGAATTTTTTTAATACATTGTAGGACAAACACTAAATGAATTTTAACAATGACAAAAACAACTACGAATGTGTTGTTGATGCTCATTACCATTCTTGCGGGAATCTATTTTTATGTGAATTACTGTAGCTCATGCGGTTCACATGATAAAGAAGAACCTGTTAAAGAAGCGGTAACGGCACCAGTGACACCCGAAGCTACGTCATATCCTTTTGCATTCAGCGACGGGGCATATGCGTACAACGAAAACGACAATTACAATTTTAATATGTCGTCATCATCTATTTTAAGCCCCCTTTCACAAAAAGTAACCGACGGTATAGTTAGCTTGAAAACCTTCTTGTCCGAAAATACAGGTAAGGTTATCAATGTGACCGGGTACTATAAATCGGATGAGACTAACAATACCGCTTATCCGAATTTAGGTTTAGCACGTGCAAATGCCGTAAAGAACCATTTGGCCGAAAACGGAATTTCGTCTACTCAAATCAATACCATGGGCAAATTGATGGATGAGATGATACCGAAGGACAATGTTTACTTGGGACCTATAGCTTATGGGCTTGCCGACCAAGCTGCAGATGCCGAAGATGAGCTGAAGGCACTTTACGAGAAAATTAAGGCGGATCCGCTCGTTCTTTATTTTGATACCGCAGAAGCATCGATTAACCTTACGGCTGAACAGCGCCAAAAAGTTGCGGACATATCAAGGTATTTGGATAAAGTTGCGGATGCAAAAGCGGTCGTAACTGGCCATACCGATAATACCGGTAAAGCTTCAAGCAACTTGCGACTTGGTCAAAATCGAGCAGATTTTGCTAAGGATTATCTTATGCAAAATGGGATTTCGGCCGCAAAAATCAATGCTACCTCAAAAGGTCAGAACGAACCTATCGAAACTAATGCTACAGAAGAGGGCAAAGCTAAGAACAGACGTACTGTTGTCACATTAAACTAATCAATTAAACATTAAAATAAAAGAACATGGATTTTGAAAATATGAACATTTGGTGCTGGCTGATACCATTATTGACCGGCTTAATTTGTGGAATTTTAGGATACCTCATTGGTAAAGGTTCAAGTACCACAATTGATAATTCAGTAGAACTTAATACATGGAAAGACAAGAATGCCAAATTACAAGCAGATCTTGATGCATGTAAAGGTAAATTAACTGCTGCTACGACAGCAGCAGCAGCTAGCACTGTTGTAGCAGCCTCTTCATTGACGGCAAGTGCTCCTGAAACAAAATTACCATTTGATGCGAATGCCGCCAAGGCAGCTTTAGGTAAACCTGTTAAAGAAGACGATTTAAAAGTAGTAGAAGGGATTGGTCCTAAAATTTCAGAGATGTTCAACAACGCTGGTATTCGAACTTGGAAGGCATTATCTGAAACAGCTGTTGCCAGATGTCAGGAAATCCTAGATGGTGGTGGAGATCGCTATAAAGTTCACGATCCGGCATCTTGGCCAATGCAAGCTAAAATGTGTTATGAAGGCAAATGGGCCGAATTGGCAAAATGGCAGGACGAACATGATCACGGGAAACTGTAATCATTCAATATAATTATACAAAAAATCCGATGTAGAAATACATCGGATTTTTTGTATTGTAACTTGTCATATTCTCACAAAGCAGCTCCTTCAATAGGTGTTTGCGGGCTTACACCATCCCATTAGCTTCTACCCATTTAAAACGATATTGGTCTTCGGGAAATTTCATGCGTTCCGCGATTCGCTCTAATCGCTCAGGAAGTCTAATTAAATAATCACGGGCTTTTTCGGCCTCTTCTGAAAGACTTCTAACGGTTTCTAACTCCCAATACACGTTCAATTTTCGTAATATCTCAACATAATCTTGAGCAGTATACACGCCTAAACGTTGTGCACAGTTGGAAAAATTCTCAAACGCCTCTCCAATAAAACCTCCTGATTCTCTCAAAAAATGAGCCGGCATCACAATCTTCTTTTTCATCATGTCGGCAAACGCCAACATCATTCCTGATGGGTCTTCTCCAAAAATGGTTTTTACGAATTCACGATAAGCCAAATGATGACGCATCTCATCTCCGGCAATTATGGTACACATCTTACCCAAAAGGGCATTTCCTTTTTTCTTGGCTATCTGACCAACCCTTTTATGAGAGATGTTCGTAGCCAGTTCTTGAAAAGATGTATAAACAAAGTTTTTGTAAGGATCACGGTCCGTTCCGATATCGAATCCATCTGTCAATAAGTGTTGAGTCGTAATTTCAACTTCCCGCATATTGACCCGGCCAGATAGGTACAAATATTTATTTAACACATCACCGTGCCGGTTTTCCTCCCCTGTCCAAGCGCGTACCCATTTAGACCATCCATTGGTCTTGCCGTCATGTTGATTGATTCCTTCGACATCCATCAACCACGATTCATAAGTGGGCAAAGCCTCTTCAGTAATGGTATCAGCGACCATGGTCACCCAAAAGTCATATCCTAGTTCCTTCGACTCTCCGCGAAGCGTCTCAACCGCATCTAAAAAGTTATCATTTTCAGAATCGGGCAAGAAATCAGAAGGTTGCCAAATATCTTCCACTGGTATTAAGAATTTATCCATAAAGCCTTCCACCTGAGGCTCAATGGCCTGCATCACCTCTAGTCGTATATTTTTCTCGGGCATATTCTATTTTTTACAAAGTTCGTCAATAATATGACAAAACCTTTTAAAACTGATGATTTTTCAATTTCTACCTTTCTCATCAGGATAAAAAGTATGTACGGGATCACTTTGCCAAACTTCTTTGGTATCGATATCCATTATGGATAATGGGCCTTTAAAAGCTGCCCCGGTATCTATATTCCAAACGTTCGCCACATTTTTGGGCTGTGCACTTCCGGTTTTAGAAATGGGCGTATGCCCAATATATATTTCTTTATAGTGGGTCAGTCGCTTAGGATATCTGACATCCTCTTTCGGCAAATCGTGATCCATTGAGTTTGCCAATTCCCACAGCGTTCTATCCCAATAAAATATTTTTGGAAAATATTCATATTCTACCCCCTTAAGGTTGGTAAAGCCTGCATGAAGAAATAATCTGTTTTCTTCATCCAAGTAATAATTCTTAAGATTTTGATAGAACAGCATATGGGAGTCAATAGTCTCATTATCAGCTTTTTGGTAAGACATAATTGTAGCTGCGCCACCATGTTGCACCCACATAGGATTGTCGGCTCCTTCTTGTAACCAATTCAAACAAAGTTCATCGTGATTCCCTCTAATAAAAATACATTGATGTGTTCGGTTCAAGGCAAGTAAAAATTCTACTGTTTCTACCGCTTCACTCCATCCATCAACATAATCCCCTAAAAAGATCAAGGAATCCTTTGTGGTGACGTTCGCCTTTTGCAAAACCTCTTCGAGCCCCTTTAATCCAGAATGGATATCCCCTATTACTAATGTTCTTTTAGTACTCATTCCGTAAAAATCGCAATTACTGCAATTACCGCAATGATAAACAGCACCAAAAAGAAAATTTTCCAGAATGAATAGGGCCGCGTGCCACTTAAGGTACCTGTTTGTCCATTGATGTAAAAGTGATATTCTTTGCCGTTGAATCTGTAAGCGCTGATATATACAGGAAGTAGTACGTGTTTGAAAGTCTCATCTGCAAGTTTAATGTCAGCATGATGTATTCGCTGAACATCGCCTCCAATATCTCTACGAATCCAGTTATGAGCAATTTGCTTGGCCTCTTGAAAAGACTGGTGGTGACCTTCTTTTAAAGAAACGGTGTATTTCTCTGTAACGAACCCCGAGAGGTATTTTGAATTGAAAGCTACCAATTCTTTCATGTTCCAGAATGCAATGTTAGCTGGAATGTCTCGTCGTTTCTTTTGAGAAGCATTGATTAAAATATCATCAATAAAGCCTTTAACAGATCCTGAAGCACTAGACCATTTGGTTTTTCGAACTTGTTGGGTTTGAACGCCATTTTTTGTTCGCACCCTTCTAGTTTCGTAGTAATGGTCCCCGCGTTGCCCTTGGTAAGAAGCAAACAAATTCGCATCAAACGTCCAATAAGGAACATAAAGGCCATGCAATCCTTCAGGGTCCAACGCAGCTCTTTTCAGGTTATTAGGAGCAAACCAGATACCGCTAACCCAATTCTTGAAAATTCCTCTTGCTTTTTTGGTGTCAAGTTGAAACGGAATTAAGGCCCCAGGAAGAATCCACCCCTCCCTTTCAATATCTTCCTTTATAAGTGGCTCACCACAATACACACACCCTAACGATTTGTAGTTTTCTTCTACATGCTGGTTAGCACCACAATTTTTGCAATGCAAAAGGTCAATGGTTTCTGTATAAGCATTCTCGCCGACAATCTTTAAATAATGTGCCAATTCAAGCTCCTCAAAACTACTTTTGGTCTGTTCAATAAATTCCTCATATCCACAATACTCACATTTCATCTGGTGCGAGCCTGGTTTGAACTTTAGTTCGGCCCCACAATTGGCACAGGCCTTTTTGAGTTCAGAGTTTTTTGGAGTTTCTTGTTCTTGCATTACTATTGCAAAGTAATTCGGGAATTTTTTCGGATAGAAAGTCCTTCCCTAACCCCTTCTCAAGTCGAGGGGATGGTTTTATGTTTGTTTGAAATTACTCGATTGGCAGTGGAGGTGGAGTACTGCCGCCTAAGAACGGTTTCAGTTCTTCAACTTCTTTCAGAGCGGTCCAATTTTGCATACCTTGTTTCCAAACCAAAGAATCTTTATTTATGGTTCTAGCAGCAAATAGTTCTTTGAGTTTGTCAAAAGTGACAGGACCCATTTGTTGTCCATTGACTGCATAGTGATATAAAACTTGTGTTGGCATTGGAGGTGGAACGGTAGTTGCCTGCTGAGGCTGAGTTCCAAATACCTGTTGTGGAGATTGAGGATTCATCATACTGCCCATCTGCTGCGCCAGAACAAAGCCCATACCCATGCCCATACCGGCACCGGCAGTACCACCTTCGTTTTTGGCGGCGGCTTCCATGGCCTTTGCAGCTTTGAACTGCGCAAGCTTTGTCATATCCAATTTATCAAGCCTGCTATACTCAAAAATTTCTTTTTTGAGTTCTTCGGGCATCGATACATTTTCAATGTAAAATTTCTCCAATTCGATACCTACCCTTCCAAATTCAGGTTGCATTACTTCTTGACACGTTTCGGATAGTTCAGAAGTATTAGCTGCATAAAGTTCAATGGGTAAATTAGCTTCGCCCACAGTATCAGTGAATCGAGTAACGATCAAGCTTTTTAGATGTTCGTTTACTTCAAAATTGGTGAAATTTCCATCGGTGCCAACCACATCGACAACAAACTTTCCTGGGTCGTTAATTCTAAAACTGTAAGTGCCAAATGCTCTAATTTCCACCAAACCAAAACGTTCGTCACTGAGCATAAAGGGATTCTTAGTTCCCCATTTTTCATCTGTAAACAAGCGTGTATTAACAAAGTAGACCTCTGCTTTGAAGGGGCTGTCAAAACCATATTTCCATCCTTTTAAAGTGGTCAAAATAGGAAGGTTCTGAGTATTCAATGTGTAGGTGCCCGGTTTGAAGACATCGGCCAGTTGTCCTTCATTAATAAAGACCGCCATTTGCCCTTCTCGAACAATCAGTTTTGCATTATTCTTTATTTCATTTTGATACCGTTCAAAACGGTGTACTATGGTATCATCATTTGTATCCAGCCATTCGACTATGTCGATAAATTCATGACTCAGTTTCTTTTTTATTTCGTCAAATAAACCCATTTCATTTGTGTTTTATAGTTGACGAAAAGATACGGAATTCTAAATCCTACTCCAAAGCCTAATTTTCATATAATTGATAGCTATGATAAATATTAAGGTTCATAGATTAAACGGGAAAAGTCTTGTCATTTTTTCCTTCATTGTACTTATTTATGGAAGGTTGAAAAATTAAGCTTATTGGGTAAAAAGATTAGTTATTGAGAAAATTATCTATTTCTATTTGCTCGTTGGATTTTGTTCACCATTGAAATATAAACGCAATGGTAAAAAACTCAAAACACAGCATTAAGATTGATTGAAGAAAGTCCATTTACTTTACTAACAGAGGTTTATAATAATCAATCTTATTCTACCGCGGTAAAGAGATAGCTGATTGTCTAATAACAAAACAAGCGGTTGAAGTATGAAAAAGACTTGACTAGACACCCTTATACAAAGTGGATGGCTGAAAATAAAGAGAGTTGGTGACAGCTTTCATTGGCTCCGAATAGATCAACGCCAGACATAATCACCACTAATTAAAACCTAGAAACCCTTCCTCTAGATGCCTCTAAATCAAACTTCACCGTAAATTCCTATGAAATTTTAGAGTATGCCCATTTTTGTGATTATCTTGTCCCTCTCGAATTATTAGTATAATGAAACAAGTATATTGTATTGGTGAACTTTTAATCGATTTTGTGGCTGAAAAGCAAGGAAGTGACCTTTCTAAAGCAATTGTTTTTACAAAAAAGCCCGGAGGTGCCCCGGCAAATGTAGCATGTGCCATAGCAAAATTAGGAGGAAACAGCAAGTTTATAGGCTGCGTCGGTAACGATCCTTTTGGAGCCTTTTTGCTAAATGTACTTCAGGAGAACAACGTAGATATATCCTTGACGCAACGTTCAAAAACTTTTACAACATTAGCTTTTGTTTCTTTGGCTGATGATGGCGAACGTGACTTTGTGTTTAGCAGGGGTGCCGATAAAAAACTGATGTACGATTCAGATGTAAAAAAAGCCTTCAAAGGAAATATCCTCCACTTGGGAGCTGCAACCGCTTTACTCGGCGGCGATTTGGAAAAAGCTTATGGACGATACTTCTTTGATGCGCTTACACAAAATGTCTTCATAAGCTTTGATCCTAATTTTAGAAGCGATCTCTGGAAAGATGAAAAAGATGTTTTTATTAAAAAGTGCATGCCATTTATCGAAAAAGCAGATTTGTGCAAATTCAGCCTTGAAGAAGCCCAACTGCTTTCGGGCGAAAAAGATACAATCAACGCTTGTAACGTTTTACACGAGATAGGAGCGAAGATAATCACCATCACCTTGGGCGGTGAAGGCACCTTACTAAGTACGACAGAATACAAAGAAACCATTCCTAGTATAAAAGTGACTCCAGTTGATACAACTGGCGCCGGTGATGCTTTTATTGGATGCCTTTTACAGCAAATCGCAACACTTAACGATCCCCATGAAATTATTTCAAATAGCTCTTCGCTGCTTAAAATGATTAAAAAAGCAAACAAAGCCGGGGCTATGACAACAACTGGTTATGGAGCGATACCTTCGTTGCCAACTCAAGAACAACTTCTTGCCATAGAATGAACCAAGCCGAACTTCATAGATTACATACTTTCAAAGAATACCCTGAAGAATCATCAAATCTAAAAAGACTTTTTGAACTACGATTGGCAACCAATCTAACGTTGATCAAGGATCTGTTTTTTTCTCTTTATCCTGAGGAACACAATAGGGCCTCTTTTGAAAAATTACTCACTGCGCTGCCAAAACTCCATGAAAGTCGCCCAAGTTCGCTCAAAAGGCAAGATGTCAACAGATTGTACAAGGGCGATTGGTATAAATCTGCCGAGCTCACCGGAATGCAATTGTATGTGGATCATTTTAGTGAAGACCTTAAGGGTTTGGAAACGAAAATCGAATACTTTGAAAAGTTAGGTGTGAATTTTTTACACCTTATGCCCATTACACCAAGGCCTAACGGCGAAAATGACGGTGGCTATGCCGTTAACAGCTATCATGAAGTCGATTCTCGCTATGGCACCAAAACTGATCTTCTACATTTAACCGAAAAACTACGTGAAAAGAATATTTTTCTCATGTTGGATTTTGTTGCCAATCACACTTCAAATGAATTTAGCTGGGCAAAAAAGGCCAAAAAAGGCATTGTAAAATATCAAGACTACTATTATACTTTTGACGATAGAGAGCTTCCTAATGCTTTCGAAGAAACACTGCCCGAGATTTTTCCAGTGACCTCCCCTGGTAATTTCACATATGACCTAGAAATGAATAAATGGGTGATGACGGTATTCAATCAATACCAATGGGACCTTAACTATTCAAACCCTGAGGTTTTAATAGAAATGCTGGGCAACCTCATAAAGTTGGTCAATCTAGGTGTTGATGTGGTACGGTTAGACGCACTGGCTTTCATGTGGAAAAAATTGGGTACACAATCGCAGAATTTACCAGAATCACATACTTTAATTTCACTTTTTAGAATGTGTTTACAGGTAATAGCTCCAGGAGTGGTTTTCTTAGCGGAAGCCATTGTTGCACCGAAGGAAATCATTAAATATTTTGGTTCTGACACCCTAGAAGGCAATGAATGTGAAATAGCTTACAATGCAACTTTAATGGCTCTTTTGTGGGATGCAATAGCTACAAAAAAGACATTGCTACTATATAAAAATCTAAAGAACTTACCTATAAAACCAGATGCGGCAACATGGATCAATTACATTCGATGTCATGACGACATAGGTCTTGGTTTTGATGATCGTTATATTAATGAAATAGGTTGGAATGCCAAAGAACACCGAAAATTCTTACTTGATTATTATTCTGGCACAATTGAATGGTCACCTTCTAAAGGGTCTATTTTCATGTACAACTCTAAAACTGGTGATGGAAGAATTACCGGAAGCTCGGCTTCTTTATTAGGATTGGAAAAGGCGCTTGCGCAAAAAAATAAAACAAAAATAAATGAGGCCGTCTCAAAAATAATCATGCTGCACGGTATTATTTTATCCTACGGAGGAATACCCATGATATACGCCGGAGATGAGATAGGTACCTTAAACGACTACTCGTATTTAGATGATGTCAACAAAAAAGAAGACAGTCGATGGGTCAATAGACCAAAGCAAGATTGGAACATAGTAGACCATCTGGATGACAAGAAAAATCATCATTCTGAAATTTTCTTTGCCCTTAAACATCTAATTCAACTGCGTAAAGAAAATACTGTTTTGGCTGACAATAACAATCTTGTACTTTACAATTCTGAAAACCCTCATGTTCTGATTTTTGAGCGAACTTCAGAAAATGGACAGGGTCTCTTGGTCATCTGTAATTTTCATGAAGTTCCGCAAACCATTGATTCCAACGAGTTGGGGCCGTATTGCAGAAATAAATCACCAAAAGACATCATTTCTGGCAAGACTATAAAATTGGTCAAGGAATCCCTTCAACTTAAGCCTTTCGAACTTTTATGGCTGAAAAAAGCCTAGCTATATTTTACTTTTCTTAAAATACGCAACGACTCTTTCAAGGTCTGGTACACTATTTTATCCTGATTTTTAAGTATGGGTCGAGCGTCTTCCATATGCTGCTTCGCATCTTCGAAGCCATTAAGATAACATATTAAATAGGTATCGGGTAAATGCTTTAAATCTTCCCTTTCATTAGGCTTTAGCGCGATATTGTTTTTAAGTTTTTGTAAAAGTGCATTGTTCGCGTTCAGAATATGATGAAGTGTTTTTTTATTGTACCGGGGCGGTTCAAAAATCAGGTCGCTATTGATTTGGTAGGTGCCGTTATCGGCAAATGTTAGCACCACCTTTTCCAACGGAAAATATTTCTGTTTAGCACCCAACCCAAGTTGTACATACTCAACGGTAGAAAAAGAATTTTCGTCATAAGTAATCGTAACCTCATCCAAAGTGGAATAAAACAGTTTGACTTGTTCATTGATCAATTCAATATCGACTCTAGAGAAGTAAGTTTCTTTTTTTACCTTTTTTTGAATTCCTGCCCAGCAGACGACAAATTGCTCTTTAAAAACTTTGTAATCGCTTTCTAGGTCTTTGTGCCGGTGATTAATAAAATCAATGACGCCGTCAAGTGTCAATTCAATGTTATTTCGTGCATGAGATTCAATAGTAGCGACCGTTTCTGAGTTGATATCTTTCAAATCGATATCATACGCTTTTGGTATACTTATGCTGCCCTCACGAAAGAAAACCATACCGCCATAATACTTCCAGATATTTTTGCGAAGGGCACAGACTTTCCCATTTGATTTTATCGTAACCAGACCAACCACCCTACCTTCCTCCAGATGAGGAAACGGAATATTTTCGTATGAAATTCGCGGCGGGTTTTCCAAATAGGCATTCACCAAATTCTGAATCTTGCTATCATCAAAAAAGTCGACCCCGACTATTCTGTTATCTTCATCTTCAACACCGACAACTATGAACGAGTTGTTCTTCGGATTACTATTCGCCAAAGCACAAACATGCTTTAGAAATTTGGCCTTTCCTTCTTTTCGTCCAATGGTTATAAACCGTTTTTTGTCATAAAAGCTATTCTCGTCATTATGTGCGAGCAGGTTTTTGACTAAAAGACGCTTGTTGATCATGAGTATTTATTGTTATGGGTGGAATACCTTGGACCTTCTTTGAATAATACCTTGTCAATGGCAGTACTAAGATACTTCAATCTAGAATTTATAAAAATGGCTTTCCGAAAATAGGAAGCTATTTCAGCGAACGTTCAATTATGGAAAAATCCTACAAAATGACGTAGGTCATTTTGGCGCTTCTAAGATGGCCGTACATTGGTCGAATACATCAAACCCACATACGATGAAAACAAAAATACTCAGCTCGTTATTGACAGTCGCTTGTATGTTGTTCTTTATAACAAATGCTAACAGCACCGAAACTATAAGAATTCATGAAGGTTCTTCGCCAATTAAAAAAATAAGTGAAACCGTCACAAATCTCATTTCAGAATCTTCAAAAAAACCCATGCTTGATTTCTCATTGACAAGTTTCACTTTGGTCGATTCGGAAACTGATGAGGATCTCTTCATCTTAACAGAGGGTCTTAGAATCGATATGGCCAGCATCATTGGCAGGAAATTAAACATCAGGGTAAATACCCAGGGTGATATATCCAATGTTTTTGTACGACTGTCTTTAGGAGGGCCTATCGATGAATACCGTAGAGAGAATTTTGCCCCCTTCGCGGTCTTCGGAGATATCAATGGCGATTATGCCGGTAAGGAATTACCTGAAGGAGATTACTCGATCAGCGCTAATGCTGATAATCCACTTTTGAACGAATTTACCGGTATTGGCATTTCCTTTACAATAGTGGGTTTCCCTAGAATAACGGGGGTAGTAGCAACAATGAATTTGAATTCTAATTTTCCAACGGAACTTTTAAATGTTTCGTTCCCAATTGAAGATGGTACCATATACGATAGAAGTCAACAAACCACCTTACCGTCAATACCTCCTTTTACCTTCAAATCTGCTTTGATAGCTCAGCCAAATAATGGTGTAGGAAGTGTCGGTTTTCAATTGAGTGGACCTTTAACAATTAATAGAACCGAAAATGTGCCCCCATACTCACTTTTCGGAGATATCAATGGTAACCTGAATTATTCAAATGGGCCATTCCCCACGGGAACCTATACTCTTGTTGTTACCCCATATAGTGAACCCAGCTTGAAGGGTAGTCGAGGAGAAGAGCTTACCATCACATTTACAATCATAGATGATGCAATTGTGAAACCTAAAATATTGGATTTGGTATATAGCGTTGGTGGCGATGGAGGACCATTTGACTCGGTAGTTTCAATTATGGTACCTACTGCGCCTGTGATGTTGTATAACTTGTCCGCAATTATAGCTCTTGGCAATCCAGTGACCAATAGTGTTGAAATGGCACTTACAAGCAAAAATGGGTTCCAACACAGTACCGTTGAGAACCTCGGTCCGTATGGCTTTAGTCTTTTTGGCCCTTCTTGGACTCCTCCATCACTTTTACCAGGGACGTACTACATTTCAATGACACCATATTCAGAAATGGACAAACAAGGAGTAGCAGGAGAAACAGTAACCATACACTTACAATTTGGAATAAAGAGTCTAGACATTATCGGTTTCGAATATTCAAGTGAACTCTATAATTTTGAAACGTTTTTTCCACTAGAAGATCGCGATTTGTTTTACTATTTTGATTCAGAAAGGCCTTTTGCCGTGCCGGTAACAATTAGGGCCAATACATATCTGCCTGAAGTAGGAAGCGTTAAACTGGAAATTAAAAATGAATATCTAGGGTTTAGCTATTCAAGAATTGAGAATGATGACCCCTACACCTTGTTTGGAGACGACGGGAGCGGTGGTTTTGATGCCCGTTTATTAGCCAATGAAGACTTCCCTTACCCTATCGGATATTACGAGCTAACAGCCACAGCATTTAGCGAACCCAATGGCAAAGGTACTGCAGGTGTACCGCATACAATTTCTTTTAACATTTTTCGTGAATTAGACACTGAAAGTCCGGAAATACGTTTTATTGAGGCTGAAAGTGCCTCTCTTATTACCACTTTGAGCACGATAGAAAAAACAGTTATTGACCAAAGTGTGACACCCACCGACAATGTTAATTTTGTTGCCGAGTACGTCAATTGTGGCAGGCCTGAATTTTGTCCTCAAAGTGTTCTCTTTACGCTTACGGGAGCGGTAACTAAAACTACCATTGAAAGTAACGAACCCTTTTCACTTTTTGGAGACTATGACAGTACTGGCACTTTTATTGGAGAGTCCCTACCCGTAGGGGAATATACCCTAATCGCACAGGGCTATTCAGAAGACGGGGCGAAAGGATTTAAAGAAGGGCTGGGAAAATACAATTTTCAAATTATTAATAGCAATGCTTTGTTGTCAAAGGCTAAGAATACTGTTTTATACCCCAATCCGGCAAGCAATACGACCTTTGTAAAAACGGAAGACCGTACTGCTATCTTTAAAACGGTAATCTTGGATGTTACAGGTAAAAAAGTAAAAGAGTATAATGGCTCCGTTGATTCTGAACAGGCCATTGATGTCTCCGGTTTAAAAAAAGGCCTCTATATTGTACAGATTTATACCGGAAATGAACGGGTTACCAAAAAATTGGTAGTACAGTAATTAATTTTTGGGCATAATATGAATGGGGCAACCTTTGCAAAGGTTGCCCCATTCATATTGTTAGATAGCTAGAAAACGTAGAAGCAAGCCACTTCGTAGTTTCCGTTTTAAAGATTTTTATGCACAATCGTAGAAGATGCTTGAGCAGTACACATCACTACCAAATCAGCTATGTTTACGTGACTAGGGCGGGTAACAACGAAAAGGACAATATCGGCAACATCCTCTGGAGTTAATGGTTGAAAACCCTTGTACACATTTTCAGCTCGTTCACTATCTCCCTTAAATCGAACTTCACTGAATTCTGTTTCTACCAAACCTGGGTTAACTGCCCCAACGCGAATTCCATGGGCATTTAAATCGATTCGCATTCCCTGATTAATGGCATCTACGGCATGCTTACTAGCGCAGTATACATTTCCTTTTGGGTATACTTCTTTCCCTGCAGTAGAACCGATATTGATAATATGCCCTTCTTTTTTCTCGACCATTTTAGGAATAATCGCTTTTGAAACATAAAGCAATCCTTTGACGTTGATGTCGAGCATGGCGTCCCAATCGGACACACTTCCTTCGTCAATAAAATCAAGGCCATGTGCGTTGCCAGCATTGTTTACCAGAATATCAATTTCTGAAAAATCGGAAGGCAAGGAATTGATTTGTTCTTCAACCTTATCCTTATCTCGTACATCAAAATTCAAGGTATGTACTTTAGTTTTTTGGCTAAGATTGTCTTGTAGTTCATCTAGGCGCTCTTGCCTCCTTCCGCAGATTACCAAATGAATTCCGCTTTCAGCGAAACGTTCAGCAATGGCCTTTCCTATGCCACTTGAAGCACCTGTAATTAAAGCTGTTTTATTCATATCCCTAATTTTTTATGGAACTTCTTTTCCCTGGCTTGCTGCTAGAAGGATAAACCAATCTTGAAGCTCCAATTCTATATTCGTTGCTCCTACTGCATCTTTTAGTCTACTTTGTGTTGCCGTCCCCACTACGGGATATACTTTGGCTGGATGTTGGAGAATCCAAGCTAATAGAAGCTGATCTGCACTTGCATTATACTTTTCCATCAAAGGACGTATCTCTTTTTGAATACGTTTCACCTTCGCATCCGTTTCTTTAAAATAGGTGCCTAACGGACTCCAAGACATCGCCATTCTATTGTTGGTTATACAATCTTCTAGGGAACCATCATACATCGCGCTATTCGAAGTCAACGAGAATTCTACTTGATTAGCCGTTACCGGAACTGTTGTTTCTAGCATAGCTATTTGGGAGGGAGTAAAATTGGAAACCCCAAAATTTATGATTTTACCTTCCTTCCGTAATCTAGAAACAGCCTCCAAAACTTCGTCAGGATTCAACAACGGACTAGGTCGATGCAAAAGCAAAAGGTCTAAATAGTCGGTTCGTAAACTTTTCAATGACCGCTCCACCGAAGCTAAAATATACTTTTGCGAATAGTCATAATGTTTTACCCGATTTGGACGAGCCTTAGCATCAAATTGAATTCCACATTTACTTATAAACTCAACGTTCTCGCGCTTTATTCCACTTTTTGCAAAACCTTTTCCAAATTCAGCCTCAGTTGTATAGCCTCCATAAATGTCAGCATGGTCAAATGTGGTGATCCCTATATCAAGACAAAATGAAATTAATTCTGAAACTTCTTTGGGCTTGAATCCTTTCCCCCATTGACCCCAGGTCATGGTGCCTGCGATAATTCTCGAAAAACTATTGTTTTTTATCATGGCAGTCGAAATTATAAAATAATACATTAAAAAGTCTAACTAAAGCCTAATCGTTTCTATATTTTGGTCGCTCATTTTTTGTGACTATATTCCGCCTTGGAGAAAATCTATCTGGAAAATTTCCAGATTCTATTAAAACTAATTTTACTCATGAAGTTATTTTTTGGTTTTCCAAAAATTACAATCCCTTAAAAACTTCATAAAAATAAGGGTCTAAAGCATTTTTTAACCAATCATTAACAGCAGGGCAATGAATAAATTTTCAATTTGCAGCCCTGAAATAATTACAACCAACCAACACCAAAAATTTAAAGGAATCTATGGAAGAAAATACAACTGTTGATATAAGTGCAGTGAACGAAAAAATCGCTCAAGAAAGCGCTTTTATCGATTTGTTACTAGTGGAGATGAACAAGGTCATTGTTGGCCAAAAACATATGGTTGAGCGCTTGCTCATCGGATTATTGGGTCAAGGTCATATTCTTCTTGAAGGTGTACCTGGTCTTGCAAAAACACTAGCGATCAATACGCTTTCAAAAGCGGTAAAGGGGGAATTTAGTCGTATTCAGTTTACCCCCGACCTGTTACCTGCCGATGTTGTAGGCACCATGATCTACAATATGAAGGTCAATGACTTTTCTATTAAAAAGGGACCGATTTTCGCAAATTTTGTACTTGCCGATGAAATTAACCGTGCTCCCGCAAAAGTACAGTCGGCCCTTCTCGAAGCAATGCAAGAAAAGCAAGTTACCATTGGTGACGAAACTTTTATACTTGACAAACCGTTTTTGGTCATGGCGACCCAAAATCCTGTTGAACAAGAAGGAACTTATCCTTTACCGGAAGCACAGGTGGATCGTTTTATGTTGAAAACAGTCATCGACTACCCGAAGATGAACGAGGAGCAAATGATTATGCGTCAAAATCTTTTAGGTGCGTACGAGACTGTCAAACCAGTCGTTACCTTAAAGCAGATTTTAAGTGCTCAACAGGCCGTTCGTGAAGTTTACATGGACGAAAAAATAGAGAAGTATATTCTGGATATCGTTTTCGCAACTAGATATCCTGAAAAATATAATCTTGAACATTTAAAACCATTAATCAGCTTCGGAGCGTCACCGCGTGGAAGTATCAATCTTGGAAATGCTGCCAAATGCTATGCTTTTATCAAACGAAGAGGGTATGTGGTACCCGAAGATGTTCGTGCGGTGGTACATGATGTTCTGCGACATAGAATAGGTATAACCTACGAAGCGGAAGCTGAAAATATTACTTCAGAGGAAATCATCAACAAGATCGTAAACGAAATCGAAGTCCCCTAAAACGGGTGGGTAGTTAGCAGTTGCAGTTAGCATCATTTCTTTTAGAAATTACTGAGTAAAAAACTGCTTACTGCCAATGAGTACTGCACACTGAACAAATGGATACCAAAGAACTTCTTAAAAAAGTCCGTAAGATCGAGATTAAGACTAGGCGTCTTTCCGATCATATCTTTGGAGGAGAATATCACTCTACCTTCAAGGGGCGCGGTATGACCTTTAGTGAGGTTCGTCAATATCAGTTCGGTGATGATGTTAGAAGCATTGATTGGAATGTAACTGCAAGGTACAATGAGCCCTATGTTAAGGTTTTCGAAGAAGAACGCGAACTTACGATGATGCTCATGGTCGATGTAAGTGGTTCCGAACTTTTTGGAACCACCAATCAATTCAAGAAAGAGGTTATAACTGAAATCTCTGCGACATTAGCATTTTCGGCACTTCAAAATAACGACAAAGCAGGCTTGATTCTTTTTTCAGATGAGGTTGAACTTTTTATTCCTCCTAAGAAAGGAAAGAGCCATGTACTGCGTATTATCCGTGAACTGTTGGAATTCAAACCAAAAAGCAATAAAACCGATATTGCCGAGGCTTTAAAGTTCATGACAAGCGTAATGAAGAAGAAAGCCATTGTATTTGTGCTTTCCGATTTTATGGCAGAAGACTACGAGCGCACTTTAAAAATCACGGGTAATAAACATGATGTTACCGGTATCAGGGTATTCGACCAACGCGAAGAGGAAATACCTAATTTAGGAATGGTTCAAATGCTTGACGCTGAAACCGGCAAGATAAAACTAGTAAATACCCAATCAAAAAGTGTACGCCTCTCTTATGGTAAATACCATTCTGAACGTGTGCAATATTTCAAAGAATCTTTTACCAAATCAGGTTGTGGCGTTCTCGATTGCAGAGTAGACGAGAGTTATGTGAAGAAATTATTGGGTTATTTTAAGCGAAGAGGGTGATGGAAGGTATAAGGTCTAAAATACGAAATACAAAATTTAGCCCTTCACGATGGGGCGTGCTTTTTTTGGTGCTATTTTCTCTTAATTCGTACTTTGGATATTCCCAAAGTGAACCAAAGGTCAGCTCTGAAGTCGATACCACGTTCATAAAAATCGGTGAGCAGATCAAGTTCCAGGTTATTGTCGAAGCTGACTCGACGGATCAGGTTATTTTTCCTGAGGGGCAGACATTCTCTCCTTTGGAAACCGTCGAAGCTTTCGCAACTGACACCACTCGTAAAAACGATAGGCTTAGACTTGCAAAGACATACGCGTTGACGCAATTCGATTCGGGGTCATACAAACTTCCGACGCAACGTATTGAAATAAACGGTAAAGGATTTTTTACCGATTCGCTACAAATCAATGTTGCAACCGTGCCTGTAGATACCCTAGCGCAAAAAATGTTCGATATCAAGCCCCTGATAGAAGTTGAGAAAAGTTATTCCAATTGGTGGAAATGGGTATTGGGTATTTTGTTGGTGCTTCTAATTTTAGGGGGTCTACTTTACTGGTTCGTATTGCGCAAGAAACCATTGACCGAAGAGGAAAAAGTGGCATTGCTTCCGCCTTATGACAGGGCTTTGATGGAATTAAAAAAATTGGAAAATTCCAAATACCTCATCCAAGATGAATACAAGCAGTATTATTCTGAGCTTACGGATATCGTTCGGTCGTATTTGGAAGAAGATGTAAACGTTTCCGCTTTAGAAAGTACTACGGATCAGTTGATTGACAAATTAGAGTTAATGACGGATGCTGGAGAGTTGGAACTTGATAAGGATACTATTTTTCAATTCAAAAGAATATTGCAAACAGCCGATTTGGTGAAATTCGCCAAGTCGAAACCAGATACCTCGGTTGCCGAACAGGACCGAAAATCCATCGAGCAAATCGTCATTAAAACACATGATGCCTTGCCGGAACCTACGGAAGAGGAGCTGATGGAACAAGCTGAATACCAAGAGGAACTGGAACGAAAAAAACAAAAGAAAAAACTAATAATAGCTGCCGCAAGTTTTATTGGTTTCCTTTTTTTATCGGCAGCAGTAGCAATTGGTTATTATGGATGGGAATATTCCAAAGACACGGTTTTAGGCCACCCCACCAAAGAACTGTTAGAAGGAGAATGGGTTTCCAGCTCATACGGCTATCCTCCCATTATTTTGGAAAGCCCAGAAGTGTTAAAACGCCAAAAAGTCAATTTGCCTGCAGAACTAAAGGAGTCCATTAAAGAAATTCAAGCTTTCGAATATCGTAGCAACATCGGTTTGTTCACAGTAGGCGCAACTTCAATTACGATGACGCAGTTGGAAGAACCCAAATTCGAACAGTCGGTTGAACAAATGATGACGAATTTTGAGAAAATGGGCGCAAAAAATATCATCACAAAGGAAGAAGAATTCGTCACCATTTCAGGTGTAAACGGTTTAAAAGTATATGGAAGTGGTAAATTTCCCATTCCCGATTCGGATGAATTGTTGCGGGGCAAATATGCCATGATATTATTTGGAGGAAAAGGGTTTCAACAAAATATCATGGTGACGTGGATAGACGGCGACACCTATGCCGAAGAAATCGTAGACAGAATGCTAACAACCTTAGAAGTCAAAACGGAAATATAAATGCTGAAAAACATAGAATTTGCCAATCCTGATTTTTTTTGGTTGCTATTGCTGGTTCCATTGGCAATGCTATGGCATTTTTTTAAACGTAATGAGCAAAATGCTTCATTAAGGATTTCTAGTGTCAAAGGATTTGCCAATCAAGGAATTCTTCCCAAGTTAAAACCAATATTGTTCTTTTTGAGATTGTTGGCCTTGGCAGGAATCATTGTGGCAATGGCCCGACCACAAACCAAAGATGTATCCACTAGAACCAAAACCACCAAGGGTATCGATATTGTTATGGCCATTGATGTTTCTTCAAGTATGTTGGCCCGTGACCTTAAACCAAACCGTTTATCCGCCCTAAAGGAAGTAGCGGCCGATTTCATAAAAAAGCGACCCAACGACCGAATTGGATTAGTCGCGTATGCTGGTGAAGGGTATACAAAAACCCCGATTACCAGCGACAAATCAATTGTACTCAGTGCGCTTCGAGAAATTACTTACGGGCAATTGAATGATGGCACAGCTATCGGGATGGGTCTCGCGACTTCTGTCAATAGACTGAAAGAGAGCAAAGCAGTCAGTAAAATTATAATTCTTTTAACTGATGGAGTCAATAATTCTGGCTTTATTGAGCCTCAGACGGCAGCTGACCTTGCTATAGAGTATGGAATCAAAACCTATACTATTGGTCTGGGCACTAATGGAAATGCATTGTCGCCAATTGCCTACAACGCCGATGGTTCATTTCGATATGGCATGCGACAGGTAGAAATTGATGAAGAATTACTAAAGGATATTGCCAAAGCGACCGGTGGGCAATACTTCAGGGCTACCGATAACGAAAAGCTTGAGGCTATTTATGATGAAATCAACAAGCTGGAAAAAACTGAAGTTGAAGAGTTCAAATACACTCGCTACGAGGAGAAATTCAGGCCTTGGGTACTTTTAGCAGGAGCATTGTTATTATTGGAATGGATATTAAGAACCACGTTATTTAGAAGTTTTATTTAAACTATGATTCAGTTAGACGAAAAAATATATTTCTATTTGCTATTCATCATTCCGGTGTTGATTGTGTTTTTCGTGTTGCTTCAAATCTGGAAAAAGAGAGCGCAGAAAAAGTTTGCCGAATATCCATTGTTGAAACGCCTTACGCCCAATCGTTCAAATTTCAAGTCGACGTTAAAACTTATTTTGTTTCTTCTGGGATTGTCATTTTTGACCCTAGGGTTGGTCAATCCTAAAATTGGTACGAAACTGGAAACTATAAAAAGGGAGGGTGTTGATATCGTTTTTGCCGTTGATGTTTCCAAAAGCATGTTGGCAGAAGATATAGCCCCGAACCGCTTGGAAAAGGCAAAACGGCTTGTTTCAGAAATCATCAATCAATTAGCAAGTGACAGAATAGGTATCATCGCCTATGCCGGGCAAGCTTTTCCTCAACTTCCCATTACTACCGATTATGGTGCTGCCAAAATGTTCTTGCAAAGTATGAATACCGATATGCTTACCTCACAAGGTACAGCAATTGATCAAGCAATTGAATTGGCGACTACCTATTATGACGATGAAGATCAAACCAATCGCGTGTTATTTATCATTTCGGACGGGGAAGACCACTCAGAAGGGACAACGCTGGGTGCCGTTGAGGATGCCACAGAACTGGGTATTCGAATTTTTACCATTGGTGTTGGTATGCCGAAAGGGGCTCCAATACCTATAAAAAGAAACGGCGTCGTAGAAAGTTTAAAAAAGGACGCTAAAGGAGAGGTTGTCATCACCAAGCTGAACGAAGAGGTATTAATTGATATCGCTGATGACGGCAACGGAGAATATATCAATGGGGCGAATACGGAGGAAGCGGTCGAGTATATCAAAGAACAGTTGAATCAAATGGATAAAAAAGAGTTCGAGGCCAAGCAATTTGCAGAGTATAAAGACCAATACCAATGGTTTTTAGGCGCGGGCTTGTTATTCCTTTTTTTAGATGTGTTTGTGTTGGATAGAAAAACTAAATGGTTGAAAAAGCTAAATTTATTTAACGAGAAAAAAGTCGAATAGATGAAAACACTAGTAACCCTTATTTTATTGGTGAGTACTTTTTCATTTGCTCAGGAAGAAAAGGAACAACTACAGGCCCTGAATGAATCAAAAAACCTTACTTGGGAAGGAAACAAGGACCTTTCAGAAAACAACTTCATAGAGGCTGAAGTTGATTATAGAAAGGCAATTTCAAAAAGTGATGCTAATGTTGCGGCACCTTTTAATTTGGGCAATGCATACTACAACAACAATACTTTTAGTGAAGCTTTTGGCCGTTTCAAAGAAGCTGGTGAGACAGCTACTGCCAAAGCGGATAAGCATAAGGCGTACCACAATATGGGTAATGTTTTTATGAAGCGAAAAGAATACGAAAAAGCAGTCGAAGCCTACAAAGAGGCATTACGAAATAATCCGACCGATGAGGAAACACGCTATAATTTGGCATTGGCAAAAGAAATGCTGAAAAAGCAACAAGACGAGCAGAAGAACGATCAAAACGAAGACAACAAGGAGAACGAAGAAAACGAGGACAAAAAAGACCAAAACGAAGAAAAAAAGGAAGGCGACGAAGGAGACCAAGAAAAAGAAGATAAAAAAGACGAGGGGGATAAAGGAGATCAGGAAAAAGAAGAGAACAAAGAAGGCGAAGGAGATGAGAAAGAAGAGCAAGAAAAACAACCCGACAAAGGAGATCAGGAAAAAGAGGAAAAGCAACAACCAAGACCCAATCAATTATCCAAACAGCAAATTCAAAACTTGCTAGAGGCCATGCAAAACGAAGAGAAAAAAGTGCAGCAAAAAATTGATGCCCAAAAAGTAAAAGGGGTCAAAGTGAAAAACGAAAAAGATTGGTAATTCAATGCTAAAAAGGGTTCACATCATATTGGCGTTATTGTTTCTGGTCTCCCCGATTCAGGCACAGGACAAAGAGGCCGTTAGCTTTGAGTTGAATCTTAGTAAAGAAAAATTAGGTCTGAACGAACGTCTCAGGGTTGAGTTCGCAATGAACCAAGACGGCGATAATTTCACTCCGCCCAAATTTGATGGTTTTCGAGTTTTGATGGGGCCATTGCAGTCTATAAGTTCTTCTTGGATCAATGGGGTGCGCAGTTATTCTAAAACCTATTCGTATACCCTCGCCCCAACCGCTAGAGGAAAATTTAAAATCGGACAAGCTTCCATCGTAATCGATGGCAAGACCTATAAATCGCTTTCCAGGGAAGTTGAAGTTACTGCTGCCGTAGATAAGCCCAGTGACCAAATGACCATCGATGATGTGGCCGATGAAAGTTTACATTTAGTTGCCGAGGTATCGAAAACCAATCCCTATCTCAATGAAGCTGTGAGCGTGGTTTACAAATTATATGTGAGTCCGTCAATCAGTGTTTCCAACTATCGCCCTTTGGATAATCCGAAGTACAATAATTTCTGGAGTCAAGATATTCCCGTTTCCATTAGAAATGCCAAAAATGGCACCTACAAGGGCAAATCATTCCGATATGTTATTTTGAAAAGGGTAGTCTTATATCCTCAGAAATCAGGAAAATTAGAGATAGAGCCCCTTTCTCTTGAGGTAACCGTTGACGTACCTACTAACAAGCGTGATTTCTTTGGTGGTCGCATTTACTCACAAACGAACAAGACAGTTTCAGCCGGAAAGCGCACCATTGATGTGAAACAATTGCCGCTGGAAGGTCGGCCAGCAGATTTTAGCGGAGCGGTGGGCGACTTTGATTTTTCCGTTACGACAAGCAAAACAAGTTTAAATGCTTCCGAATCGCTACAGGCCAAAGTTGAGGTAAGTGGAAAGGGAAACTTAAAACTTTTTCAACTCCCAGAACCCAATCTGCCCAGTTCGTTGGAAGTGTATGAGCCCGAATTCGATGAAAACGTACGCACAACCCTTGCAGGTTCACAAGGTAAGGTGAGTAATAATTATACCGTTGTACCGGAGTTCAGGGGAAAGTACCCCATACCCTCTATTTCTTTTAGTTATTTCAATCCGAAGACAGAAAAGTACAATACACTATCATCCGATGAAATCGTAATCAACGTACTTGAAGGGCCTAGTAGTGCTTCGGCTGGAAACATTCCTACTGCAGCCAATCGCCAGTCAGTTGTCGCAACCGGGGATCAATTTAACTTCATCAAGATAAATCCGAACTTAACACCTATAGGAAACAACTATTTTGTTGGTTCTTATTGTTTTTGGCTTTGGCTGTTGCTACCCTTAATATTGATTCCGGTGGCCATCCTTTTCCGTAAAAAACGAGAAAGCATTGCGGGCGATGTAGCAGGGAATAAAATTAAAAGAGCCAACCGACTCGCTAGAAAATATTTATCGGCTTCAAAAAAAGCATTGGGTGATAAAGAGTCGTTTTATGTTGCCCTCGAAAAAGGATTGCACAATTACCTAAAGGCCAAACTTAAAATTGAAACCTCAGAGTTTAGCAAAGATAAAATCGATACTTTATTGACCCAGAAAGAAGTGGACCGCAGCACGAAAGATGGGTTTATTGGATTACTTAAAAATTGTGAAATGGCACGTTACAGCCCTTTCTCAAACGTACAAATGCAACAAGATTACGATAAAGCCAGTGAGGTCATCTCTTACTTGGATAAACAATTATAGTTATGAAGTCTTTTCTTGCTTTTTTAGTGTTATGGTCTGCATTCTTTATCAATGCACAAAACGACGCACTATTTAATAAAGGTACGGAAGCCTATAATCAAGGGGACTATAATACCGCCATTGCAAGCTATTTAGAAATTTTGGAAAAGGGTCAACATTCGGCCGAGCTCTATTACAATTTGGGCAATTCATATTACAAGCTCAATCAAATTGCACCAAGTATTTATTACTACGAAAAAGCATTATTATTAAAGCCCAATGACTCTGAAATAAAAAATAATCTGGGTTATGCACAGAACATGACACTTGACGCTATTGAAACCATGCCAGAGACCGGCCTTTCAAAAATATATCAAAACGTAGTGGGCGTACTTTCGTTTGATCAATGGGGCTATGCTGCGGTAGCCTTTATGATGCTGTTCGTTGTGCTTTATATTACATTCTATTATCTGAAATACGCAACTCAAAAACGTATCGCCTTCATTTCCGGAATGTTATCTTTGGCCCTGGCGGTTACAGCTGCTATTCTCGCATTCGTGTCGTATGGAGACTACAAAGACGACCAACCAGCAATCGTATTTTCTGATGAAGTCATCATTAAATCTGAACCCAACGAAAGAAGTCAAGAAGTATTTAGGTTACATGAAGGAACCAAACTTGATGTACTCGAGGAATTTAACGACTGGAAAAAGGTTCGAATCGCAGACGGTCAGATTGGGTGGTTACCTACTGAAAATATTAAACTGTTGAAGGATTTTTAAAATTTTGTTAACAAAAAGTTATTGCAATTACTTTTATATTTACCTTTCACTTTCAAAAAACTATGAAGTCGTTATTCCTAATTATCTTTGCAACCTTGCTAGCCACCGCTATTTTAACTCCTTCATTGGTAACACTCTCTAATCTTGGCGAAAAAACTGCAATTGCGATTGATTTCAATGATGAGGAAAAAAAAGAGGAGAAAAAAGAAGTAAGTGAAAAAGACTATTTTTTAGATTCTAATATCCGATTATTGTCGCGATTACATCGCGAAAATGCTTCCAATTTAAGCTTTTATGTAGAAAGTGAGTATTCAACTTCAATTGCAATTTTTCTACCGCCCCCCAGAACATAACGTTTAGTTAATCTTAATACTTTTTTAATCAACTAATCAGTCTTCATTGATACTATGAGGACCTAATTACTTTGTTATGTTTAAATATTTGAAGAACGACTTACCAGCAAGTATTGTTGTATTTTTTGTAGCGCTACCTTTATGTTTGGGAATCGCCCTAGCTAGTGGAGCCCCCCTATTTTCTGGTCTAATAGCTGGTATTGTAGGCGGAATTGTAGTCGGTGCGGCCAGTGGGTCTCAAATCGGGGTAAGCGGACCCGCTGCAGGTTTGGCCGCCATTGTTTTAACCTCTATTGGTGCCTTGGGAGGATTTGAAAATTTTCTTCTTGCTGTTGTTTTAGGAGGAATTATTCAAATAGGTTTCGGAATCCTTAAAGCAGGTGTCATTGGGTACTATTTTCCTTCATCAGTTATCAAGGGGATGCTTACGGGAATAGGGATTATCATCATTTTAAAACAAATTCCACATTTCTTTGGTTATGATCCTGACCCTGAAGGCGATTTCGCTTTCTTTCAAGTGGATGGTGAAAATACATTTTCCGAAATCTTTCAGACGTTTAACAATATTAGTCCTGGAGCAACTTTAGTTGCCGTGCTTGGGTTGGCCATTTTATTGTTATGGAGCACCGTGCTATCCAAAAAAGGAAAGATTTTTCAACTCGTACAAGGTCCGTTGGTTGCCGTAGTGGTCGGAATCGTATTTTACAATCTTACCAAAGGCAGTGATGTTTGGAGTATCTCATCAGATCATCTGGTCAGCGTTCCCGTACCGGAAGATGCATCCTCTTTCTTAGCGCAATTCAGCTTTCCGAATTTTGGGGCCATAACCAATCCGCAATTATGGATTACAGCATTTACCATTGCACTAGTCGCGAGTTTAGAAACACTGCTTTGTGTAGAGGCAACTGACAAATTGGATCCGGAAAAAAGAGTAACCCCTACCAATCGTGAACTGTTGGCTCAAGGTACCGGAAATATTATTTCTGGTATGATTGGAGGTCTTCCTATTACTCAGGTAATCGTCAGAAGTTCGGCTAACATACAATCCGGTGGTAAGACAAAAATGTCCGCTATTATTCACGGCTTTTTCTTGTTGATATCGGTAATGTTAATACCCACCTTATTGAACATGATTCCCTTGTCCGTACTTGCAGCAATTCTGTTTATCGTGGGTTTTAAATTGGCAAAACCGGCATTGTTCAAAACAATGTACAACGCGGGCTGGAAACAATTTGTGCCTTTCATTGTTACCATACTTGGAATCATATTTACAGACCTCTTAATCGGTATCGGTCTTGGCCTGGGGGTTGGCATTATAGTTATACTGATCAAAAGCTATCAAAATTCTCATTTTCTTCACATTGAGGATAAAAGCAATGGTAAGCATCGTATCAAAATGACCTTGGCAGAAGAAGTAACTTTCTTCAACAAAGGAGCTATTTTGAAAGAACTGGACAGTTTACCCAGAGATACTTATCTAGAGCTTGATGTAAGAAAAACAAGATACCTTGATAGCGACATCATTGAGATTCTTGATGATTTTGCCTACAAGGCGAAAGAAAGAAACATTGATATAAATCTTATTTCAGAGCGAGGTATCGTTGAAAATCCCGAAAGTTTTATCGAGTTTTTCAAATTACGCCCTAAATCAGCATAGAATTTATAACCATGAAATCAATTAAAAGAAAATACAGGATTCTGGTACTTTCGGATTTAGGTAAATCAGCAAGTACAACGTTGAGAAGCACAGTAGGTTTAGCAAAAATGATAAATGGTGATATAACTGTTTTTCATGTGAAAAAACCCTCTGAGATAGTAAACAGGGAAAATCAATTATCGGCCATGCGCACTATCAATGATAAACATACTGAAGTAGATCGAGAGATAAAAGATTTAACCAAACCGTTAAGTGATGAATTAGGAATGAAAATTAAGTATTCTTTTGCTTTCGGTAACGTAAAAAACGAACTTAGTGCCTTTTTTGAAAAAAGTCGACCTGATATTATTGTCCTCGGAAAACGTAAATCAAAACCTTTCAAATTATTAGGAGATAGCATTACAGAATTCGTTCTAAACCATTTTGATGGTGTAGTGATGATTGCTTCAGATAAAGATTGTTTAGTAGAAAATAAAGAAATTACGTTATCTACTTTGAATAGTTCAGAACCAACGTTCAATCTAGCGTTCGCCGATGAACTAATGAAGCATTCTTTAAAACCACTGAAATCTTTTAAAATCGTAAAAAACTCAAGATTAGAAAAAAATTTAAGCAAAACCACCGATACTGAAACCATAGAATACATATTTGAGCAAAATGATAGTGCTATTAAAAAAATTTCGAACTACCTATCTAAAAATTCAATCAACGTGTTGTCCATAGATAGAACCCAAAAAGAAAAAAATCGTGCCGATGATTTAACGGAGACAGATATCAGTAGTGTTATCGGCAAAATAGATGTAACTTTTTTAGTAAGTGGAAAACAAAAATATAATGCTGTAAAGCACAAATAATATAACAAAGAACATAAATATGAAAGCACATACAAAAGAGACGCAAGCGGCTATAACTCCAAATGGCGCTATAAACCTATTAAAGGATGGCAACAAAAGATTCGTCGAAAATAAAAAAGCCAACCGTAATCTATTAGAACAAGTAGGGGATACCGCCTCGGGGCAGTACCCTTTTGCCACTATTTTAAGTTGTATCGATTCAAGGGTTTCAGCCGAATTAATTTTTGACCAAGGAGTCGGGGACATTTTTAGCGCACGGGTCGCCGGAAACATAGTGAACGAAGACCTCTTAGGAAGCATTGAATTTGCCTGCAAACTGGCCGGTACCAAAGTAGTCGTCATTCTTGGACATACGGCATGCGGAGCGGTTAAAGGAGCTTGCGATGATGCAAAAATGGGTAACTTGACAATATTGCTACATAAAATCAAACCTGCGGTCAAAGCCATTAGCGAGCCTTCACATCCAGGCTCTCGAAATTCGAAAAATATCGATTTCGTGAACAGGGTGGCGGAGAAAAACGTTCGGTTAACTATTGAAGACACCAGAAGTTTGAGCCCAGTTTTAAAAGAGATGGAAGATAACGGGGAAATCAAAATTGTTGGCGCAATGTATGATATTACTAACGGAAAGGTCACCTTTTTGGAATAGCCCTATAGTAAAAGAATCAAAAGCCAATGCTTATGCATTGGCTTTTTTGTTGTAAAAAATTCTATCTTTCAAATTCCTTAAGCGTTTCAAATGAAAAATCTATTTTCCAATCTAAAAGGAGACCTGTTTGGAGGAATTACAGCAGGAATTGTCGCCCTTCCGCTGGCCTTGGCTTTTGGAGTAAGTTCGGGCCTAGGCCCAAGCGCAGGGCTTTATGGAGCTATTTTTATTAGTTTTTTCGCTGCCCTTTTTGGTGGAACAAATACTCAGATCTCTGGGCCAACAGCGCCTATGACCGCAGTGAGTATGGTCATTATTGCAGGTATCATCGCAATTTATGACGGTAGTGTTGAAAAAGCGTTGCCGGCTATACTTACTGTTTTTTTACTGGCAGGATTTTTTCAAATCGGTTTGGGTTTATTAGGGCTTGGAAAGTACATTCGCTATATTCCCTATCCCGTAGTCTCGGGCTTTATGACCGCTATTGGACTAATCATTATTATCACACAAATACTTCCCGCGCTGGGGTACTATCCGAAAGAAGATGAAACTTTTGTCGCGCAATTCAAACCGCAAGCTGAAGAATTGATCTTGGAGAACATTCTTAGGGAAGAAGCTGGCGAAGGTATTTTAGTACTAGAAGATTTTGAAGAAACCATAAAACGTTCGCACGAGGTTAACGATACATCTATTCAAGAGGAAGCAAAAACCCTCGCACAAGCTGCGGCTTCGGGGGTTATGGGGGCAGTTAAGGTATTGCCCAAAGCCCTAAAAAATATTAATTGGTTAGAGCTTATCTTGGCACTCGCAACCATTATTATCATTTTCGGGTTTAAAAGAATCACTACCGTTATACCGAGCACTTTGGTGGGGCTTATTGTCGTCTCCGGAGTTGCTTATGGCTTTGGACTTGATTATAGGGCCATTGAACAAATACCAGAGGGACTACCAATTCCAAGACTGGAAATTTTTACAGAATTTGAATTGAAAGCAATTACCCCATATATTTTCACTGCTTTGACATTAGCACTTTTGGGTGCTATAGATTCACTCCTGACCTCAGTTGTAGCAGATAATATGACCAAGACTAAGCATAGGCCAAACAAGGAATTGGTCGGCCAGGGTATTGGTAATAGTATAGCTGCTATTTTTGCGGGCCTCCCTGGCGCTGGAGCAACCATACGTACAGTAATAAATATTAATTCAGGAGGCAAGACCAAACTCTCAGGTATGATAGCAGGAGTCTTACTATTAATGATATTATTGACTCTAGGCCCTGTTGCATCTCAAATTCCCGCTGCGGTATTGGCAGGTATTTTAATTACCGTTGGAATCAGCGTGATGGACTACAAGGGTTTGAAAGCAATACCAAGTTTGCCCAAAGACATTAAACTAGGGCCGATCAAATTAAGTTCAGAAGTTATTATCATGCTGGTTGTTATGGGCTTAGCAACTTTTTGGGACTTGATATACGCAGTTGGTATCGGTTTAGTTATCGCTTCTTTGATGTTCATGAAGAAAATGGGCGATTTAACGGCTGAACGTTCTGATGTTAAGAGCTTGGAAAAAGAGAAGGCCTGGGCCGACGAAGCGGACTTTCCTAAAAACCTTCGTGAAGAGGTTTTTATCAAACACCTTAAAGGACCTTTATTCTTTGGTTCCACTAGCGAATTTCAAGTACTTGCCGAACAAATTCCGGATACGGCGTCCACTGTAATTATTCGAATGGACCGTATGCAGTATATGGACCAATCTGGACTATATACATTGGAAGATATTCTTATTGATTTACGAAAATCAAATATCAATGTTCTTTTTGTTGATGTTCTCAAACAACCTAGATATATGATGGAACGTGTTGATGTTATTCCCGATCTGATTCCCGAAGAACATATTTTTGATACGTTCGAAGAATGCCTGATTTGGGTCAAAGAAAATGTAAAGGATGAAGTATAGCCGAGATAATTGAAGTTTAGAAAACCACATTCTAAAATGTGGTTTTTTAATATCCGCCTATGACATACTCCCCATAAAGTTTTAAATTTGCTGGCTTAGCTGACCATCATGATTGATAAGATACAAGAACATATCGCCGAGGTAGAAAAATTCACGACCGACTCCAAAGAAGCGGTGGAAGCCTTCCGAATTAAATATTTGGGCAAAAAAGGATTATTGAACGAGTTTTTTGCCGAATTCAAGAATGTAGCCAATGATCAGAAAAAAGAATACGGTCAGGCCATCAACACCTTCAAACAGAAGGCGACCGATAAAGTCAATGCGCTAAAACTCGCTCTAGAAAATGCTACTGAAGAAGAGGGAATATATGGAGATCTCACACGCCCAGGCGAACCAATCGAATTAGGTGCGCGGCATCCTATTTCCATCGTTAAAAATCAAATTATTGAGATTTTTTCCAGAATCGGCTTCAATGTTTCAGAAGGACCCGAAATTGAAGATGACTGGCATAACTTCACGGCTTTGAATCTTCCTGAATATCACCCTGCACGCGATATGCAAGACACTTTCTTTGTGCAGACAGATCCTGATATTCTGTTGCGTACCCATACTTCATCGGTACAAGTTCGGTATATGGAAAACAACAAACCTCCCATTCGAACCATATCACCTGGCAGAGTATACCGTAACGAGGCTATATCCGCACGGTCACACTGCTTCTTTCATCAAGTAGAAGGTTTGTACATTGATAAGGAAGTTTCTTTTGCCGATTTGAAACAAACGCTACAATTCTTTACCACTGAGCTTTTCGGGAAATCGAAAATACGTTTAAGGCCTTCTTACTTTCCATTTACTGAACCTAGTGCTGAAGTAGATGTGTATTGGGGCTTGGAAACAGAGACCGATTATCGTATGACAAAAGGTACCGGTTGGCTTGAAATCATGGGTTGTGGAATGGTGGACCCCAATGTTCTTGATAATTGCGGTATTGACTCCAAAGAATATTCCGGATTTGCCTTTGGCATGGGTATCGATCGAATTGCATTGCTACTGCATCAGATTTCCGATATCCGACTTCTAAGTGAAAATGATATTCGTTTCTTGAAGCAATTCAAAAGTGCCCTTTAGCCTTTCGATGTGAAAAAAGATATTGAAATACCCATTGCAAAAGACGTTTACGTTGCCCTTGTACATGAATGGAACGCGGAATTTCTATCCAAAGACTGGAACTCTTACATCTTAAACAACCGAACTTCGCAGATAGATATGGTTTTGATTGTTTCTAAAGGATATGACGAAGATCGGGAAACATCTGTAATGCGGCACGCCATTGGTATGGTCGAGGCGAAATCATTTGAAAAAATTGAATTGGTACAAGAAGATGTGTTGGCCTTGAACAACGAGTTTTTCGTGACGTATTATGCAGACAATAAAATCTATGAAAAAAGATTCTTGTTCAAGAAAAATAGTGTCAGCGAACATCGTCTTTCAGAAATACCGCTCATTGAAATGGAAGGTATTTTAGCCGAATAATTATCGCAAAGGAAATCCTTTCGCGGCCCACCAGGGGTGAATTTCAATTTGTAGTCTACCAGCTTTTACCATGGGATCCATATTGGCCAAACTATCCGCTATTTTTAGTGTAGGAGTATTGTAAATGGTAATTCCACGTATGTCTCCGTCATCACCAAATGGCCCTGAAATATCGGCATAACCCTCTTTGTACATTCTTCCTAAATGACCCAAATGTAGCGCCTGTAAACTATCAGCTTCTTCTTTAGACTGTGAACGGTTTGGCCCTCTCTTTAAAAACGCAATGAAATACTGTTGCATCAAGACGGTATCTTTAGTTTCTTCATCTACATAATCGAATATTTCGAAACCCTTAGCGGTCAGCTCTTCTTTCAACTGTTTGGTCGTTTTCGTTTCCTCATCTGAAATACCCATCTCGGATTCTAAAACTTCATTATTTGTGGGCAGGGATTCTTTGCATGCCATTGCAATAAGAAATATACCAACTAGTATTAATCTCATATTTACCAAGTTTTAAATGGTTTTTTGCTTAATTGTGAATTGTAGTATTTAATATCGCCAGTTACTTCCTCCCCCAACCAACCTGGTCTGTCAAATGTCTCATTTTCATCATTCAATTCAATTTCAGCGATAATCAAGCCCTCGTTCATCCCATGAAATTCATCAATTTCAAAAATATGTTCACCTCTTGAAATCAAATATCTTGTTTTCTCGATTATTCCATCCTCCGATAATGGTAATAGAGCCTCGGCATCATCCAATGAAATCTCTTTTTCCCATTCAAAACGGGAAGTGCCGGATTCATTGGACTTGCCCTTAACGGTCAAATATCCAAAATCTCCATTGATTCGAACCCGAACCGTTCGTTCAGGGTGGGTATTCAAAAAGCCTTGAACAATACGTTCTTTAGAATGGGTAATATTTTTATAAGCATTAGATTTCACCAAAAACTTGCGCTCTATCTCAATCACTTTTCCTTATTTGCTCGATTAGTTCTATAAATTTACAATATGGAATCGAATTTCCCTTTACGAAAAATCATCCATGTAGATATGGACGCCTTTTACGCATCGGTCGAGGAACTGGACAACCCTGAATTAAAAGGAAAACCGGTAGCTGTAGGTGGAAGTGAAAAAAGAGGCGTAGTTTCCGCGGCCAACTATGAAGCTCGAAAATACGGTGTGCGAAGTGCTATGAGTGGCTACCTGGCCAAAAGGAATTGTCCACATATCATTTTTGTAAAACCCCGTTTCTCGCGATACAAAGAAATATCAAAACAAATACGAAATATCTTTTATGATTATACAGATCTTGTCGAGCCGCTTTCTTTAGACGAAGCCTATTTAGATGTCACTGTCAACAAAAAAGGTAATCCTTCTGCAACACTTATTGCAAAAGAGATTCGCCAACGTATTTTCGATGAAGTTGGCCTTGCTGCTTCCGCCGGAATTTCCATTAACAAGTTCATCGCCAAAGTGGCCAGTGATATCAACAAACCAAATGGTCAAAAAACTGTAAACCCAGAAGAAGTCATTTCTTTCTTGGAAGATTTGGAAATTCGAAAATTCTATGGTGTTGGTAAAGTTACGGCCCAAAAAATGTATAAACTTGGAATCTTTACAGGAAAAGACCTTAAAACTAAGTCGTTGGAATTTCTTAATGTAAACTTTGGGAAAGGAGGAAATCATTATTATCACGTAGTACGAGGTATTCATACCAGTGAGGTCAAACCCCATCGTACTCCCAAATCAGTTGGAGCGGAACGTACCTTTAGCGAAAACCTGAGTAGTGAGATTTTCATGTTAGAACGTTTGGGCAATATTTCAGAAGAATTGGAACGCCGCTTGAAGAAATCGAATATCGCCGGAAAAACCATAACTCTTAAAATCAAGTACAGCGATTTCACACTTCAGACTCGAAGCAAAACACTGCCTTATTTTGTTTCCGATAAGGCAATGATTCTAGAAACTGCCAAAGACTTATTATATCAAGAGAAAATGGAGAATTCAGTGCGTCTTTTGGGAATATCATTGGCCAACTTGAATACAGGCGAAAAAAAGGCGCCCAAGGAAGAAAGCGAGGTTTTAGTACAATTAAAATTCGATTTTTGAATCATGCGCTATAATTGAGATAAGAAAAACCTACCTATTAATGCATAGCAAATTAAGTAGTGCATTTCATCGAATAATTAACTATTTGACAATAAAACACTTAGCAATGGGTTTTAATAAGACAATTTTATCAACCTAAATCTTTAAACCATGAAAACCGTATTTAACAAAACTAGATTAATCGCTTTGTTCGCTGTTTCTTTATTCGCTGTTTCTTGTAGCGTAAAAGGAGAGCTTGAAGATCTTGCTGAAGAGCTTGAAAACGAATCTGAAAACGCAAAAACCGAGCAGGTTGATCCAAGCTAGTTTATTCTAGATATAGAATCAAAGCTCCGCAGTGCGGGGCTTTTTTTATGGCTTAATTTCGGAAACCATGATTCAATTACCAGTCGCAAAATATCAACGGTAATTGGGAAATAGACCAAAAAAAAATACAATCTATATTCTCAAAATTTGTCTGTTTAGCAAATATATTCTTTTCTTTTTGTTCAGACTTATAAGGTTAAAATCTATGTTGAAAACATAATACTTAAACAATAGTGTTAATCATTTCATGAGATTTTAGCGCCTTAAAACGATTTAATAACTTTGTACATATAGAAGTTAACAGATGTAGTTTCAATTTTAAACTTCTTGAATTCAAATAATTCTATAAAATGAGTGACATAAAAGCATACGATAAGGCGGCCAATAGGTTTCATGAAACTCTTGATATTCCAAATCTGCCGCTCACTTCATGGGATGTATATTCTTCCCATTTCTTGGCGTTATGTAAAAACTACAAGGACATAACCTCATTAGACCTTTTGGCTAAAAAGAATCTTTGGGCCTATGATGGGCAATTTAGGAATGAATTGTTGAACAAACAACATGTCATTGTTGTTACGGATGCCCATTTGCGAATTGTTCACGCCACCGAAAATATTGTCCATATGAACGGATATAGTCCTAAAGAAATTATTGGTAAAAAACCAAATATGTTCCAAGGTGCCGATACATGTGCGAAAACGACAGAAACTATACGCTTAGCAGTAAAAAATAAAGATCCGTTCGAGGCCGTTGTCCTAAACTACAGAAAAGATGGTTCTGCTTATAAATGCTGGATAAAAGGAGAGCCAATATTCAACGTGTCGGGAGAGGTCGTAAATTTTATAGCCTATGAAAAGGAAGTAGCTTAAGTGTATTTTGTTCAAATGTTAGATGCCGTGATTATTAAGTAATCACGGCATCTTTTTTATTTGTAATCTTCTTGGTAAAACCACTAGAAGCTACAAGTTTCTATTTCGGTAACCCTTAAAGTATTAACCATACCCTTGTCTTTAATAGGCATCGCCGCCAAGCTTATCAGCATATCTCCGACATCCAAAAATCCTTTTCTACAAGCTATGGCATTAACATCTTCAATGGTTTCATCTGTAGACACATATTTATCATAATAAAAAGCTTTTACACCCCATAAAAGATTCAATTGTGTTAGAATTCTTCGATTCGATGTAAATACCAAAATATGCGCACTAGGTCGCCAGGCAGAAATTTGAAACGCCGTGTACCCACTATTGGTCAGTGTCGAAATCGCTTTGGCCTTAATCTCGTTGGCCATTGTGGCCGCATGATAACAAACCGATTTTGTAATATACCGCTTGGTACGAATGTGTGGTGGCTCTTGTGGAACTTGAATCAGTTCAGAGCTCTCAACACTTTTCAGAATACTTGACATTTTCTCGATCACCTGAACGGGATAATTACCAACCGAAGTCTCACCCGACAGCATCACGGCATCAGCCCCATCCATAACAGAATTGGCAACGTCGTTTACCTCCGCTCTGGTAGGGGTCAAGCTCGTAATCATCGTCTCCATCATTTGAGTAGCGATAATCACAGGAATACGTGCTTTTTTAGCGCGTAGTACCAGTTGTTTTTGAATCAGAGGTACTTCTTGTGCGGGTACCTCTACACCTAAATCACCCCTGGCTACCATAAGACCATCACAGTAAGCAACTATCTTATCGATATTGTCAACCGCTTCGGGCTTTTCTATTTTTGCGATTATGGGAATCTTATGCTCTGAATGCTCTTTTATGATATTCTGAAGATCAATTAAATCTTGACTAAATCTAACGAATGATAGCGCAATCCAGTCTACATCTTTAGAAATCGCAAAAATGGCATCCTTAACATCCTTTTCAGTGAGTGCGGGAAGTGAAATATTTGTATTGGGCAGGTTAACTCCCTTTTTAGATTTCAATGGCCCTCCTTGAATCACTTTAGCCTTTGCTTCATCCTTACCATTGGTTGAAATTACTTCGAACATCAATTTCCCATCATCCAATAAGATGCGTTCACCGGGTTTCACGTCTTTTGGAAAATTGGTGTAATTCATATACACCTTTTCCGAAGTTCCTTCAAAAGGTTTACCTGTTACAAAGGTAATTTCATCACCAGGAGCGACAACCACCTCTCCGGCCATTACACCAACCCTAAGTTTAGGCCCCTGTAAATCAGCAAGAATAGACGTATAAATCTGCATCTCTTCGTTCAACTCTCGAATCATTTTGATACGCTCGGTGACATCCTCATAGTCAGCATGCGAAAAGTTGATTCTAAAGACATCAACACCCGCCTCGATCATCTTTCTCAACACCTCTTTCTTGCTGGTAGCTGGACCTAAAGTGGCCACAATTTTTGTCTTCTTATTATTTGGCATTATTAAAATATTAGATTGGTTCTTGACTTTATATTTTCGATTTCGATGACATACGCGGTGACTACCTTAGGTATAGACATCAAAGATTTTACTAAATTTTCTTCCAGACAATCATCATGTTCAATTTTCAAAAGATAATCGGCATTCTTGTACTCGGGTACTACTTGAAATCTGGAAAAAGAAGGCTGATTTTCAAACAAATCGCCAGTTATGTTGCCTTCCTCCTTGGTAGCCTTATTTTTAATTAGAGTTAGAAACCTGTCATTCTGGGTATCCTTCCATTCGAATATCGGAAATGTAACCTGATCAAAAAGTTCTAAATCTTTGGTAGTTCTTTGAAAACTCGATTTCAAACACAGGTTCAAAGCGTACACCATGGCGTAATCTTCGAGGCTACTGTGCAGAGCTAATAAAGTGAAGGAATCTTCGTAGAAGTCCGTCAAAATTTTGTGTACTGCTGCCATATGAGCACAAAATTTCAAAGATAGGATTAATAACGAAATTAGCCTAAGGTACGCTAGGCTAAAGTCAACGGATGAAAAACAATAACGTTATAGTTGGAATTTTTTTACAATCAAGCTTTATCCATGCGGTCTTGAAGTGCAAAATAGGCTCTCTTTGAAGCTCTTTCCTCTGCTTTTTTCTTTGAGGTAGCCCTAGCCTTTGCGACAACACTGTCACCAATTGACAGCTTGACCGCGAAGTGTTTCAGACTGTCGTTTCCAGTGTCTTCATAAACGTTATAGTTGAAAGACTTCTTTTGTTTTTGGCACCATTCGATCACCAAACTCTTATAACTGATAACTTTTCCTTCAAGCTGTTCTATATCTACATACGGACCTATAACTCGCTCATTAATAAATTTTTCGCAGTATTTGTATCCTCTATCCAAGTAAATGGCCCCTACCAAAGCTTCAAAAACATTACCATGAATATTTTCGCCAAAATGTGACTTGGGTATCCTACTTTCAACATACCGAATTAGATTAAGGTCTTTTCCCAATTCATTGAGATGTTCTCTACTGACAATTTTCGATCGCATTTTAGTCAAGTACCCTTCATCTCCTTCCGGAACTTCATTGTAAAGATGTCTTGAAATGATGGTACCTAGCATGGAATCTCCTAAAAACTCCAACCGCTCATAGTTCATGGGATTTCCATCTTTATCTTTTCGATTTGCAGAACGGTGTAAAAATGCTTTCTTGAATATCTTAATGTTCTTAGGTTTAAAACCTAATATTTTGGTTATTCCCAAAAAAAAATTCCCATCTTCTTTAGAATGGGAATTGAATAAATTTGAGGGAAAATTCATATGTTACATTAATCGATTTTCTTGAAAACAACACAGGCATTATGTCCACCAAAGCCAAACGTATTACTTAATGCCACCTTTACCTCTCTTTTCTGAGCTTTATTCAATGTCAGGTTTAACTTTGGGTCAATATTCTCATCAACCGTAGTGTGGTTAATGGTTGGTGGCACTATACCATGTTCCATCGCCAAAATAGATGCGATTGCTTCAATCGCTCCGGCCGCACCCAACAAATGCCCAGTCATTGATTTGGTCGAATTGATATTTATATTCGGAGCGTGATCACCGAAAACCTCTGAAATAGCTTTTAGTTCCGCCACATCGCCCAAAGGAGTGGAAGTACCATGGGTATTAATGGTGTCAACGTCCTCTGGCTTCAACCCTGCATCATTTAAACAATTTTCCATGACACGCACTACTCCTATTCCCTCAGGATGTGGAGCTGTCATATGATAGGCATCACTTGAAAGTCCGCCACCAACTACTTCACAGTATATTTTTGCACCCCTAGCTTTGGCGTGTTCGTAATCTTCTAAGATTAAGGCCCCTGCTCCTTCACCAAGAACAAATCCGTCGCGTGTCGCGTCAAATGGTCTAGATGCCGTTTCAGGGCTTTCATTTCTAGTTGAAAGTGCGTGCATGGCTCCAAAACCACCCATACCGGCAATAGTTACTGCGGCTTCACTTCCTCCAGTCACTACTACATCGCAATGCCCCAATCTAATATAGTTCAACGCATCGATCATCGCATTTGCCGAAGAAGCACACGCTGAAACCGTGGTATAATTCGGCCCCATAAAACCATGTTTGATTGAAATATGGCCTGGAGCAATATCGGCTATCATTTTAGGAATAAAAAAAGGATTGAAACGTGGCGTGCCGTCCCCCTTGGCAAAGTCCATCACCTCATTTTGAAAAGTTTCTAAACCACCAATACCTGCGCCCCAAATTACGCCTACTCGAAACTTGTCTATCGCTTCAAGGTCTAAATTGGAATCTATAATCGCCTCATCAGAAGAAACCAATGCGTATTGTGCAAACTTGTCAAGCTTTCGCGCTTCCTTACGGTCAAAATGTTCAAGGGGATCGAAGCCTTTTAATTCGCAAGCGAATTTGACCTTGAATTTTTCGGTGTCGTAATACGTAACAGGAGCAGAACCGCTCTTGCCGCTTACCAAGCCGTCCCAATATTCTTCAATATTATTCCCAATAGGTGTTAAGGCACCTAATCCTGTAACCACAACTCGCTTTAACTGCATCGAACCTTATTTTTTTCGTTTTGTAAGCTAAGTGTAAATTAAAAAAATTATCCATGCGATAAAGATACCACATGGATAATTTGCAAATCTTATTAAGAAATCATAAAGATTACTTCGCTTCTTCTATGTAACTGATGGCTTGGCCAACTGTTGCGATGTTCTCAGCTTGATCGTCCGGGATCTGGATATCGAATTCTTTTTCGAACTCCATTATCAACTCAACAGTGTCAAGTGAATCGGCCCCTAAGTCATTCGTAAAGCTAGCTTCTGATACCACTTCGTTTTCATCAACTCCTAATTTATCAACTATGATAGCTTTTACTCTTGATGCAATGTCTGACATAATAATTTGGTTTTAAAAATTTAAATTGTTGGCAAAAATAAAAAACTTTGGACTAAATACACGTTTTCACGTTAAAATGTGCTGTAATTTATGAAATTTAAATACAGTAGTAGTATTTTCGCCCCAATAATTCCTCTTCTGTAACGGCTTAACTTTTCATGAAAAATATTGTCCTATTTGCCTCCGGTTCTGGTTCAAATGTTGAAAACATCGTACAGTTTTTTCAAGACAAGCCAAACGTTACTATTGCCGGTGTGCTTACTAACAAAAGGGATGCCAAAGTTTTAGACCGTTGTAATAAATTGAATATCAATGGTTTATATTTCAACAAACATGCATTTTACGAAACCGATTGTGTGTTGCGTATTCTTGAATCAATAAAACCAGACTTGATTGTACTAGCAGGATTTCTATGGAAAATTCCCGAAAAACTGATTCAGAAATATCCCAATAAAATCATCAACATTCACCCAGCATTGTTGCCCAAATACGGCGGCAAAGGTATGTATGGAATGCGGGTGCATAAGGCCGTAAAAAAGGATAGGGCATCCGAAACGGGCATCACCATCCATTACGTAAATGAAAATTATGATGAAGGTGCCATTATTCATCAGGCTAAAACAAAGGTACTTCCTGAAGACACTCCAGAAATAATCGCTTCTAAGGTGCAACTTTTGGAATATGAGCATTTTCCGAAGATCATAGAACAACTTTTAGCTTAAGAAAGATGGCAAAAAAGGCAAAATTCTATGTAGTATGGAAGGGAAAAAGACCTGGCATTTATGAGACATGGGATGATTGCAAAGCGCAAATCACAGGTCAAAAGGGAGCTCAATACAAATCGTTCTCAACTTTTCAAGAAGCGAAAAAAGCGTATAACGGCAACTACGAATTCTACAAAGGAAAAAAGAAAGGCGAATCTGAACTTTCTTCTGAAATGCTTCTGAAAATCGGTGACCCCAATTATCATTCAATTTCAGTAGATGCTGCCTCCAGCGGAAATCCTGGAATAATGGAATATCAAGGCGTCGATACCAAAACTAAAAAGAAGCTTTTCAAACAAGGTCCTTTTCCTGAAGGCACTAATAATATTGGAGAGTTTCTGGCACTTGTTCACGGTTTGGCTTACCTAAAAGAGCGCAAAAGCGACCGTATCATTTATACCGATTCACGCACTGCCATGAGCTGGGTGCGCAAGAAAACCTGCAACTCTAAACTAGTCGAAACATCTAAAAACAAAGCACTGTTTGATTTGATTCGCAGAGCTATTGATTGGTTGAACAGTAATTCATACAATACACCAATAGTTAAATGGGAGACCAAAGCATGGGGAGAAATTCCTGCGGATTTCGGGAGGAAATAATTGAAAAACATTTTTTATTATTTGATATAAACACCCCTGCAGATTCACTAGACAAAACCGTATATTTGCAGCTTAATTTTTAAGACCAATATGGGTAAGCTTTTAATTGTAGGCACTGTTGCTTTTGACGCCATAGAAACGCCTTTCGGCAAAACCGATAAAATTCTAGGTGGTGCGGCAACTTTTATTGGCTTGGCCGCCTCCCAATTCTATGTGGAATCTGCAATCGTTTCTGTTGTCGGAGATGATTTTCCTCAAGACTATCTAGATCTTCTTGTAGCCAAGAATATTGATATTTCTGGTTTGGAAATCGTAAAAGGTGGCAAAACCTTCTTCTGGAGTGGCAAATACCACAACGACCTCAATACTAGGGATACCTTGGCGACTGAATTAAATGTTTTGGCTGATTTCAATCCCGTTGTTCCTGATAATTTTAGGGATTCCGATGTAGTAATGTTAGGCAATTTGCACCCTAATATCCAAATGAGTGTTATCAATCAAATGGAGAAAAGGCCTGCCCTGATTATTCTCGATACCATGAATTTCTGGATGGACAATACCTTGCCAGAATTGATGGAAGTCATCAAGCACATTGATGTCATTACCATTAACGATGAAGAAGCTCGGCAATTGACAGGTGAATATTCCTTAGTTATGGCGGCAGCCAAAATTCATGAAATGGGGCCAAAATATGTGGTCATTAAAAAAGGGGAACATGGTGCATTGTTATTTCATGAAGGCAATATCTTTTTTGCTCCGGCTTTACCGTTACGAGAGGTTTTTGACCCAACGGGTGCCGGTGATACTTTTGCGGGAGGCTTCGCTGGCTATCTGGCAGCCACAAATACAATCACGTATGAAAATATGAAAAATGCCGTAATTCACGGTTCGAATCTGGCTTCTTTTTCTGTGGAAAAATTTGGAACAGAACGTATGGAAAACTTAGAACGAAGCGAAGTGAATAAGAGGCTGCATCAATTCAAGACCTTGACACAATTTGACATTGAGATATCATAAAATAAAAATACGCCCCGTTGATTCGGGGTTTTTTAATTCCTACTAGTTCATGAGTGACGCTATCAAACACGAATGTGGTATATCGATTATTCGATTGCTAAAACCTCTGGAGTTCTACAAGGAAAAATATGGCACGGCCTTTTATGGGGTGAACAAAATGTACCTGATGATGGAAAAGCAGCACAACCGTGGTCAAGATGGTGCCGGGTTTGCGAGCATTAAGTTGGACATGAATGCCGGAGAACGTTTTATGAGCCGTGTACGTTCGAGCGAGCAGCAACCCATTCAAGATATTTTTGCCCAAATCAATGACCGTATTAATTCGGCCCTCAAAGAGAACCCGGAATATGCTGATGATGTGGCCTTGCAGAAAAAACACATTCCATATATCGGTGAACTTTTATTAGGGCACGTACGGTATGGAACCTTCGGAAAAAATAGCATTGAAAACGTTCACCCTTTTCTTAGACAGAACAACTGGATGCACCGTAACCTCATTGTTGCCGGCAACTTCAACATGACCAATGTTCATGAACTCTTTGACAATCTCGTTCAATTGGGTCAGCATCCAAAAGAAATGGCCGACACCGTTACGGTTATGGAAAAAATAGGTCATTTTCTAGATGATGAAGTGGCTAAATTATACAAGCAAATCAAGAAACAAGGGTTTAATAAATTGGAAGCTTCTCCATTGATAGCAGAACGCTTGAAAGTACATAAGATTTTAAGAAGGGCGGCCAAAAACTTTGATGGCGGCTATGCCATGGCCGGGCTACTTGGGCACGGAGATGCTTTCGTACTTCGTGATCCCAGCGGTATACGCCCTGCTTACTACTATCAAGATGACGAAGTTGTTGTGGTTGCCTCCGAAAGACCAGCTATACAGACCGTATTCAACGTTCCCTTTAATAGCGTTCAAGAATTAGACCCCGGTCATGCCATTGTTATTAAGAAAAACGGAACCACATCAGTAAAGCAAATATTGGAGCCAAAAGAAAGAAAGGCCTGTTCTTTTGAACGTATTTATTTCTCTCGAGGTAGCGATAAGGAAATATATAGAGAACGAAAGGAATTGGGCAAGCTATTATTTCCACAGATACTTTCCGCTATTAACAATGATATACAAAATACGGTATTCTCCTATATTCCCAATACAGCTGAAACTTCCTTCTTCGGAATGGTAATCGAGGCACAAAATTACCTTAACAAAAAGAAGGAGGAACAGATTCTCTCAATAGGGTCGAAGATTACTAGCGAAGAATTGCATGATATTCTTAAGGTACGTCCTCGAATTGAAAAAGTTGCCATCAAAGATGCCAAACTGAGAACGTTCATCACACAAGACAGTAGTAGGGATGACTTGGTAGCACACGTATATGATATTTCGTACGGTTCGGTTCAAAAAGGAGATAATCTGGTTATAATAGATGATAGTATAGTAAGAGGAACCACGCTCAAGAAAAGTATACTCAAAATCTTGGATCGATTATCGCCAAAGAAAATAATTGTAGTGTCATCAGCCCCACAAATACGATATCCCGATTGTTATGGTATCGATATGGCCAAATTAGAAGATTTCATAGCCTTTAAAGCAGCACTAGAATTACATAAAGATCGGGGAACAATGCTACTTGTAGAAAACATTTATAAGAAATGCTTGGGACAGATAGAATCTAAAGACGCTGAGGTTATCAACTATGTAAAAGACTTCTATGCACCTTTTACGGCCGATGAAATCTCTTTGAAAATTGGTGAATTGTTAAGCCCTAAGAACATTAAAGCGGAGGTAGAAATTCTTTATCAAAATATTGAAAACCTTCATCAAGCTTGCCCTAAGAATTTAGGTGATTGGTATTTCACAGGAAATTACCCCACAGCAGGCGGAAATCGCGTTGTTAATAAGGCCTTCATTAACTTCTATGAAGGTAAAAATGAACGAGCATATTGAACACTTTATCGATGAATTTCAGCAATATCGTGCATTTCGTCGATCATTATCGCTTTTCAGCGGGTTTTTAGTCCTTAGGCAGAGCCGCACACCTATTTTAGACCTGCCATAGCATAAGTAGGTTAAGTTCATGGTAAGATTTGGGGCAAAAAAGGTGGGGGCTTCCCCGCCTTTTTTATTTTAATGAGATTCCGTGTAATATTATCTACCAAAGGCGGAAATTCAAATCTGACAGCTGAATTATTCCCGACTAAATCAGAGACTGCTCACTCGCCTCTGCTCAGACAATCAACCAGCAAAAAAATGCTGCTGAATCATAGGAAAGTCTGATTTTCCCCATCAACAAAAACAAAATTTAATGCTACAATATTGGTTCATTTAAAACCAAACTACACTTTAACCCATTAATAGGAAGTTCAACAAGGAATTTTTTTAGATGCAACCCACTAACATACATTTGTGAAACCATAGCATAAGTAGGTTAAGTTCATGGTAAGATTTGGGGAAAAAGGCGGAGCAATGCTCCGCCTTTTTATTTTTATAAACTTCTCGGGATTGCGACTAATTAAAATTGACGGCTACGGCTGTGCAAACCAACGAAACCCAAGGGAAACACTTTCCAGTAACTATAATCGAGGTAAACAGCACAATTCGATGAACCGACGTTATAGAACCATAGTCGGTAAATGAATTCGAGATCAACTTTTAATACGATATCGATTTCAATGCTCCATGATACCATTTGGGGATAAAGGCTGAGCAATGCTCCGCCTTTATATTTTAAGTACCCTCACATTTGCATTCTCTAGGGTGCGAAAAAAATCAGAAAAGCATTTCAACCAAGTATACTGACGTTTAACTAAAACCTTTTTTAATAGTCAAATGATACCTTACTTTTGGAGGACCATAGCATAAGTAGGTTAAGTTCATGGTAAGATTTGGGGAAAAAAGGTGGGGCTAAGCCCTGCCTTTTTTATTATGAAAACCCCAGTATTTAACAAGGTTAACCTCACTTTTAAGGGCGGAAGCATGTGTTTTTGACCAAATATTGCTCTTAAAAAATCCTAAAATTTCTTTTTTATTTGGCACAATACCAGTAATTTAGTATTGCCATAGCATAAGTAGGTTAAGTTTATGGTAAGATTTGGGACGAAAAGGGTGGAGGCTTCTCCGCCCTTTTCTATTTTAAATTCAAATCAAAAAAGCCCCTTCACTATGAGTGAAGGGGCTTTTTTACATTATGTTTTCGGCTTGCAGATTACTTATTAGCTTCATAAAGCGCTGAAACCTTGTCCCAATTAATGACATTGAAAAAAGCCTGTACATAATCTGGTCTTCTATTTTGATAGTTCAGATAATAGGCATGCTCCCAAACATCCAAGCCTAGGATAGGGTGTCCACCACATCCTGTATTCGGCATCAACGAATTATCTTGATTTGGTGTTGAACACACCTCTACTTTGCCTCCTTTATGTACACAAAGCCAAGCCCAACCCGAACCAAATCTCGTGCCTGCAGCTGTGCTGAACTTTTCCTTAAAACTATCGAAGGATCCAAAAGCATCATTTATCACATCGGCGAAAGCACCTGTAGGCGTTCCACCGCCGTTAGGAGACATTACTTCCCAAAAAAGTGAATGGTTGAAAAAGCCTCCGCCATTGTTCCTTACCGCACCATTTGACATATCTAGATTGGTCAAAATGTCTTCAATCGACTTTCCTTCTAAATCAGTGCCTTCTATTGCGGCATTCAACTTCGCAGTATATCCATTGTGGTGTTTAGTGTGATGTATTTCCATGGTTCTGGCATCAATATGTGGTTCCAATGCATCATAAGCATAGGGTAATTTTGGTAATTCAAAAGCCATAATTATTGTATTTTTAGATTAATTACTAGTGTTCTTCAAATTTACGTTTTTTAACAATTACATTCCTCTAAATATTTGTTAAGAACCATTTAGGAATGCTTAATTTGCAACTAAAAATCTGTGGATACCTCTTTCAAGATATACAATGCCTCAGCGGGATCCGGTAAGACATACACCCTTACCAAAGAGTATCTAAAAATCATACTTTCTTCAAGTAGAAGCTATCAGAGAATTTTGGCCATCACCTTTACCAATAAAGCGGTCAATGAAATGAAGGAGCGCATTTTGGGTAGCCTTTTCGATTTCAGTCGAAACACAACAACTTCTATGTTTCTTGAAATTTCAAAAGAACTCAAATTGGATGCTGACACCCTACAAACAAGAGCTACGACTACCTTAAAGGAAATTCTCCATAATTATGCTTTTTTCGATATTTCCACTATAGATAAATTCACCCACCGCCTTATAAGAACTTTTGCTAAGGACCTTAAGTTGCCCCAGAACTTCGAGGTGGTTTTGGATAGAGACTTATTACTGGATGAAGCAGTGTCAAGACTTATTAACAAAGCAGGAAGAGATAGGCAACTCACCAAAGTTTTAGTGGATTTTGCCTTGGAAAAAATCGACGACGACAAAAGTTGGGACATTGCTATCGATTTGAACAAAGTAGGAAAGCTGATTTTCAACGAAACCGATGAACAGCATCTTAAAAAATTTGAAACTAAAAGTGTTGACGCGTTTCTAAGTTTTCAAAATACAATCCAAAAGAAGCTAAGTACGCTAGAAAAGACCATTACTTCTGCTGCCACGGAAGCGCTTCGAACAATGGATGAAAATGGACTAGAGCATTCCGATTTCAAATCAAGCTGGTTCCCAAAATTTCTACTCAAAATTAAAAATAGAGATTTTACCATGGATTTCAAGGCGGGATGGAAACAGAACTTCGACTCAGAACCGTTATATGCTGGCAAATGTGATGGGGCAAAAAAAGCGATACTCGATAGTTTACATCACCACTTCTCTCAACATTTTAATACTATTAAAAATAGCGCCTATTCCTATCAATTCTTAAAAAACGTTTATAAGAACATCGTTCCCCTTACAGTCATAAATGCAATTCAACAAGAAGTAAAGGCCATTCAGAGAGAACGCGATCAATTATCGATTTCCGAATTCAATTCCATTATCTCGAACGAGATAAAAAATCAACCTGCACCTTTTATCTATGAACGTCTGGGAGAAAAATACCGCCATTATTTTATCGATGAATTTCAGGACACCTCTGAAATGCAATGGAATAATCTGATTCCACTGATCGACAATGCTTTATCGACAGAAAATGGCTCTCTCTTCCTAGTAGGCGATGCAAAACAAGCTATATATCGGTGGCGTGGTGGCAAAGCCGAACAGTTTTTGAATTTGGTAAATCGCAACACCAATCCCTTCGTTATACCTCCGCAAATTGAAGTACTACCCCAAAACTATCGAAGCTATGAAGAAATCATAAAATTCAATAATTCCTTTTTTACGGCTACAAGCCCCTTATTGAACAATGGTATCTACCGTACCCTTTTCGAAGACGGTAACCAACAAAAATACAATGCCAAAGAAGGTGGCCTGGTAAAGCTTACTTTTTTAGAGCCAGAAGATGGTGAAAATTTAGTAACAGCATACTGTGTAGAAGTTTTGAATATAGTTAAAGCGGTAAGGGAAAAGAAATACAGCTATAAGGATATTTGCATTTTGGTGAGAGGCAATAAAGAAGGGGTGCTGTTGGCAGATTATTTGACACAGCATCAAATACCGATAATCTCATCGGAAAGTCTTTTGCTGAAAAGCAACCCTAAAATTCGTTTTTTAGTCAATCTTCTTCGACTTCAAAACCAACCGGAGGATATGGAACTAGCCTACGAAGTTCTATCCTTTCTTTCAATAGGAATGGAAAATCGCCATTATTTCATTTCAAAACATCTTAGGAACCCTACTGAAGTATTGAAATCTTCTTTTAGATATGACCTGGATAAATTGAAAACCCTATCTGTTTTTGATGGATTAGAATATGCCATTAAACAATTTGATCTTGCGCGCAATTCTGATGGTTATGTGAATCATTTTATGGATGTTGTCCTAGAAATAGAACAGAAAGAGGGCATTGGCGCACCTATTTTCTTGGCCTATTGGGAAAAGAAAAAGGACAGCCTCAGCATAGCGGCACCAGCAGCTGTGAATGCGGTTCAAATCATGACCGTTCACAAAGCGAAAGGTCTAGAGTTCGAAATAGTTATTTATCCTTTTGCCAATTCGAATATCTATCAAGAGATAGAACCAAAATTATGGCTTCCGGTGGAACCAGTTTCTTACGATGGTTTCGAAGAAGTGTTGATTTCTAAGAAGCAAGAGGTTGTCAATTATTCTTCTATAGCCGAAGCAGCTTACAACGAAGAACACCAAAAATTAGAACTTGACGCCTTTAACGTGCTTTATGTAGCAATGACCAGGGCCGTAAAAGCTCTTTATGTCATCACGAAGAAAGACTTGTCCAAAACAGGAGCGCACAAACCCAACTACTATTCAGGCCTGTTCATTCAGTTTTTGAAGGAAAATGGATTATGGAACGAGACAGTGGACAATTATTCCTTTGGAGTATTGGAAGGCAATGAACAAAATTATGCTTCGAATAATTCCGAAACCATACCTTATCAATACTCATTCAAGGATAGACCTAGTTTCAGAATCCTTGCAAAATCAGGGGTGCTCTGGGATACAACTCGTGAGGATGCTATATCAAAAGGGAATCTTGTTCATTTCATTATGGGACTCATAGAGACCGAAAAAGATGTGCAGAAGGCAATGGAACTTGTCATTCGCTCTGGGGATTTGGCGTCAGAAGAGTTAGAACTATTGAAAAATAAAATCTATGCTATTATAGAACATCCTAAATTAGCCCCGTATTATAAGGAAGGCCTTGAAGTTAAAAACGAAAGGGACATTATCACTGAAAACGGAAAAATTTTACGCCCTGACCGCATTGTGATTCAAGACTCAAAAGCTACGATTATAGATTATAAAACTGGGAAGCAAAATCCTAAATACAAAGAGCAATTGTATTCCTATGCCGATGCGCTTAAAGCAATGGGTTATTCCATAAAAAATAAAATCATCATATATATTAACGAAGCAGTAATACCCGAATTCATTTAGAACTTAAAATTATGTACGGAAAAATTAAAAATCATTTACAGAAGGAACTCCAGCAAATAAAGGAAGACGGACTATATAAAAAGGAGCGTATCATCACTTCGCCCCAAGATGCTGTCATAAAAATTTCTACAGGGGAGGAAGTCATAAATTTCTGTGCCAATAATTATTTGGGGCTTTCATCTCACCCTGAAGTTATTCAGGCAGCTAAGGACACCATGGATTCGCATGGCTTTGGAATGTCATCGGTTCGCTTCATTTGTGGCACGCAAGACATTCACAAAGAACTAGAGCAGAAGATTGCCGATTTTTATGGTACTGAAGATACTATTTTGTACGCCGCCTGCTTTGATGCCAATGGCGGGGTTTTCGAACCCTTGCTAAATGCTGAAGATGCCATTATTTCCGATTCGCTGAATCATGCATCGATTATAGATGGCGTTCGTTTGTGCAAAGCTAAAAGATACCGTTATGCCAATAGCGATATGGCCGACCTCGAAAAACAACTTGTTCAGGCCAATGAAGATGAAGCTAGATTTAAGATTATCGTCACCGACGGTGTTTTCTCCATGGATGGTCTGGTAGCGCCCTTGGATAAAATATGTGAACTTGCTGAACAATACGATGCCCTCGTAATGATAGACGAATGTCATGCCACAGGTTTTATCGGAAAAACAGGTCGTGGTACGTTGGAAGAAAAAGGTGTCATGAACCGAATTGACATAATAACGGGCACTTTAGGTAAAGCCCTTGGTGGTGCCATGGGAGGATATACCACAGGTAAAAAAGAAATTATTGAAATCTTACGACAACGCTCAAGGCCTTATTTGTTTTCAAATTCGTTGGCTCCCGCCATTGTAGGTGCCTCGATAAAGGTTTTCGAGATGCTTGAGAACGATACTTCTCTTCGTGACACACTAGAGGAGAATACAACCTATTTCAAAAAAGGAATGAAAGCGGCAGGCTTTGATATCATTGATGGTGATTCGGCTATTGTACCAGTAATGCTATATGATGCTAAACTTTCGCAACAAATGGCCGATTTGCTTTTAGAAAAAGGTATTTATGTCATCGGGTTCTTCTATCCAGTAGTGCCAAAAGACAAGGCCCGCATTAGGGTTCAACTATCTGCAGCCCATAAAAAAGAACATTTAGATAAAGCAATTCAAGCTTTTATTGAGGTAGGAAGGCAATTAAATGTCGTTTAAATGCGTTAATTCCTCCATGAAATGCATTAAAAAATAAATAAATTGATTTTGTTAATAACGTTTAACGGCTTACATTTGCGGTTAAATAACACTTAAACTTAAAATTTTACACATGAAACATCTTAGCAAATTAATGGTTGTTGCCCTATTAGTGGTAGGTTTCAACAACATACAAGCGCAAGACGAGAATAACCCTTGGCAAGTTCAGTTTGGGGTAAATGCCATTGACGTATATCCAACTGGGGATGTAAGTTCTTTCGGTAACGAGCTCTTCAACGCTAATGATCACTGGAATATTCTTCCATCAATTTCGTACATCGGAGTTTCTAAGTCTGTTGGTGACGGATTTGCCGTTGGCGTTCGTGGTTCTTTGAACAGAATCAGCAAATTAGGTGATGTTCGAGTTGACGATCTTTCGCACTACGCTTTGGATGGTACAATCAAATATAACCTTATTAAAGAAGCAAAGTTCCAACCATTCTTAGAAGTAGGTGGTGGTTATACTTGGGTTGATGAAATCGGAGCTGGTACAGTTAATGCCGGTCTTGGTCTTAACCTTTGGTTTACCGATAACATCGGTCTTACACTTCAAACAGGTTACAAACATGCATTTGAAGATTACGGAGTAACTCACTGGCAACATCTTGCTGGTATCTCTGTTAAATTCGGTGGAACTGACACCGATGGTGACGGTATCTATGATAGAGACGATGCTTGCCCTGAAGTAGCCGGTTTAGAGGCTTTCAATGGCTGCCCTGATGCTGACGGTGATGGTATCGAAGATAGCAAAGATGCTTGTCCTAATGCTGCTGGTTCAAAAGAAATGAACGGTTGTCCTGATGCTGACGGTGACGGTGTTGCCGATAAAGATGATGCTTGTCCTAACGAAGCAGGTCTTGCAGCTTTAGCTGGTTGTCCTGATGCTGACGGTGACGGTGTTGCTGATAAAGATGATGAATGTCCTAACGAAGCAGGTCCTGCTGAGAACAAAGGATGCCCATGGCCAGATAAAGATGGTGACAGCGTATTGGACAAAGATGATAAATGTCCAGATGTTGCTGGTACTGTTGCAAACGAAGGTTGCCCAGAGGTGACTGAAGAAGTTCAAAAACAATTGAACGACTATGCTAGAACTATCTTGTTCGATACTGGTAAGTCTTCTATCAAGGCAGAGTCTACTTCAGTAATGGTTGATATTATCACAATCTTGAAAGAGTATCCTACAGCTAAATTCTCAGTTGATGGTCATACTGATAGTCAAGGTGGTGCTAAAACTAACCAAGCCCTTTCTGAGGCAAGAGCGCTTTCAGTAAAAGAATTCTTGGTTGATAAAGGAATTGATGAATTCAGGTTATCAGCTGCAGGTTATGGTGAAGATAAGCCTATCGCCACTAATAACACTAGAGCTGGTAGAGCACAAAACAGAAGGGTTGAAATCAACTTGGTTAAAGAATAAGATTTCATTCCGTATTACAATAGTAAAAGCTCCGCAAATGCGGAGCTTTTTTTATTTTTATTCCCTATGCAAAGTTTCTTAGAAGAAGTTGTAGATAATCTAGCGAAAGAACATCATTCTTTAGAGAACACGGTCTTCATACTTCCCAGTAAACGCGCTGGTAACTTTCTAATCAAAGCGCTAGTTGAAACGACTAAAAAGACCTTTTTTTCGCCCGAGATATACAGTATCGAAGCTTTTGTAGAAAAAATATCGGGTATTTCATATGCCACGAATACCCAGCAGCTTTTCGAGCTTTATAATGTATATCAAAAAACCTCGAAAACTGAGGTAGATAGTTTCTTTGCATTCTCGAAATGGGGCCAAACACTACTTCAAGATATCAACGAAATAGACCGTTATCTCATAGATGCTCATAAACTCTTTTCAAACCTCTCTGCCATACAAGAAGTCAGCCATTGGTCTTTAGAGCCTTCGAAAACCAAAATGGTCCAAGATTATCTTGATTTCTGGCATGGCCTTCAGGAGCTTTATGTTAATTTCAATAATGCTCTCCTCCAAAAAGGACTCGGTCATCAAGGTCTTGTCTATAGGGAAGCTTACAAGCAGCTTAGTTATTACCTGGAGTCTAATGCCCTTAAAAACCATGTTTTCATTGGTTTTAACGCTCTGAATACAGCTGAAAGTGAGCTCCTTCAGAAAATACTCATGAACACCAACGCCAGCATCTATTGGGATATAGATTCTTATTTCTTGAACGACCCAATTCATGATGCTGGGTTATTTATACGGGCTCATCAAAAATCATGGCCTTACCTACAAAACCATAAACTAAAAGGAATCAGTACCCATTATGCTTCAAAAAAGAACATTCAGATCATCGGTGTTCCGAAAAATGTATCCCAAGCCAAATATGTAGGGCAGCTCCTGAAAGATATACATCAAGATAATTTTGAACTGCTAAAAAATACAGCCGTCGTTTTGGCTGACGAGTCACTTTTAAACCCCATTTTAAATTCTATTCCTGAGGAAATAGATGCCGTCAATATTACTATGGGCTATCCTTTAGATAAAACCCCGTTAGCTGATCTCTTTACACAGTTCATGGGGCTTTATATCAATCGTGAGGAACAGGGATGGTTTTATCGAAAAATTCTGGAGCTGCTTTCGCACCCCTATATTAAAATTTTTCTGACCGAGGAAGAAATTGACTATGCAAGTAACATTAGCAATGAAATAAAAAATAAAAACTGGACCTACGTAACATCAGAAAAATTAAAGGGTAATTCCGATAATTGTAAGCAACTGTCCATACTTTTTTCCAGGGATAATCCATCTCCAGAGGAATTGATCAAGCGTAGCATAGAAATCATTTGGGATTTAAAATCAAAGTTTGAAATCACAAATGACACCTTAGGGATAGAATACCTTTACCGGTTTTTCAACCTTTTCAATCAAGTATTGGAATTGGTTCAGCAAAACAACTTTATAAATGATCCAAAATCGCTGCAATGTCTTTTCAAAGAGCTCTTATCCTCAGAAACGGTTGATTTTCAAGGAGATCCTTTAGAGGGTCTTCAAATCATGGGAATGTTGGAAAGCAGAAATCTTGACTTTGAAACAGTGATAATCACCTCGGTCAATGAGGGAATCTTGCCTTCGGGAAAATCAAACAATTCATTTATTCCATTTGACCTGAAAGTAAATTTTGGGCTGCCAACCTACAAGGAAAAGGATGCCGTCTATACCTATCATTTTTATCGCCTATTGCAACGTGCAAAAAACATATACATATTATACAATACCGAACCTGACGTCTTGGAAGGAGGTGAGAAAAGTAGGCTCATAGCACAATTATTGACGGATATTACTAAAACCGACGATATTACCTCAAGTGTGGCCATGCCGAAAATCGAACCCAACGAAAAAGTATTAGTAAGCATTTCGAAAGATGACGGTTTAATGCAACTTATAGAACAACACGCTACCAAAGGGTTTTCCCCCACTTCACTAAGTAACTACATCAGAAACCCGATTGATTTTTATAAACGAAATATATTAGGAATTAACGACACCTTAGAAGTGGAAGAAACCATTGCGGCCAATACTTTTGGTACAATTGTACATGATACCTTAGAGGAACTCTACACTCCATTCATAGGTAAAGTCTTGCATCATGAAATGCTCAAAGCAGCAAAAAAGGAAATACGAAAGGTGGTTAAAAGGCAATTTGCTAAAAACTATATGGAAGGCGACATTAATACGGGTAAAAACCTAATCGCTTTTGAGGTAGTGGAACGTTATATCTCCAATTTTCTTGACCAAGATATCAAAGATGCCGAAACACATATAATTGAAATAGTAGGGATTGAGCAAAAATTGTCCGTGACACTTGATATTAATGGAGTTGATTTCCCCGTGGTTCTAAAGGGGAAACTGGACCGTATTGACCGAAGAGATGGACAGCTGCGAATCATCGATTACAAAACGGGTAAAGTAGAATCCAAAAATGTAGAAATCGTGGATTGGTTTGACGTCACTACGGATTATGACTACAGCAAAGCCTTTCAACTCTTGTGCTATGCATTGATGTATGCCTCTGACAATTCAATAGAAACACTAGAATCGGGCATCATTTCCTTTAAAAATTTGAATGCAGGAATGTTACGCTTTGCGACCAAACCCAGCAAAGGTAGTCGAACAAAGGACTATCTGATTACTTCAGATACCTTATCCTTCTTTAAGGAGGAACTGAGCAGATTGATAAAAGAGATAGGCAACCCGGATATCCCGTTAACTGAAAAGGAGGTTTAGTTTATTTTTTGTCAGGTCGACTTGGTCGTACCTCTATCTTACTTGGTAACGTTCTAGGGTGCATTTTCAATAAGTCTAACACCAATTCACCAATATCCTCAGGCTGTATTTTCCACGCGTCTTTCTCTGAGGGTTCATTATTGTTGAAATGGGTCGCTACGGAGCCGGGCATTATCGTTGAGACCTTAATATCGTACTTTCTCAAATCGAGCATCGCCGCTTGTGTAAAACCAACAACCCCAAATTTGGTAGCATTATAACCTGCACCTTGTGCAAAGAAATTCGTTCCTGCTAAACTCGCTAAGGTGATATAATACCCTTTCGACTTTTTTAAAGCCTCTACGGAGGCCTTCAGCGTATGAAAAACACCGTTCAGATTCGTATCAATCATCTGGTGCCATTGCTCGTCAGACATCTCGTCTATTGGAGCAAAATTGCCTACACCTGCATTGGCTAGTACCACATCGAGTTGGCCCCATTTATCTAAAATCTGTTCGACCGCTTTTTTCTCGTCATGGTGTTGGGTAACATCTGAAGCTAATGCAAGAACGTTATGTTCATCTCCTAAATATTCCGCCGCTTTTTGAACAGTTTTAAGGGTGCGGCCACTTATGGCTACTTTCATTCCCGCTTCTATCAATTTTTGGGCAACTCCGAAACCAATTCCTTTCGACCCTCCTGTGATATAGGCTACTTTATTTTTTAAATCCATATTTACATCATTTTTCATAAATGTAAAGGTCTATAGCCTCAAATTCAAAAGGAAGATGTTATTGTTTTGCTAAAACAAAAAACCATCACTTTCGTGATGGTTTTGTGGAGAATACCGGAGTCGAACCGGTGACCTCTTGCCTGCCAGGCAAGCGCTCTAGCCAGCTGAGCTAATCCCCCATTTGACCGGGGCAAAGAAAATACATTTAAGGTAAGTATCAAAATGTAAACACCCCATATTCAAAAAGTGTTCAATCCTTTTTAACACGGAGCATTAATACCGGTATTTTGACGAAGAACTCCGATTTTAAAATGGTGTTCTTTTCCCAAAGTTTTTTAAAAAATCCTCTTTTTCTTCTGAAAACACAAAGTAAATCAGGCTGTTGTGACTGGAAATGCTCTAAAACACCTTGATAGGTTGTAGCATTTTCGGTAATGGTCAACTGTTCACTAATATCCATTAGCGACGGGTTTACTTTTAAATCATCTTTATCATATCCAGGTGTTTTTACCAACAGTAAATTTACAACAGTACCGAATTTCTCTTGAATGGTCAAGAGCGGCTCGAGCATCCTCTTCTTTTTTAAAATCCCTGATTTGAAAGCGGTCAACGCAGTTTTAAAAGGCTTGAATACGGTTCCTTTCGGAACAACAAGTGCTGGTATATCGGTCTGTTTAATAATCTTGCCAGTAGTATTGCCCAAATAAAGTTCTTCTTTGATATCGTTACTTCTTGGGGCGATAATAATCAAGTCGATACCTAACTCACGGTCTATTTCCTTGAGACCGTCAATAATATCCCCATTGTAAGTTGCGATTTTTACGGTAGTCCCTTTAGCATCTACTTTGCCGATGACTTCTTTTAAACGTTCTTTACTGCTCTCTGCAATCTTTTCAGAAATATTCGCCAAACTACCCGTTTTGGCAGATGCCGAAAAAACATCCATAAGAAAAACATTTGCTGAGAACGCAGCAGCAAAATCTACCGCATATTGTAGCGTTTCTCCTGATTTAGAACTGGTGCCAATTGGTACAAGAATGTTTTTCATGGAATGGGATATTAATTAATATTCTAAATTTACAATTAAATTGAACTTCTCGAATGATTCGATGTGCAAAGATATCTGAAATACCCGAAATTTTAGATATTACCAGACGTTGTGCGGCTTTAATGATCAAGAACGGAATTTATCAATGGAACGATGTGTATCCATCAGCGGCAGCATTTGAAAAAGACATAGAAAGAAATGAATTGTTTGTTCTAGAGCAAACTACAAAAGTAGTGGGCACTGTTGTCATTTCTACCCTAATGGATGATGAATATGCTCCCGTACAATGGTTGACACCTAATTTGAACAATGTTTACATACATAGACTCTCCGTAGATCCCATGTTTCAAGGTAAAGGTTTTGCCCAGAAATTGATGGATTTCGCTGAAAACTTTGCAAAAGAAAAAGGTTTTGTCTCCATTCGATTGGATACTTTTAGCCAAAACAAACGCAATCAACTTTTTTATGAAAAGCGGGGATACCAAAAGCTAGAAAATATTCATTACCCCAAGCAAAGCAACTACCCTTTTCATTGTTACGAACTTGTACTTTAGCCTATGCAAGTTCGAAAAATGTCTATCAATTTTAAGACAATCAACAAACTGGCAATTCCCGCCACCATTGCCGGTATTGCAGAACCATTGCTTTCGATTACCGATACCGCCATTGTAGGGAACATTCCTGTTGATGGTCTCGAGTCTCTTGCTGCAGCGGGCATCGTGGGTTCTTTTCTGTCAATGCTCATCTGGATTCTTGGTCAAACCCGAAGTGCCATTTCGGCAATTATTTCGCAGTATTTGGGCGCTGGCAAATTGGATGAGGTCAAGACATTGCCAGCACAGGCCATTTTTCTGAATATTACCTTGAGCATCATAATCTTACTATCGACAATCTTCATTGTTGAAGAGATATTTAAATTACTCAATGCCTCCGGAAAAATATTGCAATACTGTATTTCGTATTACTCTATTCGGGTTTGGGGCTTTCCGCTTACCCTTTTCGTTTTCGCGGTTATGGGAATTTTTAGGGGACTACAAAACACTTTTTGGCCTATGATGATAGCGATTGTAGGGGCTGTAATGAACGTAGTTTTAGATTTTATAATGGTCTATGGAATTGATGGTTTCATTGAACCCATGTATTTGGAAGGTGCGGCGTGGGCCAGTCTGATATCCCAAGGTATCATGTCCGTTATGGCTTTCATTCTTTTAGTCACCAAAACTGATATAAGCTTAAAACTTAAATTTCCGCTGCATCATGAACTTGGTCGATTGGTAATTATGAGTCTTAACCTTTTTGTACGCGCCCTTGCGCTGAATACCGCTTTAATTTTGGCTGTTCGAGAGGCAACTGCATTAGGTGATCAATTCATTGGCGCACATACCATCGCCATCAATATCTGGCTCTTTTCCGCATTCTTCATTGACGGTTACGGCGCAGCGGGAAATATCATGGGGGGTCGCCTTCTGGGAGCGAAAGACTATAATGGACTTTGGTCATTGGCTAAAAAAATAATCATGTACGGTGCAATGGTCAGTTTGGTTTTAGTAGCCTTGGGATTTCTTTTTTATTATCCTATTGGAAGATTGTTTTCTAATGAAACCGTAGTTCTAGAAACGTTTTATTCCATCTTTTTTATTGTTGTTCTTGGATTACCAATGAATACCTTGGCATTTGTTTTTGATGGTTTATTCAAGGGCTTGGGAGAAATGAAATACCTAAGAAATGTTTTGCTTAGCGCGACCTTCTTAGGTTTTGTACCCACTTTGTTTATCGGAAAATATTTGGGCTGGGGTTTCTACGGTATCTGGATCGCTTTTACCGTATGGATGGTTATTCGCGGTGGAGCATTGGTTGTTAAGTTCAGAAGAAAGTTTCGACCCTTATTGCAAAACATGTAATTTTGAAAAAAATTAGCTACTATGGCAACTAATAGGGAAAACGGAAGTCTTTATACCAAAATCATTGGTAGGGTAGCCACGGTTGAATTTGGCCACCCTGCGAGTAATTCTTTTGTTGCAGAACTCTTGGATAGATTGACAACGGAACTTCATAAACTTTCCGAAAACGATTCAATTTCGGTCATCGTTTTAAAGTCTGAAGGTGACCGCGCTTTTTGTGCAGGTGCTTCTTTTGACGAGTTGATGGCAGTTTCGAATTTGGAAGAAGGTAAAGTTTTCTTTAGCGGTTTCGCTAATGTTATTAACGCCATGCGAACCTGTAATAAGGTCATAGTGGGTCGGATTCAGGGAAAGACCGTCGGTGGCGGGGTTGGCTTGGCATCTGCCTGTGACTATGTTTTTGCTTCTGTAGAAGCATCTATTCGTCTATCAGAACTTACTATAGGCATTGCCCCCTTAGTTATCGGTCCGGCAGTGGAACGAAAAATAGGTAAGGCGGCTATTTCAGAGCTATCACTTTCTCCAACCGAATGGAAGAACGTTTATTGGGCACGGGAAAAAGGGCTCTTCTCAAAAGTATTCGATTCCATCAAGGAAATGGATAAGGAGCTTGAGTTTTTTACTGAGAAACTGGCTTCCTATAACCCGGAAGCCCTTGAAGAGTGGAAAAAGACCTTGTGGGAAGGAACTTCCCATTGGGATGAACTACTGGTTGAGAGAGCTGCTATCACCGGAAAACTGGTGCTGTCGGAATTCACAAAAAACGCTTTATCCAAATGCAAAAAATAATAATCCACTTAGGATGTCGTTCTACCTCTTTAAAACAATCTAATGGATATTTTTAATTTTCTTAACGGAGACCTCGTATTTCCTATTTTAGCACTTTTTGTAGTGGTTATTTACTTTGTAAATCGCGTGCGTGCACGACGTAGATTCAAAAGATAGTTCCCTTCTTCATTTTAAAGAATCCTTACCTTTGCCTATCAATTTGCGAACATGGGCAACATACGTATTACCAAACAATTCAATTTCGAGACCGGCCACGCCTTATACGGCTATGACGGAAAGTGCAGGAATGTACATGGACATAGCTACAAGCTGTCTGTAACGGTTATAGGCAACCCCATTACGGACACCTCACATGTAAAATTGGGAATGGTCATCGATTTCGGCGACTTGAAAAAAATCGTAAAGGAGGAAATCGTAGACCAATTTGACCATGCTACCGTCTTCAATAAGAATACACCGCATGTTGATCTCGCCAAAGAATTGATGGATCGGGGCCACAACGTCATCTTAGCGGATTACCAACCTACCAGTGAAAATATGGTTATCGATTTCGCCGCGAAAATTAAAGCTAGACTTCCAGACGGAATTAAACTTCACTCGTTAAAACTACAAGAAACCGACACCTCTTTCGCAGAGTGGTTCGCCTCGGAAAATTCTTAGAAACAGAAATATTACTGCAACAGGGCACTACAGTTTGAATAAGTATGGATCTAGATAGGTTAAAAAAGGCCGAACTACTACGTCCGACCGTCTTGGTTTTGTTGATTTTTTAGGAACCTAATCTTGTATTATGCGAATTTTTCTAAAATCTTAGAAGTCTCTAAATCGTTTTGAATTTCATCGCGCTGCTCTTTAATGATTTCTTTCATTCTATACGGTACCATGGTTTCAGCTAGTACTTCATTGTACTCTGATATTGCCGTTTTATCGCCTCTGACAGCTTCTTCCAACATTGCTTCATCATTGTCACTTGAGAAAAATGCTTTTACATCCATCCATGTTCTATGGGCCGCGCCTTTGGTTGTGCCTTCTATTTCGGTATTTCCCGTTTTAAGGGCTGGAGTGGCATTGTGCAAGGTCTTTGCGAAAAGTTTGCGCTGCTCCGCCCGTTTTTGAAAATACTCTCTGGTACTCACTTCTTTGGCATTTTCTGCTGCTTTTTCAAAGCCTTTTACCGAATCTTCATTCTTTTCAATTAATTCTTTAATTCTGTCTTCTACTACTTTTATATCGTTGTTCATTATTAAATTTTTTTGCGGTAACGTTAGTGTCTACCGTTTGACAATTTCAATATACGGGTATGTTGGATTTCCACTTTGCTGATATTCGATGAATATTGACCCATATGCAAAACCGAATTCGTATTCCGCTATATTTGTACCATAATGACGACCATACAACTATCAGAGGGCAAAAAAGTCTATTTCGCAAGTGACAATCACTTAGGCGCACCGACTATGGAAGCAAGCCGACAACGTGAAAAAAAATTCGTGGCCTGGTTGGATAAAATTAAATCGGATGCGGGAGCGATTTTCCTATTGGGCGACCTTTTCGATTTTTGGATGGAATACAAAACCGTCGTTCCCAAAGGGTTTACAAGAACCTTAGGAAAATTGGCGGAAATTTCAGATTCCGGAATTCCAATTTATTATTTCGTAGGCAACCACGACCTCTGGATGAACGGTTATTTTGAGGAAGAACTGGGTATTCCCGTTTTTCACAAACCACAGCAATATGAGATTAACGGAATCTCTTTTTTTATAGGTCACGGCGACGGATTGGGCCCTCACGACAAAGGTTACAAACGCATGAAAAAAGTATTTACGAACCCCATTTCAAAATGGTTCTACCGATGGTTGCACCCTGATTGGGGCGTTCGGTTGGCCCAATACTTTTCCGTCAAGAATAAATTGATTTCTGGGGATGAGGATGCTAAATTTCTAGGGGAGGATAAAGAATGGCTGGTACAATATGCCAAACGAAAATTGGAAACCCAACATTATGACCATTTTATTTTTGGGCACCGACACCTTCCTTTAGAAATAGATTTAAACGAGAAATCGAGATATACGAATCTTGGAGATTGGATCAATTATTATACATACGCGATTTTTGATGGAGCAAAATTATCTTTGGTAAAATTCAAAGATTGAGGTTGAGAAATGTCAAGTCTGCAGGGAACAACTTAATTCGCCTCCTGTTCATTTACTAAACCGTAATCTCAATTCGATTGCCTTCTGGATCCAAAACAACACTTTCATAATAGCCATCTCCAGTCGTTCTGGGTTCTCCTAAAACAGTAAATTTAGCTGACCGAAGGTTATTCGTCAGTACATCCACTTTTTCTTTACTACCTACTGAAATTGCAAAGTGAATTATTCCCAAGTGTTCATTAGCGTGATTACCGGTAATAGCAGGATTGTGCATAAGTTCCAATCGAGGACCCCCATTAAAGCTAAGAAAATAGGAAGAGAAATTCTTTGTAGGGTTATAGTATTTATTCCCCGGAATCGCCTCGAAATATTTTTCATAGAAACTTCTCATGGCCTCCAAATCTGCTACCCAAATGGCCAAATGTTCAATCTTCATTTCAAATCTTTTAATTTGATTTGCAAACTCACATTTCCTTGCCACTCGTTCTCATCGATAGTAAAAACTGCGTCAAATGGTTTTCTTCCTGTCAATAATGGCAATTTATCTCCTAAATTAAATCCAATTCCCCCCAAAGGACCATATCCATTTTGGGTAACTGCGAATTTAAGGTGTGCGCCATCTTGCCCTACGGGTTTAGCATATCCTGAATCTTGAAGTTTCTCGGCCATAAAAACAGGCGTCATATTTCCAGGACCGAAAGGGGCAAATTGATTTAGGATACGCATCAGTTTTGGATTGATTTCCTTAATTTCGATTTTGGCATCGACAGTAATTTCTGGTGTCAACAAATTCGGGTCTATGGTTTCTGAAACCACTTTTTCGAATTGTGCTTTGAAGGCTTCGTATTGTTCTTCTAATAGGGTTAGTCCAGCCGCATATTTATGACCTCCGAACTGTTCGATGCAGTCGGAACATCCCTCCAAAGCATTATACACGTCGAACCCCTTTACCGAACGAGCGGATGCAGCCAATTTATCGCCGCTTTTGGTAAAAACAAGGGTGGGACGATAATAGGTTTCAGTTAATCGAGAAGCAACGATTCCAATTACACCCTTATGCCAAGAATCTTTGTACACTACTGAAGTAAATCCCTCCTCCTCTTTGTTTTCCTGAATTTGAAGCAGTGCTTCTTGTGTGATTTCTTTGTCAAGATTTTTTCTATCAATATTATATTTTTCTATTCCTGCAGCAAATTTCGTTGCTTGTGCCATATCCGTTTCTGTGAGCAGGTTCACAGCATGTTGGCCATGTTCCATCCGACCAGCGGCATTGATTCTTGGGGCAATGATAAAAACTACATCGGTAATGGTAAGCTCGGTTTTTTTAATTTGATTGATAATCGCTTTAAAACCGATTCTAGGGCTAGTATTAATTACTTGAAGTCCGAAATAAGCCAAAACACGATTTTCTCCAGTCATCGGAACAATATCGGCTCCTATGGCCGTAGCCACCAAATCTAAATATGGAATCAAATCGTCGATAGTTTCTCCCTTCCGAGATGCCAACGCTTGAATCAATTTGAACCCGACACCACATCCACAAAGCTCGTCATACGGATAGGTGCAATCATCACGTTTTGGATCTAAAACCGCAATGGCGCCTGGTAAATTTTCTCCGGGTCGGTGATGGTCACAGATAATGAAATCAATGCCTTTTTTTTTGGCATAGGCCACTTTATCAATGGCTTTTACACCGCAATCTAATGCGATAATCAGGGTAAATCCGTTGTCCTCGGCAAAATCGATTCCTTGATAGGAGACGCCATATCCTTCATTATACCTGTCGGGAATGTAGGTTGCCACATTAGGGTATTCACTCAATAAATAGGAAGAAACTAATGCCACTGAAGTAGTGCCATCAACATCATAATCGCCAAAAACAAGAATATTCTCATTGTTTCCGATGGCAGTTTCAATACGAGCAACAGCCACATCCATATCTTTCATCAAAAAGGGATCGTGCAAATCAGAAAGCTGGGGACGGAAGAATTTTTTAGCTTCTTCATAAGATGCGATACCGCGCTGAATCAACAATTGCGCTATCAAATCATCGACGCTCAAAGCTTGGGCAAGCTCGTCAATTTGGTTTTGTTCTGGTTTGGCTTTTATGGTCCAGCGCATGTTTAACTTATTTAGTATTGCGTGGCAATAGGTAAACTGTTAAATACTTGTTTGAAAGAAACAGTTAGCTTCGTGGTGCTCGTAAATTCGTTTACTTTTCATGAAATATTGTTTCAATTTTCAACTCAGCAAACTGTCTAAACATCTCCATCACCCCACAGTATTTCTCTACAGATAAATCGACGGCCCTTTGTAATTTATCTTCCTTTAGATTTGTGCCATGAAAATGATATTCGATAGTGACCTTATCATAATATTTAGGGTGCTCATCTGTTAAGTTGGCAATCGTTTCAATGGTAAATTCATCGACCTTTAATTTCATTTTTTTGATTAGGGACGCCACGTCCAAGCCTGAACATCCGGCAAGGGATGAAAGCATAAGCGCTTTTGGACGCATTCCGCTACCATCACCACCATCTTCTTTTGCGATGTCTATCTTGAAATTATGCCCAGACGGATTGTTGCTTTCAAAGGCCATATTGCTTAGCCATTTGGTCGTGATATGATTTGTTGCTCCCATAATTTTTCGTTTCTTGTGTACGCACAAAAATACAATAATCTTAACTGTCATTTCGAGCGCAGTCGAGAACTTTGGAACACACATCTTAACCGCGCTCGACGTGGTACATTAACACTAAAACAACTCTTAAATGCCATTAGTAACACCACTTGATCCAAGTCATAGTCCTGAAACGGCAGAACTGGCAAAATTCTTTAATGAAACGCTGGGGTTTTGCCCAAACTCTGTTTTAACGATGCAACATAGGCCTGCGATTTCAAAAGCTTTTATCAACCTGAACAAAGCTGTGATGGCCAACGAGGGTCGGGTTACTTCAGCACTAAAACGTATGATTGCATGGGTCAGTAGTAACGCAACCGGATGCCGTTATTGCCAAGCACATGCCATAAGAGCTGCTGAACGCTATGGTGCAGAACAAGAACAACTCGATAATATCTGGGAGTACCGTACCCACCCTGCGTTCTCAGAAGCAGAACGTGCTGCTTTAGACTTTTCATTACAAGCTTCGCAAGTACCGAACGGGGTAGATGCTGAAATCAAAGCGCGTTTATACGAACATTGGAACGAAGGTGAAATCGTAGAAATGTTAGGTGTGATTTCGCTCTTTGGATATTTGAATCGATGGAATGACTCTATGGGAACATCCATAGAAGAAGGTGCCGTGGAAAGTGGTAATCAATATTTAGGAAAACATGGTTGGGAGAAAGGGAAGCATGATGGAAGTAGGTATTGATTTTACCTTACGATTATATCTTAGACAAGACTAAACTTTTTAACTCGGGTACAACCTCTTTGTCAAACCACGGATTCTTAGTCAACCAAAATCGATTTCTAGGAGAAGGGTGTGGTAATGGAAAATACTTGGGTAAAAATTCTTTGTAACTTTTAACCGTTTCCGTTAGGGTTTTTTTCGACATATTTTTTAAGTAATACTTTTGCGAATACATGCCAATCAGAATGACCAGTTCAAGATTGGGCATGCCCTTCCATAATGGATTATGCCACAAAGGCGCGCATTCCGGTCGTGGTGGCAAGTCCCCTGACTTGCCTTTGCCAGGGTAACAAAAACCCATAGGGATCAACGCTATTTTAGTTTCATCATAAAATACTTCGTCAGTTACATTCAGCCATTTGCGCAATTGTCTTCCACTGGGGTCGTCCCAAGGTATTCCGGTTTTATGGACTTTTGTGCCTGGTGCCTGTCCAATTATTGCAATCTTTGCTTGAGGATGTGCGGACACAATTGGTCTTGGCCCAAGGGGAAGATATTTTTTACAAACCTCACAACCTCTGATTTCAGATAGTAGTTTTTGCACAATGAATAAGTCTCATTAAACTAGAAAAACTTTCAATAACCAAATTGTCAACATCCCCCAAAACGTGCCTGTGGCCATACTTAGAATAGCTAGTACAATCGCATGGGGCATCCATTTCTTTTCGTAGGCCGCGGTTACCGCCGGTGCTGTTGCAATTCCACCAACATTTGCCATACTGGCAATAGGTACCCAAGCCATATTGATATTTAACAATTTCGCCAAAATCATCATGAATACGAAATGCCCCAAAAGCCAAACAATTAGAAAACCTAAGAAAGAAACATTAAAACCTAAAGTGGCGAATTGTAGTTTTAGGCCCAATACGGCCATGACAACTATGATTAAGATTCCGCCTGCTTTTAGGGCGAATTTAAAATTCCAGTTTTTGATGAAATTGCTCAATGCCAATCCTGCGAAAGAGAGAAGGACGATTTTCGCGACGAAACTTTCGATTAAAAAATTACAGGCAAATACTACTCCTAATAAAATTACAGCGCTTGCCCAAGAAGATAATTTCTTCCCTTCTTCGGAACGAATGTCTTCCGGCATTTGCAAGTCGGTTATTTTTAGCCGCTTGTTCAAGAAAGTACTTTTCTTGATGGTCTGAAACATGAGAATCGTCCAAATATTGACCAGAATATTGTCCATAACTAAAACGGATAGAAAGATATTCTCTGGGCATTCTACAAGTTCTTTCAAAACCAATTGGCTGGTGCTACCGCCAATCCAACTTCCTACAATAGGTGGAATCCCTTTCCAGTATTCCTGGTCGACCAACGTTTCCACAACCAAATCGGTGCTACTGAAACCCATTCCCAGTAAAACTGGGAAAACAGCTATGAAAATAGAACCTCCGGCAAAGAGCAAAATAGGTTTCCATCCTATTGCCTTTAACTGATTTAAAGACAAACTGCTCATCACCGCAATAATCGCTAGGGGAATGAAATAATCTTTACTGAAATTATGAATGTTGGCCTGAGAATAATCTACATCCATCAAAAAGGAAATCAAGGCGGGAATAATGTACGCTAGTAAAATGGCCGGTACCCAATCAAAAAGTGACTTGATGTGTTTGTTTTCCCATCGGTCTAAAAAATAGACAGCGATAACAGTGAACATTGAAATGAACCAAGGAGTATACATCGGTTCAATTTAAGATATTTAGGAATAGGAAAAACAACTATTTCTTACCCGCAACAACAATGACAATTTCACCTTTGGGCGGTTTTTCTGTATAGTGTTTCAAAACTTCCGCAGTGGTTCCGCGAATAGTTTCCTCGTAAAGTTTTGTCAGTTCACGCGAAACGGAAACTAGTCGTTCTGCCCCAAAATACTCCACAAAATTCCCCAATGTTTTGAGTAATTTATGTGGGGATTCATAAAAAATTATAGTTCGAGTTTCTTCGGCCAAAAGTTTCAATCTTGTATGACGCCCTTTTTTCAAAGGAAGAAATCCCTCGAAAACAAATTTATCATTTGGTAAACCGCTATTGACCAAAGCAGGAACAAATGCAGTGGCACCAGGAAGACAATCGACCGCTATTCCATTTTCAACACAAGCACGGGTCAACAAGAATCCCGGGTCGGAAATGGCGGGAGTGCCCGCGTCGGATATCAGTGCCATGGTTTCCCCGGTTTTCATGCGTTTTACAAGAGCATCAACTGTCTTATGCTCGTTGTGCATATGGTGGCTTAGCATGGGCGTAGTAATTTCATAATGCTGTAAGAGCTTACCGCTGGTTCGAGTATCTTCCGCAAGAATAACATCCGCTTCTTTTAAAATGCGAATCGCGCGTAATGTCATATCTTCCAGATTACCTATTGGAGTAGGAACCAAAAATAATTTTCCCATCAACTATTTGTTCTTTGACTAAGGTCGTACTTTTTTACCCAAAAAATACGAGGAAAGTAACAATGCCATCGCAATTAACGCACCTATCTCTTCTCCATCACCAACCATAAAATGGGCAAAAAAAGCTAGTGTAATGTTAAAAAAGAGTCCTGCATAGGCCCATTGTTTTAAAACCCCACCTTTATTACTCAAGATTACCGCAACAGCGGCTATTTTACAAATTGCTAAGGGATAAATAACCCATATTGGAAAGCCCAACTTTTCAAACTCCATGACCACATCCGCATGTTTCACAAAATACATGGTTGCCGACCCTAGCAACATTAGAGATAGTAATCCTGTAGCGATCCAATACAAAATATTTTGCGTTTTCATATACCTGTTATTTTAAGAATTCACAAGGTAACAAAATGAATTAAATAGAAAAGCCTCTTGTAAATTTACAAGAGGCTTAAGTTTTTCAAAATCTTTGATTTATGCAAATCGTCGTTCAATAAGCGCCATAAAACGTTCTTCATATTCCTCTTTACCTTCCCAATTTTTATAGTCAGGTTTTACCATATTATTGATAAAGGCAATTGAGCGTTCTTCGGTATCAATTGTCCCCAATTGCGATAGTACTCGATTATAGTCCTCAGCACTTCCATTGAATAGATGTTTCACAAAAGCAAGTCGATTATTTAAGTCCACCTTTATTTCTTTACCAACTAATTTATCGTTTAGTGATTTAGCGACAGGCTCTTTCTTCAACCCATTATCTTTCGGAGGCATAAAAAGCTCTTTGTCATTCTTCATCAATTCGGGTTTTCCTAAAAATTCAGCAAGCACCTCATCAACAGGGGTTTCGCTAGGCATTTCAGAAACCATGTCTTTTATAGTGTCCATTCCCGGAGTCATAATATCTTCTTGATGCGGATTACTCTCTGGCACAGAAGAATTAGCACTTAGAACTGCATTTGCCATTGATTCAAACTTGGCCGCGATTACGTTTTTAGAAACGTCTATTTCAATATCTTTTAACTTCTCGTCGATAAACTTTAACACGGCTAATTTTTCATATAGATTTTTCGCTGCATCGTACAACGAACTAAGCTCGTTCATATCACGGGAAGTAATAATGTCAGTTGACAACTTAGTCAGTTCTTCCTTTAATTTTTTCTTCATCGGTTTTATTTGATCTGATGCAAAATGTGTGCCTTTTTTAGGAATTCTTAAGCTTACCTATAACAGGAACGAAAAAACACCTTATTTTAGTCTAAAATTACAAAATGTTTCTCGAAAATACCGTCAATCCGAAAGAACAGTTCGGCTGGATAGAAGTTATCTGTGGTTCGATGTTTTCCGGTAAAACCGAGGAACTTATTCGTAGACTGAAACGTGCCCAATTCGCCAAACAAAAGGTAGAGATCTTTAAACCCATGGTTGACAAACGATATCATGAAGATATGGTTGTTTCGCATGATGCGAACGAGATACGTTCAACCCCGGTGCCAGCTGCCGCCAATATTCGCATTTTAGGAGATACCTGTGATGTTGTAGGAATTGACGAAGCCCAGTTTTTTGATGATGAAATCGTGACGGTCTGTAACGATTTGGCAAACAAGGGTGTTCGCGTAGTCGTAGCGGGCTTAGATATGGATTTTAAAGGAAACCCGTTCGGGCCTATGCCAGCACTAATGGCCACGGCCGAATATGTCACCAAAGTTCATGCGATATGCACTCGAACAGGAAATTTGGCCAACTATAGCTTTCGAAAATCAAATAATGATGATATTGTAATGCTTGGAGAAACAGAAGAATACGAACCTCTGAGCAGAGCGGCCTACTATAAAGCGATGTTACGTGAAAAAGTAAGGGAGATGAAAGTGGAAGTGGAGGAAGTAACTTCAACTGATAAAAATGCCTAAGGCCACCGAAACCGTTCTGGAAATCGACCTTGGGGCACTGGTGCATAATTACCATTATTTACGCTCAAAGCTGAAAGCTGAAACCAAGTTTTTGGGTGTTATTAAAGCATTCGCTTACGGAAGCGATGCGGTCAAGGTAGCACAAAAATTGATTGCCCTTGGCGTTGATTATTTGGCAGTGGCCTATGTTAAAGAGGGGATTGTGCTTCGTGATGCCGGAATCAAAACTCCCATTCTAGTGCTTCATCCTCAGCAAGCAAACTTTGACGAGCTTATAGAACGATGCTTGGAACCAAGTTTGTATTCGCCAAAAGTTTTGAAAGAATTTTTAGAAACCGCCAAAAAGCATAATCAAACAAACTATCCAATACATCTAAAATTCAACACAGGACTAAATCGTCTTGGTTTTTGGGAAAATGATGTGGATTTTATCAAGGAGCAACTGGGTGGAAGAGCCGAGATCAAGGTCAAATCGGTTTTCTCGCATTTAGCGGCATCCGATGACCAGACGGAAGCGGCATTTACCAAAACACAGATTTCATCCTTTGAAAGAATAGTTAAGGAAGTTGATGAAAAACTGGGCTATACTCCCTTTAGACATCTTTTGAATACCTCTGGGATTCTCAATTACCCAGAAGCCCAATATGACATGGTGCGAAGTGGAATTGGCTTATATGGATTTGGAAACGCCCCGGAAATCGATTCAGAGTTAAAGCCTGTTGCCACATTAAAAACCATTATCTCTCAAATTCACAATATCGAACCCAACGAAAGCGTGGGTTACAATCGTGCCTTTACTTCGGAAGGATACAAAACCACCGCTACCTTGCCCTTGGGGCATGCAGATGGCATTGGAAGACAATACGGCAATGGAAAAGCATGCGTCAGTGTAAACGGTCAAAAAGCCCCAATTATTGGAAATGTCTGTATGGATATGATTATGATCGACATTACGGGCATTGATTGCAAAGAAGGGGATGAAGTCATTGTTTTTGGTAAGAACCCGAGTGCGGAAGAATTTGCCGCAGGAGCCGATACAATATCTTATGAACTACTTACTGGTATTTCGCAACGCGTAAAAAGGTCTTTTTTAGGTACTTAAATTCTTAGTTTAACATTTCATTATGAATGATTTTTTTTATTACATTGCAAAGCATTGATTTGCAATTTCTTTAATTAACCAATTAAAACACTAAATCATGTTAAAAGAGTTTAAGGATTTTATTATGACGGGCAACGTCATTGATTTTGCCGTTGCGGTTATTATGGCCACTGCCCTGGGTGCCGTAATTAACGGTTTTGTAAACAACATTGTAATGCCATTTGTTGGTCATTTTGCAGGTGGAGTTGACTTTGCCGATAAGAAAATTGTACTTGACGAAGCAGTTGTAGATGCTGCTGGGGTGGTTACCTCTCCAGAGAACGCAATTATGTGGGGTTCTTGGGTGAACACTATTATCAACCTTATAATTGTAGGTTTCATAATGTTTCTTATCGTTAAGGCATACAATAAAACAAAAGCTCCTGCAGAGCCAGAGGCACCGGCGGGACCAACTGCAGAGGAATTACTTGCTGAAATTCGTGATGCTTTGAAAAAATAAAAAGCACATCCTCTTTGGAGGGTTTTATCGCTGCACTACGTAGTATAATATTAAACCGTCAACCGAACTAGCGAAGTTCGGTTGACGGTTCTTTTTTGGCATATTGTGACAAACATAACATATTGTTATATTTTTGCAATTCTTGAATATTTCCATTGCCCGCAAGATTACATTGCCCTACCTTTGCCCTCAAAATTAATTTAAGATGAAAGTAGCAGTAGTAGGTGCCACTGGAATGGTGGGCGAAGTAATGTTAAAGGTTTTGGCTGAACGTAATTTTGCCATTTCAGAATTACTCTTAGTCGCCTCGGAGCGCTCCGTTGGTAAAACTTTATCCTTTAATGGGAAAGAACATGTCATTATCGGTTTGTCTGACGCCGTTACCGCTCGACCAGATATCGCCATATTCTCAGCGGGCGGAGATACTTCATTAGAATGGGCTCCTAAATTTGCGGCTGTCGGTACTACCGTTATCGATAATTCATCTGCTTGGCGCATGGATCCCACAAAAAAGTTAGTAGTACCTGAAATCAACGCTAATGCATTGACCAAAGACGACAAAATCATTGCCAACCCCAATTGCTCCACGATTCAGTTGGTCATGGCTCTGGCCCCTTTGCACAAGAAATATAGGATGAAACGCGTTCTTGTATCAACATACCAGTCGGTATCTGGTACAGGCGTGAAAGCTGTCCGTCAATTAGAAAATGAAATTGCCGGCATTCAAGGAGAAATGGCGTATCCATACCCAATAAGTAGAAATGCTTTGCCGCATTGCGATGTATTCCTTGAGAACGGATATACCAAAGAAGAAATGAAACTTGCAAGAGAACCCCAGAAAATATTGGATGACCGCACTTTTTCCATAAGTGCAACCGCGGTACGTATTCCCACAGCTGGAGGACATTCGGAATCTGTAAACGTAGAGTTTTTGCATGATTTCGATGTGAACGATGTCCGCAGAATTTTGAACGACACCGATGGCGTGACGGTTCAAGACAATCCGGACACGAATACCTACCCGATGCCGATTTATGCGCATGACAAAGATGAAGTATTTGTAGGCCGTATCCGTAGGGATGAAACACAACGCAATACCCTGAACATGTGGATTGTCTCAGACAATCTTCGCAAAGGTGCCGCAACCAACGCGGTGCAAATAGCAGAATACTTGGTTAAAAACCAATTGGTATAGTATTTCAGCGGAATTAGAGTGTTAAAACCTCCTGAACCAAACCGTTTCGGAGGTTTTTTTATGCTATTTTTAACGCTGTTAAAGCATATTGACAAATGAAAAAAATACTTCTAATCTTTATTTTCGCCCTGTTTTTAGCTTCCTGTACTACCGAAATTAAAAAAGAACCTATCATTGTGAACTATCCAACAACTACGAAAGCCGATTCTATCGACACTTATTTTGGAACGGAAATAAAAGACCCCTATCGATGGCTAGAAGATGACCGCAGCCCTGAAACAGAAGCCTGGGTAAAAAAACAGAACAAAACCACTTTTGGGTATTTGGAAAATATTCCCTTTAGAAACCAACTGAAAAGCAGATTAGAAAAACTATGGAACTACGAAAAGCTTGGTTCTCCATTCAAAGAAGGCGATTATACATATTTCTATAAAAACGACGGTCTTCAAAACCAATATGTAGTTTATCGTAAAAAAGATAACAGTGACGCAGAAATATTCTTAGACCCTAACACTTTTTCGGATGATGGTACTACTTCATTGGCAGGATTGAGTTTTACAAAAGATGGTTCACTGGCTGCATATCTAATTTCTGAAGGTGGAAGTGACTGGCGGAAAGCGATTGTGCTTAAAACAGAGACAAAAGAAATGGTTGAAGATACCTTGGTCGATATTAAGTTTAGCGGTATCTCTTGGAAGGGCAACGAAGGCTTTTACTATTCAAGTTACGATAAACCAAAAGGGAGTGAGCTTTCTGCCAAAACGGACCAGCATAAGGTGTACTATCACAAAATAGGCACGTCACAGGAAAAAGATGAATTAATTTACGGCGGGATGCCACATGAAAAACATCGTTACGTTGGTGCAAGCGTTTCTGAAGACGGCCAATATTTACAACTTTCTGCTGCAAATTCCACTTCGGGCAATAAGTTGTTCGTGCAAAATCTTACTGATCCGAACGGCTTGTTAATTCCCGTAGTTGAAGATGAAAACAATGATAATTATATTATTGACAATGTAGGTGCTAAATTATATATCGTAACGGATCGCAATGCACCAAACACCAAAATAGTGACCACAGATGCAGACAACCCTCAAGTAGAGAACTGGAAAGATTTTATACCGGAAACGGAAAACGTTTTAACGCCGAATACCGGTGGTGGCTACTTTTTTGCCGAATATATGGTAGATGCCATTTCGAAAGTACTTCAGTATGATTATGAAGGTAATTTAGTCCGTGAGGTGAAACTACCAGGAGTGGGCAGTGCTTCCGGTTTTGGCGGGAAGAAAGAAGACAAGGAATTCTATTTTTCATTTACCAATTATGTGACACCCGGCTCATCTTATAAGTATAATGTGGAAACAGGGGATTATTCCTCATATTGGAAACCTGAAATTAATTTTAATCCTGAAGAATATGAATCCAACCAAATTTTCTATACTTCTAAGGATGGCACCAAAATCCCAATGATAATTACCCATAAAAAGGGAGTGGAACTGAATGGAAAGAACCCAACAATCTTATATGCGTACGGTGGTTTCAATATTAGCATTACCCCTTCGTTCAGTATTACGAACGCCGTTTGGCTGGAGCAAGGCGGCGTTTATGCAGTACCCAATATTCGCGGTGGAGGTGAATACGGCAAGAAGTGGCATGACGCGGGTACTAAAATGCAAAAACAGAATGTTTTCGATGATTTTATCGCTGCAGCGGAATATTTGATTGCGAACGAATATACCTCATCAGATTATTTGGCGATACGTGGAGGTTCAAATGGCGGACTATTAGTTGGAGCTACAATGACACAAAGACCAGATTTAATGAAAGTAGCACTACCAGCGGTAGGAGTTCTTGACATGCTACGTTATCATACGTTTACTTCTGGCGCAGGATGGGCCTATGACTACGGAACGGCTGAAGATACTAAAGAAATGTTCGAATATCTAAAGGGGTATTCACCAGTACATAACGTAAAAGAAGGAACTGCGTATCCAGCTACATTGGTGACCACAGGAGACCATGATGACCGTGTAGTTCCGGCGCACAGTTTTAAATTTGCAGCCGAATTACAAGAAAAGCAGACAGGATCCAATCCCACCCTGATCCGCATTGAGACCAACGCTGGTCATGGTGCCGGTACACCAGTTAGCAAAACTATTGAGCAATATGCCGACATCTTCGGCTTTACCCTGTATAATATGGGTTTTGAAGAATTACCCAATAAAGCTGTTCTAAAAGAATTTAAAGATTAACCTCAATATTTTATTTTAAAATCCGTTCCATAGTGATATACATATTATTAGGTTCTACCCCACCTCTTATTATAATTAGAGTGAACCAAGTATGGTGTGATTAAAGGAAAGTACCACTTAACCTATGCCGATTTAAAGAATGCTACAAGTAGACCATGTTACATTTGCCTATGACGAGACTCCTGTATTGGAGGACATCAATCTTAAAATACATCGCGGAGAACATGTGTCAATCATTGGTGAAAGTGGTTGTGGTAAAAGTACCCTACTAAAGATAATATATGGCCTCCTACATATAAAAATTGGGGAAGTCTATTGGGAAGATTACCAAGTCCTTGGACCCCTTCACAATTTGGTGCCGGGCGAGCCCTATATGAAATACCTGTCACAAGATTTCGATTTAATGCCGTATACTACAGTTTTTGAAAATGTTAGTCAATATTTAACGGTATTCAAACCCAAAGAACTTAAGCGAAGAACGAAAGAGCTTTTGGAAATGATTGAGATGACCGATTATGTTAACACCAAAGTTAAAGCCTTAAGTGGAGGGCAGCAACAACGGGTAGCCTTGGCAAGAGTTTTGGCCCAACAACCTGAAGTGTTATTACTGGACGAACCGTTCAGTCATATTGATAATTTTCAAAAAAATGGTCTTAGAAGAAATCTTTTTACTTATTTGAAAAAGGAAAAGATTACAGTACTCACTGCTACCCATGACCATAATGATATGTTGCCTTTTGCAGATAGGGTCATTGTATTGAGAGATAAAAAAATCATCGCAAAAGACACTCCTAAAAACCTGTATCAGCATCCAAAAGATTTATATATAGCTTCCCTTTTTGGCGAAGCGAACAAGATTCCAATTAATATCTTGAAAACCTATGCCGATACGAAAAGGCGTATCATTGTGTATGCACATGAATTTAAGGTTTCGGCCAAATCAGGTCTCGAGGCAATTGTCAATGAATCTTATTTTATGGGTGGATATTATTTAATAGAAGGCACTTACGAAGGGCAAAATATTTACTTTCACCATTATGAACCCTTGGAAAAAGGAAAGGAAATCTTTTTGAATGTTTCCATTGAGACCATCAACCAGCGTATGGCAGAAGGCTAATTGCCATGGACAAGACCAAAATCATACAAGAACTACAATTCAAGGCGGTACGCAGCAGCGGTGCCGGAGGACAGCATGTGAACAAGGTGTCCACAAAAATAGAACTGTCCTTTGATTTGAAAGCCTCAAATGCCCTGACGGATGAAGAAAAAGAACGCATCTCGAAAAAACTGGAAAGCCGAATCACTAAAGAGAATAAGATTTTACTACAATGCGATGAAAGTCGAAGTCAGCATAAGAACAAAGACCTCGCCATCAAGCGTTTCTTAGACCTTATCAAAAGTGCATTGATAGTCCCTAAGAAAAGACGGCCCACCAAACCATCTAAATCCGCAATCGAGAAACGGTTGAAAGCCAAAAAAAGAGCGGCATTAAAAAAGGTTAATCGAGGCAAACCAGAATTGGACTAAATTTTTGTTTCCGCTGCACTACATGTACAACTTATTAGAAAAAATTTCCGTTTCCTAGCAAGAACAAGGAGAATAACAAAAAAATAAATGCTGGAAGCGATTTTTTCAATGGATCTTTAATTTTCACATGCATAATAATCGCTCCTATCATCAAAACAGCCATCAAACTAGCAGCAGGAAACAACAAAGATGGCACCCAAATGGAAACAAATATAGCAAGTGCACTTAAAACTTTTAAACCACCAACGAGGTACATTGTGGTTTCTGACAGTCCGTATGCCTTGAATTCTTCTCTCATATTATTTGCGCCCACAGCGCGCCAAGGTGTAGGCTTATTAAACTGGATGAACCAAACGTTTACTATACTTACAAACAATACAATTTTCAAAACGATACTTATATATTCCATGGTTTTTTTCTTAAAGTTACAAAAGAAAGAAAGTTATTTTAGCAACATTGCCTAATAATCTGGTTAACTTACCTATCACATCGAAAAATGAATGTTTTTAAATGCTGTTATAGTTTTCTCCGCTGTTTCATTTCTTGTTTTCGGACTGAGCTGTCTATTTTCTGACTTCATGGTTTTGGAATTTAAAAGATATCAACTATCAAAATATCGAGTAGTAACAGGTGTTTTACAACTAATTGGAAGTGCTGGTCTTCTGGTGGGGTTTAAATGGATGCCTATTGCTATTTTAAGTGCAGCTGGATTGTCGCTGTTGATGCTATTAGGCTTTATTACGCGAATTCGAATAAAAGATAGTTTTCTACAATCGTTTCCCTCGTTTTTTTATATGGTTTTGAACCTTGTGATCACCTTCCTTTTAAAAAGTCAACTCTAAGTGGTCAATTTTAATGGCATCTCCCGTAATCGCTGACCGGTCAATCTGAAAACCGCATTCGCAACAGCTGCCCCAATTGGGCCTAATGGGGGCTCGCCAACAGCTCCTGGTTTATCATCATTTTGCAAAAGCACCACTTCAATTTCTTTTGGGGCATTCTTCATTAACGCCATTTGATAGGGCCCGTAAATAGTTGGTGTTAACTGACCGTCTTCGACATCCATTTTCTCGAACATAGCTGCGCTCATTCCCATTATGATCGCGCCTTCACATTGCGCACGTACTTGGTCTGGATTAACTGAAATCCCTGGGTCCATAGCACAGGTTACCTTATGTACTTTTATTTCTTTATTTTCTATCGATACCTCAACCACTTGGGCGCAAGGTGTATTTGCATCGGTTGAAGCTGCAAACCCCATGGCCCTTCCATTAATTACCTCATCCGTATATCCTGATTTTTCAACCGCGGCCTTGATTACTTCTTTTAAACGAAATCCTCTATCATCATCTTGAATATGAGCCAATCTAAACTCGGCAGGATTCTTCTTTGCGACAATTGCGAGCTCATCCATAAAACTTTCGATAGCAAAGGTATTGGCCAATAACCCAAGACTACGCCACCAGCTTGTTGCAAATGGTAAGGTTACGCGCCATGAGATGGTTTTAAAATTGGGAATGGCGCCATATTGTATCATTCCGCCGCGCCATGCGCCCAAATCAGCTCCTAGAATGGGAGCTGCAATACCCGGAACCATCGGGGACCCAAAGGCCACATCACCACTTGAAACGTTGTGTTCCATAGCTTCGATCATTCCATTTTCTAAAAGTTTTGCCTTTAGAACATGATGTGTTGGTGGTCGGAACGTATCATTTTGAAATTCCTCTTTTCTCGTAAAAAAACACTTAACCGGTTTGCCAACTGCCTTTGACATTACCGCAGCTTGAACAGCATTTGGTGTATGCAATCTACGGCCAAAGCCACCACCTAAAAAAGTAGGAACAATGTTCACGTTGTCTTCATCAAGTCCCAATCTTTCTGCAATTTCATCTCGTGTAATTTTAACCACTTGAGTTGACAACATTATAGTTGCCCGATTATCTTCGACATGGGCCAAAGCTCCGTTCGGTTCTAATTGAGCATGAGCACCAATAGGGCTTTTGTAATCATGTTTGAGGATATTGGAATTCTCTTGATTCAATATATCTTCAGAATCTCCCTCTTTTTGAATCACAAAAGGCTCTCCTTTACCTACTGCTATCATTTCCTCAATGTCCGATGTTTGCCAAGTACGTTCAACTTTCCACTCAACTTCAATTGCGTTTTTAGCGTTCTCAGCCTCTATTAAGGAATTTGCGACTACGCCAACAAAATCCGGTTCCTTAACCACTTTAATGACCCCAGGCATACCCGACGCTATAGAAATATCGGCATCAACATAGGTTGCTCCAATAGCCGAAGAACGAACAACAGAACCATATAACATATTGGGCAAGGCTGCATCCATTCCAAAAATAGGAGCTCCGAACACCTTGTCTTTTAGGTCTACTCGTGGAATTGGTTTTCCAACAAATTTATAGTCTTTTAACTCTTTTAAATTTGGCGTGTCGGGTATATCCCATTCAGATACATCTTTAACTACCTCCGCATAAGTCATCGTTTTTCCGCCTCCTGAAACAATTCCATTAGCTATGCTAAGCTGCTCTGGGGAAATGTTCATTTTTTCCGAAGCCTTATTCTTGATCATCTCCCTCATGGTCGCTGCCAACTCCCGCAAAGGAACCCAGAGGGAGGAGATTGAAGTACTACCTCCGGTAGCAAAACCATCCATATTGCCGGAAGCGGTATCGGCATGAATTACTTTCATCTGTTCCATGGAAACCTCAAGTTCATCGGCGGCCATTTGGGCTAGACCAGTAAAGGTGCCTTGTCCCATTTCTACTTTTGGACTATGCAAGACTATAGTATTCTTGGAGGTCACTTCAAACCAGACGATAGGTGAGCTCGTATTGCCCATATATGGTGTTTCTGCCGTATCAATAGCACCGGCGATACCTCTTCTAATCGGATTTCTAAACAAGTACGTACCTACAGCCAATACTCCTATGGTTCCCAAACCACCTCGTATCAAAAACTTTCTACGAGATACTTTTTTCTTTTCCTTAGACATCATTTTCTGTTTTTGCAGGGTTCGTAACATTCGCAATTTCGGCAGCGCGATGTATTGCCTTTCGCATGCGATAATAGGTAGCACACCGACATACATTGATTATATTTTTGTCAATGTCTTCGTCAGTTGGGTTCGGAACTTTTTCTAATAAGGCTGCTGTCGCCATCATAAAACCTGGCTGACAATAACCGCATTGCGGAACAATCTCTTCAATCCATGCCTGTTGAACCGGATGCGGGTTTTGTTCACTTCCTAGACCCTCAATAGTGGTAACCTCTTTTCCTTCTGCGAATTTCACGGCATATGAGCATGACCGAACTGCTTCTCCATCCACGTGCAACGTACATGCTCCACAGGCTGCTTTACCGCAACCAAATTTGGTGCCTTTCAGGTCGAGCATATCTCGAACCACCCAGAGTAAAGGTGTATTGCCGTCATCTATTTCGATTGACTTTGGGGTATTATTTATATGGAAGAATATCTTCATCTTTTACTTTTTTAGAAATTGTATCAATTTTCTGGAATTATTGCTCCTGATGCGAACCACTCTTTTACCGCAGCCTTGTAATCCTCTTCTGAAACGGGAGGTTTTTCTCGTGGGATTCCTTCTTGGTCGGTACCTGGTTGAAAAACCCACAATACCAGATCATCCTCTGTTAAGTGATGAATCAACTCCTCATGTGAACGATTTCCGTTCTTCGTCCGATCAAGCATGGCCTGAGCAATTTCACTTCTGGTTAGGCCTTGCCAAGCCATTGATGCTGGAGCTAAAGACCAATGTGGGGCTCCTGGGACTCCCGAATATACATTATTTTCCGGTTGATGGCAGGTATTACAATTTGTAGCCTGAAAACCCAAATTGTTCTCGCCGCGAGCAATTCCAAAATGATGGGGTTTGCTTTCGTCACCTTGTTTAGGAACATTATCACTTGGATGGCAATTGACACAGCGCTGGTGGCTGACCACATCCATCATAGTATTGAAAGCATTCTGCTTAGTCGATACTTCTGGTTCGTCAATGGGAAAATAACCTGCTTTTTTTGATTTATAATTCGCTGCAAAAACAACTACTACGGTTAAGGTTGATATAATATATAGTATTAATTTCTTCATGATATTGGCATTTTGCTTTACTTTTTCAATAAAAAATCCATCAAAGATTTTTGGCTGTCCAATTTATCTCTTTGAATAGCACTTGAAATCCTGTCAACAATATGGTTCAATACCTCGGATTCCATTTCAGTTCTTCGTAATCCTGTTCAAAAAACGCCAAAGCTACTTTGTCGAGAAGTGGCTACATTTTTTTTGACTTGACTATCCTATGGCCCACGTTGGTTTAAACTTCAATTTTCAAAGATAACATTCGATTTCATCTACTGTTAAAGGTAGTTTTTTGGTAAAGTCCATTAACTAGATAATTTCGAGAATTTTTATGCACTCTCCATTGTAGGTGACAATATCACCAACTGACTTCCCCAATAATAGTTTACCAATTGGGGTGCCGGCTGAAATACAGTAAACAACTTGTTCGTGCTTTTTAAATTCGCCAGCGGAAATTGCGATATAATAGTTCGCTTTGGATGTTTTTACAAAGCTCCCCAAAGCAATACATTCTTTGTTGTTGTTTATTGGAACTTTGGATAACAATAGGTTTATTTTCTCGGCTTCTGTCAATTGTTGTCCTAACTTTTCACGTTCCAAGTGAAGCATGGCACGGCCCGTTTCATGCTTGTCACCTGCGCTACTTTTTGTTTCAGAAGCAAGTGATATTCGGATGTCCTGAATGTTGGCTTGAATGCGTTCTAAACGTTCTCTTACAAAATTTTTACAATAAAGGTGTAGTTCTTTTTTGGTAGCCATACACAAAGATAGTGCTACTCCCCAAAATGATACAGATCCGCCAACTTATACATCAATACTTTTATCATAGCATGATCATTAGAACCATTTTGGTGCATCCTCAAGAGTTCATCATAGTTTTCAGCTTTAAAATATTCAAGGTCGCCTGTTCGGTATTCACTGAAGACGCGCCATGATTTTAATCCTTTAAGCATACGACGGTGTGCCAAGAACTTCTCGTAGGTCTTGACAAATTTTTCTTGTGTGTCTGGGTTCAAAGTATTTGCCTCGTAGGCGCTATACATATGTTTATACTCTTCGCCTAGACGAATATCAGCTCTTTCGGCCTCTACAATAATCTTGAAATAGGCCCTAGAAACTAGGGAATTATATTTTTCAGTAAATGCGGAGTTCTTTTCATTTGAAAGTGAGTCATTTTCAATGTCGACTATACTTTTAGTGAATTTTACTTCAACCTTACTTTCAGAAGCATTTACCGCGACACAAACGAGAAAAACAAAGAAGATAGAAAACAAATTTCGAGAACACCCCATAGCACCTATTATCAAATTTCTTTTTGTAGAAACCAGAGCATAAAGGGCAAGTCATACGAGTAATCGCAAATAAGGTTCGGGGTCTGAGCCTTTTTTTGAGGGAGAACAATATAGCTATAAAACCAGTTCTTATCAAAAGAAACCGGATGAAATCATAGGTTTATCGACCACTAAAGCAAATCTGCCAATTCTTTACCTACCAAACTGCCTATTGCGATGCCCATACCCCCTAGTCTCACACCACAATAAACATTATTTGAAATCTGTTTTAGGATTGGCTTTTTTTGATTCCCCATGCCCATGATGCCACTCCATCTGTGTTCAATCTCAAAAGGTATGTCGGGGAGGATAATCTCAGTAAGCATTTCTTCCAATTTATTCTGAATTAACTCAGTTTCGGCAAAATCAGTGGTTTCCTCTCCTTTGAAGTCTAAATTTCTACCTCCTCCTAGAAGAATGCGGTCATCAATATTCCGGAAGTAATAATAGCCCTCATCTAAATGAAAAGTGCCTTTAACATGAAGGTTTTTTATAGATTTTGTTATCAATACTTGTGCTCTTGCCGGTTTTACCCTTTCCGCTAACAATTGAGATGCAAAGCCGTTGGTGGCTATAAGCAGTTTTCGGGTCTTGAATTCGAAATTATCCGTTTTGACCGAAACATACTCCGCATTATCTGAAAAGGTTTCGACTGTGATATGATTCAACACGACAATATCATTTTGTTGAACCTTTCGAAGCAGATTTGCCATCATCTTTCCCGTGTCGATTTGAGCTTCAAAAGTATGGGTTATGTATTTTTTAACTATCCCCTTAAATTTGAAATAGTTTTCGGTCAAGACAAATGGTTTTGATGCAAAAACTGGTGTAAGGAGACCATTTATGGTATCAAGCTGACCTTTACAATTCTGAAAGAGGTTTTGGTCACTGTCAAGAAACAACTCATGACCTCCGTTCTGCTGGAAATCAATACTCGTGTCTCCAAGAGTACTTCTTAACAACTGAATACCATCCCAGCGCTTTTGAACGAGTTGTACAACTTCGGTCTCGGTATGTTGATTTAAGTCGGAAAGAATCTCTGAAATACTACCGAAACAAGCGAAACCCGCATTCTTCGTACTCGCACCCTGAGGAAGTATTCCTTTTTCAAGCACAAGTATTTTTGCTTTTGGATAATTATTTCGAAGTGACAGGGCACAATTGAGCCCGACAATGCCGCTTCCGACAACAGTAAAATCAATATTGGATAACCATGTTTTATACTCCCAATAGCTTAGATTCATAGCGCTAAAATACGAAGTAATCGCTCTAAAAAGATTGATTTTATGGCGTCGAAATGGATTTCAAACTGGACTTATCAAATAATCGGGAAAAGACCGTTTGGTCGGTTTTAATAACGTTTATCGAGAGTTGAAAAAGGTAATTCCAAGGATTTATGGTTGTAATTCATCGATTAACCACTCAAAACACTGATTTCACAACAGCTATTACCAAAAAACCGACCAATTGGTCGGTTCTTATTTTAATTTTTGTGTGACTTTCAAGGAACTTTAGTGAACATTCTATTCCGATTCCGGCTTCATTTTAAAATCATCCATAAATGCCGTGGTATAATTCCCTGCCAAATAATCGGGATGTTCCATAAGTTGCCTATGAAAAGGAATTGTTGTCTTAATCCCTTCAATTACAAATTCATCCAAAGCACGCTTCATTTTATTTATTGCTTCTTCCCTTGTTTGAGCCGTGGTGATCAATTTGGCAATCATTGAATCGTAATGTGGTGGAATACTATACCCACTGTAAACATGTGTATCCATCCGGACACCGTGACCTCCAGGCGTATGAAGCGTTGTAATTTTGCCTGGGGAAGGCCTAAAATTATTATAGGGGTCTTCCGCATTGATTCGGCATTCAATAGAATGAAGTTTTGGCAAGTAGTTTTTTCCGGATATTGGGACTCCCCCCGCGACTAATATCTGCTCACGAATTAAATCATAGTCCACCACTTGTTCGGTAATCGGGTGTTCAACTTGAATACGCGTATTCATTTCCATAAAGTAGAAATTACGGTGTTTATCAACCAAGAATTCCACCGTGCCGGCGCCTTCATACTTTATATACTCCGCGGCCTTTATCGCGGCTTCTCCCATCGCCTTTCGTAATTTATCGGTCATAAATGGCGAAGGAGTTTCTTCCGTCAGTTTCTGATGCCTACGTTGTACGGAACAATCCCTTTCTGAAAGATGGCAGGCCTTACCGTATTGGTCACCTACAATTTGAATTTCTATATGACGGGGCTCTTCAATCAATTTTTCCATGTACATGCCTCCATTTCCAAAGGCTGCAGAAGCTTCTTGAACCGCGCTTTCGAAAAGAGCTTCCATTTTATCTTCGCTCCAAACGGCACGCATCCCTTTTCCACCGCCACCTGCGGTTGCCTTAATCATCACGGGGTATCCCATTTTCTTGGCAATTTTCTTAGCCTCGGCAACATCTTTCAAAATACCTTCTGAGCCCGGTACACAGGGCACTCCAGCTTTTTTCATGGTTGCTTTCGCCGTGGCCTTGTCTCCCATTTTATCAATGTGATCCCCTGAAGCACCTATGAATTTGATTTCGTGTTCTGCACAGATTCTTGAAAATTTAGCATTTTCAGATAAAAATCCATAACCGGGGTGAATAGCATCGGCGTTGGTGATTTCAGCCGCCGCAATGATATTTGGTATTTTCAGATAAGATTCACTACTCGGAGGGGGGCCTATACATACTGCTTCGTCGGCGAATCTTACATGAAGGCTTTCCTCATCCGCTTTTGAGTAGACCGCTACAGTTTTAATACCCATCTCCTTGCAGGTTCTAATAACCCGTAATGCAATTTCTCCCCTATTTGCAATCAATATTTTTTTGAACATCTTCAGAAGTTTTAAATTTTAAGTTCTAAGCTTTAAAAAGTGCCTAAATGCGGCCAAATAGGCCCATGCATTCAACAATCAACACTTAAAATTTATTTAAGATGGATCTACTAAAAACAATGGTTGGTCAAATTCTACCGGAGAAGAATCATCGACCAATATTTTCACCACTTTACCTGAAACTTCAGACTCAATATCATTGAAAAGCTTCATGGCCTCTATGACACAAAGCACATCGCCTTTTGAGATTTCTGTTCCTACTTCAACAAAAGCAGGTTTATCCGGGCCAGGTTTTCTGTAAAAGGTGCCAATAATTGGTGATTTAATAGTAATATATTTAGAATCATCATCTTCAGCTTTATCGGTTACTGTTGGTTCGGAACTAGCGACAGGAGTCTCTATATGAACCTGCGGTGCCGTTGCCACGGGCGCTTGTGCAACTGGTATTTGTTGTACGAAGGTTGTTTCACCTCCAGAAGGGTGTGTACCTGTTCTTATAGTAATCTTAAGGTCTTCCATTTCCAGCTTCACCTCACTAGCCCCTGATTTAGCTACAAATTTGATGAGGCTTTGAATTTCTTTAATATCCATAGATGTTGTTTTTTTGCTCATTAATTTAGTTATATGCCCATTTTAAATAAATCGACCCCCATGTAAATCCACCGCCAAATGCAGCAAATACAAGATTATCGCCTTTTTTCAATTTATCTTCGTAGTCTGAAAGCAACAATGGCAAAGTTGCTGACGTTGTATTGCCATATCTTTCAATATTCATGAGAACTTTCGAAGCATCAAGACCCATTCTCTTTGCGGTTGCATCGATAATACGCTTATTTGCCTGATGTGGCACAAGCCAAGAAACATCGGTATCTTTTAAATTGTTTCGAATCATTATTTTTTCAGCTACATCTGCCATATTCGATACGGCGAACTTAAATACAGTCTTACCGTCTTGAAAAATATAATGCTGATTAGCATCTACAGTTTCATGAGTGGCGGGCAATAGCGAGCCTCCCGCCTCCATTCCCAAAAACTGTCTGCCAGAACCGTCAGCTCTCAGGTATTCGTCTTGCAGACCCAAGCCTTCCGTATTTGGTTCAAACAGCACAGCACCCGCACCATCCCCGAAAATAATACATGTGGTTCTATCCTTATAGTTGATGATTGAAGACATTTTATCCGCACCTATCAACAGTACTTTCTTATAACGCCCCGATTCAATATAACTGGAGGCCGTAGACATACCAAAAAGAAAGCTAGAACAGGCTGCCAACAAATCGTATGCAAATGCATTTGTGGCTCCGATTTCGGAGGCGACAAACGCCGCGGTAGAGGCTACCATACTATCGGGAGTAGCCGTTGCAACTAAAATCAAATCAATTTCCTTGGCATCAAGGTCTCTTTTCTTAAGCAACTTCTGGGCGGCCTTAATCGCCAAATAAGAAGAGCCTTCGCCTTCTTCCTTTTTAAGAATCCTTCTTTCTTTTATACCTGTCCGAGTCGTAATCCACTCGTCATTGGTTTCGACCATTTCTTCCAACATCTGGTTGGTCATTACAAATTGAGGAACATATCCTCCCACAGCCGTGATAGCTGCTGTTAGTTTGCTCATTCTAAAGTGATTTTGTCAAAAAACCTTCAAAAATGGTTCAAAATTGGGGAAAAATACTGATTTTCTAGGACTTTTAGTCCAAAAAGGATGATTTTTAAAAGAAGTTACTATCTGATAAATTCAGCGCGACAAGGTAGTTTGAACAAAAAAACTCCTGCCAATTCAAGCAGGAGTCTTCGTATTTCTTTGATTTGCAGGATTATGCTTCCGCTTCCGCTGTTTTATCTATCAATACCTGGCCTTTATAATATAATTTTCCCTCGTGCCAATGTGCTCTGTGATATAAGTGCATTTCACCAGTCGTAGAATCCGTTGCCAAAGTAGGGGCCACAGCCTTATAGTGTGTTCTTCTCTTATCTCTTCTGGTTTTGGAAATTTTTCTTTTAGGATGTGCCATTTTACAACTTATTTATCCGTTATTATATTTTTCAGTGCATCCCATCTGGGATCCGTATCTTCCTTATTTTCTCTTTTATCTTTTGGTTGTAGTTCTTGCAATTTTACCAATGCTTCTGATTTTAATGTTCCATCCAAAACTCCTGGATGTACTCGCTTCTGCGGAACTGCCAAAACCAACATTTCATATACATACTGTGCAATGTTGACTTGATGAGCACCATGAGGAATGACTAAAATTTCATCGTCTTCATCATTAAACTCATCACCGAATTTAACAACCAATTCCAAACTAGCAGAAACCAATTGGTCATATGGCTCACTCGTTAAGTCACAGTCTACATTAACAATGCCTTCAGCCTTTAATTCCAACTCAAGCATAGTGCTTGATTTGTTCATAATAACTTTCAGCTCAATGTTAGTGCTGTTGAACTCGGTATACTCAAAAGATTCAAAGAACTCATTATTAATGACGTAATCGAACTCGTGTTTTCCTTGCTTTAATCCTGAGAAAGGAAGAGTGAACTCCTTTTTTTTCATCCTAACACATCAATTTTGCACGTCAACCTTGAATATTCATGCTCTGACATCAACAAGGCGGGTGCAAAGATACTATTATTTTAATACTTCACAATACTTCAACCGTGAAATCAAAGATGTTTGCTTCGCCTGTAGTTGCCCATTTTAAGATATATCGTAATTTACCTTCTTGCGCGTTGCTTTTGCAATACGTTTTCCGTGAGTTCATCAAACTCTAATCGTTTCTTGTAAATACTTAGTGCGGTAAATACAGCTTCTTTAAATGAGCTGTGGTCTGCTTGACCTTTTCCTGCAATTTCATATGCGGTTCCGTGATCTGGAGAGGTACGGATCTTATTTAAGCCGGCGGTAAAGTTGACACCTTTTCCAAACGACAATGTTTTAAACGGAATCAGGCCTTGATCATGATAGGCGGCCAATATGGCGTCAAAGTTCTTATAACTTTCCGAACCGAAAAAGCTGTCCGCAGAATAGGGTCCGAATACTAGGTGGCCAGCATCAGACATTTCTTTGATGACCGGTTTCAATATATCATCATCTTCCTGACCGATGGTACCATTGTCTCCACTGTGCGGGTTAATTCCCAGTAATGCGACCTTAGGTCTACGAATTCCAAAATCAATTTGAAGTGATTTTTCTATAGTCCTAACTTTAGTACGTATCAAAATCGGGTTAATAGCAGCAGGTGCGTCTTTTACAGCTACATGATCGGTAAGTAGGCCAATTTTTAAGTCCTCGGTTACCATGAACATCAAACTTTCTCCTTCTAATTCTTGGGCCAAAAAATCAGTATGTCCAGGAAAGTTAAATTCTTCTGATTGTATGTTGTTCTTATTGATCGGAGCCGTAACCAACACATCGATGTCACCGTTCTTTAAAGCCTCAGTGGCGGCACGCAAAGATTTTATTGCCAATTCTCCTGCTTCTTTAGTAGCCTCTCCGAACGCAAGGTTTGGAATTTCCTTCCAGACGCTGACCACATTGATTTTTCCATCAATAACCTCCGATGCGTTTTGAGCACCGTTATATTTTATATCAATTTTCAACGCATCCTTTTGTGCTGAAATGGTCTTATTGGATGCAAAAAAAATGGGCGTACAAAAGTCAAGCATTCGAGAATCTTCAAAGGTTTTCAAAGCGACTTCACAACCAATTCCGTTAATGTCACCTATAGATATCCCTAGTTTTATTTTCGCTTCTTCCTGCATGATATTCTTTACCTTTGCAACTTGTACAAGCTACAAAACTAGGCAATAAAAACGGAACATGTTTACAGGAATAATTGAAACTTTGGGCGAGGTAACTAAATTAGAAAAGGATGGTAGTAACCTTCATATAACCATAAATTCAACCCTTGGCCCCGAGCTTAAGATAGACCAAAGTGTCGCCCACAATGGTGTTTGTTTGACCGTAGTTTCCCTTAACGAAACCAACTATACAGTTACTGCAATAGAAGAGACTTTACAAAAAAGCAATCTCGGAAACCTTGAAATTGGAGATAAAGTGAACTTGGAACGTGCCATGATTCTAGGAAGCCGTTTAGACGGACATATTGTTCAGGGACACGTAGATCAAACAGGTGTCTGCACCTCAGTTGAAGAAAAAAACGGCAGTTGGTTTTTTTCATTTCAATATGATTCCTCTAGCGGAAACCCTACCATTGAAAAGGGAAGCATTACCATTGACGGCACTAGCTTAACTGTGGTCGATTCTGGGGATAGTACTTTTAGTGTTGCCATTATACCGTATACTTATGAAAATACCCGGTTTAATTCTTATGAAGCAGGTACTGTTGTGAATTTAGAGTTTGATGTTATCGGGAAATATGTGGCCAAGTTGATGGGAAAACGACTTTAAAGTGTTACTTAACTACGGGTTCTCGGATTTACAGTTGTTGTAAAAATCGACTATTTCAATTGCATTTTTGATGCGTTTTGTTCGAATTCTTTGCGCCAAATCTGGGCAATCTGAAAAAAATGCAGCTAATTTTCTTCGTTTCAAACCAAATACTCCTTGGTTGACACGAACCAAATTAGCACCAACTTTCTTTTTGAAAAAAGCGATTGTATCAATATATCCTGAATCCGCATCTTCAAATTCCATTTGATAATAAATAACATGGCCTGACGCAACCACTTTCAAAAACTGATAATCTCCTTTGGGAGACACTTCATATTCGTCCGCTAAAAAATGCCCTGTTCGTATTAGTTGTAGAGTTTCAAAATTTGTTTCCCCTTTTTTATAGCTAACGATTTGTTTTGGGCCGTATTTTGATTTGCTCTTTTTCCCTTTGAACCTTATCTTTTTGTAAAGCTTGCCAAAAGCGCCAGTTTTTCTATCTTTTATCAAGCCATACAGTGTATCGTTTGTATTAGTCACCACATAGCCCTCTTGATAATCAATTTGTGCATTAATGGTATATGGGGATCCAAATAAAAAAACAAGCATTGGAAGAAATCCCACTAATCCAAAATATTTATACATTTTTAAACCTTAAAGAATAGCTTTCTTTGGTACAAAATGTGTGCCAACAGCACGTAGAATGCAACAACCGTTAGCCCGTACAATAAAGATGAAAGTTGCATTGACATAAAATCATGGGTGTAAACCGTGTCAAAAAGCCATCCATGTAGCGAGGTCTCGCCAACTTTTATCATTCCCATTATTTTACTGATAAAGCTGGATAAAAAGTAAAGAATAATGGCATTGGCCCCAGCATATCTGAAAAGGCTTCCAAATTTGATTCCCTTTACATCTGTCAGGTAATAAATCAATGCCAAAATGAGATTTGCCCATCCTGCGGTTACCAAAACGAAACTACTTGTCCAGAGCGCTTTGTTTATGGGGAAAACAAAATCCCAAGCATGGCCAATGATCAACATGGCTCCACCGATTCCCATTAATATAGTCGCTTTTTTCTCCTGCTTTGAAGTCAATATCAATCCTGTGAAAATGCCTAAGAGTGAGCTCGCTATTGAAGGAATGGTACTCAAAAGGCCTTCAGGGTCATAGTCCGCCTTGTAATTGTGAGTTCCAAACACCTTCACGTCCAACCAGTTGGCTAAATTGTTCGGAGCTCTTTGCAATGTAGATTCTATACCTTCAACAGGCACAATGGTCATCAACAACCAATAACCTACAAGGAAAAAAACTGCAATCCCAATTAAGACCTTCCAATTAAAATTAAGAAACAGGATGGAGGCGAAAAAGAAAACTACACCTATTCTTTGTAAAACTCCTGGAAATCTGATGTCTGAAAAATCCTTGAAAAATGGGAAACTTAGTGTAAATGCGCCTAGAAAAAGGCCCAGGCCTATTAATTTCAAAGTTCTAACCGTTATCTTTTTATAGGTAGCCGCATTTGTTTCTTTGTTCGTATACGCGAACACAATTGATGTACCCACAATAAACAGGAAGAAAGGAAATACCAAATCAGTGGGTGTATAGCCATGCCATTCAGCATGTCGTAAAGGTGGAAATACTGCTGACCATGTACCTGGAGTATTGACCAATATCATCAAAACAATGGTCGCTCCTCTAAAAATATCAACGGATAGTATTCTTTCTTTCATAATTGAACGCTATAAAATATGGTCTTTCATTCTGTTCCAAGCTTTTATCAATAAAACCCCAGAAACTATTGCCACTCCGGTCAGAATCAATGCAGATGTTGTACGCCCATATATCCAATATCCGGTGGCGAACATCATTGAATAAACCAAAACAACTCCCAACAGCATAGCTGTAATACCGGAGGGCACACTCCATTTTTCTCCTGTATCGATTTCAACATTATCTAGCTTGGCCTCATTAACCACTTTACTCCAACCTGGTCCGCCTGGCTGAATTTTTTTATAAAATGATTGCAACACTTCTTTCGTTTCTGGTTTGGTTGTGAACGTTACAATTACCCAAATAGCTGTAGTAACCAACATTACAAAAGGTATTTCTCCCCATTCCGGAAATACTCCAGTTTCGGCAGCGAACAAAAATGGTCCGATAGAAGTAGCCTTTAATAGAATGGACAGAATTCCAGAAGCGAACATCGCAGAAATTTCGGTCCAAGCATTGATGCGCCACCAAAACCAACGTAGAATGAAAATGAGGCCGGTGCCCGCTCCGAAAAGTAGCAATAATTCAAAAATTTGCTGGGCATTCTGCATGGCCAATGCCAAGAATGCACTCAAAACCATTAAAACCACGGTAGATATTCTTCCAACGGCCACCAATCTTTTTTCTGATGCTTCCGGATTGATTTGCTCTTTATAAAAATCAAATACAATGTAGGAAGAACCCCAATTCAATTGAGTTGAAATCGTGCTCATATAAGCTGCAACCAAAGATGCCAAAACAATCCCTAAAAGTCCGCTGGGCAATTTGGTTAACATCGCCGAATAGGCCAAATCATGTCCTAATTTACCCTCTGCGACATTCGGAAAAGCTTCTGATATACTTGCGATATCAGGATAAACAACCAAAGAAGCCAATGCGACCAAAATCCATGGCCATGGTCGCAAGGCATAATGCATGATATTAAAAAAGAACGTAGCCCCGATGGCGTGGTTTTCATTTTTTGCCGCTAGCATACGTTGCGCAATATAGCCGCCGCCGCCAGGTTCTCCCCCAGGATACCAAGAGCTCCACCATTGTACCGCCAACGGAACCACCAGTAGGGTCATGAACATCTTCGTATCGCTAAAATCTGGGAGAATATCCAGCTTTGAACTAACTAACTCATTGGCCATCATTGCCTTTATACCACCCACTTCAGGAATGTTTACTAAGTAATAAGCAGCTCCAATAGCACCAGCCATAGCAACAAAAAACAGGAGAAAGTCAGTATATACAACACCTTTAAATCCACCCAAAGCACTAAAAATAACGGTAATAAGGCCTGCTCCTATAACGGTTTGCCAATCTTCTAGACCTAACATTATTCCTCCAATCTTTATTGCAGCCAAGGTAACGGCCGACATTGTAATTACATTGAAAATTACCCCCAAGTAAATCGCCCTGAATTTTCTTAGGAAGCTTGCAGGTTTACCGCCATAACGCAGCTCGTAGAACTCTAAGTCTGTTTTAACGTTAGATTTTCGCCAAAGTTTAGCATATACGAATACAGTAAGCATACCTGTTAGCAAAAAACACCACCAGCCCCAGTTGCCCGATACACCCTTGTCCCTTACTAAATCGGTAACTAGATTGGGAGTATCAGTTGAGAAAGTTGTCGCCACCATCGAAAGGCCCAACAACCACCACGGCATTGTTCTTCCAGAAAGAAAAAACTCGTTAGAATCTTTCCCTGATTTTTTGGAAACATAAATACCTATTCCTAGAACAAGAGTAAAGAATAATATGATAAAACTGTAATCAAGGGCACTTAACTCCATAGGTGGTTGGTTATATTGTTGAACTCAATACGAGTGAAGCTAAAGATAAAATAATTTGAGATACTTTTGCCTTTTGCCAACTAAACCTCGTCTGTGACTTTAGCGATAACTTCCGATATTTCAACTACCGCTTGGGTAATGGCACTTACCGCCGCTTTTGTGCTTGGGGTTTCCAAAGCTGGCATAAAGGGAATCGCCATCATTATTGTCACTTTAATGGCCTTGGCTTTTGGCGCCAAGGAATCAACGGGACTTATTGTACCCATGCTCATCGTTGGCGATATTTTTGCCGTCATTTATTACAACAAACACGCACAATGGAAATACTTACTACGTTTTCTTCCATGGATGATGGCCGGAGTGCTACTTGGTGTTCTTATTGGAAAAGATTTAGACGAGCAGACTTTTAAAATTGGCATGGCTATTATCATTTTAGGAAGTGTCATCATGATGTATTGGTGGGATCGGCGCAAGTCAAAGGTGGTGCCCACTCACTGGGCCTTTGCGGGATTCATGGGAATAATGGCCGGCATCACCACAATGATAGGTAACCTTGCGGGGGCATTTTCAAATATTTTCTTTTTGGCTATGCGCCTACCAAAAAATGAGTTTATTGGCACTGCAGCATGGTTATTTTTCATCATCAACATTTTTAAAATGCCCTTTCATATTTTCGTTTGGAAAACGATTACTGTTGAAAGTCTTTTAATCGATATGAAGTTGATTCCAGGAATTCTTTTAGGCCTACTTGTAGGTATTCGTTTGGTTAGGCATATAAAAGAGAGGTTTTATAGAAAGATGATTTTAGTTTTAACCGCACTTGGGGCCTTATTGATTCTGTTTCGATAGGCATCTTAAGTGTAGTCATTAGCAAAAAGTCTGCTAATTTACTATCGCTGTACTATTCTTATAGGAGTTGTTTTATTGCTATTCTGAATCTTCTTATTTTTAAGTTTGTACTTCTTGCTGGTAACTGTCATAACAAAATCGTACCAGTCATGAAATGTATTATATGTTCTTTTGAAATCGTTCATTTATCAATAATTAAAAAAGGCCTTGAAATCAAGGCCTTTACAACATGCTCTAGTAACTAAAAAACCAACCTAAATTAAAGTTTTATCAACTTTTTAAAGCCCTAAGTATTTTACTAAACGTCTTCGTACTTTTGGTTACCTGAGCGGTCAAGGTTTATACTGCAATGGTTAGTGTTAGTATAGCCTCCTTATTATTTCTCTAATCTGCTTTTTATCCTGTCTTGAGTTATATACAGTAATTGTTTCACATTTTTTTTTTGTGGAATACCTAATCTAGTTTTTAACTCTTCTTTTATTCTCTTAAACGATTTTAACCAAAGTGAATTAATCAATTTTGGTTTAAAAAGGGTCCTCTTTTCATGAATGAAAGCCGGCAACACTACATAGAGAGTACCTAAAAATACAAGTAGACTGATGGCAAAAAGTATTTCAATTAAAAATGGTAAATCCAAAATGCTCATAGTATTCTTGTGAAATAATTTGGCACATCCTTTAACTGAACTAGTACTAAAAAATGTTCTGCTGAATTATTGATAACCAAAACTAACCGGTAGGTTTCAAGTAGAAAGAAAAGTGAAATATTTAATTTTGAAGGTCGATGAAATACATATTTCATCGTTGAAATGCACTTTTGTAGTCTTTTTCTTGCTTTTATTTTTTATGAAGTCTGATTTAGTGCTTTTTTTAACGTTTGCTATTTCTTAAAATTTTATAAATTGAATTCAGAAAATCTTCTTTTTCAAACGGCTTGATCAACACTTTATTCATCCCTGCTTTTCGACATTTATCGATATTCTCTTGATATCCGTCGGCAGTTATCCCTATAATAGGTATGGTTTTAACATTGTTGAATGGAAATTCTCGAATGAGCTTTGTAATTTGATCGCCCGATAAATTTGGGAGATTTACATCCATCACGATAATGTCATAATTCGAGCTGACCACTTCTTGAAGAACTAAGGCCCCATCATAAACTACATCGATATGAAATCTACCGGTGCCTAATAATATTTTAAAAAGTGTAGTTTGTACTTGTAGGTCATCTTCTACCAATAACAGCTTTGATTTAGGGCCTTCGGTTTTTTTCAGCTCCTGTTTTTTATGACTCTTGGGGCTCGACTTTTTAGCGTCTGGTGAAGTGAGCAACTGGAATTTTAAATGTAGGTCAAAGTAAAATTCAGAACCTTGACCCACGGTCGAATTTACTTTAATCTCGCTTTCCATAAGGTTTAGAAGACCTGATGCGATGGCCAAACCTAATCCGCTGCCAGAAGATGTATTGCCAATCGCGCCCAGTTGGTTGAAACTTTCGAAAATGACTTCTAGATTTTCGTTTGCGATTCCAATACCGGAATCTTTTATTTGAAACCGAAGACTGACACGATTGGCTCTTTTTTGGTTCAGTTTAAGTGAAAAGGTTATCGTGCCGGTTTCCGTATATTTTATTGCATTATCGAGCAGGTTGGTTACTACTTGAAATATCCGCAGGCGATCACCTTCTACGAATTTCGGTAGTTTTTCATCCCAGTCGGCATTGAAATTCAAGCCTTTTTCCTTCGCCTTGGCTTTATAGGTAAATTCCAATAGGTCGAAAAATTGTTTTAAATCGAACATTTTTTGAACCAGATCCAACTTGCCTGTGTCGATCATACTGATGCTGAGAATATCTTCGAGCAACTGTTTTAAGTTGGCGTTAGAAGCTTTGAGAAACTGCAACATTTGACTTTGTTCCGTGTCCAATTTGGTCTCTTCCAATATGTTGGTAATAGCCATAATACTGGTCAACGGATTTCTAAGCTCGTGGCTGAAATTTTGGATAAAGCGGTTCTTAAACCGCTCACGTTCTTCTAATTCTTGGTTTTTTATGACCGTGAGTTCAGTTTTGATAACAGACTCGTTGCGCACCTGAGTCACAGACTGATAGGTGTTGTAGTGTTTGGTAAGGTCATAGATGATCAGCAATAATCCACCTTCCTTTTTCGCTATTTTGAGGTCAACGGTAAAAACATTCTCTTTTAACGGAAGATGTACGCAGTAGAAATCGACTTCATTCTCAGGGCTTTCGAAAATTCCTTCCAAACTTTCAAAAAAAGGATGGAGTTCAAAAATCGAACTTCCTGTTTGAACGCTAAAAACTTCATCGTCACTTTCTTGCACCACTCCTTTTTGATCTACAAAAATGAACTGAATATTCTTGTTCGTGAATTCACGGCGATAGTGATCAAGCATCTTTTGCTAATTGATTGGCCAACTTCGTGAACAGATCGTCGACCGCGAAACCGGTTTTGGCACTCGTTAAAAAATCTACCGTGATTTCATTTTCGTCCAATGTAATTTGCAATTCTTTGGCATCCACCAAATCCGTTTTGTTACCAACGACCATAAGCGGGGTATTCGGGATTTTCTCCGATACAATTTTCAAATCGCTTTTTAAATGTTGAAAAGTGGAAGGCCTGGTTATGTCGAACACAAAGACAACACCATGCGTGCCTAATAAATACGCTTTTCGGATGGTTTCTATATCATCTGTACCTTCCAAATCCCATAAAATCAACGAAATGGTCTCTTTTGCGGAAATCTCAACGACTTTCTTCGTGATATGCACCCCAATGGTAACCTTGTAGTTATCGGAAAACGTATCGGTTACAAATCGGCGAATCAAAGAAGTTTTACCAACGCCAAAATGCCCAAGAACCACAATTTTCTTAGATTTTAGCATCGCTAAAATATTTTCTCAGTTCTTTTTCCAATCTCTTTTTACTCACTGGCACGATACTCTTTTCTGAGTTTTTGGTATCGAATACAAGATCTAGGTTCATCGCCATAAAACTATTATAGAAATCAAAAATCAAGTCTTGAACGAGGTCCTTGGAACGGGTTACGTAATTTCCTGAAATAACTACCGCAATATAGTGGGTGGCGAAACTTTGAAGATGTATATTATATAGTTCGTATTCTATATGTTCAAGGTTCTGATCTCTTTGATTAAAGGCATCTTCGACAAAAGACTTAATGGCCGTCAACATTCCAGATATCATTTCTTCGTCCATCGCCTGTGATTTGACATAGCTGGCTTTAAGAATGCCTGAGTCTTTTTCGATGAGTAATACCTGCTCGATTTTAGCCGCCGCCAAATCACCCATCATAAGGTCTTCTTCCTTTTTGCCTGAAGTTAAGGATCGGAATTTTCGTTTCCATCGTGAGAAAAAGCTCAACTGACCGTCTATCTTTTCCGAAAGCAACTTCATTTCCTGTGCTACGTACTTTTTGATCATTTTACCCAGAATGGGATAAAGCGCATCGACGACCTCATCTCGACTGTTCTTAATCTCTTCTTTTAACGTCGCCGTAATTACGGGGCCTAAAGTAGTAGGTATGCTTTCTTTAAAATCATTGATTTGTTGCTCGACTATAGGGTCGACTTTCTCAGAGAGTTGCTTCCGCTCATTGATGGTACGTTCAAGTGTCTCAACACGTTCTGAAATACGTTGTTCGAACTCGTGCTCATCAGCAAAGAGAATATCTTTGAGAATCTCAAGTTTGTCGTTTTCATCCATTTTCGGATTCATCGAAGCGTTTATTTTGAAGCGATCTTTTCTCCTAAATCAACTAAAAGTTTACCCAACATTTTCTTGTTTACCTTATCGGTTTCGATATCATCGATTTTATCCGATAGGTTCTTTTCCAATTCAGTAATGCGAATGTTAACGTCAGTAGATACATTGTCAAGCGTAGTGTTGAGATCCGAACGAATTTCTTCAATAAGACCTTCAAGCTCTTTCTTTTTTTCAAGAATGTCTTTTTTGAGGCCTTCGAACTCGGTATCGTAAGCCTGAATGGTTTCCCCAAAAATGAGATTCTTTATCACATCTATTTTCGAAGCAGAACTTTCTATTTTGTCCTCTAATTTGAACATGGGTTTGTTGTTTTTAGTCATGACAGGTAATTTTTTAGCAATGAATCTCAGTATGTTTTTTGTTCTAGCGAAAAATCGGGGCTTGCAAAATACACTTTTTTAAAGATTTGAGATTGATTTTGTACATAAACTCTTTCAAAATCAGTTCTATGCCGTTGACTGGCAGTAGGTAAACTATTCTAATTATCATATATCGAACATAAATACATTAATACTTTTATACCTTTTTAGTTTTTAGCGAATCAGTTGAGGTCTATTGGCATTTTAAACAATAATTGTATCTTGGCTTCATCGACAAAATACCAATTGTGTTAAATCGATATCCGACCCAACCCCGCTTCATACGAAAAACTCAATTGTAACGTTCGCTACTTATGAGACTTTACATGCCCTTTTTTGTGCTTTTGTTACTTGCTAGCTCTTGCGGCACGTTGGGTTTGGCAGACAAAAAAAGTACGCCGAAAAATGATATTGCAATTTCAGCGGGCAAGTCAATGGCATTCGACCGTGTCATTACCAAGGATGCGATTTCGCAAAAAGGCCTCTTCTACGTGCACCGCGTAGGCGAAAAATATTATTTCGAGATTCCCGATAGTTTGTTCAACCGCGAAATTTTGGTGGTAACCCGTTTCATCAAAACCCCTTCAGGTGCCGGAAATTATGGCGGTGAAAAAATCTCGGAAAATACCATCATTTTTGAAAAAGGTCCGACGGACAATATTTTTCTTCGGATAGCGACCTTAGTCAGTGCTGCCAATGAAGACGACGCGATTTCCAAGGCTGTAAACAATTCAAATATCACCCCTATTCTGGAAGCATTTGAAATCAAAGCGACCAATGAAAAAAAAGCCTCGTACTTAATTGATGTGACCGATTTTTTGAACAGTGAAAATCCATTGTTGGCATTAAGCATTAACCAAAAAGACTCTTATAAATTATTGGGCATTGAAAAGGATAAAAGCTTTATCAAAGAAATCAATTCCTTTCCCTTAAATACGGAAATCAAAACCGTAAAGACCTATAAAGCGAAGTCGAGCAAGGAAAAACGGAAGAAACAGTTACCGGCCGCGGTTTTAGCAGGTGTTGTTACTTTGGAAATCAATAATTCATTCATTCTCCTCCCTGAAACCCCAATGGAAAAACGCTATTGGGACGCCCGAGTTGGCTATTTTGCAAGTTCGTACCTAGAGTATGGCGATGATCAACAAAAGGTAGACAAGAACACGTATATTCACCGTTGGAGACTTGAACCGAAACCTGAGGACATTGAAAAATGGAAACGAGGCGAACTCGTTGAGCCCAAAAAACCGATTGTTTATTATATCGACCCTGCGACACCAAAAAAATGGAGGCCTTATTTAATTCAAGGTATAAATGATTGGCAAGTCGCCTTCGAGCAAGCAGGATTCAAAAATGCCATTGTAGGAATGGAATGGCCAGAGCACGACCCAACCATGAGTTTGGAAGATTCACGTTTTTCGGTACTACGCTATTTTGCTTCTCCTTCCAAAAATGCCTACGGACCAAATATCGTAGATCCTCGAAGTGGGGAAATTTTAGAGAGCCATATCGGATGGTACCACAACCTATTGAACTTATTACATAGTTGGTACATGGTTCAAGCAGGTGCAGTAGATATACGGGCCCAGCAAATGGAATTCGACACCGAGTTGATGGGCAACCTTGTGCGTTTTGTGAGTTCGCACGAAGTGGGGCACACCTTAGGGTTACGGCATAATATGGGTGCTAGTTCAGCGACTCCGGTAGAGAAACTCCGTGATGCGGAATGGTTAAAGAAAAACGGTCACACGAGTTCAATAATGGATTATGCCCGATTCAATTACGTGGCCCAGCCAGAGGATAATATTCCTGTTGAAGATTTGATGCCACGCATTGGAGATTATGATAAATGGGCGATTCAATGGGGCTATTCCCGCTTTCCGCAAGAATTGGACAAAGCCGAAGAAAAAGAACTGTTAAGTCAAATGATCGTTGATAGTGTTAAAGCCAACCGCAGATTGTGGTTCGGAGGCGAAGGCCGAGATTTCGACCCACGCTCTCAGACCGAAGACCTTGGTAACAATGCCATGGAGGCCAGCATGTACGGTATTTTGAACCTACAGCGAATCGCACCTTGTATTAAGGAGTGGGTCAAAGAAAGTGATAGTGACGATTATTCGAACCTCGACCAGATTTACAAAGACCTTGTGGATCAATACAGCGACTATATCTTTCATGTAACTAAGAATATCGGAGGCATTTACGTAACCCCTAAAACCATGGGGGAAGAAGGCGAAGTGTATCGTCCTGTGGATAAAGAAACCCAAAAGCAGGCCTTGGTCTTTTTGAACAATTATATTTTCAAAGAACCAAAATGGCTAATGCGTAATGATATCTTGAATGCGATTCAGTCACCACAGTCCAAAGAAAGTGTTACCAAAACTATGGAAAGTGTAATGCTCAACTTGATTGGTGGAAGTAGGATCAGCAGAATGACCTTTATCGCGGAACGTTTCGAGCATGAAAATCCGTACCGGCCCGAAGACTATATTGATGATTTGAATCAGTTGATTTGGGGCGATATGAACGTTTTCTATCAGACGAACGCCTATAAAAGAAAGCTGCAAAAGTCATATGTTTCGAACATGATCGCTTTATACAAACCCGATGTTACGGAAGGTTTCGTCGAGGGACTGCTAGCGGAACTTTCTAAAGGCTATACCTCGAACACCGATGTGCGTTCGCTCGCCTTGGATAACCTATTGACCTTGCAGGGAAGGATAAAAAGAACGCTTCCCGTAATGACCGACCGATTGACAATAGCCCATTTGAACTACCTCAAACGAGAAATTGAGGCAGTTGTGGGTGAGACAGATGATGTTGACCCTTTATTCATTCCCTTTAGAAAAGAGATTTCGATTAAGGAGGACGGTAAAGAGTAGTTACTCCGCAAATTTTTCCATCGTAAACAACTCTGGGGTTCCGCCGCGATTTCCACAACCTGAGGCAATGTAAAGCTCACCTCCAAATTCCAATAGACCTGTTCCGTGTCGCCCTTCCAACAAAGAAGGCAAAATTGTCCATTCATTGGTTGACAAATCCAAAGCTTCTACCTCGGCATGTGCTATTACTTGCGAAGGCGACTCTCCTCCGGCGACTAAAATGGTATTGTCAAAATAAATGGCTGCATTGCCCGCACGTTGCGTCGGGATGTTGTTTGGTAGGGTTTCCCAAGTGTTCGTGGAGATATCATAAACATCGACTTCAGCAATGGTCCCACCAAAAGGATCCTCTGGTACTATTCCAGTATTCCTTCCTGCCGGAGCCACAATTTTTCCATCTGCCCAAACGGCTTGAAAATGGTCTCTCGCCCTAGGGGCATCGGCCAAAACTTCCCATGTACCGTTAGCAGGGTCATAAAGGTCCAACCATTTCTTATGATCACCGATATGTCCGTTTTTAATACCACATGCAACGTACACCTTGCCCTCGACAAGCACATTACCAGTAGATCCACGTCTTCTTTCCTCAGGAATTTCATCCCCTTGGCTCCAAACATCGTTTACGGTATCGTAAATATAAATATGGGTCGTTGGCGTCTCATTGGGCCATCCACCAGTCAAAGCTCCAATAACATAGATTTTATCATCTATGACCACTGGCTGAAAATGATGTAGTTCAATGGGTGGCTCGGTCCCAGTGGACCAACTTTCTGTTTGGGTATTGTAAACACTAACGGGCCTAATACTCCTTCCTCCTAGTAAATAAAACTTTTGCCCTACCCGAACAAATGCAGCTTCATGGCGTTGCACAGGTTGGCTTTCGTCTGCAGCTGTCACAGTTTGCCATTGAAATACGACTTCTTCGGTTTCAGATTCCGTTTCACTTTCGGTCTCCGTTTCCGTTTCTTGATCGATTATAGGCATGTCTTCTTTGGAATCATCTTTACAGTTGATGAAAACAATCAGCCACAGGGCTAAAAAAATATTCTTTACCATGATTTTTTGTAATTAGGTAATCGATATACCGCAGACTTTTTGTGTTAGCCTCTAAATTCTAAGTAAACTTATCAATTTTATAGGGCAATTTTAAAAAGTTCGTATAAAATCTATTTACGGTTAAGTTACAGCGCTAAGATGTTATATTTTAAAATTCCTTTAGTTGGAGTAGAATTTTTCGAAGATGTAATTGTAAACTGAGGTGTATTTTTGTTCTTCATCGAGAAGCTCAACAATTTTTGGCAGCACAAAAACTCCATTCCCTCCATTGCAAAAAACGATAAGGCCATTTTTCGATTTTGTATGAAAATAGGCCATTGCTGCTTCTCCTTCATCGTTTCCACCGTGCTGTATATTTTTGTTCCCATCTCCATAATCGAATACCATCCAACCTAATCCATAACCGTAAGAAGGAGGATACAAATCACTTTTGCCACCCTCCTGCGTTCCCCAAATAGGATCATTCGTTAGGTCAGAAATTATTTTTTCTCGCTCCATAATTAATTCATCGGTCAGCCCTTCGTTGTTCATGGCGCTAATTAAAAACTTCGAATAGTCTTCTACAGTTACGTGCAAATCGTCAGCAGGATTCCAATATCCAATATCATGGTCATAGGGCTTTATATAATTACCTTCATTATCAACAGGAGTCGGACACTTGTCTTCGAACCAGGATTCTCTAACAATAGAAGAATTTATCATGTTTAAAGGTTTGAAAATTGTTTCCTCTACAAGATGCGGGAATGTTGTCCACATTTTTTCTTCCAAAAATTTTGCCAAGATATAAAAGCCAATACCTGAGTACCCGAATGTAGTTCCCGGGTCATTTTCAAAAGCCAGCTTACCGTCTTCGTATTCCCACGGCCAATTTCTAAATCCTGTTTTATGGGATAATATAATTCTTGGGGTTAATAATTTGTGTCTTGGGTCATCAGCAATGTCCGCATACACGTAATAATTAGATATAGGTTCGTCTAAACTTACTTTGCCTTTAGCGGCTAGCCTTAAGAAGACTTCGGCCGCAACTGCTTTTGTAGTCGACGCTACATTGAACATTGTGCTATCTGTTACGGGAATATTCGGGCTTTGCTCTCCATAATACTCAGTATCGCTCAATACGCCATTTTGAATGAACCCAATTCCGACTCCTTTTATTTTATATTCCTCCATTAAGGATAATACCTCAGCATTCGGCCCCTTCGTAAAATCTGCCGAACTACTAGTATGCGATTTATCTTCACTTTTTTCAGAGCAAGAACTAAATAGCAGCAGAAAAGAAAAAACGAGCGAGGAGACGCTTGTTAAATTTCCATTGATCATATTTTTCAGTAAATAAGAATTCATTCGAATCGAGCCAAAATATTTCTAGGCCAACTTCACAACAACTTAATCTCTACCTTTTAGAAAAAGGGCAGTGTCTTTTATATACAGGCTATACCATTCGACCATCCAATAAATTGATGATGCGTTTGCCGTATTCTGCATTTTTTTCGGAGTGGGTCACTTGAATGATGGTCACACCCTCTTCGTTCAGTTGTTTGAAAAGTTCCATGATTTCCTCCCCCTGTTTTGAGTTAAGGTTTCCTGTTGGTTCATCGGCCAGAATGAGTTTTGGCTTTCCGATAAGCGCCCTTGCGACTCCTACCAATTGCTGCTGCCCTCCACTCAACTGTGCCGGAAACAAGTCTTTCTTTCCTACGATATTAAAGCGATCCAGCATATCGGCCACCATAGCCTTACGTTCCGATCCTGAGATTTTCTTGTAGAGTAAAGGCATTTCCAAGTTTTCATAAACCGTTAGTTCATCAATTAAGTGATAGGCCTGAAAAACGAACCCTATGTATTGTTTGTAGAGGTTGGCCCGATGTTTTTCTTTAAGCTGATGTACAGGTTCGTCTAAAAAACTGTATTCACCTTCATCGAAAGTATCGAGCATTCCCATAACGTTTAGTAAGGTGGACTTGCCTGATCCAGATGGTCCCATTATTGAGATAAACTCTCCCTCCTCAACTTCCAGGTTGATGTCCTTTAATAGGAAGATGCGTTGCCCTCCTTGTTGTACCCATTTGAAAATATTATTTAGTTGTAGCAGCATATTTTTAGATAATAGATGTTAGACACTTGAAATTAGACTTTGAATTTTGTTCGCTTACTCATCTCGCAAGGCATCAACTGGGTTGGCTACTGCAGCCCTAAAACTCTGCCAACTTACTGTGAGTAGGGCGATTAGCAGAGCAGTTGTTCCGGCCAAGGCAAAGATCCACCAACTTATGGTTGTTTTGTATGCAAAACCTTCGAGCCATTTGTTCATGGCATACCATGAAATGGGCACGGCGATTATAAATGCTAAGCCTACCCATTTTACAAAGTCTTTGTTTAATAGAGATAGAATTTGCCCAATTGTCGCACCGTTCACCTTTCTGATACTTATTTCTTTCCGTCGTTGCTGCATATAAAAAGTAGACATAGCCAAAATGCCCATAGCTGAAATAATAAAAGACAAAAGTGTGAAATATCCGATGACTTTTCCGGTACGTTCAACTTTCATATACCATTTATTGATAGTTTCATCTATGAAGGTGGGGTCAAATTCGGCATCATCTACCAATTCTTTGTAGGTAGCTTTGATTTTGTCGACCGTTCCAAAAAGATTTCGCCCGTCGATTTTTAAAAAAACATTGTCGGCATATGCATCTCCAATTTGTTGTCGCAACATCAGCGGGCCTATTTTGTCCCGTAGTTGCTTAAAATTGAAATCATTGACAACGCCTAAAATGGGAATTTCCTCGTCTCCCATATTAAAGGAAACTATTTGTTTTTCAAGCCCTAGTTCCTTAACCGCCGTCTGGTTTAAATATCTTCCATTTTCTGAATAAGCCACTCTAGTCGGATTCATCTTAATGTTGAATACATCAAAGAAAGAAGAATCAACTGCGAACTCTTGGAAACTTACAGATTTACCATTGTAGTCAAATGTTTGGTTGCTCCCGCCGCTCAACGGACTCTGCCATGTCAGTGATACATCCTGCACACCAGGAATTTCCAATAAGGCATTTTTGATTACATCCTTTTGGTTCATCTCCCCTAGATATTCCAAATGTACAATGTTATCTTTTTGAAATCCCAAGTCTTTGTTTCTTAGATAATCGGTCTGTTTCAGAATAATCCAACTACATGCTAAAAGAGCTATGGCGACGGTATATTGAAAAGTGATAAAGGCTTTTCCGTAGACACTTTTTACTTTAGTGCGAAAAGTACCTTTGACCACCTCAATAGGTTTGAAAGCAGCAATCTTCAAGGCAGGTAAAATACCGGAAAGTATACCTATCGATCCAAAAACCCCTATCAACACCAGAATGGTTGAAAAAGTTATTTTTTCAATTAGATTTAGTTGGGTGTTCAGCAACAAATCAAAGATTGGTTCTATGAGTTTAGCCAACACCAGGGCCAATAAAACTGCCACCATACAAAGCCAAATTGATTCTCGAATAAACTGAAGGAACAATTGTTTTTTTGAACCCCCCAGCAGTTTTTTGATGGCGACTTCCTTGCCGCGAAAAGTAGCCTGCGCAATGGTCAGGTTGATATAGTTTCCAACGGCGAGCAATAAAATTAGTAGTACGATTACGGACAATATGGCAATCAGTATTTTGCTATTGCTTTTGGTACCATTACCCGCCTTTTCACTGAAATACAGGTCTTTTAGCGGAGTAAACTCAACTATATTGGCCCAACCTTCAGTATACAGCCAATAGTCTTTTTTGAATTTCTTTAGGATTTCCGACGCTTTTGAAGGAAGGTCGGTATTGGTTTTGGCCAAAAAATAAATACTCAAAGATGCAAAACCATATTCATCCATGATATTTTCAAAACCCCATAATTCTTTAAATGCTTTTAAATTGACCAAGGCATCTTGAAAAACAAAATGTGTGTTTTCAGGAAAATCTTCCATAATTCCGGTAACCAAAAACTTGTGCTCAGTGTTCATGAAAACCGATTTGCCGACAACATCATCAGTACCGAACATTTTAATAGCCATTGATTTGGACAGCACTATACTATTGGCCGTTTGCAATACTTCTTCAGATTTTCCTTTTAAAAGGGGGAATGAAAAAATATTGAAGAAAGAAGCGTCGACCCCTAAATACCTAATCTTTAATTTTTTGCCACCAGTAACATGTATTCTTCCATCACCTTCCAAAATCCTCGTAAAATCTTCAATTTCGGGAATGCTATTCTTTAAATCAACTGCAATCGGCGGGGAGAAATCTACTGACTCATTTTCAAGTCGATAAATCCTCTCTTTGTTCACATGAAAATCATCAACAGAAGTTTCATTACCTATGTAAACGCTCAGCAGTAAAATAAACGTTAGCGAAATGGCAAAACCCAACACAGTAACTACAGTGTACAGTTTGTTTTTTGAAAGGTGTCTTAGGTATGATTTTATAGCTTTCATGGTTTTACTTTTCTAATTCTTAAAGCTCCTACTTTAAAGAAATTGTAACTTTTATGCTATCACTCTGTTCGTAAACTCTTCACCGGATTTACCGAAGCTGATTTCACCGCTTGTATACTTAGTGTTAAACTGACGATTAGAAAAGCAATTAACCCGCCTAAGGCAAACATCCACCATTGAATGGAAATACTATATGCAAAACTGCCCAACCATGCGTTCATTAAATACCAAGCGGCAGGAAAGGCAATCAGAGTTGCTATACCTACCAAAATGATGTAATCTTTAGACAGTAATACAACAATTTTCAGTACCCCAGCACCTAGCACCTTACGAATGCCAATTTCTTTGATTCTTCGTTTCGCCATAAAGGATATTAGGCCGAACATTCCTAGGCAAGAAATAAAAATAGTCAGCAGTGCAACTACATTCACTGTTGTCAGCATACCTTCGATTAATCGGTACTGACCACTCACTTTCTCACTCAAATAGGCTTGCTCATAATTTCTTCGGGAATCTATTTTTGCAAAAGCAGATACAATCATATCGTGTATTGATTTTTCTTGACCTTCCATTACCCGTACCGACAAATAGCGGTGAATAGCTAAATCCTCTTTTTTCTTGTAGAAATGAACTAAAGGTTCAACGGAATTCTGAAGGTCTTGATAGTGAAAATCCTCCATCACTCCAACTATCGGATACCCTTCAGAATCATGGTTCTTGAACTTCAAACGCTTTCCTTCAATCGAAGTCCATCCAAAAGCCTCCATGGCACTTCGGTTGATAATTACCGGATTGTCTTCAGAAGAATCCATATTTTCATCGAAATCTCTGCCCGACATAATAGGAATTTGCAAGGTCTTTAAATAACCTACATCAGTGTAAGAGCGACGGAAACGAACATCACGACCTGTATTGGGGTCATGATAAGTGGTATAATTAAAATAATAGTCGGAGGGGATTGATTCACTAGTTGAAATGTTTTCAACATAGGGATTGGCATTCAAATCATCTAATAGTGCCTCAAAATTGAAGTTAGCTGTTTCAATATCTTTATAATCTAAATCGATGTTACCGACGATTACATTTTCGCGATTAAACCCAACATCTGCATTCTTCATAAAACCAATCTGGCTATTCAAGATGATAGCCACACAGATAAAGAGAATAGCTATTGCAAACTGCATGATAATAAAGGAATTCTTAAGGAAGAAATTGCTCTTTATATTTTCAATTTTGCCTTTAATCCCTATTGAGATGGGTACCGAGATAAAACGTAAAGTAGGAAGTACCCCAACCACCAAGGTCATCAGCACTCCAAGTGCTATAGCAGCAAGAATTACTACATAGTCATTTTCAAAGCTAAAAGCGATTTTGCCGAAATCCGCCCCGAAAATATTGTTCATTGCCGGCAATAAAAACCCAAGAAAAAGAACACCCGAAATAACAATGGAGATAAGGACCAAAATACCGTTCTCAATACAAAATTGAGCAATCACATTCTTTTTACTTCCTCCCAAAATCTTGCGCACAGTGATATCTTTTGTACGCCGGAACATAGTCGAGGTATTTAAATTTAGCAAATTGACCAATACAATAAGCAATACAAAAAACGAAGCTGCAATACAGCCATTGATGATGATTTTAACCACGGGTATGGCATCCATTCGACTTTCCGAATATGGAACGGCTTTCATTCCAGCAATTATTGTAGGGTCTACATAATTATTCTGCGCCAGTTGATTGACATGATTTTCCAACTGCGCCAAATCGGTTCCTGCTCTTACCCTAAAATAACTAGGTGAAAAACTATTGCCCCAATTCGCCTGAGACACAAAATTCGAATTATCCTTTAAAATATCGTTGGGCATAATCACTCCAAGTCGAAAAGAAGAATATGGACTTATTGGTTCAAAAACTCCAGTTACGGTCAGGTTTAAAGAATCGGCTCCAATGAGTTTTGCTCCAACAGGGTTTTTATTCCCAAACAACTTTTGGCTTACCCTGTCGGTTAGTATAATGGAATATTTCTTTTCTAAAGCCGATTCTGTATCTCCATATTTGAGAGGTAATGAAAATACCTCGAAAAATTCAGCGTCAACATAATCGGTACGTTCCTGTAATTCTTTTTCCCCTTGCTCTAACCACATATTGCCCCAACCGTGTAAATGTGTAGCTGCAATTACCTGAGGTGAGGTCTCAACAATTTTATCCATTAACGGATACGGACTTTCCCTATAACTGTCACCCCCTGTAGTTATTGTTTTAAAGAAATAGATGTTTCCTTGATCTTCAATTTTAACATCTGCGGAATAATAAGCGTAAACGGAAAAAAGTAGGGTCAAAACACTACCAATACCAATACTTAACCCAAGTAGATTAAGCGAAGAGAGCAACCTATTTTTCCAAAGATTACGTAATGATAATTTCAGGTGGTTTTTTAGCATGGTTTTTTCTTTTTTACAAATACTCCAGATAATTTTGGAAGGTTCCCATAAAAAAGAAGTCGATTTTCATGCCATATTTTTAACTTATTTATTATCAGTTAGTTACATTCTTTTTTTATTAAACGGGAGTGGCTTGTGTAAAATATTTTTACAGGTTTTGTATAATATATTGACACTGTTTTAATAGTGTTTAAAAAGCCTACCACTAGCTCCCCCCGAAAGGAGGAGAATAAGGTTTTTCTATTAAGAATAAGGATATAACAACTTATGAAATATGATTTTGAATAAGGGCTGTCTCCCTCCCCTCTTGCATCCGACGAGCGATTGCGAGAGGAATGCACAGGGCTGGGGAGGGGACTTTTCACTCCGTTCGTAAACTATTCACAGGATTTGAATTCGCAGCTTTAATGGCTTGATAACTGACCGTAAGAATCGTAATGGCCAATGCCCCAACAACTGCCAAAACAAAAATCCACCATTCTAAAATTACGCGATACGGATAATCTTGTAACCATCCGTTCATCACGTAGTATGAAATCGGAATTGCTATAAAACAGGAGATAGTGACCAGCTTTAAAAAATCTTTTGAGAGCATATTCCACACGTTGAACGTAGACGCACCCAATACTTTTCTAACTCCAATTTCTTTGGTACGTTGTTCGGCCACAAAAGAGGTCAAGCCAAATAAACCAAGACAGCTTATGAGAATAGCTAAGGCTGTGAAAATTCCAGATAGTGTGCCGATACGTTCTTCGGACGCGAATTTTTCGCCATATTGGTCGTCAATAAACTCATATTGAAAAGGCACATCGGGAAAGTGCTCTTTGAAGACTCGTTCGATTACGGCAAGATTATTGCTGGCGCTTTTTTCAGGGTTTAATCGAAGGTTGTAGTAACTGGCATTGTCAAACCGGTCATATACGTACACGCCTTGTTTTACTGGCTCATAAGGTGATTGGGTAATCATATCTTGAACCACGCCGATAATTTTCAATGGTGGGTTGGGGTCTTCATCATCGTCATCCTTTAAGAATTTTCCAACGGGGTCGGTAATTCCCAAATACTTTTTAGCCGTTTCATTGATTAGCACCCCAAGAGAGTCCGAGGCGAATTCCCTTGAAAAATCTCGCCCTTCTACTATTTTCAGGTTCAACGATTTAGCATATTCGGCAGAAACCTCGGTCCATGCTAAATCTTCCTGAAAACCGTCCGGTTTTCCTTCCCATGTAAATCCGCTTCTGTTAGACCATATTTGGGTGGTCGGGCTGCTTGAGGTAGACATTTCGGCAACCGCCCCCGAACCAATAAACTCACTTCGCATTAAGTCGTACTTGCCCTCAAAATCTTGACTCATTGTAGGAACCTGTATCAGGCCTTCCTTGTCATAACCAACGGGGCGGTTTTTGGCATGGTTGATCTGTTGCATTACGATTACGGTTCCGATGATAAAGGCTACCGAAACTGTAAATTGGACCACCACCAAAATCTTTCTGGGCAGGCCTGCATACTTGCCAGCTTTAAACGTTCCCTTTAATACATCGACCGGTCTGAACGAGGAAAGATATAGCGCAGGATAACTCCCCGCTACCAAAGCCGTGAACAAAATAAACAACAACGAACTCAGCCAAAAAGTAGCACTTCCCCAAGGAAAAGAAATTGCCTTTTTAGACAAATCGTTGAACCCGTTCAACGACATTAAGACGATAACCACAGCCACGACAAATGCAAAAAGTACCACTAAAAAAGATTCGCTTAAAAACTGGTTGATCAATTGGCGCCTTTGGGAACCTATCGACTTTCGAATACCTACTTCTTTCGCGCGTTTCTCTGATCGGGCCGTACTTAGGTTCATAAAATTTATACAAGCCAAAAGCAATACAAAAGCGCCAATAATCCCGAAGAGCCAAACATATTTTATGCGCCCACCCTGTTGTTTTCCATCTTCAAAATTGCTCCGCAGATACCAGTCTTTCATGGGGAATAAAAAGAGCTGTGGGTTGAACTCTGCCGAGTCTTCGTTCAAGGTCTTTTTTACATCCTTAATGGTTGCAGAAACTTTATCCATATCTGCATTTTCCGCTACCTCGACGAACATTTGAAACGAATTGTTGCCCCAACTATCTTCAGCATTTTTTACCCATTCGCGAGACGCGAGGTATTGTTCCCACGGAATGATATATTCCGTATCGTTAAAACTATTGTTCAATGGAATGTCTTTGTAAACACTAGTCACCATCAAATCAAATTGGTTGCTCACTTTCACCACTTTGCCTATCGGGTCTTCGGAACCAAAAAGTTCCGTTGCGGTTGATTCTGAAAGCATAATTGAATTTACCTCTCTAAGCCCATCTTTCTCTCCCTTGATGATTCGTAGATTCAACAGTTCAGGGGCTTCTCTTTGCATGTAGTTACCTGGACGTGAAAGACTGCTCTCCCCATATTTTAAATAAAGATCGCTGGTCCAAGAAGACATCATCAGATGCTTGAAATTATCGCCGTAGCCCTCACGCAATGCTTTTTCTAGCGGTCTTGGAATTGCAGGCCCCGTGCCTGTTTGCCCATTAAAAGTCTGCGACTGAAAAACCTGCGCGATTTTATTTTTGTTGGGATAATAACTATTGTACGATAGTTCATCTTGGACCCATAGTCCGATAATCAAGGTAACGGCCATACCCAAAGCGAGTCCGCCTATATTGATGGCGGTATAGCCTTTGTTCTTTTTTAAATTTCTCCAAGCGATTTTTAAATAGTTTTTGAACATGATTATTTAATTTTTGATTGATGCTGCTATTTATATTTGGAAATCCTCTATATAAGGACTCTTAAAATTTCTAAACGTTTCACTGCGTGCGCAAACTTTTTACCGGGTTTACTATAGCGGCTTTTATGCTTTGATAGCTGACCGTCAGTATTGCAATGCCAATGGCCAATAATGCCGCTATAGCAAATACCCACCAAGGTATATCGATTCGGTAAGAAAAATCTTCTAGCCATTTGTTCATGGCAAACCATCCGATTGGGAGTGAAATCAAAATGGCAATCCCTACCATTTTCAGAAAATCGGTGGTCAGGCGGTAGGTTATTTGCCCAACACTTGCCCCTAAAACTTTTCGGATACCGATTTCTTTGGTTCGTTTTTGGGCATTAAAGGCGGCGAGACCGAAAAGTCCTAAGCACGCTATCAGAATGGAGAGTATGGAGAAGACCATAAATATTTTACCCAATCGCTGTTCTGACTCATAAACGGAATTGAACGATTCATCCATAAAACGATAATTGAAGGGCTGGCCGGGGGCCAGTTTTTTCCAAATACCCTCGATGCTTTTAAGGGCGTTCGAAAAATCACCAGCGCTTAACTTTATAGCCATGTTGCCAGTAGAACGGCTCATTGAAAGACACAAAGCTCCAATACCCTCTCGCAACGATTCATAGTGGAAATTTCTTACCACACCAACGACAGTATAATATTGTGGTACTTCCAAATTCAAATCTTGGGAAATTCGCATTCCCAGCACTTCTTCAGGACCAACGCCCAATACAGGCAGGGCAGCTTCATTAATAATGACTGCCGTAGAATCGGCACTGAACCGCTCGTCGAAATTGCGTCCTGCGACAAGTTCCATATTCAAGGTCGGAATATAATCTTTGTCAACATTCCAAATCTGCATCTGAATGGCATTTTCTTGTTCCCTTGACCCTTCCTTAAAAAATGAGGAATTTGAACGTGCCGAAGGGGTTGGCAAGAAACTGCTCAAAGTTACACTTTGAACCTGGCCCAGTTTGAGGACCTCTTCCTTAAAAGTGTCCACCTGATTTCCTGCCGCAAAAGTGTCATTGATCAACACGACTTGGTCTTTTGTAAAACCAAGGTCCTTACCTTGAATAAAATTAAGTTGTTGAAAAACCACTAAGGTGGCAATTATCAAAAAAACCGAAATGGCAAATTGAAAGACAACTAAAGCATTTCGAATGCCTCCGCCCCCAACATCTGTTTGACCCCCACCTTTTAAGGTTTTGACAGGCATAAACCTTGACATAAAAAAAGCTGGATAACTTCCAGAAAAAAGTCCTAGTAATAGCGTTGCAAGGAATAAAATCAACCAGAAAAACGGACCACTATAAGGAATGGAAATCGATTTACCCGAAAGGTCATTAAAAAACGGAAGTACCACGATTGCTATAATCAATGCCAAGAGCAACGAAATAAAGGCGATCAGCCCTGATTCGGTCAAAAATTGTCGAATCAGTTCTCCTTTGTTGGATCCTAAAGTCTTGCGGATGCCGACCTCTTTTGCTCTTTTTAAAGAATGCGCGGTAGACAGGTTCATGAAGTTTACGCTGGCCAATACGATAAGGAAAAGAGCAATAAATGAAAGGATATATACATTTTGAATGCTACTGTTGGCACTCATTTCAGATTGTCGGTAAGAGTAAAGATGAATATCGGTCAGGGGCATGGTATGGTACCTGTAATAGTTGCCCGATGCCGCGAAAGATTCCATGGTTATGCCTGGAAAAACTTGTTCCGCCCAAGGCAGCAGGTACTTTTCAAGTATCGACTCCAACGGAATTTGAAAATCCTCGGCCGTAGTCGAGGGAATCAGTTTGACGAACGTATAATAGTTGGTATTGCCCCAAAGATTTTCACGAGAGTCCGCCAGCCCTGCCATGGCCATAAAAACGCTATGTTCTCTCAAAAAAGAATTTTTAGGTAGATCTTCGATGACCCCGGTTACCGTATAGGTGTTGGTATTGTTCAAAAGAAGGCTTTGGCCTAAGGCATTCTGTACGCCAAAATGTTTCTCTGCAGCCGTTCTCGTCAATACTAAGGTATTGGGTTGGGTGAGTGCGGTTTTCACGTCCCCTACCAAAAGGTCGATTCCGAAAAAATCAAAGAAAGTGGAGTCGGCAAATGTGGCGCGGAGTTCTTTGGTATTGGCTTCAGTACCACTTTTTTTTAAGAGCATGCTTCCTTGGTCTCGAAACCTAACAGTGGATTCGACCTGGGGGAAATCACGTAATAAAGTTCCCGCCATGGGTGCCGACGTTTGGGAAGCGTCAATCTCTGCACCGCCAAACTTAATGTCTGCATCTATGCGATAAATTCGGTCGGTATCGGCGAACATTCTATCAAAACTCAATTCATCGTAGATATACAACGAAATCAATAGTGCTCCCGCCATACCCACGGCGAGTCCGAATGTGTTTATAAAAGTAAAAAAAGGTTGCTTTTTTAAGCTTCTCCAGGCGATTTTTAAATGATTTTTAAACATGATTTTCAATTTTGATTGATGAGGAAATAACCTATTCTTTCTTTATCCTTAAATTTTTAAACTCTCCTTCTGAATTGCTGCCTACCCAAAAGCCAATCCACCCTTCCTTTCTTGTACTTAACTGTTCTACGGTCAGTGAAGGCTCATCGGCATTCTCAACATATACCTCAACTTTAGGATATCTAATTACGATAGTTGCATGAAACCAATCGCTTGGGTTAGGAACGGGTGACGGAGAGCTCTCATATACACCAGGGTTTTCTTGTCTTAATCGTTGCCAGGTAAAATCTGGAAGGGAAACATATTGGACTGAGTTGCCCTGTTTTTCTTTGCTTTCAAAGTTGAAAGGGCGGAAATATATTAAGTCGAAATTATTTCTATCTACACCATGGAAAGCTAGACCCACGAAACTCTCACCTCTAATATCCCTGCCTTTGATGTCAAGATCAATTGTGCCATTTTGAACGCTATGGTCTTTTAACCATAATATTCCATCGCCTCCTCCACGACCAAGATGTAGAGGGTCGTCATTTAGTAATTCTCTATCATAAAGACTCCATACGGAAGTATCCTTCACTTTTGATAAATCAGGAATGATCTCATTCTGTTGGGCAAAAGTCCATGCTGTACATATCAGGGTTACAAGAAATAATCTAATTGTTTTCATCTTTAACATTCTTTATCTGATTATATCATTCAGTCCTTAGACTTTTTAATGGTTGAATTAAAGCGGCCCCTACTGATTGATAGCTTATCGTGAGAATCGCTATTGCCAAAGCAATTAATCCGGCGACGGCGAAAATTTCCCAACCAATGGTAATTCTATAAGCAAAATCTTCTAACCAGCGGCTCATCATATACCAACCAATAGGTATTGCTATCAAAATAGATATTAAGATCAACTTCATAAAATCAATGGTAAGTAATTCATAAATACTTTTGAAGGGTGCACCCAATACCAAACGGATGCTAATTTCCTTTTTGCGTTGCTCCACCATAAAGGCAGAAAGCGCGAACAGCCCTAGACAGGCCACAAAAAGAGCAAAGAGGGAGAAACTGTTGAAGATTTTTCCCATTCGTTGTACATCCTCATGCATTTGGGTAAACTCTTGGTCCAAAAATGTATAATTGATGGACTGATTGGGTATGTTTTTGTTCCAGACGGATTCTATGGAGGCCAAGGCTTCGTTTATATTTCCCTTTTCCAATTTCAAGGAAATCGCTCCGATATCATTACCGATTACCAGCGAGAGCGATGAAATATCCTCTTTCAATGATTTAAAATGAAAATCTTCTACGACCCCGACAACTTTCCATAGTTGCCCGTTGTTGTCCACCTCCTTTCCGATCGGATCTGTCAATGCGAGTTCCTGTACCATTCTGGAATTGATAATGATGGAATTGATGGAGTCGGAAGCGAATTCCTTTGAGAAATCACGCCCCTCTTTCAACTTAATTCCCAAGGTTTTGATATAGTCATAATCGACCCTCCATATTTGGGCGGGAATGCCCCTGCCCTCATTTCCTTGATCGGGCCTTCTAAAGGTATTTCCGTTTCGATTACCACCCTCTATGGGCAGATAATAGCTTGCACTTACCGCCTTTACCTGAGGCAATTGCCGTAGCTGTTCCTTGAAAGTATCGGCACGATTTCCTAAAACATCGGTACCTTCAAGAATTACGACTTGCTCTTTATCGAATCCTAATTCCTTTTTGAGGATATAGTCCATTTGTTGGTAAATGATCAACGTTCCGATAATCAAAATGACCGACGTGGTAAACTGAAAGATAACCAAGCCACTTCGTAGTTTTCCGCTTTTACCACCCAAAGACAAAGTGCCTTTTAACACATTGACAGGTTTGAAAGCCGATAAGTAGAAGGCAGGATACAATCCGGCCACACACCCTACAATCAAAGAGGAAAACAGCAATATTGGTAGAAACCACCACGCCGTCCATGGAATCGCTATGGTTTTGGCCGCCATACCATTAAAAGCTGGAAGCAGGACCCACGCCAATACAATGCCGAGTATGAAAGATATGATACTGAAAACTACCGATTCCGTCAGAAACTGTGCAATTAGATTGTACTTAAAGGCACCTACGGTTTTTCTGAGACCCACCTCTTTTGCCCTATTGGCCGATTTGGCCGTAGAGAGATTAATAAAGTTAATTACGGCCAAAAGCAAAACGAAACCCGCGATGGCAGCGAACAACCAAACAAAACGTATATCTCCATGCTTTAGGCCATCGCCCATTTTTATATCCGACTTTAGATGAATGTCGGTTACGGGCTGCAGTTTATACTCAATGGTTCTTAGAACATCTATAAAATCAGCTCCACGGCCATTGTCCAATTGTGCGGGAATGACATAGTTTTCAATAATGGATTGCATTTTTTGTTCCAGCTCTTGAACATTTGCATTCGGATCGACCAATATATAGGTAAAGTAGTTCTGGTTGGTCCAGCTCATATTGGTATCCTCGATAGGCAGGAGGAAATCAAAATCGAGGTGTGAATTCTTAGGCACTTCTTTCATTACACCCGTCACAGTATATGGTTTAGAAGTGTTATTATCCAAAACAATGGTTTGCCCTAAAGCGTTTCCGCTCTGAAAATATTTATCCGCTTTCGATTTGGAAAGGACAATACTTTTCGGACTTTTCAACGCTTCATCGGGATTGCCCTGCTCTAAAGCAACTTCCAAGATATCGAAGGCCTCTTGGTCTACAAGTACAAAGCCTTCTTCAAAATTGTTCTGCGATTTTCCTGAAAGGCGCATCCCTCGTTTACCGGCCCCAAAAATCTCAATGGTATTGACCTTACCCGCTTTTTTAATCTCTGGGAAATCGGATTGTAAGGCATCGGCAAAAGGCAATTGAAAATGCGTGCTTTTCATGAGTTCCCCGTTCCATTGACCTTGCATGACTACCCTGAAAATCTGATCTTTATTCGCATAATGTTGATCGTAGCTCAGCTCGTTTCGAATAAAAAGGGCAATCAAAAGACATGCAGCGATGCCAACGGCAAAACCACCGATTTTAACGGTGGTAAAGAGCTTATCTTTTTTGATGCTCCGCCAGGCAATTTTTAAGTGGTTTTTAAACATGATTTTCGCTTTTCTTGTGCTGAGTTCATTTCAGCATCTGATTGATTTGATGATAGTTCATTCTGTACGCAAACTTTTTACTGGATTGGCCATTGCCGATTTTATGGATTGAAACCCAACTGTTAACATGGTGATGAGCATGGCAAAACCTCCCGACAAAACAAAAACCCACCATTGAATATCGATATGATAGGTAAAATCTTCCAACCAACGCTGCATAAAGTAATAGGCAATAGGAGATGCTATTAAAAATGCAATACCTACCAGTTTTAGAAAATCTTTGGTCAATAGTTGTACTACGGAATTGATACTTGCCCCCAAAACTTTTCGGATACCGATTTCTTTTTTCTTTTGTTCTGCAACGTAGGATACCAAACCGAAAAGGCCGAGACAGCTAATTAAGATTGCTAGAATTGTAAATACTACGGAGATTTGGCCTAAACGTTTTTCTTCATCATAAAGCTTTTCGACTTCTTTGTCAACAAACCTATAGTCAAAGGGAACATTTTTAACCGTTGCTTTCCATTGCTGTTCAAGACTTGCCAACAGCCGAGTGTAATCATCTACTTCCGTTTTGATAAACAACCAGTTTGGGCTATTCTCTTTATGCAGAAACAAAGGTGCTATATCCTCTTTTAGTGAGGCAAAATGATAATCCTTGACCACGCCAACAATTCTCATTTCAAAAGTCTCCTCACCAAAACTTTGGACAAGTCTTGAGCTCAACGCTACCTCTTTGTCGATATCAAAAGCTTTGAGGGTAGCTTGATTTACTATAATCTGGTCTGTAGTATCGGCGACGGTAAAATCCCTCCCTTTAATCAAAGGAATACCCATAGTTTCAAAGTAACCGTCACTTACTCCTTGTCGTTTTACAATGGTGACATTCTCACGATTTCCTCCGGGAAGATACAGTCCGTTATCAGCCAAGACAATTTCGGACGGAGCGTAATTACCACTGGAAACGTTAAGTACCCCAGGAATATCCAGAAAAGAAGATTTTATGGATTCGAACTTGCTGGAAGCTTCATCTGTTCCTATGCGGAGTGCCAAAAGGTTATTCTTTTTAAAACCAAGGTCTTTACTCTGTGCAAATCTGAATTGTTGTGTTATGATAATCACCGCAGCCACAAGACTTATAGAGACAACAAACTGAAAAATCACCAGTGCTTTTCGAAATGTACCACCACCAGATTGCAATAGCGTAGAATTCTTTAGGGCTTTAATGGGTTTTATGGAGGAGAGCACAATTGCAGGATAGATACCTGCTATCAATCCTGTTACAACGCCTAAGGCTAATAATAACAGGCCTATACTCACATTGAACAAATCTTGATAGACCAGCGAAGCCTGGGTAAGCTCGTTCAAGAGTGGGAGCAATAAAATCGTTATCGGAATGCTTAGTATCGTAGCAAATAAGGACAATAACATGGACTCTCCCAAAAACTGTCTCATCAAACTGTTTTTGCCCGCTCCCACAACCTTTCGGACTCCTATTTCCTTCCCTCTTTTGCTAGCTCTTGCGGTACTGAGGTTAATGAAATTGATACAAGCTACAAGTTGTATGAAAAAAGCCAAGGTCAATAAAAAATACAGGTATTTTATATTGGAAACCTCATGAATTTGATTCTTTCGTCCAGCGGAATACAAATGAATATCAGATACCTTTTTTAATATCAGTACTTTGTTGTCCATTCCCGCGTTAGCCAAATCTTTGGCACCCCTATCTTGTACAAATTTCGGCAGTTTGTCTTGCAGGTCTTTTGAATTGGTGTTTGCTGCAAGTTTTACATAAGAGTAAACAAAGTTATTGGTTGCGAAACTCTCGAAGCCTTGCACGAAAGTACCCATGCCCGGAGTGCTCATACTCACAATATAATTAGGGTTCAAGTGCGATTTTGCATAGGTTTCGTCAAAGACCCCTTTAACGGTAAGAGTTTGCTCGTCTTCCCCGCTACCCCATTTAACGGCCTTACCAAGGGCTTGTTGATTACCGAACAATTTCTTCGCCAAATATGAGGATAGCACCAATGAATTTGGTTCATTTAAAGCGGTTTCTTGATGGCCTTCTAGAAATTTGTAGTTGAATACGCTGAAGAAAGTAGAATCAGCAATATAGGCCCTTGGCTCATAGTAGGCATCTTGGCTTTCGGCAGCGCTAATCAAATTACTATAGAAAACATCTGTGAGAACTACCCGAACGGCTTCCTGAACCTCGGGGAAATCTTCTTTTAAGGCAAAGGCGATAGGTGGAGACGCCGCCCCAGTATCAAAACTCTCTTTGCCTTCTCGTTCGATAATCGTTTCTACGCGATATATCGATTCTGCATTCGTGTGATGTTCATCATAGCCAAATTGACCAAAGACATAAAGCAAAATGCAAAGACAACTGACTGTGCCGACAGTCAAACCCAATAGATTAATAATCGTTTGTTGTTTGTTTTTTGCGAGATTCCGCCAAGCGATTTTTAGATAGTTCTTGAACATGTTGCTCGTTTTTTGATTGATGATTATGATTGATGAATAAACCTATATGTTCCCCTTTTGGGGTTAGAAGACTATATCATTGCTCCCATAGCCCGATTTTGACTTTCAGTGACAATTTGACCATCGAATAAATTGATAACCCTGTGTGCATAATGCGAATCACGATCCGAGTGTGTTACCATGACGATGGTGGTGCCTTCTTGATTTAGTTCAGTTAAGAGGTTCATAACTTCGATGCCGTTTTTAGAATCTAGGTTACCTGTAGGTTCATCTGCAAGAATCAACTTCGGATTGGTCACTACCGCTCTGGCTATGGCAACACGTTGCTGCTGACCACCGGATAATTGATGGGGGAAATGTTTTTCCCTATGGGCAATTTTCATTCGTTCCAAAACTTTCATCACCTTTTCGCGACGTTCGCTTTTCCCCATTTTCAAATAGATTAGTGGAAGCTCTACATTTTCGAAAACGGTCAGCTCGTCGATCAGGTTAAAACTCTGGAAAACGAAACCCAGATTACCTTTACGCAATTCGGTACGTTGGCGTTCTTTGAGTCCGCCAACTTCGTGACCGGCAAATTGGTAGCTACCTTCAGTAGGATTATCCAACATGCCAATGATGTTCAAAAGGGTGGATTTACCACAACCAGAAGGCCCCATGATTGCGGCAAATTCACCGTCATCAACTATTAGGTTGACATTGTTCAATGCCAAGGTTTCCACTTCCTCGGTTCTAAAGCTCTTTTTTAAGTTTTGGATCTGTATCATTTTTCGATTGATTTTTTTACTTGTTATAATTTAATGACTTCTATATATCAGTTTAGTGACAGTTGTTGTTCTATTTTAACACTATTCGCTCCGCTTCTCCAAAAGTGTCATAGTTACTAGTAATGACTTGTTCACCTGCTTGCAATCCCTCTAGAACTTCGTAGTAGCGCGAGTTTTGTTTTCCGATTCTGATATTACGTCGAATCGCTTCATCACCGTTTGGGCCTACGACAAAAATCCATTGGCCACCTGTGCTTTGAAAAAAGCTTCCTTTGGGCAACAACAGGGCCTCGCTCGATTCGCCTAATTGCAATTTGATATTATAGCTTTGACCCGTTCGAATGGTCTCCGGTTTATCGGCCGTGAACACCAGGTCGACTTTGAATTTACCGTTTCTAACTTCAGGATACACTTTTCTCAAACGTAACGGATATTCTGTGCCACTACGCTCAATTGTGGCAACTAAATCGCGTTGTACCCTATCAATGTAATGTTCATCGATACTGGCTTCAATTTTGTAATCTGTCAATACGTTGATTTGCCCGATTCGTTGCCCTTGGGTAATGTTTTGCCCGATTTCAGCATCTAAAAACCCCAATTGCCCGTCTGCTGGCGCACGTACATTTAAATGATCCAGACGTTGGTAAACCATACCCAATGTTTTCTGCATGCGATTTAAATCTGTTTCCAAAACAGGTAATGAAGTTTCTCTCAATTTGTTGTCGTTTTCCGTCTGCACTTTTACGATTTCATATTGTTTTTGCGATAGTTCATAGTTCTCTTTTGACAGTTGATACGCTTCCGCTGAAATGAGTTCTTCTTCGAAGAGGGCCTTGTTCTGTTCAAAATTTCTTTTTAGTCTTTGGAGTTCAGTACTAGCGGTGGCTAATGATCTTCTACCTTCTACCTGTCTGGAATCAAAAGTCAATCTAGTTTGTCGTAAGTCGTTTTGTTTTAAGGCCAATCCACTTTCACTCTGTAAGATCTGTTCGTAGAGATTAATATTATCCAGCTTCAAAATGATATCACCTTTCTTGACCATCGCCCCCTCTTCGATTAATTTCTCCTCTACACGACCACCTTCGTAAGCATCCATATAAATGGTAGCGATGGGCGCAACGTTTCCGTTGATGGTGATATAGTCATCAAATTTACCCTGGGATACATCGGCAATAGAGAGTTTATCCTTCTCTGTTCGAAAAGTCGATACAGAAGTGGCAAAAATCAACTGATATCCGACAAAGAGCAGTAATATGCCAAGTGCTATATAACCATAATGCTTTGGTCGTAATCCTTTTTTCTTTTCTAATTGTATGTCCATCTTAATTCGCTTCTTTATTTTCATTTCCCTGAAGAGGGAAATCATATTTTTCTACTCTAGTTAATATCAAAAACCGGTAGTCCGCTATAAAAATCCAACGTACTTTTATTGACTTCGGAGCGTAATCGCACCTGCAAATTTTCATTTTGCGCACTTGCAAAAAGATTTTTTGCCGTAAATAGTTCAATACCGTTGATCATTCCTTTTTCGTAGCGCTTTTGGGCAATGGTGAACGCCATTCGTTGGGCTTCCATGTTTTGGTCACTTTGCTCCACTTCTACCACTAGTGAGTTGTATTCCTGAACCAATTGTTGAATGGTTTGAAAGAGTACTTGTTCTTGTACCTCAAGATTATTCTCTTGGCGCAGTTTTTCAATTTTTGCTTGTTTTACCCGTGAGCGGGCAGACCAACCGTTACTGATGGGCACGTTCAGGCTCAACCCATAAAATCGTGAGGTATTGTCCCTGAATTGTTCGCGAAAAGGTAGCGTATTGCCCAAACTATCTCGAAAGGTTTCAAAATAACCTGTACCTATCCCCGCAAAAAGCGATAGGGAAGGGTAAAGATTACCTCTAGCTACACCCACCTGTTTTTTTGCTGCCTGTGCTCTTAGTTCTTGTGCCTTGATCAACGGTAAAAATTCACGTGCTACGGTATAAATAGAGTCCGACTCCATTTTTGGCGCTGTTTCCGTTTCAGTCACTTGATCAATATCCGGTATAATTTCAATATTGGAAGTGTTTTCTAAATTCATTTCTTGGATCAAGACTAATTTCGCCGCTGCCAGTTGGTTTTCGCTTTGGGTCAGATTGAGTTCGTCACTTAGCAATGTAGATTTTGCTTCATACAAATCAGCACCCGCCATCAGGCCTAGTTCAATCTGCTTCTCGACCAATCTGTAGTTGGTTTTGGAAACTTCCAATTGCTCATTGGCAATGGCAACCAGCCCTTCGGAAAAACGAATAGTATTGAACGCTTGCATGACGCGGAACGCCAACAAGTATTTTTGTTGTAAGCTCTCTTCTTTTGCCGCCTTATATAAAAATTTAGAGGCCTTGATGGAATTGATTTTCTGAAATCCCTGAAATAGATCAATGTTCGATTGTAGCGAATAATTGTTAGAGAAAAAATCTTGCACAACAAATGTACCTGTATTCGGATCCTCCGCCCTACCGGAGTTTACGGTATAGTTCGAATTCGCATTGACTACTGGCAGTAGATTCCGAATCGACTGGCGGTAGTTTTCCATGCCAGCATCCGAGGTAAACTCAAAATCGTTTAGCTGAAGATTGTGCTCCAAAGCATACGCAACACATGCATCCATCGTCCATTTCTCCTGAGCGAAAAGACCTGTCCCAAAAAGGGAACAAAAAATAAGTAATTTCGAAAATAGTAGCTTCATAATTCATTGCTATGCCAAACGCTATTACCACAGCCGTGCCATAATCCTAAATTCTTGTTTATCAGTATTTTATGAAGATTAAAAAATTTATTACTTCGTTCAACTGTAAAATACTTATACAGTAATTGTCAAAAAAATGGACACTATGTAAAATATCTAGATTTGTAGTTGTAGCTTTAAAAATCAAAAAAATCCCATGAATACGGTATTTGAAACGGCATTGCAATCCTACTTTCACTAAATGGAATATTTTTTGGTAAGGGAATGAACAACAAACCACAGTTATGATATCCGCGAAAATTTTGGTCATCGATGACAATAAAAGTGTACTCAGCGCACTCGAAATACTATTGCAATTCGAGTATAAAACGGTCAAGACGATATCCAATCCAAATCAAATTTCTTCCTTTCCCGATCTAATCGATTTTGATATTGTGCTCTTGGATATGAATTTCTCCGCGGGCGTGAACACAGGCAACGAGGGACTTTACTGGCTTCGGGAAATCCGGAAAAAAGCCCCACAGATTTCAGTTATCATGATGACGGCGTACGGGGCCGTAGACTTGGCGGTAAAAGCCTTAAAAGAGGGTGCCGCCGATTTCATTCTAAAACCGTGGAACAACGATAAACTTTTAGCCACCGTAAAATCGGCCTACGAACTTCGAAAGTCGCGTAAAGAAGTTAATCAGCTCAAACAAAAGGAAAACAACCTTAAACAGGTCATCAATCAAAAAAAGAATACTATCGTTGGTCATTCAAGCGCCCTGAACGCTGTCTTGAAACTCGTTGGAAAAGTTGCTAAAACCGATGTCAACGTTTTGGTTACCGGTGAAAACGGTACGGGAAAAGAATTGATTGCGAGAGAACTTCACGGACTTTCAAATCGAAAAGACGAGGTTTTTATTTCGGTGGATATGGGTTCTATTTCAGAAAATCTTTTTGAAAGTGAGCTTTTCGGGCATCTCAAAGGTTCGTTTACAGATGCCAAGGACGACCGTGCCGGAAAATTCGAAGCGGCCAACGGAGGCACCTTGTTTTTAGATGAAATCGGAAACCTTTCACTTCAAACCCAAGCAAAGCTTTTATCGGCCATTCAGAACAAAACAATTGTTCGTGTAGGGTCTAACAAATCGATTCCCGTTGATATCCGGTTAATTTGTGCGACCAACGAAAACCTGGATAAAATGGTCGCCGATGGTCTGTTCAGGGAAGATTTGCTCTATAGAATCAACACCATAATGGTTGAAGTACCTCCTTTACGAGAACGGGGCGATGACATCTTGGTCTTGGCCCATTTCTACCTAAACAAATTCACTTCGAAATACGGAAAACCAGGATTGAAAATCAACCAAGATGCGCAAGACAAATTGCTTTCGTACCCTTGGCCGGGAAATGTGAGGGAGTTATTGCATACGATTGAAAGAGCTGTCATTTTATCCGAAGAAAATGTTTTACGACCTGCCGATTTTTTATTGAATTCTAAAAGTTCGGCCGTTCCCGAAAACAATCAAATCACCTTGGAAGAAATGGAACTTCAAATGATCTCGAACGCATTAGATCAAAACGATGGCAATTATAGTGCTGCAGCCGAGCAGTTGGGAATTTCAAGACAGACCTTGTACAATAAAATGAAGAAAATCGGAAAGTAATAAATGGTAAGCAGAAATATATATTTACAATTGATTTTCAGAATTCTTCTGATTTCTGCATCCGCGCTGGCAGTAGGTTTTCTCTTTTTCAAAGAACGGTATATCCTAGCGGGATTTGCTTTTGTATTTCTGATTTTTATGACTTATTCTTTGATTTATTACGTGAATCAAACCAATCGAAAAATCGCTTATTTCTTCGATGCCATAAAGAATGAGGATTTCACCTTACGTTTTCCTGAAAAACTGAGTGTTAAGTCCTTAGAAGAATTGAATCATAGTTTAAATATGCTTAATGAGATGATTCAAGACATCCATCTAAAAAAACAAGCCCAAGAGCAGTATTACCAAGAAATCATCAAACAAGCTGACATCGGCATCTTGACCATCAATGAAAAGGGACATATTCTTTTTGCCAATTCCACTACGGAACATATTTTCGATTATACGCCGTTAAATCACATTAAACAGTTACGGCAAGTAGACCAAAAACTCTATGAACTTTTTGAAGGCCTACAACCTTTTGAACGCAAGTTGGTGCAGTTGACCAATGAACGAGAAAAGAAGCAATTGGCACTAAAGTCCACATCGGTATCTTCAGAAGGTAAGGAATTACTACTCGTGGTCGTACAAGACATTCATAAGGAACTTGATGAAAAAGAAACCGATTCATGGGTAAAACTAATCCGTGTGTTGACCCATGAAATCATGAATACTATAACCCCGATCACTTCGATATCGGAATCCATTTTGAAGTATTACAAGACCAATAACGGGCTCGTGCCACTCGCGGATTTCAACGAAGATCATATTCAGAATACGGTCAAAGGTTTGGAAGTCATCAAAGACCAAGGCGGTGATTTAATGGATTTTGTGCAATCATACCGAAGCTTTCTGAGTTTGCCAAAACCTGACAAAGCGCTGATTAATGCTACACGTCTGCTGAACAAGGTCAAAGTTTTGATGAGTCAAGATAACGATGATCAACCCACCGATTTTGAACTGGCTGTTCACCCCGATGATCTTGAACTGTATGTTGATGAAAAGCAGATTTCGCAAATCTTGATCAACCTTTGCAAAAATGCCTTGCAGGCTTTAAATGGGCAGGACGATGGAAAAATAAAAATGAGTGCTGGCCTCACCAAAGACGGCAAAAAGTATATCCGCGTCGTAGACAACGGCCCTGGTATTTCCCCTGAGCTCATGGATGAAATCTTCGTTCCGTTCTTCACTACAAAAGATACGGGCACCGGTATTGGACTAAGCTTATCAAAACAAATCATGCATTTGCATGGCGGTAGTATGAGTGTGCATTCCGTTCCTATGAAAGAGACTGCCTTTCTTCTTGTATTTTAGGCAATACTTAGGTGTTTTTTAAAATAAGTTTTCGAAACTTCCGTTATACTAACATACCCTTTAAATTCCAACGTTATATAGCACCTCTACTTTAGAATCTGCACTAGAGCGCATTTTTTGAAAACCATTAGACCAACATCTGATCATGGGGCACAAAACACTATATAACACTTCGTGGAATACCGTCTACGATTATCTGAACGACCCAGGTAATTGTACAAAACACCAAAAATTTTATAACGCCGTATCGCCAATAATCAAACATTGGTTGCTTCGCTTGGGTGTAAAAGATGACCTTGATGGACACGCTAAAAGTATTTTCTCAGACCTGTTTCTCAAGGAATTGAAACGCTACCGTTCGGGAAAATTGGTACGTGAAAAATGTACGGCCAAAATCACCACATACTATTTTCCGGTCATCAAGAACTTGTGTCTGGACTATATCAAAGTATTGCGCAGTGAAACCTACTATACCGAAGATGCCTCGGCATTGGATGTGGAAGCTGAACAAGGCGTATTCGATTCCATTTGGGGCGAACACAAAAACATGGTCTTGACCGAAATGAGCCGTCATATCAAAGACTGGATAGAATTTTCAGGTTTTGCGCGTGCCAAAAGAGAGGTATTACGAAAACGCTTTATCGAGGGGCGGAAGTTCCCTGAGATACTACGGGGTGTTGACAAAAGTGTTTTTGAAGCACAACGAAAATGGGCCTGTAGACAGGGCAAAAAAATAGCGGTTATGATTGCAGAAATATTGCTGCCCGCATTTATTGAATTCCACCGATTACCGATTAGCAAAAAAATCGACCCGAGACTTATAGAAAAGTATATTCTAGGCTTACGAACGCAGCTCGCCCGATGAATTTAATAGCTCATGAATAGTTCCTTTGTATTCCGTTAGTGTCTTTTTTCGCTGTTCATCAACGGGTTGCTCAGCTATGGTAACCTTGGGAAAGAGTTCTTCCGTCGCTTCGTTCCACATGCCTTCAAGCTCGCTGTTTTCCAATTGCAGGTAATCGAGTTGCAGCATACGGACTTTAAAGGCAAAGTCTGGGTCTTGTTTCACCAAATTGAGGAATGCGACCCGTATTTCAGGTTCAATAGGTATTTCCCCTTTTAGATAACCTTGATATAATAGCAAAAGAAAGTTTTCGAGTTTCTTTTGTAGTAACTCGCTAGTGGCCGTAACTTCTTTTCCAGAAGCTTTCGTTTCCTCGATTTTTATTTCTTCCTTTTTACTTAAATCGTTCATGTAAATACACTACCAATAAATTTAGAATCTACTTGCAAAAGGTTTGGCGGCAAAAGTAGGGAAGGAATGTCAATAATCGAACAGCAAGTCGTTTCTTTTCCGACTATTGAGTTCTTTAAAAATAACCAATAATTTCTACTTATACAATTTGGAGTAGGCCATGGCGGCGAGAATTCCTGCGGAACCCGCGCCTGATTTTGAGGGGATAGCGGGAGCACCTTTTCGAGTTAGAACCCCTTCATCATTTTTCACATAGCCTACCCAAACTATCACTAATTTTTTACCGTCGCTGAGCACTGTCCATCCGTCTTTGGCCTTACCCGTAGTGCCTGTTTTACCGTAGTAATGGCGTTCTTTGGGCAAATAGGGGAGTAATCGATGACAAGTGCCGCCAGCTTCAAAAGCAAGGGGCAACAAGCTTTTAATGCTGTTGGCACTTTCCGTAGCATAGAGCGTTCTACGTTTTCTTGAGCTGCCATCGAAAATGGTATCCTGTAGATGGGGGTCGATGATATACTTCCAGGGCGTGAGCGGAATCGCCTCCCCACCATTAAAAAGCATTTGATAGGCCTGGGCCACTTCCCAAGGCGTCATGGTTTTGGTGCCCAAGATATAGGATTCTCCCAGGCTGTAAGCTGATGGATTTGAAGAAACATCCAGTTTTGCCAATTTGTTCTCTACCTCGCGCACAACTTTTAAAGGCTTGGCATGTACCCGATAATTCACGGCCGCTTTGTTCAAGCTATATTTCAGCACATCGCCGATCAGAACCTCTTTCCCCAAAAGGGTTTTACCCACATTCGCAGGGTTGTATTTGTACTCCTTCAAATCACCATTGAACAGACTTGTATTTTCATCAAAATCATGGTTCTCAAAAAGCTCTAAGAAAACCAGTGGTTTGAGCACAGAGCCTACCTGAAAACCATCGCCATAATCAACAAAATTCGCCATCGCACCACTATTTTTTCGATTGCCAAGCGTAGCTTCTATACGACCCGTTTTGATGTCGATGGCGATGAGGGAAGTTTCTAAATCAAAGCCTTTTACAGATAAGTTGGAACCGTAATATTTAGTAAAACGTTCGACCGCACTTTGCAAATTCTCTTGATTTTCGTTGGTAATGGAGGACACATACTGTGTGGCAAAGCGTTCTTTTGATTTTCCGCGGTTGGCTCTTAAAAAGTTGGTAAAGGCCGTGGTTTTTCTGAGGCTGTTGCGTTTGGCGAAACGCAACTCCATAGTACGCATGTCTTTCAATTTCTTTTTATCAACCTCATCTTCCGCAATGAGTTTGAAATAGCCCAAAATGTTTTCCTTGATAGCTGCCTGATTCGCAAACCGGTCATTACAAAGTGCTTTTAAGTCACTAGCGCCTTTTAAGGTTTTTATGGTGAGTAACATTTCCAAATCGTTCAACTCATGTGGTGCTAGGTCGAAAATGTCATACGATGCCAGAATGAGTCCAGAGAAATCGCGTTCGTACCAAAAGTTTCCGGAGTAGTTGGTGTAAGCCATTAATATTTCCTCGGGAGTGGCGGATTTCACCATTTGAAAAGCCGCGAGCTGCTCGCCATACTTCCGGGAAAGATAAATGGTTCCTATTCCCTCCTTCTTGTGAATCGCATTTTTCAACAATTGCTGAGGAATGTTTGAACCTCCATCCGCTTTCCCTTCAAATAATCGGGCAATCCCTGAAAAGGACATACCATAGATATTATCCTTTCCGAAGCCAAAGAAGTTCTTGCTCTCCACCTTCGTCAAAAAGTAGATGTAATTCTCCGGAAGTTCCTTATAGGAAAGTATCGGCACAATAGGAAATTTATTCAACTCCCCACTCTTGTTCAGCTGTTCTAACTCTTCCGCTTTTAAATGATTATTGAGTACCGTCTTCTCCCCAAAAACAGCCAACAGTTTATGGTCTTCGTCACGTACTGAAGAAATAAAATTGGCATGGGGCTCCATCTTCATTTTGGATGGCCAAATCACATGAAAAAGTATCAGTGCTAAAAAAACACCTCCAACCACTGCTATTGCTTTCATCCAGTCGTTCATACTACTTTTCGTTTTTCAAAGTCAGAAATAAATTTGATGAGGTGATAGATAGCAGGACTCACCCATCTCCAAAAAACAACGAGAAGGCCACCGTTAAAAACCAAGGAGATGAAGAGCCCAAAATTTGATGGAGCATACATTCGTATATAAGCAGGTAGCAAAAACAAAGTGCCTAGCGCCACAAAAAAGACGAGCATGTTCTTCGTCGATTCGAATACCCCGGTAAGCCAGTAAAAACGAATCGATAGTACTTTTGATTCCAAGGCCATTTTTACCCAAGGATAATGAAAATGCAACCAAGCCGCAATAAAGAGACAGGCCGTAAAATGCAGCCGGGCGATAAAGACCGCAAAGAAATTATGGAAGATGCGCCAGCCACTATCAAAGGTTTGAAAGGGATAGGAAACATACAAAAGGGTCTCAAAAAACATAAACAAGCCCAAACACATCAACTGCAATTTCAATCGGTCATGGGATAGGTTATAACTTGAGGTAATATTCAACTTACTGAGGCAAAAAAGGACCGCGTATAATCCGGAGAAATAAGAAATCGCATGGAGTCCGAAATAGGAAATCGGGTATTTGATATTGGCCAAGGGAGAGAGCAATTCAGACCCAAACCAATAGACATTGTTCATCAAGATATTGTACTCGATAATGCTCGAAGAAATACTCAGACACAAGGCCGAAAAAAGCAATTTGCTGAACACAAAACACAGTAGACTGGTGGCCATGCCAATCAAAAGGACTTTTAAAGTTCCCCAGCCTTCTTCTTTCGCCACTTGAACGTTGAACCAGTTCTTTCGTGGAATATAGAATAAGACACAGGCGACCAGTGCTAATACGATTAGCAAGATATATACAACTACTGCGGGCATAATTAGATGGTTGAGATTCCGTCGGCAAAAGTTACATTGAGCCCTAAATGTTCTTCGAGCGCGTATTTCCAAAAGGCGCGAGCTTTATGTACGACTCCGGAGTTTTTCGGTTCGGACATTACGATAAAGACAACTTCACGGTCAGCCCCTTTTCTTACGCTATCAGGTAAATAGTAGCTCACCATTTCGGTATACGTTTTTTCCATTTGCTCGGGAGTAGTGGGCGGATTTTTATAAAAATTCACCACGGGGTTGTTCTCAATCAGATCGCTCACCACGATAATGGTACCATCGGTTTTGTTGATGGCTTTCATCAAAGTGGGGAAAAGCGAAGTGCTCTCCATTTGATTGATAGAATCCAAACTTTTGAGATTTTCCTCATGGGAGGCATAAAAATCGCGCCACCCGATAACCAACTTATTTCGTGCCTGCCCCCAGTCGGTATGTGAAAGAGCCGTTGAAGTAGGGTTGTAATAACTGTGGGTAGAAATAATTCCGAAATCGTAATTGACCGTAAAGCATTTGGGGTTTTCGGTTAGACCCAATTCTTGATTGATCAAGTGTTCAAAATTCTCTTGGCGCAGTTCGTACTTTGCCCTATCGATTAAAATTGAATCGGTAGCATCGACCAAAACCGTAATGTTTTTGGTGGTGACCTCTTTACACTCTGTTTCGCAGCTTGCGAATAATAGAGTTCCTATTGCTAGGGCGCTTAATATGATTTGTTTTTTCATTTTTGTGTTTTTTAAATATTCTCGTTGTCTGGTCGAGCCTTTCGACTACGCTCAAGACAGGCTAAGTCGAGACCTATTTTGGTTCGAAAGCCATTCTGCCTCTGAGGGGTAGTTCTCGACTCCGCTCGAACTGACAGTTCAGTAATTAGTAAGCCTACTTTCACTTCCAACTTCTCGTTTCTCTCTTCGTACATCCAACTTAGTACTTCACTCTTCTTCCTCACACCGCCGTAAAATCAAACTTCTTCCATTGAATGATTTGATTGGTATCGCAATAATTCTCAAAATGCTCGCGATACTTGCTGAGTTCTTCAAGCGAATTGATTTCTAATGTGCTCAGTTCTTTTTCACATTCCCCTATTTTCTCGGAAACGACACTTGCTTTTTGCTCGAGTACAGTAACATCGCCTAAAATGCGCTTGAATTCGTTTTTTCCTGTTTCGTGGGATTCCATCAATTGATTTTCCAACTTCTTCAGGCGTTTATACGCCCCTTTGAGTTCACGGAATTTCAAATCTAAATCTAGTTGCTGTGGGGATTTTTCTTCTGTGGATTCTATTTCTTCCACAACAGGTTTCTTTACTTTTTCCTTGGCATCGGCACGATTGTAAATGCTCTTTACAGCGTTGGATAAGAACAAGGCCAGCGTCACCATCATCACGGCTCCAAGTATTAGGAATCCGTTTTTGATAAAAAAGTCGGTGAAAGTGAGGTTTACGTCCAAAGCTTGGGATTCGAAGAACCATTCCATCACGGTAAAGGTCAGTATCGCATAGACACTTAGAATCAATAGTGTCGGAAGCCATACCCACCGCAGCGGAATCTTTCGAGAGGTCAGAAAACTAGCGGCAAATACGATGGGAATAAAAAAGACGCTTCGTAAGATAATCTCAGGAAGGTCATGGGTTTCGGTCAAGATGTTATAGAACAAAACCCCTTCACCGAAAATAAAAATCACCTCGATGACATACAGCAACCAAATCGGAATCCGTTTCTGTTTGTTCTTAGGCTTTGCTTTTGGTTTCGGTTGCTCCTTGACCGGTTCGAAATCTTCTGCGCTGTTGATTTCATCTACGTTAAACTTGCTTTCTAGGGTATCGCCATTGAGTTGACAACGACGAATATGGTTTTTAATGTCCGTTTTTTGCTGGGTGATGAGCCCTTTTTGATGTAGAATTTCTTGTTCGATGGCCGCTGTATTGGACTTGTTCGACGCAACAATCTCTTTGGAGAGTTGCCCTTTTACAATATCCATTTTACGAATATGGTCGGAGAGGGATTCTCCCAATTCGCCGATACGTTCGTTCAGACCATACTTTTGGGTCTTGTACCCATTGATAATCTTCTTTTCGTCTAAGATAAAATCTTCCTGCGGCAGCATACCCAGATTTGCTGAGCGATACGCCATATTCTTTAGTTCTTGATTTGTAAATACCATGCTCTTGTGTTTTAGGTGTTCTATGTTCGAGTGCACGGTGTTAGGAATGTAACATCAGATATAGCTCCGTTTCTAGCGAAACATTGGGGCCTGTTGTCACAGGTAGTGGCATTTGCTCGCCATCTTCAGCTTGATGAATTTCTGAAAATAGCGTGTCCATTTTAGTTTTGTCGTAGGCGATAATGGGCTTGCCCCAAATCGACTGGTCTTTTTTGAAGAGATTTCGTCCTAATTTCATTGTAATGTGTTTATGCGGTTTTTAGGTATATCGTGCATAAAGAAATTTGGGGACATTTTATTTTCTTCACATCATTGTAAACCTTTCCTTTTCGTGGTAAAATATTAGAAAACTTTGGCGCACCTATCGAAGTTGCATGAAATTGTGCTAATTTGAGGAGCAAAATACCGTATGTCAACCAGCCGCAGAAATTTTGTAAAAACCTTACCTCTTGCTGCACTTATACCTCAACAGGTACTGAGCAGTATCACTGGGGGAAACATGAACGCTTTAGCCTCCACCTTTTTATTGGACAACATCGATGAAATTTATGATAAGGCTATTGTCATCGATGGTCTTGTCATCACCCGAAATTGGAATGAAGCAGCAGACAAGGCACTTGCCCAATCGGGTTATACCGGTTTTAATGCCTCATTAGACTCTCGTAGCCTCCAAAGAGCGCTCGCCTCGTTGTCAGATTGGAATTTTCTTATCAAGAAGAACCCCGATCGGTTTATCACGGCAACCAGTGCCGATGATTTTATCAGAGCTAAAAAAGAAGGCAAGGCGGCAGTAATGATGGGTTTTCAGAATACCACTCCGCTTGAAAAGTCCCTAGACAATATGGATATCTTGTATCAAGCGGGTACCCGATGGATGCAATTGACCTACAATCAGCGCAACTTAGTTGGTGATGGTTGTACCGAACGCACCAATGCGGGTTTATCCGATTATGGCATCGATGTGGTCGCACGTATGAATGAGCTAGGTATTATCATCGATTTATCACATTGCGGTCAGGCGACGACAAATGACGGTATCAAATTCAGCAAGACCCCTGTTTCAATCAATCATTCGATGTGCGAGGCCCTGCATAAAAATCATCCTCGTGCAAAAACCGACGCACAAATTAAAGCGATGGCCGATAAAGGCGGCGTAATAAGTATTATATGCCTCGGCTATATGATCGGACCGAATTTAGGCACTGAAACAACCGTTGAAACCTATGTGAATCATATTGAACATGCGGTAAATGTGGGGGGGATAGATCATGTGGCTTTGGCCGCTGATTTTGCAGTTCAGGGGTTACAAGCAACGGGGGCTACAAAAGAGAATTGGTATGAGCCGAGACTAACACGATTCAAACCTTCGTATAAAGTGCAATGGCCGCCTTGGATTCCAGAATTAGATACTCCAGATCGGTATCGAAATGTTGCCCGCTTACTAGACCAACGAGGCTTCAGCACAGGCGAAATTGAAAAAATATTAGGTCAGAACTGGCTGCGATTTTTTAGAGAGACCTTAAAGCCCTAAACGCTGATTTTCCGACGAAAATTTAAAAAATAGTATGCGTATGACATTCTTACATTTCAATATCAAAAAACGCCAACTAGTAGTATGCCTCCTACTCTTGATGATTTTATCAGGATGTTCTGAAACTCCCAATCCATGGGAAAACATAGATGAAGAAGGTACATTTTTGATTTATCGAAGACAATCACAAATTGGTGAGGAGACCTATTCCATCAAAAAGGAAGGAGCATCTATTCGTGTCAAATCGCTACAAGGTGAAAACGAACGCGGCAGAATTTCAGGGGTGCAGGCTGAATTACAATTGGGGGTGGATTTATCGCCAACCTCCTATTTCAGCCGAAGAATTGTTGAAGAGGACACGACCAATATTTTCAAAATGGAATTGAACGCTGATAGCGTTTCCATTTGGGAAAAGCATTATGATGTTGTTACTCGTAAAACTCCTGACAATTTTTTTCCATTGCACAGCACTATTCCCGCGGGCATCGAAATCATGTTGTATCAATATGTATTGCAGCAAGGAGGTGATCTCAAAATTCCAACCCTACCTCGTGGTGAAGTTTCTATGGCACATAAAGGAACAGATATCGCAAGCATTGCTGGTAAAGAGGTGCGGCTTGACCGATATGTGGTAGAAGGAATTAATTGGGGTGGTCGCACGATATGGGTTGATGCCGACAAAAACCTAGTAGCTCTTGTAAAGGCAAATACACAAATAAGGGAAGTCATTAAAAAGGGCTATGAAGAAGCCATGCCTATTTTTATAGCCGGTCATGCAACAGAACAACTACATGCGCTGAAGGAATATACCAAATCCTTACAAGGAGACCAGTCTAAACGTGTTGCTTTGGTGGGTGCCAATGTTGTCGATGGTTTGACGGATGCCACTCAAAAAGATATGACTGTACTCGTTAAGGATGGTAAAATTATGGCGATAGGAAGTCGTTCGACCGTAGCGATTCCTGAAGATACCAAGCTTATCGATGTTACTGGCAAAACACTCATGCCAGGGTTGTGGGATATGCATGCCCATTCCAACCAAGTACAATGGGCACCTGCCTACTTGGCGGGCGGGGTTACTACGATTCGTGATAATGGCAATGAAATTGAATTTGCTACTTCATTTCGTGATGGTATCGCAAACGATGGTCTCCTTGGTCCTGATATTTTATTGGCCGGTATGACCGACGGAGCTGGGGCCAAAGGAAATGGAATTGTTCGGGCTACCAATGCCGAAGAAGCTCGCGAAGTGGTTGATAGGTATTTTAATAAAGGTTACAAACAAATAAAAATATATAATTCGATAACGCCCGATGTTCTCAAAGTACTGACTGAAGAAGCGCACAAAAAAGGGATGACCGTTACGGGGCATGTACCCGCAGCAGTTGGTACCACCGCAAATGCTGTAAACCTAGGGATGGATATGTTTAGTCATGACAGGGCCATTTACTCAGCATTATTTCCTGAAAAATCAAAAGTTCAGGCCGTAAAAGATCTATTGGAAAACCAAGAAGTATCTGTGGATCGAGTTCAAAAAGCGATCGCCTTTTTTTTAGAAAATAAAATCACCTTAGATCCTACTTTGAATATTCGTAAAATTCTTAACCTTTCTGAGGGCAATCCATTAGAAACCATAGAACCTGATGCTGCTCGTATCGCTTATGAGCTTTGGGAGGGCAAAAGACTTCGGAAAGGAAAACGCCCTGAAGCCTCAAAAAAAGGAATAGCGCGTTATACCAAAGGCGCTGAAATCGTTGGTCAATTATTTAGAGCAGGTGTTCCGATTGTGGCGGGAACGGATAATTTCGTTCCTGTTTTTGGATTGTATCTGGAACTGGAAACCTACAATACCTTAGGAGGTTTAACCCCTTTTGAAGCGCTACAGACGGCTACAATAATTCCTGCAAGAGCGATGGGCATGGACGCAGAAACGGGAACTTTAGAAGTTGGCAAGCAAGCAGATATTGCAATATTGGATAAGAATCCTTTGGAAAACCTATCCAATATTAGAACGGTCTCCGCGGTGCTTACCAATGGCAATTATTATCAAAGTAATCCTTTATGGGAGGCCGCCGATTTCGAACCAAGAAAAAACTAATCCACATCAAATATCCAACTTATGAAGACTTTTTATATATCCTTTCTATCTACGCTATTTTTTATCTCCACGGGGCTAGCGCAGTCAGCACCAGAAGCGGATTATGACCCTGAGGCTAAACTTGTGGAACTCGGTATTACGCTTCCTACGCCTCCACAACCTGTTGCGAATTATGTCAATGGCGTACGCGCCGGCAACCTTATCTTCCTAGCGGGGAAAGGACCACGTTACGCGGACGGCACAGAGATCACCGGAAAACTGGGGCAATCTGTCTCCATAGAAAAAGGATATGAAGGTGCGCGTTTGACCGCCATTAATCAACTTGCGGTTCTTAAGGATATGTTAGGTAATCTCAATAAAGTAAAGCGCATCGTTAAAGTATTGGGAATGGTGAATTGTGATCCGTCTTTTATAGATCAACCAAAAGTCATCAATGGCTTTTCAGATTTGATGGTAGAAGTGTTTGGAGAGAAAGGTAGACATGCGCGAGCTGCGGTAGGTATGGCATCGTTACCCAGAGGACAAGCTGTAGAAATAGAGCTGGTGGTAGAGGTATATGAGTAGCTCTATAACCTTATGAACCCAAAACAAAAAATAGGCTGGAAAACCGCTGCTGCTTTGGTCATCTCCAGTATGATTGGTACTGGAGTATTTACAAGCCTGGGCTTTCAACTGGTCGATATTCAGAATACCTGGAGTATTGTTTTGATTTGGGTATTAGGTGGTGTATTCGCTCTCATAGGTGCATTTACCTACGCCGAACTGGGCACCAATTTTGACGAATCAGGCGGCGACTATATTTTTCTTTCCAAATTGATACACCCTTTGGTAGGCTATGTCTATGCTTGGATATCGCTGACCGTAGGGTTTACGGCTCCGATTGCGATTTCTGTGATGGCGATGAAGAGTTATTTGAGTCAGATCAATCCGTCACTGTTCACGGATTGGTTCGGGGTAGCGGTCATCTTGATTTTGGCGGCGATGCATTCCTTCAGCATTGGTCAAAGCGAAAAGTTTCACAATTTTTCTACAGGCATTAAAGTCGGATTTATACTGCTTTTGCTAATTCTAGGGTTTGCCTATGCACCCGTTCAAGAGAACGCCCTAAACTTCAGTATGACCTGGCAAGACGAAATTTTGTTGCCTGGTTTTGCGGTCGCCTTATTGTACGTGACCTATGCCTATACCGGTTGGAACTCCGCCGCCTATATTGTGGATGAAATAAAAGATGTGCGACGCAACTTGCCCAAGGCCTTGATTATCGGTACGGCCTTCGTGACCCTACTCTTTGTACTCATACAAGTAGTGTTCTTAAAGCATGCGTCGGTAGAACAACTATCCGGTAATGTAGAAGTAGCCTTTATTGCTTTTAAGAATCTATTTGGTGCCGAAGGAGGCAATTGGGTGAGCTACTTTATCGCCATTCAGCTCATCGCCACGGTAAGTGGGTATCTTTGGATTGGGTCTCGAGTAACTTTTGCCATGTCAAAAGACCATTCGCTATGGCACAAACTATCCGTAAAGAACACTAATGGCATTCCTGTTCGTGCCCTTTGGTTTCAGGCTGGGGTGAGCATTCTCCTCACCTTGACCGGTACGTTTGAAGAAGTTTTGTTATATGCCAGTTTTGTACTGCAGCTTATGGGAACGTTAACCGTTGCCTCTATCTTTTGGTTAAAGGGAAGAACCGGTGCTTATAAGAGTCCATTTAAACCATTGCTGCAAATCGCCTTTATCCTTTTCAGTATATGGATATTGGGCTATATGCTTTTTGAACGTCCCAAGGAAAGTGCGATAGGGTTGCTTTTTGTGCTTGCGGGCATAGGGACGTATTTTATGTCGGAGCGGAAGTCTTTTTAAAAAGGGAAGTGAGAGCCCCCTCCGAATTATAAATTAAACTAGCTTTTTACCTTCTTCAAATTGAGCGTAATACTGATGGTAATAAAGATCGCAAAGGGAACTGATATGGCAAACGAATAGATGATACTTTCATTTTGAGATAGTCCTGATGAAAGTTCACGAATAAAGTATTCCGTAGCCCCGGCCGCCCATAGTCCGATGGCGGCCCCGTTAATACCAATAATATGGTTTTTAAGGGTTCTGGGGGTTTTCTTCCGCATAAATGGCACCATACCGAAAATCAAGAAAAACAACGATACGGGTACCAAGGCATGAAAAACGCTGAACGCGCCATCGTTAAAATCATAGATGAATAAGGCCGATAGATTTACGGCTACCAATGAAACGGCGAACACATACCCCAATTTTTTATGTAGCCCCGTACCCTTTTTGGCAAAAAGAATGTAAGCCCCGGTCAACAATCCGATGACCGAGGTTATAAAATGAATGGCTCCGGGAAATGACCGGATCCAGTTCGTAACATCAAAAAGTTCATTGGACATGGGCTTGTCGTTTTATTGGTTCAACATCGCGAATGAAAGTAACGCACCGAAAAGGTTAATGCCGCAGTGGGTGTAAATACCGAGTTTTAGACTTTTCGTTTTCCATACTAAATAGGTCATTGGCATCAATGCAATAATCAAGGTCAAATAGATTTGCGGTTGCCAAAAATGGTATAACGAAAAAAGAATAGCGTTCACAAAGGGGGCGTATTTGACCCAGGTTTCCATTCGGGGTAAAAGGTATCCCCTAAAATAGATTTCCTCAGCAATCGGGGCAAAAAAGCCATTAATGATGAGGTTCAATACCAAAGTGATTGTGAGCATTGTTTTGGAATAGCCTTCCATATCATAGACCGTGTACCATTCCGGAAGCCATGATAACAAGGTTTCCCCGAGTATCACACTTAACGGCTGCAGTGCGCCATAGACCAAAAAGGCAAAGATGATGAGTCCTAAAGTATACCCGATCAGTTTTCCTCGGGAAAGTTTTTCACGATAGCCTATCAATTCTGAAATGGTTGTCTTTCCTTCTTCTTTTTTCGCATGCTTCAAATGAAAATATAACGACGGGAAAAGCGTCAACGGAATACCAATCAAAAGAATCAATTGCGGTGGAATACCTTTTCCGTAGAAAAAAGGTGTCGAGATTACAAAAAACAAGGTGAGTAGGATCCCAGGATAAAAATGATACCAGAGGGCTTTTGGTTTGGTCAGTTGTTTCATCAAATGTAATTTTATATACCGTAAATCTAAATTAAAACGGAAATAAAGCTGTCAATCGCTGTAGGGAGAATGCTTATTCACCGGCCCTAGTCAAAGCGCTGAAAGCTGTTTATAGGAATCAGCGAAAATCATTTTTACATATCGCCTTTATACTTTTTCGTTTATGGAAGTTGGGCCTTTTGCCATTTGAACGACCTTGATAAAGCGCAATAGCTTAGCTTTTTGTGTTAACGAGAATAGGCACTTATTTTATGACGTAAAATAGGTTGAAGGGTGAAGTTAAACGTCATTGCTTCACTTTTGCCTGTCTTTGGCGATAATCGAAAGATTCGCCATGCCATCTTGTTTTTAATTTTTAGTAGGCTGAATCGAAAATATATATTCATACCGCTGCGGTTGAATCATATATTCATCATGTACAGGAGCACCCCATGAATTATCGCCGCCCACACCCATTTGTCGGTAATCGATATTCCATTGTACGGTGTTTCCGATTTTGATGTCGGCACCGTGTTTTTTGGTTACGGGTACCAACCCTGAGGCCGAGGCGGCACCATCTTTTTCTGAATTGAAATCCAGTTCTGGTATAGCAAAGGGCCATACACTTGAATTCAACAGCATCTCCTCTGATTGAGCTTTAAGTGAAATTTTTCCGTTGGAAAGGGTCATCCAGCGTGCATCGGTTTTATTACCGGTTTCTTGTGGTCTTGAATAGCGATGAAATTGATCTGCTACTTTTCCGTTGTACAGCCCTATTTTTTGTCCCGTTTTACGGTCCCAATAACTTTCTTCAGGGCCTTTGCCATACCATGCAACCGTGTTAAAATCTTTCGGTAAGGTAAGGTACATTCCCATCCTTGGAATATTCGGCAACTCCTTTTGTTTGGGCTGAAAATCAAAGCTGATATTCAAGATTCCACTTGGTTCTAACGTATACCCAACAAGTACCTCAGCTTCATTGTTCGGCGTTTGATATCGTACTTTGTACACCACCCCGTTCTGTAATTTTTTGGGGGCTTCCACCAATTCCGCCTTATAGTTATACGAAGCATCTTGCCAGATTTTGGCCCATTTGTCCATTCCATTTCCTAGGTCATTATCCGTAGGTGGCCGCCAAAAATTGGGTCGAATGGGTTGGGTCGTGATTTCGGTTCCTTCAAAAGACCATGAAATTACTTCGCCTGTGCTATGGCCAATTCGAAGTTCGGTTTTGTCGTTTTGAATTGCAATAATGGCTGCTGAAGTCACTATTTGCAATGGCGTTCGATGCGGAAGTGAGGCGATATTGTTTTCTCCGCCATTAAGCATAAACTGGTCCCACGCAAGTTCATGACCTTTGGGGAGCAGCTCGGTTTCATTTTTCTGAAGCAGGCGTAATTCTAAAATAAATTCTTCTTCAGGCACAAAAACATCGGGAATTTCGGCGATTTTGATTTGTTGCGATTGGCCCGGTAAAACATTTACGGCGATTACCGATTTTTGGAATACTTCTTTGCCGTTGTTCAAGATTCGAACCTGAAGTTCCTTATCCGAGAAATCGGCAAAAAAGTTTTTGTTCACAATTTCTATAATGCCATTGCCTTTATAGTAAAACTGCGCTGGTTCGTAAACCTTTTTCACTTCGGAAAGATGCGGATGCGGATTGCGATAGGGGTCTACGAGTCCGTTGTTCAAAAAATTTCCATCCGTAGGAAGGTCAGGGTGAAAATCATGTCCGTACGCCAAATAGGGTTTGCCGTTTTCATCTTTGTACTCGAGACTCTGGTCGACCCAATCCCAAATATAACCCCCTTGCAGGTTGGGGTATTTTTCAATGATATCCCAATAATCTTGCAGATTACCAACCGAGTTTCCCATGGCGTGCGCATATTCGATGATGATCGACGGTTTGTCGGAATCCGATTTTCCATGGGCGATCAGACTTTCAAACTTGGGGTACATGGGGCAATAGACATCGGTATAATCTTCTTTTCCGGCGGGTTCATACTGAACAATACGCGTACTATCTTGTTGCTTAAGCCAAGTGTAGGTGGTTCTGAAAATTTCGCCGTGCCCGGCTTCATTCCCCAACGACCAAGAATAGATAGAGGGATGATTTCGATCCCGATAATACATGCGTTTGGTACGTTCCATATGCGCCGGAAGCCAACTCATTTCATTGCCAATCTGGGTTGCTTCGTCATTGGCCAAGGGATGACTTTCAATGTTAGCCTCATCAACCACATACAACCCATAGGTATCACAGAGATCCAGCCAATACGGGTCATTGGGGTAATGTGAACTGCGAACGGCGTTGATATTGTTCCGTTTCATCAGTTGAATGTCTTTTTCCATGGAAGCTTTGGAAACCACATGCCCCGTAAAAGGATCCGTCTCATGCCGATCGACCCCTCTGATATAAATGGGCTTGCCATTGAACAACACTTGACTATTTATGATCTCGACCCTTCTAAAGCCCAAATGCCCCGTTACGTATTCGTTGTTATTGGGGTCGTCGGCATCTTCCAGACTGATTTTCAGCCCGTACAGATTCGGAATTTCCGCAGACCATTGTTTTACATTATCCAGTATTTCTTGTACTTTGAAATTCTTGGTTTCGCCCGGCATGATTTCAAGCTTGGCGGTTGCCTTTTTTAGGGAAGCAGTGCCATCCAATAGTTCTAATGACACATTGCGAACCGCGGTTTTCTCTGACGAATTATGAATGGTTACCATACCGTGAAAAACTCCCGTAGTGTAGGTGTCATCCAAATTGCCAAGAACCTGATACTCCGAAATAAACGTTTTGGGTCTGGTGTACAAATACACATCACGCTCGATACCGCTCATACGCAGCATGTCTTGACTTTCAAGATAACTGGCATCGCTCCAACGGAACAGTTGCAGGGCGATCAAATTCTTTCCTTCGGATACAAATTGAGTGATATTGAATTCCGCCGGGGTTTTGCTGCCTTGCGAATAGCCCACATACCTGCCATTGACATACACATACATGGCCGATTTGGCCCCTTCAAAATGCAGGATGACATCCTCGGATAAAAAGTCTTTGGTCAACTCCAATTCGTTGCGATAGGTGCCAACGGGATTGTAATCGGTAGGCGCATCGGGCCATTGGGTATCGAAAGGATAGCGCTCATCCAAATAGATAGGGTAGTCATAGCCTTCCACCTCCCAATTAGAAGGAACGGGAATCATTTTCCAATCGCTATCGTCGAAATCGAGGTTTTGAAAAGTGGTCGGTCGTTGTTTGGGATCCTTGACAAAGTTGAATTTCCAATCTCCGTTAAGGTCCATATACCTTCGTGAATTTTCTTTGGCCTGTATTTCGGGGGATTCCAACGCAAAAAAAGTAGCCCGTGGCGGCAGTTTGTTTTCCTCGAATATTTTGTGGTCGTAGTGGTTGACTTGTTCAGGGACTTTAGGTAAAACTTGCTTTTTACAGCTTGATACCTGAATTAGAAGAAATACGAAAAATACCAATCTCAATTTCATAGTAAAACATCCTCCCTTTTGTGTAACTCAATGGTGTTTAAATTTGTCTACAGCCTTTGACTACACCGCTGGTTTTGTTTGCAACGTAGAAAAATAAGTAGTAATATTGCAATCCAATTTTCGGTCCCATAGCTCAGCTGGTTAGAGCATCTGACTCATAATCAGAGGGTCCTTGGTTCGAGCCCAAGTGGGACCACTTCTAAAGAAACCTTTCAAGAAATTGAAGGGTTTTTTGTTGCCTACAGCTTTTGGGTCTCTGATATAGTCAGTAAAAACCAAAATGATTACTCCCGCACTTCTGCGGAGGGCTTGGGAGGGGCCTCTTGACACAGCTCAACCAACACCCCATTAGAAGATTTCGGATGTAAAAACGCGACCAACTTATTATCTGCACCGCGTTTTGGTTCTTCGTTCAGAATCACAAAACCCTCAGATTTCAATCTATTAATTTCTTCTTTTATATCCTCAACGGCGAAAGCGATATGATGCACCCCTTCCCCCTTTTTTTCCAAAAATTTCGCAATCGGACTTTCGTCATTCAGCGCCTCCAACAATTCGATTTTATTGGGTCCTGATTGAAAGAAAGAAGTACGTACGCCTTCCGAGATTACCTTCTCGATTTTATAATGTGGTTTCCCCAATAATTTTTCGAACAAAGTATTCGAGGCTTCTAAGTCTTTTACTGCAATTCCGATGTGTTCAATTTTGTTCACGATGAACTTGTTTCTGCATCTAAGATTTACCATAGAGGTGCGTAAAATAGGAGATGCTCGTTACATTTTACTAAAATACACAGTATTCTCCGTATTTTTGCCACATGGAAACACAACGTCAGAAAAAGATAGCGACTGTTATTCAAAAGGATATCGTTGATATTCTGCAACGGGCCGCGATCGATGGAGGATTAAAAGGTACCTTGATTTCCGTTTCAAAAGTTGCGGTAACCTCTGACCTTTCCATCGCAAAGGTTTATGTCAGCATTTTTCCGGCAAAAGAAGCCGCTGGGCTACTTGAAGGTATTCAGTCTAATACACCCTTGATCAAACATGAATTGTCTCAGCGCACAAGACATCAACTGCGACGCGTGCCAGAATTGCTTTTCTTCCTTGATGATTCGTTGGATTATATCGAGGGAATCGAAAAGTCGTTGAAGGGCGAAGAAAATCCTGTAAAGAATCCTGATTTATTGGAGAAGCGCAAAAAGTCATAATTTGAACTTTCCGTTATACATAGCGAAACGATATGTGCGCTCGAAAAGCAGCCAGAATGCTGTAAATATTATCAATTTCATCACTTTTTTGGTCATCGTCATCGGTTCGGCAGCCTTGTTTTTAGTACTTTCCGGTTTTGCAGGACTCAAAACATTTAGCCTATCCTTTACTAATGCTTTTGACCCTGACCTAAAAGCACAGCCTGCCATAGGAAAAGTTTTTTCAATTTTCCCAACTCAAGAAAACGAAATTGTGAATATTGAAGGTGTAGCCTCCTATTCCAAAGAAATCGAAGAAAAGGTAGTGTTGTCGTTCGACAAGAAAATGGATATTGCCAACATCAAAGGAGTTGATTCAAATTATACGATTACCACTGGCGTGGACAGTACGGTTTCTTGGGGCAACTGGAGTGTCAGTAACCAGCAAGGCGTTGCTGGATATGGTATTGCGAGTACGCTGGGATTCGCACCCAATGGGCGTATGCCTTTAAAGATTTTAGCCTTAAAACCCGGTACGGGTTCTATGACCCAAGGTTCACTAAATCGAAATGATATGTACAATGTGCTCCCGATCATCATAAGTGGTGTTTATTCTGTGGAAGCCTCTTTGGATAATAAATACGTCTTTCTCGATTTAGGCTTGGCGCAGGCATTGTTGGAAAAAGACAGTACGAAAGTATCTGGAATCAATTTTAAAATGACACCTGAGGGAAACGAGGATTCCGTTCGAGAAAAGTTAAAAACCATTCTGGGTGAAAATGTACTTCTGAAGAATCGGCAAGAGTTGAACAGCGATCTCTATCGAATGCTGAATACCGAAAACATCGCTGCCTATCTCATTTTTACCTTAGTATTAATCATCGCGCTTTTCAACGTTGTTGGTGCTATAATCATGATGATCCTGGACAAACAGCAAAACTCAAAAACCCTTTATAGTTTAGGAACCACCTTAAAAGAATTACGCCGTATCTATTTTATGCAAGGAATTTTAGTCACCACTTTCGGTGGAATTATCGGTGTGCTCTTAGGCTCTATCCTTATCGGTTCACAATTGGCTTTTGGGTGGGTTAAAATAGGCAGTATAGACTACCCCGTAGAATACCAGTTGCAAAATGTGCTCATTGTATTGGGGACTATAGTTATACTTGGAATCATCGCCTCTAAAATAGCGAGTAGTAGAATCAATAAAAAATTGATTGCGGCAACCTAGTGCGCGAACTGAAAGTCTCCAAACTTTTCCAAGACCTCGTCAAAAGCGGCAAATACATCGACCGACTCGTCGCTTGTCACCATTTTCATCCGGTAGGGTTTAAAATCAGGTATACCCTTAAAATAATTGGTGTAATGTCTGCGTGTTTCGAAAACGCCTAGCTTCTCACCTTTCCAATCAATGGCCATTTGAAGATGGCGTCTCGCGGCCTCAACGCGTTCTTCCATCGTTGGTGGAGCTGCGTGTATACCAGTTTCGAAAAAGTGTTTTACTTCTTTAAAAAACCAAGGATACCCAATGCTCGCGCGACCGATCATTGCACCGTCCAAACCGTATTCGTCACGCATTTTCATAGCCGCTTCGGGGGAATCGACATCGCCATTCCCAAAAACGGGAATGTGCATCCGCTGATTGTTCTTGACCTCGGCAATGGGTTTCCAATCGGCATTGCCTTTATACATTTGTGCACGTGTGCGACCATGAATGGCAATTGCTTGGCAGCCTACATCTTGTAAGCGTTCGGCAACTTCAACGATTTTGATGGAGTCATCGTCCCAACCTAAACGGGTTTTTACGGTAACGGGAAGTTTGGTATGTTCGACCATGGCCTTTGTCAAAGAGACCATCAAATCAATATCCTTGAGTATTCCGGCGCCGGCACCTTTGGAAACCACTTTTTTAACGGGGCAACCAAAATTAATATCGATAATATCTGGGCCAGACTTTTCGACGATTTCAACGGACTGTAGCATAGAATCCAAATTCGCCCCAAAAATCTGAATGCCAACAGGGCGCTCCTTCTCGTAGATATCTAACTTCATTACGCTTTTGGCAGCATCGCGAATTAACCCTTCAGATGAAATAAACTCCGTGTATACCACATCCGCACCTTGTTCCTTGCACAAGGCACGAAAAGGTGGGTCACTTACATCTTCCATGGGTGCAAGCAACAAAGGAAATTCAGGAAGTTGTATATCTCCTATTTTGGGCATTCGGTTTACTTTTCTTTTTTGGATGGCAAATTTAGGGAAAATCTACCATGTCGCATGGAGCGGAATCCAAGACCTTTACAATAGCGAAGCATTTCAACTGCACTCAATGTGACAGCTGGGTAATGTTAAAAATTTAAAAGGTGATCTCCGCTTCAACTTTTTTCCCGTTTCGATCCACCACGACTTTTGTGGAATTCCCCTCCTCAAATGTAGAAAGCGCACGCATATAACTCATCATATCAACGACCGTGCTATCGCCCAATTGAATGACAATATCTCCTTTTTGAAGTCCGGCTGCCGCAGCTGGTCGGTCTTCGGTGACCCCATCGATTCTCATACCTTTGCCATCGAAAAGATAATCGGGCATCACCCCTAATGCCACTTTAAATCGTGGTACATCCTCGCTTTCGTTTTTGGTGGTTCGAAAAGTCAGTTTGGGATCGTCATCCAGTTCTGCGATTATATTAAGGATATAGTCTCCAATCATTTTCATTCCCTCATAATTCAACTTATCATAATCGTCGGACGGTTTATGATAATCTTCGTGTTGGCCGGTAAAAAAATGCAAAACGGGAATATCCTGTAAATAAAAAGAAGTATGATCACTGGGGCCTACTCCTGATTCTCCTAACACCAATTTAAATCCAGGGTTTGTAGCGTTCAGAACTTGATTCCAAATGGGGGCTGTGCCCGTTCCGCTTATGGAAAGGGTGTTGTCATCTCGAAGACGCCCGACCATATCCATATTGATCATATAATTCATTTTTTCAAGGTCGATGGTCGGATTTTTTGAAAAATAATTACTGCCCAGCAATCCTTTTTCCTCCCCTGAAAATGCGATAAACAAGTAGTTGCTACCCATGAGGGTGTCTTTTAATTTTTCCGCCAGTTGCAGCATCACCGCTACTCCGCTTGCATTGTCGTCGGCCCCGTTGTGTATCGCAACGCCATCAGCATACAGGGAGCCCTCGCCACCCATACCCAGATGATCGTAATGCGCCCCGATAACCACGGTTTTTAATGCATCATTGTCAATGTAACCGATGATATTAGTGCCCGTATTGGTACTATCGCCGGAAACGAACTGTACTTCTGAATGCGGGTCGGTTTTGGGTTTGAAAGAATAGGTCTGAAAATAAGTATTGGCTTTTCCTTTGGGCATTAATCCCAAATTTTGAAACCTTTTTTGAAGATAATTAGCGGCCATCAATTCTTGGGCCGTTCCTGTTTCACGACCTAACAGTGTATCGGCAGCTAAAAAAGCCACGTCGTCTTTCAATGTGACTTTCTTAGGTGGTTCGGTTTTACAGGAATACAAAGCCATAAAAATTATCGTCAAAATCATTAAAATACGCACCATAGCCGTTATTTTTACGCAAAAATACATATCACATGAGAATTCCTTTTGTTTTGTTGCTTCTATTTCTCTTGGGAAGTTGTAAATCTGAAACCAAAAAAACAAACCCTGAACTTGATAAAGAGGAGACAACCTCGTTAATGGCCGGAAGCGATACGCTTATCTATCCTGAGGAAAAATACTTCAAATCAATTCGTCAAATTACCTTCGGCGGTGACAATGCCGAGGCTTATTGGAGTTGGGACGATAAACAAATGATTTTTCAATCGAACAACCAAGCTTGGGGCATGAACTGCGACCAAATGTTTTTAATGAACATCGAAGAAAGCTTCAAGGATAAAAAACCGCCCATGGTCAGTACGGGATATGGCCGAACTACTTGTGCCTATTTCTTACCTGACAACAAACATTATGTTTATGGGTCAACTCACTTGGTAGATAAGGAATGCCCTGAAGTACCACTACGAAAAAACGGGAATTACGTTTGGCCTGTATACGACTCCTTTGACATTTTCGTCGCTGATTTAGAAGGGAATATTACAGCACAACTGACGGATGAAAAAGGCTATGATGCCGAAGCAACTGTTTCTCCTAAAGGAGATAAAATTGTATTTACTTCGGATCGAAGTGGCGATTTAGAGTTGTATACTATGAACCTAGACGGTTCCGATGTGAAACAGATAACGGACGAACTCGGTTATGATGGCGGTGCTTTCTTTTCACCTGATGGGACCAAACTAATTTTTAGAGCTTCAAGGCCCAAAACTCCGGAAGAAATTAAAAAATACAAGGATTTACTAGCAGATGGATTGGTAGAACCAACGGAAATGGAGCTGTTTATATGCAATGCCGACGGTACCGATTTAAAACAATTGACCTTTTTGGGCAATGCTAATTGGAGTCCGTTTTTTCATCCTTCCGGTGAAAAGATTTTGTTCTCAAGCAATTTTGAAGCAGAGAAGGGTTTTCCTTTCAATCTTTATTTTATCGATATCGATGGAAAGAATTTAGAACGTGTAACCCACGGAGAAACCTTTGATGCTTTTCCGGTTTTCTCCAATGATGGTAAATATTTGGCCTTTTCAAGCAACCGCAACAATGGCGGAACCCGCGATACAAATTTGTTCATTGCGGAGTGGCAGGAATAGCCCTTCCTTTTGAGCCTATACTGTTCGGTATAAAATTGAACATACACCTGATAATCGAGTATCTGGCGTTCTTTGTTGCTTTCCGTTATTATGTCATACTTCGCAAGAAAACTACGGATTCTATTTCGTCGAAAAATCGACTTTCCATAATTATAGGAGCCATTTTTGGTGCGCTTTTCTTGTCGCGTTTAGTTGCTTTTTTAGAAAATCCACCATTACATTATGAGCAAGGTTGGTTGGCCATTTTGAACAACAAGACCATTATGGGTGGTTTATTCGGTGGACTACTTGGGGTTGAACTGGCCAAAAAGATTATTGGCGAAAAACACTCTTCGGGCGATTTGTTTACGCTGCCAATTATCTTCGGAATTATCATTGGCCGAATCGGTTGTTTTTTAGCGGGAATCAAAGAGTTCACTTATGGAAAAGAAACTGATGTCTTTTTAGGAATGGATTTAGGGGATGGCCTGCTTAGGCATCCAATCGCATTATACGAAGTCGTCTTTTTAGTGCTGCTTTTTATGGGCATCAAAGAACTGCAAAAACAACCGAATCGCTTTAAATGTGGAACTTCTTTTAAGATTTTTATGCTTTCTTATTTCGGATTTCGTTTCTTCATCGAATTCCTCAAACCCAATACCTTTTTCTTTCTTGGCCTGAGCAGCATCCAATTATTATGCTTAATTTGTTTTAGCTACTACCACAAAACCATCCTTCAAGGAATCAAATATGCCGGAAAGAAATTACACCTACTATGATTTTACCTTAAGCCTTTGTCCCAATTGTCTGCGTAGGGTTGATGCAAAAATCGTCTTTGAAAATGATAAGGTGTACATGTTGAAAAACTGCAAAGAACACGGAAGAAGCAAGGTATTAATCGCGGACGACATCGCATACTACAAGAACATTCGCAACTATAATAAAGTATCGGAATATCCGAAGACCTTTAATACCAAAACCCATTATGGCTGCCCTTATGATTGTGGGCTTTGCCCAGACCATGAGCAGCATTCCTGTTTGACGGTCGTAGAACTAACTGACCGCTGCAACCTGACTTGTCCAACCTGTTATGCTGGGTCTTCACCAACCTATGGAAGACATCGCACTTTGGACGAGGTCAAAAAGATGTTGGATGTCATCGTCAAAAACGAAGGTGAACCCGATGTGGTTCAGCTCAGTGGGGGCGAACCGACCATACATCCAAATTTCTTTGAAATTATGGATTATGCTAAAACATTGCCCATTCGACATTTGATGCTGAATACCAACGGAATCAAAATCGCCAAGGACTTTGCTTTTGCGGAAAGGCTAGCCACTTACACTCCAGATTTTGAAATTTACTTGCAATTCGATTCTTTAGACAATCAGGTGTTGCAAACCCTGCGTGGCGCCGATTTGGCAGATGTACGCTTAAAAGCCATAGAAAACCTCAACAAACTCAACCTGTCGACCACATTGGTCGTTACCCTTCAAAAGGGATTGAACGATCATGAGATGGGGGCGACTATCGATTTTGCCCTAAAACAAAGATGTATTCGTGGGGTAACTTTCCAGCCTACCCAAATCGCGGGCCGCTTAGAAAATTTCGAAGTTGATGAAAACAGGATAACATTGACCGAGGTGCGGAGAAAAATCTTGGAACAATCACCTATTTTTGAAGCCGACGATTTGATTCCAGTACCCTGTAATCCTGATGCATTGGTTATGGCCTATGCTTTGAAGTTAGGTGATGAGGTGAGTCCCTTGACCCGATATATCAATCCGGATGATTTGTTGAACGAAGGAAAGAATACCATCATCTACGAGCAAGATGAACAGTTGCACGGGAAAATGATAGAATTGTTCAGTACTGGGAATTCCGTTGAGAAAGCATCTGAAAATCTAAAAAGCATTATGTGCTGCCTACCGGAAATCGATGCCCCTGAATTGGGCTATGACAATCTTTTCCGCATCATTATCATGCAATTTATAGATGCCCATAATTTTGATGTACGGGCCATCAAAAAATCATGTGTACACATTGTGAACAAAGACTATAAAATTATTCCCTTTGAAACCATGAATTTGTTTTACAGGGATGATAAAATTGAGCGCCTAGAAGAATTAAAAGCAGAAGTTTAGTATGGAATTATTGGTTTTTTTGATGATCGGTGTCCCTATCATCCTCTTTATATTGGCCATAGTATTTTTTATACGTAGGGATAACAAAAAGGGGAAGTTGTTCTTGATACTTATGGGTGTATACCTTTTGATTGCTTTCGGTATTTGTGGCATCATGCTTGCCAATTTTAGTTTGGATACGAAATAAATTGAATCTTATGAAGCCTATCCCATTAGAGTTTTACATAAGCGATTTAGCTGCCTTTGGGTTTTTCATGTTTGCTCCCGCAATTTTGTTTTTGATTGTTGCGATTATTCTAGGTGCGCTTAAAAAGAAGAAAGAGAGCAAGGTGCTCCTAATTATTTCTGGCAGCTGCTTTTTAATTGCTATAGGTGCTTGTGGGTTTGTCGCTTAAGCCAATAAATTAAAACTATGACGCTACTTCCATTAGAAGCCAATTTTGACGGTCTTGTTTATTTCTTCGCACTAATCATGCTCGGCCCTGCGCTTATATTTATTTGCATTGGTCTTCTACTAAGAAAATCGAACAAGAAGGCCGCAAAGGTGCTCTATATATTAGCAGGTGTTTATCTCTTGGTCAGTTTAGGAATTTGTGGTGGATTGATGGGTGGGTTTTAAACCATCAAATCCGGTTGCGCTCATCAATTCGTTTGCGTTTTTTATTATCCTTGATACCAGTATTTCCAAATTTATATCGGAACGCGAAGGTCAGTTGGCGGTTCTCGAACCTTGAAAACGTAGAGTTGTTTTGGTTTAGAAAGGTCCTCGTAGTAAAATAATTGCCTTGGTTGAAAATATCGGTCACTCCCAATGAAATACTACCCTTTTTGTTCCAAATAGTTTTTCGCAACAAAAGGTCTAGGTAATTAAAAGCATCTCGTCTGGAATTGCCATTTACTGTTGGTGACAAATAGAAGAAATCTACGTCCAAATAAAGCGATTTGTTGCTCAACAATCTAAAGCTATTGTTCATTCGACCCAACCAAGTTCCTACCGAGTTTTCGAGCATTACTCCTGAATCCAAGTCTCGAAAAGTGTCTTTCTTATAATAATAGGAAAGTAAAAGAAAGCAATCCCAAAAATTAAAAATATTCTTGTTCACGGTTGCATCAATCCCGAAACTGTAATTGCCATCTAGGTTGGCACTGATAAAACGTAATAGGTTCGCATCGTTGTCTTGAAAAACCTGCTGGTTGTAATGGTTCTTTTTGTTTAGGTAAATAACTTCTAGCGTATAAGTATTGTCAAAGGTATAGCCTAACGCAAGCTTGTTCTGAATGGTGGGCAGTAAATCTGGGTTTCCCTCCACAACAATATTATTACTCTGAAAATACTGAAAGGGATTGATGACATTATATCGTGGTCTGGCAATTCTGCGGTAGTACTGTAACATAAAATCATTCTTGTCACTTTGACTGTATTGTAGCGAGAAAGAAGGGAAAACCTCCAAATACGAATTTTCCTTAGAGGCCGTTTCGGTATCAAGTTTTCCAATGGTTTCGGTATACTCGGCGCGAAGCCCCGATCTGAATCGCCATTTATCCCATTTTCCATCAAAACTGACATAGCTGGCGTAAATCGATTCGTCATAGTCGAAAACTCCTGCTTCGGTGGGATTGATGCCGGGTTGGTTTCGATCAAAACCTTGTTGTTCAATGGTATTTTCAGAAACTATTCCTGCATAACGTAATCCTGTTTCAAATCGAGATGATTTCCCTAATGTGGTAGAATAGTCGGCCTGTAAGCTGTATAAATTGATTTTTTGCTGTGAAAACGTAGTGAAATTGTTTTCACCGGTTAAATTTCCCCCTATATCTAAAAAGTCGGTTTGCAAATCTTGCCCCCTGTCCGAATCGTAATAGGTTACATGTGAGCTTACTGAGAATTCGGCTCCTTTCTTTTTCAATTGATGTATCCAATCCAAATAAAAAGAGGCGTTCAACTGTTCCTCGTCAGAATCATTTATCGTATTAAAACTTGATAGTAAGTTTCCGTTAGACTCCGCAATCATAGTTTCAGAATCGTCTAACCTATTTAATTTGGGGCTATAGGTATTAATGCTTGAAAGGTTCAGTTTGTTCCTTTCATTGATATCGTAATCGAAAAAAAGACTCAAATTATGTCTGTTCCGTCGAACGATGTTGTCTTGATTTGAAGTCCAGACTGATGTTGCTCCGCTATTCTGTGAAAAATTGGTCACGTCTGTAAAACGTGTGATGTTCTTGTCTTTGCTAAAGCTATAATTTGCCGAAAAACCAGTTTTCTTTCCTTTGAAATAGTGATCGGTACCCACGGTATGTTTTGCGAAAACTCCCTGTCGATATCTATTGAACATGGCGCCATTATACCCTGCTATCAGGTTTTTACTCATTTTAATATCAATCAACATGCCTCCCTCTGCACTATATTTTGAAGGGGGATTGGTGATAACTTCAATTGCCTCTACACTATTGGCGGAAGCACCGGAGAGCAAATTGATAATGTCGGACTTAGGTAGGTTTATTTTTCGCCCGTTGATCATTACGGTTATGTCACTACTTCCTTTTATGGTCAGGACACCTTGAATATCGGTAACGCTAGGCGTATGTTTCAGAAGATCCCATATAGTGCCATCCGAAAGGGCAGTGTTCGCTACGTTGAATACCAACCGGTCAACTTTACGTTCTAATTTTGGTTTTTGATAGGTCACGATCACCTCTTCAAGATTTTGAGCGGTCTCATCTATAATCAAAGCGTCTATTTTAATATCTGAAGTAACATCAACAGGAAAGTAATCCGAAGTATTTTCGATATAACTGGCGAATAACAAATATTTACCAGAAGTAATACCTTCTAGCGAAAATTTTCCATTTTCATCTGTGGAAGTTCCTTTTAAAACAGTAGAATCGGAGCGTTTTAATAGCAATACGTTAGCATATATAATAGGAGCACTTTCCGTATCTTGAACATCACCTGATATACGATAATCTTGCGTCAAGGCATTCAACGGCCACATCGCAAACGCAAGAAAAACAAGGATAATTTTCATGAACTAGCTAACACGAGATGCAAACATAACACAATAATGCGGAAATATCTTACGCATTTTGTGCAGTTTATCGAATTTTGTTTGCTTCACAACAATTGATGATTTAGTCTGAAGCATATCATGAGCCCCTTTTAATTTTGCCCTATCTTTGCAGCGCTAAAGGAGGAATAGAATTTATGAAGCATATCCGAAATTTCTGTATCATAGCCCATATTGATCATGGAAAAAGTACCCTGGCCGATAGGCTGTTAGAGTTTACTGGTGCTGTGACTGAAAGAGAGCAAAAAGAACAATTGCTTGACAGTATGGATCTGGAACGCGAGCGTGGTATCACCATAAAAAGTCACGCTATTCAAATGGAGTATACATATCAAGGTCAAGAATATATCTTAAACTTGATCGATACTCCAGGTCATGTTGATTTTTCATACGAAGTATCTCGCTCCATTGCTGCATGTGAGGGCGCACTTTTAGTGGTTGACGCAGCCCAAAGCATTCAGGCTCAGACCATATCAAATTTATACCTGGCGCTTGAGAATGACCTGGAGATCATTCCCGTTTTGAATAAAGTAGATCTACCCAGTGCCAACCCGGAAGAGGTTACTGATGATATTGTCGATCTTTTAGGTTGCGATGCTGAAGAAGTAATTCCGGCAAGCGCAAAAACTGGCATCGGAATTGAAGAAATACTGACTGCAATTATAGAGCGCATTCCTCCTCCCGAAGGCAATGTCGATGAATCATTGCAGGCCCTTGTTTTTGACTCTGTTTATAACCCTTTTCGAGGTGTGGAAACCTATTTTCGTGTAATCAACGGTGAAATCAAAAAGGGACAAAAAATCAAGTTCGTTGCTACTGACAAAGACTATTTTGCAGATGAAGTTGGCACCTTGAAATTGACACAACAAGTAAAACAAAGCATTAAGGCTGGTGATGTTGGGTATCTGATTACGGGAATAAAAGATGCTCGTGAAGTAAAGGTTGGAGATACGATTACTGACGCAGCCAATCCGACCCAAAACCCTATTGCCGGGTTTGAAGATGTAAAACCTATGGTTTTTGCCGGAATTTATCCTGTAGATACGGAAGAATTTGAAGAGCTGCGTTCTTCCATGGAGAAGCTTCAATTAAATGACGCCTCATTGGTGTTCACCCCCGAAAGTAGTGCGGCCCTTGGGTTTGGGTTCCGCTGTGGTTTTCTAGGGATGCTGCATATGGAAATCATCCAAGAACGTTTGGAGCGTGAATTCAATATGACGGTAATTACTACAGTACCCAACGTGAGTTACCATGCGTTTACTCGGAAAAATCCGGATACGCCTTTAATTGTAAACAACCCAACAGATTTACCTGACCCCTCGAGTATTGATCGGGTGGAAGAGCCTTATATCAAAGCTACAATCATAACCAAATCTGATTTTGTAGGTAATGTGATGTCCTTATGTATTGAAAAAAGAGGGCAAATTACCAATCAGACGTATTTGACTACCGAGCGTGTTGAGCTTAATTTTGACATGCCGCTAGCAGAAATCGTTTTTGATTTCTACGATCGTTTGAAAACGGTTTCTAAAGGCTACGCCTCATTTGATTACACACCGATAGGCATGCGAGTTTCAAAATTAGTGCGCGTTGATATTCTTTTAAACGGGCAACCTGTTGATGCATTATCTGCACTCATTCATGCCGACAATGCGGTCAACATTGGTAAAAAGATGTGTGAGAAATTAAAGGAACTGATCCCTAGACAGCAATTCGATATTCCTATTCAAGCAGCAATTGGGGCCAAGATCATTTCAAGGGAAACTACAAAAGCTTTGCGTAAAGACGTAACAGCGAAATGTTATGGTGGCGATATTTCCCGTAAACGTAAACTGCTAGAAAAACAGAAGAAAGGTAAGAAACGTATGCGTCAAGTAGGTAATGTTGAAGTGCCGCAAGAAGCATTCATGGCCGTTTTAAAATTGAATGACTGATATTTCACGTCGATTTTAACAGTAATTCACAACAAAAATATTCTCTCCGCCTGACTTTAACAGGGGTTGCTGTGATTTGTAGATATTATTTTGTTTCTTAGCATCAACCTACTAAGCTAAACAGATGACGACCTACATCGCACAATTTACAGCCAAACACCGTTTGATTCAAATTGAACAAAATTCCATTTTTACATGGCACCAAGAAAGTGGCGAAATCGACGAACCGCTGCTCATCGATAAAATAAAAAGGGAATCTTCGCTTCTTTTCTATCGCTTGTTGGCGGGTAACAGTTATCCTGTTCCCGAAGAGGATATTGCGATAACCATCTGGAAAACCATGCCGTTTTCGGGCTGATTGCAACACCTAGATTTTTCCTATCTTCATGCGGTAACCTCTCATAATTTGTTCGTATGAATTCCTATCTAATTTTACCGATTTTGTTGGTAAACACGCTGCTGTTCAATGCACAGGATACACTGCCGCGGGTTCAACAATGGCATACTTATGAAATAACTTTAAACTCCGTTTCAAACTATCAAAACCCTTATACCGATATTGACGTTTGGGCGATTTTCACTAATCGGTATGGCGACTCTTTAAAAAGACCGGCCTTTTGGAATGGAACGAATATCTGGAAAGTGCGTTTCGCTCCACCTGACTTCAATAGTCTTTGGACATGGAAATCTTTCGCCTCCAATCCACAAGATGACGGGTTGAACGGTAAATCTGGACAATTAGAATCCATAAGGAATACAAATGGAAATCAACTTCTGAAAAAAGGCCTTTTAAAAATGTCGCCCGGCTATCGAAATATAACGCATTGGTCAGGCAAACCTTTTTTAATGGTTGGTGATACACCATGGGCAATTCCATTTCGCGCGACTACTGATCAAGTAAAAACCTATGCGAAAGACCGGCAAGAAAAAGGCTTCAATACCGCTTTGATGATGACCGTTCAGCCCGATACGAAAGCTGAGGGTCCGGATGCAAGAAATACTGAAAAAGGCTTTAAGCGCGGCTTTGCCGATCTGTCGGACGGCCATATCAATAAAATGAATGTTTCTTATTTTCAATATTATGATGAAATCGTTGACATACTTTTACGACATCAAATTGTACCCGTATTCCAGCCTGTATTTCATGGTTATGGATGGAAAGGTCTTGAAGTCTTAGGAAGAACTATAAATCCCCAAGAGTATGTTCGATACTGCAAATACCTTTTAGCGCGCTATGGCAGTCAACCCGCCATTTGGCTGATTGGCGGAGACCATAATGGAAAGGATCCAGGTATCTTAGAAAGTGGTGAAATGCTAGAGAAATGGGATTGCTATGGCCAGCCTACTGGAATTCACTACAATCCCTGTGATGATTACTTGGCAAACTGGGCGGATGGTGATGAATCACATTGTTTTCATTACAACAAATCATTTCAAGAGGCGAATTGGCTTGATTTTCAATGGGCTCAGACCGGACACGATAGTAAGCATCTATACCATAAGGTCGAACGCATGTACAATAACCTGCCAATAAAGGCGGTTGCCAATGGAGAACCCACCTATGAAGGTATGAACAATGGCAAAAACGGACTTGGCTGGTGGCAGGGAGAAGAAGCATGGATGCAATTAATGCACGGTGGTACTATGGGAGTGGTATATGGTGCCGCAACGCTCTGGCAATGGAAAGTGAGCCCCGCCGAAGAAGGATGGCCCGGTTGGACAGATCAACCAACTTCTTGGCGGGAAGCTATAAACATGGAAGGCTCAAAATACGTTGGATTAGTGGGGAAAATACTTGGTAACATAGACTTGACAGATATTGAAAGAAGGTGGGATTTGGCTGGTGGCAATCCGCTATTAGCAAAAGAGAACGAACGCTACATTTCTTATCTAACCGAAGGAGGAACTATTGATATCTCAAGCCTTCCTCAGAATTTAGCATACCGATGGGTCAATCCTAAAACAGGTGACATCTTCAAAAAAGGCACAACCTCTTCTACTAGTTTCACTGCTCCGACCAAAAACCCATGGGTTCTTATCATAGACTAGACCTTAGTTTTTGTTCCGAAATATTGACTTACCAAGGAATTTGTACTTAAGAAGCTAATATAGGTTGGACATCGAAAGGCTTGCCTAAGTACACTAGTTGATGCCCTTCTTGAATATCAGTAAACTCTTTACTGAACGAGGTTATGATTTTTAGTTCACCTTCTGGTGTTTTTAGAAAGATAGGGATGATATCTTCGTCGGCCTTAGTAATTTCGATAAGACCTTCATAATGTTCTTGGTCTTTCAATTCGATTTCATGAATTAACGGATTCTTTCTAGCGGCTTCCATTAATTTAATGAAGTCGTCCGTATGTGAGAAGAGACCCTCCTTTGGGTTATTTTCAGGATTGCTCATTTCATCGGCGGTTACCAAACGAAATGAGCCGTTTTCACCGAATTGGTCTTGGAACTTGTTAATGGCAAAATTGTTAATATCGGAATTCCCCGTTAGTGCCATTAAATACCCCACATCGTTCAATTCAATATTATCCGAAAGCGAGTCTGAATAGATATTGGCATTAAAAGCCTCCAAACCGAGTTTCTTCGCTTTTTCGATGTTAATACGATTGTTATCGATCAATACCACATGACGATTATTGTCCTGTAAATAGCTGCCGATCAAACGTGAAACCTTGGAGGCGCCAATGATGAGAATACCTTCCGACTTGGTTAGAAACACTCCGACCAATTTTGCGAACATCCGCGCTGTAGTGGCGTTCAAAAGTACGGTACCCAATACAATCATAAATACCAAAGGGGTAATGTATTCGGCTCCCGGTTCGCCTTTTAATAAGAGTTTTGAACCAAAAAGCGAAGCGATACCGGCGGCTACGATACCGCGAGGACCTACCCATCCAATAAAAAGTTTTTCCTTAAACTTCAAATTAGATCCCGAGGCGCTTAGAAAGACGCCCAAAGGTCTAATTACAAAAACTACAGTTGCGAACAATGCTACGGTTTTCCAGTTGGCAATTAATTCCAGATCCGCAATGTTGATATTGGCCGACAAAAGAATGAAAAGAATCGATATCAACAGCACACTCAACGATTCCTTGAAATAAAGTAACTCTTTAATGTTCGGCAAATTCATATTGCCCATGACCATACCCATAACAACAACGGCCAGAAGTCCTGACTCATGTGCAAAAATATCGGACTCCACAAAAACTAAAAGCACTACGGAAAGTGATACTACATTGAGTAAATAATGGGGAATGAAATTCTTTTTTATGGCGAACGCCAACGCATGGGCAAAAGTAAATCCAAACGTAAAACCAAAAAGTAAAATCTTCCCGAACTCTATCAATGCCGTTAGCGTGTAGCCTTGGCCTTCCCCGACACTAATAAATTCGAATACTAATACTGCTGCTAATGCACCGATGGGATCAATCAAAATTCCTTCCCATTTCAAGACCGCTGAAACATCTTTTTTCAGCGGAATGTTCCTTAAAATAGGAGTAATAACGGTTGGGCCAGTAACAATGATCAAGGCTGAAAACAGAAAGGATATTTGCCAGTTCAGGCCGAAAATATAATGCGCCGCTATACCGGCACAAATGAAAGTCACTATACTTCCTAAGGTGATAAGTTTGGTAATTACCGGCCCCACATTTCTAATTTCCGAGCGTTTAAGTGTCAGTCCCCCTTCAAAAAGTATAATACTTATTGCAAGGGAAACAAAGTAATATAGCCCCTCCCCCGGGAACAATCCTTTTTCACCATTCCAAATCGGCTCTATTAACTTTCCGCCATCTTCGGTAAACAATGTAGCTATAGGGCCTACCAAAAGACCTATTAATATAAGGGGCAGTATTGCCGGCAATTTCAAACGCCATGCAACCCATTGCGCTACGATTCCTAAAATGATGATTCCAGCTAACTCAACCATATATAGCTCTTTAGTCGAAAAATAAACATTTTAAAACTAAGATTTATAATCTAAAACGCTAAGTTTTCTTAATTAATATTATGCTATCTTCCCGCTCTCTTTATGGCGAGCATCATATAGTGTTTTAAGACCATATCGTTTGGCTTTACATTTTCACCTTCACTTCGGGTCAATGTATTTGAAACCATACGAATTGCTCATTTTTTTGAGGCAAACTAGTGCTACTAAATGTTGGAGAAAAAATGCTGCCAAGGAGAAATAGATTCAAAATCTTAAATTTTATAAACCCAAATATTAAATAAATGGAAATAACACCAAAAAAAGGGTTCAAGGGTTTAATTGAAAATTGGCAAAGTGATTTAATAGCAGCTGTTAGTGTCTCACTCATTGCTCTGCCTCTTTCATTGGGCATTGCTTTAGCAGCGGGCGCACCCGCGATGTCAGGTATCATTTCTGCAATTGTTGGTGGTGTTGTAACAACACTTTACAGAGGTGGACATATCTCGGTCAACGGACCGGCCAAAGGAGTAATTGCCGTCATACTTTTGGGTATTGCATTAATGGATGATGGTTCGGGGCAAGCCTTTAATTATGTTTTGGCGGCAGTGGTTGTTTCAGGCGCTATTCAAGTTTTATTGGGGTTGTTGAAATTAGGTCGACTAGCTGATATCTTCCATTCTTCAGTTATTCACGGAATTTTGGCGGCCATCGGAATTATCATTTTTGCCAAACAAATACATGTTGCCATGGGCACACATTCTGATAGTCCGAGCATCATACAAAACCTAATCGATGCCGTTTTGTTCCTACCTCAAGCGAATCCGTTTGTCGTAATAATCGCTCTGGTCGGTTTACTTTTATTATTGTTTCATTCTAAAATAAGTTATCGGTTTTTCCATTTTTTACCTGCGCCAATGTGGGTAATTGCCCTTTCCATTCCGTTTGTTTACGCTTTCAATTTCTTTGACGAACATACACTCTCCTTCTTTGGAAAGGCATATGAGGTGGGGCCTGCGTTATTATTAGATATTCCTGATAATATTATGGATTCAATAATGCATCCTAATTTTGGTAAAATCAATACCATTGAATTTTGGACAACCGTATTTTCCATTTTAATCATAACAAGCATTGAATCACTGGCCATTGCTAAAGCAGTTGACAAAATTGACCCTTACAAGCGAAAAACGGATTTGAATAAGGATTTGACAGGCATTGGATTAAGTACCATTGCAGCTGGTTTGATTGGGGGGTTGCCAATTATTGCCGTAATTATTCGAAGTACGGTCAACATCCACAATGGTGCGAAGTCAAAGTGGTCAAATATGTATCAAGGGCTGCTGTTATTACTTTTTATTGTGGTACTAAGTCCAATCATGAGGCAAGTACCGCTCTGTGCTTTTGCTATTTTACTCGTTTATACAGGGTTTAAATTAGCTTCCCCTGCCGTCTTTAAACAAGTGTACAGTCAGGGAACCGAGCAACTCATATTCTTTGTTGGTACGATGGTTTTAACCTTATACACAAATCTACTAATTGGATTACTTGGCGGATTATTACTGGCCATGCTTAGTCATATGTTATTGGCTAGGGTCTCCATACCTCGGTTTTTTAGGATGGTCTATAAATCGGGTTCAGAATTGGTTAAGAGACCAGATGGAAGTTACGATTTAAACATTAAAGGGATTGCGAATTTTTTGGGCATCCTGAAAATCGACAAATTAGTGGCTCAAATTCCTTCTGGGGCAGATGTCAATATCGATTTGTCGGAAACAAGATTGGTTGGCATGACCTATATGGATTACATCGTAGATTACCTAAAAATACAAAAGGACACGGGCGGTAATGTCATAATAAAAGGATTGGATTCGCATGTTTCATCGTCTAGTCATAATAGAGCTTTGAAAATTTCTTTGAACAGTTCCTCCCCTAAATTAGTGCCCAGGCAAAAGCGATTACAAGATTTAGCAAATGAAAAAGATTTTGAATTTGCACATCAAGTAGATTGGAACACAAAGTACCTAAAGAGTTTTCACTTTTTTGAAATTAGGCCTATTGAACGTAAATCAAATTGTCTCAAAGGAATATTTAAAGGTTTGGATGTGTCTTGGGAAATTGCGGATGTCACCTACAGTGAAGGTGCCGCTTTTACGGCCGAAACCTTTAGTACAACACTAATGGTCTTAAAATTGAACAAAAAAATACCCATTTTCACCATGGAAAAAGAAGGAGTATTGGAAAGGCTATTTGACCGAGTCATGGCTTATACAGGGTATAAGGATATTGATTTTGAGATGTATCCCGATTTTTCCAAAAAGTTTCTGATTATGGGAAGTGAAGAGTCTGAAATTCGGTCCTTTTTTACAGATGAAATAATTCGCTTTTTCGAAAATCATCAGATTTATCATTTAGAAAGTAATGGCGAAGCACTTATCATTTTTGATAAAATCAAATTGGCAAGAACCGATGAAACCATTGCTTTCCTTGATTATGGGAAAGAATTAGCCACGCTATTAAATGAAATGAAATAGAGAGACTATATTAGAAAGCAAACCTTATTAGACCTTTTTGTCTCAGCGGAGAAAATACCCTTAAAATCACTCGCCTATTTCTTGATTAGCTGATTTCGTTTTTGGAAATCAGTTCTGTAAACTGAAATAGAAATACCAGATGGCATAATAGACTGCTAAAGATTTCATCTCTCATTGCTAATTCTTATTTTGCAAAGAACAAATAGCGGCTATGAAACTCTATCCCATAGAAACTGGTAATTTTAAACTTGATGGCGGCGCCATGTTCGGTGTAGTGCCAAAAACCATTTGGCAACGAACCAACCCTGCAGATAGTAATAACCTCATAGATATCGCCGCTCGAAGCTTGCTCATAGAAGATGGAAATCGGCTAATCTTAATTGATACGGGTATGGGCGATAAACAATCCGATAAGTTCTTCGGTTACTATTACCGTTGGGGGGATTTTTCTATAGACAAATCTCTGGCAAAACACGGTTTTCATAAAGATGACATTACCGATGTTTTTATGACGCATTTACACTTCGACCATTGTGGGGGAAGCATCCAATGGAACAAAGATCGCACAGGATATGAGCCAGTTTTTAAAAACGCCACTTTTTGGACAGATAAAAGTCATTGGCAATGGGCCATAGAACCCAACCTTAGGGAAAAAGCCTCTTTTCTAAAAGAAAATCTACTGCCAATGCAGGAAAGTGGGCAACTCAAGTTCGTTTCTCGAAACCAAAAAACCTTTTTGGATAACTCTGAACTGGGTTTTGCTATTCTGTTTGTAGACGGGCATACTGAAAAACAAATGATTCCGCATATCGGTTATAAAGGTAAGACCTTGGTGTTTACGGCCGATTTAGTTCCGACGGTTGGGCATATTCCCGTACCCTATTTTACGGGTTATGACACAAGGCCTTTGTTGACCTTGAAGGAAAAAGACCTTTTTATGAATACTGCCGTAGAAAAAGACCTTTATCTTTTCTTCGAACATGACGCACACAATGAAATTTGTACCTTGCAAGCTACAGACAAAGGCGTTCGCCTAAAAGAAACATTTCGATTCGATGAACTCTTCCATTAAACTAAACATCAATATACTTATCGGTATTTTAATTGTTTTTCAGCTCAATTCCTGTAAATCACAAAATCTTCAAAGCGTTGATTTTACGCCCGAAAATACTTTTACATCAGGTATTGAAGGCCCTGCTGTCGACAAGGAAGGAAACCTCTATGCCGTCAACTTTGGTGAGAACGGCACTATCGGAAAAGTGGATACAAGTGGAGAGGGTTCGATTTTTGTCAAACTTCCTGGTGAGAGTATTGGTAATGGCATCCGTTTTGATAAGAAAGGTAATATGTTCATCGCAGATTATATCGGTCATAACGTTTTGCACGTGGCCAAAGGGTCAAAAGAAGTCACGGTTTGGGCACATAATCCAACTATGAACCAACCCAATGATTTGGCAATCGCCCCAAACGGCACGATTTATTTGAGTGATCCGAATTGGGCTGAGAGTACCGGTCGTATTTGGATGGTCAATGCCTTCAAAGAGATTGTGCTTTTGGAAGATGGTATGGGCACAACCAACGGAATAGAGGTAAGCCCAGACGGAAAAAATCTATACGTAAATGAGTCCGAACAACGCAATATCTGGAAATACGATATCACCGAAGAGGGCAAGATTACAAACAAAACCAAATTTCTTATTTTTGCAGACTTTGGAATGGATGGTATGCGCTGTGACGAAGCCGGAAATCTCTATGTCACCCGATATGATAAGGGAACGGTAGTTGTGCTGTCTCCTGAAGGAAAGCAGATTAAAGAGATACGATTGAAAGGAAAAAAACCATCGAACATCGCTTTCGGTGGCCCTGATGGAAAAACTTGTTTTGTAACGATGGCGGATCGCGGTGCGGTTGAAACATTTAGGGCCGACCATGCCGGGGCCTATTTTAAGAGCATACACTAACTCAAATATTAAACTTTTATGACACGTTCATTTATTAAATCCTTTTTCGGATTTTCAGCGGCTGCATTGTTTACAGCATGTGGCGCCACTACTTTGGTTACCACGCCCATCGAAAATATCGATACCACACCCTTAAAAATAAGCGACCTCACTGAAGCTGAGAAAAAGAACTGGGGGCATCTAGATTTGGTCTCCGATACCATTCCTGGTATGAGCGTTGACAAAGCCTACAAAGAAATCATAGGAAACAAAAAGGGAAAAACGGTAATCGTAGCAGTTCTTGACTCGGGAATTGACTTAAAACATGAAGATCTCGACGGTGTACTTTGGACGAACAAAGGGGAAAGAGCGGGAGACGGAAAAGACAACGACAATAACGGCTATGTTGATGATATTCATGGATGGAATTTTCTTGGCGATTCGTATAACGAACAACTGGAAGCTGCCCGTATTGTAAAACTTAAAATCGGCGATGCAGCGATGCAGGCAAAGGCAAAAGCAAAAGTTGATGAGGGCTATTCAAAAGCGGTTCAAAACAAACAGCAATATGAGCAAATCATCCAAGCGGTTAAAAGTGCGGATGCTGCAGTTCAAAAAAAACTGGGCAAAAAAGACTACACCAAAAAGGAGGTCTCGGGTATAAAAACGGAAGACCCAACCTTGCAGCAACATATCAGTGTTTTGATACAGATGTATACATTTAAAGATAGTATTCCAGAAGTTATCGAAGAATTGAACGATGGAATCAAATATTTTTCTGATCAAGCCAATTACAATTACAATGTGAACTATGACGGAAGAAAAGTAGTGGGTGATGACCCTTATGATTTGAATGATCGAGACTATGGCAATGGAAACCCTCAAAGCATCAGCATGGATGAAAGCCATGGAACCCACGTGGCTGGAATCATCGCTGCAGAGCGTAACAATGGTAAAGGTGTGAATGGTGTTGCAAACAACGTACAAATCATGAGCATTCGCGCCGTACCGAACGGCGATGAATACGATAAAGATATTGCTTTGGGTATTCGGTATGCGGTTGATAATGGCGCCAAAATCATCAACGGTAGTTTCGGAAAAGGATTCTCGCCAAATGCCGAATGGGTATACGAAGCTATTAAATATGCCGCTTCTAAAGATGTACTTTTTGTTCATGCGGCCGGTAATGATGGCGAAAATTTAGATGACCCAAGCAACCCCAACTATCCAAACGATCAAGTAAACAACGGACCAGAAATAGCCGATAATGTCATTACCGTTGGAGCACTAGATCCTAAGTATGGTTCTACTTTGGTAGCCGATTATTCCAATTACGGGAAAATAAATGTGGATGTTTTTGCCCCAGGAACGGATATCTATTCTACTTATCCTCAGAATACCTATGAGTATTCACCTGGCACCTCAATGGCTGCTCCGGCGGTTGCAGGTTTGGCGGCTCTTATTTGGTCTCAAAACCCAAAATTAACAGCTCCTCAGGTCAAAAAGATCATAATGAAATCCGGGCTTCCCATTAAGGCGAAAGTTATCTTAGGAGGCGAGCCTGGTAAAACTGCGACCTTGGATGATATTTCAACCTCCGGACGAATTGTGAACGCCTATAATGCCTTAATCATGGCAGAAAGTGTTGCGGCCGGAAAAATTCAACTATAATTTTCCAAAAAGTTTTTTAAATGAAAAAAGTAGCCCTGCTAATACTGTTCATCTCAACATTAAGCTTTGCCCAAAACACGTCCTATTGGCAACAACATGTCGATTACACCATGGAAGTGGACGTGAATGTCGAAAACTTTCAATTCTCGGGTACTCAAAAACTCATATATACCAACAATTCCCCAGATAAATTAAAAAGGGTTTATTATCACCTATATTTCAATGCTTTTCAACCAGGGAGTGAAATGGATATGCGCCTGCAGAACATTGCCGACCCCGACGGTAGAATGACCAATGAAGACAAGTCAAGTAGAATTGCCGATTTAACGGAAAGCGAAATCGGTTATTTACATCCAACTTCGCTAAAGCAAGATGCTGTGGACGTACAGTTCAATGAAGAGGGCACCGTTCTAGTGGTCGAATTGGCAAAACCGATTCCTTCAGGTGGCAAAACTACTTTTGAGATGGAATTTAAGGGGCAGGTTCCAGTTCAAATACGTCGTTCGGGCAGAAATAATAAAGACGGCGTAGCACTCTCCATGAGTCAGTGGTATCCGAAATTGGCAGAATACGATTTTGAAGGCTGGCATGCGGATCCGTATATCGCCCGCGAATTTCATGGTGTTTGGGGCGATTTTGATGTTAAACTGACGATCGACAAAGATTATATTGTTGGAGGAACTGGCTATTTACAAAATCCCCAAGAAATCGGTCATGGTTATGAGGTGGCCGGAACAAAGGTTAAAAAGCCAAAGGGCAAAACGTTGACCTGGCACTTTAAAGCGCCCATGGTGCACGACTTTATGTGGGCCGCGGATCCGGAATATGTTCACGATACCTTGCAAATGGAGGGTGGTCCAACACTTCACTTCCTGTACAAGAACGATCCTAAATTTGCCGAAACCTGGAAGGCCGTTCAGCCATTGACCGAAAAGGCCATGACCTTTTTCAATAAAAATATCGGTCCCTATCCTTATGACCAATATTCCGTAATTCAAGGTGGAGATGGAGGAATGGAATATGCTATGGCAACCTTAATAACAGGTGGAGACAAGCCAGGAAGCGTTATCGGCACTATGATTCATGAACTTGCACATTCATGGTTTCAGCACGTTTTGGCTACTAATGAAGCCAAACATGAATGGATGGACGAAGGTTTTACTTCATTTATTTCAGCGCTTTGTAGCAATGAAATTCGAGAGCAAAACAAGGAAAATCCTTTTGAGAATTCGTACAAAGGTTATTACTATCTAGTCAATTCTGGAAAAGAACAGCCACAAACTACCCATGCCGATAGGTATGATTCCAATACTCCATACGGTATTTCTGCATACAGTAAAGGAGCTATCTTCTTGTCCCAATTGGGTTATGTAATCGGTCAAGACAAGTTGATGGAAACCATTCGCATTTACTACAACGACTTCAAGTTCAAGCACCCCGTGCCAAACGATATCAAACGTACCTCTGAAAAAGTTTCTGGAATGGAATTGGATTGGTATTTGATGGATTGGACACAAACTACCAACACTATCGATTATGGCATTAAAGAGGTAGTTGCCGAAGGAAACACTACTAAAATAGCCATGGAACGGATTGGGTTAATGCCTATGCCCATAGATGTTTTAGTAGTCTACAATGATGGCACTCAAGAAACATATTATGCGCCTTTAAGGATGATGCGCGGTGAAAAAGACAATCCTTATCCAAACCTGAAAAGAACGGTTCTAGAAGATTGGCCATGGACAAACCCTAACTATGGATTCTCCATTGACCGCCCTTTAGAAGATATCAAAGCAGTTATGATTGATCCTTCACTATTAATGGCGGATGTTAATGGTGAAAATAATGTTTGGGAACCGAAGGTAATGCCAAAAGATTAAACAACGCTTGTTAGTACCAAGCTTCTTTGCGGTACATTTCGTTCTTTGCGGTACGTTCACGGTTATGCATGACCATATGGGTTTGATCAATTTGTCGATTGCGATACCCAAGTAAGTGAAAAAAGGATTTGGTAAAAAAGCGTGCTACCTTTAGGTTGACTAAGAGACTTTCTTTTTTTGAGTTGCTCCAATGTATCCCAGGAAGTAGCGTCAGCATACTATCCAGCTTGCTTTTACGAAGTACTGACGAGAGTCTCAATGCCCAAAGCGGCGTGTGCTTAATCAAAAAGAAGCCTTCCGCGCCCTGTTTTTGATATAAGGGCATGAATAAAATGGTATTCTTTTTAGCATGGACCTTGTTTTCGTTCTGAGTAGCCAATAGTATTCCTTTGTTAACTTTTTGAAAACTTGTGAAACCAGATTCCATACGGAAGCTATCGCTAGTGTTCAGTTCTTGACGATGAATAACTTCGTAAAAATTTGAATTCTCATTAGCTGCTGTGGTCAAGTGTTTGTAGTGGTAATCAAAATCAGTGATTTGCTTTATATCCAAGAGCTTAGTAAAAGCCAGCGTCAACCAAAAAAAGTCAATACTACAGGCTACGGCATCCTCTTCTTCATGCTGCCCAGATTCAAACCCTAGGGATACATAGCCCAATTGGTTCATTCGGCTCAAAAGCGGTCCTTCCAAATACTCTTCAATTCCTAAAATTATCGGTACAGGAAATTGTCGAGAAAACTTACGATTGATCAAAGCATCATTAATGGTAATAAAGGGCAAGGTCTTGCTTGAAGTGGTATGAAAATCAATAAAGTAAAACGGAGGTGACTGAGTTAATAAAATGTCCTCGATAATTTGCTTGATTTCCATTAGCTCTTTTTCCTCAAGAGATAACTTACCTTTATCTTTTTTTACAATCTCCGTTATTTGTTCGACAGACCAAAGACGGTTTAAGTCGTTTTTGATGTAGCGCTTTTTTTGAAGTAATGCAGGTATATTTCCTCGAATACCAAAAATAGCTCCTTTAATTTCCAAGTCCGATTTGTTCAAAATTGAAAAAACATGCTCCAAGGCTTTTACCCCTGCAGGTTCGTTGCCGTGTATTCCTCCGAAGAAAACCACGGTTGGGCCTTTTGTTATTCCCTCGATACTCCCGATAAAACGTGCGTTATTTGAAACCTTAGTCGGCTTTTCCAATGATTGGAGCATTTTTTAAAGATCTTTAGTCGTGATAATGCCCATAAGTTTTTTTCCTTCAACAACCGGGAGGCAATTAATCTGTTGCTGAAGCATGATTTGCTTGGCTTTCATGATGGTGGTCTCTGGAGTAGTTGTTATCAACTTCTTGCGCATAATATCTTTAATCGCTATTTGAAGTTCTTTTGGGTTTTCCAAATACTTTGTCACATCGGTCCATGTAAGCAAGCCTACCAAATCGAAATGAGAATCAACGATAGGTACATGATGAATACCCTTCCATTGCATCATTTTTAAAACTAGCGCTGCGCTGTCGTATTGTTGTGCGGTAATGATTTTTGTATTCATATAATGGCGTACCATTTTATCTTGCTCTTTGGGCACATATTCGTATCCCCTGGCTAATTGCCACGCATCTATGGCATATCCTTTTTGTTCATTTTCATGCATGCATGCTGTCAAAATACGCAATGCTTCAGAAGATTTATGATTCTCACTTAGCTTTCTTAGGCTCTCAACAATCCAGCGTGAGCCGTTTCTTCCGCGTATCCGGTTTTCAATTATTCCCAAATATTTTTCAACATCCTTCGGTTTGACTTTCATACGGTAAAGGCCTCTGTAAGCCATCGGTAAAAACTGATCTAGCAATAGTTCTTGACACGGAACTAGTAAGCCGTTCCAATAAAACTGTGCTGCGGTGCCATATCTGGCGGCGTTGTAAAAATTACTTTTGGCATCTTTAAAATCCATTTTTTCATGAATGTTGTCAAATTGTTTCGGGCGTCCTCTCATAACGCCCACCCAAAACATTAAATTGGCAATTTCATCATTTGTTGTCGGACCCGATGGCAGGTATCGATTCTCGATACGAACATGGGGCTTTCCATCGGTTATGCCATAGCAGAGCCTGTTCCACTTATATACTGTTCCGTTATGAAGCTGTAGTGCTTTCAATTTTGGTATGTTGCCACTGTTCAATTCGTTCAAGCTATCGGTCTTCAGATCCCCGGTTATCCAACTTTTGAAATTTACAACACTATCTCGATAGAAGTCAACGATTGAACCTTGGGCCCAGTTCTTTCCATAACCTACACGGGCGTCACGCTCATTGAGCGTATAGGTGCTCGCCCGGGTGTCTACACTTTGCGTAAAGAGTGCTATTCGAGATTCTTGCCAGAGCTCCTTACCCATCAATATAGGTGAATTGGCACATATTGATAGTATGGGGCCGGCAATAGCCTGGGCCCAATTATAACTGTTTGCGAAGTCATCAACATCCAATTGTAGGTGCCCCTGAAAACTAGTGTTGCACCCTTCAAAGAGAATGGAATCGTGATGCAAATTAATTTCATCAACCCCTTTAATATGTAGTTCTAGATCTTCACCACGTAAATCACAGATAATCTGATTTAAGACCTTATACCGCTTAATCGGGGTCATGTAAGAAGTTTTAAGGTGCCTCGAATCAATCGTTGGCAAGATACCTGTCAGTAATATTTTTAGGTTTTGCTTGGCCGCCTCCGTTTTTGCCTTTTTCAAGAGTCCATTTAATTGCTGATGTAAGATTGAAAAACACTCACCGGTAAGCTCCAACGGATCAAGGTTCGCCTCAAGATTGTATAGGGCTATTTCAGTTGTAAAATGATCATCGTCAATAGCCTCTAAAAGTTGCATGGCCTTATTGGAAGGTTCCCATTTGGAGTCAACTAAACAAAATTCTTGTTCCGCCCCAATACGGATGGTATCTTTTTCGAACAGTCCCTTTTCGAGCATTACTTCTAAAGCCTCAAGGTCGTTGAGCAACTGGTTGATGTATTCTACTTTAGCGGTGCTGCTTGTTAATTTCTCTACTTTTAATTCTCCCATAATGAGTCATTTTACAGAGTCCTTACCTGACGGCAAGGGGGAATTCCTCTAAATTAAACGCACCAGGTCGCAAGAACTATGACAAATGTCATGAAGTGAAACTGTCGGTTTATATGTAATTTTGCCCTGTTATGCGGTCAACCTTCCCAAAAAAAGAAAAATTAAAGAGCAAAAAGCTAATCGAACAGCTTTTTTTAGAAGGCAAGAGTGTTTCAAGTTATCCGATAAAGCTTATCTATTTAAAAACGGAACTTCCTTTCGATGTTATTGTTCAAGCAGGGGTATCCGTACCAAAAAAAAACTTTAAAAGTGCCGTAAAACGAAACCGCATCAAACGTTTGTTGCGTGAGAGCTATCGTTTGAACAAAGCCCTGGTTTTTAACAATAGTGAGGGAACTTTTGCGTTCCTGTTTTTATATCTTGGGAAGGAAATACCAACCTTTGATCAGGTTAGCCTTCAAATGAAATCGGTGTTGGATAAATTCAATAAAAAAATCAATTATGAATAGCATTTTGAAAAAACGAGTTTTGATTCCGGTAATTGCCGTAATGTTCTTGATCGTCGGAAGCAGTTTTAAGAGTGATTTCTTCGAAATAGCAAAACAAATAGAAATCTTCACCACCTTATTCAAGGAGTTGAATATGAACTATGTAGATGAGACAAATCCTGCGGAATTAATGGATACCGCCATCAAGAACATGCTTGACGATTTAGATCCTTACACTAAATTCTTGAACGAACAAGACGTTGAGGAATACCGCATCAATAACGCTGGGGAGTATTCAGGAATTGGCGCTACCGTACGCTCATACAAGGATAGACTATTGATTATCGAACCTTACAAGGACTATCCTGCGGATAAGGCCGGTTTAAAAGCAGGGGATGAAATCATAAAAATAGGCGATATCAGCGTTTCAGACTTCGATGATAATGCTAGCGAATTGCTCAAAGGTGCTAATAACACCTCCGTAGCTGTTACATATAAACGTCAAGGAGAAACCAAGACCACTACGATTACCAGGGCTGCGGTAGAAGTTGATGCGGTGCCTTTTTACAATATGGTCGATGACAAAACAGGCTATATTGTTTTGGCTAAATTCAACGAAAAAGCATCGGGTCAAACCAAAGATGCCTTAATTGATTTAAAGGGAAAAGGCGCCGAAAAAATCATTCTAGATTTAAGAGGTAACCCCGGCGGTTTACTTTCCGAAGCGATAAATGTGACCAACTTATTCGTTCCTAAGGGAGAGTTGATTGTTACTACCAAATCTAAAGTGAAGAAATTCAATCGCGAATACAAAACGAAAAACAAAGCTGTAGATACGGATATTCCTTTAGTGGTTCTCGTCAATGGCAGTAGTGCCTCGGCAAGTGAAATCGTTTCGGGCAGTTTGCAAGACCTAGATCGTGCCGTTGTGATGGGTGCGCGAAGTTTTGGCAAGGGACTTGTGCAACGCCCTATGAAATTGACCTATGGCACGCAATTAAAAGTTACCATATCGAGATACTTCACCCCCTCGGGAAGATGTATTCAATCTTTGGACTATTGGAACCGTGATGAAAACAACAATGCGGTTCGAAATACTGATTTCAACGAATTCAAAACCCGAAATGGAAGAAAAGTACAAGACGGTGGCGGCGTTTTACCAGATATTGAAATCACTGCTGTAAAGGCGAACCCTTTGACTACTGCCCTGCTGAACAACAATGTCATCTTCGATTATGCAACGGATTACTACTACAAGAACAAATTGGAAAATTTAAGTTCGTTTAACTTTACTGACGGTGATTTTCAAAAATTCAAAGCCTTCGTTTCTATAAGTGATTTCACTTTTGAAACTAAGACAGAAAAGATCTTGAAGGAGGCCATGACTAATCGCGAAGAAGTGATTTTTAATGAGGCCATTGAGATGGATTTCAAAACTTTATTGGCGGATATTGAAGACAGTAAAACAACGGCTCTGGAAACTCATCAGAAAGAGATTCAAAACAAATTGGAAGATGAAATCGTAAAGCGTTATTTCTATAGAGATGGGCTTTATAACTACTATCTCACAAATGATGATGCCATTTTAGCCGCGACCGAGCTTTTAGGGAATACTGTAAAATACCAAGACATCTTACAGTAGTTTACCATGTATATTCTGGAGGTTCAATCCCGTTTATTCGTAAATACAGGTTCGATTTTGCTCTGTGATTTGCCATATGATCCTGTACATAAAAAAGTGCAAATGCCCGGCTGACCACATTTCCGCTATGGTACATTTTGCAGGTCTCATCCAGCTGTTTTTGATCAACTGTTTGCACAACTCTTTTCGTATAGCTAAAGCTGCTTTCCAATAATTCTAAAATGGCCGCTTTGTTCATTTCAGAGGCGTTAGGTGTGCTTGGTTTGACTTCCATTCCTTCAACATAACGCTGCGTCAATAGTTTCGTAGAAGCGGCAATATGCACCATTTGTTCAGCGAAGGTCTTACTGACTTCGGTGGGCTGATATGAATATAGGTCTTCTGGCATAGCCTTAGCTACTTCTAAACAATGCCGAACTGCTTCCTCCCAAACCGGAAGATACATTCTGGTAAATTCTGTTTTTGGAACAGTATCGCTCTGCGATATGCTAAACTGAACGAAACAAAACATGCCTAAAATTGTCAAAACCTGTTTCATAATCTTATATTTAAGTGCTGTTTTTATATGCTTGAATGTCTAAATTTATGGGGAGAAATGCTAATTTATTATTCGATGCAAAAGCAGTTCTTGGCGAAGGTCCAGTTTGGGATTATAGGAAACAATGCTTGTTTTGGGTCGATATCGAAGGCTATAAGTTGCACCAACACAATCCTCTATCAGGCGAAAATAGAAAATGGTATTTTGATGAAATGATAGGTGCAGCCGTACCCGCCCAAGAAGGAATTTTGCTTTTGGCCATGGAAAAAGGTCTGACTTCATTTGATTTGGAAACAGAAGAATTGATTAAGCTTGGGGTTTTGGAAAACTCCGATTCTGATTTACGTTTTAATGATGGTAAAGTCGGTCCTGATGGTGCTTTTTGGGTTGGTACCATGGATAAAACATGTGCTCCACAAGCTGGCAACTTTTTTAGGGTAGCACCAGCGCTACAGTCCGAATTAGTACTACCGAACACCTCGGTCTCAAACGGAATGGCATGGACATCGGACAAAAAAACGTTTTATTATATAGACAGTCCCACCTTTGAAATTCGAGCTTTTACCTTTAATTTAAGTAATGGATCTATTTCAAACGGAAAAACTGCAATAAGAGTTCCCGCTTCCTTTGGAAGTCCCGACGGAATGTGTATCGATTCTGAAGAAATGCTCTGGGTAGCCCATTGGGGCGGTCATTGTGTAAGAAGATGGAATCCTAAAACGGGGAAGGAAATAGCAAAAATAGAAGTTCCGGCGCCCCATGTTACTTCTTGCTGTTTTGGTGGAAAAGATTTACAAACCTTGTTTATTACTACCGCAAGAAGCGGACTAGATGAAAAAACACTCCATGATTTTCCTTTTAGTGGCGGATTGTTTGTCCATGAATGTGATATAAAAGGGACGCCCATCGAATATTTTAACGACAACCAATGAAATACTCCGGAATAACAGATAAAGTGGCAATAGTTACCGGTGCCGGTGAAGGCATCGGATATGCCATTGCCGAAATTTTGGCAAAAGCTGGGGCGAAAGTAGTGTTGAATGACATTGATAGCAAAAAAGCTGCGTCTGCTGCGCAAAAAATCAACGATGAATACCCTAACAGCTGTTCATTCTTTGCTGGGGATGTAAGTGATGTTGCTGTCATCAATGCTTTAGTGGACTTTTCCCTGCATAATTTCGGAAAGCTGAACTTTATCGTGCCAAATGCCGGAATTACACTTTTCGGAGATTTTCTAGAGTTCACCCCTGATTCTTTTCAAAAAGTAATCGAGCTCAACCTCAAAGGAGCCTTTTTCCTAGCACAAAGGGCCGCTAAGGAAATAATTAAACAAGGAGATCGAGGCAGCATGGTATTTATGTCTTCACAAGTTGGCATTCAAGCATACCAACACTTAACTGCCTATGGCATGACCAAAGCCGCCTTACGAATGATGGCTAAAAATCTAGCCTATGTTCTGGGCAAACATCAAATTACCGCAAATACAGTTGCGCCAGGTGCCACACTAACCGAACGTACTGCAAAGGAGCAACCCGATTACGAGGGTATTTGGAGCAAACTAAACCCCAACGAACGCGTGGGCATGCCTGAAGATGTTGCCAAAACGGTTCTTTTTCTATTATCAGAAGAAGCTACCCATATCAACGGTCAAACCATACCGGTAGATGGTGGGTGGACGGTTGGCGGAAAATATCCTGAGGATTTGGTTTGAATCTTTGCTAGTTTGAAGGTTTAAACGCAAAAGGGACTAAGGTCTAGCACTACTCATTCATAAACACAAGTATCACCATCCGACTTCACGAAGTAGTCCTTATAATTCTTGGCTTTGGGATTCATACAGCCCTTAAGGTTCTTGATCTTGATATTTCGGAAGTCAATCGGTTGGCCCTCGCTTTGTAAGGCAATGAAACCTTCTTTTAATAATTCTCCATCAGGTTTCATCTTTGGGTCGTGTCCACTAACTACCTCTCCCCCAACTCGAGGTTTGGTATATTCCAAAACGGTCTCTCCATTAATGATATGGGTTACCAAAGAATCTCCTCGAACAATCAATTCAGCCTTGACCCATTGGTCACCAAAATAGGTTTTGGAGGAAGAACTGATACAATGTCTCGGGTCGATTTTGCCTTCATATTCAACATCGGTGCCGGGCGAACACATATTGCCAGTAGGGCGTTCCTTTCCCTTTTCCAAGCCACCTAAAAACTGCATTTCAACCGAAATGGGCCAGTTCTGCTCTTTTAACATTGTTCTTGGGTCTTGGGAGTGGAACATTACACCACTGTTCTGAACTATGAAAACAGGGGCGCCGGGGTGAGGCTCGCCGACAAAACGATATTCCATCGAGAGGTGGAAGTAAGAATACGGCTCGTCAAAGTACAGATGCCCAAAACGATCGTTAAAATCCCCTTCGTACTTATCATATCTGACTTTTATGATTTCATCCTCTACTCGAAAAGTATCGCCATGATTGTCTCCAACTTCATAGTGATGGATCTTGGTGGTCCACCCGCTCAAATCTTTACCATAGAACATGGTTCGCCAATCTTCCTCTTGGGCATTGGCCAAAAAACCGAAACCACAAATAAATAGGGTTACTAATGAAATTTTAGAAATTCCATTTGTCGTAGAAAATAGATTCATATCTTTCTAATGAATTGATTGTTAGACGTAATATACTATGAAAAACTTCATCCTTTTGTCCATTTTAATAAATCTTATATTTTCCTGTGGAGAAAAACCTAAGAATATAGGTGATTTTATATTGCTTCCGCAACCTCAGCAATTTGAAATTACGGGCACTAGCAATTTAAATTGTTCGAATGTAGAAAGCTATTATAATAACACAAAAGATTGGCTTCCTGTTTTTGACCAACAATTAAAATCCCTAAGCGAAACAGATGAAATTTCAAAAGCTGATCTCATTCTTGATATTGATACGACCATGGTTTTAAAGCCCGAAGGCTACCAACTGAACATCTCCGAAGAAAAAATAGCAATTACCGGAAAAGACGAGAAAGGTTTATTTTATGGGTTGATGAGCTTATCTCAGCTTCTGGAGGATGTTTGTGAACAAAACGTAAACCTTCCGTTGACCAGTATTGAAGATTTTCCTGAATTAGGGTATCGCGCCATACATTTAGATGTAAAACACCATTTGGAAAAAATCGATTACTATTACAAACTGATCGACAAGCTAGCGCGCTACAAAATTAACGGCATCATCGCCGAAATGGAAGACAAACTGAAATATGAACGCCAACCAAAAGTTGCTTCGGCCGATGCATTGTCCATAGCAGAATGGAAAAAGATTAGTGAGTACGCGGAAGCCCGTTTTATTGATTTTAGTCCATTGATTCAAGGTTTGGGGCATGCCTCTTTCATTTTAAAACATCCAGAATATCAGTCGCTCCGCGATAATCCGGAAAGTGATTGGGCCTTTAATCCATTGGACCCGAAAACGTATGAAGTACAATTTGATCTTTATCTAGACGCCATAGAAGCAACTCCAAATGGAAAATACTTACATGTGGGGGGAGATGAAGTACACACCACAGGAAGAGATAGTGGCATGTCGGCATTAGAACTGCAACTCATCTGGCTAGGCAAGGTCAGTGAATTTGCTGAAAAGCATCATCGTGTTCCTATTTTCTGGGACGATATGCCCCTAAAACAAGCCGATGTGTATCGTCCTATGTTTCAACCCGAACTCACCCAAAAAGAGGTTGATAGTATTTGGAAACAAAATGAACATAAGCTCCTTGCTTTCTTGGATAGATTTCCAAAGAACTGTATTTATATGCGTTGGAACTATAGTTCGCCTGAAGCCATTGGAAACACCAAAGCCATGGAATGGTTTGAAAGTAACGGTTTGGCCGTTATGGGGGCAACCGCTGGTCAAACCCGTTGGACCCTCATGCCTCAAGAAGAAAGCAATATGGAGGCAATCAAAACCTTTGCGGTCAACTCAATAGAAAGTGGTACAAATGGGCTATTATTGACATTATGGGATGATGATTCACCGCATTTTGAATTGTATACAAGAGGAATCGTTGCTTTTTCCGAATATACCTGGTCCGGAGATAAACGGAGTAAAGCTGAAATAAAATCGGCCTATCGCCAACGTGAGTTTTCAAATATGCTGGCTGATTCTTCCTTTGCCTTTATAGATGAATTGGAAAAACCTGTGGCTTTTTGGAAAAATGCACTATTACAAGGAGACCATAGAAATTATCTAGCGACGATGGAAAACGCTACGGAGAAGGGTGTAATTGACCTTCCCGACCCTAACAATATGGGTGAATGGACCGAAAAATACAAGGAACGGCTCTCAAAAGCCGAGCAATTTGCCAGAAGTACGGATAGTATTGCCGAAAAAATCACTAGCATGAAATCAAAAACAGCTCGAAATCACTATTCGCTTGAGGTGTATGAACAGGTCAATAATGTGGCAGGGTTCACTCCAAAAATACTGCTGGCTTTGAAAACTTATGATAATTCAAAAACCCCAACGGAAAAACTGGAATCCATAAAGCGACTCAGAAGCCTACAAAATGAGTTCAAAACTATTCGAGATAATCTTGAGTCAGTTTATGCTAAAATTAGAATTCTTAAAAAACCGAACAATTACGTGTTAGATCAAGACCACCATCACCATATGGCTAATCAATCGGTAAATTTTGATTGGCAATTCAGAGCTGAACAATTATTCTTTGAAAAACTAGCCAAGGAATTGGAAAATGCCATTTACTTGGAAAACGCTGATAAAATAACGAAGTAGTTCGCGCTATGGGGCAGATTATAATGAAAAATTAATAGTAGGATAACAAACTAATTAGTCTGTAAAGGCATTCTTTCGTCGATAACGCATCTAAAAATGGTACTATCATCCGATTTCTGCTTCAATATATCCGTTAAAAGTTAAGTTCTCAACTGAAACCTCACTCAAAAAACCGACCGCATGGTCGGAAGGCTTAAGTTTCCATTGGCAACTTCTACACTTTGAAATAAACCTTGTGTTTATCCAAGAAATAAGTGATATACCAAAAGATAAAGAGGACGAAGAGTGAATTTAAGACTGCAATTAGAGGTTCTGAAAGTCCCAACGGACTTAAGAGACCGTTCGACCAAATCATCCCAAAATCACGGAACCATTGCACCCCAACTGTTTCCGCAAAAAGGTATATAAAAATCGAATTAGTTCCTACAACAGCGAAAATCTTGAGCCATTTGCTGTGATTGTTCTTGACATCTATCGCCCAATAAAAGAACGTCAGGGTCAATATGGCGATTCCTCCTGAGGCCAATGTAAAAGACGAAGTGGCAATTCTTTTAATGATCGGTGTAATATTGAGCCAATCCATAGCAAACCCTAAAACCGAGATAGCCGCTCCCCAAATCAGAAAAGGTTTTAGTTTTTCTTTGTGTGATTTGTGGTTTAGCAGCGTCTGACCGCAAATTACACCCCAAATCGTATGTGCAGCTGTTGGTATGAAATTGACAAATACCCAGTATCCCTCATTAATTTTCCCCATCGTCAACATATCAACCCATGAACCAAAACTATTGTGGCCCTGTGCATAAGGCGATTCAGGGTTATAAACTCGATATAATATTTCTGTCAGCACCAACAAGGCTATTGAAATCGCAATTTGTGTTCTATGAGGAAGCTTCATGATTGCATAAGCAATCAAAATCGTAAACGCCAATTGTACCAAAACGTTCCAAAGCTCCCAAACAAGGGCATGACTATAGACACAGTGCAAGAGTACTCCAAAAGCAAAAAGCAAGAAACAACGTCTTAAAATATGATTGGTGACTTGACCTTTTGTTTGGCTCACTAAACGCTTGCGAAGCGAAAATGGCATGGCTACCCCTACAATGAACATGAAAAAGGGTTGAATCAGGTCCCAAAACCTCAGGCCGTTCCAAGGGTGGTGCTGTAATTGATGGGCAAGGCCAGAAAACATAGTGCTTTCGGTCATTTCTGTAAAACTATGATGAAATCCTGCCGCCTCAGCCACTAATAAGAACATTGTCAGTCCACGAAACACATCTAACGAAAAGAGGCGTTTAGAAACATTTGCTGCTAATTGTGACATACTAAAGGTTTTGATTGGCTATTCTATATAAATCTAACCAATATTATCGCAATCGGTAGAATGCTGGATCCATCATGCACATAAAAATGAAATATTCTTTACCTTTCATTTGAATTAAAAAGATGAACCATGTTATCTCCAGAACAAAAATCCTTTTTCGAAAAAGAAGGGTATGTTGTCGTCCAAAATCTTCTTACCGAATCCGAAGTCGGCTACTATAGCGACCTTTATGACTCTTTTTTGGATAATCGTATTGATGCTTCGCGGTTCCGTTCAGATCTTTCGGGTGGCGATGGAAAAAAGGAAAAGATCACCCAGATAATGGTTCCAAGCAAAGTGGTTCCCGAATTATTGCAGAAACCAATCCATCAAAAATCTCTGGAAATCGCGAAGGTTTTGATGGGTGAGGATATTGAACTCGATTTTGATATGCTTATCAACAAAGCCCCACACACCAATACCATTACTCCTTGGCATCAAGATGCCGCCTATTGGATAGAAATGCCTGATAAGCGCGCTGCAAGCTGCTGGGTCGCTATTGACCATGCCTATAAAGAAAATGGTTGTATGTGGTATACTCCAAAATCACATCTTTCGCCTATTCTGCCCCATGAACAAACTGGCAACAAAGGTGCCTTGAAATGTAAAGGAAGTGAAGAAAACTCAGTCTTTATTCCACTACAACCAGGCTCCTGTGTTTTTCATCAAGGAGGTACTTTGCATTACAGCCGTGGGAATTCGACCGATGATAACCGTCGCGCTTTGATTACCAATTTTAGACCTAAGGCTATGATTGAGTTGGAACGTTCACAAGGGGTAGATCATACAGGTGAACGGGAAGTGCGCGGGAAATAGTTTTTAAGAATCAAGACCAAAAATTATCATATGAAGAACTTGAGCATGAAAGTTATAAATAGCATGCTTTTGATTTTTTGCTGTTGTGTTTGCAAACTTTCGGCTCAAGGTCAGAACGATTATGTTTGGCATGAAATAGCCTCAGAAAAAACCAAATTTGAAGGTCAGGGTTGGTCAAATATTGGTTTTAATCGCTTGCCTGATAAAGCCGAAAAAACGGTGCGCGATGCCGTTTTGTCGCTTTCAAGAAATTCGGCTGGGTTAGGCATGCGGTTTGATACTGATTCCGATTCGCTTATCATTGAATATCAGGTAGATGGCAATCTATCAATGCATCACATGCCTGCCACTGGCGTTAGCGGGATCGACCTTTATGTAAAGAACGAAACGGAATGGCTTTGGGTTCGTGGTAAATTTAATTTCAATGATACCATCCGCTATGTATTTTCCATAGATGGATTAGCGAAAGGCGTAAGGGAACATCAAATACTATTTCCGCTTTACAACAACATCAAAAATCTAAGAATAGCTACGAATAAGAAATCCACATTTAAAATACTACCTGTACGAACGGAAAAGCCTATCGTAACCTATGGCACGTCCATAATGCAGGGTGCCTGCGCCTCTCGCCCAGGAATGGCCTGGACGAACATATTGACGCGAACGCTGGACCATCCTGTGATAAATCTAGGTTTTTCCGGAAATGGAAGATTAGAGCCCCAAGTAATCGATTTGGTCAACGAAATCGACGGCTTGGTCTTCGTACTGGATTGTCTGCCCAACCTCTCCCCAAACGACACAAATACTGAAGTAGAAATTAAGAAACGTATTCGAATGAGCGTTGAAACTATTTATGAAAAACACCCAAGTTCTACTATTTTGCTAGTACAGCACGCTGGATATTCAGATGGCTTGGTAGACAGCTCTAGAAAAGTGGTTTATGAAACATTGAATAAATGGATGTTAGAAGTTTATGTTGAACTAAAAAGAACAAGAGGGAGTAGCTTGCAAATGCTCTCTAAAGAGGACATCAACCTTTCCAATGATGCTTTTGTCGACGGCACCCATCCTACCGATTTAGGAATGCTACAATACGCCCAAGCCTATGAAAAGAAATTGAGGGATATAATGAAAAAGTATAAATCAGATTAAATCAATCAATACATGAAAAAACTACTATTGCCTGCCTTGCTTTTTATTGGACTTTTACTGTCCGCTCAAAAAGAAGAAAAGAAAGAAGAAATCAGGCCCATACCAAAATCAAAATCCTTTGTGACCAACCATCAGGGCATGTTCGGTGGTAAAGCAGTCAGCTTCACTGCCACCGCCAAAGAAACCTTTTTGATCAATAAGGAGGGTGACTCCATTGCTACATTTTGGTCAGTCGCCTATACCAAAAACTCAGTGAGAGATGTTACCAAAAGGCCTGTAACTTTTGTTTTCAACGGTGGTCCGGGCTCCGCCTCTATGTGGTTGCATATGGGCTTTTTCGGTCCGAAGGTAGTAAAGGTAGATTCCGATGCGAAACAGGATGATGGTGCCGCACCCTATACTCTTGTCAAAAACGAGCATGGATTACTTGACCTTACCGACTTGGTGTTCATAGACCCTGTTGGCACAGGTTACAGCCGCTTAGTGGGAAAGGGTAAAGGCAAGGATTTTTACGGCCTAAAAGAAGATGTGGATTCCTTTGCCCAATTCATTCGAAAATGGGTGACCGAGAACGAACGTTGGTTTTCGCCTAAATATCTCGCAGGTGAAAGCTATGGTACAACACGCGCGGCCTATTTAGGAAAGGCTTTAGAAGGCTCTGGTCAGAACATGGCATTGAATGGAATGATTCTGATTTCGCAGGCCTTGGATTATGCCGGATCTACATCGGTTCATCACAACATGACCTCGTACATCACTTATTTGCCCAGCATGGCCGCTACGGCTTGGTATCATAAAAAAGCAGGTCAAGGCAAGACATTGGAAGATTTTGTAGAAGAGTGTCGAAAATTCACTTATGAAACCTACACTACGGCTCTTTATAAAGGAAATCTTTTAAGTAAAGTCGAGAAAGAAGCTATTGCCGAAAAACTGAGTTATTTCACAGGCCTTGATAAAAAGTACATACTGCATTCTAACCTTCGCATTCTCATGGGGCGTTTTCAAAAGAAACTTTTGGAAGATAAAGGGCTGGCCGTGGGTCGCTTAGACGGTCGATTTATGGGTGATGAAGTCGACAAGGTTTCCGAGCGTCCGCATTTGGGAGACCCCGCAAGCTATCAAATCAGCTCGGCCTATACTGCCGCTTTGAACCATTATTTTGCTTCCGAACTGAAAGTCAAAATGGACCGGCCCTATATTACTTCCGGTGGAGGTAGTAATTGGCGCTGGAGAACGGTGCCAGACGGTCAATATTGGGAACCGATGCCAGTGAACACAGCTCCACATTTGGGTGAGACCATGAGAAGAAACCCCGCAATGAAAGTGATGGTTGCCAGTGGTTATTATGATTTAATAACTCCTTTTTTTGATGCCGAGTATACCTTTGCCCGCAACGGTATTGCTACTGAGCGTGTCGAAATGACCTATTATGAAGCAGGCCATATGATGTACACGCATCAGCCTGATTTGATTAAATTATCCCAAGATATTCGTGCTTTTCTCACAAAGCAATAAGTAGTTACGTTTTGAAAAAATATAGCATATTCATTTTCTTGCTTGTGACATCGAATTTTTCCTGTGGTCAAGTCCGGGAGAAAAATGATAAAATCGAATTAAATAGAACTATTTCATATAAGGTCACTTTGATCATTTTAGGTACGGTACAAGATGCCGGCTCACCTCATATAGCTTGTCAAAAAACTTGTTGCGCAAACTTGTTTCAAAACCCTGATGCTAGTAGAAAAGTCGTTTCTCTTGGGCTTGTCGATCCCGTAGCACAAAAAACATTTCTTCTTGAGGCGACTCCCGATATAACCGAACAAGTCAAAATATTGAAGAGCTCCGCTTCATGGGATGCTTTTGAAATACCGAACGGGATATTTTTGACGCATGCACATATTGGCCACTACACGGGGCTCATGTATTTGGGTAAGGAAGCCACAAATGTAAATGAAGTGCCTGTGTATGCAATGCCCAAAATGAAAGGTTTTCTGGAAAAGAACGGACCTTGGGGCCAATTGGTGAATGACAATAACATCAGGCTAAAATCCCTCACAAATAGGCAAGAAGCTCAGCTGACGGAACAACTTAAAGTAATTCCGTTCACCGTGCCACATCGCGATGAGTACTCAGAAACTGTGGGCTATAAGGTATTTGGGCCCAACAAAAAAGCATTGTTCATTCCCGATATTGACAAATGGGAAAAATGGGAAAGTAATATTGTTTCCGAAATTGCTAAGGTCGACTATGCTTTTTTAGATGCCACTTTCTATGACGCAGAGGAAATTAACAACCGCGATATTTCCGAGATTCCACATCCATTTGTAATTGAGAGTATGGAGCTTTTTAAAAATTTACCTCATTCAGAGAAGAAAAAAATCCATTTTATTCATTTTAACCATACCAATCCGCTATTGAATCCTGAAAGCGAACAATCGAGAGAAGTAATGAAGAAAGGGTTTCGGATTGCCCGATATAAAATGCGTTTCGAGATTTAAACGTCAATGAACAAAGACCTTAAAGCCCATATCGAATACTTGCTCTGCATTAAAATCGAACAGGCTCAACCGGTTTCAGGTGGCGATATTTCGAAGGCTTATTTGTTAACTACCGAAAGCGAGCGCTTTTTTTGTAAAGTAAATCCTAATCCGTCGGCGTTTGATATGTTCCGGACGGAAAAGGCAGGTTTGGAGGCCATAGCTCAAACGAAAACGATGGCCACACCAAAAATCTTACTATGTGAAAAGCTAGAAACCGGTGGTTTTTTAATCATGGAACACATCGAGTCAAAAAAGCCGTCCTCAAAAGAGATGACACTTCTGGGGCACCAACTCGCAGCACTTCATAAATTATCTTCTGCAGAAACTTTTGGATGGGAGGCAAGTAATTTCATCGGAAACCTTCCGCAACCGAATAATAAACATTCCAGCTGGGCGGATTTTTATGTTCAAGAACGATTGCTTCCGCAATTCAGAATGGCCGTGGATGCCGATTTACTTTCCCCGAATGAAATTCCATCGGAATCAGCACTTCAAAAAACTTGTGCACTTACATTTCCAAAAGTAAGACCATCTTTACTGCATGGTGATTTGTGGAGTGGCAATTTCCTTATTTCAGAAGCTGGCACTCCCTTTCTTATCGACCCAGCAGTATACTATGGCCACAACGAGGTGGATTTAGCAATGACCAAGCTTTTTGGTGGTTTCGGTGAAGAGTTTTATGCTGCATATAGTGAGCATATTCCAACCACCCCTTTAGAAAAAGAACGGACCGACATTTATCAGCTTTACTATCTTTTGGTCCACTTAAATCTATTCGGTACTACTTATAAAGGTGCTGTCATGTCGATTTTGAAAAGGTATTTTTAATTACTTTTAAAACAAACATTTTTCAAGGCAATGGTTTTTTGGAAATACAAGCGTCTCATTCTGGTTTTCTCATTGCTCTTTTTGGGTTGTAACTCAACGGAAGAAAAAAATCGACCAAATTCGGAATACAGAACCTGGTCGTCCTATTTGGGCGATTCCGGTCGTAGCCACTACTCCACTCTTTCACAAATCACCAAAGAAAATGTCAAAGGATTGAAGGTTGCATGGACTTATGAAGCACCCGATTGGGGCCAAATGCAAATGAACCCTTTAGTTGTAGACAGCATGCTTTATGGGGTAACAGCCGCACTTCGGGTGGTTGCTTTGAATGCAGAAACAGGTAAAGAAATCTGGCAGTTCGGGGATTCCGTCAAAGTGTGGCACTCCACTTCCCGCGGTCTGTCTTTTTGGGAAAAGGAAAATGACAAGCGCATTCTAGTAACCCGCGGTCCTAATCTTTTTGCTTTAGATGCCCTTACGGGAAAGCCGATTCCGACCTTTGGCGATAATGGGAAAATCGATATGCGTTCCGGAATGCCAGAATCCGCAAAAGAGAAGTTCGTGATTTCAAATACACCAGGAACCATTTATAAAGATCTTATCGTGATGCCGCTTCGTTTGTCTGAAGGAGTTGGTGCAGCACCTGGTGATGTAATGGCGTTCAATGTAATCACGGGAAAGCTGGAATGGATATTTCATACTATACCACATCAGGGAGAGGATGGATATGATACTTGGGAAAATAAGGAGGCTTACAAAAGCGATTTAGTAGGAGCGGCAAACAATTGGGCCGGTATGGCCGTTGACGAAGAAGCGGGAATTATCTATATCCCGACGGGTTCCGCTGCCCCAGATTTTTATGGCGGGAGTCGATTAGGAAGTAACTTGTACGCCAATTGCTTGTTGGCCTTAGATGCAAATACGGGTGAGCGCCTTTGGCATTTTCAGTTTACCCATCATGACATTTGGGATCGTGATCCACCCGCACCGCCCAATCTTTTGAAGGTCGAGCGTGGAGGGGAAAAAATTCCCGCAGTGGCTCAAGTGACCAAGCAAGGATATGTTTATGTTTTTGATAGAATGACCGGCGAGCCACTTTTCGATATTGAAGAAGTGCCAGTACCTTCTTCGGCCTTAGATGGGGAAAAAGCATGGCCCACACAACCTATTCCAGTCAAACCGAAACCCTTTGCCCGACAATCACAAGATTTGACCGAAGCCGATATTAGTCCGTTTGCAGAAAACAAAGAAGAGTTGTTGGAATTTTATAGCACTTCGGATAAACGCCAATACGCCCCGCCCAACTTGACTCCGGGTTTTTTGTTGCCTGGTTATGATGGAGCCGCTGAATGGGGTGGAGCCGCAGCTGACCCAGAAGAAGGAATTTTGTATGTCAACTCCAACGAAATGGCTTGGAATCTACAAGTAAGTCGACAGGAGGAGGTTTCGGAAGATACACCTCTGGGTGAGATCACTTATCAAAAATACTGTGTCAGTTGCCATCAGGCAGATCGGAAAGGTTTGGCCGCAAGTGGATTCCCTTCGTTGATGGATTTACGGTTGCGAAATGAAAAAACAGAAGTGGTCGAAATTATTACCAACGGCAAGGGAATGATGACCGGTTTCCCCCAGATTCAAAAGGAAGAAATGGATGCGCTTATAAAGTTTCTATGGGGTCAGGAAGTAAAACACAGTGTGGCGGAAAAGGAAGCGAAAGAAGAAAGCGGCAAACAAGGTTATATGCATACGGGCTATAACAAATTTTTGGATAGCAACGGGCTACCGGGGATCAAACCACCTTGGGGCACCCTACATGCCATTGATTTAAATACTGGAGAGTATATTTGGTCGATTTCGTTGGGCAATACGCCAGAATTAGGAGAAAGAGGCATCGGCACAGGAACAGAAAACTATGGAGGTCCGGTGGTTACGGAAAACGGGTTGCTATTTATCGCCGCTACTCGTGATGGGTATTTCAGGGTATTCGACAAGCACACTGGGAAAATACTTTGGGAATACAAATTGCCCGCAGCTGCATTTGCGACGCCTGCAATGTATGAGGTTAATGGAAAGCAGTACATCGCAATTGCCTGTGGCGGTGAAAAATTAGGAACTGAAAAGGGTAATCAAATCATTGCATTTGAATTAAAGTGAGGAAACTTGAAGAATATATTTCTAATAGGTTGTTTTTGTTTTTGGAATTCATTGAATGCCCAGGTATTTGAAAGCGGAGTAATTTTAGATTCGCTTCCAATTGCCAATAACTCAGATGAGACTTTTGCGCTTTATCTACCAAAACCTTATAGCCCCAAAAAGTTATCGCCAGTTCTATTTATATTCTCCCCTTCTGGAAACGGAAGAAGAGGAATAGAGGTGTTTAAAAAAGCGGCGGAAGCCTTCAACTATATCTTGGTGTGTTCCAACAACGCTCGTAATGGGCCCCATAATCGCAATTTTGCCATTGCCGAGCGTCTTTTGAACCATGTTTTTGCAAATTTCAGTATTGATGAAAATCGGATTTATCTGGCTGGATTTTCCGGCGGTTCGCGTCTAGCAACATCAATAGCTGTTTTAACCGGGCTATTCAAAGGGGTTATTGCCTGTGGAGCCGGATTTCCTTCAGTTCCTGAGTATATACCATCTAATCAAGATTTTTACTACGTCGGTATTTGTGGGGATCGTGATATGAATTTTCAAGAAATGCTTGACACTTCCACCTATCTGAACCGCTTGAAATTTCGAAACACCCTTTTTACTTTCGATGGTAATCATATCTGGCCTCCCAATGAGCAACTTTTTATTGCTTTTGAAACACTTGAAACTGAAGCCTACAAAAAAGGAACTTTAAAATTAACCCCGGATCGCCTGAAAAGCGGCTATATCAAAAATTATATACTTATTAAAGCAGCTATTTCACAAGAAAAGCCTCTGTTGGCAGCAGAACGCTATCAACATACACTAAATACTTATGGCATTTATTATAATTTAGATTCCCTAAAGAACGGCCTAGCAAAGCTTAAAAAAAGTAGAAGTTATGTCAATGTGTCGAAACAACGCAATATAGCCTTTGAAAGTGAAGACCTTTTTAGCGAAAAGCTGATTTCCCGTTTTATGAATGAGTTTGATAATCCAGAGCGGGTAAACCTGAAATGGTGGGATAAAGAACTTGAAAGGCTGGATAAATTAGCCAAAAAATCCAATCCTGAGACGAACAAAATGGCGGAGCGAGTACAGTACAAGCTATTTGCCGCGGCCTATGAAATAAATCATTTCGAATCTGATATGGGAAGCATGCAAAAAGAGTTTCGCAACGCTATTCTTTCAAAAATACAAAATCGATTATTTCGAAAAGGTTCCAATAAAAAAAATGACTAATGAAACCAATAAAACTCCTGGTAATCGGCTGTGGAAACATGGGAAGTTCCCATGCGCGGGCTTACCATCAAATGAAAGGTTTTGAAATTATTGGTCTCGTCAGTCGCAAGTCCGATAGCCGAGAAAGACTATCACAAGAACTGGGTGGCTACCCCGTTTTTGACAATTATGAAACCGCTTTAAACGAAACAAAACCTGATGCCGTTTCCATTAATACTTACCCAGATACACATGCGGAATATATCCGAAAGGCTTTGAATGCCAATGCCCACGTATTTGTTGAAAAACCTTTGGCATTGGCCGTTGAAGAAGCGCAAAGCCTGGTCGATTTGGCAACTTTAAGAAAAAGAAAAATGATGGTCGGCTATATTCTCAGAGTGCATCCCGCATGGTCTAAATTTGTGGAAGTGGCCCGTAATTTAGGAAAACCACTAGTCATGCGCATGAACCTCAACCAACAAAGTTCTGGTGACAATTGGTATACTCATAAACAATTGATGCGCTCCATGTCGCCCATAGTCGATTGTGGAGTACATTATGTTGATATAATGTGTTTGATGACGCAATCGGAGCCCATCAGTGTAAATGCCATTGGGGCTCGACTTTCTGATGAAATTGATTCAAAAATGTACAATTACGGGCAGTTGCAAGTCCGCTTCAAGGATGGTTCGGTTGGATGGTACGAAGCAGGCTGGGGACCGATGATGAGCGAAACCGCATTTTTTGTGAAGGATGTGATTGGTCCAAAAGGTTGTGTTTCGATTGTTGATGAAGCAAAAGGCGATTCGGATAGTGTGGATGATCATTCCAAAACGGGAGCTTTAAAACTACACCATGCCGCACTTGATGCCAAAGGAAAGTTCTTAAAACCAGATGAGCTCATCGACACTTCAGATGAACCCGACCACAATGGTCTTTGTCTTTTAGAACAAGAATATTTTCTTAAGGCAATAAGGGAAAACTTAGATTTGAGCGATCATTTGCGTGATGCGGTCAATAGTCTTCGTATTGTACTTGCTGCTGATGAATCTTTTCGAACTGGTAAAACCGTCGAATTATAACCTATGATCCAACTCTTAGAACGAGCCAATAAATTCAAAGACCGAACAGCCTTAGTTTCTAATGCAAAATCGTTTTCTTATGAACAGCTATTACACACCGCTAAAAAAATAGCTGCTAACTTATTACGCGAAGAAAGCGAACTCAATGAATCCCGTATTCCGTTTTTAATCCCGCCTTCTTTTGAGTATACAGCTGTACAGTGGGCTATTTGGGCAGCAGGCGGGATCGCCGTACCGCTCTGCACCTTACATCCCTTGCCCTCGATTCAGTATGTTTTAGAGGATACTGAAGCAGAAATAGTGATTGCCCATGATGAATACTTTGATTTTCTAAAACCTTTGGAAACTGAACTAGGTATTTCGGTGGTTTCTTTGGTTTCCATACTACAAGAAAACACTTCAAAACTGCCAGAAGTTACCTCCGCCAGACGGGCCATGATTTTGTATACTAGTGGTACAACAAGCAAACCGAAAGGTGTGGTCACTACCCATGCAAACATAGAAGCCCAAATTACCACCTTGGTCAATGCCTGGAAATGGGAGAAAGACGATTATATTCTCAATATCCTTCCGTTACATCATGTACATGGAATCATCAATGTGATGAGTTGCGCTTTATGGAGTGGAGCTTGTTGCGAATTTTTGCCCCGATTTGAGGCAGACAAAGTTTGGAAGATTATCAAATCAGGAAGGCTGACCCTCTTTATGGCGGTACCAACAATTTACTATAAGTTGATTTCGTATTGGGATGATACCTCACCCGAGGAACAGAAGAAGCTTTCGACAGCAGCGTCAAAACTCCGTTTGATGGTTTCCGGTTCTGCGGCATTGCCAGTTCCTGTATTAGAAAAGTGGCGCGAAGTCACAGGGCAAAACCTTTTAGAGCGTTACGGGATGACAGAGATCGGCATGGGTTTATCAAACTCATATCGCGGTGAACGAAGACCCGGCCATATTGGATTGCCGTTACCAGGAGTTGAAATGCGTTTGGTAGATGAGGACAATAATCCGGTAAAGGAAAACGAACCTGGTGAATTTCAAATAAAAGGGCCAAGTGTTTTTAAAGAATATTGGCAAAAACCGGAAGCAACACAAAAAGCGTTTACTAGAGACGGTTGGTTTGTCACGGGTGATATTGGTATGCTGAATGACGGACTTTATAAAATACTCGGGCGTGACAGCGTGGACATTATCAAATCAGGGGGTTATAAAATCTCTGCATTGGAAATCGAAGATACGCTCAGAAAACATGACTTTGTAGATGACTGTGCGGTTGTCGGACTACCCGATGAAGAATGGGGCGAAGTAGTTTCGGCCTGTATTGTTTCCGAGAAAACTGAAATCGATTTTGAAAAGATTTCGAATTGGCTGAAAGAACAATTGCCGGTTTATAAAATCCCAAGAAATTATATCCTTCGAAAAGAGCTGCCTCGTAATGTTTTGGGAAAAGTGACAAAGAATGAATTGAAACATTATTTTTAACTATGGACTTCCTAACGCTTTTTCCTTACATCGGCATCATTCTTTTGGTTATTATCAATGCCCTACTCGTCTTAAAACGTGATATTACCGTTGATGATAGTGACCATAATCCTAAAGATTAATGGATTATTTCAGCGAACATTATGTCACCCTAATTCTTACGGCCATATATGTTGTAGGTTGTTTGTATGTCGGTTGGTATTTTAAGAAAAAGGCCTCTGAAGGCGTTGAAGGCTATTATGTGGCAAAAAGGGAAATCCCTGGATGGGTGATTTCGTTGGCATTTTTCTCTACTTCGGCAAGTACGAATACCTATATTGGTCAGGCCGGTAAATCATTTCAGTATGGACTTTCATGGGCATGGATGGGTTTGATTTGGACAATTTTCTGTATCATTTCATGGCAATTGTTAGGCCCACGAATGCGCTTTCAAACGGCACGATTGAAATCGTTTACTATTCCTGATTATTTTCATTTACGTTATAAAAGCAATTTGGCCAAAAGCATTCGGGTTTTATCCGCAGTTATTATTCTTTTTGCAACCTTGTGGTATATGATCGGCATCGCCAAGGGTTGCGCCCATGTATTAACCTCGGTTTTAGATATTCCCTATGAATACGGGGCTTTTGCAATCATTGCAGTTACTTGTGCTTACACGATTTGGGGCGGTATGTATAGTGTGCTTTGGACGGATGCCATTCAGGGTATTATCATGTTCGGGGTCGCTATTTTGATGCTGGCTATACCGTTTATTTTCGTTGGTGGCGGCGATAACCTTATAGAGGCCATTAGCAACACAAACCACATAACAAAATCTGGAGTACCTATTAAGTCTGGTCTCGTAACGTTCGGAGAATTAGTCTCATTTCTTTATATCTTGGGAATCGGTCTTTCCATTGGGATGAAACAAATTTCGGAGCCTAAGAACTTGATTCGTTTCTATTCCATCGACAATGCAAAGAGCATGCGTTTTGCCATGATCTGGACACCCATTTTTCTAGGAATATCCCTGGTTTGCGTAATGGGACTAGGTGCATTAGTACATGCCATGGCAACCCCGGATGAGGCAGCATACCTCATAAATAATACCGATGAAGTAATTGGGTTCATGCTTGACAAGTTCGATAACAAATTCGTAAGCGGTATCTGCGTTGCTGGTCTTTTTGCTGCAGGAATGTCTTCTTTGGCTTCGGTCATCATTATTATAGGAACTGCCTTTGTAAAGGATATTTGGCATGTAGCCAAGCCGATGCAAGTGTCTAAAATCATTCCTCGAACGAAGTGGTTTATGGCTATTTACTGTGGAATCGTTTTCGTGATGACGCTTTATCCAATGGCCGGTATCGTTGAATTGACTGCATTTGCGGGGGCAGTTTTCGCAGCGAGTTTCTTCCCTGCAATTTTCGGCGGACTATATCTTAAATGGGGAACCGACTTAGGTGCAATGGCATCTATGGTGGTAGGAATGCTGGTAAATATCGTCTGGCGTTTCGCATTTCGATTTGAATACCAGGTTTTGAGGGACATCCATGAAATAATTCCGGCGTTTCTTTTATCCCTATTGACCTATGTGATAGTAAGCTTGATGAGCAGAAAGCGAAAGCCTGATGATGCCCATCTTGTTGCAGTTTTTGGAAGTGGCTAAATCCCCTACCTCTCAAGAAGAAAACCACATTAATTAGAATTTTATTGGGTCAATATGTTTTTTCACAAAAGAACTAATCTTTAAAAAGTGGGGTCTGGGTCAAATTTATCAATGCATCGCCTTCTTCCTTTAAAATTCTCTTTGTACGCAAATAGCGGTTTCTGTTAAAGTCATCATAGTTATCGGCATTGGGATCCATGCTGCTGATACGGACCATTTTCGATGCATGGATAAACTCGTTGTTGCCGATCCACATGCCTACGTGTACCACCTTTTCTTTGTTAGAATCCGTTGCCTTGGTTCCAAAGAAAAGCAAATCACCCTTTTGGAGATTATCAAAGTTTGGTAAGGAATCAATGGGTTTTCCCGTATGTACTTGCTGTGAAGCGTCTCTAGGGATGATCATTCCGTTTAAAAAAAATACAGTTTTGGTAAAACCGCTACAATCCACTCCTTTTGTAGAAGTTCCTCCCCATAGATATGGTACTCCTATTAGTTCTTTTGAAGTAGCTACTAAATCGTTTTGGGTTGGGTTCATGTTTTGAATCCAACCTAAGTAACTCTGGGCTTCATCGAATCTGACAAACGCGATTCTCCCATCAGGATACGCTGCTACAAAGTGGTCCTCTCCTAGTTTTACGAATTCCAATATGCCACCGGCAACCAAGTCTGAAACAACATCTTTTTCATCGGCCGATCTATAAGAATGGCCATAGGTTTTAGTATAAATTATTTTGTCTTGAGCTTTCCATTGTTCAAAGTGTTTATTGTCCATTAAGGTAATTCCTCCTTCATCTACCCAGGACAAGTATTTATCAGGAGTTTGGATGTAGTACCAGCTTTCCGCCTTTTTCAAAACTTTTACAGGCGTTCCCAGTGTTGCCTGAGTAGCCAATTCTGCAGAATGTTTCGGTGCACTACGCAAATTTGCCACTGATACATTGATTACCGCTCGCGTTTTGCCTTTCAATTCGGATGAGGGTAATAATTGGATACTATCAATAAAAGTGATATTTTCTGAAGCAAGATTATCCTTTAGTGCGGTTATAGCACCGGCCATATCGCTCTCGCCAATCAGTATAAAAGAAGGCCCTTTCTTTACAACTGATACATCAAACAATGCCACTCGCTTATCGGGAGCAAATCTTGTTTTTATTTCTTGTATCTCTTCCTCTAAAAAGCGCGTATTTTTGGGAGCTAACGTACACGAAGCTATTAGTAAAATTACGAGGGCACATTTCCATAATTGACTTATATATTTCATCGTTCTAAATTGTGGTGATTCAAAAGGAAAATTACTTCTTTTTTGGTATTTGTTTACCATTTTGCGCAAAATTCAAAAAGAGAAATAAGTGTTTTCACATACTCTCTAGTCTATCCTTATATTGATAAACCTTTCAAATTATTAAAAAAGTGTACTTCATCGATAAAACCCATTGTTAGAAGGTAATTTACATATTCTCGTCGTATTTTTTTAAAACAAAAAACCAACCAAAGGGTTGGTAATGCTATTCGAGGCCAATTGGTAGACTCTAATGCTATTTTGTGATTCCAACACCTCGTGAACCACAATGGTTAAATTCTTGTCACAAAATCATAAACCCCTGTTAATCAGCTCTAAATATTTGGTTTTCTCCTAATTTTTGTTAACTTGTTTTTTATGACTAAAACAGATAAACAAGAAAACACGGAACTTTTAGAAAAGTCCATTGACCATTTAGAGGCTACGGGTTTTGAAAATATCAAAGCTGATGTTGAAGGCTACGAAACACCCAAATCGTATTTGCGAAAAGGTAGTGACAACAAAATCACACCTGACATCGTAGCAATCAAAAACGGTAGAAAATACTTTTTTGAAATCAGTGTGAAGTCGGCAAAACCTAGACTACTGAAAACGAAGTGGTTGTTTCTAGATACGATTAGCAGAATGAATTCCGACAGTTTTAGAATAATCACCACAAAAGGTCACTACAAGTTTACCGAAGATATGTTAGACGATATTAATTTAACGAATAAGGTTCCGATTAAAATTTAATAACCGAAATCCGATACCGAAAAGACCCTAGTTTGGGTCTTTTTTATTTTTTACCATCATCACATGAGGAATACCGTCCTCCAAGTATTCCCCTCCCTTATCTAAAAATCCTAAAGAATTATAAAACCTTTTTAAATACGTCTGTGCAGATAGTGCAATCGTAGTTTCTCCAAATCGTTCTTCCAAAGCTTTGATCGAGGCTTTCATAATATCTATCCCATAACCATGTTTTCGTTCACCGTCTTTTACCACTACCCTGCCAATACTGGCTTGGGCCAAATAATCCCCAGCATTAAAGATTCTAGTATAAGCTACGATTATGTTGTTCTTGGTTCCAATAACATGAAGGGCTTTTTGGTCTTTACCATCCAAATCTTGATAAACACAGTCTTGTTCCACTACAAAGATTTCCGATCGCAATTGCAGTAAATCATACAACTCTGTCGTCGTCAGTTTTTCGAAGGGTTTAACATATATATCAAGCATTAGTCTTGTACAATTACCTGTTTGCTATCGCATTTTCCGAACTCTGGTTGGATGTTAACATGGTTGATGCCGTGATTATGATAGACTTCCTCTTCAATTTTTTCCAAAATCCCATCAAATTCAGATAGCCGAATATCTTCGTTAAAATCAATATGGGCCTCTAGGTGCACCTCATCTTCGTTGAGTTGCCAAACATGTACATGATGTACATTTTTTATGGGTTCGATTTTTCCTATGGCCTCAACAATTTCCTGGACCTTAATACTATTCGGAGTGAAAAGCATCAATACTCGGGTAGATTGCTTTAACAAATCGTACCCCATATAAATAAGATACAAAGCAATGGCCATCGTCAATGCGGGATCTACCCAATACATTTCATAAAATTTCATGAGGAGACCGCCTACTAAAACAGCAACTGACGCCATCATGTCAGTAAGTAAGTGCAAATAAGCCGACTTCATGTTCATGTTACTATCTGCATCTTTTTTCAACAAGAGTACGCTGAATCCGTTTGCGGCAATACCCAAAAAGGACAACCAAATAACCAGATTAGATTCAATTTCCTCAGGATTTTGAAAACGTTTGATCGCTTCTATAATCAATATGATAGCCACAATCATCAAAGTAGCGGCATTAACAAAAGCGGCGATTATTTCAGCGCGTTTATAACCAAAGGTTTTATTAGTTGAAGAGGGTCTTTTAGCAAGTATATTGGCAATATAGCTGACTATCAAAGAAAGTACATCACTGAAATTGTGGAGGGCATCGGAAAGTAACGAAAGACTTCCGGAAATCAAACCTCCGATTACCTGAGCCACGGTAATCAAAATATTCAAGAGAATGGAAACAACTAAATTCCTTCCTTTCAGGTCAGGATGGTGATGATGACCATTGGTGTGAGAATGATTGTGAGAATGACCCATTTTTAAAGGTTCAAAGTTTAAGGTTCAAAGTTTAAGATAGCCAACCTAGTATTTTAAACCCGATTCGCCTGTCGGTGGATTTGAACCTTTAATTATTAACTACAAGCTATTTTTTCGATACGGCGTTCATGTCTTCCTCCTTCGAATTTGGTGTCCAAAAACATTTGTACCATTTCAAGCGCCTGTGGTAATGAAATAAACCGAGCCGGAAGGCTTAAAATATTCGCATCATTGTGCTCTCTTGCTAATTGAACGATTTCTTTGCTCCAGCATAAAGCACATCGTACTTTCTGGTGTTTGTTCGCGGTCATCGATGCTCCATTGCCACTTCCGCAGATAATGATTCCGCTATCAACGCTACCATCATCAACATCCTTAGCTACTGGATGAACAAAGTCAGGATAATCAACGCTATCCGTGCCATTGGTTCCGTAATTGACTACTTCAATACTTTTAGATTTTAACAAACCTATGATCGCAAGTTTGTACTCGGTACCTGCATGATCGTTACCTATTGCTATTTTCATTGGTCAAAAAATATTGATTAGTAGCACAAATGTACAAATACATCAGGTTTCACCACAACTATTCAAAGGTTGACAACTCTTATTTACGTATGACGTTTTCTAATGGTTAATTTGTTGTTTAGAATCCCTGTGGGAATTGTTCATAAAGTTCACATAACAACTAAGTATTAAATTTTGTGAATTGGTTTAAATAGTGCTTTACAAAACAATTCTTAGAATCCACAATTAACTTCTCAGAACATAAGAAAAACATATCAAACTTTTGAATTGAGAAGTTAACACTACCTTTGCTATTAGTTATTATAAATTTTGTGTTAATATCACTTATGAAGATAAGTTGATAAAAATGTTAAACAACTGATTTCTAAAAAGGTTCTAGTTGTAAAGAATGTCAATAAATTTTAAAATAAGTTCAAAGCAAGTTTTCTTTGAATTTTTTATCTCCATTATTAACATCCTATCATAATCACCATTTTTATTTAAAATTTAAAAAAAGAAAAACATATAATGATATATATGTTCATAACATTGATTTCATAAAGACTCGAGTTAATGAACAGGTATAAAAAAATCCAGTGGAACATTAGTTGTAATTTACCACTGACTAATCAAGAAAAAATACATGTCTAAGAAAAATAAAAAGGCAAAAAACCATAGAAAAAACGAAATAACCAAAGGCATTTTTACGGTGCTCGAAAAAGAAAAGAATAAAAGTTTCAATTACAAACAAATAGCAGCAAAAATAGGGGTTACAGAGGCTCACGATAGAAATATACTAATCAAAAAATTAGTTCAATTAAAGGAAAGCAAACGCATTTTAGAGGAAAGTAGGGGAAATTATAAGGCTATTGCTTCCACCAAAACATATCATACCGGAACAGTAGATATTACCGGAAGAGGCAATGCTTATATTGTTGTTGAAGGTTTAGATGATGATATCTTCGTTCCTTTTAACAAGTTAAAAAAGGCTTTTCATAAGGATACTGTTGAGGTTTATATTTTTCCAAGAAGAAAAGGGAAAAAATTAGAAGGTGAGATTACAAAAGTAATCGAGCGTAATAAAAAGGAATTCGTTGGAATTGTAGATATGCAGAAAACCTTTGCATTTGTACGCCCAACGGATTTCAGAATGTACACTGATATTTTTGTTTCTCAAGATAAAATTGGAAAAGCAAGAGACGGAGATAAGGTTATCGTAGAAATCACGGAATGGCCCGATAATGCAGATTCTCCTTTCGGAAGAGTCACCGAAGTTCTAGGAAAACCTGGTGAACATGATACAGAAATACATTCCATTTTAGCAGAATATGGATTACCCTATTCGTTTCCTCTCGAAGTTGAAAGGTTTGCCGATCAAATGGATACTTCCATACAACCTAACGAGATAGCAAAACGTAGGGATATGCGAAATGCCCTGACTTTCACCATTGACCCTAAAGATGCGAAAGATTTTGATGATGCTTTGTCTTTTGAAATTTTAGAGAATGGAAATTATGAAATCGGAATCCACATTGCCGACGTTTCCCATTATTTAAGGGAAGATACCATTTTAGATGATGAAGCCTATAATAGGGCAACCTCCGTTTATTTGGTAGACCGCGTAGTGCCGATGCTGCCAGAAGTATTATCCAACGATGCATGTTCGCTTCGACCAAACGAAGAAAAGTATACCTTTTCTGCCATCTTCGAATTGGATAATAAAGCGCAAATAAAGAATCAATGGTTCGGTAGAACCGTTATTAATTCCAACGAGCGCTTCGCTTATGAAGAAGCACAGCATATAATTGAAAATGGAAACGGAGAAATTCCAGAAGATGTCTCTATCAGAGGTACCGCTTATTCAGTTTCAAAGGAAGTGCTTGATGCAACGCTAACTATGGATAAGTTGGCAAAGATTATGCGTTCGGCCCGCATGGAACAAGGAGCGATTTCTTTTGATAAAGTTGAAGTACGGTTCAATTTAAATGAAAAAAGTGAACCAACAAGTGTCTATTTTAAGGAAGCAAAGGATGCCAATAAATTGATTGAAGAATTCATGTTATTGGCCAACCGTAAAGTGGCGCAGTTCATTGGAAAACAAAAACCAACAAAAACATTTGTCTATCGAATTCACGACAATCCCAATGAAGATAAATTAATAGCCCTTAACGGAATTATTTCTCGCTTTGGTCATAAATTGGACTTTAAGGATAAAAAATCCATCAGCGCCTCTCTAAACCAGCTTCTCGATGACGTTAAAGGGAAAAAAGAACAAAATTTAGTGGACACCCTTGCGATACGAAGTATGAGCAAGGCAATCTATACAACCGACAATATAGGTCACTATGGATTGGCATTTGATTACTACACACATTTCACATCGCCAATTCGCCGTTATCCTGATGTGATGGTGCATCGTTTACTGCAGCATTATTTAGATGGAGGGGCTTCGCCGAAAGCGGAAATCTTTGAGGAAAAATGTAAACATTCCTCCGATATGGAATATTTGGCCTCAAGTGCGGAGCGTGATTCTATAAAATACATGCAAATTAAGTTTATGCAGGACCATCAAGACCAAGAATTTGTTGGTGTAATCTCCGGAGTTACTGAATGGGGCCTATACGTTGAAATTATTGAGAACAAATGTGAAGGCATGGTGCGTATTCGTGATATAAAAGGGGATTATTATATCTTTGACGAGAAAGAGTACGCCATAGTAGGCGAGCGCACCAATACAACGTATCAGTTGGGAGATGAAGTTGTTGTTATGGTCAAGAATACCGATTTGGTCAAACGCCATTTAGATTTTGCCTTAATTGGCAAGAGTGAATATAATTCTTTGGAATAAGAATTTTCGTAAGGATTTTTGTTAAAGGATGTCAAGAATATCTAAAAATCGACCTAAATGAAGAATGTATTTTTACTTTTTGTACTGTTGTTTGCGTTTCAAGTCACAGGCCAAGAGGAAGAAGTCACACAAGACCTGCAAGCGTTCTCCGAGGTTAAAGGGTTTGATGGGCTGTCCATTAACCTAATAAAATCGGATGTGAACAAAGCGGTAATTACCGGAGCGAATACAAATAAAGTGGTCATTGTCAACAATGATGGTGTTTTGAAACTACGAATGCAAATCGATAAGATCTTTAGCGGTTACCGTACTTTTATAGACTTGTATTACAGCGAAAAACTTCTAATTATAGATGTTAATGAAGATGCGCGTATTACCTCTCAAGAAACAATCAAACAAAATGTTTTGGAACTAAAGGCCCAGGAGGGTGGCGAATTGGATATCAGCGCTGAAGTAGAACAACTATTGATAAAAACCGTAACTGGCGGAGTTGTGAAAACCAAAGGTACTTCAGAGTTACAAGATGTTATGATCAATACCGGAGGTGTCTACGAAGGCAAAGAGCTAAAAACGAAGTTTTCCACAGTAAATGTCAACGCGGGCTCAAGAGCCGAAATACATGCTTATGACTATGTAAAGGCTACCGTAAAAGCTGGCGGAGAAGTATTGGTTTACGGGGATCCTGCCAAAATGGACGAGAAAACGGTATTTGGCGGAACGGTTACCCGAATGTAGTTTGATTTTAATTTAAGAGGAAAGTTTCTGGATTTACGATTAGTAAGTGCATTTCAAATGAATCTTTAAATAAAAAACAGGATGATCTAGCGTCTAACGCCTAGCATCTAAAGTCTTTAATAAAATGTTAGAAGACATACAGGCGGCAATTCCTCTAGGCTTTTTCTTAAGCTTTATGATTGGGCCTGTTTTTTTTGTGCTTTTAGAAACCGGTGCTATAAAAGGTTTTCGGGCCGCGATTGTTTTTGACTTAGGGGTGCTTCTCGCGGATGTGCTCTTTATAACGGTTGCCTATTTCAGTAGTTTTCAACTGTTGGAAAATCTAAGCAACCAACCTGGGCTCTATGTTTTTGGAGGAGTCATACTATTGGTGTATGGCATCACTACGATTATAAAAAAAGACTCCAAAAGGAAAGCCAGGGAAACCGAAGAAAAAGCGGTTAAAATCAGTAAGGGGTATTTAGGTCTTTTTATCAAAGGTTTTTTGCTCAACTTCATCAACATTGGGGTTTTGGTCTTTTGGTTAGGAGTTATTATCGTGGTTGGCCCGAGTGTTGAAAACGACCCAAACCGCATCAGAATCTTTTTTGGATCAATGCTCTTGGCCTATTTCATTACGGATGTTTTTAAAATTCTTTTGGCAAAACAACTAAAACGAAAATTAACTCCTGAAAGAATTCTTTTAATAAAAAAGGGTTTAGGGGTAATCTTAGTAATCTGTGGACTTGTCTTAATTACCAAAGGATTCCTTCCTAAGGATAAGTTCGACATTGAAAAAGGACTTGAAAAAATAGAACAGATTAGAGAGTAAAGCCTATAAATATTTGACAAGTCTAAGCTAACGAGAAGTATTTAGCGCCCTAGTTCGACTGCGTTCAGTATAGGCTTCACGTTGTGAGGAACCACGGAACAAGAAACCTCTCTTATAGTAAAACCCCCTTAAAATTAAGAGGGTTTTCAGAGGCATCGAGCGGATTCGAACCGCTGTACAAGCTTTTGCAGAGCTGCGCCTAGCCACTCGGCCACGATGCCATTTTGCGGCATGCAAAGGTAATATCTTATTCCTACCTATCAAAGCGATATAATCACGATCTTTTGGCTTTAAGAACAACGGTTACCATTTGCACATCTCCCTCTATCGGTGGATTTATTTTTGAAATGGAGACCTTACATTTAGAAACAAGCTTCAACTCGGCAAAAATGCGTTCCATTATTCTTTGTGCCACATGTTCTAAAAGTTTAGAAGGAAGTTTCATTTCTTCTTTTACGATATGGTTAACGTGAACATAATCAACGGTATCGCTTAAATCATCTGATACTGACGCTTTAGAAAGGTCGGCCTTTACCGAAACATCCACTCGATATTCGGACCCAATTAGTGTTTCTTCTGGTAGGCAGCCGTGATATGCATATACCCTTATATTTTCGACCTTAACGCTATCCATAAAATCAAAAGTTTTTACAAACTTAAATCAATCTTCTAAAAAACAATTATTGAAACAAGGAATTCAAGAAGGTGATTAAATAACGAAAAAGCCTCAAACCACTAGCGAAGCAGTCTTTGGCTTAGTAGGTACACCTACAATTACTAATCCCTTGGAACAAATCTACACCAAGAGTCACAACATGTGTACCTGTACTGTAACCTAAAATTTCGTTCAAGATAACCTGATACGAATATCCAAAGTAAAAATTGTTCTTTTTTAAGCCAATTATAGGGGCTACATACAAGGGGTCTCCAATTTGGTCGTTCAAGAAACGATAGGTAACACCGGCATAGTAGTAGTCTTCAAAATCGTACCAGCGGAACTTAACATTAAGATCCGTTACCGACCGACCGTCACTTTCAAAGAGTTGAAAGAAAACTGAAGGTTCGATTTCCAAATCACTGTTCTTGTTTTTTTTGTAACGATACCCAGAGTAAATGTAATAGTTTCGAAGCCTGTTCGGTTCAAAAACAGGGTTGAACTTCGTTAAATCCTTATTAATAAGGTTTGAGGCATTTGCACTGAAATAAAACTTGTCCCACCGGTATAAGAAACCAACATCAAAGTTGTGGTTGGTCGTTGCCCTATCATCGGTGACACTGGGGTCCAAAGCGTCAAAATTTTCTATATCAATACGAAACTGATTGAAGTTGTAGGACAATCCGAAGGAAAGGAATTTGTCATCATACCGATCAATAGTCAGGTGATGGGCAAATGAAAGTCTAGCACCTCGTTGTTTGGTTTCTCCGTTGCTATCATTATAAAGCAATGTTCCTAAACCCGAACGTTCGCCAATACGCATATCCGCTGCCAAAGACTGCGTGTCAGGCGCATCTTTAATCCCGACCCACTGCGTAAGCCCATTAATTCGAATCTTTACATGATCTCCGATACCGGCATAAGTCGGGGACATCACAAAAGGATTATCCGCCAAATATTGTGATAATTGAGGTATAGTCAACTCTTGGCCTTTAGCCACAAAGACAACCAAAAAGAGCAGTATGATTAGTATTTTGTTACGCATGTTCAGATTAGGTTAAGCGTTAGCGATATAGGGTAAAATGTCCAACAAACTCTCGATCATCATTTTCGCCATTGAGTTTTATGACATACCAGTAGTCTCCAGTAGGTAATTCATCCTTATTATAAAGGCCATCCCATCCGTTTCGGTCGACTACATCGTCCTCAACCACTCTACCATAACGATCATAAATTTTAATTAGTATTTCTGGCCATCCTTCAATATTTTCAGGTAACCATCGATCGTTGAGTCCGTCTCCATCGGGGGTGAAGAAATTGGGTATTTCAATGTCAATGAACTCCATTTCGATTTCGGCGATAGCCTCACAACCATTTTGGTCAAGAACCCTTACTACATAAGTATCACTTCTATTGATACGGTAGGTATTGTCCGTACCATTATTAATATCATCGAAATAGAACGTATAATCTGGCACCCCTCCTTGCGCGATAGCAGTAATTTCATTGATACTGTTTTGTTCTAAAACAAGGGTGAGCGGTTCAAAACCTTCAATCTCAAACGGGATATCTAGGAAACAACCATTCGAATGCGCTATTCTGATGTAATGATCACCTGGCGCTGAATTTCTGAAATCAGGGTTCAATTGCAAATCATTAGGATCTGTTGAATCCAATGCATAAAGAACGTCTCCCTGTACTGTTGAATCTTCCAGAGTAATATTTACATAGTTATCAGGGCTGTCACCGGTACATTCATAGACCGGTTCTACGGTAGCGTTTAAATTAACCCCAGGATCAATGGTAACCCCCAAATCATATTCACAACCGTTGGCGTCTCTCACAAAGATGATATATCCTCCTGCGGCCATATCGATAAATGAAACCCTATCTTGAACAAAATTGGACTCACTACTTAATCGAGTGCTATAAGGTGCTGTACCGCCCTGAATGGTTATTTCGATGGTACCATTTTCTTCTCCTTCGCAAATTTCCGGAGTAGCAATTCCTGTGGCGGATAAAGGTTCTGGAGCACCGATTGTAACTTCGATAAACTCAAAACAACCGTTTTGATCCTGTGCAATTATTTGGTAATCACCAGGCGCCAATTCATCAAAAACATTTATGGTATCAAACTGATCAAGATTAGGCGATATCGAGTAAATGTAACCACCCGCTCCTCCAGAAGGTGTAATCGTTATGCTTCCGGTCTCATCTCCAAAACATAGCACATCGATTGCGTCAACCGTGAAAGATAATGGTTCAAGCTCCTCTATTTCAACAGGTTGGGCAACTGGTCCACAATCACCACTAACAACACTCACATAATATTGGCCAGCGGGAAGATTATTAAATTGTCCGGTGGGTTGGGAATGACCTAATCCATAATAATTAGTTGTCAAAGCGGCGTCAGTGAATAAAGAGTATTCATAATTGCCCATTCCAAAGGAAGCCTCGGCAAAAATGCTTCCTGTTGCTTCTCCATTACAGGCTACATCAACATGGGTGGGCTCGGATAATTCCAATGGTATAATCGGATCCTCTGTGATTGCGTTTGAGGCAACCGCATCGCAGCCGGCAACATCCCTAACATAATATTGATGCGTGGCAGGCCCAAGAGTTCCGGACTCTGGCAATGGCATTGGATTACTCGTCATAGCAAACCAATTCGTATTGTCAGCACTATATTCATACGAACCGCTACCGCCCATTGCTGTAAGTTCAAATTCTACACCATCTTCACAGGTCAGTGGATTCGTTCGTATTAATGATGCACTTACACTAGTAGGCTCGGTAATTGTCACCTGATTGGTCTCCATATCGCAGTTCCAACCATCGGTAATTGTGATGCTATAAATACCCGCCCCAAGACCACTAAACGTGTCTGAAAGCTGCTCACCTGTGGTGAACTCGATGTTTGTACCTGCATCGTCATAATAGTTTAGTTGATATTCATATGAACCACTGCCGTTGATAACATTAATTGCCGTAACCGTGCCATTTGTATCCCCGAAGCAGGCTAGATTAGTAACCAAAGGAGTCGCCTGCCCATCTACTCTTGTGGGTAACATGAATAAATTTGGATATAAATTAGTAATGACACAATTATTATTGTCGGTGACCTGAACACTATAATCCCCAGCAGACAGCGCCGTAAATACCATTGCTTGAACATCGTTGGCCGGCGGATAAACTTGTCCAGTTGTAGTATTTGTCAAAACGATATCATAAGGAGGATACCCCCCATCTGGAACAACTGATGCCTCGCCCTGCCCATCTGCACAGGTGACATTGCTCAAAGGTGTTGTTATCTCGGTTAAAGGCATATCGGGAGATACAATGGTAAATGTATTTGAATCGTCTGAACACAAGGTACTTGTAGGGTCCGTTTCCGTAACGGTAACATAATAATTACCGCCAGAGAGGCCGCCAATGACACGTGGGTTAACCGAAGTGTCCGAACCGATGGGCCCTAGTATTGAAGTGCCGGCACTATCGAAAATTTCGTAATCGTAGGTACCTGAGTATCCCGTTACATTAAGACTGAAACTTCCATTATTATCCCCAAAACAAATCACTGGATCTAAGGCTTGCGCTGTCACTTCGATTAGATCATAAGGAGCTATATCATAAATATCGGTATCAACGTAACACCCTGTTGCTGTATCCGTTACACGGAAAGTATAACTGCCGACGGCTGTAAGTTCAAAGGTGGCAGTATTGCCGGTAGTCGCCGTTTGCGAACCATTTGGATTCCCTACGGGCAGTAATTCGTATGTATAGGTGTGCGGGTTACCGTCGTCTGCAACGGTTATGGTAACCTGCTCATTGGTTGAAGGGTCGCATGTGATGGCGATGTCCTGTGTAACGGTTGCCGTAAATACGTTTAGCGGATCGATTACTTCCGTAGGAATAGTAAATAGACATCCTCGGGCATCCCTTATAACGAAATCATACGAACCGGCCGTAAGGGCATCATAGGTAAATACCAGTCCACCAGTTGGCAAGAAGTCGTTTCCATTAACGCTAAAGAAATAGTCTGGCGTACCGGTTCCTGAAGTGATTGTTACCTCGATTACAGCGGCCTGTTGTGCATTATTCGCATCACAAGCGAATGGAATAACATTGGTGACGGCTGCCGCTAAAGCAGTTGGCTCATCTATAGTAACCTGGTCAGTGGCAATACAGTTTCTATTGGAGGTAACCGTAATATCCCAAATTCCTGCTGTAAGATCGGTGAATAAATAGGTGTTCTGGGTAAAGGTCGATGTACCGTCCGTAATTTCGAAAGTATAGGGAGGGTTATCGTTGACACCAACGTTTGATGGCTCCAGGTTAATGGTTATTGTTCCATCAGATGCTCCAAAGCAACTTACATCCGTCCAATCTGTTGCCAATAATGTAACAGGGGTTGGCTCTTCCAATGAAATGGGTGCTTCCGCTATACACGATGAGGGAGTTAATGGCGTATCGGTAACGCGAACAATATAGTCTCCGAAACCAACTCCAGTAAACTGATTTCCCGAAGGAACAAGCCCTGTATCAGTCATTGTGCCTGCATTCAAAAGCATTACAGTGTTGCTGGCGTCGCCTCCAATTATAGCGAATTCTATAACCCCGTCATTCGCGCTACAAGTCGGTTGCATTACGACAATGGCACTTATCAAAAGCTCCGGATCAATAATAATACTCTCGAGTTCTCCACAGCCATTAACATCCCTAATCACAACGGAATGGTTACCAGCACTAAGGTTGGAATAGGTGTGAGGGAAGCTTGGAATGCTTTCAAAGGCATTTCCGTCCAAACTCATAATATATGGTGCAACACCAAAATTGACAGCATCTAAAGAGACAATAATATCAAAGCTGCCCTCCGCGGCGCATTCATCATCAATAGTTAAAGCAATGTCCGGAGTAGTATCGGTATCTACAGAAATTTCATATGGCACAGAAATGACGCAATTATTCGCATCTCGAACGTAGATATCCCAATCGAGATTGGTTGTAGGATCTAACTCGATAGTATAATCAAATGGATATACCCCGGAATCACCTGCCCCACGTTGTGAAGCTCCATAAGAATATGGGCCTGTGCCGCCAGTAGCTTGAACGGTAACAATGGCGTTGGCTTCATTACAATTGGCGTTTACATTGTCAATAAGCTGAATTGCCAATGGTTCAGGTGCATCTATGGTCACTTGGTTAGAGGCACCAACACAATTTGGAAAGGCCGTTTCAGTAATCTGAACGCTAAATAATCCTGCTCCAAGGCTGGCAGCTGTATTGAATACATAGGGATCCGATATTGCATTGTCCGTACCTGAGGCACCGGCAACAAACGCACCAGAACCATCTAAAACTTGATAGTTGAATGTGCCTGTATAACCTGTAAGGGTTACTTCGATAACTCCATCGGTGCTATCACTACATGTGGCGTTCGTAGTCACTACCGCCGTAACTTCTATTAGGTCGTATGGTGCCACAGTATGCTCAACGGTTACAGAACAATTGGTAACCGTATCCAAAACCTCATAGATATAGGTGCCAGGCTGTGTAAGAGTAATGTTAGTTGGGTCGGCAATAAGATTTCCACTTGGTAACTCTGTATAGGTATACGTTCCAGAACCATTAGAAGCGTTGATTGAAATTACCTGTTGATTATCCGTGCAGTCCATTGGAGCATCAGCGGTAATAGTTGCGGTCACCTCTTCTCTAATAGGAATTATCACGACGTCGTCATCGGTACATCCGTTAGAATCGCGAACTACAACAGTAACGTTTGGTGATCCAAAGGGCACCTGATAAGTGTTTGCCGCTTGGAAATTAGCACCATTATCGAAACTATATACATACGGTCCGGTTCCTGAAGGGTTGCCAGTTCCATCGTTGTTAACGACAACGGTAATTGTACTTGCCGCGTCATCACAACTAAAATCGGAACGTGAGGCACTAATATTCAATTGTGATGGTTCTATAAGGCTAATTGATTCTGTATCTGCACAGCCTTTATCAGAGATCACGGTGACACTGTATGTTCCTTGTGTCAATCCATTGAATACATTAGAAGGTTGGGTAGTCGTTCCCCCGTCAAGACTATATAGATATGGGGTATCTATATTACCCGAATCGAGCGTCACGGTAATTGTGCCATCACTACCGCTGTTACAGCTTATGTCCGTTTTGGCCAATGTAAAAGAGGGTATTGCTGGTTGGGGTAAGGTAATTGTGACGGGCGCTGTGCAATTTGTCGTGGTATCCAACAATTCAAAGGTGTAGGCTACTGAGTGTGTTAGTCCTGTAAAAACTCCTGTAGTATTGGTTGGCCCAACGGGAGTGATCTGTGAATAGGAATAATTTCCAGATCCACCACTTGCAGTTACTGTAACCTCGCCGGAATTAGCTGGATTACAGTTTTCACCTGAGCTAATATTTGCGGTTATACTTAGAGGCGGATAAATAGTTATTGGATCAGTATCGCTACAACCATTTTGATCGATTAATGCAAAAGTATGTGGTCCTGAGGTGAGATTGCCAATGGTCATTCTGTCACCCGCAACAATAAGCCCCGTTGCGGCTTGTGGTGCTCCACCATCTATGCTTATCGAGTGCGGAACAGCTCCTGGAACATCCAATATAATATCAACGCTAAAGTTTCCTTCATCTGCAATACATTGGTCGTTTACGACTACAGTGATTTCAGGATCTGGATCGGTCGGTACCACAATAGCATCCGATTGAATACAATCGAAAGCATCTTTTACATAAAGAATATAATTTCCACCTTCAACATTGAAAACATTTGTGGCACTTCCGGCCCATGTGGTCGCTGTTGGCGCCAAATCCGTGGCTAAGGCAATTTGAAACTCGTAGGGAGCCCTTCCAAATTGACCACTGGCAGATACAACTCCGGCATTTAGGTTGCAATTGTCATTTTTTTCCAAACTGGCATTGGCGACCAATTGTACGGAGGCTTCTTCAATAGTAAATTCTTCGGATGCTACTGAGCATCCGGCATTGGCACCTCCGTTTTCAGTAAATAAGATATAGTAAACCCCTGGGCCCAAAGGACCTAAGTCCGTTACCGATACACCAGTACCAACTGCAGGTGGATTTACTGTTGCGGGACTACCCGTTGCGATTCCAGTTGTGATATTGGATTGAAAATTATAAATTTCATAAGAAACACTAGAAGCATCACCGGCGTAGTTGTCGAAAGAGAAGCTCACGGCACCATCCGAACTACCAGTACAACTCACATTAGAGACCTCATCTATGGACCAAGTAAGGTTGGAAGGTGTATCAATCGGTGAATCCGCGGTTTCGAAATAGTAGCACTTGGTCGCATTGTCAAAAACAACGAACGTATATGTCGTTCCAGGAATTAGCCCCGTGATTGTAGCAGTGTCACCATTTACAACATCCGGCCCCTGATAGTTATTTGAATATGGCGGCGAAAAATATTCAAGTACGGCAAATTCATAATCATTACTTGAAAATGCCGATGAAACGCTGACAATTGCAGTACCGCCTGCAGCACAGTTGGTAGTCACCGTACTAACATCAATATCCAAATCATCTGGTGGGGAGGCTATAATTTCATTACTGGTAACTGAGCATCCATTGGCATCGATAATTTCCACATAATATATGCCGAAATTTAAGATTGTAAATGTATGATCTAGATTCCCAGGAGAGGTAGTATAAGTCTGGGTTGGCATACCATTGTTTGCCGTGAGGTAATAGGTGTATTCAACTGTTCCGCCGGCAACACTGGAAACGGATATGGAACCAGGAATAGTATTATCGCTAGGGTCTGTACCTGCAGAATCACATTGAATATCCGTAAGCATTATAGCGTATGTAATTGGATCTGGTTCGGAAATTACAATAACCTCCATGTCAGTACATGACTTCGAATCGGTCACGGTTACTTCGTACGTACCGGCGGGAAGGCCAGAAGTCTGGGTACCATAATTGGTCGCTGTTGTAGTATTCAAAACGGAAATTGCAAAAGGAGCAACACCTTGCGTATTATCTAGATTAACTTGGATTGCCGCTCCAGAATCACCATTACATAAGATATCGGTGATTTGTACCAAAGAGGTTATATCTGGACTTGTAATCGGATCCACTATTGCTTGGGCGATTACAATACAATTTCGATTATCGGTGATTCTGAAGTCATACGTGCCAGCCGCAGCTGTGCTATGGCTAAAAGTATTACCAACAATTGCGACAGGTGTTCCCCAAGTTGTTCCTCCGTCAGAACTTACTTCGTAGGTAGCATAAGGAGTATAACCATTTGAGATTGTAACATCTATTATGGCATCAGGGGATACAGAGCAGTCCAGAGCTTTTGACACCAATGTGGAAGCTGTCAGTTGTGTTGCGATGGTTTCGTTCAGAACATTGGATATACATCCAAAGGCGTCCGTGACTTGAATACTATAGGTGCCGGGAATCAAGTTTGAAATTGTAAATGGATTACCAACTGCTGTTATTTGATCTCCGCCATCAATACTATAGGAATAAGGTCCGATACCGTCTGTTACATCGATAACGAGAGAGGCCTGATCGATACTGTCGTAACAAAAGTCCGATGTGGCATTTAAGGCAATAGTTGGTGCTACCGAAGGGTTAATGGTAATGGGTTTATCTTCAATGCATCCACCGGAATCACGAACGTAAATGGTATAGGTGCCTGCGGCAACATTGGTGAAAACATTGTTTCCCTGATACGCATAGACAATTGAAGGTCCCGCTGTATTTTCAAGTTGGTATTCGTAGCTGCCCCACCCTCCTGTTGGAGTTACCGTAATCGTTGAATTTTCGGTACAGGTAACAGGGGTGTTTGTAAAGGTAAAGTCCAATGCCGCAGGTGGCCCGCTGATAGTGGTAACCGTTGTTGCCGTACAGTTTGTAGTGTCATCCGTTACCGTTACGGTATAGGTATCCGCTACGAGGCCACTTACCACTATTGGGGTCAACAAATTAATATTGTTCTGATTTTGAACTACTGTTGCGCTACTATTTTCTACCGTATAACTATAGGTTGTCGAAAAGTCGCTTACGGTAAAAGTAAATTCCCCGTCAGCAAGACCAAAACAACTGACGTCACTAGTTAATTGAGACAAGACATCGACCCTAGGAATATCGGCAACGGTATAGCTCTCTTGAATTGAACAGCCTTTACTGTCGGTTACTAAGAACGTATAAGTGCCAGGTGAAAGACCAATAAAAGTATTGTTATTCCCATTGTTGACAACACTTCCTGAGGGAGCGGTTATCTCATAGGTAAAAGGTGCATTCCCGTCAACGACATTTACCGTGACATCCGAAACAATGGCGGGACAGACAGGCGAAGTTTGTGAAAAGACCAAGTCGGTAGGAGGATTTAACGGGTCGATGACCACTATTGGTGTTTGCTCGACACAACCATTGGCGTCCCTCACCGTAATAGTGTATGATCCGTCAGTTATACCGGTACTGAAAGTATCGGATGGTTGAAAGTTGACTCCGTCGATACTGAAAGTGTATCCTGGTGTTCCTCCTGAATAGTTGATTACTTGGAGGGTTGCAGAGGTGTTGTCACAGCGATAATCTTGAACAACATCGATTGTTCCCGGAATCAGGGCAGATGGGGCTGTGAGCGTGACATCATCCGACAATACACAACCTTTTGAATCAGTAACAGTATAAGTATAAGTACCGGCTGAAAGCCCTGAATATATGGTTTGAGAGGAAGGGGCACTTCCGTCGAACACGATTTGATAAGGCGGTGCGCCGCCTGAAATTTGTAATTCCGCGATACCATCTGCACTTGTGGTACACAAAGGCTGTGTAATTACTTCAACAGCAGTTGGAGGGGTGTTGACAGTCACTAACACTTGGTTGGTGGTCACTGTGCAATTTTCTGCATCCGTGATTAAAAACTCATAGGATCCCGCGGTCAGCGTAAAATATGAAAAAGGAATACTTGGCACTGTGGTACTCGCTTGAACCGAGCCACCGTCTCTAAATACTTCATATGTGAAGGTCGGATTACCTCCCGAAATAGTAATACTAATTTCCGCATCGGGTGTAGCACTACAGTCTGTGTCTTTTACCAAGTTGGCGGAAGCTGTCAAAGTAGGAAATACATCAATAGTATCGGAGGCTGTACAGTTTTTATTGTCAATTACCTCTACTGTATAACTACCTGGTGCCAATCCAGAAAAAACAGGATTGGATTGATAGGCACCTCCACCTCCTAATCGATATTGAAAAGGAGCTTCTCCACCGGATGTCACATTTGCCGTTAAAGTCAGCCCGTTTGTACTGTCATAGCAAAGGCTATTTGCAGTAACTTCCAATACAGGAGCAATTGCCGGTGTAAGTGCGAAGGTTTGGGTTACCTCGCAACCGCCCGCATCTCTAACGGTAACCGTGTAATTTCCAGTGGTATCCGTTAATCCCGTAAAAGAATTAGTAGATTGAGGCCCTACTGTTCCTCCAGTTGGATCTTCTAATTCATACTCGTACCCACCCCATCCGTCAGTTGCGGTTATGACAACCGAACCGGGATTCGTACCGGTAGTCGAACAACTGATATCGGTCACGTCCAGCTCAGAAATAACCAAGGCCGCTGGTGGAGCTGCAATAGTCACATCGGTTGTTGCCGTGCAATTGGTATCGTTGTCGGTTACGGTGATAGTGTACGTTCCTGGTGCCAAACCAGTTAGTGGGATGGAATTTGCTGTTTCGCTTGTTCCATTGAAGGTAGCAGGCCCAGTTACGGAATAGTCGTAAGAAGTTGCAAAATCATCAACGTTAAATGTCAAGGCTCCGTCGGTAAGTCCAAAACAAGTAATATTACTGTTCAACTGTCCACTTACGGCAATAGGCGTAATGGGATTAATAGTATAACTTTCCTCTATAGTACAATTCTTGTCATCAGTAACCCTAAATGTATATGTGCCTGGAGATAACCCAACAAAATTAGAGCTTGTACCATTATCAATAGCATCTGAAACAGGCAGTATGATTTCGTAATTAAAAGGCGTGTTGCCATCGGTAACACTAACTGTAACATCCGAAGTCAAAGAAGGACATATGGGCTGAGTTGCAACAAAAGTCAAGTCACTGGGTTCATTTCTCGGATTGATTGTGATGGTGTTGGTAGGGAACGTACAACCATTGGCATCTCTTACCGTAATGGTATAGTCGCCATCGGTTAAATTTTCAAAGCGATGTGCGTTGGGTGTTGTGTCAGGAATAAAATTAACTCCATCAATACTATAGGAATAAGGAGCTGTTCCCCCTACTACATTTTGTGCTTCAATAATTCCGTCTTGTGCACATGTATAATCTTGTATCAGGAACGCATCGGCGGCAAGGGCATTTGTGGGTGTCGTTATTGTATGATTTTCAAGATAATCACAGGAAGCACTACCTTTTCGCTGATTGATGACAATATCATATTCACCAGCGGCTAATCCTGGAAAGTACCCGGAGGAGTTACTGGCAAGGGCATTAATTGGGTCATAATCGTTTTCATCAAAAGTGGCTCCATCAAAAAGATAATACGTCAGCTGATATCCATTATCATCTACGAGATTAAATTCTATAATTCCTGACGAATCTCCGAAACAAAGCACGTCGACTACGGATGTTGGGTTGAATTCGGCCGCAGGTCTAAATTCGATTTCGACGGTGTTCGAATAGGCAAAACAGTTAGTTCTATCAACGACGACAAACGTATAAAAACCAGGATCGAGAATGTCGAAAATCTGACTTGTCTGATATTCCGAAGCTGGGATATCTGTCGGGTCACTATATGAGATTACCGTATTGCCACCATTATCCACATATGACCAGATTGCATAGGTGTGTGGAGGTCTTCCGCCTTCGGAAGACATAAGAATGTTACCCTCTCTGCAGGTTATGTGTTGTGAAACGCGAGCCTCGAGTTCCAGGTCATTTTCGTCAACTATTGTGACTTGTTCACTATACTCACAACCATCGTCTGTTCGTGCAATAGCGATATAATCCCCTGGATTTAGCCCATTAAAGGTAAAGTTGTTATCTGGTTGAGCAGTCTCGTTATCAACTAAAGTTCCCTGACCTCCATTTGACCCGTCATCTAAGCGTATTTCATATTCATAGTCAGGGTCTGCATTATTAATCTGAAGATTTATAGATCCAAAACCGGTACAACTGGCATTAGTAACGTTTATAGCATAGGTAACATTTCGTTCAAGAACTCCAATAGGTTCGGTACTAAAGATGCATGAGCCAGCAATAGGATTTCCATTATTATCTAATTGAACTACTTCTACTCTATATGTTCCATTTTCTCCTGAATTGAAATCAAAACTTCTTGTGGGACTGAAAGGCTGTATAACAGCACCCGTATCTGAGTCGACCAAACGATACGCATACCCGTTGCCAAGCGTTGTGACCGTAATATTCCCCGGGGTTGTACAAATAATATCTTGTTTGGTAAATGGGATATCAAGATTATTTTGAAAAACATTAAAATAGAAACGAGAAGTACAACCGTTCTGGTAAGTTACCTGCAATCGGTATTTACCGGGGCTATCTAAATCATAATTATTTCCAGTTCCTTCGGAAGTCCATGAACAGGTCAGGTTTTTATTGGCACAATCATCACCGGTTGAATCACAACTTCCTTCTACCAATTTCTCCCAAACAATACTCTGGGCGTCGATAATATTTACCTGTAAAAGTCTTGAATCATTGGCCCCACAAAGAAATAGCTTTGGTAAAAAATCTTGATCTATACTACACTGTACAATTTCACCTGCGAGATCGTTCGTTGTATCACTATCATTATTAACTGTATTGAAGTATTCGATGATAGGATTTGGTAAGAGGCCAGCCCCATAAGGCACAACGTGAATAATCTCCTTGAATCCTTTACAAGGGTCAGGCGGAAACATTTTGTCAACGATGTAGGTTCCTACTGCATTGACGATAATGGTGCTACCATCATTATCGGGGTCACCATCGCTTATAGGGGTATCAATGGTTTCGTCTAGCAGGTTATTACCGTTCTCATCCCTAAACCATCTATACTGGGCAAAACCATCTCCAGCGTCTAGCAAAATATCGCCCCCACAAAGCTCGACAGTGCGCTCAAAGTTACAGGCAGAAAGGTCATCCAAAAGAAAGTTAGTAGCACCTGGGACAACATATCCACAAGTGTCAAACTCAGTTACGCTCGGATCGTCCGATATTTTGTAGTCATTAATAACGCCGGCATAAGTCGAATATGCCACGTTTCGAATAATATCCGTACATGCATCAATAAAGTCAAAGCAATTTTCAGCAACTTTTACCCGCATTCGAATTGAATATTCAGGGTCATCTTTATTCACGTAATTATCAGGAATAAAGAACATAACCGTTCTGGTCGCCGGTTCATAGGTATAGGTTATACCAGGCAAAAGATTAGCACTTAAATATGCCTCGTTTAAAGTGACGTTTATTGGTAAAATATCGCGAATAACATACATTGGACTATCGCCAGATTGATAGTCAGGATTGCTTGGGTCAATACCCGTGGCATCATCATTACCAATATTTTGAAAGTAAAGCAAATAATCAAGGGTTTGACCCAGATTCACCCCTTGACCCGTTATTTCATCCTCAGGAGCCGAACCATCAGGTAAAAACACCTTTTTCTTTAGCACGATATTTGGCTCTATAATTTCTATATTGAAGGAGTTGAAAAAGGGATAATACGAATCTCCATTCGTTCGATACTCAAAAGTTGCTGCAGTTTCTCCGTTGGGAATAACTGCACTCGCAGGGTTTGACATTCGAAACATGTCGGAATCAAATCCCAATGTATTAGTGCTATTAGGGTTTCTGTTCGTAGTTATCACTCCATCTAGGGTAATATCACTATTAAAGAAATTATTATTATCAAGATTTCCGGATGCTTCTTGAACTGGGGTGAAATTGGTATTCGAGGCAGATCTAATGCGCATGAAATCTCCAGTAAGTGCAAAATCACCTTCTAGACTTGCGGAGCCTATATCTGCATTTACTGGACCAACTGGTATTGTTTCAAATCCAGAATAATTTATGGGTACCACCCTTTCGTCAAGTGTTGTCGAGGGGTCATCATTAGGCTGGACCCAGGCAAAACCGTCATATGTGGTTATTAATTTTCCAGGTAAAGATGGGTTTTCATAAGCGATCACAAGAGTCCAACCACCCGAGGCCCCACCTAGAGGTGTTCCGGTACCTTGGGCTGCTGGAATATCTGCCACGATATAAACCCCAGATGGGTCGTTATAGCTACCGTCTGGATTCTGTGGGCCTCTTACGATATCGGTCACATCGGCATAAGAGACATAAGGCGCATTAGATTGTAAAGCGGTGCTGGTAAGCCCATCAAAGATTACATCGTCGGCTATTACGGGGACATAAGCTCCTCCTTGCTTACTTAATCGCACTTGATTTATTGGATGTTGTCTAGGTGTTCCAACAGGATCACTAATATTGTCTCTAGGATAAGTAGCCGACCAGTATAGCCCTGCATATCTAATTCTACTACAACTGGGGTCTTCAAGCGCTAAAGTGGCTGAACTTGAGCTGAACGTGTTTGCGGGATCAATGTTAATATACCGCATATCTTTGAAATCATTGTAGTTATAATATCCACCTGTTTCTGTATTGAAATAATCAGTTGGTCTTGGGCGGGGTTGCCTGACATTCTGGTTATTATAGGGGTCGTTAGGCCCAATAGATGGCGGTTCAGCTCTATTTAAGATATTGTTACCGATGAAGGTCAGGTCGCCTTTTAGATTATTCTGATACCTAAATCCGGTATATGAGGGCTCGTTCCTTGTAAATGAGGTGAATTCTTGCGAAAAACCGGTAAATGCCATTAGTATAAGAATGGCTACTAGTATAATTTTGGTAGGTTTTGGTAGCATTTAGGCTCTAAAATTTGGTTCCTAGGGTGACTTTAATCACTTTTTCCCTTCTTTGACAGATATCTCATTCATAAATTAAGTGCGCTGAAAAAAAGAATATTACCAACAAATATTAACCTTAATGGCGAGAGGTGAAATTTATTGTTGTATTATGGGCGTTTTATGTTGTGAAAGCCCTTTATGAGGGTGTTTATAGGGGCCAGACAACATTGGAAGAAGCGGTTGTTAATAAACACGGAATAAACTGAAAATCAAGCGCTTTCAATTTAAGTAAACCATTTCTGACGCGATTATAGATTATACACCAAAGTATTCGTTAGCAAGAAAATAGGAATTCATGTGCAATTTTCTACATCGTGTCGGACTACCTTTTTCGGAAGCCATATGCGCTATAAGTATAGTATGTTTTATAAGGCCATTTTGATTTGCAAGGATTGTGTTACTAGGAAGCAGAAATAGTGATCAGCAAATAGTTTACTACTAGAATACCTCAGGGTTTCAATAACGGAAATTGAGCATGTGCCTAACTTATTGCCAAAGTCTTCTGGATTGAAAAAAGTCGGAAGAAAAGATTTTGAGAATGAAAAAGTTGATAATTCCTATGGAATATAGCAAGTTTAAATTTTCATTGGCCAGCTATCTTTAAACACGGCAAAGTGTCTCTGGTGCAATAAAGTAAGTTTTAGAGCATTTTAATTTTTAAATAACCAATGCAAAATCGCGATGAATAAAAGATTTGCACCACTGATTAGTGGATTAATTTCAAAACTGTTATAGACTAAGACTACGATTATGTTTTAAATGGCAGACTTATAAATGCAATTACTACAATATTTGACCAATTTTGACATGGGACATAAAAAAGCGCCCTGCTGGGTCGCTCTCAAAATGACTATATTGTTTATATGCTTAAGCGATGGCTTCTGATTTTACGCGCATAATCCACATTTTATCATCATAAGAACCGTTCAGTTTTGAATAGTACGATAACAGTGCATTGTTCCAAGAGTCATGTCGTTTTACGTAAACATAGCGCCAGTTATTTTCAGGGTTAATAAAGTAACTTGCGCTGAGACCGTAAGAGTTCAATAATTTGACGAAACGGTTGGCGTTGTTCGGATTGGCAAAAACGTTGGCGATAATATAATAGCCTTGTCCTAAACCATCGATTTTGTATGTGCGAGACTTAAGGTCTGTTCTTGCAATTTTATCTTTTTTAACCACGTTTTTCTCTGGAACATCAGTTATATATTTTGATGATTTCTGTTGAAGCTTATCAACATTACTTGCGTAACGCTCATTGGTATAGCGATTATCAACGTTCATAATCCAAAGGTCGTCAGTGTACGCCCCGTTCATATTGCTTTTATAGGCTTCTGCTGCTTCGCTCCATGTATCATATCGCTCTAAGTATACATATTTCAAACCATTATTGGGGTTGTCGATGTAATCGGAATTGAAACCCTGGTCTTTTAAGGAGTTCATGAATTTATCCATATACTTTCCTCCTTTATATACATTGGCGACCACATAATAACCATCGTTTATTCCTTCGAGATTTTTAAACTTTCTGCTTTTAATGGCATCCCTATTTGACGAGGCATTGTAGTCTGAACTTCGTGTGTTGTCCTGAACGGCTAAAGTTGAAGTTGTAGGTTCAGTTCGTTTGTTTGGGTTCTTCCTGCTATTGGTATTCGAGGTGTAGTCACTGCTTTTCGTATTATCCTGAGTCGCGACAATCGTTGTTTTTGTTGGTGAAGAATCTCGAACTTTGGTTGCATCTTGTGTTTTTTCTTGAACGCTGCTTGTTCTGCCGTCATTGCTAGCATTGTTGACATTGCTAGCAACGCCCGTTTGCGAATCTCTTCCGGTTAAGAAGAGGTCTTCCGCTCTTTTTTCCAAATCAGGGCGTTGACCATTTGTTTCGTTTCGCACCATGCGCATCACCATTTCAAAGCGGCGCTCTAGGTCCTTCTGTCGATTGGCTTCCAAAGAATCTTGACGGAACATCAATTCGGCTAAAACCTCCTCGTTTTCGGCTAATTTCTTTTTCAACTTCTCTAACTCTTCATTTGAAGCAAGCGCATCAGACTCCAATTCACTATTTTCAACAATCTCATCTTCTGCCTCTAGCATCACACGGTCTTCTGACAGGTTAGGCGTAAATGAATAGGCGAAAGAAATCTCGTGTGTTACCCCCAAGTTGTTAAAGTCTGTTCCAAAACCTTTTTCCATGGTATAACCCAATGACATTCTTCTGTTGATGTTGAAACCTGCACCGGCGGAAGCGCCATAAAAAGTGTCGTATCCTCCTTGAAGCCAACCAAGTTTGGGCAAGTCTAAAATTAAACTTCCACCTAAGGAATAGTTTTCACTGTCGTCGGCGATTGCTTGGCCTAGAGTATTTAAACGAACTCTGGCAAGTGGCATTAAACGCGCACTCTCTAAGACTCCGCCATCATTTTTAAACTGATAAGTATATTGTAGGTGGGCAGAATAAGTTTTGTCTTTGAATTCAGTAAGTGTTTCGCTGGTTTTTATATTGTAGTCAAAAAGGTTTTCGGCATAGACGCCCAAATCAAATTGACCATAAGATAAATTAAACCCAGGCTGAAAAGATAGAATATTACTGTCCTCAGTACCATTTAATCGAAAATCGTTTGGGTCGATTACATCTACATCATTTCTGTTCAGTCCTGTACTATAGTAGGCCAAGTTTCCTCCGAAGGTAAAATTACTTTTATCACTTAGTTTAATACCATACGCATAGTTTGCCAATACACCAATGTTTTGAACTGGACCTAGCTTTTGCGTATAAAGACTTAGTCCTAGACCACTTCTATCTCCCATTCGACCACTGTAACTCAAAAAGTAGGTTTGGTCATTATCCTGAAATTGTACCGATTGGTTTCTGTGTAGTAAATTTATATATGACTTGTCTTCGCGTACTGTAGTAAACGTAGGGTTTATTAAGAACCTATTAAACTTCAATAAGTTTTGCGGAGCTACTTTATAAGGTAGAATAGGATCATCTTCTTGAGCATTGATGACGGTCATCGATGCCAAGGCTATAAGGGAGAGTACTAAAAGATTTCTAAGTTTCATCTAGGTTGATTGTTATCGAATAACGGTAATGGTACCTTGCTTCAATGTTTCATTGGCGTTTTTGATGACATAATAGAACACCATGTTTTGCTTTAAAAACGATATGGTAGAACCTGGCCAATTATTTTGATAATTGGTTTGGTTAAATAATTCTTGTCCGTTAGTGTTATATATCACGACGGTAATATCACCCTTGTTGGAATATGAATTTGGAATAACCCATTGATCGTTCGCGCCATCTCCGTTGGGAGTGATTACATTGGGCACATTAAATAAATCCAAGTAGGCGGCCGTAATGTTTCGGGATACTTCACAATTATCAATATTTGCGATTAAAACAAATTCACCTTCTTCACTAAAGGTCATTGTGGCATCGCTACTCATCAACGTATTATTACTATCAAACCATTGGTACGAAGTTCCTCCACTTGCTCGAACTGTTTTTGAGCTTCCCTCGGGAAAAATTACATCGCCATCTACATCCAACGAAATAAGATTTGGATCTAATGGAGTAATTGCGATTTCATTTGAAATAAGGTCGCATCCATTTTTATCTAGAACCAAGCGGTAAGTTCCGGGTTCTGTTACGTTAAAGGAAGCATCAGTGGTATTCACTGATGAACCATCCCTTTCCCAACTAAAAGTTTCAGAACTCAGGTCGGCAGTAGTGCTAATAGTTATCGTCTCCGAAGAATTACAGTAAATCGTACTTGTACTGCTTATGGTTACTGTTTCGTTGGTCAAAAGTTGAACAGGCAATGTATTTGATGTTTCGTTATACGTGTTCAAACTGGCATCAACAGTGTAATCCCCATTTTCTGAAGTAGCTGTCAAACTTATAGTTTGAGTAGTAGCCCCAGCGACGTCTACCCCATCTTTTTGCCATTGGTAGCTAAAAGAAGAGTCTAACTGTGTGGTTACATCTGTTTTGCTTCCATCTGTAGCAACAGCATTTATGGTTGCCACTTCTAAGACAATATCCGTGTTTACACAAGAGACATAAGTTCCATTGTAGTCGGTTATGATTTCAAAGGAAGCCGGTACAACAGCAACTGTATTTTCCGAATTCCTTACGGTACCAGGGCAAGTACCACCTGCTTGGGTGACTTCGACATAATAGGTGCCATCTTGAGTAATATCAAGAGAGCTCCCGGTTGCACCACCAACAGCACCGCCGTTTCGATACCATTGATAAGTGGGAGATACCGCATCGGTTGTGACACTTAATGTTTCTGGCCCTGAGGGCAAAACCACAATATTTGCAGGATTGTCTCGGGTAACCGTAAAGTTGTCTGCATTGGTCATCTTCTCAGCGGCCGATCGTTGCGTACAGATACCTATACCTGAAATTTCTACTTGATAATCCCCTTCAAAGCCAACTACATTTGCGTCCACTATGAAACTTGTTGACGTAGCTCCTGCTATAGGGTTGTTATCTTTATACCATTGGTAGCTCCAAGAAGGATCGGTTGTATCGATAGTCAAGGTTTCGGTTTCTCCTACACACAAAGCATTTTTGCTTGGCGGAGTGATTCCAATACCGGGCCCAGTTGAGCCGATAGTTACAGTCACAATATTTGAATCGGTATTACCTGAACCGGTGCAAAGATCACCATAATCAATAAAAGCTTGATACATTCCAGATTGGGTCACGGTTAAGGTGTGGCCAGATTCAGAGGTCAATTCGGTTCCACTCCGATACCAGATGTATTGATATGTTTCGGGATTAGGAATATTATCAACTTGTAGGTTTAGGCTACTAGCTGCACATATGTTTCCTGGTGGGTTGCCATCACCCAACTCACTGATGTTAAGGTTTGAGGTGACATCCATATAGTACATGCTATAAGAAGCAACAGATTCCTCTTGATCAGCAGGACTAGTACTTCTAACCCGCATTTTATATCCATCTCCGCGAGTTGTAGTGGGGATGGAAAACTCCATATCGAATTCTTTTGGATTATTTGTATTTTGGTCATTCGCCCTGCCCAACTCTACGGCATTGGTGAAGTCGCCGCTTGCATCGGATAACTCTAGTATAAATTCATTGTCCGCGTTGGCGGTACCTGCCCAGCTGACTTTTGCATAATATTGGTTGAACCCTCCTACACCTGCACAAATGGCAGTCCAAGGTGAGTTTCCTCCCAGGTTAGGATTGTCTGCTGGCTCTGGTGGTCTCACTGAAATTTGTGAAAAAGCCTGAGCAGCGAACAGAAATAATGCTGTTGCCATGAAGAAACGAAGGTGAGTTACTAGTTTTGGTCTCATAAGTAGTCGTAGTTTTAAAATCACTACAGTTCTATTTGGATTTGGGTCCGGATAAAACGATAGGCGTTTAATTTAGCTGCGGTTATCGCCCAATTCCGCTCGAATTTGTCTTTAATCAGTATTCAACAACAAATATGTCTTTTAATTATCGGCCAGTGAATTTAATGTTGTATCAGGAAAGGAATTTGTTGTGAAACGCACGTATTTGTATGGCGAGACTTTTTTGTAGTCTTAAATCAGGCCTTTTTCGCTATTTTTGTGGCTTCTTAAAAGCACCTTATGAACGAGACTGAACGATCGTTGAATTTTTTGGAGCATATCATAGAGGAAGACCTAAAAAATGGGTTTCCAAAGGAAAACCTACGTTTTCGCTTTCCACCAGAACCAAACGGGTATTTGCACATTGGACATGCCAGTTCAATTTGTCTGAATTTTGGACTCGGCCTGCGATATAATGCTCCGGTCAACCTTAGGTTTGATGATACGAATCCAGCAAAAGAGGAACAGGAATACGTAGATGCCATAAAGCGCGATGTAGAATGGCTTGGGTACAAATGGAATACCGAACGGTATGCATCGGATTATTTCCAACAGCTGTACGATTGGGCCGTCCTCTTGATTAAGGAAGGAAAAGCCTATGTGGATAGCCAAACTTCTGAGGAAATGGCTACTCAAAAGGGTACCCCAACAAAACCTGGAGTTGAAAGTCCATATCGAAATCGTTCCTTAAAGGAGAACTTAGAACTTTTTGAAGGAATGAAATCGGGTAAGTTTGAAGAAGGAAAGCATGTGCTGAGAGCGAAAATTGATATGAGCTCATCGAACATGTTAATGCGTGATCCTATCATGTATCGTGTACTACACAAATCACATCATCGTACAAATACCAATTGGTGTATTTACCCTATGTATGACTGGACACATGGCGAGAGCGATTACATCGAGCAAGTTTCGCATTCTCTTTGTACGTTGGAGTTTGCCATGCACCGTGAGCTCTATGACTGGTTTTTGGACCAAGTAGTTGATAAAAATAAGGTACGCCCAAAACAACGAGAATTTGCACGTAGAAACCTCAGTCATACGGTTGTCAGCAAGAGAAAACTATTGCGATTAGTAGAAGAAGGGGTGGTCAATAGTTGGGATGATCCAAGAATGCCGACCATCTCTGGACTAAGAAGAAGAGGTTACACACCTGAAGCAATTCGCAATTTTGCTGATACCATCGGAATTGCCAAGCGTGACAACCTAATCGATGTTTCGCTATTGGAATTTCAAGTCCGTGATCATTTGAACAAAGTTGCATCAAGGGTAATGGCCGTGCTTGACCCCTTGAAGGTGATTATTACCAACTATCCCGAGGGTGAAGAAGAGTGGTTGGAAGCTGAGAATAATCCTGGAGACGAATCCGCGGGTTTCAGAAAGGTTCCCTTTTCAAGAGAGCTTTATATTGAAAAAGCCGATTTTAAGGAAGAGGCTAACAAAAAGTTTTTTCGCTTGAAGCTTGGAAGTGAAGTTCGTTTAAAAAATGCGTATATCATTAAGGCTGAAAGCTGTACCAAAGATGATGATGGAAATGTTGTGGAGGTACAATGTACTTATGACCCAAAAAGTAAAAGCGGTAGCGGAACGGAAGAAAGCCTTAGAAAAGTAAAAGGAACACTACATTGGGTTTCAGTTAAACATGCCATCGAAGCAGAAGTCCGATTATATGATCGTCTTTTTACTGATGAAAGTCCAGACACGCATAAGGATAAAGATTTTATGGAATTTGTTAACCCAGACTCCTTAGAAATTGTTACGGGTTTTTTGGAGCCCAGCTTGAAATATGCACAAGTTGAAGACCGGGTTCAATTTCAACGCTTGGGTTATTTTTGTGTAGACCCTGATAGCACCTCCGAGAAATTGGTTTTTAATCGAACGGTGGGTTTACGGGATAGTTGGGCTAAAATCCAAGAAAAAAAATGATATAGATTATTCCTATTCATTTGAATATATCAATCGGTATTTTCTATAGATTAGGCCCTGTTTTAAGACGATTACAGGCGATTTTGAGTTTGAATTGTAATAGTTCCCTTGCTTAAGCTGAATAATCTATAAGACGGCTTTATATGGGCGCAATACAAAAAATCCCGCTATCATAGTTGAGAGCGGGATTTTTGATACTAAATTTTAGTTTACTCCGGTTTTTTAGGCCTGTTCTTTTTCATGGCCTCGCCAATTTGATTGCTTGCCGTGAATGAAGCAACCATGTCGTTCAGCATTTGGCTTCCCGCTTGAGGGGAGTTCGGCAACAAAATCAGATTGCTGTTCGTTTCTTGACCAATCGATTGTAAGGTATCATAGTGTTGTGTTACTACGATTAGGGCAGATGCTTCTTGCGAATTGATGCCAACTTTGTTCAATACTTCAACCGACTCTTCTAGACCACGAGCAATTTCACGACGTTGGTCGGCAATACCTTGTCCTTGCAATCTTTTGCTCTCTGCTTCTGCTTTGGCTTTTTCTACGATAAGAATACGCGCGGCATCACCTTCAAACTGCGCAGCTATTTTTTCACGCTCCGAAGCGTTAATACGGTTCATCGCTTCTTTTACTTGACCATCTGGGTCGATATCGGTTACAAGAGTTTTGATAATATCATACCCATAATTAATCATCGCATCGTTGAGTTCTGATTTTACCGCAATGGCGATATCATCTTTTCGAACGAATACATCATCCAGTTTCATTTTAGGCACCTCGGCTCGCACCACGTCGAATACATAGGATGTAATTTGATCATGAGGGTAATCCAATTTGTAAAATGCATCATAAACCTTGTCTCTAATAACCTTGTATTGGACAGACACCTTTAAACGAACAAAAACATCGTCCAAGGTTTTGGTTTCAATGATAACGTCCAATTGTTGAATTTTTAAACTTAGTCTTCCTGCTATACGATCTACTAACGGAATTTTCATATGAAGACCAGATTGGCGAATGCTGTGGAATTTTCCGAAACGCTCAATAATTACAGCGGTCTGTTGTTTGACAATAAAAAATGCTGAAATCAAAATGATAACCCCAAAAAAGAGGATTGGAATAAAAAAGAAATTACCCATGATAGTGTTTTTTAAATTTGTTAATGAATATAGTAAGACTTTGTAATATCTGTAGGGGTTTTAGCAATTTTGTTACAAACAAGGGAAAGAGAATGAAGTCTTAACTTTTAATTATGTGAGTTTTGAAAGAGCATTTTTGATTCTGGCAATACTTTCATCCTTTCCGATAAGTTCTAAAATATCGAAAACATGGGGCCCTTGCATAGTACCCACAACAACCAACCGTAACGGAGCCATTACCCTGCCGAAGGAGAGTTCGTTAGACGTAATCCATGATTTTACTTGATCCTCCACGTTTTGAGATGAAAAATTAGAGGTGCTATCAAGGATGGATACCAATTGGTTCATTATACCCGGGGTGTCCGCCTTCCATTGTTTTTTCACCGCTTTCTCATCATACGAATCGGGAGCAATAAAAAAGTATTTCGACAATTCCCAAAAATGCGAAACGAAGGTTGCCCGCTCTTTAATTAGTGACACCACCTTTTCTACATAGAGGTTGTCAGGTTGAGCGCAGTCGAGCCCGCTTTCACGCAGCTTTTCAATTTGAAAATTCAAAAGCGGCATGAACAGTTTGGCCAATTCTGCATCACTCTTTGTCTGTAGGTAATGATGGTTATACCATTTTGTTTTGTCAGGATCAAAACGCGCCCCTGACTTATGCACTCGTTCCAAACTGAAAGCATGAATCAATTCCTCAAGGCTGAATATTTCCTGTTCCGTACCTGGGTTCCATCCCAATAAAGCCAAGAAGTTGACTACTGCTTCAGGAAAGTACCCCGATTCTCGGTAGCCTTGAGATTCATTCCAAGACAGCGGAAATACGGGAAAGCCCATTTTCTCTCCGTCTCGCTTGCTCAGCTTCCCTTTGCCAACTGGTTTCATAATTAGAGGTAAATGCGCAAATTGGGGTGCATCCCAACCCAATGCATTATACAGAAGTTGATGTAACGCCAATGAAGGCAACCATTCTTCGCCACGAATAATGTGACTGATTTCCATCAAATGGTCATCCACTATATTGGCGAGGTGATACGTTGGCATGCCATCGCTTTTAAAGAGCACTTTGTCATCAAGAATATTGGTATCGATATGTATTTCTCCCCTGATTATATCATGAAGCACTAATTTCTCATCTTGCGGTGACTTAAAGCGAATGACATAATTCTCGCCGGCATCTAGTTTTGCCTGGACTTCCTGCGCGGAAAGCGATAATGAATTCTGCAATTTATGTCGATTGTGCCAATTATAGATAAAGGTTTTTCCTTTTACTTCGTGGTCTTTTCTATGGAAATCGAGCTTTTCAGGAGTATCAAAAGCGTAATAGGCATGACCTTTTTTTATCAACAAATCTGCGTATTGTTTGTACAATTCTTTACGCTCAGTTTGTCTATATGGGCCAAATTCTCCCTCTTTTCCAGGACCCTCATCAAATGGAATGCCGCACCAGGTCAGTGCATCAATAATATACTGTTCGGTTCCTTCTACGTACCTGTTTTGATCGGTGTCCTCAATCCGTAAAACAAAAACCCCATTGTTTTGCTTTGCGAACAAATAATTGAATAAAGCAGTGCGCACACCCCCAATATGCAAAGGCCCAGTAGGACTAGGCGCAAAACGAACACGAACTTTTTGACTCATAGCATCAATTTTAGGGTGCAAAGATAGAAAAAGCCACCGAAGGGGTACTCTAAAGCTTGCGGATTAAATTTGGCCCCAAGAGGATATTCGGGTAAGAGTTACCAAGGGCACCGTAAACTACAAATCCGATATGAAAGCCCTTTTAACATGAATTTGATGTTTAAATTTGTGAGAACAAGTATCTTGGTAGTAAATAAGGGTTAATTTGAAAAGTTACGACAACATACTTCACAAACTAAGTGATTTTACTAGAAAGTATTACACAAAACTTTTGCTCAAAGGGGTTTTACTTTTCCTGGCCTTTGGCCTACTCTTTTTTATAATTACGCTTGGAGTTGAGTATTTTCTTAGGCTTAATTCTACAGGTCGCTTGATACTATTGGTAGTTTTTGTCGCAGTTGAGGTGTATCTTTTGTACACTTATATATTAACACCCCTGTTCTATTTATTCAAGTTAAAAAAGGGAATCAGCAACAAACAAGCTTCTTTGTTGATTGGGAAACACTTTCCTGATGTAGATGACAAACTATATAACCTGTTGGAGCTTGCGGATGATAGGGGGAAATCCGAATTACTGCTGGCGAGTATAGAACAGCGCGCTGAAAAGATGAAACCCATTCCTTTTGTCAAGGCGGTAGATTTCAAAGAAAATTTGAAGTTCCTGAAGTACTTTACGATTCCACTATTTCTTTTTGGACTAATTTGGACAAGCGGAGATGTTAAGGAATTCTTTGGTTCTTCAGAGCGAATCGTGAATTATGATATGGCTTACCAACCTCCCGCACCCTTCGCCTTTAAATTGCTGTCCAATGACCTTAATGTGTTAAATGATAAATCGTATACGATTGAAGTTGGTATTGATGGTGATGTGCGACCAGACGTTGTATTTGTTGACATTCAAGGCAAAAAATTACAACTTCAAGAACGGCAAGGCACCTATCAGTACACCCTATCACCTCCTTTACAATCAGCTGACTTTTTCTTTGAAGCGAATGGTGTAGTTTCCCAAAATTACCATTTAAACGCGCTTACAACTCCTTCTATTGAGAATTTTGAAGTGGTCTTGGACTACCCTAGCTATACAGGGCGCAAAAAGGAAACCTTGAAGGGCACTGGAAATGCGGTTTTCCCTGAAGGAACTAAAGTAACATGGAAAATTAACGGTAAAAATGCTCAGAATGTACACCTGATTCTATCCGACACAACTCAGATGTTCAGTAAAGCGGGAAATTCTTTTGAGCTCAATAAAAGAGTTTATGCCGATTTACCGTACGAACTTTCCACATCTAATAGTAATGTAAGGGATTATGAACGTTTGGCTTATAGCTTTGATGTTATTAAAGATGCCTATCCCACTATAAAGGTCAAACAAGTGCTTGACTCCCTGAATCCAAATGTCTCTTTTTATGTGGGTGAGGCGACGGACGATTACCGTGTTCAAGAGATAAAACTAGTATGTTATCCTGAAAATGATACCAAAAGGGCACAGATTATTCCTATTGAAAGCCCCAATGCGAACTTGAATCAATTTTATTACACCTTCCCCTCAGGATTAGCCCTTGAGGCTGGCACTAATTACAGTTTTTATTTTGAAGCTACGGATAATGACAGGATTCATGGCGGAAAATCCTCCAAAAGCCAAGTATTTACTACAGCTTTGCTAGATGCGGACCAATTGAAGAACAAAGAACTTGAATCTCAGCAATCATTAATAAAGAATTTGGACAAGTCGCTTGAGAAGTTTAAAGAGCAAAAGGAAAACCTTAAAGAGATCAATCAAGGCCAGAAAGAGAAGAAGGAATTGAACTTTAACGACCAGAGCCAGATTAAAGATTTCCTGAAAAGGCAACAACTGCAAGAAAGTATGATGCAGAAGTTCAGCAAACAACTAAAAGAGAACCTGAACAAGAGCGAGAAGGACGATAGGATGAACGAACTTTTGAAAGAACGTTTGGAACGTCAGGAAATTGAAGCCAAGAAGAACGAAAAACTCTTAGAGGAGTTAAATAAAATAGCAGATAAAATTGACAAAGAAGAGTTGACAAAACGATTGGAAGAGTTGGGCAAAAAACAACAGAACAGCGAGCGCAATCTGGAGCAATTGCTCGAATTAACCAAACGGTATTATGTGACTGAAAAGGCAGCGCAACTGGCCAAGGAATTAGAGAAGTTGGCCCAAAAACAAGAGGACGCGGCAAAAAGAAATCAGGAATCTGGCAAGGTAGAGGAGCAAGAAGAACTTAATAGTGCTTTTGAACAGCTGGCAAAGGAAATGAAGGAACTTCAAAAAGACAATCAAGATTTGAAGAAACCTTTAGAGTTGCCAATAGATGATAAAAAAGAGGAGGGAGTTAAAAGTGATCAAAACGAGGCTTCAGAGGAACTGAAAAAGGAGGAGTCCGACGACACCAGTGATGAAGAAAAGAAGGAAGCGGGAGAAAAAGCAAGTCAAAAACAAAAATCTGCCGCTCAGAAAATGAGAGAAATGAGCGAGCAGTTGCAGGAATCTTCAGCAGGTGGTGGTGGCTCAAGTATAGCTGAAGATGCAGAAATGCTCAGGCAAATATTAGATAATTTGGTGACGTTTTCCTTTAAACAAGAGAGCCTTTTTGAAAGCTTGGAAAGTACAGATATAGATATTGCTCAATTTTCGGGTACTGTCAAACGACAGCAGGAACTTCGCAAACTATTCGAGCATGTTGATGATAGTTTGTTTTCCCTATCCTTACGGCGTGCTGAGCTTTCCGAATTTGTCAACGAACAGATAACAGAAGTATATTACAATACGGACAAGGCTTTGGAAAGTATTGCCGAAAATCAAATATACCAAGGGGTTTCGTACCAAAAATATGTATTGAATGCCTCGAACAGCTTGTCCGACTTTTTGGCAAATATTTTAGACAATATGCAACAGAGTATGCAGTCCGGCGAGGGAGAGGGAGAAGGTCAGGGTTTTCAGCTTCCGGATATCATAAAAAGCCAAGGGGAGCTAAAGGAAAAAATGGAGGGCCAAGGTAAGTCGGGCCAAGGAAAACCACAACAAGGAGAGGGACAGGGCCAAGAAGGTAAAGGGGAGAAGCAAGGCGAAGGAAAAAGCCCTGGCGAGGGACAAAAATCAGGAGAAAGGAAAGGTGGAAAAGAAGGAAAGTCTGGCACGGGTGAAGATGGAAAATCCGAGGGTAAAGGAGAAGGAAAGGACGGTCAGCAAGGTAAAGGAGAAGGACAAGGCAGTGAAGACGGACAAGGAAGTCAAAATGGTCCAAGCGAAGAAGAATTGAAAGAGATTTATGAGATATATAAATCACAACAACTGATTCGTGAGCGGCTTGAACAACAATTACAAGATATGATTAACGCTAGTGATAGAAAATTAGGGGAGAAGCTAATAAGACAAATGGAGGATTTTGAGAACGACTTGTTAGAAAATGGTTTTACCCAGCAGGGGGTAAATAAAATGAACAACATTCAATATGAGTTGCTAAAATTGAAAAATGCGGCCATGAAGCAGGGTAAAAAGCCCGAGCGAGAAAGTAGCACCAATAGGAATCAATTCAATAATCCGATAACGACAAAGCCCTCACAACTTGAGAATTATCGCAATGAGATTGAAATCTTAAATAGACAAGCCTTACCTTTGCGCCAAAATTTCAAGAATAGGGTTAAGGAGTACTTCAAGAGCAATGATTGACTTCCAATATGAAGCGGATTTCAAGTTGGATAACGAATCCGATTATTCCGATTGGTTAAATAGGATAATAGTTTCAGAAGGTAAATGTTTAAAGGAATTGACCTTTATCTTTTGTGATGACGCTTATCTTTTAGACATCAACCAAAAGTATCTTCAACATGACGATTATACTGATATTATAACCTTTGATTATACGGATGATAATCTAATAGGAGGAGATATTTTCATATCAATAGCAAGGGTAAAGGAGAATGCAAGGACTTACAAAGTGGAAGTTGTGGAGGAATTGCAACGGGTGATGGCGCATGGTGTTTTGCATTTGATGGGATATTCGGATAAAACGCAAAAAGATATTTCGATAATGCGTAGCAAGGAAGAAGAAAAAATTAAACTGTTCCACGTGGAACAATAGTTTAAGTTATAATGAAGTTTTATGCTGGTAGGTTGTCAAAGGTGAAACTTTCGCTAAAAAGCGCTTCAATTTAGGTAAAGAAAATGTTCGAAAAAGAATATGACGTAATAGTTGTTGGGGGTGGTCATGCCGGGGCTGAAGCTGCGGCCGCAGCAGCCAACATGGGTTCGAAAACCCTGTTGGTTACCATGAACCTGCAGACCATTGGTCAGATGTCTTGTAATCCTGCTATGGGAGGAATTGCAAAAGGTCAAATCGTTAGAGAAATCGATGCCCTCGGGGGCTATAGCGGCGTTGTGACCGATAAGTCGGCGATTCAGTTTAAGATGCTGAACAAATCGAAGGGTCCCGCAATGTGGAGTCCCCGTGCTCAGAATGATCGCATGCGTTTTGCAGAGGAATGGCGTTTGGCGTTGGAAAATACACCAAATTGTGATTTTTATCAGGAAATGGTAAAGGGTCTTTTGGTGGAAAAGAATAAGGTGGTCGGTGTTCAAACCTCTTTAGGAATTGACATTCGAGCTAAGTCGGTTGTTTTGACTAATGGAACTTTTTTAAATGGCCTTATACATATTGGGGAAAAACAGTTTGGAGGCGGACGAGCTGGTGAAAAGGCGGCAACAGGGATAACCGAGCAATTGACCGAATTTGGTTTTAACAGCGGAAGAATGAAGACTGGAACACCGCCAAGAGTAGATGGTCGTTCTTTGGATTATTCGAAGATGATTGTACAGCCAGGAGATGTTAGGCCTGAGAAATTTTCTTATTTAGAAACTCCAATTTTAGATATTCAACGGGATTGTCATATGTCCCACACTAGCAAATTGGTTCATGAATTGCTCAAGGAAGGTTTTGACAGATCACCAATGTTCAATGGCAGAATCAAAAGTATAGGCCCGAGGTATTGCCCATCTATTGAGGATAAGATAAATCGTTTTGCAGACAAAGATAGTCACCAGTTGTTTGTGGAGCCTGAGGGCTGGAATACCGTGGAGGTTTATGTAAATGGGTTTTCTACCTCTTTGCCTGAAGACGTTCAATTCAAAGCTTTACGGTCTGTAGTAGGTTTTGAAAATGTCAAGTTCTTTAGGCCAGGTTATGCAATCGAGTATGACTATTTTCCACCAACACAATTAAAGCATACACTGGAAACTAAACTGATTCAAAACCTTTATTTTGCAGGTCAAATTAATGGTACAACAGGTTATGAAGAAGCTGCTTCTCAAGGACTGATGGCTGGGATAAATGCACACCTTAAAATCAATAATAAGGAACCATTTATTCTGAAAAGAGACGAAGCTTACATTGGTGTTTTAATAGATGATTTGATAACCAAAGGAACTGAAGAGCCTTACCGCATGTTTACTTCTAGAGCTGAATATAGAACTTTATTACGGCAGGATAATGCTGATTTACGACTGACTCCCAAGGGTTATAAAATCGGTTTAGCAAAGGAGAATAGGCTGGTAAGGATGGAAGAAAAGCTTCGAAAATCGGACGCATTTGTGAGATTTTTTAAAGAAACCAGTGTTCTTCCCGAGGATATAAATCCTATTCTGGAAAGTGTTGATTCGGCTTTGGTAAAGCAATCCGATAAGATGTATAAATCCTTTTCCAGACCAAAAGTTACAATGGAACATATGCTCCAATTGGAGTCCGTTTCTGCCTTTGTTGAAGAGCATAATTTAGATAGAGAGGTGCTCGAACAAGCAGAGGTACAGGTTAAATATGCAGGTTATATCGCCAAAGAAAAAGTTAATGCGGACAAGCTTCACCGGTTAGAGAATGTCAAAATTCCAGAGAATTTTGACTATACAAAACTAAAATCACTCTCCTTCGAAGCCCGGGAAAAATTAAGTGTTATTCGCCCTGCGACTATTGCTCAGGCGTCTAGAATCAGTGGCGTTACTCCTTCAGACATCAGTGTATTGCTGGTATTTATGGGGAGATAACCAACAATGTTCCACGTGGAACATTAGTTGTTTGTCCAGAATATTTTGGGCACTGCCTTGGAAGACTTGCGGTCCCCGCAAACTCCCCAACAGACGGTTTAAAATACCATACCAAAACTTATTTTCATATGTCACAATTTTCAAAACATTTATACTCTTGCCCTACACCTTAAAACCCAAACTATGGCTCAATTCTTGATGGGTTATACCATCAAGTACAAACGGGTCAACATATGAAAAGAATTATACTTCTAGGTTTTTCAGTTCTTATCTTTCAATCATGCATCCCGTTAAGAATTGCCCCAACCATCGATGATTACAAAATAGCACGCGGTAAAAAATTTAAACGCACTTTATCAAAACGTGTAATGTTCATTTTCGAAGACCATAAGGAGGCGGGTCATTTTTATGACTACGTAAATACAAAATATCAACTGGATGATGAAAATGTGTACGATGATGTTCCGTTTAAAATAGATTATGAGCAGTTCTTCTTTTCCTTTTACGAGGTTGAAATTCCGGACAAAACATTAAGCCTAGGACCTCTGTTGGTTGATATGGCTCTTAATTTGGCGCTACAGAATGAAGAACCGGAACTTTATTTAGCCGATGAATCCAGAGATATCGATAGGAAGGAAAATTGGTATATCGCGATTGAAGTCTATAGTGATTTAGAAAAAGACTGCCTCAGTAAAAACTCCCTTTCAAAGGAAGCTGTTTTAAAGTATCTTCGCGCTTTGAAGAACGAATATCTGGCTACGTACAACTATAATGAAACCGTTTTTAAAAACTAAGGATTATTCAGTTTCCCAAGAAGAGTTTGAATTGCTTCATGATGAGGAATTAGACATGCTTATCACAAAACCGCAACCAGAAGTTTTAGAGAAGTACTATAAAAGTGATACTTATATTTCCCATACCGATTCCAATAAAACTTTGGTCGATAAGCTTTATCAAACGGTCAAGAAATACAGTTTACGGAGCAAATGTTCTTTGGTCGAAAAATACCTTCGTTCTGAAAAGACACTTTTGGATGTAGGAGCAGGCACAGGTGATTTTCTGGTTGCTGCGAAAAATAAAGGATGGTCGATTGCTGGAGTAGAACCAAATTATGATGCTCGTATGCGCGCTCAAGAAAAGCAGATTGCCTTAATACCGAATATGGAATCTTTGCCAGGTAAGAAATTCGAAGTAATTACTCTGTGGCATGTTTTGGAGCATTTGCCCGATCTTGAAAATAAAATCTTGAAATTGGTCTGGCATTTGGAAAAGGAAGGTACGCTCATTATCGCAGTTCCTAACTTCAAATCACACGATGCTAAATATTACAAAACAGCATGGGCAGCTTATGACGTACCAAGACACTTATGGCATTTTTCGAGATGTTCTATTGAAAAACTTTTTGGCAAACACGGATTGCAGTTGGTGAAAACCAAACCCATGATTTTCGATTCATTCTACGTTTCCCTTTTATCCGAAAAGTATAAATCTGGAAAATCTGGATTTCTGAATTTCCCCAAAGCTTTTTTTAGGGGACTTTGGTCGAACATGTCCGCTTGGCGCTCCAAAGAATACTCCTCGATCATTTACATCCTAAAAAAGGGCTAATTTCGATTTTAAGACGATTTCCTGATATTTCTCAAGCATAGTCGATTTATACCTCAAAACACGAAAAATCTTTGAAAACAGATGTATTTTAAGAAGTGTTTTTTAATAGTCCACGACAATCGTTTTGCATTAACATGATTGATTTTGTTTATTATCTGACAAAATGAATTTTACCATCATTCAAACTTGTACAAGTGCAAATATTTGCACTTGTTTAGTTATTGGCATGAATAATAGAATAGTTTCAAAAACCTTTCCTATTTTTGCCCAGCTTGAAAAACAAAGAAGCATTTGTTTTTCGAAATGAAAAAACAAGATTCCCGCGGAGGCGGAAATGAAAACAAAACCAGTAAGATGAAAAAATTAGTATACGTTTTGGCCGCATTGATTGTAATGTCTTGCCAAGAACAGCAAAAAATCGGTTATGTTGATAACGTCAAGTTGATGGATGAGTACCAAGAAAAAATTGATATCGAAGCAAAATTTAAAACCAAAGCGGAAACATTGGGTAAAAAAAGAGATAGTATTACCCAGGCCTATCAAATAGAAGCGCAAGCTTTTCAACTGAAGGCACAGAAAATGTCACAGAAGAAAGCACAGGAAGAATATGGTGTGATACAACAACGTGCTCAATTTATTGGTCAGCAATTACAGCAAGAAGATCAAGCATTACAAGCGTCCGGACAAGTTGAGATGGATAGCATGGTCAGTAAGGTGAAAAAAGAAATTGAAGCTTATGGTAAAGCGAACGGCTACACGTACGTCTTAGGCGGTGGTGATGGAGGCAGTGTTTTATACGGAACGGATGCCAATGACCTTACCGATGAAATCGTGAAAATTTTGAATGAGAAATACAAAAACTAGTTGTTACCAGATAAACGACAAACTAGTTTGAGAGATTGTAAAGCCACGACTTAAGTCGTGGCTTTACTAATTTTAGGGTTGAAGTAAAAAAACCAAGAATATAGCAGGAATAAAATATACAGCAATAGTTCTCGCACCTTCATAGTCCTTTGCCAAACGTTGGCCGAACAACAACATCAGCAACGCTGCACAGGACGCGACAGCACCGTAAAGAGCCATTTCGGTCTTGGCCGAAGTAATAATCTGATAAGCCCCAACGAGACACAAAATACCAGCCACCATTTCCACGAAAAGCACTGTGCCTAATAATAGGGGCACCATATTTTTTAAAGAAGTCTTTTCAAAATGCCCTTTTAGCCAATCCAAGTTTCCTTTCCAATCGATTATTTTATCGATGCCACTTTGTAAGAAGGTAATGACCATAAAGATCAAGAGTAATATTTCTGCGGCGAAGTCGAGTATATTTTCCATGGGTTATTTATTAAAATTGAAGCCTTCTCATAGATTTAGTTATCAAAATTGACAATCTTTCGAAAATCCGGTTTAGCACAGCCGCAAATAAAAGCCTTTTAAGCGGGTTCGGGTAGCGACAAAGCTTGACCGTATACGCACCTTTGTTAAGTGGCGGGCATACTTGCCTTGCGATGCAAAAGCCTGGTCAGTTTAATCGATAGGTCGGTCAAAATAATCTTTGAATTTCCGTTTCGCTCAATATGGTACATCGCCTTTTCAAGTTCTTCAACAATGCTCAATATATTGTTTTCATGTACAAAAGGCGCAAATTTTTCCAGTTGAAAATTATCCACATGAATTTGCATGTAGGCCAGTTCGTCGGTTCCATAGTTCAGTAATAGTGCTTGTCGCATTATCGCCAAGCAATAGCTCAAGAATTTTTTCTGCGTTTCGCGACCGGTTTTAGCAACCTCTTCGCCCCACAGAATCAATTCATGTATCGCGGCCTTGTTACCTTTGGCCTTAAAAGCACTTCGAATCCATTGTACAAACCACTTTTCAAAAACAAGGTCCTCAGAATCATTGTTCATTAGGTCAATGGCCTTATTAAAATTACCATTTGCCTCATGAGCTATTCGTAGTGCTTCTTCGCGAACAACACCTCTTTCGACCAGGGCGTCGGCAATAACAGCTTCTGCTAGTGGCGGAAAATGAATTATTTGACATCGAGAACGGATAGTTTGCAAAATTTGCTCTTCATCTTCGGTAACCAGAAGAAAAATGGTCTTTTCCGGTGGCTCTTCAATCAATTTCAACAGTTTATTGGACGCCGCCGTGTTCATTTTTTCGGCCATCCAAATTAACATGACCTTGTACCCACCTTCGTAAGACTTTAAAGCCAGCTTTTTTAAGACTTCCATCGCCTCATCAACCCCAATTTGGCCCTGCTTTTTCTCTATTCCAATAAGCCGGTACCAATCGAAAAGATTTCCATAGGGTTGTTCTTTGAAGAATTGACGCCATTCTTCCATATAGTGATTGCTGACTGCATGGCTCTTCACCTTATCAGAATTGGAAGTTGGAAAAGCAAAATGAACATCGGGATGTGAAAGCGAATCGAACTTCAAATTACAGGCGTGATCCCCGCCTAAATTTTCTCCTTCGACATTTCCACAAACTAGATATTGTACGTATGCTAACGCCATGGGTAGTGTGCCGGAACCTTCAGGCCCAACAAAGAGTTGCGCATGTGCAATACGCCCTTTATCCGCACTAGAAGAAAGATGGTTTTTAATGTGGTCTAGCCCTAAAATATCTTTAAAAAGCATACCTCAAATATAGTGTATTCCAAACTTTGTTGGCGGCATTGTGATTTCTATACGGCGTTATTTATAATAAGCGATAGCTGTACCGACCAAGCGGTCTGTAAAAACTTCTCTTTTTGTCAGATGCACTACAAACATTGCCCTGAGGTAGAGACAAATTCTGAAAAAAACATAAATTCTAAATCTCGATAAAACCCAAAACCGACCGGCGGGTCTGAAAAATCTGTAATGTATTACTGAATTATAGAACAACCTACTTTACCTGAACCATAGAAATCTTTACATTTGCGACTCAATCAAAAAAACATCTTATGAAGACTATCGAAGATTTCAATTTTGAAAACAAAAAAGCATTGATCAGAGTTGATTTCAACGTTCCATTGGATGAAGATTTCAACGTAACCGATTCGAACCGAATCGAGGCAGCAAAACCAACCATAATTAAGGTTTTGGAAGATGGTGGAAGTGCTGTTTTAATGAGTCACTTGGGAAGGCCAAAAGGTGAAAGAAATCCTGATTTATCGTTAGAGCATATTTGTAAAACAGTTTCTGAAGTACTTGGGGTGCAGGTAAGATTTGTTCCAGAATGCAGTGGCGAAGTAGCCGAAACCGCTGTTGCCGAAATGGGCATGGGAGAGGTGTTGCTTTTGGAGAATCTTCGTTTTCATTCTGAAGAGACTAGTGGAGACCAGAATTTCGCAGAACAACTTTCAAAATTAGGAGATATTTATGTCAATGATGCTTTTGGAACCGCACATAGGGCACATGCTTCTACCACCGTGGTTGCCCAATTTTTTCCAGAGAACAAGTGTTTTGGTTATTTGTTGGCCAAGGAAATCGATGCTATTGAGAAGGTCATGAGAACAGGTGAGAAACCGGTACTTGCCATTTTAGGAGGCGCTAAAGTGTCTTCTAAAATCACCATAATAGAGAATATTCTCGATAAGGTCGACCATCTGATTATCGGTGGAGGAATGACGTATACCTTTGTAAAGGCAAAGGGAGGAAAAGTTGGCGATTCTATTTGTGAAGATGATAAAATGGAGTTGGCTTTGGAAATTCTCAAAAAAGCCGAGGAAAAAGGAGTTCAGATCCATATTCCTGTTGATGTTATCGCTGCAGACGATTTTGCCAATGACGCCAATACGCAAGTAACAAGTTCGGATAATATTCCTGACGGCTGGCAAGGCTTAGATGCAGGCCCAAAAACCCTAGAAATTTTTAAAGAGGTTATTCTTCAATGTAAAACCATTTTATGGAATGGCCCTATCGGCGTGTTCGAAATGGAAAATTTTGCCAAAGGCACCATCGCGGTAGGCAACTTCATTGACAAAGCAACACAAAACGGTTCTTTTTCATTAGTTGGTGGAGGTGATTCAGTGGCAGCGGTGAAGCAATTTGGCTTCGAAAACAAAGTGAGTTATGTTTCTACGGGAGGAGGCGCTATGCTGGAGAGTTTGGAAGGAAAAACACTACCAGGAATCGCAGCAATAATAGGCTGATAAAGGCGTTATCGATAAAAGGGGGTTTGTGTTTTTATTGCTTGAAAATTTTATTCTTTCAGTAAAATATGCGATTTTAGTTGACCTTTCCTTAACTATAAATTTCTTATGACTGCACACCTAAAAAATTTCGTGACCCTTGTTTCATTCCTTCTGATTACCTTCCCATTGTTTGCACAGGAACAGGAAAAAGACAGTGTTCTTACCAGTAAAGACAGTTTGAAAACTACCGAAGCAAAGGATATCCCACTGGACACCATGGCCATGGATATGAAAGCCGTCGAACAGATGGAACTCATGGATTCGGAAACCGAATTAAAAGACAACCCTTTAGTACTGGTAAAAGAAGGCGATAAAGGCGCTTACAATCTAAAGGATAACCCTCTCGCCGCTAAGTATGATAGTTTATGGATGAAGGAGCTCTATGAAATCGCCGCTCTTTCAGACGAAATGTACGACGAGGTTTCCAAGCTTGAAACTGAAAAACCGTTCGAATATGATTTGCCTACTGATACATTGAAGGTACGCCTGGCAAGATTAAATGAAAAAACGCCGTTCAATGTAGTTTACAACCCATCCTTGGAAAATGTGATTAAATCGTTTTTGACCAGAAAGCGTGATTTGATGAACCGCATGCTTACGGTCAGTCAGTTTTATTTTCCCATGTTCGAGCAAGAATTCGACAATCACAACATTCCGTTGGAGATGAAATATCTCGCCATTGTTGAATCTGCCCTGAACCCGAAAGCTCGATCTAGAGTAGGCGCAACGGGACTTTGGCAATTCATGTACGGTACCGGCAAGGAACATGGCCTAGACGTGAACAGTTATGTTGATGAACGTAGTGACCCGATTAAATCGACAATAGCGGCATGCGAATATTTAAACAGGGTCTATAAAATTTTTGATGATTGGGATTTAGCGCTTGCCGCGTACAACTCTGGCCCCGGTAACGTGAACAAAGCCATAAGAAGATCGGGTGGTTATAAGAATTATTGGAACCTACGCCGAAATTTGCCCCGTGAAACTGCTGGCTATGTGCCAGCGTTTTTAGCTACGATGTACCTTTTTGAATATGCTGAAGAGCATGGTTTGCAGGGGAAAAAGGTAGAACGCCCTTATTTCGAGACCGATACAATACATGTAAAGAGCATGATAACCTTTGATCAAATCTCAGAATTGATTGGGGTGACTAAGGAAGAGCTTGAGGTCTTGAACCCTTCGTATAAACTAAAAGTCATTCCCTATATTAAAGGAAAGAATTATTCTTTGCGACTTCCCAAAAAGGCTATGGGTAAATTCGTGGCAAACGAAATTGCTATTTACGCCCATGTCGAGAAAGAGTTGAAGAGTAAAGAGAGTCCTTTACCGGCTTTAGTTAAAGCTGCGGAGGCTCATCGCATAAGATATAGGGTGCGTAGCGGAGATTATCTTGGAAAAATTGCGAATCGATATGGAGTTCGTGTCAGTCAAATCAAAAATTGGAACGGATTACGAAGCAACAATTTGCGAATAGGTCAGCGGTTGACTATTTATCCAAGGGGTTCAAAAGGTGTAGCTAATACAGCCCGTAAAAGCACCACTAAAAAGGCCACAACATCAGTTGCATTGGGTGATGGAAAAGTTCACACTGTTAAAAGTGGAGACTCGCTCTGGACCATCTCAAGAAAATATCCTGGAATTACCATCGAAGATTTACGAAAATGGAACGGTATTAGTGGTAATAGTCTGAAACCAGGAATGAAACTAAAATTATGTGAATGCCCCTCCTAAACCAGAGTACAATTATGATACGATTTAGAGCACTCTTACTACTTCTTATTCTATCTTTTTTAAGTTGCAAAGACAGTAACCAGAAATACTTACCAGGTTCGATAGGGGCCATAAATTCAGTGACCGTTGTAATCGAAAACGATTTATGGAAGGGAACGGTGGGAGACAAAATCAGAGAACATTTTGCGTCACCAGCTATAGGTCTTACTTGGGATGAACCTATTTTCACATTGAACCAAGTACCAAAAAAGGCTTTTACCGGGGCAATTAGAAACACACGTTCGGTAATATATGTGGAATTGGATTCGGTTAATGAAGCTGGAATAAAATCCGATTTCTATGCAACTCCCCAAAGAGTGGCGGTATTAAAAGGAACTACGGAACAGGAAATTATCGAGAACATTTCGGAAAAAGCTAAAGGAATAATTGAAGTTTTTCAAGAATTAGAGTTAAGTGAATCACAAACTCGTTTTCTTAAATCACTGAATAAAGAAAAGGCCTTAACGGAAAAGTTCAATGTAAAATTGAATGTTCCATCGATTTATAAGGTAGGTATGCAGGTTGACAATTTTGTATGGATAGACCGTCAAATTCCCAAAGGGCATGCAAATATTATTGCTTATACCATGCCAGGAAATAGCTTTTCAAATGATTCTACATTGGTCAATGACATTATCAGAATGCGAGATTCTATAGGTGCAAAATATATTCCGGGAGATGACGTTCCGGGTAAGGTCACCCATATGCGCACGGAGCCAGCTTTTGCACCCTCTGTTTTTGAGACCGAAATTGCCGGAAGAAAGGCTTTTGAAGTTCGTGGTATTTGGGATGTGAAAAATGATTTTATGGCAGGCCCTTTTCTAACCTATATCATTGATGATGAGGTCAATGGCAGAAAGATGGTTCTTGAAGGATTTACCTATGCTCCGGCTACCAACAAACGAGACGATATGTTTCAGTTAGAAGCTATTTTAAAGACTGTTCGGTTTTTATAATTTTATATTTACTTAATGACATAAAAAAAACGCCCTCTAAGGGCGTTTTTTTTATTCCTTGGCAACTAGTTGATTTTAAAAGAAAAACCCCGTAGACACTCTGAAAATGAACGCATAGAGCACTACGATTAACAGGAAGAAGCAAAATATGGAAAACAACTTAAAATACTTATTAAGCAGTTTTTGAGTCCAATCTCGAAATGCTTCAAAATAAATCTCTTGTAACAGTAAAAATTTCCTCATACCTTATAGTTTTTAATTAGACAACTACAAAGGTTAGAATATAATACCAGCCAAATTAATTAATTAGGCAGGGGGTAAGGAAAACTCGCCAACTAGGCGAAACATTGCTATTAGCCGATAAATGACGCATTTTTTAGCCAAAAAAACCGTAGAAGAAAGAATCAACCTACATCGGCTTTTCAGAGGAATATGTGCCGTAAGAAAAGCAACACACTACTAGAGCATCGGTATTGTATAAAATTGAAAAAAGCACCCGACAGAAGGCGGGTGCTTTAATTGGTTAGGTTGGTTATAAATTTTTAGTCAAAAGCGAAGCCAGTGATAAGTCTAAAAACGAATGCATACAATACAATCAAGAAACTGGCAAAGCAGAACCATGAGAATATTTTAAAATAAGACTTTACGAATTTGTGGCCAAGATTTCTAAAAGCTTCGAGATAAATCTCTTTTATAAGTAGTACGTTTTTCATAGTATTTGGGATTTGGGATTAAACAGTCTAGTAAACGTTTATATATAACTCAAAATCGTTAAAATCAGTATTTCATCGAACTACTTTTGTTGTCAACTGGCAAGGTAATGTGGTGAAACTGCCTGTTAGTCTTTTCCGTAAGTAAAAAATGTTCCAGAAAATGAAAGCTGATTCCATACCAAAAAGCCGTGTTCTTATTCAAAACACGGCTTTTTAAAATAATTTAATTCTGAAAAACACTACATATTTACGATGATAAACTCTGAACGTCGGTTTCTGAAGTGTGCTTCTTCGGTGCATCTCACGGTGCCATCACACTCATTTAGGAGTCTTTCCTCGCCATAACCAATTGCACTTTCAATTCTTTCCGATGATATACCTCGTGAAATAAGATATTCACTTGTAGACTTGGCTCGTTTATCCGACAGGTATTTGTTATAGGCTCTTTTACCTCTTGAATCCGTATGTGATTCGATCTTGATGACCATATTCGGATATTCGGTCATCACCTCAACCAATTTGTCCAATTCCTCTGAAGCATCTTTGCGAATGTAAGATTTATCAAAATCAAAGAAAATCATTTCTGTTTTCAGCTTTCTGATACCGTCTTCTATTGCAATCATTTCTACCAATTTCTTCATCTTCAAATCAACACTGACCGTATCGTTTTCTATTGAGGTAACATCTTGAATATTCTCGAAGTATTCGTCCTTTGTGGCCTTTATTGTGTATTTGGTATCAGCTTCAAGATCTTCGAAAATGAAATTGCCATCATCGTCGGAAACCATTTCCTTTAATTTAATACCATTTTCATCAAGTAATTCTACCAGAGCTTGTGGCATAATATCTCCTGTAACGAGCTCAGTAACTACTCCGGCGATTGCATTTGAGATTTCTGGCACTTCTTCTACAACCAGTCTTTTAAAAGAATAGATATCGTCATCACCTTTTCCGTTAGCTCTGTTGGATGCAAAATAACCTTGTTGGTTTTCCTCATTAACGATATATGAGAAATCATCCAAATTGCTGTTCACGGGTTGACCTACATTTTTGACCTCTTGAAAACCTTCCTCCTCATTATAGGCAACCTCGTATACATCTAGACCGCCGAGCCCGACGTGCCCATTAGAAGAAAAGTATAGCTTTTTGTCATTTATAAAAGGAAACATTTCCTTACGCTCCGTATTGATTTCCGGCCCTAGATTCCTTGGTTCTGAGAAGGTGTTTCCATTCAGAACGTCCACTACAAAAATATCAGTCTCGCCTATAGTTCCAGGCATATCTGATACAAAGTAGAGTTTTTTACCATCAGGGCTCAAGGCGGGATGCCCTGTAGAATATTCATCACTATTAAAAGGAACTTCTTCTGCATCAGTCCATTCGCCATCTACTTTTTGAGAAATATAAATTTTCAGGTGATTGACCCCATTTTTGTCGCGCTTCAATTTTTTTCCATAGTTGTTACGTGTGAAATACATGGTTGAATTGTCAGGCGAAAATGTAACTGAAGCCTCATGATATTTGGTGTTTATATTTTTTGAAAACTTGATCGCATCCTTTAGGTCTTGCGACTCTTCGTTAATTTTAGCGACGTATAAATCCAAATAGGGTTGATTGTTCCATTTATACCGTCTGGTATTTAAAAAGGATGAATCCTTTGCAGACGCATATACAACTTGATTAGAATCTAAGAACATCGGCGAGAATTCTGAATACTCAGTATTAATTGCCAAGTTCTTTAGTTCAAAGTTCTGTTCAGCGCTCAAAATTTTATCCAGAACCATTTCGTTGGCAGTTGGATTCAAAACATCATTTAAGGAAGCTACATCTCCTTTTTTCATTTTCTTGTTATACAGGCGCATTAGGCGTTTCGACCTGGCATATTTGCCTGTACCTTTTAACGAATGGGCATATTTGAAAACATTGTCTGCTGACATTTCATCACCATAATTACCGTAGAGAATGTTATACCACTCATAGGCTTTTTCCATATTAGTGTTGAAATAGTGAGAGTCAGCCGCTTTTTGAATTACATCGAAGGAGTAATTTTTCTCACCCTTGGCCAGGGCCTGCTCGTAAAGTTGGGCTGCTTCGGCATACCACATTTTATCAAAATAAAAATCTGCCTTTTGAATAAGTTTACTTTTATTTGGTGTGTCGCCAATTTTTATTCCTTCAGTACGGGTTTCTTCTGATTCGTTCAAAATATCATAACTGACATCAGTTACTTCAACCGGCCTAGTACCTTCTTTTAGGTCATTTTGGAATATTAGATCTTCTTCAGCTATGACTTCTTGAAGCGGAGTACTATTTTCTACTTCTAGAATCCACACATCTTCAGTATATCTACCATCGAATTCGGATAAATAGGAATCTATAGCTTCCAACCCAAAAGGAAAGTATTGAATATGAACATAGTTTAAATTATTCTGGGGGTTTGCGATAGAACCTGCATCAAATCCTTTTCGCTTTAATTTCTTTAGTATCTTTTTTAAATTTTTACCCTCACTAAAAACTCCAACGATGGCGTAGTACCCATCAGCAATACCCTCAAGATTATTCATAGTTCTAAAGGGAACATTGTTTTTGTTCGCCGCTTCCAAAAAAGATTCGTTAACGGGGATGATTTCAGTCAGATCACTATTCTCATTTGAGGTATTCAATGTAATTTCTCCCGCAGTGTTGGATATTCCATTTTCGGGTGCAGTCTGCGCCACAAGGAAAATGGAAGCTAAAAGGATGTAGGTGGTTATTAGTCTTTTCATGATTGGGTAATTAGAAAAATCAGGGAGTTTCATGCCCATTTTTGCGATCTATCTGTAAGTGTGCATTAAAGATCTCGCAGGTTCTTGAGTAATTTTTTTTAAGTTTTGAATTAAGATTTAAGCTTACGTCCAAATGATGTTTTGAGGCATCCGGTAAATCTAAATATGTGTTTTGGAATTGCCCCATCTGTGGATAACGCTTAAATTTGACGTTTCGTATACCTCGAAATTGACCAATTTGTCGGCTGAGCGCGCACAGTCAAAAGCCTTTCTAGTAACAAGTGGGGTCAAAACCATACCTTAATTTATTATATTCTTAACGCAAAGTTTAGGACTATTAATATGAAATATGTCCAATTTGTTGTGAAATGCCTTATATCAGAGGTCTGTTTGGGGAATTAAGTAGGTAACTTAAAGTCTTGTAGGTGGTGTAAGAAATTAATATAATACCAAAAAGTATATATTGAATTACAAGATGTTTGCAATAAAAAAAGCCTTCGCAGTTGCGAAGGCTTTTTTGTAGGATTATTTTAATAGTTTTCTATTCCTTATTTTCTTCAAGCTTCTCATCATCTTTAGAAGCATCTTTAAATTCTTTTATTCCGCTGCCTAATCCACGCATCAATTCAGGAATTTTTTTACCTCCAAACAGAAGAAGTACTACGACTACCACCAAAATAATTTGAGGTGCCCCAATGGCCAAGAAAGTATGCATAGCTGTCATATTTTGAAATTTAATGGATAACAAATGTACTAAAAAAGTCGTTAGCCGACCCTAATTAGAAATATAACGCTTATATTTTATTTTTATTCGACCAAGAAGGTATTTCTTTCGTAAATATCTTCATATTTTATTCGTGTTTTATAATCGATTAACTTTAAGGGAGCATATCAAAATTAAATGCTTGCCTTATCTTTGTAAACTATGGCCAAAAAGCTCAAAAAGAGGAGGGAAATCAAAAAAAAGCTGCTTCATAAGTACCGCTTGGTCATACTCAATGAAAGCACCTTCGAGGAAAAGATTTCTTTTAAGCTTAGTAGACTGAATGTTTTTGTTACGGGATCCCTCTGTATAATCGGACTGATTGGTCTCACAACACTACTGATTGCTTTTACCCCTTTAAGGGAATATATTCCTGGTTATTCCTCCACAAGATTGAAAAAACAGGCCACTGATTTAACCTATGAAACAGATTCATTGGTACGTGTTTTGAACAATACTAATCGCTACTTGGACAATATCAGAATGGTTTTAAAAGGTGATATCGAAAACAATGTAATCAATCGTGACTCTTTGCGTGCGCAGTTTAAGTTAGATCCTACAAGTGTAGATTTAACACCGATTAAACAAGATTCTTTGTTACGAGCAGAGGTAGCCTTGGAAGACAAATACAATCTTTTTGAAAGAAGTGTTGTGAAAACCGATTTCGTGCTTTTTCCTCCGGTAAGTGGCACTTTAACACAGAAGTTTGATTTGGAAAAACGTCATTTTGCCGTTGACGTGGTGGCTCCACGAGAAACACCGGTAAAAGCTACAGCAAATGGGATGGTCATCTTTGCCGAATGGACTGCAGATACAGGACATGTAATCATTCTTGAGCACGAAAATGGATTGATCAGTGTATACAAACACAATGGTTCTTTAAATAAATCACAAGGCGATATAGTTCGTGCCGGTGAAGTTATAGCTGCGGTTGGTAATACTGGTGAACTTACAACAGGGCCACACCTTCATTTTGAAATTTGGCAAAACGGAACGCCCATAAACCCGCTGGACTTTATTGACTTCAAATAAGAAATATGTTCCTAAAAGCACTTGGCGCCAAACTGTTTGCCAAAAAGGTTGCAAATAAAACCGCAAAATGGGTCGATAATCCAATCGAGACCCAAAATCGTGTGTTCAGGGAAATTCTTCAAAAAGCGTCCAACACTAAATTTGGTAAAGACCACGGTTTTTCAAAGATTCAATCTCACTCCGACTTTGAAAAAAGCGTTCCTATTCGCGATTATGAGGCGCTTAAAGAATATGTAGATGAGGTAGTAGAAGGTAAAGAAGATATTCTTTGGCCTGGAAAACCACTCTATTTTGCAAAAACCTCGGGTACCACTTCCGGGGCAAAATACATCCCCATAACCAAAGAATCTATCAAACATCAGGTGGAGGCATCACGAAATGCTATTTTGAATTATATTCATGAAACCGGGAATACCGCCTTTGTTAATGGAAAAATGATTTTTCTGCAAGGAAGTCCTGAAATGCAGAAGAAGAACGGTATTCAACTGGGAAGGCTTTCGGGTATCTCAGCTCACTATGTGCCCAATTATTTGCAAAAGAACCGGCTGCCAAGTTGGAAGACCAATTGTATAGATGATTGGGAAACCAAGGTAAATGCTATCGTCGAAGAAACGATCAATGAAGATATGACCGTTATTGCTGGCATTCCTTCATGGGTACAGATGTACTTTGAGAAATTGAACACCAGGAGTGGAAAAAAGGTTGGCGAGCTTTTTCAGAATTTTCAATTGTTCATTTATGGAGGAGTTAATTATGAACCGTATCGTGCAAAATTCGAGAATCTGATTGGCAGAAAAGTGGATAGTATAGAATTGTTCCCCGCAAGTGAAGGTTTTTTTGCCTATCAAGATTCCCAAAAGGAAAAGGGAATGTTGTTGCTTTTAAATTCAGGTATTTTTTATGAGTTCGTAAAATCTGATGACTTTTTTGAGCCAAATGCTAAAAGAATCACGATAAAAGATGTTGAACTGCACGTAAACTACGTTATGATCATCTCCACCGATGCCGGATTATGGGCTTATAATCTAGGAGATACCGTTCAGTTTATTTCCTTAAACCCTTATAAAGTCTTGGTTTCAGGTCGCATTAAGCATTTTATATCCGCGTTTGGTGAGCATGTTATTGCAAAAGAGGTAGAGGAGGCCATGCAAGAAGCAATTTCACAAACAGATGCACAAGTAAACGAGTTTACGGTAGCCCCTCAAATTGCTGCAGAAAACGATGCGTTACCTTATCACGAATGGTTGGTAGAATTTGAAAAAGAACCATCCGATAAAGTGAAATTCATACAAATATTGGATTCCTCGCTTCAAAAACAGAATAGTTATTATTTTGATTTGATAGATGGAAAAGTACTTCAAACATTAAAAGTCACTTCCATCAGGAAAGACGGATTTCAGTCTTATATGAAATCAATAGGAAAGTTAGGCGGTCAAAATAAGGTTCAGCGCTTAGCCAACGACCGTAAGCTTGCGGATGCCTTGTTAGCGTTCAAGGTGTAGTTTTTACAGGTTTAGCATTACTTGGAAAGGCTGCTCTTTTTAGAATCAAAAACCCACTTATCGGCGTACATGCCATATACGAGTCCAATTTCGTTTTCTTGAACGTACTTTTCGTCCTTACCTGGATCGAAATTTACATTATAGACATAGACACGAATCCCTTTTTCTTTCAATTGAAGCATCAAATCCGTGTTGCTTTTAAGTATTCGTCGCGAAAGAGCAACATATTTGACGTTGTTCACGACGAGATAGTCGATTTTATCTCCTTTGATAGCCATCAAGGGGTCTTGCGAAATCACAACATTGATTCCGTTTTTTGAGGCTTCCTCTACGGCCATAAGACTAAACAGTTCCATCAAAAGGCGGTTCTTATCCACGAAAGCATTTGCAAAAGCAAGGGGGTCATTTACCTTATCCGTTACCAAAGTGGCATCCGGATGGGCAGTAAACCATTCATTGATGTCTTTCATGTCAAGTGTCGAATAATCCCCATAAATTTTGTGTTTTTTGAATTCGGCATGACTTGGCGGAAGCGCTCCTTCGTAATCCGTGAACCTTGCCCACATCTTCCAGTCGTGCGCTGCTACCAATTTGCCATCAGAAGTTTCAATGATATCCAATTCGAAAAGACGAAATCCTTTTTTGTAGTTGGCATCTAAAGCTTCTTTTGAATTTGTAGACTTTACCCCGTTGATTTCCCCTCCGGCATGAGCGATATATCGGTCGTTGCTCGGCTCAAACTCATATTTGATTTTAGGAAAGTAAATTTGATTGTCCGTAATATTCTGAGGAACGGTAATCTCGACCGAAACCGACATGTCATCAACTTTTTCAACAAGCCCTCCATTAAAATTATGGGCAATGAAGGCCTGTCTACTTTTAATTTCGCTTAGTTGAACAAATCCCATTTTTTGAAGCTTCTCGCTTTCTGAAACTAAACTTTTAGCAGCGGAGTCGTGGGCTAGAATGGCATAGTACGCGTTGTTTTTTTGCATTGCCCATAAAATTTCCACCATTTTTGCTGCTTGTTGCGGATCGGAATGCGTGTCAAAAGTTCGAAATTCGTATTTCTCCGGCGTATGGAAGTGAATTAGGGTTAGTCCACGTTCTACTTGCTCACTTTGACCAGCAATAGAGAAATGGCTTCTTTTTTTAGCGTTGAAACTATTGCTTTCAAGAAGCATTGAAATATGCTCTGATTTGGTTTTGTTTGCTGGGATTGATGCTGCAGCTATCTGAATGTTGCTAAGAGCCAATACCAACAGACCCAAAAACAGAAATTTGAGATTGAAATGGGACATTTTTTTCATACGATTTTGTGCTACCGCATGGCTTTTTGAATTAAAAGAATTCCGCCGCGGCTATTGATACACAACGTGTTTGGGCTTGTGTTATTGTTCTTTTAATATTTGCTGTATTAAAACCATCTTGTTGAAGATGAGCGAAATTAGGCAATAGTAAAGATTGGGATTGTCTGGACAAACCTTTTTGAGGGTTCAAACCTGATTTTTATTTGTAATTTTGCTCGAAATTCTTCAATGAGCAAAAACACAACAACTACACGAGCTCAAGAATCGACCAACGCTATCGAGCGATTGTATATTACCATGCGCCATTTGTTTAATAGGGGTTTTTACAAACCTACAGGCGTTTCCGGCGAATCATTAAAAAATGCACTTTTAGAGTTGAGGCCTGAAATATACGGCACCATTGCCGAAGGTAAAACCGAGCTCAATGGGCTTGTTTATGTTTTAGAACGACTACCTGAAGGAATTGAGCAATGTAAATATATCAATCTGACATCAGATGAAGGTTACAGTAAATCTCATATCGATCCTATTGTTCCTCCTAAGAGAAGAAGAAATTGCTATCGTATAGACGATGAACAAATGAATATCGAAATTACGCGAGGCCGTTCCGATATTTATGATATTCTGACACATCTTACATTTCTTTTTATTGAATCCCAGAAAATAAGTAGTCGTGTATTGATTGAGGAGACCGATAAAACTATTCGAGATTGGCAAAAATTGGAGGCCGCCATAAAATCCGACGAACTTTCTCAAGCACAACGTGAAACGACGCTCATTCATACGGCGAACATTTTAGGCCGAAGTTTTGAGGAAACGATAGTCTACTACGAAAAATTTGCTACGAAAGACAATCCGGAACGTTTTCTTGAAATCATTTATTGGTTGGGCAAATTGGCTATTGAAGAGGAAGTCACCGATGAGAAAAGGGTGATTACATTTAGTGTTTTATTACGAGAGCGTTTGGGGCATCATATTCACGGAGAACGCTGGGCCAACGCTATAAAAAATGTTTTTAAGGAAAAAAAATTATTGCATCGCCCAATTCACATTATTAGTGCTAATATGCACAGTGTTATGAATTCGCTTTTTGCGAAAAAGGCTTTGACAAAAGAATTTCCGAAAGGAAAGTCTTTAGAAATTTATGAGGCGTTAAGTGCTTCGGGAAGTATAGAATTACGGAATAAGGTAGAAGTTGTCGCTAAGAAAAACGGAATGGTTTCCATTGACGACGTCTCCGGCACCAACATAGATGTCCAAATCTTTGATTTGGCAAAGTTGGGGAATGATGCATGCTGTTACGAACTTTCTGCTGCTATACCCGATGATGAAAAACCTGTTATCTTTGTGATGGACTATGCGTTCGGCGAACAGGCCTATGAGACCATTGATGAATTGTTAAAACCTTTCGGCCAAAAGAAAGAAGAAGCGGTTTATTTGAATATCGCTTCCATTTCGATAATGGGAAAAGCCGGAATTTTGGAGGGAGGCAAAGGAGATTTGATGATTCCGTCCGCACATATTTTTGAAGGCACAGCGGATAATTATCCTTTTGAAAATGAATTGTGTGCAGAAGATTTTGAAGGGCATGGACTAAAAGTATTTGAAGGAACCATGGTAACCGTACTGGGTACATCCTTGCAGAACAAAGACATTTTGAAATTCTTTCATCAATCTACTTGGAACGTGATTGGCTTGGAGATGGAAGGAGTTCATTATCAGAAAGCCATTCAATCGGCCTCTAAGATAAGAAAGAGCATTCGAGAAGATGTCAAGGTACGTTATGCGTACTATGCTTCTGATAACCCCTTGAAAACAGGGAGCACTTTGGCCTCTGGGGGCCTCGGCACGACCGGAGTAAAACCGACCTATTTGATAACCGATAAGATTTTAACACAAGTATTCAATTCATAAAAGATGGCAGACCAGATACCACCTAAAAACCCTAGTGCTTCAGACGAAATAGACCTGGGGCAATTATTGGAATTGATTAAAAAAGGAATTAAGAGTTTCGGGAATTTCTTCTTACGCATTTTCATCTATTTAAGAAGGAACGCCCTAAAATTAGCTGGCCTCGTGCTACTTGGTGTAGCCATAAGTTTTGGGCTTAGTCAGATTATTTCAAAAAAGCTAAAGACCGATGTAATCGTCAGACCGAATTTCGAAAGTAAAAACTATTTGTATGATGTAGTTGATGAACTGGCAGCTAATATCAAATCGAGGAATGAAAGCTTTATTCAAGAAATGGGTGTCTCGGCTACGGATTTGGAAGGCTTCAAGATAGAAGTTGAGGCCATAGAAGAGGAGGAAGTAAAAACCGAAGAGGTAGTACTTAATGAAATGAAGTATTTAGAAGTGCTTCAAAATTTTAAAGATGAGAGTTTTGTCATCGATATTTTGCGTTCAGAACTATCGGAAAAAAGTGTCATTGACCATAAAATTACATTCACTTATAAAGACCCAATTGGTGGCCCTGCTATTGTGGAAAAGCTGATGGCTTACATCAACACAAATACGTATTTCAATGATTTAAAGGCTGTATATACAGAGAATGCCAAATCTAGAATAGAGAAAAACACACTCTTGATAAATCAAATTGATGAATTGGTCGAGAACTACTCTAAGGGATTATTGGCAGAAAAACAAAAATCTGGCACAGGGGTAGTGTATATGGAAAAAGAGAATACGTTGAATGTCCCTTCTTTGTTAAGCCTTAAAGAAAGACTGTTAAAGGAAATTGAGGTTAAGCGGTTAGAGGTTGCCCAACAGACGGGTGTTTTAAGTGTCTTGAATTTCGGAAAGACCCAAGAAGTAAGCAAGTCTTTTTTTAATCAAACCTATTTTCTTATTCCGACTATCCTCGTTGTTGGTTTCATACTGTTATCCTTCTTTAAATACTTAGAGCGTAAGGCAAAAGAAATCGAATAAATGGGCATTGAATCGAATAAAAGAACACTTTTGGTTACCGGGGGCGCGGGCTTCATAGGCAGTAATTTTATTCCGTTCTATTTAAATAAAAATCCATTTCATCAAATAGTCAACCTTGATAAATTGACCTATGCCGGCAATCTAGCCAATTTGATCGACGTAGTTGAAAATGAGCGTTATCATTTTGTTGAAGGTGATATTTGTGATAAAAAACTGGTCGACAAGCTTTTTAAGGAATTAAAAATTGATGGAGTCATCCATTTTGCGGCCGAATCTCATGTTGACAACTCGATTGAAAGCCCCGACAGTTTTATAAAAACGAATATAGAAGGCACTTTTATATTGCTGGAGGCATCCAGGAAATATTGGATGGACGGACCTAACATAGTAAAAACTGGATTTGAACATGCCCGATTTCACCATATTTCGACAGATGAGGTCTACGGGAGCTTGGGCACAGAAGGCTTTTTTACAGAAGATACGGCTTATGCGCCCAACAGTCCATATAGTGCCTCAAAGGCTTCCTCCGATTTTTTGGTGCGAAGCTACTTTCATACGTATGGCTTAAATGTGGTCACTAGTAATTGCTCGAACAATTACGGCCCCAAACAGCACGACGAAAAATTGATTCCTACGATTATTCGTAAGGCTCTGAATGGTGAAAACATTCCTATTTATGGCGATGGAACTAACGTACGTGATTGGCTGTTTGTAGTAGATCATTGCAAGGGAATTGAACTGGTTTTTAAAGAAGGGAAATCAGGCGAAACGTATGTTATCGGTGGCAACAATGAGCATAACAACCTTTACATTGCAGAACGCATTTGCAGTTTGTTAGATAAAAAACTCCCAAAAACAGCGGGAAGCTACCATGAGCAGATTAGTTTCGTAAAGGACCGGCCTGGTCATGACCAACGCTATGCCATAGATGCTACGAAAATTAAGACTGAATTAGGCTGGTCTCCAGATGAAGATTTTGATTCAGGACTTGAGAAGACCATCGCATGGTATACAACCAAATATCAAAAAGTTTAAAATGAAAGGAATCATCTTGGCAGGAGGCTTCGGTACACGTTTGCATCCTATTACTTTAGCGGTGAGCAAACAATTGATGCCTATTTATGACAAGCCAATGATTTACTACCCGTTGGCTACCTTGATGTCTGCTGGTATTCGAGAAATCCTGTTTATTACCACACCCCAAGATGCACCTTTGTTCCACAAATTACTAGGTGATGGCGCTCAGTTGGGCTGTAATTTTCAATTTACAATTCAAGAAAATCCAAATGGATTGGCCGAGGCTTTTATCATTGGAGAAAAATTCATCGGGCAAGACAAAGTTGCATTGATTTTAGGAGACAATATCTTTTACGGTTCAGGACTCGCCAAATTATTGCAATCCAACAATGATCCTGTAGGCGGAGTCATATATGGTTATCATGTTCAGGATCCCGAACGATATGGCGTCGTCGAATTTGACCATTCAGGGAAAGCCATTTCCATAGAAGAGAAACCAGAAAACCCAAAATCGAATTATGCTGTTCCTGGTATTTATTTTTATGACAACGAAGTCATTGAAATTGCTAAGAATATAAAACCTAGTAAAAGAGGTGAGCTCGAAATTACCGATGTCAACAAGGCCTACCTAGAAAAAGGTGCATTAAAAGTGAGCATTCTAGATCGCGGCACGGCTTGGTTAGATACAGGTACCTTTGGCTCCTTAATGCAAGCCTCCCAATTGGTTGAGGTTATTCAGGAACGTCAGGGACTTAAAGTGGGCGCTATAGAGGAAGTCGCCTATACCATGGGCTACATTGACAAAGAACAACTACACCGTTTGGCAAAACCCTTGCTAAAGAGTGGTTATGGAGAATATTTAATGCTTCTAAAATAGATTTAAAAAGGTCCTCCCCTCATTTTCGAGGGGAGGTGCCGATAGGCGGAGGGGTTCATTTTGAATTCAACTACTCTCAGCTTTAATTACAGATAGTGAATGAAAGTAACCGAAACGCAGCTAAAAGGTTGTTTTATCATTGAACCCAAGGTCTTCTTAGATGAAAGAGGGGTGTTCTTTGAATCTTTTCATAAGAAAAAACTGGAGGAAGCTTTAGGGCTTACCTTGAATTTCGTACAAGACAACCAATCGATTTCAAAGCAAGGGGTTTTAAGAGGATTACACTTTCAAGAAGGGGAGCATGCCCAAGCAAAGTTGGTTCAGGTCATCAAAGGCGAAGTCTTGGATGTGGTCGTCGATTTGCGGCCTGATAGTCCGACTTTTGGCCAACATATTTCGATCGAGCTCTCCGATACCAACAGAAAATCAATTTATATACCAAAAGGTATGGCGCACGGATTTCTAGTACGAAGTGCCGAGGCCATTTTTGCCTATAAGTGTGATGCATACTACCATCAGGCGTCGGAAAGCGGGATAATTTACAGTGATGATACCTTAAATATTGATTGGGAATATCCCAAAGATAAAATTGTGCTCTCTGAAAAAGACGCCAAACTTCCCACTTTTAAAGAATGGTGTTTATGACACGTGTTTTGGTTACAGGTGCCGATGGCCAACTGGGAAATTGTATTCAAAAAATCTCGAACGACTTTACTGATTTGGAGTTTGAATTCCATACTTCTAAAACATTGGATATTACCAATACTCAAAAAATTTCATCAATTTTTTCCGAAGGAAATTTTAACTATTGCATCAATTGCGCCGCCTACACCAATGTAGAACTGGCAGAAAAGACTCCGGAACCAGCTTTTAAGGTCAATGCAGAAGCGGTTAAAAACATAGCCAATGCCTGTGCTAACAATAAGGTGACGCTCATCCATATTTCCACGGATTATGTTTTCGATGGGGAAAAAGCAACGCCTTACCTGCCAAGTGACCAAACGAATCCAATCAACGAATATGGGAAGTCCAAGTTAAAGGGCGAAGAGTATATCCCAGAGATACTGAAGCACCATTTTATTGTGAGAACCTCTTGGCTCTATTCAGAATTTGGAAATAACTTCTATAAAACCATTTTGAAAAAGGCGCAAGCCGGTGAAGATTTGCAAATAACCGACGACCAAACAGGCTGCCCCACAAATGCAAATCATCTAGCAAAGTTTATCTTGAGTTTGATAGCTAGCAAGAGTAAAGATTATGGCGTTCATCATTTTACAGATGGGGAAGCCATGACGTGGTTCGGTTTCGCGCAAAAAATCCTAAAAGAACATAACTTGGCAAGCAAAGTCAAACTTGACAAGGCTAAGAATTATCGTACTTTTGCGAGGAGGCCGAAGAATAGTTGCCTTGAATAGTATGGTCTAATTCGTAAAAAAATTTCCAGGCTTAGCTTCAATAACGATAATTTCAATGATAGCACTAAGCGAAGAAAAAAAAATAAATATTACAGGACTATTTTTAGCTTCCCTGTCATTGTTCCCCATACTTCGACCTGCATTTCAATCAATTCTAATTATTGGTTTTTGTCTGGCTTCAGCATTATTATATTGGAATAACTTCTCTAAAAGGATTAAAAACAGAAACTTAGTTTTTACATTCTTTCTCCTCACGGGATACTATATTTGGTATCTACTTACGTCATTTTGGTCAGAGGATGTAGTTGCCTCAATTACAGATGCTCAATCAAACATTATTCTTTTTCTTTTTCCATTCATTTTTCTTTTTTTTCACCCTCCTTTAACCAAGAATATAACTGAACGCGTTCAGTTGGTTTTTGTGTTTGCAATGCTAATCTATTTAATTCTTTGGTATCGGTCGTACCTTTTTGGAGTAAGTCATTATCAAATTTTGAAGTTAGAGGAATTGCCAATCATGGAATATTCTTTGTTTGAGCAAATTGATTATTTCATATCAAAAGGATTTTACTGGATTTCGGGCTCTTCGATACGAGGCTATCGTTTGGCTAACGAGGAAGTTAAGTTATTTGTACATCACAATTATGTGGCTTCCTACTTCGTAGTGGCTTTTTATGCGGCACTCAACATTATTATTTATGCTAAAAATGTAATCTTGAAGTTTTTAATGTTTGTTCCGGCCTTAATATTCCTAGGGTTTGTATTTTATTTGCCCTCTAAAATGAATCAGCTTATATTATTGGCCGCTATACCGATTTTTATCTACCATTTCTTTGGAAAAAAAACAGCGATATACTTAATGATTATTGGATTAGGTGCATCCTGTTTTTTGCTTTATAAAAAACGAGAAAAAGTATCAACTATAAAACTTATTGAAAAAGAGAATTTAATTTCGAAGGAACTGGCAATAATTGATTTTTATAGATATCATGTTTATAGTTGCAGTGTCAATAAAATTCCAGATAACTATTTATTTGGGATGGGTAAGGGAGATGTTCAATCGTATCTAAATTCTTGTCTGCCAAGTGATGAATGGCCTGGTTTAAGCGAAGTAAGGAGAGAATATAACACGCATTCCCAACTATTGAACTATCTTATCTCTGGAGGCATAGTAGGCCTATTTTTATTCATTGGCCTGTGGGCAAAGTTATTTTCTTTAGCATCTAGGCAAAATCGTAGTCGGTTATTAATCTTACTGTTAGTAATTTTTGCGAATACGATTTTTGAAAATTATCTATCTAGACTGTGGGGATGCTTTATTTTCGTTTTCTTTACTTTCATTTACTTGCAGACCGACTTCAATCGACTAATACTTAAAACAAATAAAGGCAACTAAAACCATAAATTTATTGAGTTTCTTCACATCTAGATACTTTAAAGATATATTCAGTCAAGCCGGCTTAGTTATAGCGGCCCAGTTGATTCCAGTGGTCTTTAGCCCATTATTGTCGAGAATATATGACCAGAACGCCATGGCTGAAATCACTGGTCTAATGGCGCTTAGTAGTATTCTTTTGGTCTTTTCCACTTTTAAGTTGGAAAACGCAGTGGTTACGGAGAAAGATGATAATCGTGCAAACCAACTGATGGTACTAGGTATTGGAATTGCGTTATTATTTTCGATTGTGACTATTTTATTGGTGATTTTTTTTAGTGAGAGACTAGGAAATAGTTTTAAAATCCAGAACGTAATTAATTTTGTGCCTTTTTATGTTTTGTTCTTGTCAGCACTTAATATCATAAATTTCTGGTTTGTCAGAATTAAAAAATTTAAGCTAAAAGCATATTCTAAAATCATAGAAAATGGTAGTTATGTTGCTTTTGCGTGCTCGTTTTATTACTTAAAAGGACAGAATGAATTGGGCCTAGCCTTAGGCAAGTTTGTAGGAGTATGTGTGGCTTTGGCATTGTTATTTGCTTTTTCCAAGTTAAAATTCCAAAGAAATAAATGGAAAACATACAAAGATCTTTTATTAGACTATAAAGAATTTCCGCTTCATTACATGCCTTCGAGTTTTGTAAACGTAATGAGCCTTCAAATGCTCATACTTTTTATTGGAATATATTATTCGAAAGAACAACTTGGATATTTTGGATTGGCAAATATGGTCGTTTTATTGCCTATTTCTTTTATTACACAAAGTGTGGGCACTATTTTCTTTCAAAAAATGAGCGAGTATATAAACAACGGGAAAGGAAAACTAGCAAAGAAAACTTTTAAGCAAACATTAGGGATGTTAGCCGCAATTGGCATCCCTGCCTTTTTGGTTTTATATTTCGGTAGTGTGTATCTCTTCCCATTTGTTTTTGGATTCGATTGGGAGAATACTGGAATTATTGCAAAGTTACTGGCCGTTGTTTTTTTATCTCAAATAATTGTGGGTCCTATTAGTATCGTTCTTATCTCTCTGAAAAAAATCAAACTTAATGCTTATTGGCAGTACGGTAGATTTGTCATAATGTTGTTATACATGCTCTGTCTTGTCTATTTTTTTAATTTGGATTTTCTCTCCTTTGTAAAGTGGTATGCTTATGGCGCTGCTGCTTTGTATACAATATATCTTATAATAATTATTAATGAAGTAAGAGTATTGAAAGATGAAGATTAAACTAGGCAAATACCTCTTCGAGACATATTACTTACTTATTTCCATACTATTTTTTTTAGTGGTACGGTTTACTTGGTTCTTTCGTAAATTAAATCAAAAAATCGAAATCGAATATAACTTCAATTTACTTAAATATCTTGTAGTAAGTATCTTCGTTTTTATCACAATTCGATTATACAAGAGAGCGAATTTTGATATTTTCAGCAAAAATACTATTGGTATTATTTTAGCGGTATATTTTATACCTAGTTCCATCTTTTTTTCAAGTACAAATGCCAGCCCGATTATTTACCTAGCTCATATTGCGCTGTTTTTCACACTATTTTTCGCATTGAAAATCAGATATGATATCAGTTGGCCCATTCTAAGTAAAAAACAATCACTGTTTTTATTAGTTGCAATTACGATAATAGGAGTCCTTCCATTTTTAAGATACATCCATCACATAAATATCAAGAACTTGTTCTTGATTGATATCTATTCAACCAGATTTAAGTTTAGAGCATTGTTTGATACATATTCGAGCTATTCACATTCATGGTTTACGCGGGTAATCATACCTGTGATTTTTGTTTTTGCACTAAAATTCCGTCTTAGATTACTTGCGTTCTTCAATTTTTTGGTGTTGTTAATGCTCTATCTAATGGGAGCGGTTAAGTCGGTACTTCTTGGGAGCTTGTTGGTAGTATTATTTTACTTTTTACCATCAAAAAAACTGATGAATTATATAGTTGGCGGATTAATAGGGTTAGCGCTCATAGCTATAATTTCGATACCTTTCTTTGATGCAGATAATAATATAGTTGCTGTAATTATATTCAGAAGGTTAATGTTCATTCCTAGTCTTCTTGATTATGCCTATTATGATTTTTTTGATGGGAATCATTTGTATTGGTCCAGCGGATTTTTAAAGGGATTTATCGAATATCCGTATGACGAAACACCAGCGCGATTAATAGGTGAAATTTACTTCGACAGACCGGATATGGCAGCTAATAACGGAATAATTTCAGATGGATTTACTAACGCTGGCTTCATAGGGGTGATTCTAAATATTTTCTTATTAAGCACCTTTTTTAGTGTTGTGAAAAATAGCAATGTGGATAACCGGTTCTATGGGATTTTCTTTTTCTTTATTTATAACATATTTACCACTACATTTTCTACCGTTTTGGTGACTCATGGTGGAATTATCTTGATACTTTTGACCCTTCTTGTACTAAGACGAAAAAACAGCACAGATTATTCATAAAATACTTCACATATCGACAGTACACCCGAGAAGAGATACTCGAATATTTTATCGGGAGTGTGTAAGTTTATCTAAAAATGGCTTCGAAGTTTATCTTTTGGTGGCAGATGGCAAAGGAGACGAATTTGTTGAAGGGGTACAAGTTTTAGATATTGGTTTAGAAAGTTCAAGAATAAAGAACTTCTTTAAAAGCGGCTCAAAGATTAAAAAGATAGCAGAAGAATTAGGGCCAAGCTTAGTGCATTTTCACGATCCCGAACTTATGTTTGTCGGAAAGCAATTAAGGTCAAAGTTTCAGATTCCTATTGTATTTGATATACACGAAAATATAGCAGTTCAGATATTAGACAAAACCTACATTCCAAAAGCTCTAAGGGGTTTGGTTTCAATCGTTTACAAAAAAGTGGAGCAATATTATTTAAAATATTTTCATTTAATCATCGCTGAACATTCGTATCAGCATGTATATACCAATAAAGGGAAATCGTTAACTACGGTTTTGAATATGCCTGATTTGAGCCATTTCGAACCCTATATTAACAATAATCGAGTAGGAAATGAAATCTTCTATATAGGCGGCATTTCAAATGAGCGAGGCCTTGATGTCACCCTTGAGGCACTAAAGATTTTAAAATCTAGGGAGACCAATTTCTTTATGCACTATATCGGCCCTATTTCGAAGGAGAAAATAGTTGCACTGCCTTTAGGAGAGATTAAGGAAAGTATCAAGTTTTATGGTAGAATGGACTCGAAAGAAGGCTTTGAGATTTCAAAAAAATGTGTGGTCGGTCTTTCTGTCTTAAAACCGATCAAGAATTATGTCGGATCATATTCCACAAAAATATTTGAATATATGGCCATTGGTTTACCTGTTATCACTTCAAACTTTCCCTTATACCAAAATGTGGTCGAACGATACCATTGTGGGTATTGTGTAGAACCCTATTCCTCAAAAGAGTTGGCCGATAGCATAGAAGAATTGATTTTAAACCCAGATTTGGCCAATCAAATGGGTTCAAATGGCAAAAAGGCTGTAAAGGAGGAGTTTAGCTGGCATTCTGAAAAGGAAAACTTAATTAATTTGTATCATGAGTTACTAAACTGACAATTTTAGTTGTGTGAGCTTGAGACCATTTTTAGTATTAAGAGTACATACTAATACCCTTAAGATCTTATCTTTGGTACAGTCCAACTGATAGCAATGACCGCAAAAAACCTTATCCTTGACCTTGATAATACGCTGTACGGCTATGACACCCCGCATAAAATAGCCTTGTCAACAATGTTGGAACGCTTTTCTGTTACGTTCAATATCTCCGCAGAACGTGCGCAGCAGAGTTTTGACAAGGCCAGAAAAAACACCCACCTAGATTTACCAAAAAGGGCCGCATCGCACAATAGGCTTTTGTATTTACAGAAAATGTTGGAATACAATGCTATAAATAGCATGCACTATGCTTTGGAGTTCTACGAACTGTATTGGGGTACGTTTTTGAAAAACATGACACTTTTTGAAGGGGTTATTGACTATTTGGAAAAGCATAGAACGAAAGAGGGCAAAATATGCATCCTCACCGATTTAACGGCCCATATACAATTTCGAAAAATCGAAGAACTAGGCCTTGCTAAATATGTAGATTTTTTAGTGACCAGTGAAGAGGTAGGGATTGAAAAACCGGATGCTGCGATGTTTACCAAAGCACTTCAAAAACTCGATTGTGAGGCTTCCGAGGCACTCATGATAGGCGATAGCTGGTGCAAGGATATTGTCGGAGCAAATGCCATGGGCATACCGAGTATTTGGATCAATCATAAAAAGGAAGCGCAGTTGCTCACAGAAAATATACGGGAGGTTTCCCGATTCGAAAATATCCTAAGCGATGGAAAATAAAGAAGCCCTTGATGCTTTGATAAAAATGTCAAAATATGCCGGACAGCGTTTTGACCTGGTTCAAGCTGGTGGAGGCAATACTTCCGTAAAATTTGGAAACCAGATGTATATCAAAGCATCGGGTTATCTCCTCTCCGAATTAACCCAAAATACGGGACATACAATTGTAGAAACAGCTAAAGTAACGGCGATTCTAGATGATGATGAGGTGCTGAACATATCAGATAAAAAAGACAAGGATGCTACCGCATCAAAAAAACTACAATTGGCAAAGATATCCGATGGCCCACGGCCGTCGATAGAAACGTATTTACATGCCTTGCTGTACAAGTATACGCTGCATGTGCATTCCATTTCAGTGAATATGTTCACTTCGCATAAAAACTGGTTGCAAAAAATGGAGGAGCTGGATGATAAAGCCCTCTGCGTGAAATACGAAACCCCAGGCATTGAGCTTGCCCTAGAATTGAAAAAGCAAATGGAGCACTACGAAAGTACCTTTGGTCGTCTCCCAAATGTAATTTTTCTGCAGAACCATGGGTTGATTATTAGCTCTAATAACTATGATGATATTGAGGCGTTTAATGAAAAAGTGGTTGTGGCTGCCGAGAAAAAAGCGGGGGTGGATTTTTCGCGATATCGCGATACGACCAATATTTCAAATTGTTATAACAAAACTTTCAATCGAGATGATATCGCCTACCTATCCGAAGATGCAACGATTACTAAACTTTTGAATCAGATAAATGCGGATCAGTTGAAAAAACCCTTTTCTCCTGATGGGTATGTATTCTGCGGGTATACTATATGCAATGCAGACGAATTAAAGTCCGAAGTTTTTCGCAAGTATCAAGAACACTATTTTGATGCTCCCAAGGTTATACGATATAATGGGTTGATATACATCATGGCGGCAGATTTGAAGAAAGCCAAAATGATAGAAGATGTATTTAAAAATAATCTTCTGATTGCAAATACCCTTGAATCTGATTTACAATTTTTGGAAGATAGTGAAATCAGCTACTTAGGTAACTGGGAAGCCGAAAAATACAGGCAAAAACTATAATATCAAGCCCAAATCTTTTGTTGATTGCGTAACAAAAGAACTTGACGAAACAATGACTACCAAGCTGGATCCTTCAAGAAACTATTCCTATCTGGCCATTGCGGCCCTTTTTGGGTTCTTAGGGTTTATGATGGAGCCTACGGCGTATACATGGGGCGAGCAAGATATGATGCCCTTTTTTGAAAGGGTTTTCGATGCGAATTTTTTAACCAATGATTTCTTTACCAATACCACCGTAGCAAAGAACCCGAGATGGGTTTATGGGTATTTTGTCGTAGCACTTTCCCGGATTACGACATTGCATTGGTACACGATACTCTATATTTTGAAACTACTATGGGTAATCTTGATGCCCATCTTATATTTTAAGGTACTGGTGGTGCTATTGCGTAGATATGTCAGTGTAAAGGCCCTAAACAGGTTAGCACCATTCGTATTGATTTGTCTGGTGCTGATGGTCTTTCTAAAAGAATACAGGCCGTATTTTTCGGTCGCATCATGGTTGGCGTATTATCTGGGCTTAAGTGCCCACAATGTTTCTATTACGTTGTGTCTTGTGGGCATACTTCTAAAGGAGGCCAAACGGAATAAAATAAGGTATCTGCCCTTTTTCTTTCTGGCGGCCGTGGTACATCCGGCCATGGGATTGTTCGGTATGCTATTTTATGCCCTTTTTTTAATACCGGAGTTCAAAAAAGAGGTTAAGGCATTCCTACCCATACTGGTAAGCACGCTTTTGGCGGTAGTGCTTGTAAAGTTGGTATTCGCTTCAGAACAGTCCCTACCGACATCGGAATTTATCGATATTTATGTGAAAGAAAGGCACCCCTGGCATTATAGCGTACCTGACTTTAGAAATCTTAAGGGGGATTGGGAGATATTTTTTGTGCTGATGAACCTGCTATTTATTATACCGTTCCTTTACGGTTTACGGCGTAAAAGAAAAATATTGTGGCTTTTAGCACTCTGCACTTGGGTTTCTTATTCCGGTGCCATTGCAGTTCAGTACGTTTTCATTGATGTGATTCCGGTTAAGCTAATTGCCTATTTGGGGGTTTCTAGATTTACGACTTTCGGTTACTGGATGTTGGTGGTTTTGTGGGCCCTTTTATTGGCAGACCATATTAAAAAGGAGCAGGCGCTGGTTTTTCCAAGTCTTCCTGTGAAAAATTTCGCTATTCTAATAATAAATCTAATTTTTGTAGGAATTGTATTTATGGATAACCCAAGGGAAGTCCATTACAACAATCGAAAGGACTATTATGATTTTGTGCAGCGCACCCCAAAAGAAGCTATTTTTAGCACCTATTCACGAACTTTGAATACCGATATGCGAATTATTGGCCGAAGAGGGGTATTTATAAGTGATGAGTTTCCATTTACCGAAAAGTTTAGCGTTGAATATGCTGAACGGCGCAAATCAATATATGGGTCATTTCAAAATGATACCAACGGAATAGACTTTTACAGGGAGTTACAACCAAAGGACTTCATCGAAATATCAAAAAAATACCAATTGGATTATATTTTGATTGAAAATGGGTTTGATTCCGAATTTGCCAATAACACTCCTGTTTGGAAGAATAACAGACACAGTTTGTACAGTATAAAAAGCCTTAGCGAATAAGATATGAAGATAGTAATACCAATGTCAGGTATGGGCAACCGTTTTATACAGGCCGGTTACCAAACTCCGAAACCGCTGATAGAAATAGACGGTATACCTATCATCGAACATGTGGTAAAAATGTTTCCGACGGAGGAAGATTTTATTTTTATATGCAACAGCAAGCATCTCAAAGAGACTAATATGAAGGCTATGTTGCAAAAAATTGCCCCCAAAGGTAAAATCGTCGAGATTCCACCTCACAAGAAAGGGCCTGTTTATGCAGTGCATTATGTGGAAAATCTTATTGAAAACGATGAGGAGGTCATTATAAACTATTGTGATTTTTCGTGCTATTGGGATTATGCCGATTTTTTGGCCCATACGCGCTCGCGAGATGCCGATGGTGCCGTACCTGCCTATAAAGGTTTTCATCCGCACATGCTGGGTACGACCAATTATGCTTTTATGAGAGATGAAAAGCAGTGGATGCTCGAAATCAAAGAGAAAGAACCTTTTACAAATAATCGAATGCAAGAGTATGCTTCCATAGGCACCTATTATTTCAAAAAAGGAGCTTATGTAAAGAAGTATTTCAAAGAATTAATGGACCATGACATTAATCTCAACGGGGAGTTTTATGTCAGCTTGATTTATAATCTTTTGGTCAATGACGGACTCAAAGTTTCCATCTATGAAGTACAACACATGCTGCAATGGGGTACGCCACAAGATGTTGAAGAATACAATGGATTTTCAGCATATTTCAAGGCAGTCTGTAAAGAGGTGCCAAATACCGATATCCATAAGTCCAATGGCATCAACCTGATCCCACTGGCAGGACTTGGCAGTCGTTTTTCCAAAGAGGGCTATGTTGACCCTAAACCTTTGATTTCGGTCTCGGGGAAACCAATGATCGTTCAAGCAGCGAATTATTTACCAAAAGCACCCAGAAATATTTTTGTTTGTTTGGAGGAGCACCTTTCGGAGTATCCTCTTGAAAAATCCATAAAAAGCGAGTATCCTGAAAGTAAAATAGTGTCGTTGAACAAAACCACCGAAGGCCAAGCCTGTACTTGTGAGGTTGGTCTAGAAGGTGAAAACACCGACAGCCCTTTATTGATAGCCGCTTGTGATAATGGTATGTTGTACAGCAAAGAAAAGTACGAAGCCTTGCTAAATGACACCAATGTAGATGCCATCGCTTGGTCTTTTAGAAACCACCCGAGCAGTGAACGAAATCCTGAAATGTACGGATGGATCAAAACAGATGACAAAAATACGGTGACAGGGGTAAGCGTAAAAAAAGCCATTAGTGATACTCCCCGAAAAGACCATGCTATAGTGGGCACTTTCTATTTTAGGAAGACCAGCTATTTTTTAGAGGCTTTGAGTAGACTGTACAAGAAAAATATAAGGGTAAACGGAGAATTCTATGTAGATAGTTGCCTGAATGAATTGGTCGAAATGAACCTGAATGTAAAAGTGTTCGAAATCGATCATTATATAGGGTGGGGCACACCTAATGACCATCGAACCTTTACCTATTGGCAAAGCTTTTTTCATAAAGCGGAATGGCATCCATACCTTTTAGAAAAAGACATCACTGTAAATCGTGATGAATTAGATGAACTTGATAAAAAGTATGGCTCGTTTCAACAAGAATGGCGGTAAAAACTTAAGAGAAAGCTATAAAAGGATTCTAACCAAGACAGCATAAGAACAAATACTAACTAGACTAAAAGGCGATACAAACATGGCATCAAAATTCGGAATACTCGGGAAAATGGAATTTTTACAAAACTGGGCATCAAGTTTTATAAGTTCCGTCAACCCTGCCGTGATTCACAACATTGAAAAATATGTCGCTATAAAGAAAACGGTGTATTTAAACTCTTTGGAACATCAAAAAGGAGATTATTTGGAGTTTGGCGTTTATACGGGGTCTTCATTTTGTCATTCCATCAAGTGTTTCAAGAAAATGGAAAAATTCAATCCCTTTCAAAAGGAGACAAAATTCTTAGGTTTTGATTCTTTTGAAGGTTTTGGCGAATTGGATGAGGACGATAAACACCCTTTTTACGTGGATCAAAATTTTGCTACGAGTTATGAAAAAGTTAAGAAAAGAGCGGAAAGAACTTTAAAAAATTGGGGAGCAGGATGTCAACTGGTTAAGGGTTATTTCGAGGAAAGCTTAAAGGAAGGCCCATCAAAATACGGCATTGAAAATATACGAATAGCATTCATTGATTCGGATACGTATTCCTCTTCAAAATGTGCTTTTGAATTTATCAAGAACAATGTCAAAAGTGGCACCCATATTATCTTAGATGATTTTTACAGCTACAATGGCGACCCAAAAAAGGGCGTCACCTTGGCATTCAATGAGTTTTTAAGCGAAACGGAATTTAAATACAGAAAAATTCTTGATTACGGTATGGGTGGTATTGTAGTCGTGCTGCACCGATAGTCAATAGTAGAAGTTGTAATATGAAGAGATTGTTTTTAAAGGTATAAATCAAGATGATAAACAAATGAAATTGTCCATAGTGGTTCCTTGTTACAATGAAGCGAAGAACATACCACTAATTCTTTCGAGTTTTGAAAAGGTAATCCATCGAGATGATGTTGAGGTGGTATTGGTAAATAATGGCTCGACTGATGATTCCAAGGCCGTTTTCGGAGATTTAGTGCCCAAATATACCTTTGCCCGCTTGGTTGATGTTCCTGAGAACAAAGGTTATGGTTTTGGAATTTTATCCGGTCTTGAAGATGCGAAAGGCAAGTTTATCGGATGGACACATGCAGATATGCAAACAGATCCAAGTGATGTGATCAAGGCACTTGAAATTATCGAAAAAGAACCTGATGAACAAAATATATATGTCAAGGGTGACCGCAAGGGCAGACCATTTTTTGATCAGTTTTTTACTTCGGGAATGAGTTTTTTCGAAACCATTTACATGGGGGTGAAATTGCATGACATCAATGCACAACCGAATATTTTCCATCGCGACTTCTTTGCTAGTTGGAAGAATCCCCCTCATGATTTTGCTTTAGACCTGTATGCGCTCTATATGGCAAAGAAGCAAAAACTGAAGGTGATTCGGTTCGATGTATTGTTCCCGGAACGCATTCACGGTACCTCAAGTTGGAATACGGGTTTTGCAGCAAAGAAGAAATTCATCAAAAGAACGCTGGACTTTAGCGCAAAACTGAAGAAGAACTTAAAATAATATGGAATTTATCGCACATCGCATCAATACGGTTGCAGGGCTCGAAGGCCTACCCAAGGAATATGGTGTGGAAATCGACCTTAGAGACGCTCTTGATGGCACGGTATATATTGCACATGACCCCTTTATCCCCGGCGAAGACTTCGAAGCATATCTAAAACAGTATAGGCACGGCACAATGATTTTGAATATCAAAAGTGAGCGCATTGAATTCAAAGTATTGGAACTGATAAAGAAGTATGGTATTAACAACTATTTCTTTTTAGACTCCTCCTTCCCAATGATTCATACTTTGGTCAAAGGTGGGGAGCGTAAAGTGGCATTGCGTTACTCAGAGTTTGAAGGCTTAGACACCTTGAAAATCATGCAAGGTCGGGTAGAATGGGTGTGGGTCGATTGTTTTACCAAGTTGCCCATTGATCGAGAATTGTTTTTGCAATTGAAGAAAATGGACTACAAGCTATGTCTGGTTTCACCTGAATTACAAGGCCGTGACGAAGATATCGAAAACTACAAAACCTATTTAGCAGCGCAAGAGATTGTATTCGACGCCATATGCACCAAACACTATAATGTTTCGAGATGGCTTTAAATAATAGTTCTTACTTTTTACTAAAAGACAAAAAGGGAGTCTTTAAACTTGAGATATTAAGAAATCGTGTCTTCTGGATTGGACTTGTCATAAAAGTAATCCTGTCCTTTCTTTTTGCGGGTAAATTTTTGAAAGAGGCCTTTATACCTTTTGTGACTTATTTTTTCAAATCGGGCTTTGATAATCCTTATGAGTTCTTTTATAATGCGGGGGCTGCAGATGCATTTCCCTACCCTCCGTTCATGCTCTATTTTTTGGGGTTTCTAGGAGGCTTTGCGGCAAACTTGACTCCATTTTTGATAAGAATACCGCTGCTTTTAGCTGACATTGGCATTTTACTTGTTTTAAGTAGATTGCTCCAAGGCAAGTCGGCCATGTTGTTAAGATTTTATTGGTTGTCGCCCGTCTTGATTTATATCACTTATATCCACGGGCAGCTTGACGTTGTTCCCATTGCTTTTCTTTTGGCCTCTTCCTATTTTCTTTTCAAGAAAAAGTATATTCTTTCAGCATTGATTTTGGGCCTGGGCATTGCCGCCAAGACCAATCTTTTATTGGTGATTCCGTTCTACATTCTTTTTGTATGGAAAAACAACAACGAAAATAAATTGGCAAAGCTGGCAGTGCCGGCATTCATGACGTTACTCGTTTTTCTTGCAATGAACCTGCCGTATTTAGATAGTGATTCATTTCTTAAAATGGTATATGCCAATAGAGAACAACCGAAAATTTGGAATGCCAGTTTTTCCATGATAGGGTCATTAAATTACTATATCATTCCCGCAATCTATCTTATTTTATTGGCAACGGCTACACGGTTTAAGCGGATAAGCAAAGACTTGTTTCTGATATTCATTGGCTTTTCGTTTTCTGTACTCTTGATTTTTATTCCGCCACAACCCGGTTGGTATTTTTGGATCCTTCCGTTTTTCGTCTATTTCGCTATTCGTGAAAATAAATTCTCATTGCTACCTATACTGATTTTGCAGTTGGCATTCTTTATTTATTTCGCTCTTACGGTAGATTCGGATTATTTTTCAGTATTCCTTTTCAGTGAAAGTAACTTCACTTTTTATAGCTTTTTAGAAGAAAATCAGTGGGTATCGCCCGATGTTGCAGCGAGTTTGGCCTTGACTTTTTTGCAAACTTGCTTGCTTCTCAATGTGTATTGGATCTACAAATGGGGCATCAAAAAGAACTTGGTTAAAAAAATAAAAAACAAACCATTTTTAGTGGGTATTGGCGGAGATTCAGGAGTGGGCAAATCTACATTGACCGGATTACTCACAGATCTCTTTGGAGGGCACAACATGACCATCATAAGAGGTGATGATATGCACAGATGGGAGCGGGGCCACGATAAATGGGAAGAAGTCACGCATTTGTCACCAAAGGCAAACCATTTACACGAAGATATACGGCAATTAAAAACCCTGAAGGACGGCAAGAAGGTTTTACGAAGGTTTTATGATCATGGTACAGGTAAGTTTACCGCGCCTGCTAAGGTATATCCCAATAAGATTCTCGTATTTGAAGGATTGCATCCTTTTTACATTTCCGCAAAGCGAAATCTTTTCGATTTGAAAATATTTGTAGAACCCGAGCAAAACTTACGCCTGCATTGGAAAATAAGTCGTGATGTGGCGAAGCGTGACTATACCAAGGAAAAAGTCTTGAATCAGCTTAAACTAAGGGAAGAAGATAGTGCCAAGTACATTAGTTCGCAGGCACCCTTCGCCGATGTTAAGATAGCGTATTACGCCATTGATGATATTGCCGATGTTGGCAATGGACAAGAACTGAAATTAGCGCTCCGTATAGAGTTGGAAACGAATATTGACGTTAGTGATTTATTGGTTAAATTACATATGCATCCGACTTTGGAAATTGTACATGACTACGGTGTGAGCAACCAAATTTTGGATATCAAAGGCACCATTTCCAGTAATGAGATAAAAGAAGAAATGAATCGGTTTATCGGAGACTATGACGAATTTATTGAAGATGCGGTTTTTGAAGAAAACCTCAAAGGGTTTTTACAATTATTTCTTACCTATTGTATCGTTTTCAAGGCCAAAAACAGTTCCTAAATGAAAAACAACGACCTGTACTTATTTTTTACAAAATATAAGCTATTGCTTGCAGCTTTACTCTTGTTGTTTTTTACAGTGGTTGTGCTTCAAGTGAACTATAATAAAAACCATATGCATGATTTTCATGTAGATGAGTATTATACCATTGCTACTATACATCCTAAGCTTACACCTGATAATACGGTTCATAGGGCATTAAACGGACCAAGAATGTTTACCTATTTATTTTATCCCGGGGCAATGGTAGGTATGATTGATCATATGGGGGGTAATATTTACGAAGATGGTTGGAAATACCCAGGGCATAATTATTTCGTAAACAATTATAAAACTTCAAGTTCCAGATTGAAAGACAATATGGAAGATCCCAATCTTCGCTATTTTCATTATTACCTGAAGTTACAGGCCATTGTTTTTATGTTTCTTTCCTTTATTCCCTTGGTCTTTTTATTATGGAAAAACAAGTACTACATGGGAATGTTCATGGTGGCCACCTTGGTTGGGATTAACCTTTTGGCTTTGGAAGAACGAAGCCTCTTTTATATTGAGCCATTGTTGGTTTCAATGATGAACCTACTGATATGGCTCTATTTCTTTATAGCAGGAAAAAAGCGAATAAGTTGGTTTTGGATTATTTTTTCCTCCTTTTTATTCGCTATAACCATATCGCTTAAATTTTCGGTCCTGTTCATTATCATCTTACTTGCTACTTTGTTAGTCTTAAAGTTCAAGACTTTGGAAAAACGACTGACGGCAAGTGCGCTATTGATTCTATTTACCTTATTTTTCTTTTGTCTGATCAACTGGAATATTTTTTATAGCAAAGAAGTTTTCAACGCAGTAGTTCATGACTATTTCTCAAACTTTTGGCATTATGCAACGGGCAATAAAGGACAAGTAGTTGAGCACTTCAAGCTTTACAATTTAAGGGAAATGATAGGCGAGGTTTATTATTCATTGGGAGGCTTGGTTTTCTTATTCCCTGTTATACTGTTTTTTGGAATAAAATGGATGCCCAGAAAGGCGGTATTGCCCTGGGTAGGGTTTATTGGTATAATTCTCTTGTCTATAGCGCTTATTCTAAAGCAACAGTTATATAGCGATAGGAATATACTTCCATTTCTTGTTGCATTGATACTCATCACAGGCGTTATGTTGGACCAAATTATTGGGCGTATTCTGAAGAACAGTGATTTTAAGAAAAAGGGAAAACCAATCTATTTATATGGTATAATAGCTGCGATTATTTTTCTGCCCATTTGGGGTTATTCAAAGAACTACTTGAAAACAGTATTTCCAAGTGCGAAAAACAATATAACCAAGGCAGTTCAAGAAATCGATGACAGGGAAAATCGGAGATTGGTAACAATTGACTATCCAATCAATCAAGATTTCAAGGCATTTTTATCAAAAAAAGAACTGCCTTCGGCGATACCCACAAATGGTGAAAATTTCAAGAGCTTCATTCGCAATAGTATTCGCAGTTTTCAATCAAATGATGTAGTTCTGGTTTCGGAAGTCAACAATAATAGACAACTGACGACCTATGTTTTACCCGGCATATTCAATTCTAACAAACAATACGGCAAGTATTTTATTTTCTATAATGACACAGAGAAAAATGCGGAGTTTCGAAGAATGGAAACTGCGTTCGATAATAAAAACGCAACATCCTTATTCAAAGATTCAGTAGCCATTCGTGAAGATTTGGTTTTACGGGAGATTAAAATTGAAAAGGGGAACAGGCTATATTTTAAATTCGACTTTTTAGCAGCTAAGACCAAAGATTGGAACGGTTGCCGATTCTATTTCCATGGCAAACCATTTGACGAGGATATGGATAAGCTTCCTGATGATAGAATGGAAGCTGGTTTCGAGGGATGGGATTTCACGATTTCCAAAGAAAATACAGTAAGGTATGGTAATACTATGTATGTGTCGCATGAATTCAGTCCCAACTTAAAGAAGTATGAAGAGTTCTCCTTTGGAATTTTTAGAGGATGCACAAAAAGTGAAGAATTCAAAGTGAAAAATGTCATTCTATCTGAATAAGATTCGATTAACCGAAAATCTTTCTATTTAGTTGACACAGACCTAGCAAATGAGCTTAATCTCTATTATCACTCCAGTCTACAACTCCAAAAGGTATATTTCGGAGAACATAAAATCTGTCCAAGCTCAGACATATACGGACTGGGAGCACATTCTTGTCGACGATTGCTCTTCCGATGATAGTGAAAGCATCATTAAATCGTATCAATCAAAAGACCACAGAATCAAATACCACCGTCTTGAAGAAAATAGTGGTGCCGGCATCGCTCGAAACAAGGCTATTGAATTGGCTCAAGGAAATTATATTGCTTTTTTGGATAGTGATGATCAGTGGTATCCCCAAAAATTGGAGAAGCAATTGCTCTTTATGCAGAAGAATGACTATCATTTTAGTTTTACAGATTACGACATGATGGATGAAAAGGGTCAAAAACTTTCAAAGTATGTGAAGTGTAATCCTATTGTAACTTACAAGAGTGCTTTATACAAAAACCCAATTGGCTGTTTAACCGTAATCTATAGTGTTGATTTTTTCGGAAAACAGTATATGCCATCTATTCGTAAGCGTCAAGATTACGGGCTTTGGCTGAACTTGCTAAAAAAAACCGATGGGTATGGTTTGAATGAATGTTTGGCCAGTTATCGCACCGGTAATGCTTCGATATCAGCCAATAAAATGGATCTCCTCAAATACGAATGGAAAATCTACAGAGAAGTCGAGGGGCTCTCATGGTTCAAATCTTCATTTTATCTCCTTTCCGCCATTATTTTGAAATTGAAAAGTTACTTTTGAGTTTACAATGATTTTTCATGTTAAATGAATCGATTCTCAAGGCAATGTTTTTGAAGCTGCCAGAATTTGTTCTTTCTCCTTGGGAGAGAGGGCTAAGGAGAGGATTTTTTTTGCAAAGTCAAATTACTAGCTGACCATGGCCCGACCGTCCATCTTAAATTCTGTTGAACGCAAGTTTATTCTACTGGTGGTAGATGTGGCTATTATTGTGGCGGCCATAAATGTTCTGGTCAATTATGCCATCGATGCCGAGTTTATTTCGTTACGTTTAAAAGTTGGTGTTTTTACTTTCGGAATTCTTACATATTTACTTCTAGCCTATGTTTTGGAGTTCTACAATTTGGAAAAAATCACGAAACGCAGGTACATCGTTTCCCAATCGCTCTATATCAGTGGTATTTTTGTATTCTTGGTATTCCTATTTGCGGTTATTGTTTACGATGTCAGTTTTTGGCGAATCAAATTATTGTACTTCCTATTACTAACGCCTATTCAGATTGCAGGGTGGCGTTTATTGTTTCGTAATGTATTTGACATCATTCCCGATACCAAGAACGTTTTGTACCTCTATGATGAGAATACTTATGGTAGTCTACAAGACGATATAAAAGTTATCGATGGTGACGAAAAGAAAACCTTCTATAAGGTGAAATTGACCTATTCCTTGCAGAAGGACTCCGCCATTAACAAGAAATTCTTTCTGACGGCAACGGACAAAATTGACGCGGTAATCGTTAATATCAAATCATACAATGAATTGCCCAAGAGTCTGGAGAAAATGGTACTCAAGTCTATTCTAAACGGTAAGGAAGTTATCTCATTCACCACTTTTTACGAAAACACCTATGAGGCGCTACCCATTAAATCACATAATGATAGTTTCTATGAAATATTACAGTTGCGCAATAAAAAAATCAGGTATTTACAGCGCATCTTTGGTTTTTTGATTAATTTTTTTCTATCACTTATCGTCGGAATTGTTTTTGTACTGAGCATCCCCTTTGTTTGGTTATTGAATCTATTCTTCAATCGAGGGCCACTATTTTATACCCAGCGTAGAGTGGGATTACATGCGGAGGAGTTTAAGATTTATAAGTTTCGCTCAATGGTCGTCAATGCAGAAAGCCAAGGGGCCAAGATGGCGACCAAGAATGACGCACGGATTACTCCTTTTGGTAAGATTCTCCGTTTGTTTCGCGTGGATGAACTGCCACAAATCATTTCAGTGATTAAAGGAGACATGCAGTTCATAGGTCCAAGACCCGAACGCAGGGTCTTTGTCGATGAGCTGAATAAGCTGACCCCTTTCTACAACGTACGCCATTTAATTCGACCAGGCATCACAGGCTGGGCACAGGTAAAGTACAAGTACGGGGAGAATTTGGAAGATTCCATAAAGAAACTTGAATATGACTTCTATTACATCAAGAACAGGTCGATTACTTTAGATTTAAGGATTATATTAAAGACAATAACAACGGTTTTGTTCTCTAGGGGAGTCTAAAAACGAGGTTTTGACAAGGTATTTGGTCGTTTGCCTAGTATAATTGTACATTCTTTTACCTGAAACTACTTTTGCCTTTCAATTTTTAGAATATTCTTGCGTTACATAGTAAATAACCTTGAGGCGATATCACGAGGCATTAGAATGAAGATTAATATTGATTTCGACGCAAGCATCGGAGCATTTTAAATCTCGATTATCGAGTCAAATACCACCTATTTCATGAAGCGAATCTTAATTACAGGCGCAGCGGGATTCTTAGGCTCCCACCTCTGTGACCGATTTATCAAAGAAGGTTTCCACGTTATCGCGATGGATAATCTTATCACGGGGGACCTAAAGAACATTGAACACCTGTTCAAATTAGAGAATTTTGAGTACTACCATCATGATGTGACCAAGTTTGTGCATGTTCCCGGGGAGTTGGATTATATTCTACATTTCGCTTCACCGGCGAGTCCTATCGACTATTTGAAAATACCCATTCAAACGTTGAAAGTAGGGGCTTTAGGTACACACAACCTTTTAGGTTTAGCCAAAGAAAAGAACGCTCGAATCTTAATCGCATCGACCTCGGAAATTTATGGAGATCCTTTGGTACACCCACAAACCGAAGAATATTATGGAAATGTGAATACCATTGGCCCTAGAGGGGTGTATGACGAGGCAAAACGTTTTCAGGAGTCCATAACAATGGCGTATCACCGTTTTCACGGGGTTGAAACACGTATTGTACGTATTTTTAATACCTATGGGCCTAGGATGCGACTCAACGATGGACGGGTAATACCGGCTTTTATGGGTCAAGCACTACGTGGAGAAGACCTGACTGTTTTCGGTGATGGTTCGCAAACACGTTCCTTCTGTTATGTGGATGATGAAATCGAAGGAATTTATCGTTTGTTGATGAGTGACTATACGCTCCCAGTAAATATTGGTAATCCACATGAAATTACAATTCGCGACTTTGCCGAGGAAATCATAAAATTGACGGGAACGACTCAAAAAGTAATCTATAAGGATTTACCACAGGATGATCCAATGCAACGACAACCAGATATTTCCAAAGCAAAGGAAATTTTGGGTTGGGAGCCAAAAGTAGGTCGCGAAGAAGGTATGCGAAAAACATTTGAGTATTTCAAAACCTTGTCAAAAGAGGAATTGGAACGAACGGAACATCGCGATTTTACAAAACGCAACAAAAAGTAAATATCGAAGACATCAAATAGTTAAAAAACCCAGCCAAATCGGCTGGGTTTTTTATGAAGTATAAATATATCGACAAGAAGTGAAGTAAGAATACGTTAAATGGGCTGCTTGAATCTGTGCAACAAACTAAAATAATCGTATACGATTATTGCGATATTCAATAAATAGGCGTATTGAGCGCCGGTTAAGGGTTAAAAAATATCGACGAATAACATTTCATGACAAAAATTTAACATTGGCGATTTCTAGGTTTCTTCGCTTAAGAAAGTTAAGCAGAAAGGCGGCTGTTTCACTCGAATTTTGATTTATGTTAAGTCTCTATTCTCTCCTTTGGAAGGAGCTGGGCGAAGGCCATGTATGATAGTTCAAATATGGAAAAACAAAGTTTCAAGCCTCGCAACCTATCTTTTCCTAAAAGGCATCATGCCTATTGCTTAAACATTTCTATTTTTACGGCAAATCAATAGCATGAACGTTCTAATACTTGGCTCGGGAGGTCGCGAGCATACAATGGCCTGGAAGTTAAGCCAAAGCCCAAAACTAAAGAAGCTTGTTGTAGCCCCTGGCAACGCAGGTACCGCAAACATTGCCAAAAACATGCCAATTGGTGTCAACGATTTTGAAGCCATAAAGAAAATAGCACTTTCGGAAAACATAGATTTAGTAGTGGTTGGCCCAGAAGACCCTTTGGTAAATGGGATACACGATTTCTTCTTGAACGACACTGAATTACGAAATATTCCAGTAATCGGTCCACAAAAGGCTGCCGCCCAGCTTGAAGGAAGTAAAGAGTTTGCAAAGGAGTTTATGATGCGACATGCGATTCCTACCGCGGCCTATCAAAGCTTTACCGCGTCAAATTTGGAAGAGGGTTATGCTTTTCTGGAAACCTTAAAACCACCTTATGTATTGAAAGCAGATGGTTTGGCTGCTGGAAAGGGCGTGGTTATTCTAGAAGATTTAAACGACGCAAAAGCAGAACTCCGCTCCATGTTGGTCGATGCGAAGTTCGGGGGAGCGAGCGCAACGGTGGTCATAGAAGAGTTCTTGGATGGTATTGAATTGAGTGTTTTTGTTTTGACCGATGGAAACGGCTATAAAGTATTGCCTACTGCAAAAGACTATAAACGCATAGGTGAGGGTGACAAAGGACTCAATACAGGCGGCATGGGCGCCATTTCACCCGTTCCTTTCGCGGATAAGGTGTTCATGGACAAAATCCACACAGAAGTGGTCAAACCGACCGTAGAGGGCCTTAAAAAGGATAATTTACCATACAAGGGTTTTATCTTCATCGGTTTGATTAAAGTAGGCGATGAACCCAAGGTGATTGAATACAACGTTCGTATGGGGGATCCTGAAACGGAAGTCGTGATACCCAGAATAAAAAATGACTTTCTTGAGGTCTTGCAAGCCGTTGCCCATGAAAACTTGGATGAGGTGGTAATTGAAATCGACCAACGCACGGCTACAACGGTGATGTTGGTTTCCGGCGGATACCCCGAAGCTTATGAAAAAGGTAAAGAAATTAAAGGCTTCAATGAAGTTCAAGATTCCTTGGTATTTCATGCAGGAACCCAGTTCAAAGAGGGAAAAGTTGTAACGACTGGCGGAAGGGTAATGGCAATTACATCCTTTGGAGTAGATTTTAGGGAAGCCCTTGAAAAATCTTATCAAAACATTGAAAAAATCAGATTTGATAAAATGAACTACCGTAAGGATATTGGTTTTGACCTTTAAATCAGAAGCAATGTTTTGTTGAGCGCAGTTGTTGTATTGTCAACTCAAGACGAGTCCAAGTACCAGATTAAAAGTTGCCGAGGGAGGACTTTACAAATAGGAATGGGAAGTGATACTCTTGTCCTCTTCACCATTGTCGTTGTATTTTTTCAACTCTAACATCCAATAAACGAAAGCGACCATTCCGATAATTGCTAATAACCAATTCACCGCATTAGAGGCCCACCAGCTTTCCATAAAACGGAATATATCATATGGAGCAAAAAGTACGTTTACAAATAAATCCTCAATGCCTTCAAAGAATGCTTTCATCTTAATAGTATATTTACCCCACAAAAATAGGGCATAATAAACAACTTGCAAAATCCCGAATAACCAATACGATGATTTCAAGCATTTTTGGAAAGACGAAGCCAATTAATTACATCATTGTACTCACTTTTTTGTTTCTTTTTTACTGGCTTTGGCATTTTGTGGTGTTCGATATGGAGAATACTCCAGAAGAGCTCGTCATAAAACTAGTTGTATTGGCATTATTGCTATTCAGCGTTTTTGTGGTCGACTTTATCGTAAAAAGAAACAAATTGACGGAGCCCAATTCTTTTGCGATTTTGTTCTACGCAATTTTGATTACTGCTTTCCCCGAAACCTTACTGGATAATGACGCTATTCTTTGTAGTTTATTCTTATTGCTTGCCTCTAGGCGATTGATTAGTTTACGTTCGCTGAAAAATATCAAGCTAAAAGTATTCGATGCTACCATTTGGGTAGTAGTATCCAGTATTTTTTATGATTGGGCGTTACTGTATCTACTGCTCGTATTGGCGGCGATTTACATCTATGAACCAAAAAACGTGAGAAATTGGCTGGTTCCGTTTGCTGGCATTTTTGCGGTTTTTATGGTTGGCTATGGCATCCTGACCTTAACGGGAAATACCAATTTTCTTACTGATCATTATCAACTAAGTTTCAATTTTGACACTTCTTATTTTCTAAATCTTGCGAATAGTTCTAAGCTGGTACTCTACATTCTGGCAATTTTTGTATTGAGTGTCTATGCCTTCTTAAAACTCGGAAAAGCTGGTTTGGGCAAGATTGTGACCATGAGATTGATTGCTCTTTCTTTCGTAATCGGACTGGTAGTGAAAATTTTGACAAAGTCGGCGGATGACTATCCCATTATGATTACTTTTTTTCCAGCAGTGATTTTCTTAACTAACTATGTGGAATCCATAAAAAAGGCAAATATCAAAGAGTTAGTACTCATTGCTTCCATTGCCGTGCCTATTTTAGTGCGTTTCATAGGGCTTGTGGTAGGATAATATAATAACTTTGCGCAAATTCTATTCATATGTTCAGTGATATGGCCTTTGGCATTTTTGAAGAAAGTATTAGTAAATATCATATAGTTGATGATGTAAATCAATCATTTGAAAATCCTTATCCGAAAGATGGAATTGCACATTTGCTGTATCGAAAAAATTGGATAGATACGGTACAATGGCATTATGAGGATATTATTCGAGATCCGAATATTGATCCAGTCGCAGCATTGACATTAAAGCGTAAAATAGATGCTAGCAATCAAGACCGTACCGATTTGGTGGAATACATCGATAGCTACTTCCTGAATAAATACCAATCGGTTCAAATCCAAGAGAACGCTACCATAAACACGGAAAGCCCGGCTTGGGCCATCGACAGACTATCGATTTTGGCTTTGAAAATATATCATATGCATGAAGAGGCTACCCGAACTGATGCAACCTCTGAACACGTAGAAAAGTGCAGGGCCAAGTTAAATGTGCTATTGGAACAAAAAGAGGATCTTTCAACGGCCATTGATCAGTTGCTAACTGATATCGAAGCCGGTAAGAAATACATGAAAGTCTACAAGCAAATGAAAATGTACAATGATGATGAACTAAATCCGGTTCTTCGTGGTCAAAAATAAGTTCTAACTATTCCTATGAAACCTATAAAACATCTTTTGGTCATACGTTTGTCGGCCATGGGAGATGTGGCCATGACGGTACCTGTTTTGAAGGCGTTTTGCAATCAATATCCTGAAGTTCGTATTACTATATTGACCAAAGGTTTTTTCACCCCATTATTTTCACAATTACCTAATGTGAGTGTTCATATCGCAAAAGTTAATGGAAAGCATAAGGGTATATTCGGACTTCGAAAATTATACAAAGAGCTTAAAGCCAATAAAATAGACGCCGTAGCGGACCTTCACAATGTGTTGCGGAGCAAAATTCTCAAACTGTTTTTTAAATCCGCAGGCTATAAATTTGCTCAAATTGACAAAGGAAGAGCAGAAAAGAAGGCATTGATTTCTGCTAAAAAAAGCACTTTCAAACCATTAAAAACGACACATGAGCGCTATTGCGAGGTTTTTGCCGTATTGGGATTTGACCTGAATCCAAATAATACCTCGGTATTGGAACCAATGCCGATGCAAGAAAGCGTACTTCAGCTATTGGGAAGTAAAAAAAGAAAGTATGTGGGAATCGCCCCTTTTGCTGCCTTCGAAGGTAAAATGTATCCGCCGCACCTCATGGAAAAAGTCTTATCAGCTTTGGATGCAACAAACAGCTACCAAATCTTCCTCTTTGGAGGAGGAGAAACCGAATTGAGGCAACTTTCCCTTTGGGAAAAAAAATTTAAAAACACGATCAACGCTTCTCAAAAGCTCTCTTTTGAAGAGGAATTACAAATTATTTCAAATTTGGAACTTATGTTAGCGATGGACAGTGGAAACGGACATTTATCAGCTATATACGGTGTGCCCACAATTACGCTTTGGGGAGTTACCCACCCCCATTCAGGATTTGCGCCTTTTGGACAGCCTGACAGCAACTCCATTTTAGCGGATAGGACTGAGTTTCCGCTAATTCCAACATCCATTTATGGCAATAAGATGCCTAAAGGATATGAAAAAGCCATGGATACTATTCATCCACAGAAAATTTTAGAAAAAATCGCCGAACTTACTAGTAACTAGTATTATTGGGTTGATTTTCTGATTTCGCTTCTATAGATTTAAAATACTGGCGCAATTGTGACATGAATCGATACTTGCGTGCACTTGGTGCCGTTTCGACCATCAAGGTTCGTATTCCAATGAACGAACTCATCAAATAAACGGCAACACCCTCAGCATCTACATGTCTGTCAATATGACCATTAAATTTCCCTCTTTGTATGGCAGAAACTAGTGTTACCTCCCAAATCCGTAAGATTTCATTGAGGTGTTTCATTATTTCAGGATTTCGACCATTGAACTCATTAATAAAATTGTTCAATAGAAATCCGTAGTCAAGCTCATTATGAACAGCTGTTTCTAGTGCATCTTCAAAACAATTGGTAATCAATTCCAAGGTATTCTCATGACCTTCTATTGGCTCTATGAGCATGCTATAGACTTTACGAACCACAAGCTGTTCTATGATTTGAATAAAGAAATCCTCCTTAGAATCGAAATGATAATAAAAAGCACCTTTTGAAAGTGAGAGCTCTTTGAGAATGTCGTCAACACTGGTATTGTAATATCCTTTTTTGTAAAATAGATTCAAACCTGTTGTTTGCATCCGTTGCATGGTTGCCATGCGCTTGAGCGTCTTTTCCATAGGGCTTAGTGTTATATGAATTGAACAAACCGACTATTGCGTCGGATTTTATTTACTCTCGAAGATGCCTATTTTATAGGGGTTTTGCACCATCAATGTTGTGAACGCCTGAAAAGAAGTTGTGAAAATGGAGCTTTAACACTTTTAAAAACTTAAAAAACAGACCAAATGGTTGGTAGCGTGAACTCGAATTTCAGTTTCTGCAGATGAGTAAGAGTTTCCCTTTTGAGGATTAGGGGGCTACAACCCCCTGACAACTACTCCCCGCTCCGGCTGTACAGCCATAACAATGTTGTGATATGATGATATTTCTATCGTTTAGAAGTTCTTCATTATAATCTTTGATGTGTTTTATCTTGCTCGCTACTTTGAGATCTAACATTTGATTGAAATCACAATCGTACAACCATCCATCCCAACTAATGGAAATGGTATTGGTGCACATTACATTTTCCACGGCAGCAGGGTTATAGGCATCCACTAGCGCATACATATAGTCTTCATAGTTCTCTGAGGCAATCAAATAATCCAAGAAACGGGCGATAGGTAAATTGGTTATGGCAAAAAGGTTGTGGAACTGAATGCCAAAATCTTCAACAAGGGCCTTTTTAAAGTCTTTTTCAAGCGCCATTTGATCCCCAGGTAGATAGGCCCCGGATGGATTATAAACCAAATCCAATCGCAAATTGCTGTCCGGCAACCCATAACCGACCGCATTCAGCTCTTGCAATGCTTTAATTGATTTATCAAAAACCCCATCACCTCGTTGCTTGTCGGTTTTACCCCTTGTATAATGTGGCATGGATGAAATCACATGTACGTTGTGCTTCTTGAAAAATTCTGGCAAATCATAGTATTTTTTATTGGCTCTGATAATGGTCAAGTTCGACCGAACGATAAAATCCTGAATTCCCGCCTTAGCCGCTTCTTCCACGAACCATCGAAAATCAGGGTTCATTTCCGGTGCGCCACCCGTTAAATCTAATGTATTGGCACCCGTATTGCGAATGATATCCAAACACTGTGACATGGTCTCTCGGGTCATGATTTCTTTCCGGTCAGGGCCTGCGTCCACATGGCAATGTTCACACACTTGGTTGCACATATAGCCCACATTTATCTGAAGAATTTCCAATTTCTTTGGCTGTAAGGGAAACTTTCCAATATTCGCGATCTTATCTTTGAAAAAGGGCAGTTCGCCAGCTGCGAAAATGCCCCCATTTAAGATTTCTAATTGCTTATTGGTAACAGCAAGTTCATCTTGTCTCGCTTTTAATGATTTTGTAGCCATTTTTCTTGTGTCTTGAATTAATCTTTATCCTTTCTAAATACAACATCGGTTTTGAAAAACCTCTTGCCCTTTTATTAGTTGGTAATACGAAGTACGAAATTGTGTTTAAAGTTTTTCGCGATCTTAATTCGAACCCCCAATCATTCCCATGGAAAAAAAATGGTGGTCACATTGATAATTTATTGTATTTGTTCATCATCTGCACCCCGTGAACCAAGGTAGCTCCGCTTTCTATGGCAGCACCTGCATGCACTGCTTCCATCATCTCTTCCTTGGTAATGCCTTTTTCGAGTCCATCTTTAGTGTAAGCGTCGATACAATATGGACATTTGACTACATGGGCCACTGCCAATGCGATTAATGATTTTTCACGGGCGGAAAGCGCACCTTCTTCAAAAACTTTTCCGTAGTAATCGAAAAATTTTGTGCCGAGTTCTTCACTCCATTCTGTAATCTTTCCGAATTTTCGCAAATCGGCAGCGTCGTAATATGGGTTTGCCATGATATGATTTATATGGGTTAATAGGAAACCAAAAGAAGAGCGAAGTCTTTTTTTAAAGGAATCCAAAAAAATAATTGAGAGGTAACTAAGAAAAGGAGTACAAGGGAGACCCTCTATTTGAGGGAACTCGAGAATAGAATTCGTTAAAGAAAGCAGCTGATGAAAATTCAATATTATTAAGGGCGCTAATTACCAGCTGGATTGCCTCTAGTATTTGTCGTGAAAGTCCTGAAGTAGATTTGGCAATTTTAAAAACGTCCCAAAAAGAATCGATATCAAAAAGTTGAGGTAATAGAAAATACTCAAATTCATCTGTTGAAAGCAATTCAATTACTTCTCCACGTAATTTCGAAGTTTGCCAAGGCAGATTTTCAAATATTTCTTTATTAAAGTCTTTTTTGTGCAATCCCATTAGATAAAAACCATCATTAGAAGATGGGCCTAGTACCAAATTACCGCGGTCTACTGCTGAAATTGCGGTTGCAATATGTGTCTTGGTGAGGTGCGGACTGTCATTACCTACAGTAATTATTTGCTCATAGCCTTGGTCAAATACGCTTTGAATAGCATTCGAAAATCGTTGCCCGAAGGAAAGGCCAGCTTGTTCTTTTTCCGTAAAATGAAAAAAAGGAAAACCGGTTTCACCAACAGTTTTTAGGGTGTGTTTAGTAAGAGCATCAAATAACGATTTGCCTTTACTGATTTTCTTATGCTTCACTTCTTCTTGCGAAGTGCGTGCAAAGACCAAAATGGCAGTTCTATTTTTAGAAATAAGATTCATGTAAAACGTACTGTGGTAAAATTACGACAAACTTTACTGTATGTCTGTCTTGGTCGCTAAAAGTGTTTATTTATTACAATAATCGTATTTATAGAATGCGATTGAAAACAATTGTAGTTGGAATATTTTATTAAACATACAAAGCATATACTTTTGTGAGAATATATTCGGCAATGACGATAAAGACATTACAAGCAAAATCTATTGGTTTGGTCCTTTCGGGAGGCGGTGTTCGTGGTATGGCACATATCGGCGTATTGCGTGCTATGGAAGAGCATGGCATTTCTGCCAATGTTGTTTCGGGAAGTAGCGTCGGCGCCTTAGTGGCGGCACTTTATGCAAATGGGATACCTGTTCAAGATATGCTTACCTTTTTTAAAGAAACCCCCTTGTTCAAGTATAATTTTATCACCATTTTAAAACCAGGTTTAGTTGATACCGAACGGTATTTTGATGTTTTTAAGGCCTATTTTCCTGAAGACAGTTTTGAAGCACTAGAACGAAAATTGCATGTGGTTGCCACGAATCTGCAAGAGGGAAGTGAAGAGTTTTTTCATACCGGAGAATTGATTCTACCGTTACTCGCTTCGGCGGCCCTTCCACCGGTCTTTGGTCCAGTTGAAATCAACGGTTGTCTTTATGCTGATGGTGGAATCATGAACAATTTCCCCATAGAACCACTCTCGCAGGAGGTTAATTATGTTATTGGGAGCAATGTATCGGTTATTAAAAAACTTGAAAAAAAAGCCATCAGTTCGTCTTTGCAGTTAGCAAATCGCACCACAGCACTAATGATCTACGCCATTAACCGACAAAAAATCTGGCAATGCGATTTAATTTTTGAGCCTTTGGAATTGGAAAGTATAGGGGTTCTAGACAAAAAAGGTATTGAAAAAGCCTATGTTATCGGTTATGAGCACGCCACAAAACTGCTTGAAAAACTAGATATGGAACAAGGCTAGGGAACTTCTATACATCATCATAATCCACCTTTAGAGTTGGTGTTATGGGATGTGCCTGACATGTCAAAATAAAACCTTCGGCAATTTCACCATCGGTCAAGATTTGATTTTTCTCCATTTCAGCCTTTCCTTCCGTCACACGGGCGATACAACTGCTACATACGCCACCCTGACAAGAGTAGGGCGCATCGATATTTTCCTTCAGAACAGCATCAAGAACCAACATTTTTTTGTCCATAGTGAACGAAAAGGTCTCATCATCTACCGTTACCTCAATTTGGGCCTCACCTTCAGCTGAAACCGGTAGTTCATCCTTGATTTCAGTGGTCGTAAATAGCTCGAAGTGTATTTTGTCGGCTGAAACCTCATTCTCTTTGAGGGTATCGCTCACCAAATGAATCATAGATTCTGGGCCACAGAGGTAATACCCATCAAAACGGACATTTTTATGTTTGTTTTTTAAAGCATAGTTCACTGTAGATACGTCGATACGGCCAAAAAGGGAATCGCTAGATCGCGTTTCAGTGTTGGTAAAGTACACAAAGAAACGATCGGCATGATCCAATTGTAATTTAACCAAATCAGTATAGAACATCGTCTCTTTTTCCGATTTATTACCATAAACCAGCACAAAAGTATTTTTAGGATGACTACCCAAAACCGTTTTTGCGATACTCATTATGGGTGTTATGCCGCTACCCGCTGCAAACGCAGCAATGTTTTTTGGTTTATCCGATGGATGGAAAACAAAGCGCCCTTCGGGAGGCATTACCTCCAAAATATCTCCAACCGCCAACTTGGTATTGGCATAGTCAGAAAAGCCACCTTTGTCCACTTTTTTAATGCCTATAGTTATAGAATCGGATTTGGGAGCCGAACTTATCGAGTAAGCCCTACGAAGTTCTTTGCCTTTCAGTTCCTTTTTAATCGTGATATACTGCCCTGCGGAAAAAGCAAAGGTTTGGATGTGTTCTTTAGGGATTTTAAGGGTTACCGCCACTGCATTGGGGGTCAACGCCTTAATATTTTTTACCGTTAGCGAATAAAAATCGGCCATGTTTAAATTTTGGTGCAAAAATAAGCATTGACCTGACCATATAAAATTGGATGGCAAGAAAATAATTCATTCCTTGTACTTTAGCTTTAACTCTAACCATGATTTTAAGACTCAATTAAAAAATTTCTTAAAAAACGTCCTGAATCCTAAATCCGGTGTCGTCATAGGCATACATAATTTGATAACCTTTTAAATAAAAAGAAATGAAAGATTTTATGATGATTTTTATCGGCGCCGACTATCAAGAGTTGGGCCTGTCACCTGAAGAACTTCAAGGTCGAATGGGCAAATGGATGGCATGGGGCGAAAAAATGGGTGCCCAAGGCATTCTAAAAGGTGGTGAGGCTTTGGTTCCAAAAATTAAAAGAATAATTGGAAAGGACAGAACAGTTAGCGATGGCCCTTTTGCGGATAGTAAAGAAATCGTAGGAGGCTACTATATTGTCACAGCTGAAGATGCTGATAAAGTAGTTGAAATTGCTCAAGACTATCCAGATTATGATTTAGGGGGTACCGTCGAAATTCGCGAAGTAATGGTTTTCGATAGATAATGGAGAAAAAAATTGTCGACCATCTTTTCAGACACCATTACGGGAAGATGGTCGCTATTTTAACCCGATTTTTTGGATTATCCTATATTGAGACCATTGAAGATGCCGTTCAAGACACCTTTATCAAAGCTACGCTTCAATGGCGAAAGCAACTTCCTGACAATCCGGAAGCTTGGTTGACCAAAGTTGCCAAAAACCGAACCATAGACTTACTTCGAAGTATTAAGGCGGAGAAGAATCGAATAGAACGAATAAATAGCGGCCCTTCATCAATTGCCCTAAACGAACTTTTCTTAGATTATGAAATCGAGGATAGCCAACTTCGTATGATTTTCGTGGCATGCCACCCGAGTTTAAAACCTCAAGAACAAATTGCTTTTGCGTTAAAAACGATTTCTGGGTTCAGTACTAAGGAAATTGCTGCAGCTTTGCTGATCAAAGAAGATACTATTGCAAAAAGATTACAGAGGGCAAGGAAAACTATTGTTAAAAACAACATTCAATTTGATTTTCCTCCTCCGCATGCCATACAAGAACGATTGCACAGGGTCATGGAAGTGGTCTATTTGACTTTTAACGAAGGATTCCATTCTACCAACAATGCCGAACTGATACGAGAGGATTTATGCGGTGAAGCCATACGTTTGTGTAAATTACTTATTAAAAAGGAAGAATTTAGGTCGGGTAGCCTCTACGCGCTTTTCGCCTTATTATGTTTTCACGCCTCCAGATTAAAAAGTAAGACTAATGAATCGAATGAAATTGTAGGTATTCGGGAACAAGACCGTAGCCAGTGGCACTTTCCACTTATTGACATTGCAAATAGCGCAATGAACAAATCCATGGAATATGAAGACCTGTCAATCTACCATTATGAAGCCGCGATAGCATTTGAGCATGTTAAGGCAAAAACATTTGAAGAAACCAATTGGAAGTCAATTTTGAAGTGGTACACAAAACTGTATGAGTTGCAGCCAACTTCATTTACCTCATTAAACATTGCCATTGTCAATTTACAGCTGAATGAATTGAATACTGTTAAGAAGGTGTTGGAAAATCTTAAAATTAAAGATCTTGGACAACGCCAATACTTGTATTTCGGAAGCTATGCAGAATACTACTTAAAGCGAGGAGAAAAAGCTTTAGCCCAATCCTTTTACGAAAAAGCAATTTCAAAAACATCTAATAGCCTTGAAAGGGAATATTTGAGGAAGAAATTAGCGCAGTTAAAGTCCTGAATTTTTCTTTTTGACTCCCTTTCTGGTACGTTGAAAACCCCTATGCAAACTTTCTTTTTAAATTTAAGGAACAAACCGCATGGTTTGTTTTTGCATGTAAATGGAGGGGCATAATTCAAAACGTATCGATTTTAGGCCAAAAAAAAGCTTTGAAATACAAATAGATAGCACTTTAATCGCTGATATGAGCATTGAACCGACCCACTGGTTTGTTATAAAGATCAATCGATGCGAGTTTTTTGACTTTAATTCTTTCCTTTTTTTTTGGACCATTCTAAAAGACCGTATAAATTATCGCTTCAATAGCCCTGAGAACTTTAAATTTAAAAAGGCGGAATGCTTTTGGTTTTGAACAAAGTTGAAAGAATGCATTTTATCGATGAACCACATAATAATCCCGTTCTTTTTCAGTTAAGTTTACAGACGAATACATGCAATTTTGAACTTTCGAATCAAACTTTTTATAACAGCTTTTATTGGGGTCCTTCTTTTTAATGCCTGTTCGGTAAAAAAAGATAAATTCATTAACCGTAACTGGCACGCCTTAAACACCAAATACAATGTGTTGTATAATGGCAACATTGCGTTTGAAACAGGGCGTGAAGAACTTAATACAGGATACAAAGATGACTATTGGGAGATACTTCCTGTAGAACGTCTCGAAGTAACCGAAGAAATCAGACTTGATTCCGAAGACAACAACCCCAACTTTATTATTGCAGAGGAAAAAGCTACGAAGGCCATACAGAAACACAGTATGGACATCAAAGATGAAGAGCGCAACCCACAAACCGATGAAGCTTTTCTGTTATTGGGTAAGGCAAGGTATTTTGACCAACGTTATATTCCAGCATTGGAAGCGTTCAACTACATTATCAAAAAATATACTTACAGCGACAAACTCAATGAAGCCCATATTTGGCGTGAAAAGGTCAATATTCGACTTGAAAATGAAGAATTGGCCCTTAAAAACTTAAAGCGCCTGCTGAAATATGAAGATTTAAAAGATCAGGAATACGCTGATGCAAGGGCGATGATGGCACAGGCCTTTATCAATCTGAAAGCTCCTGATACCGCTATACAGAATTTGAAGATTGCGGGGCACTACACCAAAAAAAACCCGGAAAAAGGACGGTACTACTACATTATCGGTCAACTATACAATCAATTAGGATACAAAGACAGTGCGAATTACGCATTTGACAAGGTTATCGACCTGAATCGAAAGTCACCAAGGGTATACATGATCAATTCCGAAATTCAGAAAATTAGGAATATTGAAATTACCGATGATAACAAGGAAGAAGTATTCGAATACTTGACCGATTTAGAAGAGAACCGTGAAAATCGCCCGTTTTTGGATAAGATCTATAGACAAGTGGCCGAATTTCATTTGGAAAATACTTCGGATAGTCTTGCGCTGGTTTATTTCAACAAATCACTGCGTGCTACACAGAACGAGCCAAAACTGAACGCGCTCAATTATGAAAACCTAGCGGAATATAACTTCGACGAGAACCAATACAAGGTAGCAGGTGCTTACTATGACAGTATGCTGACCAACCTGAAGGAGAATACAAAAAAGTACAGAACTACTAAAAAGAAGCTCGACAACTTGGAGGATGTGATTAAGTACGAGGATATCGTGCAGTATGCAGATAGTGTGATTACCCTTTACAACATGCCAAAAGAGGAACAAGTCACGTATTTTCAGAGTTTTATTGACGATATGAAAAAGGCTGAGGAAGAAGCTGCCAAAGCCGCTGAAGAAAAAATCACGGCAAGTTTTGCTGCTTTTGGAGATTCGAAAGGTGGTAAGGAAAACAAAGGTAAATTCTATTTCTACAACATTCAAAGCCTAGGTTTTGGCAAAAATGATTTTACGAATCGATGGGGAAATCGCGAACTGGCCGATGATTGGCGCTGGAGCAACAAGGCAAGGGCATTACCGTCACAAACCGATGATGAAGCAGTTGCTGCCAATGACAGTTTAAGTTCAGGCCCAACGGATGAAGAAAAGTATTCTGTTGATTTTTATATCGATAAAATCCCTACTGATGTTGCAATAATCGACAGCTTGAACACAGGTCGAAACTTCGCCAATTACCAATTGGGACTAATTTATAAGGAAAAGTTCAAAGAAAATATGTTGGCTTCCGGTAAGTTGGAGGATGTTTTGGCATCCAATCCTGAAGAGCGATTGATACTTCCATCCAAATACAACCTGTATAAGATTTACGAAGAGGAAAAAAGTACTTTGGCGGAGACCATGAAGAATGATATTATCCAAAATCATCCTTCATCACGATATGCTGAGATTTTACTGAACCCACAGGCTGTTTTGGCAGAAAATGAAGACAGTCCTGATGCTCGATACAATAAGCTATTTGAAAAGTACCGTAATCAAGAATTCTTGCAAGTAATAACAGGGGCAGAGGAGAATATTAATAGATATACCGGTGACCCTATCGTTCCTAAATTCGAAATGCTAAAAGCAAATGCGATTGGTAGGTTGAATGGTTTCGAGGAATTTAAGGAAGCATTGAATTATGTGGCTTTGACCTATCCCAATAATCCAGAAGGAAAGAAAGCTGAGGAAATGGTTGCCGAACAACTGGTAAAACTAGAGCCCAAAGAATTTTCGGCCGAGGTAGGTTCCACAGGATCAGGAAATTGGAAGGTAGTCTTTCCTTTTAAGCGGTCTAAAAACGATGAAGCGTTAAAATTGAAAGAATCCTTAGAAAAATCGATAAAAGATTTAAAATATAAGAACGTAGTTTCAAAAGATATTTATACCTTGGAAGACCAATTTGTAATCGTACATGGCTTTGAATCAAAAGATAGAGCGCTAGGTTACTCAGAATTGATAGAAAAAAATAAAGACTATAGGATTAAAAATCCCCGATTTGTGATTCTATCGTCGAACTATAAAATAATTCAAGTACATAAGAATTTAGCAGAATATAAGAATACAGTTTTAACCCCAAAACCCTAAATGAATAATGTTTTCAGACAACAAAAAACCTAGAACTATGAACGAAATCGGAGGACAACCTAACAGAATAGAAAAAAACACTAAGATTAAGGGAGATATCGTCTCTGAAGCTGATTTTCGAATAGACGGAAAATTAGACGGCAACGTAAAGACTTCAGGTAAAGTGGTAATCGGTAAAGATGGCTACATCCACGGAAAAGTAGAGTGCGTAAATGCAGATATCGAAGGTAGTTTTAACGGAGAACTTTTGGTTTCAGATTTACTCTCGTTAAAATCATCGGCGGTAATAGAAGGTACTGTTGCGGTAACCAAATTAGCGGTGGAACCAGGCGCTACTTTCAATGCCTCTTGTACCATGAAAGGAAAAGGAGGTTCTTTAAGTGGTAGTAGTTCAAGCGCAAGTTCGAATACAGGTTCATCATCTTCAGGTGGATTTAAGTCCTCTTTAAGTAGTAGTTCTAGCTCTAGTTCGGGCTCTAGCTCCGGCAATGGACCAGCAAAAGCTTCCTAAATAAGTATTTTGTTTGTTGCTCTTAATATGAGGTGAAAAGAAATAGTTACCTCTGTAATTATATAATATTTATTAATAATTGTCATTCGATAAGGTCGTATGGCAATTTTTATTTTGGGTACTTTTACCAAAACAGCGTAAAAGAATCGATGACTAAACCTAAGAATAAAGCGAAGTATTGGCTCAGTTTGACCGGAATTGCGGTTCAAATGGGGGTGCTAATTTATTTGGGTTCATGGTTCGGTGGTTGGTTGGATGAAAAGTATCAAAAAGACAACAACACATTTACGATTGTCTTGACCCTTTTTGCAGTAGTAGTTTCAATGTATTTGGTGATTAAGCAAACTAAAAATTTAAATCCCTGACTTGGACAAAAAGATAATTTCCTTCACACTTCAATTAAGCGGCACATTGCTGTTTCTGGCCCTTTTGCATAGTGGGTTTTTATTCGCAAGAAATATTGATATTCCTATTGATTTGATTTTAATGGGGTATATCATAAATGTCGCCATGGCCGTGGCCATTTATTATATGATGGTAACACTCGCCAGAAAGCAAAACAAAAATCTCGGCTTTGTATTTTTGTTCGGAAGCACCCTGAAATTTGTTATATACTTTCTGATTTTCAATCCGCTTTTTGAGCAAGACGGGGGTCTTTCAAAGATAGAATTCTTCACCTTCTTCGTTCCATATATTGCCTGTTTGATTTTCGAGACTCTGGCACTCGTTAAACTGCTTAACGAAATCGATTAAAGGCAGGTTTTTCAGGCTTTGTCAATCCTAAAAAATAAAAGCTGAAATGGTTTTTTCCTTTTGTGATTATACCTTACATTTGCAGCGATTTTTAGGGACCGATATTTTTGAGCGATATGCGAAGTACACTTCTAATTAAACTTCTTTTTGTTACATCACTTTTTATTAGCAATACTGCGTTTGCGAGCATGAAGGAAAGTGAAGGAGAGGGAGAAAAAGACCTCAAGACAGAAATCACCGAATATATTGGTCATCACCTTAAAGATTCTCACGATTTTTCATTGTTTTCTATTAAGCAAGAAGATGGGACTAAAAAACATATAGGTTTTCCACTTCCTGTTATTCTTTGGGATAACGGTTTGAAAGTATTCTCCTCTTCAAAATTTCATCATGGAGAAACTGTTGCTGAGGTTGACGGAAACTACTATAAATTGTATCACAGTAAAATTTATAAAACTGATGCTTCAGGAACCATCAATTATGATGAAAAGCATCATGCGACTAACGAAAAACCTCTAGACCTTTCGATTACCAAAGGTGTCGTCATGATATTTATTGTGGGTCTTTTGATGTTTTGGTTATTCAGCAGTTTGGCAAAGTCGTATGCGAAGAACGGAAGCATTCCAAAAGGAATCGGTCGTTTCTTTGAACCTATTGTACTTTATATAAGAGATGATATTGCTATCGCGAACATTGGCGAAAAACGATATAAAAAATACATGCCTTTCTTATTGACCGTGTTTTTCTTTATTTGGTTTTTGAACATGTTTGGTTTGACACCATTGGGTGTAAACGTTACAGGAAATATTGCTGTTACAACTGCCTTGGCAATCGTAACTTTTTTGCTGACCAATTTAACAGGCACAAAAGATTACTGGAAACACCTTTTCGATCCATTAGGAGATTCGATGCCTTGGTACGGAAAGATTCCTTTATACATTATATTAATCCCTATTGAAATATTGGGAATTTTCATTAAGCCTTTTTCGCTATTGATTCGTTTGTATGCGAATATGCAAGCAGGTCATATCGTAGTGATGAGTTTGATCGGGTTGATGTTCATTTTTAAAAGTTGGATAGGTAGTCCATTGTCTTTCGGCTTGGCGTTTGCCATTTCATTGATTGAGATATTAGTTGCGCTTTTACAGGCGTATATATTTACCATGCTTTCTGCATTGTATTTCGGTTTTGCCTCGGAAGAGCATGACCATGCAGAAGCACATTAAAAAAGTTTTTTAGTGTCATTCTCGCGAAGGCGGGAATCTCTAGTTTGAATGTTTAATTTTTAATACATATATGTTATGACAATTCCAAGAATTGTAGGTGCAGGATTAATTGTAATCGGTGTTGGTGTAGGTATCGGAAAGATCGGTGGCCAAGCTATGGAAGCGATTGCTCGTCAGCCTGAAGCTTACGGAAAGATCCAAACAGCGATGTTGATTGCAGCGGCGCTTATTGAAGGTATCGGTTTTGCAGCGTTGTTTGCAACTACTGAAATCGAAGGTTAAAACTCTAACAAACGGTCGTAACGGTTGGTTATGACCGTTTGTTACTATTAAAAATTAAACGAATAAGAATATATAACTATGGATCAGTTAATTGAAGATTTTTCGTTAGGATTGTTTTTTTGGCAGTCCCTATTGTTTATCTGCTTGGTATTGCTACTTCGCAAATTTGCGTGGAAACCTATTCTTAATTCGGTAAGCGAAAGAGAAGAAGGTATTAAGAATGCTCTAGCTGCTGCGGAAGATGCAAAAAAAGAAATGCAAAACGTAACTGCGGATAGTGAAAAATTATTGAAAGAGGCACGAGCAGAACGTGAGGCAATGTTAAAAGAAGCCCGTGAAATCAAGGACAAACTAATTGCAGATTCAAAAGAGCAGGCTAAAGCTGAAGGAGACAAAATGATTAAGCAGGCGCAAGCCGCTATCGAGAGTGAAAAGAAAGCAGCCGTTGCCGATATCAAAAGTCAAGTAGCGAACCTTTCCGTAGAAATTGCGGAGAAGGTTATCAAAGAACAACTATCGAACAAAGACAAGCAATTGAAGTTGGTCGAAGATATGTTGGGAGATATCAAATTGAACTAAGTAAGCATGAGCGATTCAAGAGCAGCCTTACGTTACGCTAAAGCCATTCTTAACCTTGCGGGCGAGAAGAAGGCGACCGATGTTGTCGAAAAAGACATGCGTTTGGTATCAAGTACGATTTCTGAAAACAAAGAACTTCAAGATTTCTTGGCGAACCCTGTGGTAAAGGGTTCAGACAAAAGGGATGCATTATTAAGCGTTTTTAAAGGTTGTAGCAAAATAACCGAAGGCACAATTTCAATGTTGGTAGACAACAAAAGGATTGGTATGTTGAATGAAGTGGCCTTAAAATATATCATTCTTAATGAGCAACTGAAAGGAAAAGATGTTGCCTTTGTCACAACCGCCGTGCCTCTGACAGCTGATTTAGAAAAGAAAGTATTAGCGCAAGTAGGTAAATTAACGGGCAACACGGTTACCATAGAGAACAAGGTTGATGAAAATATCATCGGAGGATTTGTATTGCGAGTTGGAGATTTACAATATGACGCCAGTATCGCGAACAAGTTGAGTAATTTAAAAAGAGAATTTACAAATAGTCTATAATAATTACTTTGGACATAGAAAGGCGTCTTACGCCTAATGTCTTAAGTCTTACATCTTAGAAAAATGGCAGGAGTAAAAGCCGCTGAAGTATCAGCAATTTTAAAGAAACAATTATCAGGATTCGAAGCAACTGCTTCATTAGATGAGGTAGGAACCGTATTGCAAGTAGGTGATGGTATTGCCCGTGTCTACGGACTAGCAAATGCCGAGTATGGTGAATTGGTTGAGTTCGAAGGCGGATTGAAAGGGATCGTACTGAACTTGGAAGAAGATAATGTAGGTGTGGTTTTGTTGAGTCCTTCAAGAGATGTAAAAGAAGGTTCCGTTGTAAAACGTACGCAAACAATTGCTTCTATCAATGTTGGAGAAGGTATTGTTGGCCGTGTAGTAAATACATTGGGAGTTCCAATCGACGGTAAGGGTCCAATTTCTGGAGAAACCTATGAAATGCCATTGGAGCGTAAAGCACCAGGTGTAATCTTCCGCGAGCCGGTGACCGAACCGCTACAGACAGGTATTAAGGCAATTGATGCGATGATTCCGGTAGGTAGAGGACAACGGGAGCTTGTAATTGGTGACCGTCAAACCGGTAAGACAACTGTATGTATCGATACAATCTTGAACCAAAAAGAATTTTACGATGCAGGGGAACCTGTATATTGTATTTACGTAGCTATCGGACAAAAAGCTTCTACTGTTGCAGGTATTGCCCAAACGTTAGAGGACAAAGGTGCTTTGGCTTACACTACAATAGTTGCTGCGAATGCATCTGATCCTGCACCAATGCAGGTATATGCTCCTATGGCCGGTGCGGCGATTGGTGAGTACTTCCGTGATACGGGTCGCCCGGCTTTGATTATCTATGATGATTTATCAAAACAGGCTGTGGCTTATCGCGAGGTGTCTCTTTTGTTAAGAAGACCACCGGGACGTGAAGCATATCCTGGGGATGTTTTCTATCTACACTCTCGTTTGCTAGAACGTTCCGCAAAAATCATAAATGATGATGCCATTGCTAAAGAAATGAATGATTTGCCTGATTTGTTAAAACCAATGGTAAAAGGGGGTGGTTCGTTAACTGCATTGCCTATCATTGAAACACAGGCTGGTGACGTTTCGGCATATATTCCAACAAACGTAATTTCGATTACCGATGGACAAATTTTCTTAGAGCAAGATTTATTCAACCAAGGGGTTCGCCCAGCGATTAACGTGGGTATTTCGGTATCACGTGTTGGTGGTAACGCACAAATCAAGTCCATGAAAAAAGTGGCAGGCACATTGAAACTGGATCAAGCGCAGTTCCGTGAATTGGAAGCCTTTGCAAAATTTGGTTCTGATTTAGATGCAGCTACCTTGAACGTAATTGAAAAAGGACGTCGTAACGTTGAAATTTTGAAGCAAGCACAGAACGATCCTTTTACTGTTGAAGACCAGGTAGCGATAATATACGCAGGGTCAAAGAATTTGTTACGCGATGTTCCTGTTGAAAAGGTTAAAGAATTCGAAACTGACTATATCGAGTTTTTGAAAGCAAAGCACAGAGGTGTTCTAGACACCTTAAAGTCTGGAAAACTAACTGATGAGGTAATAGATACTTTAACATCGGTTGCCAAAGATCTTTCAGGAAAATATAGAGCTTAATTAGTGTTTTTATAAAGACAGAAGATGGCCAATCTAAAGGAAATTAGAAATAGAATAGCGTCGGTATCATCAACCATGCAGATTACAAGTGCCATGAAAATGGTATCCGCTGCTAAGTTGAAGAAAGCCCAGGATGCTATTACTGCCATGCGCCCTTATGCCGATAAGTTAACTGAGCTTCTTCAAAGTTTGAGCGCGAGTTTGGATGGCGAGTCAGGAAGCAAGTTTTCGGACAATCGAGAAGTCAATAAGGTTTTAGTTGTTGCCATTACCTCTAATAGAGGACTTTGTGGTGCCTTTAACTCTAATATTATCAAGCAAAGTATGGTTTTGGCTAATGAAACCTACGCCGGAAAGCAAGTTGATTTTATGGCAATTGGTAAAAAGGCTAATGATATTCTAGGAAAAAAATTCAATGTTATTGCGAATAATAGTGCTGTATACGATGATTTGACTTTCGAAAATGTTGCAGCTATCGCTGAAAACTTAATGGAGCAATTCACCAGTGGTAACTATGATAGAATCGATATCGTTTATAACAAGTTTAAAAATGCCGCTACGCAAATAATAATGACGGAGCAGTTTCTTCCTATTGTTCCTGAGGAAGGTGCTGAAAATTCGGGCAGCGACTATATTTTTGAACCTACAAAAGTAGAAATTGTGGAACAGTTGATTCCCAAATCATTAAAAACCCAATTGTACAAAGGTATACGTGATTCATTTGCAAGTGAACATGGTGCTCGTATGACCGCGATGCATAAAGCAACTGACAATGCAACGGAATTGAGAGACCAATTGAAATTGACATATAACAAAGCAAGACAAGCCGCCATTACCAATGAAATCCTAGAAATTGTTGGTGGCGCGGAAGCCTTGAACAATTAAAAAATAAAATGTCATCCTGAGCACTGTAGAAAGGCTACAAAGCAACATGGTGAAACACTCAAAGGAATTAAACCTCGCAGAAATGTGAGGTTTTGTTTTTTTAACCGATTTTTGTCGCCGCCATGAAAGCCAAAAAAACCGCTTTACTTTTCATTTTCGTTACAATACTTGTTGATGTAATCGGTATTGGTATCATTCTTCCTATTATTCCTGATTTGATCATGGAATTAACGGGTGAGGGAACCGCCCAGGCGGTTATATATGGAATGTGGCTCACAACGGCTTTTGCTGGTATGCAATTCCTGTTTTCCCCTGTTTTAGGAGAGATATCAGACAAATACGGAAGACGCCCTATTTTGCTAATTGCGCTTTTAGGGCTAAGTATCGATTATCTGATTCATGCATGGGCGCCAACCATAACTTGGTTGTTTCTAGGTCGATTTTTAGCTGGAATTACTGGCGCCAGCTTTACCGTGGCCTCTGCCTATATAGCCGACATCAGTACTCCTGACGAAAAAGCCAAGAACTTTGGCTTAATCGGAGCCGCTTTCGGATTGGGCTTTATCATTGGCCCCGGTATTGGTGGGTTTTTCGGCGAAATCGATATTCGGCTCCCTTTTTACATTGCCGCGGGCTTGACTTTTGCCAACTTTATTTTTGGGTATTTTTTCGTTCCAGAGTCATTGATTCCCGAGAACAGAAGACCCATCAATATATTAAAAATGATTCCAGGGGTTTCTCTGGTTAGTCTTCGCAATTATAAAGGCGTTCTATTACTCATATTCGCTTTCTTTTTAGCCAACCTTGCTGGGCAGGCCCTGCCCTCAACATGGTCATATTACGGCATTGAACGTTACGATTGGAGTCCTCAGGAAATAGGAATTTCACTTATGGTAGTCGGCCTTTTGGTAGCTATTGCTCAGGGGTTCTTAGTTGGCATTGTGGTCCAGAATATTGGAAAGAAAAGAACAATAATCGTAGGGTTTCTACTATGGACTATCGGAATGTTCTTATTTTCACAAGCTTCTGAACCTTGGATGTTGTATGCTTTCTTGATTCCTTATGCCTTTGGAGGGGTTGCAGGGCCGACTGTTCAAGGGGTAATCTCAAATCAAGTATCTGAAAAAGAACAAGGAAACCTACAAGGTGCAATAACAGGCTTGGTAAGTGTAACTGCAATTTTGGGACAATTGGTATTCTCTTCAGTATTTTACTATTTCATACGTCCCGATGCAAATATCTACTTTCCGGGAGCGCCCTATGTTTTGGCAGCGATATTTCTATTCATAGCACTCCTATTTGCTGTTTTGGCGATGAAAAGAATGGATTTGAAGGAAGACGCACTTTCAGACTGATATTTCCGACCGTTATTACTCTTAATTTTTTTCAGACCATTATATAGTCTTTAAGAGCAAAACGAAGTAATCCGCGTATTCATTGTTGAAAAGGTTCATTTGCTTCATCCTTGGCAAAGACTTGAAAATAATTTTTTTGATTTCAGGCGTAACATTTTTTAGAAAACGAATCTAAAAGGCAGAATATCTAAAGAAGTACACCATGAAAACCTTAAGTAGAATAATAACTCTTTCATTTTTAATCGCATCATTTGCATAACATGCGCAAACTCCGTTCGAAGTAGAAGTAAAAGGAGAAGGTAAGTCCATTTTGCTCTTTCCAGGATTTACATGTACTAGTAAGGTTTGGGACGACACGGTCTCCGAGCTTTCAAAAAATTACCAATGCCATATATTTACTTTCGCCGGATTTGGTGGAGTTGCGCCTATTGAAAAACCTTGGCTTCCTAAAATAAAGGAGGGAATTGTCCATTATGTTGAAGAACAAAACATAAAGGATGCAATAGTTATTGGCCATAGTCTTGGAGGAGCTTTAGGATTGTGGCTGGCAACGGAAGAAAATCATCCGTATTCAAAATTGATCATAGTAGATGCACTACCAGCTACAGGAGCATTGATGATACCGAATTTCAAAAGCGAAAATATGGTCTATGACAATCCTTGGAATCAACAATTGTTAGAGATGGATGCAGAAGCTTTCGAAAAAATGGCAACCCAAATGGCCTCGGGAATGACTTTGACCTCCGAAAAACACGAACAACTTAAAAACTGGATTTTACAAGCAGACCGCGAAACATATGTGTATGGCTATACCGACTTGCTTAAACTTGATTTGCGTGAGGACATTTCCAAAATAAGCATTCCTGTGACGATTTTAGCAGCAACCCACCCCTATGGACTGGAAATGGCCAAAAGCACCTATGAGACACAATATAAAAACCTAGAAACATACAAAATCGAATATGCGGAAGGGTCCGCACACTTTATCATGTATGACAAACCGGAATGGTTCGTTGACCAAATCAGGAAACATCTGAAGTAGGATGGAAAATCACCAGTCTCATTTTGAAACGATATATGCTTCGAACTACTCGAAGGTAATTCGAGTGTGTCTTGGCTACGTAAATGGAAATGAGGATTTGGCCAAAGAATTGACACAAGAAGTTTTCATTAAGGTTTGGGAAAATTTAGCGTCATTTCGGGAAGATGCGAGTATTGCAACATGGATTTATCGCATAACGGTCAATACTTGTATGTTGCATTTTAGAAAAAAGAAAAAGGAAAATAGCGGTGAAATAACAAAACAAATAGAACAGACCGAAGAAGTGAGTCATGCTTCAAAAGAAGGACAATTGGAAAAGATGTATGCCTGTATCGACAAACTTCCTCAGCAACAAAAGGCAATCATTTTATTGGAATTGGAAGGGTTGCCTCAAAAAGAGATTGCGAAAGTAGTGGGTCTGTCACATGAGGCGGTTAGGGTCAGAATACATAGAATAAAAAACAATTTAACAAAATGTGTACAGCATGGAAGCGTTTGAAGATTTAAAGTCACAATGGGATAATCAATCTCACCCAAAAGCACCAGAGGACGGGTCAAAACAGATTGTAGAGAAAATGAATGCTATTCGGAAAAAACAGCGTATTACTAATTTTGTTCTTGGTAGTACTATCGTTGTGTTGGCGGCATTTTTCATTTATATCTCGGCATACAAATTTCAAACGGTAATGATGGGGCTTTTGCTAATGATCGGAATGTTAGTGATTCGAATAGGTTTGGAAATCCATAGTATCCGAACACTTAAAAAAATGAACATAGCACAGGATTCCAAAAGCTTCAAAAATCAGATGATTCACTACTATACCAATAGAAAGAAGGTGCATTTTGTCTTTACCCCAATTATTATTCTTTTGTACTGCATCGGTTTTGCAATACTCTTACCATCTTTCAAGGTAAGTATGTCGTCAGGATTTTATTCAGATATCTTGATTTCAGCAGTAGTATCATTGATATTGTTGAGCATTTTCATTTTTAAACAAATACGAAAAGAATTAAGCGTACTTAAGTTGCTTAAAAACTAATTTCGACTGGTAGCTTGAAAAGTTGCCAATCGAAGTAAACTTTGTTACAAGCGGTTAAATAGGTACTTTTGAGGACTTAATCCTCAGGTCATTTGAATCCGCTTAAAAAACTCTTCAGACAAACGGCTATTTATGGGCTGGCGACAGTGTTGCCGCGGATGCTGAATTTTCTTCTTCTACCATTGTATACGGGAATTTTAGTTACCGCCGGTTATGGTAGGGTAAATGTCATTTTTTCTTGGATAGCCATTTTTAATGTCTTCTTGGCGTATGGTATGGAAACGGCATTTTTCAGGTTCTACAACAAGGCGGATAACAAAGAAAGTGTTGTATCAACCTCTTTGATATCCTTGATGGCTTCGACTCTAGTTTTTGCATTGGTTGCCTTCTCCTTTCAGGAAAGTATGGCAAGTGCCTCCGGTATTGACGCTCGTTTTGTTAGATACTCCATAGGTATTTTAATTCTTGATGCTTTGGTCATTATTCCGTTCGCTTGGCTTAGGGCAAATGAAAAGCCAATGAAATACGCCATCATTAAGATTACGAATGTGGCGATAAACCTAGGGTTGAATTTGTTCTTTTTATTGTTTCTTCCAAAGCTATTTCAGGAAGGTTCGGATGGATTTTTAGATTGGATGTACAAACCAAATTTTGAAATTTCCTATATTTTTATCTCTAATCTTATTGCTAGTGCCGTTACCTTGTTGCTGATGTTGCCATTATACCTTAAAAGCACCTACGTTTTTGATAAAGACCTATGGAAACGTATGTTAAACTATGCATGGCCGGTTTTAGTTGCCGGAATTGCTTTTACGATAAATGAAGTATTCGATAAGATTTTGTTAGAAAGACTTCTTCCTGCAGAAATTGCCTTGAGTGAAACCGGTAAATACGCAGCTTGCTATAAATTGGGCTTGTTTATGATGCTTTTTGCTACAGCCTTTCGTATGGGAATCGAACCTTTCTTTTTTAGTCACGCTGGAACAGAAAACCCCCAAAAAGCGTATGCTCAGATTACGAACTATTTCGTGATAATTGGTAGTGTAATTTTACTCACGGTCATCGTGTTTTCAGATGTTCTTAAATCTCTGTTTATTGATGAAGATTATTGGGAAGCGATGTCTATCGTTCCACTAATACTTTTAGCAAGTTTCTTTTTGGGAATTTACCACAACCTCTCGGTATGGTACAAAGTTACCGATAAGACGCGCTACGGGGCATTTATATCGGTTATCGGGGCGATTATTACTATTGTGGTAAATTATTTCTTTATTCCTCGAATTGGATATATGGCTTCCGCTATTGCCACCTTATTGGCCTATGGAACCATGATGCTATTGTCATATTATTTTGGAAAATCACATTACCCTGTACCCTACAATTTTAGAAAAATATTGTTCTATTTGGGGATCTCGATTCTCTTTTCTGCCATCGCTTTTTATGGCTTTGATAGAAATTTAATTGTGGGTTGTATTTTATTGACACTTTTCTTGGGTCTGGTCTATAAATTGGAGAATGATAAACTAAGACAGATTTTTTTGAAAAAGTAAAGTAGATGAAGAAGCAAAATCAAGAAGCAAGATAAAATATTCAGACTTGATTTAGTCTAGTCTAGTCTCTTTTTTCTAGCAGCGAAACGCTCTTGACTCTATATTCGTATCGACTATAAAAGAACCATACATGAAAATAAAAATCATCAACAAATCAAATCACGCTTTACCCCACTACGAAACGGGCGCATCCGCTGGAATGGATCTTCGAGCCAATATTTCAGAGCATGTTACGTTACAACCTTTAGAGCGTGCTATCATCAAAACGGGACTTTTTATAGAGCTTCCAGTAGGTTTAGAGGCACAAGTACGACCTAGAAGTGGCCTTGCGGCTAAGAAAGGAATTACGGTATTGAATGCTCCTGGAACAATCGATGCAGATTATAGAGGCGAAATTGGTGTGATTCTTGTGAATCTATCCAATGAAGAATTCAAAATCGAAAATGGGGAACGTATTGCACAATTAGTAATTGCCAAACATGAGCGTGCTGATTGGGTAGAAGTTGAAGAACTTTCTGAAACTTCTCGAGGCGAAGGTGGTTTTGGAAGCACAGGAGTGAAATAAGATGCCCAACCAAGAAGTGAGAATGAAGGTAGAATGAAAAATAATAGTTGCTGTAGTTTAATGTTGTTTTTCGGATTCTTTGTAATACCGGGGGTATTTTATTCCCAAGAAGAAGCTCCCGAAATTGACATAGAGCAAAGTGCCGAGGTCTTTTTGGACGAGTATTCTGATGATTTTCAAGAGAACTTTTTTGAGGCCTTGAAGCAGAAAGGAATTGAAAACTATGATAAAGCCGTTAACCTCTTGTTGAAATGTAAACAGTTGGATGCAGAGAATAGGGTCGTAGATCATGAACTTGCCAAGGCCTATTATGAGGATAAAAAGTATACCCTGGCCGAAGGCTATGCTGTAGAAACATTGGTTTCGGAGCCTGAGAATCCCTGGTATTTGGAAACCTTAGTTAATATTCTTGAAAAACAGGGTAATTCCATAGATGCCGTTGCATCTAGAATTCCATATGACAATCCGAGATTAAAGGAGAACTTGGCCTTGACCTATTTTAAGAGAGGCAATTATGAAAATGCCCTAAAGGTGCTCAAGGAAGTCAGTAAATCATCCTTTTCAGAAGATTTGACCTCCAAAATCAACGATTCGGTAGAAAAACGAAATGCGCAAAGTGTTTCCACCTCCTTTACGGTCGAGAATTCTAATGCTGGCGCACCAAACCCAATGTTAGGCTATCAACTTCAAATCAAAGGATTGATTCGTACCAACAGTCATGCAATATTACTGCAAGTGTCCGACGAAGCATTGGAGACTTATCCTTCTCAAGCCTTTTTTTACTATGCACGAGGATATGCTTTGAATAAGAACAATAAACACAGAGACGCAATCGAGATTTTGGAAGCTGGCTTGGATTATCTGGTAAATGATGTAGCACTTGCCAATAAATTCTATACAGAGCTGGCAACGGCCCATACGGCAACCCACAATACTGTGAAGGCAAATATGTACCTTAGTAAGATAAAACCTGGTTTTTAAGTATGCGTACCCTAAATCGAACAGGATTTAAATTTGTCTCTATTTTGCTAGTTTGTGCTTTGGCAATATCCTGCAAATCAAAAAAAGTTTTAACCGAAGGATCAATTGAGGATAATTCTTCTGCGAAATCAGTCATAAAGGCCCACTACCAAAATCAAATTGATTTCAAGACCCTTCGTGGAAAAATGAAAATCGACTATTCCGACGGAGAAGCTACTCAAGGAGTTTCCGTCAGTTTCAGAATGGAAAAGGACAATGCAATCTGGTTGAGTGCACCATTTGGGATGGTAAAAGCTTATATCACTCCAGATCGAGTATCTTTTTACAATAAACTGGAAAACGAATTTTTTGATGGTGATTTTTCGTATCTCAGCAATATTTTGGGAACAGAACTTGATTTTCGTAAAGTACAGAACCTTCTATTGGGCCAAGCTCTTTTCGACTTGCGTAAGGACAAGTATGATATAAAAGTTGCAGATAAAAACTACCAGCTGACGCCTAAAAAATCAATGGCCCTTTTTCAAACCCTGTTCCAAATAGAACCACAGAACTTTAAAATGGCGACTCAGAAATTGTCACAGCCATTAAAAAAGCGATTGCTTGAAATCAACTATAAAGATTATCAGAAAATTAATAAGTGGGTATTACCCAATACGGTACTGATTACAGCTATTGAAGAAAGCACAAAGAACACGATTGATATTGAATATCGAAATATCGAATTTGACCAACGACTATCCTTTCCGTATAAAATCCCGAAAGGGTATAAAGAGATTGTTTTAAAGAAAAATGATATCTAAAAAGAGATTTGTTAGTTTGGTGGTAGTGGTGATGACACTACTCATTCCTTCTGCGGCTTTTACCCAGACCAGCGAGCAGAAAGCCTTGGAGTCAAAGCGGGAACAACTTCAAAACGAGATTCGAAATATCAATAGGTTGCTTTTCGCGGAAAAAAAAGAAAAGGGTACGATTCTAGACCAAATGGAGGCTTTGGATAAGAAAATCAACGTGCGAGAACAACTGATCAGAGTTACTAACCAACAGTCCAACCTTCTCAACAGGCAAATTAACGCCAATGTCAAAAAGATTTCCAATCTTCGGGAAGACCTGAAAGCATTAAAGGATGACTATGCGCTTATGATTCAAAAATCATATCAGAATCGTTCGCAACAGAGTCGATTGATGTTTTTGTTATCCTCAGAAAACTTTTTCCAAGCTTTCAAGCGCCTGCAGTATATGAAACAGTATACCGATTACCGCAAAGAGCAAGGAGAAGAAATCGTGGCTAAAACTGATGATTTGGCTCGTTTGAACAAAGATTTAAATGAAGAACGAAAGGTGAAAGACGTTCTACTATCCCAAAACCGTAAGGCCAAAAATCAACTTTTCAATGAAATAAGGACACAGAAAGAACTGCTGGCGACTATCCGACAAAATGAAAGCAAGTATACTGCCCAAATTGAAAAAAAGGAGAAAGAAGCTAAGAAAATAGATAAGCAAATCGATAATTTGATTCGTGCAGCCATCGCAGAGGCGAACAAAAAAAATGCTGATAAGAATACCATTAGAAATACTGATACCAGTAGATTCTTTCTAACACCTGAAGCAACATTAGTCGCCAATAGTTTTACAGCCAATAAGGGCAAACTAATTTGGCCCGTGGAAAAAGGAATAAAAAGTCAAGGTTTTGGTGTATATAGCGATCCGGTTTATCCCGGTATTAAACATGAGAGCAACGGGGTAATTATTGCGACCGATCAGGGTGCAAAGGCGCGTGCTATTTTCGAAGGTGAGGTAATCGCGATTCTTTCGGTTCCAGGGGGTAACAAAGGCGTACAGATTAAGCACGGTAATTTTATCAGCACCTACTATAACCTTTCAGAAGTTTATGTCAAAAAAGGGGATATGGTGGCGGCTAAGAATGAACTGGGCACAATATATACCAATCGGAATAACGGGCAAACCCGTCTAAAATTCTACCTTTACGAAGATACGTCACGTTTGAATCCTGAAGAATGGGTATATCAATTATAGTAGAAAATCTATGAAAAGAATAACAGATTTAAAAGGCTCATTTAAATTACACAACGGAGTTGAAATACCCTATCTGGGACTGGGAACCTATCAATCTGACAACGATCAAGAAGTCGTTGATGCAGTTTCCTATGCCCTACAAATAGGTTATCGACATATTGATACCGCTTCAGTATATGGTAACGAAGAAGGTGTAGGAAAAGGTGTTGTAGAAAGTGGTATCCATAGAGATGATTTGTTCGTAGTGAGTAAGGTCTGGAATACTGACCAAGGCTATGAAACCACATTAAGAGCTTTTGATGCATCATTAGAGCGATTGAATCTAGACTACCTCGATTTGTACTTAATTCATTGGCCTGTCTCGGGAAAGTACAAAGATACATGGCGTGCCCTGGAGAAACTATACTCAGAGAAACGAATTAAAGCTATTGGTGTAAGTAATTTTATGCAACATCATTTGGAAGATTTGCTGACTACTGCAGAAGTAGTACCCATGGTCAACCAAATGGAATTCCATCCTTACGTGGTACAACAAGACTTGGTCGATTTTTGTTATTTAAAAGGCATTCAATATGAGGCTTGGTCCCCTTTTATGCAAGGCAAGGTATTCAATTTGGATATCTGTCAAGAGCTTTCAAAAAAGTATAAAAAATCAGTTGCGCAGGTCATTCTGCGCTGGAATTTGCAAAAAGGAATCGTAACCATTCCAAAATCAGTTAAAAAAGAGCGAATTAAGTCGAACGCAGACATTTTTGACTTTGATATTTCTGACGAAGACGTAGCGTATCTCGATAGTTTGGATAGGGCTGAGCGTATTGGTCCTGACCCCGATAATTTCGATTTTTAGTCTCCCATAAATAAGGCCTTCAGTTCCGTGGCTTCATTAGGCTTCATTTTTCCCGCCAATACCAAGCTCAATTGTTTTCTCCGTAAAGCCGCTGCAAAACGTTCTTTTTCTAATTCGGTTTCAGGTTCTAGGGGTGGTACCGGTGTTGGCTTTCCGGTTGCTTCGTTCAAGGCCACGAACGTATAAATACCCTCGTTCGCCTTCGAGCGTTTACCGGTAAATCTATTTTCGATCCAAACGTCGATAAATACTTCCATAGAAGTTGAAAAAGCGCGCGAAACTGCAGCTTCAACAGTAACCACGCTTCCTAATGGAACAGCCTGTGTAAATGCAACATGGTTTACCGAGGCAGTAACCGTGATGCCACCACTGTGCCTTCCAGCTGCAATACTCGCCGCACGGTCCATACGAGCTAAAAGCTCGCCACCAAAGAGATTTTTTAAAATATTCGTCTCACCCGGTAGTACGATGTCGGTCATTACAGTAAGTGAATCACTAGGTTTTTTAGCTGTCATGAAATTAAATTTTTACAAAGATAACAGGCACAAAAAGATTTTGAACTTCGAAGGTGTTTATTTCTCTCTAAATGATTAAAATCAACAAGATAAAAAGACACAAAAAGTATTCTTTAAAGGTTTAATGGTTTGGTTAAGGAGAATGTTTGTCTACTTGACTATACAGTTTGACTACGAACCCTAAAGGGCTTTGAACATAAGGGAAGATCTTAGTAATGCATTATTTAGCGGAAAGCAACCATGCATCCGATGATTGAGTGCGCTTTACTAAACGTAAGGCATTCAATGCTTCATCAACGTCAGTATAGCTATCATACGTCACCATATGCAGTCCATGAGGGTTTGTTCCAATGTAAGCGGGATTGAATCCTCTTCGCTTCAATTGTCTCATTTTCTTTTCGGCATTTTTCTTGAAGCGGAAGGCTCCTGCCACTATATGGTGTACGCGACCTACTTTCTTTTTAGGGGTTGAAATCACATCCAATGAAAGTGTCGGCAGTTCCATAGGAGCAGTATCGAAGAAAGTCGCCTCTTGAATGCGTTTGGAAACTTGCTCTTGGGCATCCTCAGCCGCTAATTGTTGCTTTTCAGCACTTTCCTTATACAAACGGAACCCGGTCAAACCTAAAGAAACGGTCAGTAGTGCTATCGCAGCATATTTAAGGTAGGGCCGGAATGAAACAGTCTCTCGTTTCTCAGGAGTAAAAACAAAGGGAATCTTCTCTTCAAGAGCAACTACCTTTTCTTTTAGTACTTCTCGCGTAACAGGATGAGAAACAACGGATGACAAACCAAATGAGGCGGTTAGATAATTCGTTTTTCCAAAAGGCTGAAATTGTAATTTTTGATTTGCATTCAACCATAGCTCCCCAATATTGGCCAATTCAAGCCTTTCGCCTTTTTGCAACTTGATTTTCCAGTTCTTTACGATTTGAGAAACCTTTACTAGTGCTTCCTCGTAGGAAAGCTTTTCGGTATCGGAAATATAAGAGACCAACAGACCATCATTTGAACTTACCTGCTCATTAAAGGAAATTAGCTTCGAAGGAGGGTAAAAGGTATTAGAAGCCTGAATTAGTACAGCCGATTTCATTTGCGTCAAGAAAGCACCAAATTCCGGCACCATGACGCAATTGTATCTGTATAGTAATTCTGAGATATAGTGTTCTACAACCATATATCGCAAATATGATAAAAAATAGGGGTGTTCAAAACATCGAACATAAGTTTTTATTAACATTATATTTTACTTATTTTGTGAATAACTATGGCCGATATACAACTGTCTGAAGACGAATTCATTGCTGTTCTGCGCCTCCAGAATATCCCTAATGTAGGCGATGTCACGGCCAAAAAGTTAATTTCCCACTGCGGCGGTCCAACTGCGGTTTTTTACGACAAAGCGAAGCATCTTTTAAAAATAGATGGTATCGGATCGCACACGATAAAATCACTACACGACAGGGAACATTTGGAGGCAGCCCAAGACGAATACACCTATATCAAGTCAAAAGGTATCGCTTATTCGTACTTCTTGAATGCGGATTACCCCAATTATTTGAATCACTGTATCGATAGCCCTTTATTGTTGTTTAAGCGAGGAGCCATTGATTTGGAAGGAAGAAAAATCATCAGTGTGGTAGGAACACGAAATATAACCAGCTATGGCGCAGCTTTTTGCGAGCGGTTTATCGAAGAGATTTCCCCTCTAAACCCTATAATAGTTAGTGGATTTGCGTACGGTGTAGACATTGCCATTCAAAAGGCTGCTGTTAAGCATGGGCTTCAGACCATAGGATGCCTCGCACATGGCCTAAATCAAATTTATCCGAAAGTACATGCCAAATATTTGGCTGATATTGAAAAGAATGGTGGTTTCTTTACCGAATTTTGGAGTACAAGTAATCCGGATCGCGAAAATTTCTTGAAGCGAAACCGAATAATTGCCGGAATGTCCGAAGCTACAGTAGTAATAGAATCTGCCGAAAAAGGAGGTAGTTTGGTTACGGCAGACATTGCCAATAGCTACAATAGAGATGTTTTTGCCGTACCAGGTCGTGCCGACGATAAGTTTAGTTTGGGATGCAACAACCTTATCAAACAACAGAAGGCTCGAATGTTGACCTCAGCAGCTGATTTGGTGTATTTATTGGGATGGGATGTGGAAGAAAAGAAAACCCAACCCGTTCAAAAGCAACTTTTCGTTGAGATGGATGATACCGAGAAATCCATTTACGGGTTTTTACAGAAACAAGGAAAACAGTTGTTGGATAGTATCGCTTTGGAATGTCAATTGCCAGTTTTCAAAGTTTCTTCAACTTTATTGAATATGGAAATGAAGGGTATCGTACGGCCGCTTCCCGGAAAATTATTTGAAGCACTGTAAAAGAGCTGTATTTGGCCATTCTGAACAAATCAAAATAGAGCACAAAACAAACTCAACAGTCGGTTTCAAAGCACTTTACCGATTGGATATTGTGTTTTAGGTGCTTTATCGATTAAAAATCGTCCAAAATCGAACAGATATCCTTTGTAATAATGTCTTTCCACAACTAAAACCGACCATGAAGTCGGTTTGATAGAATTCATTCCATTTTCAAAGTATAGGTGATTTTTAACTATTTTCGCACAAAATTAGAATCAATGAACAGGATATTCATCGTAATGATTGCCACACTTTTTATCACTATTTCAGGTTTTTCCCAAAAAAAGAAAGACCTGATAGATCAGGTAACACAACTAAAATCAAAGACTGCTGAAATGCAAGCAAAACTTGATAAAATGCAAGCTGAAAAGGAAATAAATCTGGAAGATGAGCTTCAAAAATTCAGTTATGCGTTCGGGGTAGGAATGGGTAATAATCTTAAAAACATGGGTATTGATTCCTTGTCTTACGATTCATTCGCAGCTGCCATGCGCGATGTTATGCTGGAACAAGAAAAAATGCCACTATCAGAGGCCCAAAATCTTGTCCAAACAACTATTGCGGCAAAACAAGAAGCCGTTGCCAAAGAGAAAAGCGCTGAAGGAGAACGTTTTTTAGCTGAAAATGGCAGAAAGGCGAATATAACAACTACTGAAAGCGGACTTCAATATGAAATTTTAACTGCTGGCAACGGGCCTATACCGATCTCAGCCGATAAAGTTAAAGTTCACTACACAGGCATGTTGTTAGATGGAAAAGTTTTTGATAGCTCTGTAGAACGCGGTGAACCTATTAGTTTTGACGTAATCGGAGTGATAAAGGGATGGACAGAGGCGCTACAATTAATGCCTGTTGGTTCAAAATGGAAACTATTTATACCGCAGGACTTGGCATACGGGCCCCGCGGAGCGGGAGGAGGGGAGATTCCACCTTATGCTGCTTTGATTTTTGAAGTGGAGTTATTGGGTATTGAGAAGTAAAAGGAACCTATTTTAATAACCAACCTTTGTCCTAACTCTTTCTAAGACTTCATCTGCTGTTTTCTTAGCTTTTTCGGCACCCAATGCTAATGCATCATCAACATCGTTCAGGTTGTTCATGTAGTAATCAAATTTCTCACGAATTTCTCCGAATTTTTCCAGAACAACTTCATACAAGGCTTGTTTTGCATGTCCGTAGCCATAGTTGCCAGCCAAATAATTGGCTCTCATTTCTGCTATTTGGGCGTCAGAAGCCAATATGTTATAGAGCGCGAAGGTGGTATCAGTATCGGGGTTTTTCGGTTCTTCCATTGAAGTACTATCCGATACTATTCCCATCAATTGTTTTCTGAGTTTTTTATCTGGTTGAAAAAGATTGATTAGGTTTCCTTTACTCTTGCTCATTTTTTCACCATCAGTTCCGGGAATGTACATGGTTGATTCTTGTACTTTGGCTTCCGGGATAACGAACGTTTCTCCCAACTGAGCGTGAAAACGGGAAGCTACATCTCTGGTCATTTCCAAATGTTGCAGTTGGTCTTTTCCCACAGGTACAATATTCGCGTCGTACAATAAAATATCCGCAGCCATCAACATGGGGTAGGAGAATAGCCCAGCATTCACATCTTCTAAGCGGTCGGCCTTATCTTTAAAGGAGTGCGCCAATGTCAAACGTTGGTAAGGGAAAAAACAACTCAAATACCAGGCAAGTTCAGTTACTTGGGGAACATCACTTTGGCGATAGAAAACGGTTTTGTTGATGTCTAGTCCACAAGCCAACCATGTAGCTGCAGTCGCATAGGTGTTGTTACGAAGTTCTACACCATTCTTTATTTGTGTCAATGAATGCATGTCCGCAATGAAAAGGAATGATTCATTTTTCGGATCCTCGGCCATTTCAATAGCGGGAAGAATTGCGCCTAAAATGTTTCCTAGATGAGGTGTGCCCGTACTCTGAATTCCTGTTAAGATTCTCGCCATTAGTTATGTATCAAAGAAGCACAAAGGTAAAACAAATCGTAAATAACGAAGGTAAATTGCTATTTTTGATTTCATGCTTCAACTATTGAAAAACATAGGCCATACGCTATACCGAATTTGGTTCTATATATTGGTTGCATTACCTATTTTCATCTTCTTTCCCTTACTCCTAATTACGACCTTTTCAGAAAAATCGTATCCACAATTCTTTTGGTTAGCGAGAAATCTTTGGGCCGCGCCTATACTTTATGGAATGGGATGTCCTCCAAGAATTGAATACAATCAAAAGCTAATAAGGGGCAAAAGTTATATGTTGGTGGCAAACCACACCAGTATGCTTGATATTATGCTAATGTTGCGAGTAAGCGAGAACCCATTTGTTTTTGTAGGGAAGAAAGAACTAGCTAATATTCCTGTCTTTGGGTTTTTCTTCAAGAGAGTGTGTATTATGGTAGACCGAGATAGTTCTAAGAGTAGAACAGGGGTATACCGTCGTGCACAACGCAGATTAAATCAAGGCCTAAGTATTTGTATTTTTCCCGAAGGCGGAGTGCCTGAAGAAGACGTAATTCTTGACGAGTTCAAAGAGGGAGCCTTTAAAATGGCTATCGCACATAAGATTCCCGTAGTGCCGATAACTTTTTATGATAGCAAGAAACGTTTTTCTTTTACTTTTTTGAGTGGTGGGCCAGGAGTATTGCGTGCCAAAGTACATGAGTTCTTTGAAACTGGAATATTGGCCGAAGAGGATAAATCTACTCTCCGTGAGGAAATAAGAGCCGTTATTTTAAGAGAACTTCAAAAATAAAAACGCCCCACATTCAGTGCGAGGCGTAATCACGGTCATTAGAAGTATGACCAACCTAACCAACTTCTTTTCATAGCATTCTGTTGTTAGAACTTAAAGCTTATTCCGCTATATACACCTATGGTAAAGGGCTGAAAAGTACCATCCGTTTGTGAAAACGTGTTCAATTGATATTTAAACACAGGCTCCACATTGAGTTGTACCTTGGGGGTAAACTGGTAATTCAACCCGATACCTACATTGGTACTGAAATTTACTTCATTGACATTATTAGCCTCCCCCATTTCTGTAATCAATTCACCTGAGCTCAATGAAATGGAATTATCAACCAAAAAGAGAGAGCTTATGCCGCCAATCAGATTGACTCCGAACTTTTTATCTACTAGCGCATATTCCAATTCTACAGGGACTTCCAAATAACCAAATTGTTGTGTCATAGCACCATTCTGTGATAAACCTTGGCCAGAAAAGTCCTGGGCTATAGGTACCGCGTTTTCCATCGCATCCACTCCAGACTCGGTAGCATTGCTACCCACCACAATGTTCTTGGCCGTTGCGGAATAATTTACGTTAGCGATTTGACCGATTGCAGCGCTCTCTAAAGAAGAAGAGAACTCTACGTCATCGGTGCTATAACCATAATCTACACGATGTACTCCGGAACGTATCTTCAGCTTATCATTGATTTCATAAGCAACAAATAGCCCATAACTCAAATTCAAATCACCCGACTTGCTATTTGGAACAAAAATGGAATGTACAGGCGACCCTTCTCCAATCGCATCGAAGTAAACGGGCGCCACACTAGGGCCAGCAGACCATTTTCCACCTTTGCTTTCGGCAATTGTCTCTTTTTCTTGTTCCTGCTCGGCAATTTCATCAAAAAGGGATTTTTTCTTGACCTCCTCACTTTCCTCAGCACCGGTATTATTTTCCTCAACTTGAGCAATACCAGATTCTTTTTTTACGGATGTCTTATTTTGTAAATCTAATTTCTCCTTTGTTCTAGAAATTATATTCTCTTCAACTGAATTTTGCGATTTCGTTTTATCGGTAGTAACCACTGCATTCTCCTTGTCTTTTATGATAGTGTTGGTTTCAAAAGTGGGATTAGCAGGAACACTATTCTTCGAGTTATTCTTTTGATAGGTAGCGTCTTCATTAACTATTTGACCTTCATTTTTGAAAGCGGGAGAATTAGGGTCAATAACATTTGTTTTTTTGCGCTGAATTTTACGTTCTTCGTCGAAAGTATTCGAAGTATATTCTTCTTTTGTTGTGTTGTCTAATAATGAATCTTGGTTCTCCACATTAACAATATCGATATCAGATTTTTCTAATACCTCTCTTTGTTGTGATTCTTCAATTTTTGGATTCGTCCTATTTTCAGGAGCTTCAATGTCTGTTATTATTGGAGTCTTGACTGCAGAATCCTCAAAAGGATTGATAAGGTATAAGGCAAAGACCAAAACGGCGGCAATACCACCTAATGTCCACCATAGTGGAATAATTTTACGTGACTTTTTCTTTCTATCAAGGGAAGCCTCAATCGATTGCCATACCTTTTCATCTGGCGTATCGGAGAAATCTGAGAATTTCTCTTGAAACAGTTTGTCTAAATTCTTTTTACCCATTTTAAATGTCTTAGGATTTGATTTTGATATTTTTTTTCAACGGACTATTCTCTTCTTTCGTGAAGAAAATGAGTAATCCAATGACGGATTTATTTTGCTCTCTTTCGATACGTTCTTTAAGAATCATTCTAGCACGAGCTAGATTCGATTTTGAAGTGCCCGGTGACGTACCCAATTGTTCACTTATTTCCTTATGTGTATAACCATCCAACACATACATGTTAAAGGTTAGTCGATATTTGTTTGGCAGTTCTTGTATGTATTTTAATAGTGTCTGTAAATTCAAATCCGCATGCAAGGGTTCTATTTCTGCTTCTTCCTCCAGATTTTCTGACACTACATTTAAATGTTCACTTTTTCTATATTTTTGCAAAACGGTATTTACAGTAATACGCTTCATCCAACCTTCAAAAGAACCTTCTGATCGATACTGTCCTATTTTATCGAAGATTGTAATAAAACTATCATGAAGGTTATCTTCAGCCTCTGTTTTATTTCGCGAATACTTCAAACATATACCGAATAGTATATTCGAATATTTCTGATATAGTCGAGCCTGCGATGTTCTGTCGCCCTTCTTACATAGGTCTACGAGTTCTTCTAAACTCAAATTATTTGGTTAGATTAAATTGTTGTTGGTTTAATTCACTGGAACCACTACCTCAAAATACTCCTGTTCTCCATCTGCTCCCTCCCCTTGCCAAAAACGAAAAGTATAAGGTTCATCATATAGACAAATGAAACTAAATGATGCCTGAGCATCTTGTGCAAGTGTAATACAGGCTTCCTGATCTGTACGTACGGTGCCAAAAATGACTACGTTTCTAGTAGTGAAATCACTTTTTGTAACATCAAAACCGCCAAAACCCGTACACCCATCAGGTATCGTATAATTTACCGTTATTTGGTAGGTTTCATTCAGGTCAAATGAATCCGGCAATTCAGCACTTGTGATTTGTAATGGCTTAAAATGAAAATTAGGTCCATCGTCATTTAAGGAGCAAGATACTCCTTGAAGTAATAAACTCATTGCGACACAAATGAAAAATAACCTTTTCATAAGCAAATGGTATTTGCCTGTAAGATGACAATCTTTTACAAAGGTTGCGTGGCTATCGTTGTATGATTTATCTAAAGCTTGCGGGGGAGAATTATTTTACCGCACTGATAGCTTCCCTAATCTTACCTTCCAATTCTTCAAAAAGTTCAGGATTGTCGAGTAGCAGACCCTTTACTCCATCTCTACCTTGACCTAATTTAGTATCCCCATAACTAAACCAAGAACCACTTTTTTTGATGATTTCATACTCTACTCCCAAATCGATGATTTCACCGACTTTAGAGATTCCTTCACCGTACATGATATCGAACTCGGTCGTACGAAATGGTGGTGCTACTTTATTCTTAACTACTTTAACTCGGGTCTTATTTCCTAGAACGCCACCATCGGTATTTTTTATTTGTGTAGATCTTCTGATATCCAATCGAACGGAAGCATAAAATTTAAGTGCATTACCACCCGTCGTAGTTTCAGGATTTCCAAACATAACTCCGATTTTTTCACGTAGTTGGTTGATGAAAATCACCGTGCAGTGGGTTTTGCTGATCGAACCTGTAAGTTTACGAAGTGCTTGAGACATCAAACGGGCATGTAATCCCATTTTTGAATCTCCCATTTCGCCTTCAATTTCACTTTTTGGAGTCAAAGCTGCAACTGAATCGATGACAACAATATCGATAGCCCCTGAACGAATCAAATTATCCGCAATTTCCAATCCTTGTTCTCCATTATCAGGTTGTGAAATAATTAAATTGTCGATATCGACTCCTAATTTTTCAGCATAAAATCGGTCGAACGCGTGTTCTGCATCAATGAAAGCAGCAATTCCGCCTTGTTTTTGAGCTTCGGCAATGGCGTGCAAAGTCAAGGTAGTTTTACCAGAAGATTCTGGACCATAAATTTCGATTACTCTGCCACGAGGGTATCCACCAACGCCCAACGCAATATCCAAACCTAGAGAGCCAGAAGGAATTACCTCAACATCTTCGATGACGCTATCACCCATTTTCATTACGGCACCTTTACCATAAGTTTTGTCTAATTTATCAAGTGTAAGTTTAAGGGCTTTTAATTTTGCGTCTTTTTCCGAGCTCATATGTTCTATATATTAGGGAGGCTAAATTACCATTTCTTTTCTTTTGGTACAATGCCGACGCAACCTTTTTAAAAAGCTTGCATCTTTGTTCCAAATAGCATAAGCTAACTCAAAATATTCGCTGTTATTTACTCATAACAGGCAATGGTGGTCATTTCCTTTTAGTGTTTCTGAAAAGTGCTATGAAGAAGAAAAAAATGGAATGGCCGACAAAGAGTCTTGATTTTTCAAGGCTCTTTTTTATTTGCTGAATTTTTTATACAGCTCTAACCGCTTCCAGTGGTCAACTGTCAACTTCTGTATAACCTACCTAATTTTCCTTATTTTTGCTTTCAGGAAAATACTTCTTTTAACTTAAAATATTGGTATAGCATGCAACTGTACAATACCTTAAGTGCAAAGGAAAGAGCTGCGCTTATTGAAGAAGCGGGTCAAGAAAGGTTGACCATCTCTTTCTATACATATGCACATATCGGCAACCCGTCGATTTTTAGAAATCACCTTTTCATTCACTGGAACGAGCTTGACGTGCTCGGGCGTATTTATGTGGCCCACGAGGGAATCAATGCACAACTCTCGGTTCCCGCCGAAAACTTTGAAGCTTTCAAGAGCCATTTGGATAGCATTTCTTTTTTAGATAATGTTCGTTTGAATATAGCCATTGAGCAGGACAATCTTTCATTCTTGAAATTAAAGGTCAAGGTTCGAAAGAAAATCGTGGCAGACGGATTAAACGATAGAACTTTTGATGTAACCAACAAGGGTATTCATGTTGACGCAGTGCAATTCAATGAACTTATTGAAGACCCGGATACGGTTTTGGTCGATATGAGAAACCATTATGAAAGCGAGATTGGGCATTTCAAAAATGCCATAACCCCTGATGTAGATACATTTCGTGATTCTTTGGATATCATCGAAGAAGATTTGAGAGACCATAAAGAGGATAAAAAATTGGTCATGTATTGTACTGGGGGCATTCGGTGTGAAAAAGCAAGTGCTTATTATAAGCATAAAGGTTTCAAGCAGGTTTTTCAGCTTGAAGGCGGTATAATAGAATACGCAAGACAGGTTAAAAAGAAGAACTTGGAAAACAAATTCTTGGGTAAAAACTTTGTTTTCGACCATAGACGGGGTGAACGTATATCGCAAGATGTTATCGCGCAGTGCCATCAATGCGGTAAACCCTGCGACACCCATGAAAATTGTGCCAACGAGGCTTGCCATCTATTGTTCATTCAATGCGAGGAATGTGCCCAAAAAATGGACAATTGCTGTTCCAAATCATGTCAAGAAGTACATAATCTTCCTTGGGAAGAACAGAAACGACTTCGAAAAGGCAAAGTAGTCAGCAATAAAATTTTTAAAAAGGGAAGATCTCCAGTCCTGAGATTCAAAAAATAGGAATGCCTGTTGAGCGGGAAACTTTCTTTCCATGTCAAATTGTGCTATCTTTACTTTTAAGTTTAGTATGAACCTTTTTTGGTCAAAACTTTTACCGTTCATATGCTGAAGCAGACGGATTTGACCAAACCAACATATAAAATATGGGTTGTAGCAGTTGTTCGACCGATAAGGACGGACAGCCTCGCGGATGCAAGAATAACGGTACTTGTGGAACCGATGGTTGTAATAAATTGACGGTTTTCGATTGGCTTTCAAATATGTCTCCTCCAAACGGTGAAAAGCCGTTTGCATTCGTTGAGGTCAGATTTAAGAATAGTCGAAAAGAATTTTTTAAGAACACAGAGAATCTATCGCTTTCAATAGGTGATATTGTGGCGACCCAAGCGCAATCTGGTCATGATGTAGGCATGGTGACCTTGACAGGTGAATTGGTCAAGGTGCAAATGAAGCGCAAGAAGGTCGATTTCAACGATCCCGAACTTCCTAAAGTATATCGAAAAGCATCCCAAAAAGATATTGATATTTGGCAGAAATGCCGTGACCGTGAAGAGGAAATCAAGAAGCGCGCTCGTGAAATCGCTATCATTCTCAAATTGCAAATGAAAATTTCCGACGTTGAATTTCAAGGCGACGGATCAAAAGCTACTTTTTATTATACTGCTGAAGAACGGGTTGACTTTCGCCAATTGATAAAAGATATGGCGAAGGCATTTGGTATACGAATTGAAATGCGTCAAATAGGCTACCGTCAAGAAGCTCAACGTTTGGGAGGCATAGGCTCTTGCGGGCGAGAATTATGTTGTTCAACTTGGTTAACCGACTTCCGTTCTGTAAGTACCTCGGCTGCGCGGTACCAGCAACTTTCATTGAATCCTCAAAAATTGGCAGGCCAATGTGGAAAATTGAAATGCTGTTTGAATTATGAACTAGATGTCTATTTGGACGCTTTGAAGGATTTTCCATCTCAAGACACCAAATTACAGACTGAAAAAGGACTTGCATTTTGTCAAAAAACAGATATTTTCAAAGGCAAACTTTGGTTTTCTTACAAAGAAGATCCAGCTAACTGGCATGTACTTTCAAAAGAACAGGTCAAAGAGGTTTTAGAAAAGAACAAAAATAAAGTGAAGGTCGCAAGCCTTGAAGAATATGAAGTTGAAAACCTTGTTGAAATAGAAGAACGTGTAGTTTTTGAAAATGTGGTAGGCCAAGATAGTTTGACTCGTTTTGATAAACCCAAACGTTCTAACCGCAACCGAAATAGAAACCGTAAGAAAAAGGCTTCTGGAGCTAATACTGCAAATAGGAACAAGCAGCAGGGTTCAAACACGAATAAAAGAAAGTCGAATAGCGGAAACAATTCAAATTCTGCTAATAAAAATCGTAGCCGAAACAATAATAAAAACCGCAATCGCAATAAAAGTCGTACGAAAAATGAGTAAGATTTGGTTTGTCTTGGTATTGAGCTTGACCATTGTTTCTTGTACATCGAGTATTGTGAAATCGGAATACAAGGCGACGGATAATGGCTATTGGAACAAAGATGATGTTCTGGAATTCAACTTCTCTGAAATTGATACGTTACAACAACATCATATGTTCATCAATGTGAGAAACGATGAAACATTTCAGTACAATAACCTTTTTTTGATTGCCGAGCTCAATTTTCCGGACGGAAATACCGTTACTGATACGTTGGAGTATGATATGGCGCTGCCAGATGGCACTTGGCTAGGACAAGGTCAAGGTAGTCTGAAAGAGAATAAATTATGGTATAAAGAAAACATCGTTTTCCCAACTTCAGGCGTATATACCTTACGTGTTTCCCACGCCATGCGAAAAAACGGAAACGTAAACGGTGTGGAGAATTTAGAAGGAATTACCGATGTTGGTTTTGAAATAGTAAAAAGTAATAAGTAAAGCATATGGCAAAGGCCGTAAAGAAACCTGCTTCTTCGGCAGGTAAAAAGGGAAGACCATCCTTTTCTAAATACATCAAATGGTTCTGGATTTTGTTCGGTGTAATGGTGCTTTCCGGGGCACTCTTATTTTTATCTGCCTCTTGGGGATGGTTAGGTGAGATGCCGACCTTTGAGCGTCTGGAAAACCCACAAACCAATTTAGCGACTGAAGTACTTTCTGCCGATGGAAAAACACTAGGCAAATATTACCTAGATGACAATAGAACTCCCGTTCCTTTCGCGGAATTACCTGAGAATATAGTCAATGCCTTGGTTGCAACAGAGGATGCGCGTTATTTTGAACATTCGGGAATCGATGCTCGTGGAACACTCAGAGCCTTTGCATTCTTAGGAAAAAGGGGCGGAGCCAGTACCATTTCACAGCAGCTTTCCAAATTACTCTTTACAAAAAGGGCTTCTGACAATCTTCCCTCTCGAATTTTGCAAAAGATAAAAGAGTGGGTTATTGCAACTCGATTGGAAAGACAGTATACAAAGCAAGAAATCATCGCGATGTATTTAAACGAATACGATTTTGGATATGCTGCAGATGGAATCCGTTCAGCCTCAAGAATTTACTTTGGTAAAGAACCCAATGCTTTAAAAATCGAAGAATCAGCGATGTTGGTGGGTATGCTCAAAAACTCTTCCCTATACAACCCGATTCGAAGGGAAGAATTGGTTTTTAACCGCAGGAATACGGTATTAGGTCAGATGGCCAAGTACAACTACCTCACAGAAAAAGAAAAAGATTCATTGCAGGCATTGAAAATGGATGTCAACTTTAGCCCTGAAAACCATAGGGAAGGCATTGCCACGTATTTCAGAATGTACCTTCAACGTTTCATGAACGATTGGATTTCAAAAAACCCTAAACCTGCACTAGAAGGTGAGCGCGACAAATACAGTTTGTACTTAGACGGATTGAAAATTTACACCACTATCGATTCAAGAATGCAGGCCAATGCAGAAGAGGCGGTCAGTATGCATATGAAAAACCTACAGGCAGAATTCTTCAATCAAAATACACCAGAGCGAAATAAAACAGCTCCCTTTCTTGATTTGGATAAAAGTGAAATTGATGGTATTATGGAGAGCGGGATGAAAATTTCACCTCGTTGGCGTGCAATGAAGGCCGAGGGAAAATCAGAAGCTGAAATCAGAAAATCGTTTACGGAGAAGACGGAAATGACCGTTTTTGACTGGGAGAGCGAAACCAGGGAAAAGGACACTATTATGACCCCTATGGATTCTATTAGGTACTATAAGACCTTTTTACGATCTGCGATGATGTCGATGGAACCCCAGACCGGGCATGTAAAAGCTTGGGTAGGTGGTATAGACTATAAACACTTTCAATATGACAATGTTATTCAGGGCGCAAGGCAAGCGGGTTCTACCTTCAAGCCATTTGTTTATGCGGCGGCCATAGATCAATTGCGGTTGTCACCCTGCGATTCATTGCCCGATACGCAGTATTGTATCGAGGCAGGAAAACACGGAAATGCTGAGCCTTGGTGCCCTAGAAACGCCGACTTAAAATATTCAGGTAAAAATTACACCTTAAAGTCGGCTTTAGCTAATTCGGTGAATACTGTTACGGCCCAGTTGATTGATCGAGTTGGTCCAAAGTCCGTGGTTTCCATAGTAAAGAATTTAGGAATTTCCAAAGAGATTTTACCGGTCCCTGCCATTGCTCTAGGCACCGAAGACATGAACGTTTATGAAATGGTAGGCGCCTACGGTACGTTCGTGAATCAAGGGGTTTATGTTAAACCTGTTATGGTTACGCGTATTGAGGATAAGAATGGAACTGTACTTTATGAGTACGTTCCTGAAACCAAAGATGTTTTAAGTAAAGATGTTTCTTATGCCATGTTGAACTTAATGGAGGGTGTTACCGAAGGTGGTTCAGGCACAAGACTAAGACATAGTTATAATAAAAACACCACCGTTTATAAAGAGATTATCACGGGTTACCCTTATGGATTTACCAATCCTATTGCAGGTAAGACAGGTACAACACAAAATAATAGTGATGGTTGGTTCATGGGCATGGTTCCCAATCTAGTAACTGGGGTCTGGGTAGGCGGAGAAGAAAGGTCGACACACTTTAAGAGTATTACATATGGTCAAGGAGCTTCAATGGCCCTGCCCATTTGGGGCTTGTACATGAAAAAGAATTATGAAAATGAAGAGTTGGGTGTTTCAGACGGGGAATTTCCCAAACCTAGTAACCTTTCTATCAATACAGATTGCACCAAGATATTGGCAGACGCCAAAAAGAACGCCGACCCCGATGATGATTTAGAAGACTTGGATTTTTAAGTAGAGTCTTTATACACAATACTCAGCATAAAATGCGCCTGCTTTTATCTAAAGCAGGCGCATTTTTCTTTTGAAAATATGTAAATTGTAATCTAGATTTTCAAGAGAAACTCCTAATTAAAATGGTATGATTCGAAAGGTAGTGAACAATGTAGGTGAAGCTCTTCAGGGTGTTGAAGATGGAATGACTTTCATGTTGGGGGGGTTTGGTCTCTGCGGTATTCCAGAGAATGCAATTTCTGAATTGGTGAAAATGGAAGTCAAGAACATCACCTGTATTTCAAACAATGCAGGAGTTGATGATTTTGGTTTAGGCTTATTATTACAAAAAAAGCAGATCAAGAAAATGATTTCTTCTTACGTGGGTGAGAATGACGAATTTGAACGGCAAATGTTAAGTGGCGAACTAGAAGTTGAATTAACCCCCCAAGGTACATTGGCAGAAAAATGTAGGGCAGCTCAGGCGGGTTTTCCTGCATTTTATACTCCAGCAGGTTATGGCACTGAAGTGGCCGAAGGCAAAGAAACCCGTGAATTCAACGGAAAAATGTATGTTTTAGAGATGGCCTACAAAGCAGATTTCGCCTTTGTGAAAGCATGGAAAGGCGATGAAGCAGGTAATCTTATATTTAAAGGGACAGCTAGGAATTTCAATCCATGTATGTGTGGAGCTGCAAAAATAACGGTCGCTGAGGTCGAGGAGTTGGTACCTGCGGGGGAATTAAACCCCAATGAAATTCATGTCCCAGGAATATTCGTAAAGCGAATTTTTCAAGGAACGAATTATGAAAAAAGAATTGAACAAAGAACGGTTCGGAAAAGAAATTGAAAATTGAATCATGTTAGATAAGAACGGAATTGCAAAACGAATCGCAAAAGAAGTCAAAGACGGTTACTACGTCAATTTAGGAATTGGTATTCCAACTTTGGTTGCCAACTTTGTGCGCGAAGATATTAGTGTAGAATTCCAAAGCGAGAACGGGGTGTTAGGTATGGGACCATTTCCCTTTGAAGGTGATGAAGATGCCGATATCATCAATGCTGGCAAGCAGACAATTACCACGTTACCAGGAGCTTCATTTTTTGACTCGGCAACAAGTTTTGGAATGATTCGCGGTCAGCACGTTGATTTAACCATTTTAGGAGCGATGGAAGTTTCCGAAACCGGAGATATCGCTAATTGGAAGATTCCAGGTAAAATGGTCAAAGGTATGGGCGGCGCGATGGATTTAGTGGCTTCTGCGGAAAATATTATTGTCGCTATGATGCATACCAATCGTGCAGGCGCTTCTAAGTTGTTGAAGAAATGTTCGCTGCCATTAACAGGAGTCGGTTGTGTGAAAAAGATAATTACGAATTTGGCTGTTTTGGAAGTTGTACCAGAAGGATTTCTGCTATTGGAAAGGGCACCCGGAGTAAGTGTTTCGGAAATTAAAAATGCTACGGAAGGCACATTAATAGTGTCACGAGACATTCCAGAAATGAAAATTTAGCGCTCTAAATAGTGCAGTTCGTCGAAAATTTTGACCTCTCATATTTTTCACAACATTTTAAGTTCACTTCACAACAATAGTTTCGTCTTCGCGGCGTTAGATACTACATTTGCTTTATAATTGACCAAAAAGTTTAACCGATTCATTTCGACCCAAATCTAACTTTTAAACCTACGAAACTATGGAATCCCAAATGAACGCACCTACTAGAGATGAAGTTCAAGTTTACAAGAATGACTACTTCAGTGGCATGATGCTATTAATGAAAAGACTATTTATGCTATAAAGTTTTACACCAAGAAATTTTAGAAAAGAGCAGCTTCCCCAAAGGCTGCTCTTTTTCTTTTCTATGACAACTTCTTAAATCATATCTCCTTTGTGTTAATTTGTATCAGGCGGCTCAACGTATTAAAAGGTGCATTTCATCGATGATGCCACACGTTTTAACGAGTTTCACAACAGCTTTCGATTCGTTCGCAACAAAAGTTTAGTGATGTTGAATGCCTCGGCTACATTCGTCTCGTATTTGAGATTTAGTGTTTGTCCCATTGAAAACATGCTCTTAACCGAAAATCTATTATTTGGATTGTACCCAGGTCTGAACTTGATCTAAAAGTTTGATTTATTGACTAACAACCAAATTTAACGAGTCCTACTTAAGAAAAACGTCCCGCAATTGCGGGACGTTTTGTTTTTAATCAAATGAAGCTTTGGTACTACAATGAATAGTTGAGTCCAAATAACCAGTAACTCTGAGTTGTGTTCTCAACGTCGCCTATTGCCAGATTGGCGGCGGCACCAGGTTGTGCTAGTGCATTAGCAAAAGCTTCTTGTCTATTACCTCTAAGTCCGAATTCAAAACCTACACCGATTCCTTTCCACAAGGTGTATCCAAAATTATTGATCCATGTCCAGTTCGACAAATCCCCGCTCTTATAACTTTGAAATGTGGAGAAATTTGTTTTGAAGTTCACGGCCCCTATTTGTCTTGTGTAGTCAACAACGATCTTTGCACCTGTTGAAGATTCATAGGCTGCATCATCTTTCGCGAAAACAAAGTTGTAGTTCAATGGATGAATCACTACAACCATATCGGTTATGGGTGTCCACGTGGCACCAACACCAACATCCAAATAGCCTGGATCATTAAAATTACTGATGAAAGAGGTACGATACTCCCCTAATGCCGAAATCGCAAACTTATCGCTTAGTTTATAACCATACAATGAGGTAATGTTAAAGACATCCGTGGTACCGTTGAAGCTGTCGTCATCCGTATCGATGTCTTTATTATCCAGTTTTACCCATTGTAGGTTAATATTTCCAGAATTTCTCCAAAAGAATTTCTCTCGGTCGAGGTTGGCAAACCCATTTAAAGTGATGCCAATGTTTCCAGAAGAATTGTTTGGTATTCCTTGAGAATACCAATTTTTAGAACCGGCTAAGTTAGCACCTATTGTTCCAAACATTCCTTTTCGCCATCCTGGCAAACCATCGATTTCGCCTTGAATGGCATCGATTCTTCCTTGAATGGCAGCAATGGAGTCGGTTTTAGGGCCTATCATCGCTTTTAACTCCTCTGCTTTTTGCAAATCGTCTTGGGCATAGGTAAAAGTCCCGGCGAATATTGCTAGGGTTACAACAAATAATTTTTTCATAATGTTTTAGTGTTTAAGTATTGTTATGAGTAGCAAATGTAAGAATTGTTAACATGAAATAAATAGGAAGGAAACTATTTCTTCTTGAAGAGAGGCACCGAAGAACAGGCTTCACCGTACATTACGTTCTTGGCAACCGTCTGCATTTTAGCAGTAATCCAAATATAAGCGTTCGGGGGTACCGGCTTATTACTACACCCTTTTATGATGACAGGCTTGTCTTGGAAAGCAGTGACATCAATATTTTCTATTACGGATTGGTAAAGTGAAGTTTCCAATTCCTCAAGATTACCCATAACAACCTTTTTGGCATAAGGCTGTAGTTTGGACGCTATTAACATATTCGCCCATCCTGGAATAATGGCATCCGTAGAACAACTTAGGGCTATATAGGTGTCTTTGTATTGCTCCCAATTATGTTCTGAAACATAGCTTCTAAATTCATTTTCCTTGAGGATCAATCCTTCATAAAGCCAATCTTTGATATCTAAAACGATTCTTTTCCCCTCGGGATAATACTCCTCAAGGTCAAAGGTCACCAATTTACTTTTGGCGACGCGGTTAACGATTTCTTCAGACATTACGTTACTGGATTTAGGTACTAACAGCAATTGTTGCCGATCCGTGGGTTCAAATCAACTATTCCATAAACTTATAGCAATCCCAATTCTAATTTAGCCTCTTCGCTCATCAAGTCTTGGGTCCAAGGAGGATCGAAGGTAATCTCCACTTCTGCGTCCTTGACCATATTCAATGATTTGACCTTCTCTTCCACCTCAACAGGAAGTGTTTCCGCTACGGGACAATTTGGTGAGGTCAAGGTCATCAAAATTTTTACTTCATTCTCCTCATTGACCAATACATCATATATCAATCCTAATTCATAAATATCAACCGGAATCTCAGGATCATAAATAGTCTTTAAAACATTAACTATTTTCTCTCCAAGTTCTTGCGTGTCTACTGTTGCTTCTTCGCTCATACTGTTTTCAATTTAACTGTGTCTGATAGGCCACAGCGTACAATTTCAATTGTTTTATCATGCTCACCAATCCATTGGCACGAGTTGGTGATAAATGTTCTTTCAATCCTATTTTATCTATAAAATCAGTATTTGCCTCAATGATATCTGCTGGTCTTTGATTACTGAACGACCGAATCAAAATAGCTATTATTCCTTTGGTAATAATGGCATCACTATCCGCCGTAAAAACCAACTTGTCGTCTACTAATTCTGCATGTACCCAGACCTTGCTCTGGCAACCTTTTATAATATTGTCATCAGTCTTGTATTGTTCGTCGATTAAGGGAAGTGTTTTTCCTAGCTCAATCATGTACTCGTAACGCTGCATCCAATCTTCGAACATTGAGAATTCGTCTACGATTTCATCTTGTATTTCTTGTATCTGCATAGGGCCATCTTAATCCCCAAAAAGACGAGGAATTATTGTGCAAAAATACGATAAGAATATTGGCTATTCAACAGTTTCTGACAATGCAAGTATTTGATTGATTAATGGCTTAAATAATTTTGGAACATTACTATAATCCATTCTGAATACCATATCTTCAGATTGCTCATCACCTTCAATAGTCAAGATTGCTTCAATAGCAGCATCTACATGCAGCTTTTCAGAATCAAAACTTTCCGTCTCAGCCGGCAGTGTTTGGCAACGTTTCAAAAGTGTTTCCCATTCATTCAGTGGCATTAAAACTTCTGTTCTACTTTCGGAAGACCTGTCTTTAAGGACTGAGATTTTTTGTTCGGTCAATTCAATATCTTTATACAATCCTCTAGAGGAAGCTAAGTAAGTTACTTTGACGTAAGTTGTTTCCTGCTGCGCAGAACATCCTGAGATTATCATTAACACCAAAATCGCTAGACAATACTTAGTTTTCATAATCGCCTAAAGTAAAAAAAAGACACCTGATCAGGTGTCTTTTTATGATTATATTATGTAAAATGAAGTTAGTTACCTAAAAAACTTGCTCGAGCTCCACCTTGTGCAAAAATAGCTCGCATTCTAGATTTTTGACCTTCTGAGAACATATACATACAAGCATCGTCAACATAATCCATATAATTCATAGTCATGTCATTCGAACGGCAGTTAACTGTTGGATAGGAAGGGCAACCGTAGTTTGGAGCATCAGAGCTTGGCGTGTCTGAAACAAAATCATCACGCTTGCATCTACCATCCCCCCAAATATGCCTTAAATTTGCCCAATGTCCCACTTCGTGCGTCATGGTTCTACCGCCATTAAAAGGCGCCGAAACAAAACCTTCAGTTCCAAAAAATTGAGGTGAAACTACAACACCATCAGTTGAAGCACTACCTCCAGGAAATTGAGCATAACCTAAAATTCCCCCTCCTATATTACAAACCCACATATTCAAATGTGTTTCAGGAGATACCACATCAGAACCTCCGTTTGCTGAAGATTTCATCGCGTCATTGGTTCCCCAGGAACTTCTGGAAGAAGAAACACGTATTACCCGATCGAGTGTAAAATTAAAATCAGAATCAGCAATACGACCTGCAAATTCAGAAGGCACTTGGCTTACATCACTATTGGTTGCGTTGAAATCTTTGTTTAAGACAGCTATCTGAGAATTAATTTGTGCATCGCTTATATTTTCGTTGCTATTGCTATAAATCACATGAACCACCACCGGAATATTTATTACTCCTAAACCATCATCGACTGGATCTTCACCGCCGCCATCGCCGCCATTACCACCGTTACCACCGTTGCCATTTCCATTTCCTGGTTTGTCAGGCTTTTTAGTTGCAATAAATTGTCTGGCATGTTTTTCAATGTCGAACATTCTTTTTTCAAGACCTTTGTTCGCCTTAAGGTTTTTATTCAAAACCCGCATTGTTGCACAATCTTTACCATTGTTTCCTTTTCCGGAGAAGTCATTTTCCGCTTCATTGGTATAGACATAAAAGTCACTCATATCTACTTGAACTTCTTGAGCTAAAATGTCATTTTGAACATCGGTTGTATCTTGATCACATGAGCTTAACACTACTGCTAACGTAGTTAAACTAAAAAGTACTTTTTTCATACTAAAGGGGAGTTTTTTAAGTTAATGTGACGCGAATATATAAATTTTTAACAAAATATTAAGGTATTGTTAAATAATTTACATCCTTCGTAAGGGTATTCTAAATTCAATTCACCGATGAAGCAATGATTTCAGTAGGATAAAGAGTACAAAAAAGTTTTTCACAATTTTGTGTTTAGTTGAATAGAAAATAATAGAAATTCGATTTTGCCTTAATTTATAATAGCATTTTCATGGCTCTTACCACTCCATCAACCAAAATATCAACCTCATTTTTGGTATTATAGAAAGAGAAGCTTGCGCGTACCGTACCAGGAATCTTATAAAAATCCATGATGGGTTGTGCGCAATGGTGCCCTGTTCGTACCGCAATACCTAATTTATCTAAAATTGAGCCAATATCATAAGGGTGGACTCCTTCAATATTAAAGGATATGACAGATGTTTTGTTCTTTGCCGTACCGTAAATCTTTAATCCTTTAATTTCCAACAGTTTTTTCGTTGCATATTCCAAAAGTTCATGTTCATATTCGGCAATGGCATCAAAGCCAATGGCATTCATATACTCTATTGCGGCACCAAAGGCGATACCACCACAAATATTAGGAGTTCCTGCTTCGAATTTATGCGGTAAATCTGCGTAGGTGGTTTTTTCAAAAGTTACCTCGGCTATCATTTCTCCACCTCCTTGATATGGAGGGAGTTTGTTCAACCATTCTTCTTTACCATAAAGCATTCCCTGTCCGGTAGGTCCGCAGACCTTGTGTGCAGATACCGTGTAAAAGTCAACATCTAGTTCTTGAACGTCAGCTACTAAATGCGGAGCAGCTTGTGCTCCATCAATAAGTACTGCAGCGCCAACATGATGTGCCTTTTCAATGATTTCTTCTATGGGATTGATTGTTCCCAAGGCATTTGAAATATGATTGCAAAAGATCAATTTGGTTTTATCAGAAAGCAATTTGTAATATACATCCATCAACAGTTCACCCTCTTGGTTCATGGGAATAACCTTCAATACAGCCCCTGTTCGCTCACATAACATTTGCCAAGGCACAATATTGGAATGGTGCTCCATTGCGGAAACCAGAATTTCGTCGTCTTTTTTTATAAATGACGAAAATCCATTAGCGACAATATTGATGCTATGGGTAGTGCCTGAGGTGAAAATAATTTCATGGGGCTTAGCAGCGTTGAAATGCTTTTGAATTTTGACTCGAGCCTGCTCGTATTTATCGGTTGCTTCTTGTGAAAGTGCATGCACTCCTCTATGGATGTTCGCATTATAGTTTTGGTAATAATCAACAATGACATCTATAACTTGCTGCGGTGTTTGTGAAGTTGCGGCATTATCAAGATAAACCAAAGGCTTTCCATTAACTTCCCGACCAAGAATCGGGAAATCTTTTCGGATTTTTTGTACGTCGAACATAGCAATTCAATTGATGTGCAAAGATACCTACTATGCCTGAAATGGCTAATCAAATTAGTAGTATAATAACATTAATGTCCTTCTCAGCAGACGGTATTTAAAAAAGAAGGTAATTCGCCGAAACCTGAAACGCAACATTATAATTCTGTAGTTGACCTCCAAGGCCATTAAGGCGGTTTCTTAACCCTATATAGAACCGGGGTTCGAGAGATAGGGCATCATTTATATTTATATCAAGTCCTGCAACGACCCCATAATCTAATTGGAATCTTCCAGGGGTGGAAGTTCGATTATCTGGAATGGTGCCGTCTCTTTCATCGAGGTTTTTAATCTTGGAAACCTGATTCAACAAAAACCCGAATTGGGGACCGAATTCAACATCCAATCGGCCATTTAAGGCGAACTTACCGAGAACAGGCACGGTCAAATAATTCAACTGGACATTGGTTCTAAAATCATTTTCGTCAAAAGTGGTGCCCCCATTCTCTATTGATTGTAAATCCGAACTGAATTGAAAGCCTTGTGAAGAGTACAACACCTCGGTTTGCAACGAAAATTTTCGGGTGAACTCTGATTCGATAAAGACTCCTCCATGACCTGAAAATCGGAATTTTAATCCGTCTGTTAAATCGCCTACTATGGAGGAATAATTAAGGCCAGCCTTAACGCCAAATTTGGATTCTTGAGCAAGACTTTTTTGGCCATTCAAAAAACATAAAAGCGAAAGCAATAAAGTTGCTTTCGCCCAGTTTTTAATTGAAAATTTGGTTCTACAAATCAAACCCAAGATTTACTCCAAGTTTCTTGGCAATCAACTTGTTGATTCTTGCTTTTAATTCAGGAATACGAACACTTTCCAAAACATTATTGGCAAAAGCATACATCAAGAGAGCACGGGCTTCCTTTTCAGGAATTCCTCTTGATTGTAAGTAGAACATGGCATCTTCATCTAGCTGACCAATGGTACAACCGTGTGAACATTTGACATCGTCCGCAAAAATTTCAAGCTGCGGCTTGGTATTTATTGTTGCCTTGTCGCTAATCAGGATATTATTGTTCTGTTGAAATGCGTTCGTCTTTTGGGCGATTTTATCCACTATAATTTTCCCGTTAAAGACTCCCGTAGAATTTTCACCATAAATGCCTTTGTAATCTTGATGGCTTTCGCAGTTGGGTTCGATGTGGTGAACAAGTGTATGATGATCGACATGCTGCTTTTCCCCAAGTATGGTAACTCCTTTCATTGTCGAGTCCATATACTCGCCATTTTGATAAAAGTTCAGGTTGTTCCGCGTTAACTTGCCTCCGAAAGAAAACGTATGAACATTCACGAAGCTCTTACTCTTTTGATTGATATAGGTATTGTCGATTAAGGACGCTGTTGCAGCATCATTCTGAACCTTGTAATAATCGACAATGGCACTTTTTGCTGCGAATATTTCAGTTACTGAATTGGTCAACACTTCGTTGGAAGTTAAACTTTGGTGGCGTTCAATAACCTGAAGTTCAGCATTCTCTTCGACAATAATCAAATTTCTTGGCTGAAGCATTAAGGTAGACTCATTGCCAGTAGCAAAATGAACTATTTCAACAGGCTTCTTCGGCATCTTATTTTTTGGAATATATATGTATGCCCCTTCTCTACTAAAAGCCGTATTTAAGGTTGTTAGTGATTCCTCTTTGGAAGCCACTTTGTTGAAATATACATCGATAACTGCCTTGTACATAGGTTTTGTTAAAGCTGAACTCATCAAACAGATATCAACACCGTCATGGGTTGTTTCTGAAAGATTGGAACTATAAATACCGTCAATAAAAACGATTTTATACGTATCGATGTCATGAATGAAGTATTTCTTGACATCCTTATAATCAAGAGCGTTGTCCTGCTTCGGAAAAATGCTGAAATCAATTTTCTGAAGACTGTTTAATGAAGTATACTTCCATGCCTCATCCTTTTTAGATGGAAAGCCTTTCTTTTCAAAATTTTTCATGGCCTCGGTGCGTACGTCATGCACCGGATGGTCAATGTCGACATTATTCTCAAACGCCATAAAGGAAGAAACTAGTTTGCCTTTTAAATCCATAATATCTACAGTTAGACTACCGCCTCATTTTTAATCCAGTCGTAACCTTTTTCTTCAAGCTCCAACGCCAATTCCTTTCCACCTGATTTTACGATTCTACCGTTGTGTAAAACATGAACAAAATCAGGCACAATATATTCTAATAAACGCTGGTAATGCGTGATGACGATTACCGCGTTATCTTTACTTTTTAGTTTGTTTACGCCATTGGCAACAATTCGAAGTGCGTCAATATCCAAACCGGAATCAGTTTCATCCAAAATGGCCAATTTCGGTTCAAGCATTGCCATTTGAAAAATCTCATTTCTTTTTTTCTCTCCACCCGAAAAACCTTCATTCAGCGAGCGGGATAAGAACTTGCGGTCAATTTCCAACATTTCGGCCTTTTCACGAATCAATTTCAACATTTGATTTGCTGGCATATCTTCAAGACCCTTTGCCTTACGGGTTTCATTAATTGCCGTCTTCATAAAGTTGGTCACAGAAACACCTGGAATCTCAACGGGATATTGAAAAGAGAGGAAAACACCCTTGTGAGCGCGTTCTTCGGGAGCATCATCTACCAAATCTTCACCATCCAATACTACATTTCCCTTTGTAACTTCAAATTCTTCTTTTCCAGCAATTACCGCCGCCAAGGTACTTTTACCCGAACCATTAGGGCCCATAATCGCATGGACTTCACCTGCATTTACTTCTAGGTTGATTCCGTTTAATATTTCTTTATCCTCTACACTTGCGTGTAAATCATTGATCTTAAGCATACTTCTTATTTTAGGTATTCAGGTGCCTTCGGCATTTTATTAAAATCTTCTTTTTGGTGTTGCAAATACACTTTTGCATTTTTCTTCTTAGCAAAAGCTTCAAATGCATCCATACTTTTTAGGGTTTGGTCTACATCAAAATTAAAAATAGGCACTCTTTTATATTCCCTGTTTTCGTACAGATGATATAGGTCTCCAGTTAATAGAGTAGGTCCGTTTTCGGCCAAATCGAGAAATAATACTTGATGCCCGGGTGTATGGCCTGGCATTGATTTAATCACTACGCTACCGTCTCCAAAAACATCAAAATCACCGTTGAGCTTTTTCATTCTGGTAAGCTCCTTGATGGCATTATAATTATCCGTATTTGTTTTTTGAGATTCCTCACTGGTAATAAAATCATATTCAGCTTCCTGTACCAACCAAGTTGAATTCTTAAATCGATTTGCATGGCCACTATGGTCAAAATGTGTATGTGAAAGTGCGATATATTCGATATCGTTTATGACCATGCCAATGGATTTCAATTGGTCTACAATTGAATCTTTTCTGGAAACTGTAAAAGCTCCACTTGGATCTGTAAACGGTTCGGATAAGCCAATCAAACCCTCCGGAAGCCCTGCATCCCACATCAAATTTCCGTCAGGATGGCTTATTACGTAAAATGCATCCGAAAACTCTTTGGTTTGGCCTTGGTAAGTAGTGTCTTGCGAAAACAATTCTAGATTGTTGACCATTACGGTACCACCATCAAAAGTGTAGAGCTTTACTTCTGGTTTAACTATCTCAGCTACTTCATCTTTTTCTTCTTTCTTTACTTCCTTACAAGAAAAGACAAGAACCGTTAAGGAAAATAATATGATTATATGTTTTTTCATTTTCAATTAACCCACAGAGCCTTCTAAGCTTATTTCCAAAAGTTTTTGCGCTTCAACTGCGAATTCCATTGGTAATTTGTTCAATACCTCTTTGCTAAAACCATTTACGATTAATGCAATTGCTTTTTCAGTATCTATACCTCTTTGGTTGCAATAGAAAATCTGGTCCTCACCAATTTTACTTGTCGTGGCCTCGTGTTCTATCTGAGCAGATTTATTCTTTGCTTCGATATACGGAAAAGTATGGGCGCCACATTCGTTGCCCATCAACAATGAATCACATTGCGAAAAGTTACGGGCATTTTCCGCTCTCGATCCAATTTGAACCAATCCTCTATAACTATTTTGAGATTTTCCAGCGGAAATACCTTTTGAAATAATGGTGCTTTTAGTATTCTTCCCTAAATGAATCATTTTGGTACCTGTATCCGCTTGCTGAAAATTGTTCGTTACTGCAATGGAATAAAATTCACCTACTGAATTATTTCCTTTGAGTATACAGGAAGGATATTTCCATGTTACCGCAGAACCCGTCTCAACTTGGGTCCATGAAATTTTTGCGTTATTCTCACATATTCCCCGTTTGGTTACAAAGTTGTAAACGCCACCTTTTCCTTCAGCATTTCCTGGGTACCAATTTTGTACCGTTGAGTATTTTATTTCAGCATCGTTCAATGCAATAAGCTCTACAACCGCTGCATGCAATTGGTTTTCATCTCTTGAAGGGGCCGTACAACCTTCCAAGTAACTTACGTAACTACTTTCATCAGCAATGACGAGCGTACGCTCAAACTGCCCGGTACCACCTTCATTAATTCTAAAATAGGTTGACAATTCCATAGGACATCTTACCCCTTTTGGAATGTAACAGAAAGAGCCATCGGTAAATACTGCCGAATTTAAGGCAGCATAAAAATTATCCGTTTTAGGAACTACTGTCCCCATGTACTTTTTCACCAGTTCTGGATGCTCTTGAATTGCCTCGGAAATCGGCATGAAGATAATCCCCTTTTCTGCTAAAGTCTTTTTGAACGTTGTTGCTACGGAAACAGAATCTACTACAATATCAACAGCTACATTTTGCAATTTTTTTTGCTCATCAACCGAAATTCCCAATTTTCGATACATTTCCAGCAAATCTGGATCTACATCCTCCAACGATTTATTAGGGTCTGCCGATTTAGGAGCGGAATAATAACTGATGGCTTGAAAATCAGGTTTTTCATAATGAACATTGGCCCATTCGGGTTCCTCCATCTTTTCCCAAATACGAAAAGCTTCCAAACGCCACTCGGTCATCCATTCAGGTTCGTTCTTCTTTTTTGAAATGGCTCGAACGATGTCTTCATTTAATCCTTTTGGAAAAGTGTCAGACTCGATATTCGTATAGAAACCATATTCATATTCTTTGGTTTCAAGCTCCTTCTTTAATTCTTCTTCTGTATATGCCATTCTAAAAATTTAGAGGGAAAAACTTTCTCCACACCCACAGGTGCGCTGTGCGTTGGGATTGTTGAAAACAAAACCTTTTCCGTTAAGTCCGCCAGAGTATTCAAGTACGGTTCCTACGAGGTATAAAAAACTCTTTTTATCTACAATAATTCGGACGTCATTGTCTTCAAAGACTTTATCAGTCTCTGTCATTTTATTGTCAAAGTCTAGCTCATACGATAAACCACTGCAACCACCACTTTTCACTCCTACTCGAACATAGTCGGTTGCCGCGTCAAAGCCACCTTCTGTCATTAAATTAATGACTTTCTGCTTGGCCGTTTCTGATACTTGAATCATAGCTTTATATTTTACTACCAGAATTTATTTGGTATGATTCTAAATAGTTTACAAATATAGGTCATAAGTCTCTTTTTACAAGAGTTCCTAACATTATTATAACGTATGGCCAAATAGGGATTTTCTATAATGATTCTAAGGTTTAGTTTAGCGATGAAGACCTAGAAAATTTAGAGGTAGATCGGGGTTAAGATTTCTATTTGATTTTGATAATCACAGCATCGGATTTCCCCCGGTTTTCAACTCCTGAAAAGTCAACACTCGCCGTTTCACCAACCAATACAATTGCCCCTGTGGACGTTTCAACGGCGTCAAAACCAAAATCAAGACCACTTCCGCCAAACGACTTTTGCCAAATCAGATTGCCATTGGCATCGGTTTTTATCACCCAAAGGTCATTTTCGCCGACGTTTTCATTGACATCCATATCCATGCTTTTGGAATTTCCCGTGATGATAAACCCGCCATCACGGCTTGCAAAAACACTTTGGGCGGCATCGAATTGGCTTCCACCAAATGATTTGTCCCAAACTAGTTTACCTGAATCATCCATTTTTATCAGCCAAATATCAGCCTCGCCATGATTTGTTGATACGTCAACATCAGTGCTAAAAGTACTTCCAGTAATTACATAACCCCCATCCTTAGTCTTGGCAATATCTTCTGCCCTTTCAATGCCGGTACCTCCAAATGAGCTTTGCCAGACGGAATTGCCAGTAGCGTCTATTTTGACCGTCCAAAAATCATAACTTCCCCTAGAATTGTTGACATCGAAATCATCACTTTCAGTAAAACCCGCCATCACGTAACCCCCATCATCGGAACGTACTGCTGCGTGGGCCCTGTCATTATTGGTTCCTCCATAATATCCGCGCCATTCTATGTTGGCCTTTTCGTCTATTTTGGTACCCCAAAATTCTCCAACACCATGAGCGGATATCGAGCTTGATTTTTCAGTATTGCCATCGGCCCGTGCCGAAGTAATATCCAAAAATCCCGTAAAAAAGTAGCCACCGTCTTCAGTATCCAAAATGTCATAGGAGTGGTCATGACCCGAAAAACCATAACTCCGTTCCCATTCGATTTCTCCCTGAGCATCGACTTTGATAATCCAATTGTCATGAAACCCTTTATTTACACTGGCATCACCATCATCACTCATGGCATAACCTGTCAATGCAAAACCACCATCTTGGGTTTGCACTAAACTCTGCCCACGGTCGTCTTTACTGCCCCCGTATGTTTTGCTCCATTGTAGTTCTCCCTCAGAATCCAACTTCAATAACCAATAATCATTTACTTCTAAACTCTTTCCATGCAAATCTCCATCAGTGCTATTAGAAAATCCTAAAACCGCAAATCCACCATCAGAAGTTGCAATAATTGCTTGAGGCGAATCTTCACCCGAGCCTCCATAGGTTTTAATAAAATCCAATTCACCCAAAAAAGAACGCATATTTTCGTTACTAGCATCGACTACTTCGAAGTCTTTGGAACAGGCAGCTAGGAAAAGTATCGTAACGACTACTATGAACCGTAGTTTTTTCTGTAGATGTGCTTCGACCGCGCTCAGCATGACAGCATGTTTTTAATTTGATTCTTTAATCACGAATAATCCGCCACTGACATCGCTCAAAACTATCTTTCCGCTTTCAAAATAGGGATATACGCTCCAAACCCCATCAAAACCAGGGGTGTCATTTTGAGGATAGGTGTCAAAAAAGGCTTTTTCAGTGACATTTTTATTCCCGATTCCTGAAATGTCGAGCACGCGTAAACCTGCAGTATAGTTGGCCAAATAATACTCGTTGCCCTTTACATAGCCGTTGTGATCAATTGCACTTGTTGGCCCCAAATACGTATGAAACAATTCAGGATTGTCCAAGTCTGTAAAGTCAAAAATCAATGTTCTAGATTTAAAACCTAATCTGGCCTCATCCAATTCATCCCCAAGAATAAAATACCGTTGGTCTTCCGTAAACCATCCTTGATGGGTATACTCAATGTCCGGATACAATACCGTAGCGATTTCTACTGGATTATTCTTGTCAGTGACATCTGCAATTATCACCTGATCTTCGTTGGCGCCGATATAGATTTCCCTACCTGAATAATCCGAATCAGGGCCATTATAAGTTACCACTTGGGCATCGTGAGAATAGCCGTTATCTGCATAACCTCCAGCTGCCACAGGATTTTTCGGATCTTGAATGTTAATAAAATGCGCACCGCCGTCAAAGGCATCTCCTCGATTTGTTCCAACTACATACGCGTAGCCTGTTTCTTCATTGATTACGATATTATGAGCCCTACCTAGGCCAGTGTATAGCGCATCAACATCAAAGTTCTGTGGTGGATTCGATACTTCGCGCAATCTCTCTAAATCAAATACTTGCATGCCATGAGTGTCATCACCTTGGCTATTATCAGAAACAATAAAAGCATGGTTTTGATAGATTTTGATATCGCGCCAAGTACTAGCTACAGAAGCTGTGGGCAACTTTCCCAAATATATCAGATTTTCAGAATCGGATATGTCAACAAACGCGGTTCCATTATCCAGCCCCATCAAGGCGTATTCCTTTCCGGTAGTAGTATCTGTCCAACCCCAAACATCATTTCCTCTTGTAGCATCGAAATCTGACAGACTTATTCGACCAATTAGATCGTATCCATTGCATGGATATATGCCAGCCATTCCGTTTTCACATAGAACCGTTACAGAGCTTGAATTTTCATCATCGAATTGGTCTTGGTCATTCATTATAACAACCATGGGGTCATTACCATCATCGCTTCCGCAGGAGGCAAGAAAAAATAGAAAACTTACCAAAATCGAGAACTTGCTCATATTTTTATCTTAAGGTTTTTATACAAAGATATTTTTTAAAGACGGACGGTTTAGTTCATAACAGTTAAAATCACACTTACCCTATCTATTTTGACGAAAAAGATGTACAAACTTTTCTTGTACTGGTTTTTATGCATGAGATAGAAACCCTTTATGGGATTCCACGTATTTTTGCACCATGCTAGCAGATAAAAACGAAGAACGTACATCACTTGAAAAGTTAGGTGAATTTGGATTGATCGAACATTTGACTAAAAACTTTCCGATTACCCACAAATCTACTCGGAAAGGAATCGGTGATGATGCAGCTGTTCTAAACTATAAAAACCAAACGGTAATTTCCACCGATTTATTGGTGGAAGGCGTACATTTTGATCTTAGTTATATGCCCTTAAAACATCTGGGGTACAAAGCGGTGATGGTTAATTTGTCCGATATCTATGCAATGAACGCGATTGCTCAGCATATTACCGTATCCATTGCGGCGTCAAATCGTTTTCCGTTGGAAGCACTTGAAGAATTATACGAAGGCATTGCACTGGCCTGTAAAAATTACAGCATCGACCTTATCGGAGGTGATACCACATCTTCAACCAAAGGATTACTTTTAAGCATTACCGCTCTAGGTCAACAAATAGAGGAAGACATCGTTTATCGAAAAGGAGCGCAACCTAATGACCTGCTCGTGGTTTCTGGAGACTTAGGCGCTGCCTATATGGGACTTCAGGTCTTAGAACGTGAAAAAGAGGTTTTCAAAGTTAACCCCAACAGCCAACCTGATTTAGAGCCCTACTCTTATATCGTAGAACGACAGTTGAAACCAGAAGCTCGAAAAGATATTGTTGAACTTTTGAAACAATTAGAAGTGCGGCCTAAAGCCATGATCGATATCAGTGACGGACTCTCCTCTGAAATTTTGCATTTATGTAAAAATAGTAATGTCGGATGTAATTTATTCGAGGATAAAATTCCCTTTGACCCTACCGTAATTTCGGCTACTGAAGAATTTAAAATCGATAGTACCATGGTCGCTTTAAGCGGAGGAGAAGATTATGAACTATTGTTTACCATTGATCAAAAAGATTTCGATAAGATAAAAGGAAATCCGCATCTTACGGTTATCGGTCATATGACGGATGTTTCAGAAGGTGCTCATTTGATTACCCGGGCGAATACTAAAATTCCTTTGACGGCACAGGGATGGAATTCTTTTTCAGAAAGCGAATAATTCCATAGCTTGTAAGTTCGAGCATAACCCACCTAAATGGAAGTTATATTAAATGCTGGTCTTGGAATCGGAGTTTTCATGTTTTTACTCCTTCTTTTCAAGAAAAAAAAGAATCGAAGTGACTAATTATTTTTAGGATGGCTGGCGGTGACCTTGGGCCAAATAATTTTTTATGAGATTACCATCTACCATTTTCAAATCGAAGGTTTCTGGGCGATTGTGACTTTCGGCTTGCCCTTGTTGGGCGCACCAATGCTGTTTCTTTACATTTTATCCCTTACTGGACATCAAGTTTCTTGGAAAACGCTATCACTGCATTTAGGAATTTACCCGGTATACGTTCTTATATTTTTCATTTTACAACAGAAAGAAAGTCTTCTTCTTACTGCCGTAAATGGCTTTATAGACCCCAATGAGAAGTCCCTTTGGTGGATGCAGTACTATGCAGCTCCACTTGCAATTTCCGCCTTTGTTTATTGCACTTGGGATTTAATACTTCTGAAAAAGCATAGGGCGAATATTCTTGACTACTTTTCTTTTGAAGAAAAGGTAAACCTGAAATGGGTGAGTTATATCGTGAACTCGTACTTCATTCTTTTCCTGGCCACTTCATTCTTGATTTTTGGAGCCGTTCAATTTCAATTGCTCCCTGTGGAAGAGGCTTTTACCTTGGTTGGCATTTGTCTAAGTATTATGGTAATCGCCTTTGGATTTTATGGATTTCGACAAACTGCTATTTTCTCTAATAACGAGTTGCAAAAAATTCCCAGTTTAAATCTTGGCGATAAAACAAATCAAAATGCGTTATACTCTAAATCAGGACTTACCCCTGAAAAAATTAAAAGCTTGGCAAAACAACTGACCGAGCATATGGAAACCGAAAAGCCCTTTTTGAACGAGAACCTTAACTTATCTTTACTTGCCGAAAAAAGTGAAATCTCACAATCTCATATCTCCCAAGTCATCAATCAGCATTTTCAGATCCATTTTTATGATTTTGTGAATCAATATCGTGTTGAGGAGGCCAAGAAAAGATTGCTTTCGGATGACTACAAGCAACTTTCGGTCTTAGGTATTGCTTTCGATTGTGGGTTCAAATCGAAATCTTCGTTTAACCGTTACTTCAAAAAATATACAGGAGTCTCTCCTTCCGAATTCAAGAAAAAATAACCTCAATTGGTTTCAGCCAATGGGTTGGGTCGCACATCTTTTTCATTTTCAAGAGTTTTGGCTAAAACAATTCTCATGGAAAATTTTGAATTCTGGCACAAGGCAAATATTATCGTTCACGTTGCAACTGGAATGGTTGCTCTACTCTTAGGTCTAGTGGCCCTGACTACGCCAAAGGGCGGAAAAACACATCGAAAAAGCGGAACTATCTTTCTCTATTTTCTGACCATCGTGGTTATTACAGGTCTCTTAGGGGTACTGATTTTTAAGGTCAACCAATTCCTTTTAGTGATTACCATTCTTAGTGGATACAATGCCTATTCGGGAATGCGTGTTTTAAAAAATAAGACTTGCAAAATCAATTTTCAAGACATTTTGGTTGGCCTATTTGCAGTATCATCAGGTATTTATTTTTTATACTATATCAAGAATATTGGTATGATTTGGTCGCCACTTATTATTTATAGCACCTTGGGAGCCCTCTTTACAATTGTTCTTTATGATTTGCTCCGTTATCTTATCCCTCGAAAAAAGTATGGAAATCTGTGGCTTTATGAACACATTTACAAAATGGTTTCCGCTTTTACGGCACTATTAGCTGCCGCGACAGGAACGGTCTACGATGAATTTCAGCCGCATAGCCAATACCTGCCCTCCTTGTTCGGAACATTGTTGGCCATCGGATTTATCACGTATTTTTATCGTAAGAATCAGAGAAAGCAACAAAATCAAAAAATTGAAGAAAAGACAATTACTAAAGTCACTCATTAAAGTCACGAATATATTCTTGGTATTTGTTTTGCCAATACTGGTGTTTAACTCTTGTGCCTCTATTCCCAAACTCTCCAAAGAAGACAAAAAGACCATACGCATGGTGGTCAAATCTCCTATCCCAAAAATTATAAAAGGAGAAACCGGTTTTGCACAATCTGGCAGTCACAAAATCTGGTATGAAAAAATCAATCCAATCGGTAATCTAAAGGGAACCGCTCTTTTAATTATGGGAAATGGCCAAGATGCATTGGCATGGCCCACTGATTTTGTCTCAAATCTCATGGAGGCGGGTTATGAAGTCATTCGATATGATCATCGTGGAACAGGTCTATCTGAATCCGAAGAAAAATGGAAAAAGAAAAATCCGTATAGTTTGTCTGATATGGCAACCGACGCTGTTGCAGTTTTAAATGCAACAAAAACCAAAAAAGCACATATCGTTGGAGCTTCTATGGGAGGGATGATAGCTCAAATTATAGCCATAGAATATCCTAAAAAGACAACCAGCTTGACCTCAATTATGTCTTCAGGAGATGTCTTGGATTCGGATTTGCCCCCAATGTCGAACGACGTACTTCCAAAAATGATAAGCGTAGTTTTAAAAAAGGGTTTTTTAGGAAATAATAAAGGTCAAATCAAACGTCAGATCATTCAAAAAAGAATTCTGATGAACGAGGCTAAAGGCGATATTGATGTCAAGACCATGGCGGAAGTCTCTTACTATAATCTGAAAGAAAGAAATGGTTACAATTTAATGGCGGCTAGACATCATTATGCTGCTATTTTGAATTCTGAATCGCGAATCGAAAAGCTCAAGAAATTGACAATTCCCACCTTAGTCATCCACGGCGAACAAGATCCTGTGATGCCCATTGAACATGGTAAAAAGTTAGTTGCTTCTATTCCCAATGCTGATAGTTTATGGGTTGAAAATATGGGCCATGATTTACCTGATAGTGCCACGGATGAAATGATTGAAAAGATGATTTCCCATTTTGGGAAAACGACAAACTAAACAAAAGAGCCCGTTCTTCAATTGGGGAAATGTAAATTTTTGAAATAAAAAATTCCCAAAAACTAAGCGCAATCCTTTCTAAACTGTTGTGGGGCGAACGACAGGTAAGAGTAGCGGAGCTAACTTAATTTCCGGGAATAAATCTTGAATACTGAAATTTAAAAATCAGGATTCGGGTGCCAAAGCATAGTTGATACTAAGCTCAATTCAATTTTAAGCCGCTTGCTCGGCAGCTCTATGTCTTTTTTGATATATACTTTCTAAGGTTTTGTTGATATCCTGTAACTCAGGGGTCAAAATAGAAAGGTTACCACTCACATCAGTAGTAACTTCTTTACCACAGTGAATGCATTTATATTCTTTGATATGTTGGGTGACTTTTTTGGAGACGGAGTAGTGATGTCCGAAAATGTTGCAAAATACTTTTTTCATGTTTGTAGGTTTTGTAATGTAAATCCTGGCATTTGGGAACCAGAAAATACATTTGGAAAATTTGGGTCAATTGTACATAACATTGTTTCTAATAGTACCTTTTAAGAACGCCGTGAATATTTCTTTATTGAACAGCTCAGTTGTTTTATCAAGGATTTTCGTTGAACTGCATGCCTCATTAATATTATTCGATGAACGGTAAATTTTATACGACGAAATGCGCTTTTGTGCGCGGATTTATTTTCGGTTATCTTTCCATGCTAAATCAAGAAATCACCAATGAACAAAACCAAAGAAACCTTAGTGACCGCCTTTGCCCTCTTCTCCCTATTTTTTGGGGCGGGCAATTTGTTACTGCCACCACTTTTGGGGTATAATGCAGGAGGAGATTGGTTTTGGGTGACTTTAGGGTTCATGATTACCGCAGTCTTGATTCCGATTTTAGGAATTTTAGCCCATGCCCGATTGCAGGGTACGATGTTTGACTTTGGTAAAAAAGTGTCTCCAACATTCAGTACCATCTATTGTATTATCGTATATCTAATATCGATTACCATTCCCTCCCCACGTACCGCTTCGGCAACACATGAAATTGCAATCCACCCTTCTTTTGGTACGAGTCCGTTGTTGACCAGTAGCATCTATTTTTCTTTGGTATTGGTATTTGTTTTAAACCGTTCTAAAATATTAAGCTTCATCGGTAAGTTTTTGACACCGCTAATTGTCATTATGCTTTTTGGGGTAATCGGGATTGGACTTTTTGCTTCAGACGGAGTAATGAATGTATCAAAATTTGATGCTCCAGTTGTGAGTGGCTTATTGGAAGGATATCAAACTTTTGATGCCATAGGTGCAGTTGTTGTAGGGGCGGTTATCATCATTTCGTTGAACCTTAGAGGGAACGAATCGTTCGAGGCAAAAAAGGAAATGATTCGAAAATCAGGATTTATTGCCGGCCTAGGATTACTCCTTATTTATGCAGGCTTGATTTCTGTAGGGTCTTTTTTTGGTGGAGATATCGATATTGACAATACCCTTAGTGGCGATATGCAACGCGCTAACCTACTTCGAGGCATTAGCATAGCATCTTTAGGCGCTTTTGGAAATAAAGTGTTGAGCATCCTTATAGCCTTAGCTTGTTTCACCACAGCAGTTGGAATCGTAACCGGAACCGCCGATTACTTTAAAGGTCTATTCAAAGGCTCTCAAATAGTCTATGTCACGACCGGAGTTCTTGCTTGTACGGTCGGGGTTTTAATCGGGCAACTTGATTTTCATTCTATCATCGTTATTGCGGTTCCGGCATTGATGTTTATTTATCCGATTACCATTGTGCTTATTTTGTTGAATGTGGTGCCCGAGAAATATGGGTCACCAAAAGTCTTCAAAGCAGTTGTGATTACCACCATTATTTTTAGTATTCCTGATTTTCTTGGGAGTATTGGTTTAGGAGAAACCATTGCGGGGTTGCAACCTTATATTCCCTTTAGTAAGTTTAGTTTGGGATGGGTGTTACCGGCCTCGGTAGCTTTTGTTGCAATCAACCTGTTTCTAAGAAAAAACGATTAACGTTTTTTACTATCTTTAGATTTACTCGTACCTCGTATCTAAACCAACCCTTATGAAAAGAATACTCTTTTTCCTTTTATTGACAATTCCTCTTTTTATAATTTCCCAAGTACAACCGGCTCCCGACCGAGGACCAAATGAAGGCGAAGGCCCTTTCGAAAGAATGGTAATTCGCGGCGCCAATTTAATTGATGGAACTGGCGCACCACCATACGGACCTGTTGACATTGTTATTGAGGGTAATAAAATCAAAGAAGTTGTTTTGGTTGGCACTCCTAAAATTCCCATTAATGCCGAAGACCGCCCTGCAAAAGGGACAAAGGAAATCGATGCGCATGGCTCCTATGTTCTCCCTGGGTTTATAAATTTACATTCGCATGTTAGTGGTGGCCCCAAAGCACCTGAAGCCGAGTATCCATACAAACTATGGTTGGCCCATGGTATAACCACAATTCGAGGGGTGCCCGCTGGGGAAATAAGCTGGGTAGAAAGCGAAAAAAAGCGCAGTGCTGCAAACAAAATCGTGGCCCCGCGTATTGTAAATTTTCAAGTTCCGGGTTCAGGAAAAGACTGGAAAGGCGGGCCACTGCATACTCCAGAAAAAGCAAGGGAATGGGTAGCTTGGGCCAACGGAAAAGGTGCTGAAGGAATTAAAATTTTCAATCTTGACCCTGAAATTATGGCCGCAGCGATTGATGAATCACGAAAACGCAAAATGGGTTCCGTCGCCCATTTGGCTCAGCTAATGGTCGGTCGTGTTAATGCACGCGAAGCCGCTGAAATGGGTTTGCACAACCTAACCCATTTTTATGGACTTTTTGAATCCCTTTATAAAGACGAAGATATTCAGCATTGGCCAAGAGATTTGATCTATAATGATGAACAAGACCGCTTTAGTCAAGTAGCCCATCAATGGGATAAAATACACCCCAGAGGGAGTGACGAATGGAACGAACTCATTGATTCTTTTCTTGAAAAAGATTTTATTTTAGACCCTACCATGACCGCATATCTTGCCGGTCGTGATGTGATGCGCTCACGAAATGCCGATTGGATGGACAAATATGTGCTCCCCTCCTTGCACGACTTTTACGAACCAGATCGACTAGATCATGGCTCCTATTTTTACAATTGGACCACTTGGGAAGAAGTGGCCTGGAAGAATTTCTATCGGGTATGGATGTCTTTCTTAAACGACTATAAAAATGCCGGTGGACGTGTCACGGTTAGTGATGACGCTTCCTTTATTTATAATCTTTTTGGTTTCGGGGTTATTGAAGAAATGGAACTGTTGCAAGAAGCAGGTTTTCATCCCTTAGAAGTAATTCGAGGCGCGACACTGCATGCCGCAGAAGCCATTTTTGAACCTAAAGGCAAGCCTATCGAATTTGGAATCGTACGACCAGGACTTCTGGCCGACCTCATCATCATCGAAGAAAACCCGATTGAAAACTTAAAAGTGCTTTATGGCACTGGTTTCCCTAGATTGAATGATGAGACTGGTAAAGTTGAGCGAGTAGGTGGGGTAAAATTCACGATAAAAGATGGTATTGTTTACGATGCCAAACAGCTTTTAAAAGATGTGGAGGAGATGGTAAAGAAGCAGAAGGAGGAAAGAAGTGATAAATAATTCTATTGATTCACTTTCGACCTGCTCTTAAATCCTCTAATCTAACTACGACGCCTCACAAAATGATTCTGAACGACCGCATTTAAATAGAGCTTTGTCGCTTGGCATTCAAAATTCAGTCTTGTCGTAAGCTTCCCAAAAAGGGGATACCCTCCACCCAATAAAATGGGTATTACCGTAATAACCATTTCATCTATTAAATCTTCTCTCAAAAAACTTTGAATGAGTCGTCCACCATCTATATAAAGATTGTAAAAACCTTTTTGATGTATTTGTTTGACAATATTCTTCAATGTTCCTTTTAACAGGTGGACTTTACCCGTTAGTTCTACCGGAATCTCTGTTATGGTCGTACTTACCACAAAAACAGGTTTTTGATAAGGCCAATCGATGTCAAACCCACAAACAGTTTCAAAAGTGATCCTACCCATCACCAGAGCATCTATATCTGCAGTAAATGTAGCATATCCAGTATCAATAGTATTTATCTCGGGAATAGTATCTAGCCAATCTATTTCTCCATTCTCATCGGCAATATACCCATCAAGGCTGGTTGCAATAAAAACTTTGTTTTTCATCTGCAATAATTCGTCATCTGATTCTGGCACTCTTTGTTTACAAAAATTTTGAATGGACCCGACCTAAAACACTAGGCATGCATTAACCCCTCAATCTCCTCCACTTCAATCGGAATATTCGCCATCAAATTAAACGGTTCTCCACTTTCTTGAATGACCACGTCATCCTCCAAACGAATACCCATTTTCTCATCGGGAATATAAATACCAGGCTCAACGGTGAATACCATATTGGCCTTCATCGGTGTTTTCAGTTCGCCATAGTCGTGGGTATTCAAGCCAATATGATGACTTGTACCGTGCATAAAGTACTTTTTATATGCAGGCCAATCAGGGTTTTCATTTTGTACATCGGCTTTATCTAATAGCCCCAACCCTAATAATTCGGAAGTCATGATCTTGCCACATTCTTTATGGTATTCGGCCCAAAGAGTTCCTGGCACCAAAAGTTTTGTCGCTTCATTTTTAACACGTAGCACGGCATTGTAAACATCCTTTTGGCGCTTGGTAAATTTCCCGTTAACGGGTACGGTTCGTGTCAAATCACTAGAGTAGTTGGCGTATTCCGCGGCGACATCCATCAGAATTAGTTCTCCCGCTTTACATTGTTGGTTATTTTCGATATAGTGTAATACGTTAGCATTGTTTCCTGATGCAATAATTGGCGTATAGGCAAAGCCTTTGGAGCGATTTCTAAGAAACTTGTGTACTAATTCAGCTTCGATTTCGTATTCCCAAACCCCGGGCTTTATAAATCCTAACAATCTGCGGAAACCTTTTTCGGTAATATTACACGCTGTTTGCATCAGCTCAATTTCCTCTGGTTCTTTAACCCCCCGGATATTTTGAAGAATGGGGTTGCTTTTTGCGTATTGATGTGCCGGATATTCTTTCTTGCATTTTTCAATAAACCGATCTTCGCGGGTCTGCGTTTCCACCGCTTGACGATAATGCTCGTTCGTATTGAAATAGATAGTATCGGCCTCAGTCATTAAGTCAAAAAAGATTTTATCGAAGTCGGACAACCAATAAATTGTTTCAATTCCCGAAACTTCTGTGGCTTTTTCTTTAGTCAATTTCGTTCCTTCCCAAACGGCGATATGGTCATTGGTTTCCCTCACAAAAAGTATTTCACGATGTTTTTTATCCATGGCATCTGGAAATAAAACCAAAATCGTTTCCTCCTGATCCGCTCCGCTCAAATAAAAAATATCGCGATGCTGTTCAAAGGGCATTGTGCTATCAGCACTTATTGGATAAATATCATTGGAATTGAAAACCGCAATACTTTTAGACTTCATTTGTGCCATAAACTTTTTACGATTCTTCTTAAAAAGGGAATTCGGAATTTGCTCGTACTTCATAAAATTTGAATTTGTCGCCTAAATTTAAGGATTACGGTTAGTTAATGACCTGTAATCGCAGAACATTTTCGTAAATTTCAAGACGATTCTTGTAACCACAACAAAACTCTATGCGGACCAAACTACGTTTTATCATTTTTCTTTTATGCCTTCCAATTGTAGCTTATTCTCAGCAAGATGCCTCGGAATTCGAAAACCTTAAATTCCGATTTATTGGCCCTGAAGGTAATCGAGCGATTGCGATTGCTGGAGTACCTGGTGACCCCATGATAAATTATATTGGAGCCGCATCTGGTGGATTATGGAAAACAACGGATGGTGGTCTCAATTGGGACCCCATTTTTGACGAACAGGATGCTTCATCGATTGGGGCATTGGCGATTACACCGACCAATCCTGATATTGTTTGGGCTGGCACTGGCGAAACTTTTGTAATTCGACCCGCACATGCCATGGGTGACGGCATTTACAAGTCAGAAGATGCCGGAAAGACGTGGAAAAACATGGGGCTTGAAAAAACAGGGCGCATCGGTCGTATTATCGTACATCCTAACAACCCGGATATCGTTTACGTAGCAGCACTTGGGCATACCTATGGACCTCAGCAAGAACGTGGTGTGTATAAAACAACAGATGGAGGCAAAACTTGGAAACGAATTTTCTTTGTTGACGAAAATACCGGGGCAGCTGAACTGGCGCTCGATCCTAAAAATCCGGATCGGCTTTTAGTAGGCATGTGGTCCATTCATATTAATACTTGGGGATTACGAAGTGGTGGGCCAGGAGGAGGCGTTTATCGTTCTTTGGATGGAGGAGATACTTGGGAAGCATTATCAAAAAAAGGACTCCCTGGGGGAGAAGACAATCCCGTTGGAAAAACGGCGGTCGCCATCGCTCATTCCGAACCCAATATTGTTTACGCGCTATTTGAAATTGATAGTCCCGCTTTGTATCGTTCGGAAGATTTCGGCGATACTTGGACACTTCAAACACGAAACCATGACATTGCAGAACGTGCTCCATATTACACCAGAATGGCTGTTTCGACTTCTAACCCGAACGAACTTTATTTTGCAAGCGTCAAATTCAGCATATCGAAAGACGGTGGAAAAACCATCGATGCAGGTTACAAAGCGGGCGGCGACAATCACGATATTTGGGTAGACCCTACCAATTCAAACCGAATTATGGTGGCGCACGATGGTTGTGCCAGTATCAGTTTGAACCATGGTAAAACCTTTAGCCGAATCGTACTCCCGATTGCTCAGATGTACCATGTCTCTGTGGATGATAAAATACCTTACAATGTTTATGGAAATCGACAAGACGGGTACTCGTATAAGGGGCCGAGCAATAGTCGACAAGGTTATATTCCGGTCGGTTTATGGCATGGCGTTGGTGGTTGCGAAAGTGGTTTTGCACAACCTGACCCCTTTGATAATGACATCGTTTGGTCGGGGTGTTACGACGGTGGCTTGCAGCGCTACAACACAAAAACAGGGCATGCTAGAGATGTCCGTGTTTGGCCCGAAGCAGGTTACGGGTGGGCTCCTGCAGATATGAAATATCGGTGGCATTGGAATTTTCCATTAGCCTTTTCGCCCCATACCAAACACCGCGTTTATGTGGGTAGCCAATTCGTGCATAAAAGCGATGATGACGGCCAAAGTTGGCAGGTAATAAGTCCTGATTTAACCTTGAACGATAAATCTCACCAACAAAGTTCCGGCGGTATTGCGGTGGATAATTTGATGACTTTTGATGGGGCTACATTGTTTAGCATCGTAGAATCTAAACTAGAACCCGGACTCATCTGGACAGGCAGTAACGATGGGCAAGTACAAGTGACCAAAGATGGTGGCACGAATTGGTCGAACGTCACGGCGAATATTCCCGATTTACCCAAATGGGGTACTATCGCCAATATCGAAACCTCCCGCTATAAAAAAGGTGCGGTCTATATCACCGTCGACCTGCACCAAATGGGTGATTTTGACCCGTATGTTTATAAGACCGAAGATTATGGTCAAACATGGAAGTTAATAAGCGGCACCGTTCCACGGTCGGTTCACAGTTTTGCCCATGTTATCAAAGAAGATCCAAAACGTGAGGGGATGTTGTATTTGGGTGTTGATAACGGCATTTACATTTCGCACAATGACGGTCAAAGTTGGATGCGCTTGCGAAACAATCTCCCACCCGCACCGGTATATTGGATGGAAATCCAAGAACGTTTCGATGATTTGGTGGTCGGCACCTATGGAAGGGGGTATTATATATTGGACAATATTTCTCCTTTGCGCGAATTCGATATCGACGCCGAAGGAAAGGACGCCCATCTTTTTAGTCTGCGGCAAGCCTATCGTTTTCAAAACGTACAAAGCATCAAAACCGATGGCCCCAGTTTTAATTCTGGAAAGAATCCTGCCTACGGGGCGGAAATCCACTATTATTTGAAAGATAGTACAGACCAAAAAGTGGAGATTCAAATTATTAAAGGAGAAAATGAAATTGTTCGGACTTTGGAAGGAAAGCAATCCGAAGGAATCCATCGCGTCATGTGGAATTTAAGATATGAACCTACCTACAAAGCCAAAATCAAAACCACTCCACCAGGCAGACCTTGGGTACAACTGAACGGTGAAGGTTGGCGCCCTTTGGTCACTTGGGATTTGGATTTAATGCGCGGCCAGTACGGCCCAAAAGTAGTTCCAGATACCTATAAAGTTAAGTTGCTAGTGGGTAATCAAGAATTTGTACGTGAACTGGAAGTCTTAAAAGACCCTTCCACCGAAGGAACGATTGACGATATCGAAGAACAGGTAGCCTTCTCATTGGAACTTCGTGATGCGATGAACATTGCCGTGACCATGATTAACTCCATCGAGGACATCAAAAGTGAATTACAGGAGGTCATTCCAAAATTGAAAAAGCAATCTGATAAGAAAAAAGCAAGAGATTTATTCAATTCTGCCCAATCCATTGCCGCGGCATTGTATGATATTCATTTGACCGGAGCACGTGAGGATGCCTTTCGCTCACCTATGAAACTTTATGGTAGACTGAGCGCCTTAGCTAGTGATATCGGTGGTTTTGGTGTCGATTTCAAACCCACGGACCAACAAAGAGAAGTATACGCTATCTTCAATAAACGTTTGGAGAATGCTAACAAAAAGTTTGAGACTTTCATTAAAGTGGAAGTCCCAAAATTGAACAGTCAAATCAAAAAAAGTGAACTACAGATTCAGGGCGGAGAAAAAATAAAATCCTAATAAAACGAAAACTTAAAATGCGGAAAATCAATCTATTCATACTACTTACAGCACTTGCCATATCCTGCACCGAAACCAACAAAGAAGAAACACAAGATGAGCTCTTTGCAAGGCTTGATACTGAAATTCAACAAAATTCTAAAGCCTACAGCACCTTAGAAGAGGCGACGAAAACCATTGGACATCGATTGACCGGTTCTGAAAACGGGGCAAAAGCGGAAGAGTATACTTTCAACAAATTCAAGGAATACGGCTTCGAAGATGTCAAATACCAAACATTTGAAGTGGAGGCGTGGGCCCGTGATCAAGTGACCCTTGATATAAACAACGAACCGGTCAAAGTGGTTACTTTAGGGCATTCCCCTGTACAAGCCGAAGTTACTGGAGAAATTGTTGATATGGGCAATGGTTTAAAAGCAGATTACCTAGTCAATTCAGAGGCGGTAAAAGGAAAAATTGCGTTGGTATATATCAGCATTTTGGAAGGAAGCGAAGAAGGTTTGACCAATTTGCATCGCAGTGAAAAGACCGCCTTGGCCATAAAATATGGTGCAATTGGCATCATTATTATCAATCAAGTACCTAATGGTGTATTATTGACAGGAACCGCCTCGGTTACAGGAGAACTGATTACTATTCCTGCAGTTTGTATCGGCATGGAAGACGGTATGGCGCTTAAAGAGACTTTAAAAACTTCAAAAGCTACTGCTGAAATAAAAATGACCAATAAAAGCGAAGTCATTAAAGCTAGAAATGTGGTGGCTACTTTAAGGGGTAGTGAAATTCCCGAGGAAGAAATCTTTATCGGTGGTCATTTAGATTCTTGGGATTTGGCCACTGGAGCCATTGATAATGGCATAGGTTCCTTTGCGGTTTTAGATATTGCCCGAGCCTTTAAGGCGAACAAACTTCAGCCTAAAAGAACGGTAAAATTCGTTATGTTCATGGGTGAAGAACAGGGTTTGCTAGGTTCTAAACACTTGGTAAACGAGGCCATAGCAAGTAAAACCATCGATAACATCAAATACATGATGAACCTTGATATGTCTGGTAACCCTATTGGAATGAACGCTGGGGGACAATTAGATGACGAAAATTTCTTCAAGGATTTAGGTGCCGCCATTCAAAAACACGACACCGTTTATCAAAACAACTTTTCGAACAAATCAGGACTTCACAGCGACCATCAACCGTTTATGCTAGAAGGTGTTCCAATTCTATCGGTTCATAGTAATTTAGATCGTTCTATTTATGGCTGCTACCATTCTGATTGTGATGATTTCAACTTGGTCAACAAAGAACATATTACCAATACCGCTCGTTTTGGTACTATGATGCTATATGGTTTGGCCAATGCAGAAAAACTTCCAGCCACGAAAATGGATAGTGAAACCACCAAGGAGTTTATGATCAAAAACAACTTAAAGGAAAAATTGATTATCGGTGGGGACTGGAAATGGGATGAATAGTTCTTGTTAATCAATTAGGGGGTATATCCCAATGCTTTTAATTCTGCTTTGGTTTTAATGATAATATTTACATCCAAGGTGACTGGTTCTAATGGTTGGTCTATGGAATCTCTTTTTACATTTACGATAGCATCAACAATATCCATTCCTTTGATAACTTTTCCAAAAACTGTATAATCACCATCTAAACGATGTTCTCCTTCTTTGTTCTGTACAATGTAAAACTGGCAGCGTGCCGAAAGCTTTTGAGGGTTGCCGTCCCTTCCTGCTCCTAGGGCACCATATTCATGTAATAGTTTTTCATTGAATTCGGGTTCTAACAAATATTCGGGATCCTTGAAACCTTCGGGGGTATCTGGGCATCCGCCTTGGGCAACAAAATTGGGAATTACCCTATTGAAGCTCAACGAATCCCAATAACCATCTTTCGCCAATTGAATGAAACTTTTCTTATGATTTGGTGTTTCGTCGTAAAGCCTAATAAGAATATCGCCTTTCGGAGTTTTGACTTCCCCTATCTCATAGGTTTTTTGCCCGTTACAATTTAGAAAAACAACTATTATGGCGACTGATAATAAAAACTTCATTTTTTTCTTTTAGTTATTTATCAAAAATAGCTGTTCTATGTACGACATTAAAAAACCCACCCGTTTATAAAAAACTGGGCGGGTTGATTAGTTATCGTTGTTATTCTTATTTTGACATGGCGTTTTTAATGGCACCAATGATGGCCATTAGAACTCCTCCACCTACGCCTCCACCTGCTACACTTCCTAATATTGCAGACATATCCATTCCTCCATCGGCTCCTGCAGCTGCTCCTGCTCCCATCCCCAGCATCCCTAGAAGTTGACCTCCAAGGCCACCGCCAAGAATACCGGCAATTGAGTTGCCAACGGTACCAAGAGATAAATTCTTTAATAACTTTCCAGCTACGTTGCCTCCTAGGGCACCTGTAACCAATTGAATGATTAATGGTAAATACTCTTCCATTTTATTTATTGTTTAGTTGGTTATATGTCAATAAATTAACAAAAATTTAAGTAGATACGCAAAAGAATATATAAATATTTATATAAATCCTAATTTTAGCCAAAGATTATTTTTCAGTAAAAAATTAAACTGCATCTTTAACCTCCTTTGTTCAATATTTTTATTTCAAGAAGTAAATGACATTAAGCTCATATAGAAATTTAGTAATTATAGTAAGTTTATTTGCATTGTGTTACTGTAAGCAGGATAGAAAAACTGATACCCCAACGAGTAAAAACTCGCTGAAGGACTCAACGTTGACCTATAAGCCGTACAACCCAAAACCTGGTGATCAACTAATCTCAAGGGCAGCATATGCCGACAGATTGTATGGTTTTTGGCTAGCACAATGTATTGCCAACTGGACAGGCTTGGTTACCGAAATGGATAAAGTAGGCAACATCGGAGAAACCAAAACAGGTTATTTCTACACAAGAGAAGATTGGGGCAAACCAGATTTGCCTAATATTTGGTCCGGTAATACTCCAAGTGACTTATCAGAAACCATAGATTTCGTTTTTAGAGGGGAAAATGAGGTTTGGGGAGCTGATGACGATACGGACATTGAATATATGTATCAGCATTTATTGCATAGCAATCAAACAAGCATCTTGACTGGCGAACAAATTCGTGAAGGGTGGTTAAAACATTTAATGCATGAAGAGGAAAACTATTTATGGGTAGCGAATCAGCGTGCCCTTGAGTTGATGCTACAGGGTAGGATTCCGCCCGAAACAAGTGATCCCGAAATCACTAAGGATACTGTTTACGATAATTATCATGAAATGATCGACGCACAATTGACCACTGAGATATTCGGATTCTTTTCTCCCTCACGACCAGATATTGCCCTAAAGATGTCACATTTGCCCATACGCACAACCGCTCGAGAAAATGCAGCATGGATTTCAGAATTCTACGTTATCATGTATTCTTTGGCCTCAAGAGTTGATGAATCTCTTTCAAGAAAGGAACAAATTCTTTGGATGGCGGAAGAAGCCCGAAAACGGTTGCCAACGGATTCATATTCCGCAAAAATGTACGATTTTGTAAAAAGTCAATATCAGCAAGGTGTTTCTTGGGAAGAGGCTCGCGATGCAGTCTATGAGCGTTACCAAGTAAATCAAATGGATGGGTACAAAATCACATCAAAAAACATATTTTGTAATGGGTGTTTTGTTGGAGGTATTAATTTTGCGGCTAGCATCGTAAGCCTTTTGTACGGCGAAGGCGACCTAAAGGAAACCATTAAAATAGGAGCATTAGCCGGATGGGATTCTGACAACCCAACGGCCACTTGGGGTGGACTTCTTGGCTTTATGTACGGTAAAAATGGAATTGAGGAGGCTTTCGGACGAAAATTCTCCGATAAGTTCAATATTCATCGAACCCGTGTTAATTTTCCGAACGATGGTCTTGATAACTTTGAAAACATGGCTAAGACAGGAATATTTATCATTGATCGTGTAGTTATGAAAGAAATGGGAGGAGGCGTGGATCTTGAAAAAGATTTATGGTATATACCTGAAAATGATTTCCAAATTCTTCCTGGCAATTAATTTTTTACAAATTTAAATCCTCATTTATTGAAGTCAAGAATCGAAACTTTGCCCGCTAAACTTCTAGTTGGCAAATCAGTACGGATATCATTGAGTAACAACAAAACTTCGAACCTTTGGAAAGACTTTATGACGCACAAATCGTTAGTTGAAAACGGGGTCGGAACCGACTTGTACTCCGTTCAAATATACGATAACCAAGTGTATTTTGAAAAGTTCAATCCTAATACGGAATTTACCAAATGGGCTGCGATAGAAGTCGAAAATCATGAGAATATACCATTTGGTTTTGATTCATTTATACTGAAATCAGGGCTCTACGCAATTTTTCTTCATAAAGGCCCATCAAGTGATTTTCCAAAAACCATACAGTTTATTTTTGGCGAATGGTTGCCGAATTCCGAATATATTTTGGACAGTCGTCCACACTTTGAAGTATTGGGCGCAAACTACAAGAACAATGATCCATCTTCCGAAGAAGAAATATGGATTCCGATTCGAAAAATAGCGTAGTTATGTTTCCGGTTTTGTAAATCGTATCTTTAAAAACTTAAAAATAGTAACATGAAGCGTCCTCTTTTATTCTTTTTCCTAGCTCTTTCAGTTTTGCTGAACTCCCAAGAAACGGCAACTATCAAAACGCTCATTATTGATGGTCAAAATAACCATGAGCAATGGCCTAAAATAACGGTTATGCTAAAAAATCATTTGGAGAAAACTGGCTTGTTCTCTGTAGACGTTCAACGTTCGGCCTATACCTGGAAAGGAGAGGAATTCATTTCCGAATTTCCTATCGAAGGCCTCGCAGCGACTATAGCATTGGAAAAACCTAAAACGGATCCAGATTTCAATCCTGATTTTTCAAAATATGACGTAATCATTTCCAATTTTGGATGGAATGCTGCGGATTGGCCAGAAGAAACTCAAAAGGCTTTTGAAATTTACATAGAAAACGGTGGCGGACTGGTTGTTTTTCATGCTGCGGATAACTCCTTCCCAGAATGGAAAGCCTATAATAAGATGATCGGTCTTGGCGGTTGGGGCGACCGAACTGAAAAAGATGGTCCATATGTTTATTATAATGACGCGGGAGAATTAATCCGTGATGAAACCCCGGGTCCTGGGGGCGCCCATGGCCCACAAAGTGAATATCAAATACAAGTTCGAAACTTAGATCATCCGATAACTAACGGTATGCCCAAGGTTTGGATGCACACCAAAGACGAACTCTATAATAGCCTCCGAGGCCCTGCTGAAAATATGGAAATATTAGCAACTGCCTATGCAGATTCGAACAACAAGGGTACTGGTAGACATGAACCTGCTTTGATGGTGTTGAATTATGGTAAAGGGCGTATTTTTCATAATATCATGGGGCATGCTGATTACTCGGTAAACTGCGTTGGTTTTTTGACCACCATGTTACGCGGCACTGAATGGGCGGCTACGGGTGAGGTTACTCAGCCTATTCCCGAGAATTTTCCTGTCGCGGATAGATCAAGTTCAGTTGCCGTTGAAAAATAGTATATGGAGTTAACATTGAGTATTCCCGCACTTCTTTTTCCAGCTATATCGCTAACGATGCTAGCATATAATGCAAGATATTTGGCGATAGCGGCATTAATTAGGCAGCTACACCAAAAATATAAAGAAACAGAATCAGAATCAGTTGGGTTACAGGTTAAAAAGCTTAGCAAAAGATTGACCATCATCAAGAATATGCAAGCAGCAGCAATCTTCAGCTTTTTATTAGCTGTTATTACAATGGCATTGATTTATGTGGACATACCTTTTTGGGCGAATGTAATCTTCGGTGCCAGTCTTTTAGCTTTGATGATTTCATTGGTCTTATCATTGATAGAAGTACAATTGTCTACAAAAGCACTTTCTATACAATTAAAGGATATAGAATAAAATGCCCCTAATATATACTAGTTTCCATGATTTAATCTTTTTAATCAATAGGGGTTAATTTTATTGCATGCGTCATTACACAAAAAGAATTTGATATAGAAAAGGCAAAGATTTTAGAAAGTTTAATAATTATTTTAGTCCTTCTATTCCCATAATTCGATGAAATGCAGTTGTAGACCAATCAGTTGGTTAATTAATATAAGATAGTCTAGTAGAATTTTACAAGCTCGATTATTGGAATAATTACTCCGTTAAATCACCTATTTTATTGCCAATCATCGACCATTTGCTCTATTTCCGACTACCAAGTTTGTTTTCGATAAAAACCGCTATACCATTCATCGGGATAATAATAGAAAAATGGATTTAAATTGCCAGCTTCACTGTTAGGTATATAATAAATTGAATGAAAAAGCCCTGATTTCAATCAGGGCTTTTTTTAATTTATGATGATCGGCTTTGCCGAGACATTTTCATCTGTTTGAAACAAAAGATAGTAGTATCCTTTCGGATAATTCTCTAGAATCAACTCATTGACTTCTTGATGGTTTTGATCCACTTTAAAAGTTTCGAGCAATTTATTACTTTGATTGTACAGCTTGATTTCAACCTCTTTACCCATAAGGGTCGAAAGGTCAACATTAAGTTTTCCTGTAGCAGGTATAGGATACATACTTATATCGCTGCTCTGAGCTGCGGCTACTACGGTCACTCTAGCACTCGCTTGATAACCTCCGTCGACTGTAGTTACAGTGACAGTAGTTGCTCCCAAGCCAGCTGCGGTGACAAGGCCCGTTGCATCGATTGAGGCGATTTCAGGGGTATTGGAAAACCAGCTTACTATTTGGTTGGTGGCATTGGAAGGTTTTGGGGTTGCAGAAAGCAAGAATGTTTCACCCAGACCCAGAGTGACCTCGGAAGGCGACACCACTACATTGTAAACTGAAACCTCTGGCGGAACACCCCCGCTAACGTTGATTCTGGCACTGGAATTATAGCCTCCGTCATCGGTTGCAACTGTTACATCTACAGCCCCCGCCGCTACCGCGGTGACAAGGCCATCGTTATCTATGGTGGCTATCTCTGGTTTGTTCGATATCCAACTCACCCCTTGGTTCGTTGCATTCGCTGGCTTAGTGGTTGCCGTGAGCAGGAAAGTTTCACCTACTTCTAAATTGACCTCGGAAGGCGACAC